>CAVXGV010000001.1:0-18809 GCA_963761345.1 uncultured Gammaproteobacteria bacterium
GGTCTACGCCTTGGTGCACAGACCAATGGCTGCAGACGGGGCCGTGGACCAACCCGACCCCGAAAGACAAGAGGCGGAAAAATTTACGCCATTTGGGATCTGTTTGCTCTTGGGCATCTGCGTCGTCGTCGTTGCGGTCCTCGGGCGAACACCGTATCAAGCGGACGCGGCGCTGTTGGGGCTGATCACGCCATCCACCTTGGTGATCAAGATTCCTGTTGTTCATGCCATCCGCCGCGCTGCTGATTTATCTTCACGGGATGATTCGCGCGTCAGAGGTGGGTGTTTAGCAGCCTGTGCGTGTTGGGCGTGTTGCTAATGCTGGTGCGTTCACCGAAAATCCGCTCACCGAAAAGCGCAACGCATTGGGACCCGTATACCTGGGTCTCATATTCGTCGCGTTTCGATCAAAACTGCAGGGTTTGAATGGACGCTTGTTTTTGCTCGTTGCCAGCATGGTACTGATCTTTCCGGCCATAACGGTGATGACCCACAGCCACCATCAGTTTTTACACGGCGTGCAATTGAGCGCAGTGGTGGAGACGCTGAAGGATCACTATCTTTCCGTGAACTACGATGCGTGGGCGAATACCTACACGATCGTCGAAATGGTGGGTAGGCAGGGCATCGGCTGGGGCCGGCAACTGTTGGGCGATGTTCTATTTTTCGTGCCAAGTTCCGTTTGGCACACGAAGCCGCTTGCCTCGGGAATCGCCATTGGCAATTATTTGATCATGCACCACAGCGGATGGTTTACGAATCTGTCCGCACCGCTGCCGGCGGAAGGCTATGTTGATTTCGGAACACTCGGCGCGGCCCTCTACGGCGCCGTTTTGGCGGTATTTGTGGAGTGGCTCAACAGGTTTGCAGCGGATGACGGCAGGGCCCTAGCTTTTCCCCTCGCTGTCTATGCCTCGTTATTTCTTATGTTTGCGTTGCGCGGCTCGTTGATGGTTGCGTTTGCCTACGGAACGGGTGCCTTCCTGGCGTTTTGGGTCGCAGCAGCTTGCCTGTCGATTGGCGGTCGGCGCATAGGGCAGCGCTATTTCCGGATTGCAGATCCTTCGCCGCCGCCCGATCAGCAAGTCAGCGGTTTACTCAAATGAGCGGGCAAATCCTTTAGATCGTGGCGGTCAAATGCGGCGCGGTTCGGGCAACCACCCACATGAGTTCATGAATTTGTATGCAAATTGCGATTTACCACAATATTCTTTGGTCAAAATACAAAGGCGGAGTATTTTCGCAAGTATACGTGCAGAGCATGGCGCGGGGGATCGGTACATCCTTCATTCAAATTGCAGAAACAGATGATGAGCGGGTCGCGCTTGGAGATGTCGATCTCTCGTACCACACCTACCCATTTCGCCTGCTGTTCCGCGGTGCTTACAGCAATCCATCGCGGTGGCGCCGCGTCATCACTCTGGTTCAGGACGTTTTCAAGCATCCCTCCGATCTCGTCGTCATGCCCGGTTACCACCGCGTGGAGTATTGGGCAATGCTGTTGATTTGCATTCTGCTGCGGCGAAAACGCGCCGTATTCTGCGACTCAACGGAGTTCGATCGGCCGAAATCCAATTGGCGGGAATTGGCGAAGCGCGTGTTCTTCAGCGGTTGTGATGGTTTCTTTTGCTACGGAATTCGCAGCAAGGAATACCTGATGAAATATGGCGCTGAGGAGGCAAAAATAATTTACCGCTATCAAGCGGCGGCGCTGCCTCATGAATACGATCCGGCGCATGTATTGGCGAGATACGAAGCCTTGCCGCCGGCCGCGACGAACATCCATCGATTTACCTACGTCGGACGATTTTCCGTGGAGAAGGGGATCAACGATTTGTTGGAGGCCTTTGCATTGGTTTACGCGCAAGATCCGGGCGCGAGATTGGATTTGGTGGGCGCTGGGCCGCTTCGCGAGGAATTGGTGACCCGCGTGGGTGAATTACGGCTGGAAGGCGTCGTCACATTTCTGGGTGCCAAAAGCATCACCGAAATCGCCGAATTGTTCATGAACAGCACGGCATCGGTTCTGCCGAGTCACAGCGAGCCATGGGGATTGGTGGTGAACGAATCGCTCAGCTATGGTTGCCCGGTGGTCGTCAGCAACGTGTGCGGTTGCGTTCCCGATTTGGTCATCGATGGGGTCACCGGGTACTCGTTTGAGGCCGGCAACGTTGACGAGTTGTTCCGCGCGCTTCGGTCGGTCATCAAGATGGCCGCGGATAGAGTGGCGGTTGCAAAGAACTGCCTCAAGGTCATTTCGGAGTTCACTCCGAATCGCGCGGCATCGCAAATTCTCGATGGATGCGAGCGGATTGTTGGAGACATCCAGTGAGTAAAAATGTTGCATTTGTGGCGCCCTTGCCTCCGCCGGTTCACGGGTTCTCCAATATCTGCGGAGCCATGGCTGAGTTGCTGGCAGCGCGGACGACTGTCAGAGTCTTCAACAGGGCGCCGAGGAGCGACAATCGACTCTCGTCGAGACTGCGTCCTTTGACCAATCTCATTGGCAATTTTCTTTGGTGTCTTAGAACGCGAAACACGAATCTGTACGTGGGACTGTCGGGCGGACGCGGCCAATGGCTGGATTTGGCCCATGTACTTTCGGCAAAGGTATGCGGGCATCGAATGTTCGTGCATCACCATAGTTTTGCGTACATCAATGCGCCGTCGTTCGTGAACCGATTGCTGTTCAAGATCGTGCGTCATGAAACCCATGTTGTATTGAGCGGGCGCATGGGAGAGGAACTGATTCGCCTTTACCAGATCGATCCCGCCAAGGTCAGGGTTGTGTCCAACGCCGCATTCTTTGCGCCGGTGGAGGAGAATCTGCGCATTCCGGAGGCCGGGTCGCCGGTCCGCGTGGGATTCCTGTCCGCGGTCAGCTTCGAAAAAGGGATTGGAGAGTTCTTTTCGGTGTTGGCGGAATTGAAGCGCGCCGGCATTCCTTATGTTGGACGAGTGGCGGGTCCATTGAATCCCGCCATGCGACCGCAATTCGAAGCACTGCTGGGGTCTTCGAGCGAAGTGACCTATCTGGGTCCCATCTACGACGAGGCGAAGACGGCATTTTATCGGGATCTCGATGTTTTATTGTTCCCGACGGACTACGCCAATGAGGCGGAGCCGCTCGTCATACACGAGGCGATGCGCAGCGGCGTGCACGTGATCGCGTGCGATCGCGGGGCCATTTCTGAAATGTTGACGCACGGCGCCGGCGTCGTCTGTGCGAAGTCCTCCTTTGTCGCGACGGCGGTTGCGCAAATACGTGCTTTCAATGTGGATGTTTCCGCATTGCTGCAGGCGCGAAAACTGTCGTTGCTGCAAGCGCGGCGTCTGCGCGATTTGAGCAGAGTGGAGCTCGAGGCTTTGGTCGAACAGATTGCGGGTGCGCCCGATGGAGGCCGCGAAGCGGCCAAGCGTTTCGTTCGCGGCATGGCGGCGGCGGTGCTCGGTGCCGCATGTGTGCTCGGTCTCTGCGACAAGGCCTCGGCAGACGTTGCGAACCGCGATACGCTGGAAAGAGCCACGCTTCCGGTGGATGAAACTCTGGCTCAAGGCGGCAACACGCTGAGCTTTCTGGTGGCCGGTCAGGCGGCGTACGATAGCAATCTGTACCGTCTTCCGTCGAACACCGACGTCTTCGCCGTGGTCGGTCCCGGAGCGAGCCGCGCGGATCACATCTATACCGGATCGGTCGGGATGGACGGCCTTTGGACTCTTGGCAGGCAGATCGTGACGGTCGATTTGCGTGTCGATGACAATCGCTTCGCGCGCAATGACGATCTAAACAATGTTTCGACCAACGATTCAGTCAAGTGGAATTGGGTGATAGGCAGCGCACTTTCCGGTCAATTGGGCGCGAACTATATTCGCACGCTGGGCGGGTTCTACAACACCTTTAACTATCAAAAAAACCTGGTGGATGTGGTGGAGACCTTTGGTTCACTACGCTATGCGGTGGGGCCGCATGTGGCCGTATTCGGCGGTGTGATGTCTACCGATGTTTCACAGGGCCAGGCGACATTGAAGATCAACGACAATCGGCGCAACGCGGTGGACGTCGGCATGGAATATGCGACCGGTGCGTCGAGCACTCTAAACTTGGATTACCGCCATACGCAGGCAGATTATTCGCAGAATGGCGTATTGAATGGGGTGGAATTCGATCAGGACTATCGGGACGATACGGCGCGACTTACCTTCAGGGACGCCCTTACCGAGAAGTCGCAGCTCGAGGCCCTCGTCGGGTACCTGAAGCGTACCTATCCCAATACGGTCATCGGGGCCTTTTCCGGTTATATCTGGCGGCTGACGTATGATTGGCATCCGACCGACAAAACGGAAATTGTGTTCGCGGGATCGCGCGATCTTCAGGCGGATTTGAGCGCACAAACCGATTACTACGTATCCAAGGCGTTCAGCATCGCGCCGACCTGGACTCCGACGGAGAGGATCTCGCTTTCCCTGGTCCTGACCCACGACGAACAGGACTTCGTCGGCGTCAACGAATTTGTGGCGAGCGTCGGAAGCCGCCGCGACCGGATCAACTCGGGCCAGGTCAATCTCGGCTATACGCCGTTCATTTTCAGCCAATCACGGGCGCTGACAATCACCTGCTCCTATCGGATCGAGCACCGCACGTCCAATCAGGCCAATTTGAGCTACGATGACAATATTGGAAAAGTGGGAGTTAACTTCAAATTCTAGAGTTCGTGCCGTTTTACGTCGAGAAGTTGAGCAATGGCCGAGCCCATACAAGATCTGAGCAAATTTAGGATTCCCCCGGGATTTCGCGGCCGATCTTCCCTCTACGTTCAGTGCTGGTGGATCGTCCAGGCCACGTTGTTCGGAATGTCGCCCCAATTCATGTACGGCTGGCGCAATTGGCTGCTCAGAATATTCGGCTCGACCATAGGGTCGGGCGTGCACGTCAGGCCGTCTGCGCGCATCACTTATCCGTGGAAGGTGAGCATCGGGGACTGGAGTTGGGTGGGGGACGACGCGGTTATCTATTCCCTGGAAGATATTGTCATCGGTCGAAATGTATCAGTGTCGCAGCGCTGCTACCTTTGCGCAGGCAGCCATGACTACACCAAGCGCGATTTTCCCTATGTTGAGGATCCGGTGAAGACTCGAATTTTCGTGGGGGATGAAGTATGGCTGGCGAATGACGTGTTTGTCGGTCCCGGCGTCACAATCGGCAAAGGAGCGGTGGTGGGAGCCCGGAGCAGCGTATTCAAGACGTTGCCGGCAATGATGGTTTGTTACGGGAACCCGGCGGTGCCGGTGAAGATGCGCGCTCTCGCGTGACGGAGGAAACCCACGACGCCAAGCGTGCGCGGACGGCCCGCCGCGGAAAACATATAAAGCTGACGGTGTTCACCGGGCTGGTCGCGCGCGCCAGTTCGATGTTGATGACCATCGTCTCGGTGCCCCTGACGCTGAATTATTTGGGGCCGGAGCGCTTCGGCCTGTGGATGACCGTCACCTCCGTCGTTTCCATGCTTACATTTGCGGATTTTGGCATCGGCAGCGGCTTGTTGACAGTCATCGCGCAGGCATCCGGGCGCGACGATCAAATCGCAATTCGGCGTTTCGTATCGAGCGGTTTTGCGATTCTTACCTTCATCTCCGCATGTATGTTGTTGCTGTTTTTTGGCATCGTATATCCGGCGGTCGATTGGGCGCATGTTTTCAATGTGGTTTCGCCGACCGCTAAAGCGGACGCTGGACCTGCAATTGCCACATTAATAGTCTGCGTGGCGGCAAGCATTTCGACGCTCATAGTCCCCCGCGTGCAGCTCGCATTGCAGCACGGTTTCATCAGTAATCTTTTCGTGACGCTCGGATTGTTCGCCTCGTTGGCGGCGATCTGGCTGGTATCCGTGGAGCGGGGCAGCGTCGCATTGCTCATTTTGGCCATGTCCGGCACCCCGGTGGTCGCGGGCATCATCAACGGTCTCATCTTTTTCAATCGCAACAAACAGTATCGCCCCAGTTGGTCGCTGGTGAGCACGCCGGCGATGAAGCAAATCCTCAGTACGGGCTTGATGTTCGTCGTTCTGCAACTCAGTCTCGCGCTGAGCTTTGCGTCGGACAAGCTCATCATCGCTCATTTGTTGGGCGCCACGGCGGTGGCTGACTATTCGGTCTACGAAAGGGTGTTTGGCGTCGGCACAAATTTGATGCTTGTGATGCTGATGCCAATATGGCCGGCCTATGCAGAAGCGTGGGCGCGACAGGATAGAGGCTGGGTGAGGCGCGCGCTGACGCGGTCGCTTGCGATATCTCTCGCCGGCAGCATGGTCTTTGCGGTCGGCGTCATATTCTTTGGTTCACTGATCGTCTCGCTGTGGACGCGCAAAGACGTGCCTGTCGATCCTATTGTGTTGTATTGCCTTGGCGCTTGGTGCGTCATTCAATGTACCGTGAATGCCCTGTCAATGCTGCTCAACGGGCTGCACATGATCAGGGTTCAGGTCACGGCAGCGGTGCTGACGGCGGGGTTGGCCATACCACTTAAATTTTTCTTGATCGGTCAGGTGGGTCCGGCCGGGGGCGTTCTAGCATCGTCGATTGCGGCTGTTTGCTTCACCTTCGTGCCCTTTGTGATTGTTATTTGGAGATTGAAGCAACCGGCACCGAAATGAGTTCCTACAAGGTGCAAACACCGCCTCTGTCTGCGCTGCCGCTCCAGTAGGTCATGTCGTGCACTCCGGACGGAATGCCGGCCGCATCGTAAATGCGAACGCCGCCCTGGAACGAGAAGACGCTCGAGCCATTTCGCAGCAGCGAGAAGGTGGGTACGCCCGGCTGTGAGGGTACTTTGAATGACGTGATTCCGGCGGGGGCGCTTTGCACCGATTCCTGCGTGCCGACGCTGATCTTCAAGGTCCCCGGTGCCGTCAGGAACGCAACCAATTCGATATTGTCTTCCGGGACGCTGTTGGTCGCTCGGGAGGGGGACGCCTGAGCGGGGCTCGCAGCGTTGCTTGGCTCACGGCGATAAAAATAGTAAAGCACATCGTGTGTGATGGAGGGCTGTTGGCCCGTTAAGAACCAGGCAGAATAATAGCCGTTCAGGTCGTAGTATCCGGTGCCGATGTCCCGTGCCAGCGTGGCATCCGTATACGGTTCGATTTGACTTGATTCGGAGAAATCGCTCCAAGTCACGATTTGGACCCAATCGGCGCCGCCGTTGATGGCACTCATCCAGGCGCTACGGAAAGCATCGCTGTTTCCTGCCTCCCAAAACACCGGGCCCTTGGGACGAAATTGCTGCGGACCGATGGGCATCATGTAAATCTTGCCGGCGGCATGGGCGGTCGCGGGATCGCCCTGCATATTGCGGGCGCCGCTCGAGGTGACTGTCCCCCAATCCGCAAATCCATGGCTCAAATTCGCGAACGCGCCCGCCTTCCCGTGCCAACCCAGAAACGTGGGGACAAACGCAATCTTGATACCTTGAGCGCTCAATTGCGCAAACACATTCGACCACCATTCGGGCGAATTGCCGCCGGCATTGAAAGCGGTAACGACCAGTCGTCCGTCTGCCAATCTATAGGCAGCCGGGCTTGCGGCCACGGAGGCAATGATTTTTGTCACCGAATCCGAATCGCCTTTGAGCTGCGCGATATCGGGCATTACCACAATCTTGAATCGAGAATCGACTTCGTGCGCGGCGCGAAGCAGCAGCTGCACACGGCCGGCGCTGTCGGTCGCGTCGCGAACGCCCAACACGTCGATGGTAAAGCCCGTAATGCCGCGAGCGATCGCCATTCTTACTTCACTCTCCATGTTCAAGAGCCGCCAATTTGGATCGGAGCTGACCCCCACGCCCAGCGGCCGTTGTCTGAGAAATCCGCCCTGTTTGGCCCACTTACCCGACTCCCCGGCCTTGTTTAGATGTTGAGAATTGTAGTAATCCTGCGAGGAAGGCTTGTTGTCCAGGGACAAGGGAAACATCGAGAAGTAATGCGCAAAGACTTTCTTTTGCGAATTGAACAAGACGTCTGCGCTCGGCATGGTCATGGGCAAACAAGCGTCCAGAC
Organism: uncultured Gammaproteobacteria bacterium; assembly: GCA_963761345.1. Taxonomy (GTDB): domain Bacteria; phylum Pseudomonadota; class Gammaproteobacteria; order Steroidobacterales; family Steroidobacteraceae; genus Bog-1198. The sequence continues at coordinate 8,052 of CAVXGV010000001.1, forward strand.
TCTGCGCGCCGGCGCCCGCCGCGAAGAGCAAGGCGGCAAGAGCAAACGCGGACGAACCGCCGCCTCGGACGCGAATTTTGAAAATGGCCATAAGGTCTCCTTGATTGCCTCTCATTGACCGAGCGTGATGGCGCAAGTTGCACGGTGCGGTGGATTAGTGGGCGGTTGCAGAGCCCCTGCGAATAGCCGACCTGTGGAGATGGGGAGAACGTGCGTGACTATCCAGCGGCTGTTGTCTCAGTATTGAGACAGATATGCGGATGTTCACATAATCCGGCGACATGAGCACGATACCGTGGCGGGAATCTTACAACTGCAGCGCCGTGCCATTATACTTCGGGGTGCCTGCTTTCCAGGAGTTTTGTAATTATTTCATGAGTCTTCAGGGCTTAGCATTGGACCAACCACTTACGCGCCGAGCAAATCGCTGAATTCTTTCGGCACGGTTTTCTTGTGATAGACACACCGCTGATCGAAAAGCCCGAGCTCGAATGGTGCAGCAATATTCTCATGCGCATGCTCGAGAGCGGCGAAGGCCGCAGCGAGGGTAGGAATCTAGACCTCATCGCGAAAGATGGCAGTGAAGAAACCACCTTGCCGAGCGTGCTGCAGCCGTCCTTGTATGCGACCGAATTGCGCAAATTGTCGTACCGGAAAACCGCTCTAGCAATCGCTCGGCAGCTGCTGGGTGCGCAGGCCGGATTTGCCGGAGATCACACGATTTTCAAGCCAGTTCATAAAGGCGGTCCTACTCCTTGGCACCAGGATGAAGCGTTTCGCGAGCCGGGCTTTGAATATGATGAAATCAGCATTTGGATCGCAATGACCGATAGCACCATAGAAAATGGTGCCATGGCATACATTCCTGGTTCGCATAAGTTGGGCCTGCTTCCCCATCGCCTGAACGGAGGTGCCAAGGAAGCCAATACGATCGAGTGTTATGCCGGTTTCGATCCTAAAACGGCGGCGGTGCGGCCAATTCCGGCGGGCGCCATGATCATCCATCACGGGCGCACGGTGCATGGTTCGGCGGGCAACAAGACCAATACGCCGAGGCTTGCGTACATTCTGCAGTACAGCACGCCGGTCAAGATCAGCAAGGAGATTCGCGAAGCACCCTGGCTCGATCACTTGCGAAGCGCCAATCAGCGGCGGCGCAAGAATTTTCTGCTTCGCGGTGGAATCTTTCCTGAATTGTTGCGGGTACTGCGCTCCGATCGCCATTCCGTCGTCTTTCTTTTGGCGTCGCCGCGTGAATCAGATCCGCGGCCTCTTCAAGTAACCTCATCGCAGACGCAATCGCTCGCCGTAACCGGTCATTTCCAGATACCCACGGCCGATAAGTTGCCGTTGTTCATAGGCTTGCACCGCACCCTCCCAATAAATCGCACCGGTGGAGAGCCGCGTGTCGTTCTCCTGATCGTCGAGCAAGGGCTGCAGGTCGATCTCCCGGTTTCCTGCGCGTATCCGCCATTGCACGGGATACGCTATTCCAGTTCGCGCCGAGGTCCATTGCCGCCCGGCGCGAAATTCGACGTCGGCAGGCTGAAGAATTTGCAGCCTGCCGTCAGCGCCGCGCAATGATCCCCCGGCCCAGCGTTGCTCGCCTCGCAAGCCGCGAATTCGGAAGGCCATCAACGCGGCACCGTCATTCAGGTTGACGCTGATCCAGTCCCAACCCGCGGCCTCGGCGTCCAAGTATTCGCTGGACCATTCATGGTCGAGCCATGCCTCGCCGGTCACCTGATCCGGCTGGTCCTGGCGGACGATCGAACCGGAGACTTTGAGGTGCGGCACGCTGTAGTAGTAGCTGGCCGATTGCGCTTCCGGCCCCTTGCGGCTGAATCCGGAATCTCCGTTCAGCATGGGGGCTTGCGTTTCGGTCAGGGTCAAATCGAACGAAAATGACTCAGCATTGATTTTTGCCGTGTAGGCGGCCGCGTCGTGATGCAGCGACCAGCGATCGATCCATACGTGAGTATTGTCCGCTGCGGCCTCCGCGAGCCCCATGCCTGCCCGCCGAATGCGCTGGTCCTGCCAGAGGTGTCCGCGTTTCGGGTCGCTCAGGGCGCAGTGGGCGATCAGCAGCTGATGCGGGGTAAACGCACTGGGGTTGCTCGTCGTCGATGGCCGGTTTGGTGCGAAAAAACGTGACCTGAAAGCCGAGCGTCTCGTGGTGCGCGGTGGTGAGCCAGCCCGTGACATACCACCACTCGGTGCGATATTGAGGGTGGCTGCCGTAGTCTGCTGGAAATGTTAGAGCCCGTCCGGCGAGTACCGGCGCCGCAGGGGATGCCGCAGCCGCCGCAGATGGCGCTGCTGCGCCCCTGTGCGACACCGCGCCAGCAGCGAGCAGTGCGAGCAGAAAGGTCACGCTCCTCACGCGGCGGAACATGCTCACCAATCCTCGCGCACGGCCTGTACCGCAGCCTGGCTGGTGGCGGCGCGGCCGCTCCATATGGCCGTGACCGCCGCCGCGGCCATCAGCACGGCGCTGAGCAAGGCGAGCTCCCAGACCGGAATGGCGAGATCGATGCTCCAATTGAAGGACTGGCGGTTGATCACATAAACCAGGACGAGGCTCAGCACGCCGCCCAGAGTGAGGCCGTAGAGGACTCCGAAGCCGCTCAGGAGCAGCCCTTCGCCGGCCAACATGCCGATGATCTGCCGGCGCAGCATGCCGATGTGGCGCAGCATGCCGAATTCGGCGCGGCGGGCGAGGGCGGTTGAACTCGCCGCAAAACTCACGCCGGCAAGCCCGATCAGCACCGCGATGGCTTCCAACGCATAGGTGATGGCAAATGCGCGGTCAAAGATGCGCAGGCTTCGCTCGCGCAGCGCCGTACTCGTCAAAATCTCGAGCGAGTCGCCGCGCGCGAAGCGGGCGCGCAGCGCGCTCTCCGTCAACGCGGCGTCGGCGCCGGCCTTGAGCCAGATGGAACCCTCATTGGCGCTGTCGTCGCCGGTTGCGGCCACGTACGCCGGACGCGAGATCACGATGGACCCCGAGGTTCGCGCGTAGTCGCGCCAGATGCCGGCTATCGTGAATCGCTGAAGGCGGCCGGCGAGGGGCACGTCGATCTCGCGCCCCAGTTGGTAACCGTAGAGATCTTGCAGCGCTTCGGATATCCATGCCGGCTCGAGGTGCGGCGCCGGCGGCAGATTGGCGCTTCGCACCAGCGGCAGTTCGAGCGCCGTTTGTGCAGCCGTGGCGCCGCGCGCGATCAGGGTCACGGGCGGGCGGGCGGGGTCGAGCAGCAGCTGCCGGCTGCGGCGAAATTCGATGCGCGATACGCCGGCGGCTGTTGCAAGCGCCGCTTGGTCGGCCGCGGACCAATACGCAGTGTCGTTGCCGACGGGTTCGCGAAGCTGCAAATCAGCGGGCAGGAGTTTTTCCAACCAGTGCTCGAAGGACACGCGGAAGGAATAGACCATGATGGCCATTGCCACCATCAGACTAAAACTCACGATGATCGATGCCAGGCTGAGGGTGGAGAGCCCGACGTTTTCGCGCAGCTGTGCGACGGCGGTGTCCAACGCGACGCGATGGGTGCGCGGCGCAAGCCCCAGTCCTTTCACGGTCAGGGTCGGCACCAGCAGCACCGCACCCAACAACAGCAAGGCGATCGCGGCATACCCAAACAGCGGCAGGCCTGCCACGGCAGGCAGCCGTGAAAGCACCGCACCCCCACCCAATAGGGCGACGCCGAGGTATGCGCTGGATCGAGCCGCCACCGCATAGTCGCCGTCCCCGCCTTTCAATGCGGGGGCCGGCGCTTGGCGTGCCGCGGCCCGGGCCGGCAGCCATGCTCCGATGCTCGTCACCACGGTACCCATCGCAATGAAGGCGAGCAGCGGCGCGGGCGCCGCGCGCAGCGATGCGCCGATTGCATGCAATTGACCGTTGCCGAGATCTCCGGTCAAAAACTGCAACACGAGGGCGGCAAATCCGGCGCCCACCAAGACGCCGAGAATCGAACCCGCCGCCCCGAGGGCGGCCCCCTCGCCGATCAGCGCCCGCTGCAACTGTCCCCGTGTCACGCCGAGCGCGCGCAGCAGCGCGAACGACCGTTTACGGCGCAATACCGATAGAGATTGCGTCGAAAACACCAGGAACGCGCCGGTCCACATCGCGACCAGCGCCAGCATGTTCAGATTGACGCGATACGCCCGGGTGACGGTGATGGCCCGATCGCGCTCGACCTCCGGCGCTATGGCGTGCACGCCGACCGGTAGAGTCCGTTCCAAGCCGCGGCGAAAGAGGTCGACGTCGACGCCCGGGCGCAGGCGCACATCGATGCGATTGAGCCGGCCGATTCGGCCGAAGGTCCACTGCGCCGAGGCGATGTCCATCAATCCGAGTTCCTGGGAATACGTCGCGGAGGAGAGGACACCGAGCACGTGCAGAGATTTGGGTGCGCTGCCGACGATGACCGGCAGTTCCTCGCCCCGCTGCAGATTGAGCTCTTGCGCGGCACTGCTGCTCAAATAGATCCCGTCGCTTTGAAACAGTGCAAACAGACCGTCGCCGATATCGCCGATGAGCGCGGGTTGCAGCGTGGCTGCGCGGAACGGGTCGATACCGAGTACTTTGAGCGTATCCCGCCGACCGGGCAGCGCCACCTCCAGTTCCAGCACGGGGCTCGCCGTGCTCACCGCCTCATCGCCGGCCAAGCGGGTGAACAGGGTCTCTTGAAAACCCTCGCGCGGACCTCGCACCACGATGTCCGCCTCACCCACCAGCCGTTTGGTGGCCAGGTTGAATTCATTGAGAGCGGCGTTGTTGACGAGGTACACCGCCGCGCCGAGCGCAACTCCCAGCGCGATGGCCAGCACGGTGACCGACAACCGCGCCGGCGATTCACGCAACTGCGACAGCAGCAGCAGGCGCCAAACGGCGAACGGACTCCGTGATTCGTGCCGCGCGTTCATTCGCCCGGCGCCAGTGGCCGCAAGCCTTCGGCATCGAGCACCAGAATCCGATCGGCGGTTTCCGCTGCGGCGCGCGAATGAGTGATCAGAATGCCGGCGCCGGCATTGGCCTTAACCTGCGCACGCAACAGCGCCAGAGTCTGGGCTGCGCTGCGCGGGTCGAGATTTCCCGTCGGTTCGTCGGCCAGCAGCAAACGCGGTTGATGCACCAGCGCCCGCGCAATGGCAATGCGTTGCACCTCGCCGCCGGACAATTCCCGGGCAAAGCGCCGCGCGAGCGGGGCGATGCCCACGCCCGCCAACATTTCCAGCGTGCGCCGACTGCGTTCGGGCTCGGCCACGCCCAACAGATCGAGAGGCAGGGCGACATTTTGTTCGACGCTCAGATAGGGCAGCACGTGAAAGGCTTGGAAGACGAAGCCCACTGCCCGGCGCCGCAGCAGGGTGACGGCATCGTCGTCCAGCGCCGAGAGATCGACGCCGTCCAGCAGCACTCGGCCGGAATCCGGTTGATCGAGGCCGGCGAGTAAATTGAGCAGTGTGGACTTGCCCACACCCGACTCGCCCATCACAGCCAGGTATTCGCCCTGCCACAGTTCCAGGCTGACCCCCTCGAATATCGCCGGGCGATCCGCCGAAAAGCGCTTGCTGAGGTTCTCCAGCCGCAGAACGGCGGGATCAGCCATTGGGGCTCCGGGTCCACCGATGGCGGTTTCCCGCCCGTATCAAGCGGCGTCGACTCCGATCATGGCTTTGACCTCCAGAAAGTCGCGCAGACCGAATTCGCCGTATTCGCGCCCGTTGCCCGACATCTTGAAGCCGCCGAAGGGTGTTTGCATGTCCCCCGATGCGCCGTTCAGAGCGACCTGACCCGCTCTTATACGATTGCCGATGCGCCGCGCGCGCACCTTGTCCTGCGACCAGACATACGCAGCCAATCCGTACGGCGTGTCATTGGCAATCTGCACGGCCTCCTCTTCATTCTGATAGGGCAGGATGCAGAGTACCGGTCCGAAAATCTCCTCGCGGGCGATCGTCATATCATTGCGCACATTCGAGAAAATCGTGGGTTTGACGAAGTAGCCTTTCGCCAGTCCCTCCGGCCGGCCGGCGCCGCCGGTGACGAGATGGGCGCCTTCGGCAATTCCCTTCTCGATGAATCCTTCGACGCGGTCGAACTGCAGCTTGGAAACCACGGGACCCACGGTGGTCTTCTCCGACGCCGGATCGCCCACCACCACGGTCTCGGCGATGCGCTTGGCGATGGCTTCCACAGCCGCCATCCTGGCTGCGGGCACCAGCATGCGCGTCGGCGCATTGCAGGATTGCCCGGAATTCTGGAACACGTGCAGTACGCTCTGTTTGACGGCGCGCTCAAAATCGGCGTCATCCAGCAGCACATTGGGTGATTTGCCGCCCAATTCTTGATGCACCCGCTTCACCGATGCGGCGGCGCTGCGTGCCACTTCAGTGCCGGCCCGAGTCGATCCGGTGAACGACACCATGTCGACTTCACGATGCGAGGACAGCGGCGCGCCGACGCTCGGACCGTCGCCGTTCACCAGGTTGAAGACGCCGGCGGGCACGCCGGCCTCATGCATGACCTTGGCCCACAGAATGGCGCTGAACGGTGAATACTCCGAGGGCTTGAGCACCATGGTGCAGCCGGCGGCGAGCGCCGGAACCACTTTTGCCGCGACCTGGTTCATCGGCCAATTCCACGGGGTGATGAGGGCGCACACGCCGACCGGTTCCTGCACCAGCCGCGTCGTGCCGCGCAGTTCCTCGAACTTGAAGGTCTTCAGCACCTCGATCATCGCGCTGATATGACCGACGCCGATCCGTGTCTGCGAACCCTTGGCGAGCGTGATGGGCGCGCCCATTTCGGTTGATATCGCCTGCGCGATTGCGTCGTAGTGAGCCTTGTACGCGGCGAGAATGCGTTCCATGAGCGCGAGGCGTTCGGCCGGCGAGGTGCGAGAGTAGCCGTCGAAAGCGCGCCGCGCCGCGCCGACGGCACGATCTACATCCTGGGCGCTGCCCATCGATATGAGGCCCGCAACCGACTCGGTCGCGGGGTTGATGACCTTGAACTCCTTCGGTTCGATGGGGTCGACCCAGGCGCCGTCGATATAGAACTGCCGATTGTCATACGTCATCAAATCTGCCCCTCAATATTCGTTGATTCCTGTCGTCATTCTACGCGCCGGCTTGGTCCTGCGCTTCGGATCTGTCGCCAGCCGCCGACGCGAGGTTCCGGCAGGCGGAATCCCGAGCAAAGAAGCAGGTTTTTGCTGCCATAGTTCTCACTCCGACGGCGCCATTGTTTGCTAGTCTGCGGGCGCGGATTCACGGGGAAATTCGCTTTCGGGGTGCTTTTATGTCAGGTATCGGAAGATTGCTGTTGATTCTGGCGCTGGGGAGTGCAGCCTGTCTGACACGCTTCCCCGCCAGCGCCGCGATTCCGGAATCCAATCCTGTGCGCACGCATCCGGTCGAGATCGGTCCGCAGGCCGGTCGCTTGGTGGTGGGCTTTCGCGCGACCGCCGGCAACTCCGTGATCAAGTCCATCAAGTTCCGCGCACGACCGCAGAGCGTTACCGTCGTCCAGGCCCGGACTTCGGACGAGGACGTCGCCGGCCTGGTGCAACGCACCGGATTGGCAATGCTGCGCTCGCGGCAGGTGACGCCGAGCATGCACGTGCTGTTCTTGCAGAAGACGCTGTACGGCGCCGATGTCAACAAGGCGCTCAAGGCATTAAGGGCCGATCCCGCGGTGCAGTTCGCCGAAGTCGATCACCGTCGCTACCCTCACGCGGTGCCGGACGACCCGTTGTTCGTGCCGACGTCTGGCGCCACCGGGCAGTGGTATATGCAAACCCCCAGCGCGACGATAGTCATGCCCGATGGCGTTACCCCGACTCAGGATCTGTCCGCAACCGATGCAATTTCTGCGTGGGCCATCACCACGGGCAGTTCGGGCACCGTCATTGCCGACGTCGACACCGGCGTGCGATTTGACCATCCTGATCTACTGCGGGCAGGCTTCGGCGGTCGGTTGCTACCGGGCTACGATTTCGTCGACCAGGACTACAGCCGAACGTCGCCGTATAACGCGCTGGGGACCTTCCTGATCGCCAACGACGGCGACGGTTGGGATCCGGACCCGTCCGATCCCGGCGATTGGGTCAGCAGCACCGATCTCAAGAATGCGCTGTTTCCGCCGGCCGACTGCGGTGACCCGACGTCCCAGGGTCCGGTCAATAGTTCATGGCACGGAACGCGGGTCGTGGGTGTCTTGGGCGCCCTGACCAACAACGGTAGTGGCATCGCCGGTATGACCTGGAGCCCCTATATACTTCCGGTCCGAGCTCTCGGCAAATGCGGCGGCTATGATTCGGACATCATCGCGGGGATTCAATGGGCGGCGGGCATGTCGGTCAGTGGTGTTCCGGACAATCCGTATCCCGCCGATATTATCAACTTGAGCCTGGGTGGCAGTGGCGGCTGCGGCGCCAACTATACGAGCCTGGTCAACTCATTGACCTCGATGGGCGTGCTGGTGGTGGCCTCAGCCGGCAACGAGAGCGGACCCGTGGATGCACCCGGCAATTGCCCGGGAGTGCTCGCCGTGGCCGGATTGCGCAATGTGGGCACGAAGGTGGGTTACAGCAGTTTGGGACCCGAAGTGGCAGTTGGCGCACCGGCTGGTAACTGTGTGGCCGCGATCGGAGCCTGCTATCGATCCATCGATACCACCTACAACACGGGCGCGACGGTTCCGGGCACCAACAGTTACACGGATCAAATCAACGTCAATCTGGGCACCAGCTTTTCGGCGCCCATCGTCTCCGGTATCGCCGCCCTGATGCGCGCGGTCAATGCGAATCTGACGCCTCCGCAGCTGATCGCGCGAATCAAATCGAGTGCCAGCCCGTTTCCCGCAGCCGGGCCGCAGTTCCCGTGTGCCCGGCCGGGCATCGAGCTCCGGCGAATGCGCCTGCCCCAACGACGGCACCCAGTGCGGCGCCGGCATGATCAATGCGCTGAGCGCTGTCAACGCGGCCCTCAATCCGATCGGCGCGATCTCTGCCACCGGCAACACCGAGTTTGACGCCAGCGCCAGCGTGGCGGCCTGCAACTTGACCATTGCGTCCTATTCGTGGGCATCCGGCGGTGGGATCACCATTCAGGGCAGCACCACTGCTCCGCAGGTCACCGTTACCTCCAACGGCAGCGTAGGCACACTCACGCTGACCGTGAGGGATTCGGCCGGTCATGTGGATAGCACGGCCACTGTTTCGTTCACTGCCGCAGGCGTGGCAACCGTGCATGCTCCGCCCGCTCCCGGCACCGCCGCCACTGCGTGCCCGACGCCGCTCACTTTCGCGCCGATTTCGCCCGCGGTCAGCGAGACATTTTCGCCGACCAGCGTCGGCGAGAACGTGGCTTCGACCCTCAGCATCATCTTCACCAATGCCAATGGCTTCGACTTGACGCAGTCCCACTTCGCCGAGACGGTGCCCGCCAACCTGGTCATTGCAACGTCGCCGGCGCCCACCACCACTTGCACCGGGACGTCGGGAACCCTGACCACCTCCGCAAGCTCGGTGACCATGCTCGGTGCCATTATTCCGGCGAAGGGCAGCTGCACCATCACGGTCAGCGTGGAAAGCGCGACGCCCGGGACCTACACCAACACCATCGCGGTAAACGCGCTGTCGACGGCGCCGGCCGGCGGCAATTCAGTGAGTGCTGCGGCCTCGCTCACGGTGAGTGCGCCGGCCAGTAGCGGCGGCGGCGGCGGCGCCTGGGATGGATGGGACATGATGTTGGGCGTGGGTGTGCTTCGCGGGACGGCGGCATGTGGGGAAGACGTCGATGACGGCACGGGTCGTCGTGCAACCCGTAAAGACTCATCGCGATGCGCGCGGCAGCGTCTTTGAACCGTTGAACGACGCGGAACTCGCGGGCCAAAAGAACGTACATGTCGTGCTCACCGAGCCCAATGGAGTGCGCGGCAATCATGTGCACCGCACCGCCGTGGAAACCACCAGCGTGGCGGGCCCTGCTGGTCCGGCTCAAGGAGGACGGGGTGATCCGGGATCTCGAGGTGCCGAGCGGTGAGATCTGGCGGCTGACCATTCCGCCGGGAGTAGTGCATGCCTTTCGCAATACCGGTGAGGCGGTGATGGTATTGGTATCCTTCAGCACCAATCTGCATGACCCGACGGGCGGGGATACGCAGAAGAAGGGAACCGATTCTCTAGAGCGCATCAAGGATGCATGAGAGGGCATTCACGCCCACGCGAACGCGAATCACCACGAACCGCTATCAAATGATGGTGGCCACCGGTGTACTGACCAAATACGATCGAATCGAGTTGATCGGGCGAAATGCGCGATTGGCCTTCACAGCGTTGACGAGCCGCCTTCACGAGTTGTATTGGCGGCGTCGCGATCAGCGACCGTGGTCAGCGGCGGACCGGTCAATCTGGAGAATACTCAGAGCCGCAACCCGATCTCATGCTTCTGAAGCGCCGCGCGGATTTCTACAGCGGCAAGATTCCGAAGCCGCCGATGTGTTGCTGCTCATCGAAGTGTCCGACAGCTCATTGTCCTTCGACCAAGGCGTCAAGCTGAATCTCTATGCTCGATATGGGATTTCCGAGTATTGGGTAGTCGACGTGGAGGGCAGGCGCATCGTGACCTATCGTGAGCCCACCGCGAAGGGGTACCTACGCCAGTCTGAATTCGCCGCCGCGGAGACGGTTGTGCCCCAGGCGTTGCCCGGCATCAACATTACTGTCGGAGAATTGTTCGACT
>CAVXGV010000002.1:0-6952 GCA_963761345.1 uncultured Gammaproteobacteria bacterium
ATCTATAACGCGGCGCTGTTGCTGTTATCCCGTCAAAGGCCAATCGGGCCAGGCCCATTCCTCATGATGTCGAAATGTACAAATGGCGCCATCTGGTCGAGAACTTCTTCTGCTCTCTTAAGGCATTCCGACGCATCGCAACACGCTACGAAAAAACCGATGCTTGCTTTGCAGGAATCCTCAATCTCGTCGCAGCTTTCCTCTTACTGCGGTAATTGTAAACAAGCCCTAGTTCCCGGCGTGAGCTTTATCAGTCCGCATCGGAGAACGAGGGTTCATGCTGGTCGAGCGCGGCTTAAAGTTGATGAACGTGGAAGTGGTCGGCGACGCCTATGCCATCGCATCGAACTATCTTCGAAAGACCGGCGCCATCCCCGACATCATCGCCACCCATGATGCTCTGCTCGAAATCGTCGTGCGGTTATTCCACCGCGGCGAATGCAACCGGATTCGCCTCGCCAACCAGGCGATTGCGCGGTTCGAAATCGAACTCGTCTGACCCTTACCCCAGAGGATTCCATGGAAGCCGCCATCGACCGCATCATGCAGACCTATGCGCTGCTGGTGAACAACAGCTCCGCTATCGGGAGCGAAGAGGCGCGCTCCAAGGTGACCGAGTATATCGGCAAGCTGTTTCAGGCCGGTGAGAAAGATCCGCATCGGCTCACGGTGTGCGGGCTGACTTATTTGCGCGAGCTGGACGGCTCAACCGATCCGGTCAAGGCCGGTTTTACCGGGCTCTAGCTCTTTATTTTGAGGCGTTTTCTTCACGCGAACCGGCATCCACCCCGCATCAAGTGCGGGGCAGGCTTTCGCTGGAAAACGCTCTGATCCTCGCTCTCACCAGGCATACCGCACCACGCCCTTGCCGGCGTAGGAGCGCGTGACGCTGGAGAACTCGCCTTCGAAGGTGGCGGCGGCGGACCAGTTGTTGGTCCATTTCAACTCGGCGGAAGCCGTGGTCAGCGCGGAGTCGGAGGCCTGCGCCGCGCCGTTGACGACAAAACTTGCGCCGGGCAGCGTCTGGAAGGTCGTGGCGATCGAGCGAAACCGGTCAAACCTTGAGAACAAATGCTAGTGAACGCGGATAATGGCGGGCTCTCATCACCGGAACCCATCAACGGCTTGGAGAGTTGCTAGTTGGATCTGTGCTGCCGGCCGTGAAATGGGTGGAGGGTAGTATGCTCAAAGCTAGCAACATGTTGACGCTTGTCACGATCCTTGCGACTGCGGTTGTGGCAGCACCTATCACCGACCTGGCTTATGCGGCTCGTGGCGGCGGTCACGGCGGCGGCGGTGGTCGCGGCGGCGGCGGTTTCCACGGTGGTGGCGGTTTCCACGGCGGTGGCGGTTTCCACGGTGGCGGTTTCCACGGAGGTGGCTTCCACGCGGGTGGATTTCACGCAGGCGGATTTCACGGCGGGGGCGTTCATGCGTTTCACGGCGCTCCAAGGGTGGGACGCAGCTCCAGTGCGCGACAATTCCAATTCCACTCCACCGGCAGTCGTGCGGACATTGCCCACGGCACGGCCGCGGGCCACGCGATGCAAAACCGTATGATGCAGCGCAGCGCCAGTGCCGTAGGCCGCTCGCTATCCTCACGTCCGATCCGGAATGCTCTGCACACGCCAGGCGGATTGCGAAATCCAACATCGCGCGCGGCTATCACGGCAGCCGCCGCGGGAGCCGCCTGGAGTCATCACAATGGAGGCCTGTGGTGGCGCCACGCCCATGGTGGCTTCGGCTGGGTCGGTCCGGTGTTCTGGCCCTACGCTGATTATGATCTCTATGATTACACCTGGTGGGGCGGGGGCTACGATCCGTTTTTCTGGGACTACGGCTACGGCGATCTTTATGCCGGCCTGTTCGGGCCGTACGATTATGGTGCCCTGAGTGGCTATGCCGGCTATCTGCCGGGCTATACCGGACCCAGGATGGCCCCTTCGGATGGCTCCGGCGCCGCGACGGTTGCCGACATGTGCGGCAGCGACAACAGCGATATCGCCGGCTTTCCCGTCGATCAATTCCGGGCAGCACTTCAGCCAAATATCGAACAGAGCAGCGCGCTGGACGACCTCGCCAGCGCCTCGCAAAGAGCATCCGGGATCATTCGGAATTCATGCCCGAAGGACATAGCGCTGACCGCACCTAGCCGTCTCACTGAAATGCAGCAGCGTGTTGAGGCGATGCGCAACGCCGTCGACATTTTGGAGCCGGCGCTCGACAAGTTCTACGGGCTCTTGAGCGATGACCAAAAGGCCAAGGTGACGGCGCTGGTCGCGGATCAGCGACGCTCGAAGCCAGAGAAGCCAGAAGAGTCTCTCAGCAACAGCAACTGCAATGCGGAACAGTCTGCAACGACGAATTGGCCGGACGATTTGATCGAACGCAACGTGAAGCCCACCGATGCGCAGCGGACTAACCTCACGGCCCTGCAGGATGCGGCGACCAGTGCGGCGGAAATTCTCAAATCATCCTGTGCGCCGAACGACGCGCGTACGCCACCGGCACGCCTCGCAGCGGTCGGAGCAAGACTAGAACTCCCTGCTTCAAGCGATCGGGCTGGTGCGCCCAGCCCTTGATATCTTCTACAACTCGCTCAACGACGAGCAAAGGGCTGCCTTCGATGCCATTGGTCCGGAGCGGAACGGAATCCATGCTGCATCGGCCACCGACCAGGCCGAAATCCCGCAACGTCATCACCACCGTCACCATTACGGCTACAACGTCAGGGGCATCTTCCGCCTGTTAGGTTTGTGACCACCCGATCCATATCGGTTTCATGGGGCTTTAGTCGCCGCGATGGCGAGTTGGCCTCATGGTTTTTGCCGGCCATGCGAAGCACCGTCGGGAGGCCGTGCACCGGACAGCAGGGGCATTTCCGGCCAAGCAGGTCGGGCTGCAGGCCTTGGTTTCCGCTCTCGCATAAATCGCGCTCGATCGTCCGCGGCAGCGATTTCAGAGAGGCTTCGATAGCCAGGGTGGATGCGGGGCCCGGGATTGGAGATGGCGCGATGAATTCGCCGTGCTACCATCGCCCCGGCTTTCCGGGGGCGCGCCATGAAATTGGGTGAATATCTGCAGCACGATGCGGTCGGCCTCGCTGAATGCGTGGCGCGCGGGGAGATCGGCGCGGGGGATTTGCTGGATCTCGCGCTGCGGCAGAGTGCTGCGGCCCAGCCGAAGACCAATGCGATCTGCCGCCTGATGGAGGACGAAGCCCGCTCCCGACTGAAGAAACAGCAGCTTGCCGGTGCTTTCGCCGGCGTCCCGTTCCTGATCAAGGATTGCGCGCAGGACTATGCCGGTTTGCCGACGACCTATGGCAGCCGATCGATGCTCGGCGCCGTCGCGCCCGAGCACGCTTATGTGGTGCGGCGCTATCTCGATGCCGGGCTGCTGATTTTCGGCAAGACCAATTTGCCGGAACTGGCGCTCAAGGCCGTATCGGACTCGCAACTGTTCGGCCGCGCCAACAATCCCTGGAATTTCGATCACACGCCGGGCGGCTCCAGCGGCGGCGCCGCGGCCGCGGTCGCCTCGGGCGTGGTGCCGATGGCGGCAGGCAATGACGGCGGTGGCTCGATCCGCATTCCCGCCGCCTGCTGCGGCCTGTTCGGATTACGCCCCTCGCGCGCGCGCATTTCCTCAGGGCCCGCCTACGGCGAATATTGGTACGGCGCATCAAGCGAAGGCGTGCTCTCCCGCAGCGTGCGCGACACGGCGGCGGCGCTCGACGTCTCGGCGGGCGGGGAGCCCGGCGATCCCTTTGTAGTTCCTGCGCCGGCCGAGCCCTACGCAAAATCGATGCGGCGCGACCCCGGCCGGCTGCGCATCGGCTTTACCGCGGCCTCGCCGATCGGAACGGAGGTTCACCCCGAAGCCGTGGCGGCGGTGAACGAGGCGGCAAAATTGCTGGCAGGTCTCGGCCACGAGGTCGAGGAAGCCGCGCCCGATATCGATGGCGCTTCGCTGGCGAAGGCTTTCCTGCATGTCTATTTCGGACAGGTGCCCGCCATGGTGGCGCAGGCACGCGCCGCGGGCGCGCGCACGTCGGATTTCGAGCTCTTGACGCGGGTGCTGGCGACGCTCGGCGGCGCCACCTCGGCCGCCACGCTGACCTCGCAATTGCTGAAGTGGAATGAATTCGCCAGGGCGCTTGCGCGTTTTCATGCGCGTTACGACCTGCTGCTGACGCCGACGCTCGCGCATCCGCCAATCCGCCATGGCCAGGGCGACCCCACGCCTGCGGAGCAGGCGATGCTGAACCTGCTCGATCGGGCGGGCCTGCTCGGGCTGTTGACGCGCGCCGGTTTGCTCGACGGCACCATCGACAAGATTGCAAGCGACAGCCTGCAATATGTGCCGTTCACGCAGCTCGCCAATCTGACCGGCACGCCGGCGATGAGCGTGCCCTTGCACTGGACCGCGGACGGGCTGCCGCTCGGTGTGCAATTCGTCGCGCGTTTCGGCGAAGAGGATCGGCTGCTGCAACTCGCCGCCCAACTCGAAACCGCGCGGCCGTGGTTTAGCCGGCTGCCAGCCTGGGTGACGCAGGGATAGCTCTGCACCGTCCCGAGTGGATCGAACATGTCGGCAAGCCATGCCACGTCGCCGAAAAAGACCCGCTTCGCCTGACGGTGTGCGGGCTCACCAATTCGCGGGAACTCGACGGTAGCACCGATCGGGTGAAGACCGATTTTACGGGACTTTAGGGAAGATAGTAAATGGGCTGTCCTACACATGCGACAGCGAGGTCCGCTTTACCCCTCTGAACTGACTTTGTTGGTTTGAATCGTTACGCCCGGAACGTGCCATCGGACAAGCAATCTTATTGGCGTTGATCAAGACCGTCGACAAGCCGCCTCAGATTTGCCGCGGCTCTCGGCCGGGCTTCTTTCAGACGCTCGCGGATCTGCGCAGCTCCAGGACCGGGCGCGCCACCAGTGGTCGCGAAGCCTGCGCCTGTCAGCCTGTGCTCCGCGATCCACGGCCGCAGCGCCTTATCTTCCGCCCACCGTTGCCCGGTCTGCAAGTCAGCCAACATATCCCGTGGCCAGTCTGCCGTAACATCCGGAGTAGGGATCGGGACACAGAGATGGTTTTTGATCGCGTCATCGTCGTAGGCGGCTTCAACATGGCCGATGGCAGCGGCACTGAAACTCATGCGCCACGCGCGCACCGGCTGAAGCGTAATCCGGTCACGATCGAAGATCGACGGCAGATCGTTTCCGTCGTCATCCTTGGTCACCTGATGGTCAAGGATGAGCGAGATGATAGCCCGCGACAACCCCTTGCGTCTGCACATCGTCGCCGCCGTCCGCCGCAGATCATGCGGCGTGAACGGTTTGAGCCCGAGCAACGCGCAGATGCCGGGAGTCTTCTTGGTGCCTTTCAGCGCACCTGACATGGCTTGCCGCGACAGCGGTGCATCGCCGAAGCGGCCTGCGAAGGCATATTCGTAATTGCCCATCGCCTCGTTGATGATCGCCAGCGCGAGATCACTGAGCGGCTGGTTGATGTCGCGATCCTTTTTGACGCGACACGCCGGGATATTGACGACGCGATTCTTGATGTCCAGTTCGTCGCGGTGAATGGGCAGCATTTCCCCCGAACGCAACATCGTGACCAGCGCGAACTTGAGCGCGAGGCGAGTCCTGCGATCCCAAGGAAGATCGCTGCGGTCGAGACCATGCCAGAGCGTCCGGATTTCGTCCTCGGAAAGGACACGGGTCCGCGCATGCTCTTTGGGAAGCTCCGGAAGATTAACGCAAGGATTGGCGTCGACAAAGCTGTTGCCAGCAACAAGCGCCCATTTGAACATCGCCGAGGCAGCACGCCGCATATGGCGAGCATTCGAGGGCGATGCCTTGCCGCCATGCCTGCCCGCGAGGATGTCATTCGAGAGCGTCGCAATGTCGTCGGCGGTGACCTCGCGGGCGATCATATGGCCAAGCCGAGGGCCAACGAGATTGCGCAAATGGCGCGCGGTGCCTTCCCAGCTTTTTTTCATCGGCCGCATCTCGCCGTCCTTTTTCTTTACCGGGGTCTTTATAAATTCGATCCGCTTCTCAATGAGTTGGTCGACGGTGATGCCCTGTTTAACCGCCTTCACCTTCTGCTGGCGCAGTGTCTCGGCAATGTTCTCGCCGTTGCCGATCCGGTTTTTAAGGCCGTAGACCTTGCTGCGGGCATTCTCGACCGTGAAGTCAGGGTTATAGACGCCGAGCCACTTGCACCGTTGCTTGCCCGTGCCTCGGTCGGTGAATTTGAAGAAAAAGGTAGAGACGCCAGCCGTGATAATGCTCACGAAAAGGCCGGGACATTTGCGGTCGTATATCTTGATCCGCCTGGCGACGCGCTTCTCGCAATGCCTGTCGGTGAGGATGACGCTGCCATTGCGGGCGCGCTTGGCGGTTGGTTCAATGGTGGTACTCATGGTTTCCAGTTTCTCCGAATGTTTGGGACCGTCCCTAGATTTGGCGAAAATCACTGAAAGCTGACGAAGCAGGGTAGAAGAAAAACCCCTATTTTAAAGGGTTTTGTTGCCTTCAACGCCTTTCACCGTCCTCAAAATTATAGACGTGTGGTCCTGACGCCCCGACGCTGGCGTCAAGTTGGTGAAAGAGATTTCACTGGCGACGGTGACAACAAAGCCCGGTCACCGGGGAGAGCGCGAAGCAGCCGTTAAAACCATTGCGTGCGGGAATGCCGGGTGATCCCGGTGCGACCGTGGTGACTAACGCGTGTGCTTTCTACACTTCGCGCACGCGGCCGCGGGTGCAACAGGCACCCGGCATTCCCCACGCCCTCCATTTCAGGGCGAAGGATTCATCAACAACTCGGGCGCGTCGCGCCGCGAGATGGCGAAGGCGTGTGTGCGTGCCCCGGATGCTGCGCAGCGCCATAAGCGCGTTCACGCGCGTCTTTCGACGCGCTATGTCTTGCGGCG
>CAVXGV010000003.1:0-225000 GCA_963761345.1 uncultured Gammaproteobacteria bacterium
CGTCGGACTCGATCACAAGACGGCCGACCATTATGTGCGCGTACTGGAGCAACTCTATCTCATCCCAACGCGTCCAGCCCTGGTTTCGCAACGAACTGTCGAGGCTAGTCAAGACTCCGAAGCTTCACTTCATCGATTCGGGACTGTTGACCGCAATGCGTGGGTGTTCCCGAACTCGATTGCGGGCCGACCGAACTTTATTCGGCACGTTGCTCGAGAGTTTCGTATTCTCGGAGCTTCTCAAGCTGTCGGCATGGACGGAAGAGCGAGTCAGTTTGTTTCACTACCGAGATCGCGACCAACTGGAAGTCGATTTTGTTCTTGAGAACGCGGCCGGTGAAATCGTCGGTATCGAAGTGAAATCGGCCGCGTCGGTCACACGTCGCGATTTCCTGGGATTGGAACGCGTGGCCAGCGCTGCTGGATCTACATTTAAGCAGGGGATTGTTTTGTACGATGGAGTTCAAACGCTGTCGTTCGCCGAGAATCTTCGCGCTGTCCCTCTATCAGCGTTATGGGCTAATAGGCGAGTGACCGCCGTATGACGGCTTGCCGGTATCGGCGGAGGCTGTGTGAACACCCTGTTCCAGAACAGCATCAGGCCGCACATGGGTGGGTAGCCGCGCCTATGAGACAGCTTTCGTGGTGCGCGGATAGCCGGCGCTCGAGCCTCCCCCTATATATGACCGCCATCACCAAGGGCGGCCGCAGAACTGTGACTACCCTCCCGCTTCCCCCGGACCATAAAACCTACGCTTACTAGGATGAAGTTTTGTAAATCGGAGGGCATGCCATGTCAGCAGCGATGAAACCGAAAATGGTTACAGTGCGTCGTAAGAAAATTGAGTTGCAGGTCGAGCGTGAGCAACTTTCGTATCATCTCCGCGAAAGGATGGCACCTAGAAGTGCAAAACGACAAAAGTGAGATGGTAGAGGCGACACCTGAACAAATCGACGAAATGCTCTCGCCTTAGCATCGCAAAATTGTATTGATCCGAAGCGCGGTGTGTTTTCGCGGCGATCGTCACAGTAGAGTTCGGCATCCAATAGCGGACAACCACGTTCCGACGACTTTATTGCAATTGTGCATCGCTGAAAGGCCTTCCAGAATTCACTGCCCGGTTGCATGTATTCGCGAAATGTATTGCGGACGATGACGAACCGGGCGAATTCAGTATCCATTGCAATTCAACCATTGTCTCTTTTTAGTCGACTGTACGCCGAGTAGTTACCCAGGCTTGGAATTCCGGATCCTCGAAACGATAGGCTCCGTGATCCACGCGCGCCAGCAGTTGCTGCTTGGGACTCGTAAGCCGGCGTAGCGACGTTCGTGGAGCGCTGACCGTCACGCTGGGAGAGCCCAGCAGACCTTTAAGCTGCTCGAGCGCGTGGATTCCATAAAGGTCTTGCACACCACGGGCCGCCAACAGCAGTATCGCGCGGTCGGCGCGGTTCAATTCCTTCCAAGTCTTGGTGTAACTCGTGTCGTCGTGTATTCGCGTCTGGATATACCGGAGTGCCTGCTCAGGCCCCTGGTGCTGGTAAATGAGATACCGCTCGATGTACCAACGAAAGAACTCGGGAGTTTCTTTTAGGGCAGCAAACGCCTTCAAGGCGTCGTCCAGACTCAAGGGGTGCTTTGCCACGGTGGCCAGCTGTCTTACCGTGGCAGCGACAAATTCGTGTCCCAGCAGCGGGAACGGTTCCACTGGTGCCCAGTTATAGAACGGGGCCGCCGCACGCGAAAACATCTCCCGCAGGGCCGCCTCCGAGGACCCTGCGAATAGCACCTTGATGCCGGGCTTGCGAATGTCCAGTCCCGCGCGTAGCGCGTGCGCTATTGACTTGTGTTCCGGCGCGGCAAGTACCTGTGCTTCGTCGATGACTAGTAGCAATCGCTTCTTGGCCTTGTCAGCGGACTGCAATGCAGCTTGGATTGCGGGGACCGCCGCCTTCTCCTTTTCAGCCAAGTCCAGCTCGATAGAACCTTCAACGCCCAACGGCAGCTTGCCGCCGCTCTTGAGTTTGCGAATCGGGGCGTTGAGGTCCGTCCAGAACTTGCCCAGTCCCTTGGGTTGGGTAGCCAGCAGAATGGCTGTCGCCAGCGCTTGCCCGGGATGGTCGGTGGAATCCCAGAGGTTGGTGTAGGCTGCCAGGTAGCCGTCGTGCTTGACTGCGGGAAGCAAGTCGTGCTTTAGAAATTCGCTTTTGCCCATGCGACGACGTGCAAATAAGCCGCGTGCCGACGTCAACCCGAGATCAAAACTCCGCAGATAGGATTGCGCGAGGTCGGGACGAGGAAAGTGCCAAGGGTCAGTAAGGGCGTTCATCGACATATTCTGACATATTGCTGTCAATTGACAAGATCATGTCGTAATCTGTCGATTTCGCGCGAAACATTTGAACTGTCCAAGCGGACCGATCGAATTGCGTGAGAACTTTGGGTTTTCTTGGCCGGAAGTGAACCGCTTGGCCCGGTTACTGCAATCCCATGTGCAATCGTTGTGTGCGGCCTGGAGGGCGATTCATGGTAATTACTAAAGATCAATTTAAAGCAGCGAACGCTCGCGGTGCGGCGGCGGTGGCGCGTGGACCGATCGCGCAAGCCGCTCGCTATGATTCCCGACGTGGGCTGATCGTGATTACGCTCGCGGGCGGTTGCGAATTTGCCTTTCCGGTGGCTATGGCTGAAGGACTGGCAGATGCGCCCCGATCAAAGTTGAGGAAAATTAAGATCAGCCCGAACGGACTCGGCCTGCATTGGCCGCTGCTGGATGGCGATCTCTATGTACCGGGCCTCATCGAAGGCGCCTTCGGTTCACGTCGGTGGATGCAGCAGATTGGCAAACTCGGGGGCTCAAGCCGCAGTTCGGTCAAGGCGGAGGCCTCCCGTGAGAACGGGAAGCGCGGCGGTCGTCCCAAAGAGAAAGTGGCCGCTTAGCGCAACGCCACTTCTTTCCCGCAATTGGTCTGATGGACATGTTGAACGTGTTGCCCCCAACAATGCCGTCCTGTCAATGGACACGCGTTGCCGCCAACGGACGCGGATTGCATCGACGCCGAGGGAAGGATAAAAACGCATGTAGCGATGCCTCCTTGTAAGTGGCTACGATCTGTAAACGCCGACAGTCGCATCAAGCTGGCATGCGTGGATGTAAGTCCCAAAGCATCGGCAACAATCTACCAATATGACGAGTCTTTGCAAGTCGTTGGCGCGTTGTCATTGGGCACAGAAGAGGTGGGACTTCCGGCCGTCGTTGAGCTTAAGGACGGCAGTTTTGCGGTGCTCGGAAACGGAGGTAATTATCAACCTCCCTTTGTAGTGCTCTACAGTGCGGCGGGAAAAGAGCTGAACAAATACACCTATCTTAAGAAATGGTCTTCCCACGGCAACGTCATTGACGGGGTAGCCACTGGTCCCGCACAGATAGCCACGCTTCGAGTCTCAGAACATCATGGCCATCCTATATCAATCATTAGTTGGATAAATGCCAAGTAGTCGAGCCGGAATCAAGAATAGGGAATTATCGACATGACGCAGCAGCAGACTCCAGGTTCAATCCATCAATCAGCAGAATGCGGGCTTTTGCTCCCACTGCAAGCGCCAGTTATGAGTCCGCAGCCGCCAAGCAAATGACGCCGAGAACGATGCACAGCGCACCGGCCACGCGGATCGGGGTGAACGGACGGATGGCGGAGAACATGAGCGTCTGGATTATGGGCAATTGGAGGTGGTGCCTATTCGCCGAAATGTGTTCCGTCTCATCCGGGTAATCCTAGTTAAAATAAGGATATAAATTTAATTATGGTAGGTCGTTATTTAAGTCTTTTGACTCATTCAAGACGCTAATTAAATATAGTATGTTATATTTAAATAACAGTGGACGGCTGATAAAGCCGTTTAACCTGGGCCAGGGGCGCCATGAAGCGGAATCCGTTCGGAACATATATAGAGACTACGACTCTGGGCGAGGCCGTGCGCGCCTTTGTGCCGCCTTCGCTGCCTCCGGATCAGCCTCTTTCCTTGACGGAAGGCGCTCAAACCGCCTTGGATCGCGCCATGCATTCGCTCGGAAGGCTCGATGGTGCCACGACGACGATGCCCGATGTGGACTTGCTGCTCTACACCTTCGTCCGCAAGGAAGCAGTTCTCTCCTCCCAGATCGAAGGCACCCAGTCGACGCTGGATGAGCTTCTTATACACGAGGTCCAGGCAGTGCCAGGGGCACTCGGCGATGACGTTCGGGAGGTCTCGCGCTACGTCGATGCCTTGAACCATGGTCTGGAACGGATTGCCGGCGGCTTCCCGCTAACGAACCGACTGTTACGCGAAATGCACGGCATCTTGCTTGCCGAGGGTCGTGGTGCACAGAAGCAGCCAGGAGAATTCCGCCGCTCTCAGAACTGGATCGGAGGGACGAGGCCAGGCAACGCCGCCTTCGTGCCTCCGCCGCCAACTCATTTAGACGCGTGTCTCACGAATCTCGAGGAATACCTGCATCACCCGACTAATCCTGTTGTGAAAGCGGCCCTCGCGCATCTGCAATTTGAAACCATTCACCCGTTTCTGGATGGCAATGGTCGTGTCGGGCGTTTGTTAATTACGCTGCTGTTCTGTCATGACAAAGTACTGCACAAACCGTTGCTGTATCCCAGCTTATATTTCAAGCAACACCGCCAGCAGTATTACGACGAGCTGAATGCGGTGCGCGCAAGCGGCGACTATGAGCATTGGATCGATTTTTTTGCGGAGGCAATTCGTCACAGTGCGGAGGTTGCGATCGAAACCGGCAGGCGCGTGACGCAAGCGTTTCACGAGGATCGAGCGCAACTGCGTGCCGTTCCGCGGATTGCCGGCTCGCTGCTCATGCTACAGGAAGCACTTCAGGCGAAGCCTGTCACTACGGTGTCGATACTGAAAACAGCCACGGGGCTCACGACACCGACCGTCAATTCGCTACTTAGAGAACTCGAGTCGCTAGGGATCGTGAAAGAATCAACCGGGCGCGCCCGAGATCGTGTCTACGTTTATCGACGTTATCTCGACGCATTGGCGGCCGAAGAGGAAAGGCCTTCCCCGTGATCGCCGTCCGCGATCATGAAATTCGCGGAGCTGTATTGATATCGGCTTGGGACATGGCGAGGGCGGCCGCCAAGCAACCAAGACATATGTGGACCGACCACCTCTGGTCGGATCGGCGAATCGAATTGGCGGTGGATGTGATCACCTGGCTCGAGCCCGTGCACGACGGGCTCGACTGGTAGACGATTATTACGATTCATATCAAACCCTCGAGCCAGTGGACAGGCGGCGAATGCGGAGCGATGATGAAGGCATTGTGATCCGCTCCAACCTAGCATGTTCGCTACTGGCCGGAAAGCGCCGGGGGATGGGCTTCGGAAACGTGCCGGCACTTCAAATCGAATCCCGGTTGCAACGACGACAGGGAGAGTTCTCTTGGTAAGAGCGCTCACTACATTCGACTCGGTTCGAGAGGCCGCACTCACGTTGCCCGATGTGGTGGAAAGCACGATGTACGGGTCGCCGGCTCTCAAGGTGCGCGGCAATCTATTGGCATGCGTGCCGGCCAACAAATCCGCGGAACCTAATTGCGCCGTGTTCCGGATTGATCGCGATCTGCGCGCGGCGCTAATCAAGACTAAACCCGAGATCTATTACATTACGGATCACTACGCTGATCATCCGACTGTATTGGCTCGGCTGTCACGCATGGGTCCCAAGGAGCTACGCGACATCTTGGGGCTGGCATGGAGCTTTGTGTGCTCGAAAAAGCCGGCACGCCGCGCTGCTGCCAGTGCGAAACACATTGACCAGGGATCGCAGAGTACTCGGCGGGAAAGACAGGTATCGGGAAAGCCGAAATGCCACCGTCAGTGACGACCGCGTTCTTCAATCGACTCGACAGGACACCTATGCACTTCCAATTCCTCCGACGGGCCGCCGTTGAATTCACTCTGCTTGGCCTCTGCGTCGCCGCGACATCCGCATGGAGCGAGGCGGTGGCGGCCCCGGCATCTTCGACTGTGCAGGCCGCCGCGGCCGCGCGCCCCCGCCTGCCTATCGGGGCAACGCCCGGTCCTACCTTCGACCTGGCCTGGGTGGCCAAGATCATCCGTATCTCCGATCCACAGTTCGCACCCGACGGTAAGACACTGGCGGCCGTGGTCACCCGTTCGGATTATGAAGAGGACCTGAACCTGAGGGAGTTGGTGGCCATCGACATCGCCACCGGCAAGCAGCGCTACTTGACCCACGACCGCAAGTCCGTCTCGTTTCCGCGCTGGTCGCCGTCCGGAGACCGCGTGGCGTTCCTTGCGCAGGACGGGGACAGGCACAACCAGGTCTTCATTCTCGACATGGCGGGCGGCGACGCTTTGCAGCTCACCCATCACCCCACTTCCATTCAGCAGTTCGCGTGGCAGCCCGACGGCGCGGCGCTCGCCTTTGCCGCCGCGGACGAGGCGCCGAAGAAAACCGGCGCCGACAAATTCGATGATGCCTTCGAGGTGGGCGACAATGATTTTCTGGTCAAGGAGAAAGCACCGCCCACGCATCTGTGGCTGATCTCCGCCACGGTGACGGCGGATTCGAAGAACGCTGAGAGGCGGCTGACCTCAGGGACCTGGAGTCTGCCGGTCGCCTTTCCGCCGGGACCGCCGGCCTCGCCCATCGGCTTCACGCCGGACGGCAAACGGCTGGCGTACGTGCGTTTAGAGAATACGTATTCAGGCGATCGAACCGAGAGCTCTCCGCAGATCCTCGACCTCGCGACCGGCCAATCCGAAGCCAGCACCAGCCATACACGCTTTGCCGGCTTCCCCGTCGTCGCCCCGGACGGCAAGCACCTGGCTTATATTTATCCCCGGGACGGCGATAACCGCAATTACAACGACATCTACATCACCGGCGGACTGAAAGGCGATGGCGAGAACCTGACCCGTGCGTTCGACCGCGATGTGTTCCGCGCGATTTGGACGCCGGACAGTCGCGCCGTTGTGACCGGTGCCAACGACGATGCCGCCTCGGTGCTGTGGATGCAACCGCTCGCCGGCAAGCCCACGCGTCTGGCCCTCGGCAACCTGTCGCTGGGCGGGGCTTTCTGGCTGGATGCGGCCGTAGGGCCGCGCAATCAGGTTGCCTTCGTGGCGAGCGCCCCGCACCATCCCGCCGAAATCTACCTGACCGATCCCCGGGCGAAGCAGCCCCGCCAGCTCACGCACCTCAATGACGCCTTCGACGATGCGGCCACTCTCACGCTCGGCCGAAGCGAGGTGATCCGCTGGCACAGCCCGGACCAGGCCCCGAAGAACTGGGAGGAGAACGGCATTCTCACCTACCCGCCGCACTACCAAGCGGGCGGGAAACTGCCCTTGGTCCTCTACATCCACGGTGGTCCGCGATCATCCTCGAAGGACAGCTTCGGCGTGTTCGCGCAACTCATCGCGGCGCAGGGCTGGCTGGTGTTCGAGCCGAACTATCGCGGCAGCGACAACGAGGGCAATGACTTCGAGCGCGCCATTACGGATGACTCGGGCGACGGTCCCGGCCGCGATGTAATGGCCGGCCTCGAGGCCGTGAAGAAACGCGGCATCGTCGACGAATCCAAGATCGCGGTCACCGGCTGGAGTTACGGCGGCTACATGACCAGCTGGCTGATCGGCCACGCCAGTTTCTGGAAGGCGGCGATCGCCGGCGCTCCGGTCACCAACCTCATCGACCAATACAATCTGTCCGACTCGAACGTCGCCCGCGCCTCGGCCATCGGCGGCTCGCCGTATACGGGTGACTGGATGAAGCACTGGGTGGAACAGTCGCCCATCACGTACTTCGCCAACATGCGCACGCCGACGCTCATCCTGCAGGACACCGGCGACTATCGCGTCACCATCTCGCAAGGTTACGCGCTTTACCACGCGCTCAAGGACCAGGGTGTGCGCACCGAGTTCTATGCCTACCCGATCGGCGGGCACAGCCCCTCAGATCCGGTACGCCAACGCGACGTGTATCGCCGTTGGATCGAGTGGCTGGATCAGTTCCTATGAGTGGCGCATGGTACTGATGTCTGATTCCGGCTTGCCGGGTTTCGAGTACCGACGGACACCTGCGAGGACTATCGAGCCGGCGCCACCGTCGATCTCGCCAACGACCGCGCCGACGTGGCCGCCGGGCGGGCATTTCATCCCGGAAGAAAAGCCTGTGGAAACGTTGCACGCACTTCGCGGGTTCTTTCGGATCTGAATCGGATATGTGGAAAGATTCATCTCAGACTGATGAAGAGAGATGCATTCCTACAAAGCGTCCGATCCCCGCAAAGACAGTCTCGATCTGGCGAGGCGTCGGCGCACCACCCCGGGTGTAAGCACAGATCAACACTGGCTCTTCGCGCGTCGACCAGGTCACGGCGATGTCGCCAGAGGCGTCCTTGCCGTTGTTGCCGGTCTTGTCGCCGACCCGCCAGCCTTTGGGCAAGCCGGCGCGCAACCGGTTGTCTCCGGTCTTGCAACCCAGCATCCAGCCTGTGAGTCGCTCGCGGGAGTTTGGCGACAGTACCTTCCCGAGTATGAGGCTCCGCAGGTTGCCGGCCATGGCGGCGGGCGTGGTGGTGTCGTGCGGATCGCCGGGAGGCGAGCGGTTCAGCTCCGGTTCGTTGTGATCCAGGCGGCTTACCGTATCGCCGATGGATCGCCAAAATGCGGTTAGGGCGGACGGGCCGCCGACGCGTGCCAGCAGAGCGTTAGCGCAGGTGTTGTCGCTGAGCTCGACAGCGGCCTCGCACATGTCGGTCACCGACATAGCGCCTTTTTCCAAGTTCTGCTTGGCGACGGGCGCGTATTCCATCAGGTCATCGGGGCCATAAGCGATCAGCTCATCCAGGCGAACCTGACCGCGGTCAACGCCGGCCAGGACGCAGGCGGCGAGTGATGCCTTGAATGTACTGCACATGACGAAGCGCTCATGAGCTCTCCAGGCTATTTTCGCACCTGTCCGGAGGTTTTCAGCACAAAGACCGATGTGACCGCCACTGCCTCGTTCATAGTCCGTTATTGAGGTGATCGGAGCTCCTTGGGCCAGCGATGGTGGCCCTAGAAGCGCGAGGGTACTACACAAAAAGTCTCTTCTTTTCATTCATGCCATCCATCAAAGCGACTGGGTTAACAATTCAGAGTAGCCCCTCAGAAGCGGGCCTTCGTCATAATCTGACTCGTCCATAGGAGTCGCAGGTTCAAATCCTGTCACCCCGAGGTCCATTCCGGCAGATTTTCCTCGAAATATCCGGTCACTGGCTGTTCTCCTATGTAGAAAGCAAGTCGATCCCGTCACCCACCATCGATGTCGTACAGTAGAGGTTCGGCGCGATCGGCGTCGGCAGTTGCTTGCCAGACGATGCGGTCGCAGAAATCATCGGAATCCTCCTCGGCTCTGCTTCGATGCTACCGTAAACTGCTTGGGCCACATTGTGGCCCTCAGAGTACGCCGGAGGCTATCCTTGCAAAGACTCCAAAACGCCGCAGAATTCGCAGATGCAAGAGCGTTAGGTGTATTTCGTGCGAACAGGTCTGAGCTTCGAACTCGATGAACGATCAGTTTAGACTTCGGGCGGCATCAGACGCCTACACGGCCGGCGATTGGAGTAAGGCAGCGGAGATTTGCGCTGCGATACTCGAATCCCACGCGGATAACTTCGAAGCACTGTATCTACTGGGAATCATCAAGGCTCAGACGCAACAATCGCGGGAGGCCGCGCAGCTTCTGCGGCGCGCCATTGCGGCCGCACCCGATGACGCGCAGGCGCACAACAGTTATGGCAATGTGCTGCGCGATTTGCAGCAGTACCGCGAGGCTGTGGAATCCTATGACCGGGCTGTCCGAATTCAGGCTGCGTATCCGGAGGCCTACAACAATCGCGGCGGCGCGTTGCTGGCGTTAGGGCGCGCGGAGGATGCGCTGCTGAGTTACGAACTGGCATTGCGTTATCGAGGCGATTTTGTCGAAGCGCGCTACAACTGCGGCGTGTTGCTGCATCAACTCGGGCGCTTCGATGAGGCGGTGCGCAGCTTCGAAGAGGCTCTGAAACTGCGGCCGAATTATTTGGAAGCGCAGTACAATCTGGGGAATTTGTACTACGATCTGCGTCGCTTCGATCAGGCGCTGCAGAGCTACGTTCATGCCTTGCGGATCAAGGAGGACTTTGCGGAGGGCCACAACAATAAAGGCAATGCCCTATTGGAATTGGGCCGGCCTGAGGAAGCGCTCGGCAGCTTCGAGCGTGCGCTGCAATTGGCGCCGCGCCTCGCCAATGCCCACTACAACAGCGGTAACATTTTACTCGCCACCGGGCGTCCGCTGGAGGCTTTGGCGGCCTTCGAACGCGCGCTCAGCCTCGATCCCGAACTCGGCTGGGCCTTCGGCATGCGCCTATACTGCAAAATGCTGTTATGCGATTGGAGCGGCATGGGCGCTGCGGTCGAGAACCTGCGCGATCAGGCCGCTTTCGGCAAACGTCTCTGTCAGCCTTTTGTCGCACTCGCGTTGAGCGATGACTTGGCGCTGCACCGTCGGCTTGCCTCGATATCGGGCGACACCGGCGATCACGTCAGCCGTGCACTGCCATCCATCACAACGCGGACAGGAGCACCGCCCATCCGCATTGGCTACTACTCCGGCGATTTTCGGAATCACGCGGTCGCGCGTGCGATGGCCGAATTCTTCGAACTGCATGACAGGGGCAGGTTCGAAGTAACGGCTTTTTCCTTCGGCGGGGACCGGCAGGATCCGATGCGACAACGGCTGCAAAAGTCGTTCGATCGATTCATCGATGTGCGAATGAGTTCGGACCGCGAGGTGGCGGTGATCTCGAGAGAACTCGGCATAGACATCGCCGTCGACCTTCAAGGCTACTCTCAAGGCAACCGCATCGGCATCTTCGCCCACCGCGCAGCGCCCCTCCAAGTGAATTATCTTGGATATCCTGGGACGCTCGGCGCGCCTTATATGGACTATATTGTTGCCGATCGCGTCTTGATAACCCGCGCCACTCGGCCGCAATACGCCGAGCGCATCGTGTACCTGCCGCACAGCTATCTACTCAGCGATCGAAGCCGCAGCATCGCCGAGGAGGCGTTCGCCCGATCCGAATTGCAGCTGCCGGAGCGCGGCATTGTCTTTTGCTGCTTCAATAACGTTTACAAGATCACCCCCGCGACATTCGATTCGTGGATGCGGATTCTGCGGCGAGTGGAAGGCAGTGTGCTGTGGCTCAAAGCAGAACGACCGCTCGCCATCGCCAACTTGCGTCGAGAGGCGGAACATCGCGGCGTCAGTGCGTCACGGCTGATTTTCGCCGAGTCGATGCCGTTGCCTCAGCACTTGGCGCGGCATCGCGCGGCGGACCTTTTTTTGGACACTTTCCCCTACGGCGCGCACTCCACCGCCAGTGATGCGCTCTGGGCGGGGCTGCCGATAATTACGCGTACCGGCCAGTCCTTTGCTTCTCGCGTAGCTGCGAGTTTGTTGAGCGCAGTGGACATGCCAGAGCTAGCTGCGGAGACTGAGCAACAATATGAAGCGTTGGCAGTCGAGATCGCGACCGATGAAAGTCGACTGGCATCGCTCAAGTCGCGATTGGATGGAGCGCGCCGGAGCGCGCCACTCTTCGACACGCCGCGCACGGCCCGGGCGATCGAAGAGGTATTTCGTTTGATCCACGAGCGGCGTCATTCCAAGCTGGAGCCGGCCGATCTATGCATCGAAGACGACCTGACGCACCGGTTTCTGAGGGCAATAGAAGACGCCTAGCACGCGCCATGGCGGCGTTGCGCCCCGACTTCACGCGGAGTGGGCAGCGTTCTCCGTCAACAATTGCCGCGTCTGACCCACCATGTACATGGGCAGCGAAGGCAATTCGTGGCGCAGAATTCAGAACCGGCTTCGAGACAATGGCGGTTATGGCGAGGCAGCGGGCAGTGGCAGGGCGGTGGTGCGCTTGATCCTGTCCAGCACCACGCTTGAACGCACGCTGGCTATGTCGCCGTGACCGAGCAGTTCCTGGTTGATGAGGGCGGAGAGGCTGCGTAAATCGCGCGCCACGACACGCAGTAAGTAGTCGGCGTCACCCGTGGTTGCACAGCAGTCCACCACTTGATCGAGGGCGGACATCCTTTGGTGGAATCCTGTCACGGCATCGGGTGCGTATGAGGCCATGGCGACGGTGACGAAAGCCTCGACTTGAAGACCCAGGCTTTCCTCATCCAGCAGGGCAACATGCCGGCGGATGATACCGTCCTGCTCCAACTTGGCGATGCGCCGAGACACCTGCGACGATGACAGGTGGATGGCGTCGGCCAGCTCGGCATGAGAACGCGATGAATCGGCCTGGAGTTGCGCCAGGATGCGCAGGTCAATTTTGTCCATGCGTCAAACATGCGCGTTCCGATGATCCTATGCAATAGTGGCGTGTGTTTCCGTGAAAACCGGCCACATCTTGCGCGGATAAGGCGGGGGGTCTCCAGTATCGTGTTTTAAAATGCGCCGCTACGCGGGCGCAGCACGGAGTAAAGCTGTGAACGATCACGCCGGCAGGATCGACCTTTTCGACAATCCCCTAGGCCTCGACGGATTCGAGTTCGTCGAGTTCACCGCGCCCCAACCGGGCGTGCTGGAACCCGTTTTCGCCGCCATGGGCTTCACGCACATCGCCAATCACCGTTCCAAGCGGGTCCACCTGTGGCGGCAGGGGGGCATAAACCTTATCGCCAATTACGCCCCTGGCAGTCCGGCCGCTTATTTCGCGGGCGAGCACGGCCCGTCGGCTTGCGGCATGGGCTGGCGGGTGCGCGATGCCGCGAAGGCGTATGCGGCGGCGATCGAGCGTGGCGCCGAGCCGGTCGATGTGCAGAGCGGGCCGATGGAACTGCGCCTGCCGGCAATTCGCGGCATCGGTGGCTCGATCATTTATCTGGTCGACCGCTATGCCGGTCACACCGGTGATGACGATCTGTCGATTTATGACGTCGATTTCGTCCGTCTGCCGGGCATCGACAAGAATCCGGCAGGCGCCGGTCTCAAGATCATCGATCATCTAACCCACAACGTCTACGGCGGGCGTATGGCGCATTGGGCGCATTTCTACGAACGCGTATTCGGTTTCCGCGAGATCCGCTATTTCGACATCAAGGGCGAATATACGGGCCTGACCAGCAAAGCGATGACCGCGCCCGATGGCAAGATTCGCATTCCACTCAACGAGGAAGGCAAGGCCGGTGGAGGTCAGATTCAAGAATTCCTGCGCGCCTACAACGGCGAGGGCATCCAGCATATCGCCTTTGCCTGCGACGATCTGATCGCCGTCTGGGACAAGCTGAAGGCCACCGGCACACCGTTCATGACGCCGCCGCCGGCTACTTATTACGAAATGCTGGAAGAACGGCTCCCTGGCCATGACGAACCGGTCGCCGAGCTGCAGGCGCGCGGCATCTTGTTGGATGGGTCGACGGCAGACGGCGATCCTCGCCTGTTGCTGCAGATCTTTTCCGAAACCCAGATCGGCCCCCTGTTTTTCGAATTCATTCAGAGGAAACGCGACGAGGGCTTCGGCGAGGGCAACTTCACCGCCCTGTTCAAAAGCATAGAAAGCGACCAGATCCGTCGGGGTGCCTTGCTGCGGGAAGGGGAGGCACAATGACTGCTCCGCTGCTCCGGCGCATTCATCATGTCGCCTATCGCTGCCGCGACGCAGCCGAGACGGTGGCGTGGTATCAGCGGGTTCTGGGCATGACCTACACCACGGCGTTCGCCGAGGACCACGTGCCGTCAACTGGGGCTCACGACCCCTACATGCATGTGTTTCTCGATTGCGGCGGCGGCAACGTGCTTGCCTTCTTCGAGTTGCCCAACCAGCCCGAGATGGGCCGCGACCTCAACACGCCGTCCTGGGTGCAGCATCTGGCATTCGAGGTCGCCGATGAGGCTGCGCTGTTGGCAGCCAAGGCGCATGTCGAGGCTCAAGGCATCGAGGTATTGGGGCCAACCTATCACGGCATCTTCAAATCAATCTATTTCTTCGACCCCAATGGCCATCGACTGGAAGTAGCCTGCAATATCGGCAAACCAGAGCAATATGCCGAGTTGCGGACTCTGGCGCCGATCATGCTCGAAGAATGGAGCCGGACGAAGCGGGCACCGCGCCATGCTGACTGGCTACATCGAGAACCCGGCACGATCAAGTGAACCGCTATTAGGCGTCCCAAGCGCGACTGCCGATAAACTTAAACTCGGTCCCACAAGAGTCGATCAGGCCGCGCGGCGCGGCGCGGGTCATTTCTCCGCGAAAGCTCGCTCGATCACATAGTCTCCGGGAACGCCGGCGTGCGGGGAAATCTTAAATTCGCGTAAGTCGAGTATGCTGCGAACGTCTTTTAGCATGGAGGGGCTTCCGCAGATCATCACTCGGTCTCGCTTGGAGTCGAGCGGCGGGAGACCAAGATCCGTGAACAATTGACCGGTTTCCAACAAAGTAGTCACGCGGCCGCGATGCTGAAAAGATTCGCGGGTCACCGTTGGATAGTAGAGCAGCTTCGCCCGAATCTCGTCGCCCAAAAACTCGTGGTTCGGCAAGTCGCGAGTAATGACGTCAGCGTAAGCCAATTCGCGTACAAAGCGCACTCCATGCACCAGCACCACCTTCTCGAAACGCTCATAAGTGATCGGGTCTTGAATGATGCTCATAAAGGGAGCAAGGCCGGTACCGGTGCACAGCAGATACAAAGTGCTCCCGGGGAGAAGATCGTGCAGGACCAGAGTTCCGGTCGGTTTTCGGCCGACCAGAACCGAGTCGCCCACTTGCAGATGTTGCAGGCGTGAAGTCAGTGCACCGTCGGGCACCTTGATGCTCAAAAACTCCAGACACTCATCGTGATTCGCACTGGCGATGCTGTACGCGCGCAGACAGGGCCTGCCTTCGATTTGCAACCCCAGCATGGCGAAATGGCCGTTTTCGAAGCGCAGCCCGGCATCGCGCGTCGTCCTGAAGGTGAACAGATGCTCGCTCCAGTGATGGACGTTCAGAACGCGTTGCGAGGTCGTCGTCATATCGGGCACTCAGATGTTGCAAAAGCAACTAATAAGGTGCTATCGTACCAACAACAATCAGCCAAGTCGAGGGCCATATGAAAGAACACGAACAAGTTCCACTACCGGATTTCGTCGAGTGGGCGCCGGAGGAAATGAGCGGGCGAGCCCGTGATTTTCACGATGACCTTCGTCGACGACATACGGTGCGGATGTTTTCGGATCGGCCTGTTGCGCGCGATATCATTGAAAACTGCATTCGTGCGGCCGCGACGGCTCCGAGTGGCGCCAACTACCAACCGTGGTTCTTCGCGGCGATCAGTGACCCGGCGATAAAACATCAGGTGCGCTTGCAGGCCGAGGCGGAAGAGCGCACTTTTTACGGCGGCAAAGCAGGTGCGGATTGGCTCGACGCGCTCGCGCCCTTGGGCACGGATGAATACAAGCCCTATCTCGAGACGGCGCCCTGGCTGATACCGATCTTTGCACAGCGACGAGGGGGACTTACGGGCCGGGAAGACCGCAAGAATTACTATATTCCGGAATCCTGCGGAATCGCGACCGGATTTCTCATCGCGGCGCTTCACCACGCGGGTCTCACCACGCTGACCCATACGCCGAAGCCGATGGATTTTCTCAATACCATCTGCGGCCGTCCGGAATCCGAGCGGCCATTTATCCTGCTGGTTGCCGGCTACCCTGCGCCGGATGCGACCGTGCCGGTGCATGCCCTCAAGAAGAAACCCTTCGAGGATGTCGCGGTCTTTCTGTAAGGACGAGAGCGGTGATCGGTTAACCAGAATGAGAGGCAACTTCGATGGCGTATGTGGTCACAGAAGATTGTATCCGGTGCAAGCGGATGGACTGCGTCGAGATCTGTCCGGTCAACTGTTTCTACGAAGGCGCCAACATGCTGGTCATTCACCCGGAGGAGTGTATCGATTGCGGCGTATGTGAGGCGGAGTGCCCAGAAGAGGCGATTTTGCCCGGCACGAACTCGCGCGCCGCCGCGTGGAGCGCTGTCAACGCACAATATGCCTCGCGCTGGCCGGTCATTCTCAAGCGCGGCCGCCCTCCGGAGGATGCAGAAGATTTTCACAATGTGCCCGACAAATTTGCGCAATTTTTCGATCCGAGTCCGGGCAACCGCTGACCGGCGAGGGCCCTAGTGTCCTGAATCATTAATCGGTTACTCGATCCGCCAGTGGATTTTCGTGCCGGGCAAGGCGCGCCGACGAGTCATAGTGGGTACTATGGCGAGGAGGCGCAACGCCGCCCGGCGCGAAAAGACGCGGCGCAGCGAGTAACGGATTAATGATTCAGGACACTAGCGCGGCGCGCGGCGCTTGAACCAGCGCAGCAACTCCTTTTGCTCGATCGTGAGCGAGCCGCCTCGCTTGCGGCAGCCGAGCGCTTCGTCTACCAGTACGCTTTCAGCGCGATCTTCCAGGCGACCGAGCATGTCGAGGAGCAACGCATGTTCCGGTGCAGAGAGTACCGCAGAAACAAGCCTAGCACGGCGGTCGAGCAGCTTGACGAGCGCTTCATAGAGGGTGCGTCCCTTGGCTGTCAGCTCTAGTAAGGCGACCCGCGCATCCAGTGGATTGCGCACCGTCTGAATCCATCGGTTAGTCTGCAGTGTCTTGACCGCACGGCTCACCGTGAACGATCCCAGACGCGTCTGATAGGCGATGTCGGCGGCGCGGACCGGCATATAGGAGCCGACATTGAGCAGTACGCGCAGTTCCCTCAGACCGAGTGATGTGAGGTTGTGGACCAAGGGATCGCGATCGACCAGCAGAAGATTCGACAGAACGGCAATACGATAGGGCAGATGCGCTTCCAGATCGAGCGGCGACTCGAGGCGTTCGGTCAGCGGTGAGAGCGCTTTACGGCGGGTTTCGCCGGTGCTCGCCGAGTTATTGGTGCGACTTTGCAACGCGGTCAGTCGGGATCGTTTCATAGGAACAAGCCGGTACCGATGGCGCCGCCCACCGCAATCATGGTCGTTTGGCCAGTCGACGGACTACGGCGCAGCCCCTGCTCGCGTGCCGCGCTGTGTTCGAATTCCGGCTCGCTCATCATTCAGGACGCATGGGAGCGCTGCGCCCGGCCCGTAGGGATTTCCGTGATGACCACCACCGGCTGGCAGGAAGAGACGCCGCCTCGGCGGAATTGCTCGCCGCAAATGTGAGGAAGCACAGCAGGAACACGGAATGTCCCACCGAAGCGCCAAAGTACCGCCAAAAGGGCACGTCCGCACCGGGATAATTGGCGGAAAATATCAATAGAATCATGTAGATTGCACCGAAAATGCTGGCTGTACGTACCAGCACGCCGAAAACCAGGCTCAAGCCGATCGCAAGTTCACCGTATGCCACCAGGAAGGCAAAGAAGGCGCCGCCCGGCAGAACAACGCCCTTGATCACGTCCACCATGAAAGGATAGGTCCCGCCTTGGCTGAGGAACAGGTTTATCCAATACTGAAAGCCACCGCCTAACGTGAACTGGGTACCGAACACCTTGTACTGACCGAAGATCAGGAAAAGCACTCCGATGGCAATGCGAAGGGCGGCGAGGGCTTGGGAATTTGTAAGTCTCATTGACGAGGGTTCCTCTATGGATCTTATTTTGCACGTGCGCGGCGGACGAAGTCTTGCGCCGCTGCCTTGTCAAGTCAAGTCTCTGATGGCTCGCGTTGTAGGTAGAGTGCATCTAATATGTTACTGATGCATTCGAATAGTTGCAATTACCACTAAATCGGCGTATTAACTAACGTCGATACCGCATAAACATAAACGCTGGCAGGGGAGGAATATCATGACCGCTCCACGACCGTGTCGATATCACGTACCGCGTAAAATTCTCGCGCCCGTACTCCTTGCGCTCGGTGCGACTGCGCAAGCTCAAGTCGCTCCAAAGGCGGCGGCCTCCGACGATACGACCCTCCAGGAGGTGCTGGTTACCGGCTCGCGCATCACGCGTCCGGAATTCGACAACCTCGAACCGACGGCCACCGTCGATTCGAAGACGTTCGATCAGCGCGGCTATCTCGACGTGGGCCAGGCGCTGAGCGAATTGCCGCAATTCGGCACGGCGGCATCGAGCGCCGCCAACTCGCAATCGGGCTTCGGCATTGCGCAGAGTTTCGTCGACCTCTACGGCTTGGGCTCGCAGCGCACATTGACGCTGGTCAACGGCCGCCGTTTTGTCTCCTCGAATACCGCCAGCCTGAGCAACAGCGGTTTCAACAGCCCCGTCGGCGGTCCCGGCAGTCAAGTCGATCTCAATGTGATTCCGACCAAGCTGATCGATCACGTCGACACGATCTCGGTGGGCGGTGCGCCGATCTACGGCGCCGATGCGATCGCGGGCGCCGTCAACATCATTCTCAAGAAGGATTATCAGGGCCTCGATGCCGACGTCCAAGTGGGGGCTTCCGGGCACGGCGATGCGCGGAATTATCGCGCCCGTATCCTCGGCGGGCAGAATCTGTTCGACGGACGGGCGAACGTGACCGTGGTGGGCGAGTACACGAAGACCGACGGACTCACCGGGTCCGACCGGTCAGTGTATGCGGAGGACTTGGCCTTCCTGGCACCGGCGACGCCGCCGCCGCCCGGCCAGTGCTGCGCCACCGTGCTCACGGCAAACCGTGCGGGCACGCCGTTGACCACCGGCGGCATTCCGTTGGTCGACGACACCTTGTTGGCGCCGGCAATCGGACTGACGGGCAGCAAGGTCGGGGTGACCAACGCCCAGGGACAGACGCTTCAATTCGGTCCCAATGGCACCCTCATTCCCTACAACACCGGCACGCCGAACGGAAACCCCTTCTTCGCGAGCGGCGGCGACGGTCTGCGGCTCTCGTCGGTCAACAACCTGCTCTCGCCCACGGAGCGCACCAATCTCGACACGCTCACGCATTTTCAACTCAATGACCACGTCAACGTGTTTGGCGAGGGCTACTTTTCCGAGACGCACGCGACCAACCTGGTGGCCCAGCCGGCGTACAACACGGCGCTGTTCGGCGGGGCAGGCAGGGTCAACGGCAATTTCGTCGTCAACATCAATAACCCCTTCCTCAGCCCGGGCGACCGAGCATCGATTCAGACTGCGCTGAACAATTACCTCGCCGGGCTTACCGCCAACGGCCAGACTCCCCAATACCAGGGCGT
Source organism: uncultured Gammaproteobacteria bacterium (assembly GCA_963761345.1). GTDB lineage: Bacteria > Pseudomonadota > Gammaproteobacteria > Steroidobacterales > Steroidobacteraceae > Bog-1198. Next base: position 19,267 of record CAVXGV010000003.1, read on the forward strand.
CGCTGCCGGGCCTGGGCAGCCGGTCGCGTACCCGGCCTGGAATACCAGTCAGTTCTATGTCTCACGCGCCAACACGGATCTGCAAGGCGGCGAGGCGACGGACACCCAAACAGTGATTCGCGGTGTGGTGGGAGTCAACGGCGACTTCGCGTGGGGTCAGAGAAGCTTCAACTGGGAAGTGTCCGCGAGCTACGGCACCTCGGACAACGCTCAAGCCACGCCGTCCTATGTGTTCCAGAACGTGGCCAACGCACTCAATGCCACGACCAACGCAGCGGGTCAGATCGTTTGCGCGGGCACGCCGGTGAACGGCCCGACCACGACGGCATCGAGCACCTGTGCGCCGCTGAACATCTTCGGCAGCGGCTCGCCGAGTTTGGCTGCGCGGCAGTACATCACGCACCTGGCAACGGTCGATTCGTTCAATACCCAGAGAGATACCAATGCCTTCATCGGCGGGGACATCTTGAAGGTGCCTGCAGGCGAGTGGAAGTTCTCCGCCGGATATGAGAACCGCCGCGAATCGGCGGACTTCTCGCCCGACAACTTCTATACCCAAGATCTTGGTCAGGCACAGACCACGGCCATCGCGGGCTCGTATTTCACCAATGAGGGCTATGTCGAGACACTGTTGCCGATATTCTCGCCGACGCAAGACATCCCTGGCCTGAACCGCCTCGAACTGGAAGGGGCGGCGCGGCGGGTCGATAACTCCATCGCCGGCAGTGCCACGACTTACACCTATGCCGTGCGCTGGTCGCCGGTGGAGGATGTGGCGTTCCGCGCCAACAAGACCAAGTCGATTCGCGCACCGTCGATCCCGGAGCTGTTCACGCCGGCGGCGACCGCGTTCGAATTTGCGGACGATCCTTGCGACAAGAATTACGTCGGACAGGGCAGCAATCCGGCGCGCCGCGCGGCCAATTGCGCGGCCGCAGGCATCAATACCCAGACCTTCTCTTCGGCCGTCGTCAACGTGACCGCGCAAGGCTCGACTTCAGGCAATACTGGTTTGCAGAGCGAGATCGCCTACTCCAAGACCTACGGTGTCGTGCTTCGTCCACATTGGGTGCCGAAACTCAATCTCTCGGTGGACTACATCGACATCGCGCTCAAGGATGCGATCGAATCCCTATCCTTGCAGGACGACCTCGATGCTTGCTACGACTCCGCCAGTTATCCGAACGCTTCGGCCTGCAGCACGTTCACCCGCAATGCCGCGGGCCAAATTACCGGCTTCCACGCAGGCTTCGTGAATGCCGGACTGCTGGAGTTCACCGGCATCCAGGCGGCTCTGGACTACACCGTCGATTTGCCGAGGACGCTCGGAGGCCTCCAGGTCGCCGCGCACTATCTCGATACCCAGCGACTGAAGTCGCAAGTCGCTGCCGCGACCCCGATCAGCCTCGCCGGCGAAATCGGTGAGAGCAAGGCCCGGGGATCGGTCGATCTGCGGTACCTGAACCGAGGATTCTCTTGGGATTGGCAGGGGATCTTCATAGGGCCGGCGTTGTTCAGCACTCAGGAAACATCGACATCGCAGAACATCCTGGGAGTCCGCGCCTGGTGGGTCATCAATTCGACTCTCGGGCTGGCGGTGACGCCGTCGTTGAAAGTCCGATTGATCGTGGACAATGTGTTCGACAAGCAGCCGCCCTACCCGGCTCTGGCGGAGGCGGGCCAAAGCTTCGCGAACGCGACCTCGACGTACTTCTCGGGCATCCTCGGCCGGACATTCCAGCTGCAGGTGAATTACAAGTTCTATTAAGGCGCTGCGCGCCACCTTTCAACGGGGTCGAGGACGACCCCGTCCTTTGATGGTCAGAACTACTGACCCGAAATGGAATCCCCGGGCAGAATACATTGCGACGATGGTTCGATCGATCGACTTCAACATTCAAACGTGGGCGGAAAGAGCATGCGTAACTCCCTTTTGACGACTCAACTTCTCGCGGCGCGGGCAGGGGCCCTTTTCCTGGCGGCCGCCGCAGTCGCCGGCTGGGCGGCCGCGGCGGAAGCGCCGACCGCCCCCCGCGTGATCGCGCTGCAGTGCGGCCATCTCATCGACACGGCGGCCGGCAAAGTTCTCGGCGAGACCACCGTCGTCAGCGAAGCCGGACGCGTGCGCGAGATCCTGAGCGGAATACGAGCTCCAGCCGGCGCCGCGCTGATCGATCTGAAGACCCAGACCTGCTTGCCCGGACTGATCGACAGTCATACGCATGTCACGGGCCAGACCAGTCGCACCGCATACGTGGACAAGTTCCACTGGAATGTCGCCGACTACGCGATTCGTTCCACGGTGTATGCGCGGCGTACCTTGCTGGCGGGTTTCACCACCGTACGCAACGTGGGAGACAGCGCGAATGAATCGGCGTCGCTGCGCGACGCCATCAACGCCGGCGTCGTTCCCGGCCCGAGAATCTTCACGGCCGGCAAAGCGATTGGTAGCACGGGCGGTCACGCCGATCCTTTCAACGGTTACCGTTCGGATCTGATGAGGGACCTGGGTCCTGCCGACGGCATCATCAATGGCCCCGAAGATGCCGTAAAAGCGGTGCGCGAGCATTACAAGCTCGGCGATGATCTCATCAAGATCATGCCCTCGGGCGGCGTGCTCGACGAGGGCGCGAGCGGCGATAACTCGCAGATGACCCTGGAGGAGATCAAGGCGGTCGTGGCGACCGCGCACGACTATGGTTTTACCGTCGCTGCGCACGCGCACGGTGCCGAGGGGATTCGCCGCGCGGTGATCGGCGGCGTCGATTCCATCGAACATGGTACGTTCATGGACGCCGAAGACATAAAGCTCATGATTGAACACGGTACCTGGTATGTCCCGACCCTCATGGCTGCCGACTTCGCCGGGCGCCAGTCCAAGGTGCCCGGCTACTACCCGCCCCAGGTGGCAGCCAAGGCGGCGGCCATTGGTCCGCTCGCCCTTTCCACGGCGGGGCGTGCCTACAAGGCGCACGTCAAGATTGCCTTCGGTACCGATGCCGCCGTGTATCCACATGGCGAGAACGCGCATGAGTTCGAATTGATGGTGCAGGCGGGCATGCCCCCGATGTACGTGATTCAGGCGGCGACGATAAACGCGGCTCAGCTGCTGAAGCACGATAAGGATCTGGGTACGATCGCCGCGGGCAAGCTTGCCGATGTGATCGCAGTGCCCGGTAACCCTATCGAAGACATCAGCCTGATGAGGCATGTGAGCTTCGTAATGAAGGATGGACTGGTGTACAAGCTGAACTCGGCACCCGTAGAAATCGATCCCTAGGGAAGCTCTGCACAGGTGATATTTCTTGAGCGATACTGTGCGCAGGATGCAGTAGCGGTCAGAGCGCGGAGGCTTGGATGAAGCAGACGACGTTTGCGTCGGCGGCGTGGGAGAAGAAGGGCAAGGTCACGCGCCGGGAGCGGTTTTTGGCCGAGATGGACGCGGTGATTCCGTGGTCGAGGCTGCTGGCGCTGATCGAGCCGCACTATCCGAAGGCCGGCAACGGCACGCAGCCGAAGCCGATGGAGCAGATGCTGCGGATCTATTTCATGCAGAACTGGTTCAACCTGTCCGACCCGCAAGCCGAGGACTCGCTGTACGACATCGAGTCGATGCGCCGCTTCGCGGGGATCGAGTTGCTGGATGACAGCATTCCGGATGAGTCGACGATCCTGCGCTTCCGTCACCTTCTGGAGCGGCACGAGCTGACCGAGCGGATCTTTGCCGAGATCCGCACGCTGCTCGAGGAGAAGCGGTTGTTGCTCAAGTCCGGCACGATCGTGGATGCGACGATCATCGCCGCGCCACCCTCGACCAAGAACGAGGCGCAGGCGCGCGACCCGGAGATGCACCAAACGCTTAAAAATAAGCAATGGCACTTTGGTATGAAGGCGCATGTCGGGTGCGACAAACGCGGCATCGTGCACAGTCTGGTCACCACGAATGCGGCGCATGCCGACATCAGTCAGATGCACAAGCTGCTGCACGGGGCTGAGACAGAGGTGTTCGGTGACCAGGCCTACTGGAGCGAGGCGCATCGTCAGGCGGCGCTGGCGCGGGGGATCCGCTATCGCGTCAACCGCCGCGGCACCGAGTCGCGGCCGCTCACGCGATTATCAACGCTACATCAACCAGGTCCGCTCCAAGTCCCGGGCTCGCGGCGAGCACGCCTTCCAGGTCGTCAAGCATCTGTGGGGCTTTACCAAGGTTCGCTACCGCGGATTGGCGAAGAACACCGCGCGCCTGTTCACCGCCTTCGCGCTGGCGAACCTGTACCTGCTCAGACGTCGATTGCTGCCACCACAGGGAACGTGTCGGTGCTGAACGGCAAAATCGCAGGATCGATCGAAATCCGGCGCCGAGATGCGCAATAACGCGCCGATTTTCGACTTCCCCATGAAGGTTTTTCCAACATTCACACATTCAGGTCTCTGTGCGCCTGCCTGTGCAGAGTTTCCCTAGCACGCAACGACGACCTGGAAGACCTTTGGTCACGGCCTCGCAGGTCATTGTTTAGGTGAGTTTCGAGTCCGACATGCCTGGTCATTCGTGGGCGCCGGTTTACAGCCCAGCGCGATATACTTTCGGACATGACCGAGAGCTGCGCATTCTGTCGATCATTCCGCCGATGACGCAGCTCAACACGCCGTATCCGTCTACGGCGTATCTCACCGGTTTCCTGCGCTCGCGCGGGTTCAAAGCAGAACAGGCAGATCTCTCCATCGCCCTGGCGCTCAAGTTGCTGTCGGTGCACGGCCTGCAGGCGATTCACGCCCGAGTGAGCGCGTTCGCCCAGAAAACAACACACAGTGACCACGGCCTTTTTCGCGGAGCATTTCGAGTCCTATCTGCACCACAATCGCGCCGGCCATTCGATTTCTGCAAGGTCGTGATCCCAGCCTGGCTCATCGTATCGCTTCGAGGCATTACCTGCCCGAAGGCCCGCGCTTTGCTTCTCTCGAGCACTACATCGACGACCGGCGACAGGAAGGCGACGCGCTCGACTGGGCCTTTGGTGCACTGGGACTGCAGGATCGCGCCAAACACATTGCCACCCTTTATCTCAATGACCTCGCGGACGTCATCCGCGATGCCATCGACCCGCGCTTCGAGTTCGTACGCTATGCAGAATCGCTGGCGGCGAGCCAACCGACATTCGATCAGCTGCAAACGGCGCTCAGCGCGCCGCACAATCTGGTAGATGCATCCCTGCACGCACTGACGCTCGAAGCGCTGTCGCAGTATCAACCGACCCTGGTGCTCATCACCGCGCCTTTTCCCGGCAACGTTTACGGCGCCTTTCGCATCGCGCAGACCACCAAGCAAACCCACCCGGCCACCGTCACGGTATTGGGCGGCGGTTATTGCAATACCGAGCTGCGCGCCATGAACGAGCCGCGTGTTTTCGACTACTTCGATTTCATAACGCTCGATGCCGGCGAACGTCCGCTGCTTGCACTCATCGAACACCTGCAGAACAAGCGACCGCTCGATCAGTTGGTGCGCACGTATACGCGCAAGCATCACTACGTCGACTTCAAAGAGCCCGATATCGCGTTCTCCGAAAGCGGCACGCCCACCTACGCCGGCCTGCCGCTGAACGACTATCTGTCACTGCTGGACATGCTCAACCCCATGCACCGTCTCTGGTCGGACGGCCGCTGGAACAAGCTGACGGTCGCACACGGCTGCTATTGGAAGAAATGCAGCTTCTGCGATGTAAACCTTGATTACATTTCGCGCTACGACGTGGCGACTACCGATGTGCTGATAGATCGAATCGAATCGCTAATTCGCGAGACCGGACAAACTGGATTTCACTTTGTCGACGAAGCCGCGCCGCCCAAGGCACTCAAATCGCTTGCACACGCACTGCTGCAACGGAAACTGGATATCTCGTGGTGGGGCAACATTCGTTTCGAGAAGTCATTCGATGCCGGTCTTTGCCGGCTGCTGGCCGAAAGCGGCTGCATTGCCGTCACCGGTGGATTGGAAGTGGCATCGGATCGCCTGCTCAAACTCATGAAGAAAGGCGTGTCGATCGAGCAGGTGGCCCGGGTCACGCGTGCCTTTTCCGACGCGGGGATCCTCGTACACGCCTATCTGATGTACGGCTTCCCCACTCAAACCTCGCAAGACACCGTCGACGCCCTGGAATACGTTCGCCAATTGTTCGCGGCCGGTTGCATACAGTCGGCTTTCTTCCACCGCTTCACTTGCACCGTACATTCGCCGGTCGGCAAACATCCAGAACAGTACGGCGTAACCTTATCTGCGCCGCTCCGGAGCACATTCGCCAACAACGACATCAATTTCACGGACCTCACCGGCGTAGACCACGATGTGTTTGGTGCGGCGCTCAAGAAGGCGCTGTACAACTACATGCTTGGCATCGGACTTGATCTCGACGTGCACGAATGGTTCGAGCAACGCGCGCCTGTTCGCGGCATCGGGCAAAGGGGCTCGCCGCCGCGCGACCGACGCTGTGCCACGCACAATCGTGCCGCGAAATCTGATCGAGCAGGCGCTGGCCTGAACGCTCGCCGAGTGCTCATCGCCTTCAACAAGCCGTTCGGTGTCGCCTGTAAATTCAGCCCGGAGCCGGGCCGCAAGACCCTGGCGGATTACATCGACGCGAGAGGCGTTTATCCCGCCGGGCGCCTCGATACCGACAGCGAGGGCCTGCTGCTGCTCACCGACGACGGCGTCTTGCAGGCGCGCATCGCGGAGCCGAAGCACGATATAGCGAAGGTGTATTGGGCGCAGGTGGAAGGCGCGCCAACGTTAGCGGCGCTCGATCAACTGCGTAAAGGCGTGAGTCTAGGCGACTTCACGACGCGGCCGGCGAACGCGAATCTCATCGAGGAACCGCAAGAGCTGTGGCCGCGAGATCCGCCGATCCGCTATCGCGCGAAAATTCCGACGGCGTGGCTCGAGCTCACGATACGTGAAGGAAAGAACCGCCAGGTGCGGCGCATGACGGCCAAGGTAGGATTTCCGACGCTCCGGCTGATACGCGCCGCCATCGGCAAGGTGAGCGTACAGGGACTGGCTCCGGGTACGTGGCGCGAAATTGGCCCGGACGCTCCGTGGAGCGACTGACGATACTGCGCCCTGAGTGAATGCTCACTCACTCCCACTCAGGATATTTCAATTGCTCGTCCGAGAGGAGCAGCGTCATGCATCGCTCTTGCGGGCTTTCATACAAGATCATCGGATGCCGCTGAAGAAAACCGACTGGACGGATCGGATTTTTCGTCGCATACGGCGGCTCGCCGGACTGCAGCTGTATGTACACGTGCTCATCTGCGCCGAGCTGATTGGGACCGTATATTATCGCGCACTGGAATCGGTTACCGATTGCGAGCGCTTGCGAGATCTCTGCCGAACCATCGTTGCCGACGAGCTCGCCCATGTCGGATTCGAGTCTCAGTTGCTATTTACGCTGCAAGCCGGGCGTGCCGCTGGGTTGCGGGCCTTGAGGCGCCCTGCTCATCGGATCTTCTTCGCAAGTACTGCGGCGGCGGTGTGGTTGACGCACCGTTCCGTACTGCGCAGGGCCGGGCACAGCGGGCGGAGTTTCCTGCGCTCCTGTCAGGCGCAGTATGATTTCTACTTGGAGCCAATCGGCGTGCTCGCGGGCTCACAAAAGTTCGCGAGCAGATGAAAATCATCGATCAGTTTAAGGGTGACCGCGTCGCTTCACCTGCATCCCTTTGTTCTCGGACTACGGTGCTTCGACTGGCGTCCAACTTTTTAGTTTCACTTGGACGCCCAACTCCGGTCTATCGGCTACCGGCAAATGTGGAGGCGGCGGCAACTCACGGCCAATAGTGGTTATTGGGCGATGATTTATGTCGCCGCGAGCTTGTTGGCCGGATGTGTAGCCAGATAAAGCAGATGTGCGATACCCAAGGCAGGAAGCAGCGCGATCAACACGAATTCCCGCCAAAGACCGGCAGGGTCAGCCTCCGCAAGAATTTGTAGAGCATAGGCAATCCCTGTCCACGCGGCGAGAATGCACAGCGCCGCCATGGCGAATTTCGTCAGTGACGGACGGTTCAGCACAACCACCTTGAAAGCAACAATGAGGCCGATCGGGCCGGCCGCCGCGACCGTCAGAGCGACCATCCCTGTCGTTCCCTCCATGCGGCCAAGATTCGCGAATGTCGCGAGACACAGCCACGTCAATGGTGTGAAGCAAAACAGCATTTCAAGAACCAGCACCCAGCGTGAAATGCGCGGATTGTCGGCATTCATGGTACGCATCCTCTCTATGTAACTGGCGAGCACGCAACCGAGCGCCCATGTGAGCGCAGCGCGATTGCTCGAAATATGGTGGATTTCGTTGCGCATGGCGCTTGCCCAATCGGCTCGGCTTCGGGGCAACGCTTTCTCTGCATGAGCCGCGAGCCGCACCGCAAAGTCACGAACGACAGATCGTCTGCCATTCATGCGTGACTACCGACGAGTATTTTTCACTGAGCCCGGTTTAGAATTGACGGCAAGCTGCTCCATCGCCAGCGCACCGCCGGAGACCGTCAACTTATATATGTGACGCGGCGGACGTCCTGGCTCTGATGGCGCTTCCCACTTGGATTCGAGAAGGCCGCGGTCGCAGAGGCGCATCAATATGGGATACAGCGTGCCGGACTGGAGTCCTGTATCCCTCGACAAATCGTAGCCATGACGCCATTTTCGGGGCTGTTCAATAAACACCGCCAGCAGCGCCAAAGTCTGTTCCGAGAATCTGCGAGCCTGACTCATGGGGCAAAGTCTACATATATAGAGAACATATGTCCATCGATACTTGAATCTTTGCGACAAGAGGCCGGTACCGGGATGGCATGAGGAGGCTCGCGGCATAGGCAATACCAGCGAAGAGTCGGCTAGAGAGAGCTTGGGCCGGCCAGCTGACCATGGATTCGATATGATCTTGCCGATGAATAGAGCTACGCTCGCCCTCCTCATCCGCGGCGGGACCGAAAACTGGTCGCCGCAGCGATGGAAGAACCGATTTGACGCGGCATGCCCCGACCGGCGCGTGATTTTGTTGCCGGATACGGGGTTCGACCCCACCGAAGTGCGCTACGCAGCGGTCTGGAAACCGACTCCGGGGGACCTCGCAGCATTCCCGAATCTGAGCGTCATCTTCAACCTGGGCGCCGGCGTCGACCGGTTGATGATCGATTCCGACCTGCCGAAAGTACCCATCGTCCGCGTGGTTGTCGCCGATCTGACCGCACGCATGACCGAATATGTGGTGCTTCATGTGCTGATGCACCACCGCCAGGAGCTATATCTCCGAGCCAGCCAGCGCCGGAAACGGTGGGCGCCGAAAGCTCAATGGCCGGCGAGCGCGATTTCAGTCGGCGTCATGGGTCTTGGCACGCTTGGAGCGAGCGCGGGGGTGGCTCTGACGCGATTCGGCTTTCGCGTGTCGGGCTGGAGCAGAAGCCGTAGGGAGATCGACGGCATCGAGTGCTTGCACGGCGAAGCGCAACTCGAACCGTTTCTACAGCGAACCGATATTCTGGTTTGCCTGTTGCCGCTGACGCCGGACACGCGGCATATCTTGAATCGCCGACTGTTCTCGAAGCTTGGCCGCAACAGCCCCATGGGCGCGCCGGTGCTGATCAATGCCGGACGCGGCGGGCTGCAAAACGAAGCCGATATTCTCGCCTGCCTCGATGACGGCACGCTCGGCGCCGCCTCGCTGGATGTCTACGAAACTGAGCCCCTGCCGGCGGACAGTCCGTTCTGGAACCACCCCAAAGTGGTGCTGACGCCTCACAACGCCGCCGACACCGATCCTGATGAGATATCGAGATACGTGGCGCGTCAGATCGAACTCTTCGAGGCCGGCGAGGCGCTCGAAAATGTCGTCGATCCCGCGCGGGGATATTGAAGCGGCGCAGCACATTTTCGCCGGGCGCGACTTGTGCCTGGTACCCTTGTCAGGATAAATGGCGATGCCGATGCTCGCCTTGACGACAGGCCGCAGCGTTTACCGGTGCCGGGCATCGGACTGCAAGCGACTCAGTTCTTTCTTGACGACGGCGTAGCACTCGCACGCACCGGCCTCCAAGCCGGACCGCTCAGACACTGCAATGTGGCCGCGACGGTAACTGATCAATCCATCACGCTGCAAACTGCCGGCAGCTTCCGTAATGGTTTCCCGACGCACGCCGAAAGCGCTGGCGACCAAACCATGCGTCATGATCAGCTCAGTCGCAGGCAATCGATCGAGGGTCAACAATAGCCACCGGCAGAGCTGCTGTCTTACCGAATGGTGCCGATTGCAGGCCGCGGTCTGGGAGATCTCGGCGATCAGCCCCTGCGTATAGCGAAGCAACAAACGCCGCAGGGGCGCAGCGCGATTGAATTCATCCTTCAGCAACTTTCCGCGTAGCCGGTAACCGTGGCCCGCGGTCTGCACGACCGCCGAGCTTGGCGTGGTATCGCCTCCCATGAACAGAGCAATGCCGAGTATGCCTTCGTTGCCAACCCGCGCCGCTTCGGCCGATGCGCCTGACTCCATGATATAGAGCAGTGACACGATGGCGGTCGTAGGGAAATAGACGTGCTGCAACTGGCGCCCGGGGTCATAGAGAGTTTCACCGAGCAGCATCGGTACCAGTTCCAAGTGGGGCTCCAAGCGCTCAAATTCCGCCGCGGGCAGGGCGGCGAGAAGATAGTTGCGATTGGGGCTATGCGGTAGAGACATGGCGAGCTACCGTAATTTCGCGCTCCATTTTCTTGGCGGCGAGCTCGACACCGAGTCCGCGGTAGCCGATGTAGCCGCAGGACCGGTTAAATATCGGCTCCCCGCTCACCTGAAATCTTTGCTCCGAACCATCGGTATTGACGCGGCTCAGGACGAAATCCAGAAATGGCTCCCGGGCAGCTATCTTTAGTTGGAGATCTGCTCGCTCCGCCACATTCCAGCCAGTGGTCTCGGCGTTGCTGTTGTTGCCCACGAAGGGATCGACCCGGATGCCGAGCATTTCCAGGACCGGACCGGAAACCTTGGTGAAGTTCCCGTTCTCGTCCTGCTCCCAGTACCAATCGGACGCCAGTTCAGTCAGGCTGCGGAAACGGGCTTCACTTTCGCGCAGTTCCGCTGTTCTCTCCGCGACCGTCTGCTCCAGAAGCTGATTGTATGTATCGAGCTTTTTGTACAAAAGCCGTACTTCCAGCATGTTGTGGATGCGTGTCTTGACTTCGACCAGATCAAACGGCTTGCTGATGAAATCCTTCGCGCCGGCCTGCAACGCGCGCAGCTTGTGTCCCGGTTGAGCGGTCAGCACGATCACCGGAAGGTAGCCGTCGGATTCGTTCGTCTTGAGGGCCTCCATCACCTGGAAACCATCCATGCCGGGCATCTGCAGGTCGAGCAGAATCAGGTCGTAGCGGTTCTTCCGATGCAGTGCACAGACCTCCTGCGGGTTCATCGTCGAGGCAACGCAGGTGTAGCCGGCCTCACCGAGCAATTGCTTCGAGCAGACTGACATTGGGCTCCTGATCGTCGACGATCAGGATGCGGGCGTTAAGAATATCGGGCGCACCTATCATCATGCGGTTTTCTCCGTGTTGGCGGGCGCGCGCCGATGCGCTTTCGCGAATTCCAGCGCAACATCCAGCGTCTCCATGAACTCGTTGACCTTGATCGGTTTGGTCAGATAGCGGAAGAATCCTGCCTCCAGTCCTTTCTCGATGTCGCGAGGTATGGCATTGGCACTGAGCGCAATCACCGGAATGTGCGCCGTCGTCGGATCTTCGGCGAGGACTCTCAAGGCTTTGAGGCCGCTGATACCTGGCAGATTGATGTCCATCAAGATGACATCCGGCCGAGAGGTGCGCGCAATCTCGATGCCGCGGTTGCCGTCCCGCGCGGTCAGCAAGCGGATGTCGGACCGGCGCGCGATGAGATCCTCGACCAGCATCAGATTGGCGGGGTTATCCTCGACATAGAGCAGGGTGCGCAGCTGCGCGTCCGATCGGAGTTCGGGATGGGCGACAGCCGAGGGTATGGCTGTGCCGTCGGTCAGCTCTGTCGTTCAGCTGTCAGGTTCAATTCGATCCAGAATACACTGCCCGTCCCGACGGTACTTTCCGCACCGATGGCGCCCCCCATCAATTCGATCAGCCGCTTGGTCGTCACCAGGCCGATGCCGGTGCCTTCCTCGCCGTTCGCCTCTTGTCCAAGACGATTGAACGGCTGGAAAAGCTGCGCCAGCTTATCCGCAGACAATCCTTCGCCGCTGTCCTTGACGCAAATGCGAATGCGTCCCGGAGCGCTCGTGACGTGGTCCACGACAACCGTTCCGCCCACCCTGTTGTACTTGATCGCGTTGGACAGCAGGTTGATGAAAACTTGCTTCAGCCGTGTCCGGTCGGCTGCGACAAAGTACGGTATGTCGAACCGCGGAAAGGCCACGCTGATGCCGCGCTTTTGCGCCTGCGGTTCTATCATGTCCTGGCATTCGTGCATGACTTCGGCCAGCGATATGGGTTCCAGCGACAGCGACATCTTCCCGGATTCGATCAGCGCGAGATCGAGGATTTCGTTGATCAGTTCCAGCAGGTACCAGCCCGCCTGGAGAATCTGATCGATGCTTCGCTTCTGCGAGGCCGTGGGCGGCGGCGAACCGGATTCCATGAGCTGGGCAAAACCGAGGATCGCGCTGAGCGGCGTGCGCAGCTCATGACTCATGCTGGACAGGAAATCCGATTTCGCGAGATTGGCCTTTTCCGCAACGACGCCATCGGCGTTCTTGTCTCAGTTCCAATTCGACCTGTCTTGCGCACGGAATTGTCGGTGCCGATCAACAGATATCCGATGATATCGCCGTAATCATCGCGCAGCGCGGTGATCGACACGATCGCCGGAAAGCGGCTGCCATCCTTGCAGATATAGGTCAATTCATAGATGTCTTCGATCCCGCGCGAAGCCTTGAAAGCCAGGGCCTCGAAGCCCGGCGTAATGGTGGTTCCGAGTTCGAGGCTCAGCGCTCTGCGCGCGCGCCATCACTTCCTGCGGATCATGGATGTCGCTGGGGTTTATCTTGTTGACGACCTCGGCGGCCAGATAACCCAGCATGCGCTCGGCGCCGACGTTGAAGAGTTGAATGATTCCCTTTTCGTCGGTGGCGATAATCGAGAAATTGGCACTGGTGAGAATTGCGTTCTGCAAAGCCCCGGTCTTGAGCAACGCTGCCTGGCGCCGCACCTCGGTGATGCCGTCCGCTTTGCCGGCATCGTCGAGAATGGCGGAATCGATCGCTTTTTCGGACATGGCCAGCCTTTATGCAAATCCACAGTGATGGGACACGGAATTCGCCTATTCCGATGTGACCCTGCACTATGCCGCCGTTTCAAACGAGCGTCTGTACGTCACCCCACATAAGGCGAGGAAGAGCGGCGAGCACCCGCGGTCGCATCTATCCGGATGCCCGACAGGCCTCGAAAGGCAAGGAGTCTCGTATATCGCTGCGGTTGCCGAATTCGCCGGCCATCCAATCGGCACGCTGCCTCTTCAAGCTCTGGGCCTGATTGCGTAACTCCCGACTTTCCAAGCGCAGCATATAAATGCGCTGGCCCTCGCCAGCTTCATCCAGTGTCAACGCTTCGCTGTTTCTTGAATTGGCTCTGCGTTCCAGCGACCGAATTTCAGCCCAAAGCTCATCCATCGGGTGCAAGCCGTCGCCGGCGCCGCCAATGAGGAAACCGTTGTCGTCCACCTCTGTGTGGTCGACCACGATCTGCGATTCCATGACGGCCTCGCCTCTACCCTTGATCGATTCGAGCGTCGCCCGTCGCTTGGATAGGATATTCTCCGCGGCCGGTCCGCGACATCGCATGAAATAGTAAACATACACGTCAGTCATTGGAATCTCCCCTGCGCACCGCAATAAGCTGCCGAACTAAGCCTTGCACCACCGTGAGCGTCGTCGCCAATCTCTTCTTCATCGGAGATTTCCTTGTGGATGAGCAGCGAGAATACGATCGTGTCCCTAGGCTGTCTGTCTGCCAGCGAACACATGCCCACCAGGAGCTGAAGAATCGAGAACGACCTATGTGTGCCACCGGACAGATGCCGCCCGTATTTTTATTTAGACTCGCGCGGATGCCGAGCACCTTGATCAGCAGCAGTTCATTCACGGTGTCGATGTGAGTCGGCGCGGCCAACCTGCAGCGGAAGGGAGGCAACGCGTGGCCATTGCCGAGAATCACCTGATCGAATTGCTTCCACGCAAAGAGCGCCGGCGCTTGCTCGCCATTTGCGAGCGAATCGAGCTGGTGCGGGGCGAAGTGCTTGGCGAGCGTGGCAGCCCGACAAGAAATGTCTACTTTCCGACCGAGGGCTTTATTTCGCTGGTGGCGCCTTTGGACGGCAAGCCGGTCTTGGAAGTAGGCATGGTCGGCCGCGAAGGTATGTGGGGGGCGCACCTGGCCTTGGGCGTCGCGACCGAGCCCTTGCACGCGCTGGTGCAAGGTTCCGGCGCTGCCTGGCGAATTAGCACTCGAGCGTTTCGCGGTGAGTTCGCACAAAGCGCGCCATTACAACGCAGCATGCACCGCTATATCTATGTCCTCATGGCTCAGCTAGCCTCATCGGCTGCGTGCCTCCGCTTCCACCAGATCGAGCCTCGTCTGGCTCGATGGTTGCTGATGAGCCAAGACCGGGCAGATTCCGACAGCTTCTATGTTACGCACCAATTCTTGTCCTACATGCTGGGGGTGCGTCGCGTCGGTGTCACCGCTGCGGCTGGCGAATTGCAGCGCGACGGCCTGATCGAATACAGCCGGGGCGACATCACGGTCCTGAATCGTGCGGGGCTCGAAGCGGCGTCATGCAGCTGCTACGCCGCTGATCGCCAAGCGTATTCCCGACTGTTGAACTAGAAACTCACACGCCGTCGCCGCCGGTGCGTGCGTTCGCGGGCGAGGTTCATACCGGTCGAGTTCGGGGCGATATTCCTGCTATGTACGCTAGATGACATACCAGAGGCTCCTTGGCCTATAATCGACCCCGATAATTGCTACCGGGGCGCGTGTGCCCAGAAACCTTGGAGTTCCTTGGACATTCCTTCTCTCGATCGTAACGTCAATCATTTGCTCGCCGCGCTGCCAAATTTGGTTTCTTCGCGCTGGCTCGCGCATTTGGAAGACGTCGAACTGAGCCTTGGCCAAGTGCTGTACGAATCCGGAGGCACTTTGAGCCATGTTTATTTCCCGACCACGGCCATCGTTTCTCTCCTCTATGTCATGGCGAATGGCGCATCTGCCGAAATTGCCGTCGTAGGCAACGAAGGGATCGTGGGGATCTCCTTGTTCATGGGGGGCGAGTCCACGCCCAGCCGGGCCGTGGTACAAAGCGCCGGCCGAGGGTTGCGGTTGAAAGCGCAAATTTTGAAAGATGAATTCAATCAGGCCGGACCCGTTCTGCATCTGCTCCTGCGTTACACCCAAGCGCTGATTACCCAGATGGCCCAAACCGCCGTTTGCAACCGTCATCACTCTCTCGACCAACAACTGTGCCGCTGGTTGTTACTGAGCTTGGACCGATTACAGGGCGACGAACTCGTGATGACCCAGGAATTGATCGCCAACATGCTGGGTGTCCGTCGCGAAGGTGTTACAGAGGGCGCCCTTAAACTACAACAGGGTGGGCTGATTCGATATGCGCGTGGCCGCATCACCGTTCTCGATCGCGGTGGCCTGGAAAAACGTACCTGCGAGTGTTACGCGGTTGTCAAATCAGAATATGATCGTTTGCTTCCGGCGGGTCGGACTGACTAGTGGCCTGTAACAACCATTTATAGACTATAATGGCGTCCATGACAGACGCCATCACGTTGACGAATGCGGAGCGTATGGAACTGACACGGCGAGCCAACAGCCGGACGGATCGGGCGGAAGATGCCCGACGAGCGCGGCTGATCTTGCTGCTGGCCGAAGGCCATACGTGGGATGAAGCATCCGAGCGCATCGAGTGCAGCCGGGCTTTGTGGCCAGCTGGAGCAAGCGGTTCGCCGAGCAGCGGATCGCGGGACTCTACAGCCGGCATCTCGGCCAGGTGGCCACGGTGCTCACGCCGGAGCTGGAAGCGCGGATTCTGGAGGCGACGCGCCACGCGCCGACGGATGGCTCGACCCACTGGAGCACGCGCAAGCTCGGCGCTGCATCTGGACGTCAGCCACATGATGGTGGCGCGGGTGTGGCGCAAGCACGGGCTGCAAGCCGCATCGGCTCGAGCGCTACATGGCCTCGAACGATCCGGACTTTGAGACGAAGGCGGCCGATATCATCGGGTTGTATCTGAACCCGCCGGCGCATGCGGCGGTGTTCTGCGTCGATGAGAAGACCGCGATTCAGGCCCTCGATCGCAAGGATCCGGTGCTGCCGCTCTCGCCCGGGACGCGCCGAACGGCATGGCTTTGAGTACTACCGCCACGGCACCTTGTCGCTGTACGCGGCGTTCAACACCAAGACCGGCGAGGTGCTGGGCAAGACCGCCGCGCGCCACACCTCGGCGGAGTTCGTCGCCTTCCTCACCGACATCGTGGTCAATCAGCCGCGCGGCAAAGAGATCCACGTGATCGCCGACAACCTCTCGGCGCACAAGAGCGAGCCGGTCAAAGACTTCCTCGAAGCGCACCCGAAGGTTCACCTGCACTTCACTCCGACCTACTCGTCGTGGCTCAACCAGGTCGAGCTGTGGTTCGCCAAGATCGAACGCGACGTCATCGCTCGCGGCGTCTTCACCTCCGTCTCCGACCTGAAGCGAAAGCTCATGCGCTACATCCGCCAGTACAACCAAGCGCCCAGAACCGTGAAGTGGAAGTACGCCGATCCATCGCGACACATCAGTACACAATCAGTTGTTACAGGCCACTAGCGTTGGCCCGGGTCAGAGCCCCTAGCTCCGGTCTCGGTGCAGCGAGGCACTTGGCCAATGACTTGCGGCCCCCTGATTTGTCTTGGCGGATGCATCTTTGGATGCTGCGCTGCTGGCCGCACGCACGACCCCGGCCGGAAAATCGATGGCTCTGGATGGTAAGTCACCTACCGACTTGCCGCATGCACAAGGATTGTGCAAGGCGCTGAACGCGTGCAGTAGTTTGGCGCAGAAGATGCCGGCACATGCGTCGTCTGCGAGTGCTCGACGGCCGCGTGAGTGGGTGCCCGGCGTACGATTCTATCGCTCCGCCGACGCGCAGCAAGCCAAAAGCGCTTGCCGCAGCTGCCCGAGTTTCGGCGGCTTGCTGAGCACGCGATCTACGTGCGCCGGCACATCGCCCTCGGCGATCAGGCGCTGGCCCCAGCCCGTGAGCAGGATGACCGGGGTCGAGGGTGACAAGTTTTTGATGGCGCTTGCCACGGTTCGGCCGTCGACGTACGGCATGCCCAGATCCGAAATGACGACTGCAAACGCCATGCCTCGTTGAAAGGCGGCCTGGAAGCCGTCAATCCCCTCCTGCCCGCCGTTCGCCGTAGTCACTTCGTGGCCATCCGCTTCCAGAATATCGCGTAGTGATTTGAGCAGCAGCGGATCATCATCCACGACCAGTATGCGTAATGGCGGTAGTACCGGCAGCGGCGCCGCGGGCTCGCCGGCGAGCGGAATGCTCGCGGATTGGCGCGAGAAACTCAGGCGCACTGTCGTGCCCTCGCCGACCGTGCTGCGGATATCGATGTCCGCGCTGTGCCGCTTAACCATGCCGTAGACCATGGCGAGCCCCAAGCCCGTGCCGCGCTCGCCTTTGGTAGTGAAAAACGGTTCCAGACAACGGCGGCGTGTGTCCTCGTCCATGCCTATCCCGTTATCGCAGACTTCGAGGTAGACGCCGGTGTCCTCCGTTGCGATGCCCGTACGGAGTATCACGATCCCGCCGTCGGGCATTGCGTCGATCGCGTTGAACATCAAGTTCGTGAGCGCCTCGCGTACTTCGCTCTCGACGCCCATGACGACGGGCAGTTCCGGCGCGAACTCGCGGCGCACCTCGATCACGACGCCCCGTTCCTGTGGCATATCTCCCCAGCGTGCACGCGTCAGATCGATCACCTGCTCCACCAATTGATTCATCTGAACGGGAGCGAGCGCGAGTTGCGGTTCGCGCCGGCGGTAAAACTCCCGCATCCGCGCGACAGTCTGTGCGACGTCGTCGATGGAGCGCTGAATGACCTGCAGGTAACCGCGCCCCTGTTCGCTCAATTGCAGCTCGCGCTCGAGCAGCGCGTCCGTGTAGAGGGCCACCGGCGAGAGGGCGTTGTTGATGTCGTGCGCGATACCGCTCGCCATCTCTCCGAGAGCACGCAGTCGCTCCTGCTGCAAAATGGCCTGCTGTGTTTGCCGCAGATCATCGTAGGCGCGCTGCAAAGCGCCATGAGTCTCTGCCTGGTTGGCGGCCAGCGCGACGTGTTCAGTCAGCTGCTGCAGAAATTCGCATTCGCCGCTGCTGAAGCTGTTCGGTGCTCGGCGGGCGGCAATCAAGATGCCGAACACCTTGCTTTCGACCAGCAAGGGCGCCGCCACCAGGGCACACAAGCCGCCGCGCGCGAGCTGTTGTGGAAACGGAAACGGTACCTGGCGGGTATCGGGTTCATAGACCAACTGTCCCCCGGCGCAGCGCGCCAGGCCATTCCCGTCGATTGCAATGAGCGACTTCTCGGGCAGACCGAGTTCCAACGCCAGCGTCTCGCTCGCAGGGCCTACGCTCGTTACAGTCAGTGTTTCGTCTATCGAGTCGAGCAGGCAGATGCAGCCGAAGTCGATCGGCAAGCTGCTTTCCAGGCTTCGAATGACGACTTGAAAGATACTGGCCAGGTCCTGCCGCAGTCCGATCGCGCGAGTGATCAGGCCGAGCAGCTCCAGCCGCACGAGATGCATCTGCAGCTTGCGCTCGTTTTGCTTGCGTTCGGTGATGTCGGTCGAGATGCCGCAGATGGCGTAGATCTTGCCCCTGTCATCGAACAGGGGGCACTTGTCGGACAAGTAGGTGTGCAGCCCGTCATCTTGGGGGGCAATTTCCTCCCTCTGAAGCGCGGTGCCGGCCGCCAGCACTTCCTGGTCCACCGCACGGATCGCCTCGGCGGTCGCCTTCGGGAAGATATCGAAGTCGGATTTACCGACGATCCAGTCGTGAGCGCGATGAAACAGCTCCCCGTAGCGCCGGTTGACCAACAGATAGCGGCCCTCGAGGTCCTTGACGAACACGACAGCGGTCGAATTGTCGACGATCGCCTGCAGCAACTTCTGACTGGAGCGCACCTCCTCCTCGACGCTCTGCCGCTCGCGAATTTCCCGCCGCAACTCGAGATTGGCAGCGTGCACTTGTTGTGTGCGTTCAGTCACTCGCGCCTCCAACGCTTCGTTCAGGCTGCGAACTTCGCTCTCAGCGCGTTTGCGCTCGGCGACTTCACGCTGAAGGCCTTCGTTCGCTCTTTCCAAGGTCAACGGACTGGGCAGGCGCAGTGCGTGAGGCACGAGCTGCACGAGCAGGATCGCCGTCGATACCGACGCCAATGCAGTAATCGCCTTGATGTTTCCGGAAATCCAATAGACGGGATGCCAAATGACCCAGATTTCCATCAAGTGCGTGGTGCCGCATGCCACGATGAAGATCGCGAAGCAAACGAACATCCACTGGAATTTCAAATCGCGCCGTTTGCGCACGAAATAGAGCAGCGTGAATGGAATCGAGAAGTAGGCGAGCGCGATCAGCGCGTCAGAGGCGACATGCAGCGAGAGCACGTCGGGCCGCCAGAGGTAGCACATTCCGTGCGGCATGAAGCCCGTGTCGGATAGCGTAAGCCCAGTCGAGTCGAGCATGGTGCATCGTCCTTCTGCACGTTGAATTGACCGATGGAGTCTCGGCGCGCCCGTGCACTGTACTCCTATTGCCGGTAACAGCCGAGAGTAGACTCGCCTTGGAACGGAGGTCGACGTAACGTAATTGGAACGCGATCACCGTTGATTGTCATCGATGCCTCGGCCGTGCTGGAGCTTCTCCTGAGAACGGATCGAGGCCGAAAAGTGGAAGCCAGAGCACTGGCACCTGACGAACGGTTGCACGGCGTGCTACGTGGCGACTCTTCACCTGGCGGAGCGGCGACGGTCGGTGACGGGCTTCTAGTGGCGGGGTGCTGCGTCTCACCAAAGTTGAAGGGTCCGGCCAGTGCACATTTTGCACCAGTGTGCCATATGCACTATGATGCCGCATGCCCACAGTGGAACGGTTCAATCGCTGTCGCATCGAGATGTACTTCAAAGACCACGCGCCCCCGCACTTTCACATCGTCACGACAAGTAACGAACGTATATCTGTGGTAATCGAATCGCTCGAAGTATTGGCGGGCACGGCCGATTCACGCGATGTGACCGAGGCGCTCACTTGGGCCAAGACTAACCGCGATACGTTGCGTCGCCTGTGGCGGGAATACTCGGAGTGAAAGACTTATGAGGATCAATGAGGGCAAGGTGCATCGAATCACGAGCGTGAAGAGCACGGGAGATCGAGCTGTACGGCTACGCTTTGACAATGGCAAGACCTACACGGTCGATCTACGCGTGCTCGTGCGCCACTCAAAGGGTTTGAAGGCGTTGCGCGGGGCATCGCTTTTTGCGCGCGTCGCCCTTGGCGAAGGTGGCCACAGTATCGCCTGGCCCGGCGATCTCGATCTCGGTGCCGATACGCTCTGGGAACTGGCCCTTGAACAGAACGGCCGGACCGATGCGGTCGAGTTCATCCGCTGGCGCTGGCGTAACGGACTGAGCCTGACCAGTGCAGCTGAGGCGCTCGGGCTCTCACGGCGTCAGGTGGCTTACTACGCCAGTGGCGAGCACGAGGTTCCACGCACCGTACTCCTGGCCTGCAAGGGCTGGGAAGCCGAGCAACGCGCGGCCGCATAGGAGAGGGCCGTGGCGCCAAATGGGCCGGGATCGCGAAGCTTTGGGCCGATCCCAAAGCGCATCCGGAAGTGGTCGATGCGTTCTTGTCGTTGGCAGCAACCGAACAGCGTCATATTCCTAGTGCATCCCGATCAAAGTTGAGGAAAATCAAGATCAGCCCGAACGGACTCGGCCGAGCTCGCGCGGCGTTCAGTCGCGAAAATTATTGCGCTTCCTCTACTCGGAGTCGTCTTCCTCCTGGTCCTCTGCGGTGAGCAGGACCGCGCCCTCTCCGCCGTTGTTGTCGGGCTGGCCGATATCGTCCGGACGAAGGTTGCGGGTGGGCGACGCTGCCCAGCGACCGCCGATCGCAGCCTTGGTCGTGGACAGCGCGGCCATGAGCGCCTGATATTCGCCCCTGCGCCTGGCGAACTCGCCGCGCACGTCCGAGACCCGGCTCATCAGCCCGCCGGTGAGCGGCGCGTCCATGCCGTCGACGGGCCCGAGCAGGGACAGGATGTTCATGTCCAGCCGCAGCGGGCTGTGCTGGAAATCGACGAAGTGCTTGTCGTTGGCCTCGATGGTGACGTTCAGCCAGGCGTCAATCTTGGTGTAGAGCGCCTTGACGGCCTTCATCGCCGCCGGGTCCTTGGCCACCGCGGGATTGGCCATGGTCGCCTCCAGGTCGGCCCTGGTCGCCTTCAGGTCGCCGATCTGCACGCCCATCTCGTCCGACTCAGCGACGATGGCGGCGAGCAGGGCCTGCTTCTGCGCATCCGCCGTCGGCGTGGCCTTCGAGCGCGGATCAGGCGCCACCTCGAACGGCTGGGTCTGGGTCTTTCCGCCAACAGTCAGCTGCGCTTGATAATGGCCCGGCGCGACGCGATAGCCGCGGCTCTGGTGCCAGGATGCGATCTCAGGATAGCGCTTGGCGCCCGTGACTTCCCAGTTCCACACAAAGCGGTTCAGCCCGGGCCGCGTCGGTAGCTCGTCCGGATCGGGACCGCGGCGCGCGCCGCCCCGGTTAGGCGTCGTGCCCCTGTCGTCATCATCGTCCTTGCCGGTGAAGCTGTTGATCACCTTGCCGGCGGCGTCGAGGATCTCGAGCTTGACCTCGCGGCCGTCCACCCCGCGCGGCAGGCTGTAGTAGATCAGCGCCCCGGATGGCGGATTGGTGCCTTCCGCCTCGGCCGTGGCCACCTGGGGCCGGCCGGTGCGGATCTCCCTGTGCGCGGTCGGCGGATAGAGCGTCGCTTCGGCCGCCGCGACCTTGTCGATCAGGCGCAGCGGCGCGATGTCGTCCAGCACCCAGAAGCCACGCCCCTGGGTCGAGGCGACCAGGTCGCCGTCGTGGATCCGCAGGTCGGTGACCGGCACATGAGGCAGGTTCAGCTGCATGTGGCCCCAGTGGCCGCCGTCGTCGAACGAGATGTAAAGCCCGTGCTCGGTCCCGGCGTAGAGCAGACCTTTGCGCGCCGGGTCCTCGCGCACCACCCGGGCGAAGTCGTCGGCGTCGATGCCGCTGTTGCGGGGCGTCCAAGTCTTGCCCCAGTCCTCGGTTGCCAGGATGTGCGGCTGGTCGTCGGCGAACCTCTGGCCGTTCTGGACGATCCAGGCCTTGCCGTCCTGGAAGGGCGACAGCTCGATCGCGTTGATCAGCCACTCCTTGTTGCCCTTGGGCGTGATCTCGGCCCAGTGCTTGCCGTCGTCGTGGGTCAGCCAGACCTTGCCGTCATCGGCGCCGATCCACAGCTCGCCTTTGTTCTTCGCCGACTCCGCGATGTAGTAGATCGTGTTGTACATCGAGCCGGCGACGCCGTCGGTGGTGAACTCGCCCTCGACGAGACCGTGACGCTTCGGATTGTTGCGGGTCAAGTCCGGGCTGATCTCCGTCCAGTGCTGGCCCTGGTCAGACGACTTCATCAGAAACTGGGCGCCGTGATAGATCACGTTCGGGTCGAACTTCGACACCTTGACCGGCGCGTTCCAGTTGTATCGGTATTGGTAGAATTCGCCGGGGCGGTAGGCGATCGGCAGCGGGTAGCGCTGCACGTTGCGCAAGACGCCGGTCTGCTCGTTGTACTGGCTGATCTGGCCCTGGTAGTTGGTGGCGTAGATCAGGTCCGGATTGTTCGGGTCGAAGGCGACATGGGCTCCCTCGGAGTGTCCGACGTCGTGCCAGTCGCGGATGCCGATGCCAGGCTCGAAGCTGCGGCTGGCGGTCTTGACCGTCGAATTGTCCTGCTGCCCGCCATAGAGGTTGTAGGGGAACCGGTTGTCGACATCGACGCGATAGAACTGCTGGGTCGGCTGGTTCAACAGGCTCGACCAGGTCTCGCCGCCGTTGACCGAGATCTGGGCGCCGCCGTCGTCGCCGACGATCACGTACTGCGGGTCGCGCGGGTTCAGCCACAGAAAGTGGTTGTCGCTGTGCGGGGTGCGCACGGCGCGGAAGGTCTTGCCCCCGTCGGTCGAACGGACCAGCGGCGTATTGGGGACGTAGACGGTGTCGACGGCCTTCGGGTCGGTGAACAGCTCCTCGTAATAGCCGGTCCGCTGAGTCATCAGGTGGCTGGAATTCACCAGCTTCCAGCTCGCTCCCGCGTCGTTGGAGACGAACAGCCCGCCCTCGCCCGGCTTTGCCTCGGCCAGGGCATAGACGCGGTTGGAGTCGGCGCCCGAGACGGCGACCTCGATCTTACCCATCCGCGGCGGCAGGCCGGCGGTCAGCCTTGTCCAATGCGCTCCGGCGTCGGTCGACTTGTAGAGGGCCGAACTCGGCCCACCGCTGGTGATCTGGTAGCCGTGCCAGGGCAGTTGGCGGTGCTCCCACATCGCGGCGTAGATCACTGACGGCGTCTTCGGGTCCATCGACAGCGAGGCCGCGCCGGTGCGCGGACCGCCCGCCAGCACCACAGTCCAGGTCTTGCCGCCGTCGACCGACTTGTAGACGCCGCGGCCGTCCTGATCGGCCCAGGGCGTGCCCTGGACTCCGACATAGACGATGTCGGGGTTCTGGGGATGGACGATGATGGTGGAGATATTGTTCGACTTCCCCAGGCCGACCTTGGTCCAGGTCTTGCCGGCGTCGACGGATTTGTACAGGCCGTCGCCGGACGCCATGGTCTCGATCCGCACACCCGGCTCGCCGGTGCCGACGTAGAGGATGTTCGGGTCCGACGGCGCCACGGCGATGTAGCCGATGTCGCCGCTGGTGAAGTAGCCATCAGAGATGTTGGTCCAGGTGACGCCGACATCGGTGGTCTTCCACACCCCACCGCCGGCTGAACCGAAGTAGTAGACGCGCGTGTCCTGGGGCACGCCCGCCACCGCCTCGACGCGGCCGCCACGGAACGGGCCGACGTTGCGCCAGGCCAGGCCCCGATAGGTGGGATCGGCCGCCGCCGGCTTCGGCGGCGTGCCCAGGTCGGTGGTTCGGTTGACCGGCAGAGCCTGGCTTGGCTGCGGCTCTGGGCCGGACTGGGCAAAGACCGGTGAAGCCGCCCCGGCCAGGATGGCCAGGCTGGCCGCCCAGATCCTATTCGTCGTCATCGCCCGCACTCTCGCTGCCACCCGACGCCCGGACCGGGGCGGCGCTCCTCACCGCGTTCGGGCCCGCCTGATCGAGCAGGTGCTGGCCTTCGGTGCTCATTCTCGCCCACATGGCTGCCAGTTCGGCGGTGCGCATCTTCAGGCCGCCGCTGGTCGGCGGAGGGCCGTCGGCCACGCTGAGCGTGTGCAGGATCTGGGTGGTCAGGAGCCCGCTGGAGAAGCTGATCTTGTCCACCGCCCCATTTGGCAGCGGCGATTGTGGCACCTGCTTCTCCCAGGCTTCCATCCTGGCGATCAGCGCCGGCTTGCCCTTGTTCGCTCTCAGCTTGACCTCGGTGGCGCGGATGGCGTTGGTCAGGGCGTGGTCCTCATTGACCAACTCGTAGAGCTTGCGCGCCATTGCCTGCTGCTCGGCCCACTGCTCCGGCGTGGCGGGCGTCGTGCCCGGATGCGGCGCGACATCGAGTTCGCTCTCGACGGCCTTGCCGTCCACGGTCAGCCGCAACCGGTAGGCGCCCACCCCGACCCGCGGCGGGCGGAACGAGACGAAGCGGATGGTGTCAGCGATCGGCACGAACGCGCTGAAGCGCAGGTCCCAGGTGTAGCGGTTCATACCCGCCTTGACCGGCAGGGGCGGCGACGGCGGTTCGGTCTGCTGGCCCTTCACCGTGGTCGAGTTGTCGCCGACCGGCGGCGCCTTGGAGGTGAAATGCTGCACCACGCGGTCCGCAGCATCGATGACGTCGAGGGTCGCTTCGGTCTTCGGCGGCCCGGCCAGCGTGTAGTAGAACACGGCGCCGGCTGGGGGATTGTGGCCTTCGGCCTCTTCCGGCCTGCCGCCGCCTTCGAGGCGCAGCGCCGGCTCAGGCCTGAACAGATGCACAGGCTCGGCGGCGATGGCTGCGGTGATCTCGCGCAGCGGCGCCAGGCCGTCGATCACCCAGACGCCGCGCCCCTGGGTGCCGGCCACCAGGTCATCCCCGTGGACCTCCAGATCGTTGACCGGCACGATCGGCAGGTCGAGCTGCAGCGGCTGCCAGCCGGCGCCCGCGTCGAACGAGACGAAGACGCCGCTGTTGGTGCCGGCGTACAGCAGGCCCGCGCGCCTTGGGTCTTCGCGCACGACTTGCACGAAGTGGCCGGCCGGCAGGTTGGAGGCGATCGCGGTCCAGGTCCGGCCGTAGTCGGTGGTCTTGAAGGCGTAGGGCGTGTCGTCGTCGAGCTTGTAGCGGGTGAAGGCGATGTAGGCGCTCGCCGGGTCGTGCGGCGACACCTCGATCGAATTGACCAGGCCTTCGGGCAGGTCCTTGGGCGTGACGTCGCTCCAGGTCCGGCCGGCGTCGCGGGTCAAGTGGACCAGGCCGTCGTCCGAGCCGGTCCAGATCACCTTGTCGTCGTGGGGCGAGATGACGAAGTCGGCCAGGGTGGCGTAGTGCTCGCCACCGGCCCCCTCGATCTGGATCGGGAAACCGGTGGTGCCCATGGTGGCCGGGCGGGCACGAGTCAGGTCCGGGCTGACCTCGACCCAGGTGACGCCGCGGTCGGTCGAGCGCAGCAATTTCTGCGAGCCCCAGTAGATCGTGTCGGGGTGCATCTGCGAGACGCGGATCGGCGCGTTCCAGTTCGGCCGGTACTTCAGTTCGCGCGCCGGACGGAAGCCGTCGAACATTGGATAGGGATCGATTTTGCGGGAGACGCCGGTGCGCTCGTCGTACTCGGTGGCCGCGCCCAGGCCGGCGGTGCCGTAGATCAGGCGTGGGTTCTGGCGGTCGAAGCCGAAGTAGGAACTCTCGCCGCCGCCGGCAGCGTGCCAGTCCTCCTCGCCGATGCCGCCGTGGGTGGTGCTGGCGGCGATGCGCACCGAGGTGCGGTCCTGCTGGGCCGTGTAGATGTGGTACGGCCACAGCAAGTCGGTCTCGATGCGGTAGAACTGGCCGGTCGGCTGGTTCATCTCCGACGACCAGGTGTGTCCGCCGTTCAGGGTGACCGAAGCGCCGCCGTCGTTGCCCTCGATCATCACCTCTGTGTGGTTCGGATCGATCCACAGAGCATGGTTGTCGCCGTGCGGATTGCTGATCGCCTTGAAGGTCACGCCGCCGTCGTCGGAGACCACGAGGGGAGCGGCCATCTCGTAGACCCGATCTTTGTTTTTCGGATCGGCGGTGATGTGGCTGTAGTACCAGCCGCGGTCGCGAGGGCCCTGGTCGTCGTTGACCAGCTTCCAGGTCGCGCCGGCGTCGTCGGAACGGAATACCCCGCCCTGGGTCGCTTCGACGGCGGCGTAGACGCGGGTGGGATCGGCGGGCGAGACCGAGACGCCGATCTTGCCCATCAGGCTCGGCAAGCCGCGGGTCAGGCGGGCGAAGTGCAGGCCGCCGTCGGTCGACTTCCACAGGCCGCTGCCCGGACCCCCGCTGCGGATCGCCCAGGGGAAGCGCTGGTGGTCCCAGGTCGCCGCGTAGAGGACGTTCGGATCGTGCGCGTCCATGCTCAGGTCCGAGGCGCCGGTGCTCCTGTCGACGAACAGGGTCCGGGTCCAGGTCGCCCCGCCGTCGTCGCTGCGATAAACGCCGCGCGTGTCGCTGGGCCCCCAGGGATCGCCCTGCACCGCGACCAAGACGATGTTGGGGTTGGTCGGGTTGATGACGACCCGCGAAATCTGCTTGCCGTCGGCGAAGCCGACCTTCTGCCAGGCCTTGCCACCGTCGGTGGATTTGTACAGGCCGTCGCCGCTGGCCGCCGCCACGCCGCGGATCGGCGCTTCGCCGGTGCCGACGTAGATCAGGTTCGGGTCGGACGGCGCCACGGCGATCGCGCCGATGGTGTTGGCGGTCAGATAGCCGTCGGTGATGTTGCGCCAGGTCGTTCCTGCGTCGGTGGTGCGCCAGACCCCGCCGCCCGTGGCGCCCAGGTAGAAGGTGTTGGGCTGGGCAGGATGGCCGGCGACGGCGGTGACCCGCCCGCCGCTGAACGGCCCGACGAGCCGCCACTGCATCGCCTGGTAGGTGGAGGCCGGAATGGTCTGGGCCTGCACCGCGACCGCCATCAGCGCCGCTCCGAAGAGTAGCGCGGCAGATGAAGCGGCGCCGCAAAGCCGCGACGCCAAGATTCCAGGCGGGGTCAAGGAGCCGGTCATTGCACTCTCCAGTCGCACATCACGCATCGCACACGCGAGAATGCCATATCCCGCGCGTGGCATCCGCGTCCGGTATCGCGCCGTTCGAACCGTCAACACCTTCGCGCGCGCGACGGTCGCGCTTTCGATGGCGCAGGGACATCCTAAAATTTCTTCGTCACTTCCAGGCCGATGGTGCGCGGCTGGTTGGTGTACTTCGCGGTCGGTGTCGCGGTTGCCGCGACTATGTAGACGTCGCCGGCCACGTCGAACACGTTGTCCACATACAGTGCCAGATTCAGGCCGATCTTCTCGTCGGTCGCGCCGAACCGAAAGTTGGTGATGTCGTAGGCATGCTGAATCCGGTAGGTGACCGCGGAGTTCGGCCTGAAGTCGGTCGCCGACTGACCATGGTAGGAATAATCCACCCGCGCCCAGGCCGCCCAATCCGGCAGCGCGGACAGTGAATGGGTGTATTGCGCCCCGAGGTCAGCGGTGAATTCCGGGATGCGAGGCAGCTTGTCGCCGGCCTTACCGGGCGCCACCACGACGGCGTTGACTTCGTCCTGGGTCAGCTCTCGCTTGGGCAGATAGCTGAATCCGGTCGGAGACCTCGAATCCACGCGCCGGGTGTACGAACGACTCGAACTCCAGCCCCGTTACACGGGCCTTGCCGGCGTTGCTGATGAATCCGAACGAGCCCGTGGGATCACGACCCGACACCTGGATGTTGTCCCACTCGATGTCGAACGCACTGACGTTGACCGTCACGCCGCTTGTCCAGCCACTGGGACTTGAATCCCAATTCGTAGTTCCACAGCGAGTCGGCGTCGTAGCCTTTCGGCACCGCGGCAAAGGTGGACTGGTTGGTACCGCCGAGCCGGAATCCTTGGCTCGCCAGTGCGAACACGGTGACATCCTCCCAGGGGTGATAGGACAGCTGGAACTTCTTGATCAGCTTGTTCTCGGTGAAGTGCCCATACGCCGGCGCCGGCAGTGAGTTACCGAAGGTCGGGAACTGGAACAGGTAGAAGCCCGTGTCCGTCTGAGACGCGGAAAACTCGCGCAAGCCGACCATCGCCTCAAACTTGCTGAAAAAACGATAGGTCAGCTCACCGAACTCGGCGTGCTCGTTGATCGTACGCTCGTTGTAGCGAGCCAGTGCACAAGGCTGACACCCATCGATTCCGGCACCCGGCAACGTCGAGTAGCCCGGCGGCGGTGAGGTGACCGGGAACGGCAGGCCGGTGTCCGGATCGACGACCGGCGAGACGCTCTGGAAGTTCGAATCGCGGTCGCGGTAGAAGAAGCCCGCCAGCCACTGCAAAGCGCCGTCGCCGCGTGGAGTTGAGGCGGATTTCACCGCTCTTCTGGGTGATGTCCTGGGTCTGGTTGGTCAATTCCGGGAACAGGTCGCCGCGAATACACGTGGCCGCATTCGGGGTTGGCCGGCGTTCTTGAAGCAATTCGGGGTACCCTGCAGCGCGGCCGGCCCGAGTCCCAGCGAGATGACCGCCCAGGTGTTGTCGCGGAAGAAGCCGAAGTTGCGCTTGTAGAAAGAGCCGGTCGCGGTCAGGGTCGCAAACTTGACGTCCTGAGTGAGCGTGAGGCTGTAGATCTGCTGCTTGTCGGGCAGCGGAGTCTGCACGTAGTCGGCCGTGTTGTACTCGACCGGTATTGAAGTAGGCGAAGTTTGGAATGCGGTCGTTATAGCCCGAGTCGTTGGGATTATTGCCGCGCACATGGAATGAGTCGAACGGGTAGTAGTTATTGGCGCCGCCGACATCGCGGTTCTGCAGCCACAGCATTGCATCGATCGTGGTGCCTTCCCAGGGCTGATACCGCACGAGTGCCCTGCCGCCCTCGGTTCTCGACCAGTTGATGTCGTTGTTGCCCAGGCGGACGTTATCGATGTAGCCGCCGGTGCGATCGTAGTAGCCTGTGACACGCACACCCAGCACATTCTGTATCAGCGGCAGGTTGAATGTGGCGTTGGCGCCCGCCCCTGGATCGCCGTGCTGCATGTATTGCGCGTTGGCGTCCACGGTACCGCTGACCTCCGTCAATGAAGGTTTCTTGGCAATGAACCGGACCACGCCGGTCTGGGAGTTGGCGCCGAAGGTGGTTCCCTGCGGCCCTTTCAGCACTTCGATGCGCTCGATGTCCACGAGTTTCAAATCAGGTGTCTGGGAGCCGCTGTCACCGGTGCTGCTTTGAATACCCGGAGCCGGTACTTCGTCGTAGTAGACCGCCACCTGCTCCTGTCCGGGCGAAAACACGCCCCGGACGATGTAGCGCTTCTCGCCTGCGCCCTGATCGTTGAAAGTGAGGCCCGGTACGGAGTAGGCAAAGTCCGTGAAATCCTTGACTCCCATCGCCTCGAGCTGCGCCGAGCCGATCGCGGTAATCGCAGTCGGAATGGATTGCGCGGTTTCCTCGCCGCGCTTGCGCGCAGTCACCAGGACTTCCGACAGCCGGTCCGCAGTCATCGTCAGCGGCCGGTTGGGTATCGGCCGACTCAGCCGCCACGGGCAGATCCGACGCCCCCGACAACCAAAGCCAACACAGATGAAAGATACAGACTTCTTGAGATAGGCATGTCCGCTCCTCGGTGTGAATCACGAGTTGTATTTTCGGTCGACTCCCTGCGCACAGCGGCCGCCGCTCTTCGTTTCGCGAGCACGCGGATGCTTGCAAATATATATATGCTTAATCATATTATCCCGAAAAAAGCTTTAGATGTAAAGTAATTTGAAGCGTTCTCGCATTGCCGGAGCTCAACTCTCGTGGGAGATGCACTACCGTGATCGCGACAAGCAGGAAACTCCGACGCGACCCCTTGGGTCGCTATGTGTGGTAGCGAACCGCCCGAATTCACATCTCGTGCGAGACTTACCCGCGTATTCAACTCAAGGGACACAATTATGAAGACAAAACTAGCAATTGCCTGCGTCGCATTTGGCGTGCTACTCGGCTCGGCTGCGGCCATCGCCGGGGAAGACGCCAGTGCGGTCGGGACCAGCACCGTGGTATTCGTGAAGGATTCGGCCATCACCACGAAAATCAAGAGCAAACTTGCCGCTCACCATCTGACCAGCTTGGGGCGCATTCATGTCGATACTGATCGCGACGGCGTCGTGTGGCTGACGGGCACCGCGAGAAGCCAGGAGGCCATCGAGAAAGCGGTGTCCCTGGCGCGCCACACGGAGCATGTCAGGTCCGTCCATAACGATCTGACGGTCAGACTGGACGATTGAAGATCCGGGCCAATGTAAAAGGGCAGGGTCCTTGCGCACGCCACGGAAGCGGCGATGCGCGAGGAACGCTGCGGCCGCTGGACCCCCGGTAACGCGCCAGCGCCGCGCTGAACCACTGGCGGGTCGTGATCGGCGCGCCGCCGCCGCATCTGATGAGGTAGGCCTGGCCGCTCATGCTGCTGATGCTGGCGGCCTTGCCGATAAAATCCTCCGCGGTCTCGACCTGCCCACTGGCGGCCAGCGCTTCATACTTGCCCCGCAGATGGGCCGCCGCCCGTTGCGCGCCGTACCAAGTGCCGTTGCGGAAAAACTCACAGCCGGAACTCTCGATCAACCCCAGGAGATGGTTGATCTCGAGCTCGGCCGCCGCGGGCGGCGCCGCCGATGCAGCCTGTAAATTGATGCAGAACGCCGCGCTGAGCGCAAACAGAGCTTGCGCGACCATTCTCATAACTCCCGATCCACCGGCAGCCAAGACATGAGAGTCAGTTTGAACCTTTGCCAGGAACTACGTGCCGGTTCCCGCAGGTACTCGACGTCTTTGCCGTCCTCGCGCGTATCCCATACCAAGTGCCGGGGAATTCTCGACCCCTGCCACGACGGTGTATAGGCGTTGTCCGGCTGCACCATGCGATCGAAACGAGTCATCGTCGCTTGGGCGAGCTGCGGGCTGTCGATGATCAGGCCGATTTCGGTATTCAGGCGCTTCGAGCGCTGGTCGAAGTTCATCGAACCGATGAACATTCGGTGTCTGTCAAAAACCAAGAGTTTGGCGTGCAGGCCATAGTTGCCGTAGCTCGACACCACGGCGGTTTGGCCGCTGCCCCGCGTGCTTCCCAGCAGCGACCGGACTTCATGGAGCTCCACGCCGTCCTTCAGCAGCGGGACGCGGTATTTGACGTACCCGGAGTGGGCAATCAAATCAGGGGCCGATTTCAGAGAGTTGGTCAGGATCGCAACACGGACATCTCGCCGACGCAAATCCTGAATCGCGTGCAATTCATCCGGCGTAGGCACCAGGTAGGGCGTGATCATCAGCAGTTCGGATTGAGTTGCGCGAGCGGCCACCAGTACCTGCTCGGCCATCAGCCGACCGCCGACTCTGCGCCCCTCGACACCCTTCTTGTCCGGAGAATCGCAGACGACTTGGGCCTGCGCCCAGACCACAGGCAGCCGTCCGGAGATGATCCCGGCATAGGGTTCGCGGGTTGCCAATTTCGCCACATAGTCGACGCCATCCGTCTTTAGCGGCTGCAGGTGCCGTTCCGAGTGTTCACTCGCCAGCTCCCGGCGGTCGACGAGGGCCTTCCTCGAGCGCCGGCCGAGTTCCAGCGCGGATGCCGGGACCGCGAATCGGCTTCTCCAGTATTCGTCGAAGGTTGCGGAAAGCTGCACGGCGATCGGACCCGCGGCGAAGACATCGTCGTCGGCGAACTGAGAATCGGGGTCCATCTGAAAGTATTGATTGCCCACATTGCGGCCGCCGATCAGCGCGATGGCGTTGTCGACAACCAGCAGCTTATTGTGCATCCGGTAGTCGAGCCGCGCTGAATTGAACGCGAACTCGATAGAACGTCGCAGGCTGTTGTGCCCGCGATAGGAGAACGGGTTGAAGACCCGTATCTCGATGTTTGGATGAGCATCCAGCGCGAAGATCTGTTCATCGCCGGCGATCGTGGCGCCGTCGTCGATCAGCAGCCGCACCCGCACGCCACGATCGGCCGCCCGTATCAGGGCATCGGTGAGCCGCCGCCCGGTTTCGTCGCCGCGGAAAATGAAGTACTGCAGATCCAAGGATCGCTCGGCCGCATCGATCATCTGTGCGCGAGCCAGAAATCCATCGACGCCGACGGAGATGACTCGAAATGCGGAATCACCGTGGCGCTCCCGCGAGGCCGCGTCGAACTGCGCCCCCAAGCGAGTCTCCTCCGGATGGATGAGTGCGACCGACGACGACTTCGGGGCGGCGAATCTCGCCGGCATGGATGAACAGGCGCCGAGCAGAACTGTTGACGCGAGGGCGATCCGGATCAGGTGTGTTTGCATCGGATGGCATTGTGCGCTTTGCACCGGACGAGACCGTTCGCTGGCCAACATATCGTGAGAAAGCTGGGTGCGCCAGCGTACCGACCTTCCCGTCCGGCGCGCGTATCGTGCGCTGGAGGCTCTACCATGCTACTGTGGTGCTGACTACCGTACATACGGTAATTGCCCATAGGCCTAGTCTGGCACGTGCGGTGAACTTTCCGCGGTTCCTGACTGGGCCAGCCATGGATCCTTGAGGCTTCTCCTAGGGAAAGGAACGTCATGAAACCCGAGCGCCCATCACCGGTAACGGCGTCGAGAAAGTCGCCCAGCGGGATCGTTGGTTTCGACGAGATCACCGGCGGCGGCTTGCCGCGCGGACGCACGACGTTGGTCGCGGGTGGTCCGGGCTGCGGTAAAACCATCTTCGCGCTGCAATTCCTGGTCAATGGCGCCAAGGACTTCGGCGAGCCGGGGATATTCGTAGCCTTTGAGGAAGAATCAAGACGCGTCACGGCCAATGCGGAGAGCTTCGGCTGGCGGCTTCCTCAATTGCGGCCAAGCAAGCTGCTGTTCGTCGACGCCCAACCCAAGCTCGATCTCGTGCAGTCGGGGGACTTCGATCTGTGCGCAATGTTGGCCGGCCTGGCGCTTCAAGCCAAGCAGATCAAGGCGCGCCGAATCGTCTTCGATGCGCTGGACATGGTATTGGCGCTGCTCCCCGACCTTGCGGCCCGCCGGCGCGAAGTCTACCGCCTCCATGACTGGCTCATGGCGCGCGAACTGACCTGCATCTTTACCCTCAAATCGGGCGCGGGCGAACCTACGTTTACCTCGCCGCAGCCCTACGGATTCATGCAGTTCATGGTGGACTGCTCGGTGATTCTCTCTCACAGCGTCGTGCTCGGTGTATCGCAGCGCAACCTGCGCGTGCAGAAGTATCGCGGCTCGAGTTTCGATGAAAACGAATCGCCGTTCGTGATCGGCGACACCGGATTCAACGTGGCCATCTCGCGAATCCTGGGCCGGCTGGATGCCAAAGTGACGCAGGAGCGGGTCAGCAGCGGCGTCAATCGGCTCGATACCATGTTGGGCGGCGGCTATTACCGCGCCGCGACGGTGTTGATCACGGGCGTTCCGGGAACGGCCAAGACCACCCTGAGCGGGGCCTTCGCCGAAGCCGCGTGCCGCCGCGGCGAGCGCACGATGATCGTGAGTTTTGACTCGGACGGTAGCGAGGTCATTCGCAATCTGACCTCCGTGGGGATCAAACTCGATCGATTTGTGAAAAGGGGGCTGCTGCGGGTGGTCTCGGCACGCACCATCACCGGCAGTGCAGAGGCATGCCTGGTGCGCATCAAGGCGCTCGCGGTGGCGCACCGGGCTCGATGCCTGGTGATCGATCCGGTGTCGGCACTCTCGAACTCCGGCAGCGAAGTTCGGGCCTATGGCGTGGCGGAACGGCTGATCGATTGGTCGAAGTCGGATCGAATCACGCTGGTGTGTACCAGCTTGCTCAATGAAATCGAGGGCCAGGCGGTGGGGGACTCCGCGCTGCACATCTCGACGCTGGCCGATACGTGGATTCATCTGAACTATCTGGTGCAGGCCGGGGAACGCAACCGCGGCATGTCGATCATCAAGTCGCGCGGCACGGCGCATTCGAATCAAGTGCGTGAACTGATCCTGAGCAATGCCGGTGTGACGCTGGCCGACATCTTCACCGCCGGCGGCGAAGTGTTGATGGGCACCATGCGCTGGGAGAAGGAAAGCGCCGAGCGGGTCGCGAAAGAAGTCGCCGAGGTCGCCGGAAAGCTCAAATTCGTTACGCTCGATGCCCAGCAGGCAGAACTGCAAGTACGGCTCAAAGCCGTGCAGACCGAACTGGTGGCGAAGCAGGTGGAAAAGACGCTGCTCGCCAGCACCACCGCCAGCCGCAAGGCGGTCACTTTGCGAGGGAGCGTACGGATGCGTGAACTGCGCGGTGGCGACGCACCGAGGCGCAAGTGAGCGCCGCAAGCCGACAGGCCATGTACAAATTCCGTCTATTTGTGGCCGCCGATACGTTGAATTCCGCCCAAGCGGTGAGCAATTTGAATGCGCTGTGCAAGGCGCATCTGGCCGGCCGTCATGAAATCGAAGTCGTCGATGTGTTCAAGGACCCGAAGCGCGCGCTGGCGGAAGGCATCCGCATGACACCGACTCTGCTCAAGCTTTCGCCGGGGCCTGTGAGAAGGATCGTCGGCACTCTCGTGGATGTTGCCCGCGTCATGCAAACCCTGGGACTCGACGCCGACGCAGCATGAGTGCCGAACCGCCACCGCCGGGCGACGATGCCGATGAAATATCGGTGGTCATCAAGGCGCTTCGCGCGGCGGACCTGCGGCTGGAGGAGTTGACGGCCGGCGAAATAGACACGGTCTCGGATCGCGACGGGCGCTCATTCCTGCTGCAGCGGGCGCAGAATCAGTTGCGCGACACCGAGGCGGCCAAGCAGGCGGCGATCTTGAACGCGCTTCCGGCATACATCGCGGTACTGGATGTGGAGGGGCAGGTCCTGTCGGTGAATGAGATCTGGGAGCGATCGACGGCCGGCAACCCGCTGCATGGTCCTGACTACGGCGTGGGAAGGAATTATCTGGGGATGTGCGACATGCAGCGCGGGCCGGATGCAGCCGATGCCCATCGCGCCGCGACCGGCATTCGGTCCGTGCTGGCCGGCGAACAGCGCAGCTTTTCCATGGAATATCCCTGCGCTCTGCCCACCGAGCGCCGCTGGTTTCTCCTGACCACCACGCCATTGGGCGCCGACCGCCTGCGGGGCGCAGTCATCATGCACGTGGACATCACGGATCAAAAGCGCGGTGAAGCCTCACTGCAGCGCTTTGCCGCCGCGCAGGAGCGATTGGACTATCTGGCTTACTACGATGTTCTCACGGGACTTGCCAACAGGGCGTTGTTTCTCGAGCGCACGGCGCAATATATCCGCGGCGCCGCGAGCGGCCGTCGCAAACTGGCCTTGTTTCTGATCGATTTGGAACGTTTCAAGAATATCAACGACAGTCTCGGCCGCCCCGCGGGCGATCTGCTGCTGAAGCAAGTGGCCTCGTGGCTCACGCAGATCGTGGGAGATGAAAACCTTCTGGCTCGCGTGGATGCGGACCATTTCGCCGTGGTTGTGCCGGGCATCAAGCATGCGCGCGATGTGGTGCGTTTGCTCAAGAAAACCATGCTGGAATTTCTGTCGCACCCGTTCAAGCTCAACGAAGCGGTGTTTCGCATCGCGGCGAAGGTAGGCGCGGCCGTCTGTCCGGATGATGCGACTGACGCCGACACGTTGTTTCGAAACGCAGAATCGGCGCTCAAGAAGGCGAAAACCACCGGAGATAAGTTTCTTTTTTATTCCCAGAACATGTCGGTGTCGGTGGCGGCCCGTGTCACGCTGGAAAACCAGCTGAGGCAGGCGCTCGAACGGCGCGAATTCGTGCTCTTTTTCCAACCGAAGATGAATCTGCTCAACGGCAAAGTTACCGGCGCGGAGGCGTTGTTGCGGTGGAATGATCCCCTGACCGGATTGGTCGCCCCCAACCGGATCATTCCCATCCTGGAGGAAACCGGGCTGATGCACGACGTCGGTCGATGGGCGCTGAACGAAGCGGTCGATACCTACCGCCGCTGGCGGGCCGCGGGACTTCCGGCGGTCTGCATTGCCGTCAATGTGTCGCCCATGCAGCTTAGGAATCGCGGTTTCCTCACCGAGATCCGTGAGGCGATTGCCGACGATCCCGCGGCGGCGGCGGGCCTTGAACTTGAAATCACCGAGAGTTTGATCATGGAGGACGTTCGCCTCAGCATCGGCAGTCTGCGCGCCATTCGCGCATTGGGGATAAAAATCGCCATTGACGACTTTGGCACGGGCTTCTCCTCGCTGAGCTATCTGGCCCGCCTTCCTGTGCACACCCTGAAAATCGACCGATCGTTTGTCATCGACATGGGGGCCGGACCCGAGGGGCTGGCGCTGGTCCAGACCATCATCAATCTTGCGCACTCGATGAAGCTCAATGTGGTCGCTGAAGGGGTGGAAACGGAGGAGCAATCGCGCCTTTTGCGACTGCTCAACTGCGATGAAATTCAGGGCTACTGGTTCGGGCACCCGGTACCCTGCGATGTCTTTGAGGCCAAGTATTTGAGCGCTGCGACGTTCAAGAAGTGAGTTTGCGGCGGTCCGATCCGGGACGTGCCGCAGCCCACCGGTTCAGGAACATTCATATCTCTCGGCGTGGCCGCGAGCGAGATCGCGGGGCGATTGACAAGGATATTTCTGCGGAGGGAAGGACTCAGCGCGCCCAAACCCAGTTTCACGGTGCCGAGGGACTTGTTGCTATCATGCGCGCTTGCCTTGCGCCGACAACCCAAACCCTCGCAGTGCGTCCGCCACGCCGCAAGCGGCCGCGCTTTACCGGAGACTCATCAATTGCCGCAGAAAACGCAATCCGCCCGGGCGCTTGTCATAGCGTCGGTGATGGCTTCCATGTTCATGGTCGCCATCGAAGCGACGATCGTTTCCACCGCCATGCCGCAAATCGTGGCGCAGTTGGGCGGTTTGCACCTCTACAGCTGGGTGTTCTCCTCCTTCCTTTTGGCGCAGACGGCGACCACGGTGGTGTTCGGCAATCTCGCGGATATTTACGGGCGCAAGCCAGTGATGCTGGTGGGTATCGGCGTCTTCATGGCCGGTTCGATACTTGCCGGCTTCGCCTGGTCGATGCCGGCGATGATTCTGTTCAGGCTCATCCAGGGAGTCGGAGCCGGGGCGATGCAACCCGTCGCCATGACCATCGTCGCGGACCTCTACCCGGCACGTGAGAGGGGGAAAATCCAAGGCTATCTGGCCAGCGTCTGGGCGATCTCCGCAGTCCTCGGTCCGGTCGTCGGCGGCCTCATCATCCGCAACGTTTCCTGGGCATGGGTTTTCTGGATCAACATCCCGGTCGGCTTGGCCGCGGCCGCGGGTTTCATCGCCTTCTTGCACGAGAACGTCAAGCACGAGCGCCGCTCCATCGATATCGCCGGGGCGGTTTCGTTCACGATCGCGGTGACGTCGCTGCTGATAGCGCTGACGGAGATTGGCACTTCCAGCGGCACCTTGCTGGCGGCAGCCGGTGGCGTATTCTGCGCATCGACGCTGGCGTTCGTGCTGCAGGAGCGGCGCGCGGCCAATCCGATGGTATCTTTTGAACTATGGAGCCGGCGGCCGATCGCCGCCGCCAACGGGGTCTCGGTTCTTGCGGGCATGGCGCTGATCGGTCTGACCACGTTCTTGCCGATTTACGTGCAAGTCGTGCTGCAGCGATCACCCGTGGTCGCGGGCCTGGCCCTGACCACGATGCTGGTGGGGTGGCCGGCCGGCGCCACCCTGGCCGCCCGCTTGTTTCACCGTTTTGCTCTGCATCAACTCTTGCTCACGGGCGCCATGCTCTTGCCCGTGGGCGCGGCCCTATTCGTCTCACTGGGGCAGCAGAGCTCTCCGATCACCGCCGCGCTCGGTTCTCTGATCATGGGGTTCGGCATGGGACTCCTCAGTGTCAGTTCGCTGGTCTTGATTCAGGAAACCGTCGACCGGTCGCAGCGCGGCAGCGTCACGGCATCGAATCTGTTTTCACGCAATCTGGGCAGTACCCTGGGAGCTACCGCGCTCGGTGCCGTTTTGAATCATGGCCTCACTCGCTCGGTAGGCGTCGCAGCCGTTACTTCGGATCAGCTGCGGC
This sequence comes from uncultured Gammaproteobacteria bacterium, assembly GCA_963761345.1. Taxonomy (GTDB): domain Bacteria; phylum Pseudomonadota; class Gammaproteobacteria; order Steroidobacterales; family Steroidobacteraceae; genus Bog-1198. The sequence continues at coordinate 57,881 of CAVXGV010000003.1, forward strand.
AATTGCTGGAAGCACCGGCCGACACGATGCCCGGCGGCGCGGGAATCCGCTTGGCTTTGCAGCACTCGCTCAATCTGACGTTCTGGGCCGTGCTCGCAGTGTCGCTGTGCACGGTGCTGCTTGCCCTGCTGGTTCCTGCGGTTGCAATCCCGTCGCTCCACAAGGCGGCGGTCGAACCGAGTTAGTGCTCGCAGGACCTCCGGCGGCGCACGTTTCCGCGGTGGAACGACGCAGCCAGGGGATTATGTCCGCATTGTGGTCGCTGTGGTCGCTGTGGTCGAATCGAGTAATGCGTCTGGCCGATGAGGGGATTCGCCGGCACTTTGCGCTTCATCTATTTACATCGGGCACGCGAGTCGCGCTGTAATATAAGAGTCGGGCGCTCCGTTTTATATTTGCCGGAGGTGTCATGGACATCCGATCGTCAGTAACCAACCATTCTTTCTGGATATGCGCTGCCGTCGCAGTGCTCACCGGTCTCGCAAATTCGGTTAGCGCTGATTCGATCGATACAATCACCGTAGAGGCGCAAAGAAACAGAGAAAAACTCGAGCGTGAGGTCAATAGATTCGTCTCGAGCACGATTGTTCCACCCAGCCACTATGGCCAGTCACTCTGGCGTTGGAAGGATCAAGTTTGTCCTCTTGTCGCCGGGATGAATAAACAGCAGGGCGAGTTTGTCCTGGCTCGTCTTTCCGAAATTGCCAAAACCGCGGGTGCTCCGCTCGGCTCCGAGACATGCAAGCCGAACCTCTACGTGATTGTAACTCCAGATCCGGAGCTCCTGCTGAAACAGTGGTGGCGCCGTGAGGTCGATCTATTCGACGGAGAAGCCGGCCTAACGGTGAAACGATTTCTCGAAACGCCCCGGCCCATACGCGTCTGGTACAGTGCCAGCACCGTTGGGGCGGACGGACAGTTTTTTTTCGGTTTGCTTGATGAGACTTCGAATCGGGCAAAACCCTTCGGAGAGGCCCCACGGGTTCGCATACCGCCGGACGGCGCCACTCGCCTGAAGTTGACGGCGACCCGAAATATTTTCTCGGTGATCGTGGTGGTGGATTCGACAAAGATCGGCAATATCAACTTTGGCCAGCTTGCCGATTACATCGGGCTTGTCGGTCTCGCCCAAATAAATTTTGACAAGAAACCAGGCGATGCGCCTACTATCCTGAGGCTGTTTGAGAGTCAAGAAGAGTCAAGGCCCACAGAACTGACCGTCTGGGACAAGGCTCTTTTGCATGCGCTCTATAGCACCTCACAAACCAGCGCAACGCAGATATCGCAAATGCAAACAGCGGCGCTAAAGGACATTGCTCCGAAGTCGCCGAATTAGGCATATCATTGGCCAGGGTGAAGTCAGGGAATTTGCACTTGCAAGTCGATAAGTTGACGATAGCGTTGCCCACAGAATCGGGTCAATGAATTCCTCGCCATTTTCAGTCGAAGGCGTCTCCGCCGGATGCAGTTTCGCCGCTCGGCCATCGATGCACGGCAGGGGCACGGTGGAGCATGGGCTCGACCCCGCCGCGGTGCGTCGCATCGTGGTCCTCCGGCCGAATCATAGGCTGGGTAACGCGCTGTTGCTGATTCCATTGATTCACGAGCTCGAGTTGCGCTTTCCGAACTCCGAGATCGAGCTGGTGACTGCCGGCATGACGGCGCGCGCGATTTTCGAGCCGTTTCACCGGATCAGGACGATTCACGTATTTCCGGCGCGATCCTTTCGCAATCCTATTGGCGTGCTACGCATCCTCGCCTTGCTGAAAAGCCGACAGTACGATCTGGCGATCGATCCCGTTCCGCGTTCCAAGAGCGGAAGATTTTTGCTTGGCCAGGTTCGCGCTCGACGGCGTATCGGATTTACGTGGGGCGCACCGGGCCGCGACGCGATGCTGACAGACGCGGTGGCAATGACCGCATTGCCGGCGGAATTTGCGCTGATTCCGGTGCACTTGCTGCGATCGATCATCGTAAGCGGGAGGGTTGCCAATTTGGGCGCCGACGTCGCGGACGCGCCCCTTGATCTTCGCTTGTCAGACTCGGAGCGGCTCGACGGTGAGCGCCGCCTGGCCACCACACTGGGAGCCTTGGACACTGCGCCGCGACCTTGCATTGGGATTTTTGCGCATGCCACTGGTGAGAAGAGTTTCTCAATCGACTGGTGGCGCAATCTGGTCGCTACGCTGCGCAGCCAAATGCCCGCGCTACACATCATGGAGTTTCTGCCTCTCGGCCATCGCGCACGGCTTGGCGAGGATGTGTCCGCGGTGTTTACGCCGGGACTAAGGCTGCTGGGCGCCACACTTGCCGCGACTTCTTTGGTGGTTTGTGCCGACTGCGGCGTCATGCATCTCGCCGATGCGGCAGGAGCCAGGGTGCTGGGCCTATTCAAAACGACGGAGCCCGCGTGCTACGGACCCCGCGGCGCGCGCAGCGAATCGCTGAAAGTGACCAATGCCTGCGTCGATCGGGTGGCGTCGCGGATCCTGGAAATGCTGGGAGTTGGGAGTGTTTGATGAAAGCCGGGCGCCTGCGGCTCGGTACATTCGATCGGGACCTCGGAAAGCTCGATTGAGGTGCTCTTGAAATAGTGAATGCTCACCGGCCGGCGTGACTCAGACCGGCCACTACCAGCCGCGCAGCCGACCGCCGCACCGGCGCATCACAAATTCATCACAATTGCGGAGTTTGGCGCCGCGGCCTTCTGCGTAGACTGTGACATCGGAGGAATGTCAGGGGGGAGGGTGATGAACGACGAAACCTCAATTCTACAGCCGTCGGTGCTCACCGCACTGCGTTCCCTTCTTCGCGGTACATCGCTGGTGCCCGGCGATTCGGGCTATGACGTTGCGCGCCGCGTCTGGAACGGCGCCATCGATCGGTATCCCTCTTGCATCGTCGGCTGTGCCGACGCCGAGGACGTGTCGCACGCGGTGCGTATCGCGGCTGACCACGGGTTGCGGATGACGGTTCGAGGGGGCGGTCACAACGTGGCCGGGCGCTCGGTCCGCGACGGTTCGCTGCTTCTCGACCTCTCGAAGCTATGCCAGGTGTCGGTCAACCGCGAATTGCGCGTGGCCACAGTTCAGGGGGGCGCCGTCTGGCGCGATGTGGACAGGGCAACGGCGATCGAGGGACTGGCGACCACGGGGGGCCTGATTTCGAGCACCGGCGTGGGTGGATTCACGCTCGGTGGCGGTGCGGGATGGCTGATGCGCAAGCACGGTCTCGCCTGCGACAATGTCCGCGGTGCCGGCGTGGTGCTGGCGGACGGTCGATTTGTCCGCGCCAGCGCGCAGGAACACGCGGATCTTTACTGGGGGTTGCGAGGCGGTGCCGGCGGACTCGGTGTGGTGACCAGTTTTGAGTTTCAATTGCATCCCCTGCGCGAAGTGCTCGCAGGACTCATCATCCATCCGGCCGAACATGCAGGCGATGCCTTGCGCGCCTTTCGCGATTTTGCGGCCGATGCTCCGGATGAATTCTGCGGACTTGCGGTGATCACGCATGGACCGCCGCTGCCGTTCTTGGATGCCGCCTGGCACGGACGGCCGGTGGTCATGTTCGCGGTGTGCTGGTCCGGCGATCCTGTCGCGGGAGAGGCCGCACTGGCGGCGTTGCGTGCACACGGTCGGCCGGTGGTCGATCACATCGGCCGAATGCCTTATGCGCAATGGCAGCAACTGCAGGACCCATCGGCGGTGAGAGGACATTACTACTACTGGAAAACGGCAAACTATGAGGCCCTCAGCGACGATGTCGTCAACGACCTTGCCGCCATGGCGTACCGCTTGCCGACCATGAGAAGCGAAATTCATGTGCAGCACTTGGGCGGTGCCGTTTCCCGATTCGCGCCGCAAGACTCTGCGTTCGCGCACCGCAACGCGCAGTTCTTCGTGAACTTCATCGGCATCACCGATGCGGCGGGCGCCGTCGGCACGCTGCGAGAGGGCGTTCGGGCACTGTACGACAAGGTGTCGCGCGACGCCTTGCCGGGAATTCTGACAAACTTTGCCGATCAGGACGATTCCGACAGTGTGCGGCGGTTCGGATTGCAAAACGCCGCCCGGCTCGAGGCTCTGCGGAAGAAGTACGACCCGGCAGGGGACTCTTCAGGGCGCTTGAGCGGCAAGCATGGCCGCATATTGCAGCAGCCGTTCCGCAGCTTCGTTTATCACGTCTTCGGTGCGCATCCGCGCGCCCGCGTTCACGAGCGCGTCGTAGCGATTCGATCCGAGAGTCGAGCGCAGCCGCGCGCCGGCGGACTCATTGTGGCAGAACCAGAAGCTGAACAACGGCGACCCTGCACGCTGGCGTATCTGCTCCGCTGCGCTCAAGAATCGGCAGGCTTCCTCTGCTTGGCCAAGCCGCTCCGCCAGATAGCCGCACCCTTCCACCGCTGCCGCGACGCCCCGCAGGTGCGCGACCGTGATGGCTTTTCGCATGCCCTCGCGCCACTCGGCAGCCGCGCCCGCGAGATCCCCTTGGCGGAAAAGTGCGAGGGCGATATACGTATCGATAAAATGATGCTGATGAGATTCGGCACTGAGACTGCGAACCGAGCGCAGCACGTCAATCGCTCCGGTCGATGTCATCCCGCGCCAGATACAGCCAGCCGCGCGCCAAGCCGGCCAGTCCACGCAGCAAGTCATCGTCGAGCTTTTCCGCCAACCGCTCGACGGCGGCGAGCTGCTCTGCAGCCGGCTCCGATTGGCCGAAGTGAGTCCACCATAGCGATAGATGCCCACATGCATAGGCCTGGGTCCATTCGTCACCGACTTCTCGCGCGATGCTGGCCGCCGCGAGCAGGTGTTTGTCGGCCGCCACCTTGGTGGAGAAAAAGGTAACGATGCCACGGCAAAGCTCCGCCTGCGCGCGCTCGCGGCTATGGAGCGAGGGTGCGACTGCCAGCGCGCGATCGCAGAGCCGCCTGGCGAACGCCAGCTCACCATGCGCCTTGAAGTAAACCGTCAAGAGTCCGGCAATCCGTAGAGCGGCCTGCGGGTTGCCGCCCGGACCAGCGGCGTACTCCGACGCGCTTTCGATATTGCCGTGCTCCGGCCTGACCAGCGCGATGCGATCGCGCATCCTGGCCCCGAGCATATCTGCATGGGCCGCTTCCACCATGCGCAGCACGTAGGCCAAGTGTGCATCCTGCGCGCGCCGTTCATCGTCCAGTACTTTGAGTTGTTCGAGCGCGAATTCGCGTACGCTCTCGAGCAGCCGGTAGCGTGGCGGACTTACGCTCTGGTCCACGGAGGCCAATGATTTGTTGGCGAGTCCGGTGAGCAGATCGACCGCCTCCTCCGGCGATACGCCGAATGCAGGCGCCAGGTCGATGACCGCCTCGACGGTCCAGCCCTGGACGAATACCCCAAGCCACGCCAACAGGCGTCGTTCATCCGGCGATAACAACGCGAAACCCCACTCCAGCAATGCGATCAAATTCCGATGCCGGTGGTCACGTCCGGCAACTTCGCCGACCAAGAAGCGAAAGCGATGATCCAGCCTTTCCAGCACTTGTTCCGGCGAAAGCAGCGTGAAGCGCGCTGCCGCGAGTTCGAGGGCGAGCGGCATGCCATCGAGCCGTTCGCAGATGCCGACCAGCGCCGGGGCATTGGCCAAAGTCAGTTTGAATTCGGTCTGGACGTCTCGTATCCGGGCCAGCAGCAGCGCCACCGCGGGTGCTGCCGCGATCTGCTGCAATTCGCGCTCATCCGCGGGCTGCCGAAGAACGGGTAAATCCAGCGGCGGCAGACGCAGCATGCGTTCGCCCACGAAACTCAGCTGCTGCTGGGAGGTGGCCAGAATTTTGAGCTGCTCGGTGCCCCGCAATATTTCGAGGGCCAGCGCACCGATCTCCGCCGAGAGGCGATCGCAGTTGTCGAGCAGCAGAAGCGCGCGCCGGTCTGAGAAGATCGCGGTAATCTTGCCCAGAAGTTCGCGCTCCCCGGCGGGCGCTATCGCCAGTGCCAATGCCAACGCCTGCAGCCACTCATCGGCGCGGCGCAGCGGTGCCAGGTCAAAGAACCAAACGCCGTCGGGATACCGATCTGCGTGCAGTTGCGCGAAGGACAGCGCGCACTGGGTCTTTCCCATGCCTCCGGTCCCGAGAACCGTCAACGAGCGGCCGCCGTCCAGCAGTGCGTCGATTTGGTTCAGCTCATGTCCGCGGCCGATCAAGGTGTGCAAAGGTGCGGGAAGGCGCAGCGAAACGGGCGGCGCAAAACGCGCGCGCGACACCGCCGGCGTCACCGCCGTCTTTTCGACCGGGCCTACGTAGCGGTAGCCTGAGCCGTGAACCGTCTGGATGAACCTGGGTTCCTCGGCATCGTCGGCCAGCGAGCGTCGCGCCAGCGCTATGACACGATTGAGTGTCGAGGGTGTGACATAACGATGGCCCCAAACGGCGTCCAACAGGTGCTCCCGTGTCAACAATTCTCCGGGCCGCATGACCAATTGCGTGAGCACCGCGAACACCTTGGGCTCGAGCGTGTACTCCGTCCCGCCTTTTCTGAAGATGCGGTTCGCGGTATCCAGTTCGCAGTCTTCGCAGCGATACACGACCTGATCCAAATGAGTCTCCCTGTGCAGCCGTCCGTCCCGCCCTCACGAATCCCTCACGAATACCCAAGGACGTTGCAGGGCCATAAAGCTTAGATTGCGCTTTGTCGATGCAGGTCGACAAGGGAAATTCAACTATGCACATGGGAGTCATTTATGAAATTTCAGGCCACTTTACTTAAGTCGAACAGATGCCGAGACGCCGTCCGCGGCGTCGGGCTGATCGCGATGTTTGCCCTTGGAACCGGACTGGCGCAGCTGGCGAACGCCGGCTGTCTGGACGTTCCGGGGATCAAGGTACCCACCTCTGAGCTGCGGAATTCGTCGTCGCTCTTCGGTTCCGCCCGCTTCATGAAAGCAGACTTTCGACAGGGATCGGAAGACGAGTTTGGACCTTCTTTTTTTCGGGCGCCGATCGTCGGTGTCTGGGCGTTCAAATACACCTCGAAGGGCAATCTGACCACGCTGGGCATTCCCGACGGCGCGCCGATCGATAACGGCAATACCGCATTTTTTGCCGACGGCAATGAAATTACCTTCTCGGGCGGCCGCAACCCCATATTCGGTGCCTCGTGTATGGGCATATGGAAGCAAACCGGCGAACGCACCTATGTGCTCAACCACATCGGTCTGTCCTGGAATCCCTCGGCAGATTCCACTGCTCCCGCCGGCAATCCCGACGGCGGACCCGGTGCTCCAGGCGGTCCGGCCTTCATCAAGGAGTTTGTGACCTTGTCCCGGGACGGCCAGAGCTACACGGGAAGCTTTGCCATCACGCAATTGATGCCGGATGGCAAGACCCCTGCCATGGCAACGATCCTAGGAACGATCACGGCGACGCGGGTAACACTCGATACGGATACGCAGGTACCTTGAGTCCTGATCCCCCTTATGCTCGAGCATAAGGGGGATTTCATGCTTCGACGGCGATGAGATCGCAAAATTTGCCCAGGTCGAGGTTGCCCCCGGAGACCACGGCGACAATGGGTCCCTGACCGACTTTCCCGGTCAGCGCGGCGGCGAGCGACAACGCCCCGGCGCCTTCGGCAATGACACGCGCCTTCTCCGCCATCAGGCGCATCGCGGCCTTGGTCTGTTCCAGGCTGACGATGATCGAGCCATTGACGACGGGTCTCAAGCGATCCCACATGCGCGGAAAGAGGCTTTGACCGCCGGCGCCATCGACGAACGAGGGCTTCCAGTCCTTGAACACCTGAGCAGATCCCATCGAAAATGAGAGCGCAGCCGGGGCCGCGGTTTCAGGCTCTGCGCCCCATGTTTCGATTTCAGGCTTCAACGCCTTGAGTGCGCTCGCGACTCCCGCCATGAGCCCGCCGCCGCCGATGGCGCCGATGACCGCAGCCGCATCCGGTGCATCCTCGAGAATTTCGAAGCCCATGGTGCTATGGCCCGCAATGAAATTGTGATCATCGAACGGGTGTACGAATGTCCCTTCCGCCCCAGGGTAGGAACGTTCGCCCAGCGCGCGCCACGCGACCTCGTAAGGGACCGGCATGAGTTTCGCGCCGAGCGCCCGCATCCGCGCGAGCTTCGATGCCGGTGCAGTCTCGATCGCTACTACGGTGCACGGTACGCCGGCCTGCCTTGCGGCATAGGCAACGCCTTGGCCTGCATTGCCGGCGCTGATGGTCCACACGCCGAGTTGCCGCTCGGACTCGGACAGCATCGCCACGGCATTGACCGCACCGCGTAATTTGTAGGAGTTGGTGGCCTGCAGATTCTCGAGCTTCAGGCGGATGTCGGGGAAATCGGGCCCCAGATCCAGGCGGACCAGCGGCGTGCGCACGATGCTGCCGGCGATTCTGCGGCGCGCCTCCTGCATCTCGCTCAATGTCAACGGCCGCACTGCCTCAAGCATCTTAAGCACGGTTTGCTCCTGGAAATGTTGAATTCGGCACTCTAGCAGGTCCGATCCATGGTGCCGCCTGCGCAGGGTTAAATTATGGCTCGGATCCCTATTGCGCGGATCTTTCTCTCGGTCAGATAGCGGGCAATAGCGGCAGCGCCGGCATCGGCGCTCGCCAACCCCACATAGCCGTCGGGACGCACCAGATACACCGCGTCACGCCGTAGACCGGCTGTGTGCATCGCCGATTGCCATGGAAACACGTGCAGCGAGATTGTTTGCCGCTCGGAGAAGGCTGGCAGATCCGGGGCAGCGTTGCCGTAAACGTGAATCTGCCAGTCCAGGGAACGCAAGTGCGAGAAGTTGAACTCATCCGGGCCTTGCCCCACCCGGACCCAGGGCAAGCGATCGCCGCCATGCACGCCGCCCGCCGCGCCGACACTCAAGGAACTTCCGCGGTAGTTCACCCCGATTTGCGAGACCGTGCGAAACGCCAATCGCCGCACCATCGGCAGGCGGAACGATCCGGGGGCCAGCGCCGGCAGGACCTGGGTGCGGACGAATCGCGCCCAGGCGCCGGAACTGATCACCGCCGTGAACGCACGATCCGTGGTCGCCACCAGCCGGCGTGCAAATGCAATGCGCTCCGGTTCGTAGCTATCCAGCAGTGAGTCACTGGAAGGTTCTTTCAGCACCGAAGCCAGCTTCCAGGCGAGGTTGACGGCGTCACCGATGCCGGTGTTCATTCCCTGACCGCCGACCGGGCTGTGAATGTGCGCGGCATCACCCAGCAGAAAGGCTCGCCCCCGGCGAAAGCTGTGTGCCACGCGATGATGAACCCGGTAGGTGGAAAACCAATTCACACGCTTGACGTCGATGCGGAGATTTTGCATGGCGCGAGCGCGCACGTCATCGAACTGCAGGTGCTCATGATCCTTTGCGGCAGCGTCGCGAACCGAGCCGATCAAGCGCGCACGTCCCGCCTCCCGCAGCGGAAATACCGCAAGGAAATCCGCCTCATCAAGCGCTATATGCAGTTCACCATTGACCGGTGGGCCGGAGGCTTCGACGTCCGCAACATAGAAGACGTGGTCGTAGGTCCCGCCTGGAAATCCCGTTTTGAGCCCTTCGCGCACCCTCGAGCGGGCGCCGTCGCAGCCGGCGAGATAGGTATAGCTGCCTGTTTCCTCGGCTGCTGCTTTGCGCAGCGTCGCGCGAATCTCCCCGCCGTCATCTTCAAAGTCGGTCAGTTCCACCGGGCGCTCGACCTCCACCCCGAACTCGCGCAAGCGCTCGATCAGCAGCCGCTCATGCTCGTCTTGAGGAAAAATAACGGGAAAAGCAAAGGGCGTTAACCCCTGCCCCAAATTCTCGAGAGGGACCCGGGCGGTCCGGCTGCTTTTAACCCATAGATTGAGAGCCGCCACCTTATGGGCGCGATCCACGACCGCCTGCGAAAGCCCGATCTGCTGATAGAACTCCAGCGTTCGGCCTTGGACCGCCAGCGCGCGCGAAGTGGTGCCAGGCTCCGCTGCCTTGTCGACAATTCTGACGCGCACGCCAAGTTTGGTGAGCCACAGAGCCAGTACCAAGCCCGTCGGTCCGGCGCCGGCAATCAGTACTTCGGCCTGACCGGGTCTGCCCGCCATGACGCCCACCTCGACTGTCGTGTGAAGAGGGTAGGGGTCAGCTCACCCTGGAAAAACGAAGCGCCGCGCGAGCCTGCGCTTTGGTCGCCTCTTCCTCGCGGCTTCTTGCCGGTGCGTTGGTCTGCAGCGAATATAGAAGTTTCTTTGAAGCTGCCTCGATTTCCGCGATCGCGCCCAAGAAGGCCGGCTCATTGGATTTGGACGGACTGTGAAAACCGCTGACCTTGCGCACGAACTGCAGCGAGGCTGCGCGGATTTCGCCGTCGGTGACCGGCGGCTCAAAGTTGAAGAGAGTCTTGATGCTTCTGCACATGAGTCCAGAAATCATCCGCGCCGGCTGCTTTGTTTGTCAAGCGATTGCGCTGCAACATGGCTACACTCAAGATAGCGTTGAGAACACTTAGGCTGGCTCGTCCGGCGTCGACGAGGATGGATTCGATGACATGGTCCGTGCTCGATCGATCTCCGTCCGCGGCGGGCAGCACTCAGGATGCTGCGATCCGCGAATCCTTTGCGGCATCGTCCAGCGCAGCAACGGTCCGATGAGCGTCATTCAGACCCTGCGCCTGAGTCTTCGCGAGCTCGACTTGGGCGATTCCGGATTCATCTTGGAGCTGCTCAACGAGGCCGGCTTCATTCGCTTCATCGGCGACAAGGGCGTCAGAAGCATCGCAGACGCCCGTGACTACATTTTGCAAGGACCCATGGACAGCTACGTGCGCAATGGTTTCGGCCTGTACGCTGCTTGCCTGCGTGATACGCCCAATGCGGGATCGGCGGGAACACCCATCGGAATTTGCGGCCTGGTCAGGCGTCAAGGGCTGACCGATCCGGACGTGGGATTCGCCTTTCTCGCGCGCCACTGGTCCAAAGGATATGCGGTAGAATCCGCGGCGGCCGTTCTGGCGCATGCCAGGCAAAAGCTCAATCTAGCCCGTATCGTTGCCATCACGTCCGCCGACAATGCGCAGTCCATAGCGGTACTGGAAAAAATCGGACTCAAATTCGAACGCAACATACGGCTGGTCGATCATAGTCCCGAACTCAAGCTTTTCGGCCTACCGCCGGGCGCTTGATCCTAAGGCGTTTACTCATTGCAATCCCGCGGAGTTGTCCATGCATCCTTTTCCCCATCATTACACGGTCAACGCATCCATTCGTCCGGACGGCGACGTGCCGCTGTCCACCGAGGGGGTAAGAATCATCGAATCCTCCCCGCCCAAGGAATTCGACGGGCCGGGCAATCAATGGTCGCCGGAAGGACTTCTGACTGCGGCGGTGGCGGATTGCTTTGTGTTGAGTTTTCGGGCGATTGCCACGGCGTCCAAGTATTCCTGGCAGCGCCTCGAGGCGCGCACCGAAGGGACATTGGATCGAGTGGACGGCAAGATGAGATTCACGCGCTTCGATACGCATGCCACGCTGCACCTCGCGGCCGGCGCGGATGTCGAGCGCGCGAAGAAACTGTTGGAAAAGGCGGAGAGCAGCTGTCTGGTGGCCAATTCGCTCAGCAGCGAACGGCATCTCACCATGGAAGTCGTGGCCGGCTAGCGCTCGCGGAGCGAGCCTTATTTAAGCGCTTCGCGCCGCTTCTAAGGCGCTTCGCGCCAACTTCTAACGGGGTCGTGGAACGACCCCGTCCTTTAAGTTAATCATCCATCAGGAAGCTGCGCAGCTGCTCGCTGCGGCTCGGATGACGCAGCTTGCGCAGCGCCTTGGCTTCTATCTGGCGTATCCGCTCACGGGTGACATCGAACTGCTTGCCCACTTCTTCGAGCGTGTGATCGGTGTTCATGTCGATGCCGAAGCGCATGCGCAGCACCTTCGCTTCCCGCGGCGTGAGCTGCGCCAGTACCGAATGCGTGGTTTCACGCAAGGACTCCGTGGTCGCCGAATCGATCGGGGATGACACCGAGGTATCCTCGATGAAATCGCCCAAATGAGAATCCTCGTCATCGCCGATCGGGGTTTCCATCGAAATCGGCTCTTTGGCGATCTTCAAGACCTTGCGCACCTTGTCCTCGGGCATTTCCATGCGCACCGCAAGTTCCTCCGGAGTGGGCTCACGGCCCATTTCCTGGAGCATCTGCCGGGAGATGCGGTTCAGCTTGTTGATGGTCTCGATCATGTGCACCGGGATGCGGATGGTGCGGGCTTGATCCGCGATCGAGCGGGTGATCGCCTGGCGGATCCACCACGTTGCATACGTGGAAAACTTGTAGCCGCGACGGTACTCGAACTTGTCGACGGCCTTCATCAAGCCGATGTTGCCTTCCTGGATCAGGTCCAGGAACTGCAGACCGCGATTGGTGTATTTCTTGGCAATCGAGATCACCAAGCGCAGGTTGGCTTCGACCATTTCCTTCTTGGCGCGCCGCGCCTTCGCCTCGCCGATCGAAACCTCGCGATTGATTTCCTTGATTTCACTGATCAGGAGGTGAAACAAGCCCTCCAGGTCCTTGAGCTTGTTCTGCCGCCGCTCGATCTCGTCCTTGAATTTTGCCAGCGGCCCTGAATAGCGCTTCTTCGCCTTGATGTGTTTGTCGAGCCAGCGCGTGCTGGTTTCGTTCTTGGGAAAAGTCGAAATGAAATCCTTGCGCGGCATGCCGGCCTGCTTGATGCAAAGGAACATGATTTCCTTTTCGAGCAGGCGCACCTCGGTGACGTGCTGGCGCAAATTGTCGATCAGCTGATCGAACATCTTGGGCGAGAGCTTGAGCTCCATCAATTCGCCGCAGATTTTCTTGCGGATCTTCAAGGTCTTCGGATCCTTCGATCCGAGCTTGTCGAGTGCGTTCAAAAACTGATGATGCGCTTTCGCGATCGAGCCGAAGCGCTTCGCGGCTTCCTCCGGATCCGGTCCCGTATCGATGGCTTCCTCTTCTTCATCGCCATCGGCTTCATCATCGTCATTGGCCGCTTCTTCGCGCTCCAGCGCCATCATCTTCGGATTCTGCGGCTGGGCAATCTCATCGGGCGCATTCGGATCGACGAAGCCGACGATCACATCGACCAGGCGCATCTGTCCGGCTTTGACGGTTTCGTAATGCCGCAGCAGCAGATCGTAGGTGCCGGGGTAGCTGCCAAGCGCAATCTTGACGGCCTCGAGGCCTTCTTCAATGCGCTTGGCGATGCGAATTTCGCCCTCGCGCGTCAACAATTCAACCGTGCCCATTTCCCGCATGTACATGCGCACCGGATCGGTGGTGCGGCCGAATTCCGCATCGAGATTGGCGAGCGCGGCGGTGGCTTCTTCCACCGCTTCTTCGTCGGGAGCGGCGGTGGCATCGGTCAACAACAGCGATTCGGCGTCCGGTGCCTTTTCGTACACCGGGATACCCATATCGTTGATCATGTTCACGATGTCTTCGATCTGTTCGGGATCGACGATTTCGCTCGGAAGGTGATCGTTGACTTCAGCGTAGGTGAGGTAGCCCTGCTCCTTGCCGCGCGCAATCAATAGTTTCAATTGCGACTGACGCTCGTCAGCGATTTGAGTCGCTGTGCCTGCTGGCGCTTTTTTGATCAAGGTGGACGCCTCGTAAAGAATCTGAACATTTAAAATGCAAGCCGAGCAGTATACGATTGTGGCCATTCCGTAGCCACAAATCCTGCGATTTAAGTAGGCGCTCGGGAGCGCCCTTTGGACTTGAGTAGGGTGGTTAATTCGGCCTTTTCTTGGTAATTCAAGCCCAATTCTTCTGCTTTTTTCAACAATTCGTCCATCCGGCGGCCTGGACCGTGCTCTTCGAGCAGTTTCTCGACCGCCATTTTCAATTCCTTGGCCGCCGACGCGGTATCCGCCACCAGCGGGTCCAGCGTGGCCAATTCAGTCAATCGCTGGTATTCGGCGCGATCTCGCCACCGTTCCAGCAGCATTGCGGTGCTGGCCGAGGAGGCCGTTGCCGCCTGTTCCAGCAGCTCTTTGAGCACCGAAACACCGGCCTTATCGATGCTGCCGAGCAACTCAGGGTCCTCGATGGCGCCGGCCGCGGCAGGGTGGTGCAGCACCAGCGTGATGGCCTGGGTAAGCAAATTTCCCCGCCCAACACTCATTCGAGCGCGCTGCCGAACCGCTGGTTCCGTGGGGTTCGCAGGCCGCTTGGGCTCGCCGGCAGCGAAGAATTCCTTCAGTTTATTCGCCGGCATGCCGACCCTCGATGCCAGCCGGTCGGCCAGCATTTCCCGGTAAATGCCTTCCGGCATGCGTGCAAACAGGGGCCCGGCAAGGGCCTTTAACTTTGCGCGTCCGTCGATGTGATCCAGGTCTACATCGACTATCAGCTGCTGCACCAGGTATTCCGAGAGCGGCAGGGCCGCTTTCATACGGTTCTCAAAGGCGTCCGAACCCTCTTCTGCGACCAAGGTGTCCGGATCGTGGCCCTCGGGCAGAAACATGAACTTCAGCTCCCGCCCGTCGCGCGCCAGGGGCAGCGCGTTTTCCATCGCCCGCCATGCCGCCTGGCGCCCGGCGCGATCGCCGTCGAAGCAGAACACGACTTCGCTGGTCATCCGGAAGATCTTGTTGAGGTGTTCTTGCGTGGTGGCCGTTCCCAGCGTGGCCACGGCGTAGGTGATTCCGGCCTGATGCAGACGCACCACGTCCATATAGCCCTCCACCACCACCAAGCGCTTGAAGTCGCCGCGAGCCTGCCGTGCCTCGTACAGCCCGTAAAGCTCGCGGCCCTTGTGAAACAGCGGCGTTTCAGGCGAATTCATGTACTTCGGTTCGCCTTGATCGATGACGCGCCCACCGAATCCGATGACGCGCCCGCGTGAATCGCGAATCGGAAACATCAGGCGATCTCGGAACCGGTCGTAGAAGCCGCTGGTTCTCTCGCCGCTGCGCTCGAGAATGAGGCCCACTTGAAGCAACCGCCGCCGATCCTCTTCATGCGCGCCAAAGCGCGTCAGCAGCGCTTCCCAGGCGTCGGGCGCGTACCCTAAGCTGAATTTGACGCTGATTTTAGCGTCGAGCCCGCGCCGCTGCACATAAGCTCGCGCGCGCTGATTATCGGCCAGGTTTTGCTCGAAGAACCGCGCGGCCTGCAGCATGAGGTCATGCAAGCCGGCGCTCCCGGGATCGCGCGGCGCCTGCGCCTCGCGCGGCAGCTCGAGCCCTGCGCGCTGCGCCAGATCAGCCACGGCATCGAGGAACTCCATTTTCTCGTATTGCATGAGAAAACCGATGACGGTGCCGTGCGCGCCGCAGCCGAAGCAGTGGTAAAACTGCTTCTCCGCGCTCACTGAAAATGACGGGGATTTCTCGTTATGGAACGGGCAGCACGCTTTGTACTCGCGGCCGGCCTTCTTGAGCGGCACCCGCGCGCTGATGATGTCCACGATGTCCGAACGCGAAACGAGTTCGTCGAGAAACGAATCTGGAATACGGCCGGTCATGGGGCCACCAAGGAGTCTGTCAGAGTGAGAGCATACCTAACTTCGCCGGCGCAGCTTCCGACACCCGATCCATCGCGCTCGCGGGGAATGCTTAAGGAGCCTCCTGCCGGCCGGCTATTAGGCTAACCGCCTAGCTTGGCTTTGATTTTTGCGCCGACCGACGCCATATCCGCGCGGCCCTGGGCTTTGGCCTTGATCAGGCCCATGACCTTGCCCATGTCTTTGATGCTCGAGGCGCCGGTGGCGGAGACGGCTTCGCTGATGAGACCGTCGATTTCGGCGTCGCTCAGCGGCGAGGGCATGTAGGTCTGCAGCAGGGTGATTTCCGCGCTTTCCTTGTCGACCAGATCCTGGCGATTTCCGGCCTGGAACTGCACCAGCGATTCCTTGCGCTGTTTGATCATTTTCTCGAGAACGCTCAATACTTGAGCATCATCGAGCATGATGCGTTCGTCGACTTCACGTTGTTTGATGGCAGCGGTGATCATGCGAATCACACCCAGCCGCTCCTTTTCGCCGGAGCGCATCGCTGCCTTCATATCGTCGGTAATGCGCTCTTTGAGGGTACTCAAACCGCGGCCAATTCCCTAGTAGGACGGTCGCGACGGGGCCGCCGGCGGAGGACTGGCAGGCTGCTGTCCGGTGCCGCGCATGTTTTCCCGCGATAGGCGCTTCAAATGCCGTTTTACCGCCGCCGCCTTTTTTCGCTTACGCTCTTGGGTCGGCTTCTCGTAGAATTCACGGCGCCGCAGCTCGGTGAGGACGCCCGCCTTTTCACAGGCACGCTTGAAGCGACGCAGGGCGGCGTCAAAATATTCATTCTCACGAACACGAACGCTGGGCATTCAAACCTCAAAAGTTGGTGGCACGGCCGCCGGCATTCGGCGACAGGGGGGCGCATTCTAAAGTGCGCCCCGGCAAAAGGCAAAATTATGCGTGTTTTAGGCATCGAGAGTTCCTGTGATGAGACCGCGGTTGCCGTCTATGACGATAGCGGCGGACTCCTGTCACATCGGCTTTACAGCCAGGTGGCGATGCACCGGGCCTACGGCGGGGTGGTGCCTGAATTGGCCTCCCGGGACCACGTTCGGCGGTTATTGCCGCTGGTGCGCGAGGCGCTGGCGGCGGCCCAATCGCCTCGAGAGTCGATCGACGGGGTCGCCTACACGGCCGGACCCGGTCTGATCGGCGCATTGCTGGTAGGGGCCGGATTCGCCACGGCCTTAGGTGTGGCCTGGGCCAAGCCCGCCATCGGCATACATCACCTGGAAGGTCATCTCCTGGCTCCCCTGCTGGAGCCCAAGCCACCCGGCTTCCCCTTCCTTGCCTTGCTGGTCTCCGGCGGCCATACCCAACTCGTGGATGTCGCAGGCTTAGGTGAGTACCGGATATTGGGCGAAACCTTGGACGATGCGGCGGGGGAAGCCTTCGACAAGACCGCCAAGCTGCTCGGGCTTCCCTATCCGGGCGGCGCCGCCCTGGCCGCGCTCGCCGAAGGCGGCCGCAGCGGCCAATTCGTCTTCCCCCGCCCGATGCTGGACCGGCCGGGGTTGGATTTCAGTTTCAGTGGCCTGAAGACCGCTGCCCTAGTAGCCTTGCGCGGCCGCGATTTGCAGGGCCCGATCCGCGCCGACGTGGCGCGCGGCTTCGAGGAGGCCGTGGTCGAGACGCTGGCTGAGAAATGCCGGCGGGCGCTGCTTCAGACCGGGCATCGGCGGCTGGTCATCGCCGGCGGCGTCGGGGCGAATCGCCGTCTGCGCGAACGGCTGGCGGCAGTGGTGCGGGACTTGAACGCCGAGGTGTATTTTCCGCGCACCGAATTTTGCACCGACAACGGCGCAATGATTGCACTGGCGGGCTGTATGCGGCTGGCCGCGGGCATGCGCAGCGGCCTCAACATGGGGGCGCGCGCGAATTGGGAACTCGGAAGCTTGGGGGTCTAAATCGTTTGGACAAAATTTTCATTCATGCGCTGAAAACCGAGGCCGTCGTCGGCATCTTCGACTGGGAAAGGCAGGTCAAACAAACCGTTCTCATCGACATCGAATTCAGCGCCGATATCCGCAAGGCCGCACTGTCCGATTCGATCGACGACACGCTGAACTACAAGAGAGTCGCGAAGCGCGTGATGGCCTTCATCGAGGGATCGAGTTTCCATCTGGTGGAAACCCTTGCCGAACGCGTCGCCATGCTCGTTCTCGAGGACTTCGGCGTGGCGTGGGTTCGCATCAGCCTGAGCAAACCCGGCGCGATCCGCAGCTCGCGGGATGTCGGGGTGGTGTTGGAACGCAATGCCCAGGATTTGGAAACGTGGCGAGCCGCATTGGCCGGCCCAAAACCCTGAGGAGGCGACCAGACCTCGGCACTGTGAAGATGACCGGTTGGTGTCATTCGCCCGGAAGTGCGAGAGCCTCAAGGTAACCCCGAGATAAGTTACCTTGATGCTCTCGCACTTCCTGACGAATACTCGAGCCGATCGACATCACAAGCCGATGATGTTGGGCGGTCCAGCGCTAAAAGAACCGGTCAAATTCACCGGGCCGGGATACTAAATGCTGCGGCCGCCGTCCACCGCGATGATCTGACCCGTGATGTACGGCGCATCTTTGGCCAAGAACAGCGCCGTGCGTGCGATGTCCCGCGGCGTGCCCTGGTGCTTCAGCGCGGTTTTATCGACGATTTCGCGTTTCAGCGCCTCGCTCATTTCCTCTTCCGGCCAAAGCACAGGCCCCGGTGCGATGCCGTTGACGCGAATCTCCGGTCCCAGCTCCCGCGCCAGTGAGCGGGTCAGCATGGCGAGTCCCGCCTTGGCCACACTGTAGACCGGATGCGCCTTCAAGGGCCGCAGCGCGTGGATGTCGATCATGTTGATGATGAGTCCGCGTTGTGCGCGCAAACTGGGCGCGGCTGCCTGGGACAGAAACAGCGGGGCTTTCAGATTGCTCCCCATCAGGTCATCCCACTGCGGCAGCGTGATCTGCCCGATTGGCGTGGGGTAGAAACTGGAGGCATTATTGATCAAGATGTCCAAGCGGCCGAATTCGAGCAGGGCCGCCGCGATGAGTCTGTCGGGTGCTTCCGCATTCAACAGATGCGCGGCAAAGATGGCGCCGGAATGCGCGCGAAGCCGGTTGAATTCGTCCGCCAGGGCGATTGCCGCCGTGGCCGAGGATCGATAGTGGATCATGACGTTCGCACCCGCCGCATGCAGCGTGCGCGCAATCTCAGCGCCGACGCGCCGCGCGCCGCCGGTGATCAATACCACCCGCCCGCGCAGCGTAAAGTTGTCGTCGGTGACGGCCATGCGCGGCAACGATACCCCAAGTTTCGCTGCGCCGCGCGCCTGGCATCCGCTCCCTTGCAGAGCCAACGCGGCCCCTTGCAGAGCCAACGCGGCTCATGCGGAATGCTCAGACAGGCTCCCGGCAGCGCGCAATGATGTTGGACGAGGCCGCGGCCGCCCACAGCGCACGCGCACGCAATCATCTTCAAGGTCAAATCGAGGCGGCCGGCGGCTGGCTCAGTTTCGAGCGGTACATGGATCTTGCGCTGTACGCGCCGGGGGTCGGCTACTACAGCGGCGGCGCCCGGAAACTCGGGGCGGGCGGAGATTTCACGACTGCGCCGGAAGTTTCCAGCCTGTTCGGCCGTTGCGTGGCGCTGCAATGCGTCCAGGTCCTCGGTGCGCTGCCCGCCGGATCGATTCTCGAAATAGGCGCGGGCACCGGGCGCCTCGCCGCGGACATCTTGATGCGCCTCGAAGAGTTGGGACATTTGCCCGACAACTACTGGATTCTCGAGGTCAGCGCCGATCTTCGCGAGCGGCAGCGCAGATTTCTTCAAGAGCGGATGCCGCATTTGTTTCCGCGCGTTGCCTGGCTCGAGCGGCCTCCCGAGGTGTCCTTCGATGGCATCGTGCTCGCAAATGAAGTCTTGGATGCATTGCCGGTGGCGCGATTTCGCTGGCATGCGAACGGTGTCGATGAGCTCGGCGTCAGGATCGATGGCGGTCAATTCGCATGGGGTGCGCGTCCGGCAAGTCCGGCCATGGCGCAGGCATGTCGGCGGTTATATGACGCGAGCGGCGGCTGGGACGATGGATATGTTTCGGAGTATTGCCCGCGCATGCGCGCGTGGACTCACGCCGTCACGCAGTCGCTGCGCCAAGGCGCCGCACTGTGGTTCGACTACGGGCTGCCGCGTGCCCAGTATTACTTGCCCGAGCGACACGACGGTACGCTGGTGTGCCACTATCGGCACCAGGTGAACGGCGATCCGCTGGCCAATCCCGGCTTGCAGGACATCACGGCGTGGGTAGACTTTACCGGTCTCGCCGAGGCCTCGCGCGATGCCGGATTCGATCTCGGCGGCTTTACCACGCAGGCGCATTTCCTGGCCGGTGTCGGCATCGATCGGGAAATGCAGCTTGCCGCCGGCGACGATCAGAATTCATTTGCGCGGCTTGCCAATCAAGCGCGGCAATTGATGTTGCCCGGCGAAATGGGCGAGCGCTTCAAGGCCATGGCATGGCTGCGCGGGGTGAGTGTTCCACTGGCGGGCTTTGGACTGCTGGACTTGCGGCACACGTTATAGGGCACAAGCGGCACAGGGCACAGGGTACAGCGGGATACGGCACATGCGGCATAGGGGCATATGCGGCGCACGTTACAGGCCACAAGCGGCACAGGTTAAGGGTCACAAGGGGCACAGGTTAAGGGTCACAAGCGGTAAACGTTATAGGGCACAACATGCAAGTAAAAATCGCGGTACTGGACGACTATCAGGGCGTCGCGCTCAAAATGGCCGATTGGTCGGCGGTCATGAATCGCGCGCATGTCGATGTGTTCAACGACCATCTCACCGATACCGACGCGGTGGTGATGCGTCTTCTTCCGTATGACATCGTCTGCGTCATGCGCGAACGCACGCCGCTGCGCCGGGACATCATCGAACGCTTGCCGAATTTGAAATTGATCTCCTCCACCGGTCCGCGCAATGCCTCCATCGACCTGGAGGCGGCCGCTGCGCGCGCCATCAAGGTGGTGCACACCGGATATTTCGGCAGCCCCACGCTTGAACTCACGTGGGCGCTCATTTTGGCGGGCGCCCGCCATATCACCGCCGAGACTGCCGCAGTGCGCAGCGGCGGGTGGCAGCACACCATCGGCGATGATCTATCGGGTCAAACGCTCGGCATCATCGGACTCGGCAGTCTGGGCACGAGCGTGGCCAAGGTAGCGCTCGTGTTTGGGATGAAGGTGATTGCCTGGAGCCAGAATCTCACCGCCGAAAGGGCCGCCGCCGCCGGCGCCGCGCTGGTGCCCAAAGACGATCTGTTGCGGCAATCGGACTTCGTCTCCATACACTTGGTGCTCAGCGAGCGCACCCGCGGCCTCATCGGCGCCCGTGAACTCTCGTTGATGAAGCGCACCGCGCGCCTGGTCAATACCTCGCGCGGACCCATCGTGGTGGAGGCCGACCTGATACAGGCGCTGAATTCCGGCCGGATCGCCGGTGCCGCCATCGATGTCTACGACATGGAACCGCTGCCGGCAGATCATCCGTACTGCAAAACCGCGAATCTGCTGGCGACACCTCACATCGGCTACGTGTCGCGCGCTTTATACGAGCGATTTTACCGCGACACGGTGTCAAACATCATCGCCTGGCTGGATACGCGCTAGCCGGTCTTTCGCCAGCGCGGCAATGGCGTGCAGGCGCCGCTCGTGCAGAAGCTCCGCAATTTGAGGGCCGCCGTGCTGCGCAATGTCCTGCGGCGTGGGTTTGACCGCGGCGGCCGCATCGCGCGCGGCCTGCAGATATTCCCGCTGCGGATAGGGAACCTGCTGCAACCCCAGGCGGCCGCGCGAGTCGGCCTCGCAGGCCAGCAGCGCCTGCGCGAAGCGCTCGGGACGGCGAAGCGCATCGGTTTTCTCCAAGATGCCCAAGATGGTTTGCGGCCGCAGTTCAAAGGCGCGGTGCACATTGCCGTGATAGCGCGCGACGATCACGCTCAGGTCGCGATACTCGTTCGGCACGCGCAGCCGCTCGCTCAATGCCTCGATGAGCGCCACGCTGCGTTCTTCGTGTCCCTTGTGGCCGGGCCATTCTTCACGCGGTGTCTTGGCCTTGCCGAGATCGTGCACCAACGCCGCGAATCGGACTCTCACATCGCCGCTCAGCAACACGGCCTGGTCGAGCACCATCATGGTGTGAACGCCCGTGTCGATTTCAGGGTGCCACTTCACGGGTTGCGGTACGCCGAACAGTGCATCGATTTCCGGATAGATTATTTTCAATGCGCCGCATTCGCGCAAAACTTCGAAAAACACGCTGGCTCCCGGTTCGCGCAGCGCCTTTTCGGTTTCCTGCCACACGCGTTCCGCGACCAAGGCATCGACTTCGCCGCGCGCGGACATCGCCCGCATCAGCGCCATGGTTTCGGGAGCCACCTGAAAGCCGAGCCCGGCAAATCGTGCGGCGAAGCGTGCAGTTCGCAAAATGCGCACGGGGTCTTCGATGAAGGCCGGCGAGACATGCCGCAGGACGCGG
Source organism: uncultured Gammaproteobacteria bacterium (assembly GCA_963761345.1). Taxonomy (GTDB): domain Bacteria; phylum Pseudomonadota; class Gammaproteobacteria; order Steroidobacterales; family Steroidobacteraceae; genus Bog-1198. Next base: position 79,916 of record CAVXGV010000003.1, read on the forward strand.
GCTTTCAAGTCACTCTGGCCGTCATGAGGATCGAGCAGCGAGCCGTCTTCGGCTTGCGCGATGGCATTGATGGTCAGATCACGGCGCGCAAGATCTTCCTCGAGCGTGACCTCGGGCCCGAACTCAACCGCGAATCCGCGATAGCCGGGCGCTACTTTCCGCTCGCGGCGCGCCAGCGCGTATTCTTCGTGGGAATCGGGGTGCAGGAACACGGGAAAATCGCGGCCCACCTCGCGATATTTCAAACGCAACAGATCGTCTCGGGTACTTCCCACGACCACCCAATCGCGTTCCTTGACGGGCAGGCCAAGCAGAGCGTCACGAACGGCGCCGCCAACCAGATACACTTGCATCGGTGAATATTAACAGCATCATCGCCACAATCCGCGCGAGTGTTGCCATCGCGCTGATCGTTACCTTGAGCGGCGGCTGCTACCTGTTGCAAAGCGCCCAGGGCCAATTCGCGCTCATGGCCAGGCGAGAGCCCATTCCCCGCGTCATCGACGAGCCCACGACCCCCGCCGCCCTGCGCGCGCAGCTCGAGTCGGTCACCGCCATCCGCGATTTCGCCAGCCGCACGCTGGGATTGCCCGACAATGGCAGCTATAGAAAATATGCGGATATCGGCCGCCCCTATGTGGTGTGGAATGTGGTCGCCGCACCTGAATTCTCCGTCGATCCGCAGCAGTGGTGTTTCCCGGTCGTCGGCTGCGTGTCTTATAGAGGCTATTTCGTGGAGAGCCGGGCGCGTCGCTTCGCCGCCGGCTTGGCCGCCAAAGGATTCGATGTGGTGGTTGGGGGTGTCGCGGCATATTCGACGCTCGGCCATTTCGATGACCCCATCTTGAGCACGATGGTCGGTTGGAACGATGTGGAATTGGCCTCGATCATTTTCCATGAACTGACGCATCAATTGCTTTATGTGCCGAACGATGCCTCATTCAACGAGGCGCTCGCCACAACCATCGAGGAAGAAGGGGTGCGCCGCTGGTTGCAGCAACAGGGCCGCGACCAGGACTTGGCCGAGCATCTGGTACAGCATGCGCGCTACCTCGAGGTGATTGCGCTGATGAATGAGACGCGCGACCGGCTGCGAGCGCTATATGCCTCCGGTCTGCCGCCGCCGCTGATGCGCGAGCGCAAGCGCGAGCGGTTCGAGCAATTGCGCGCAGCCTACGCCGCGCTCAAGGCGCCGTGGGGAGCACATGCGCCGTTCGAGACCTGGTTCGCCGAAGATATCAACAACGCTCATCTGGCCTCCATCGCCACCTACTTCACCTGTGTGCCCGGCTTCGAACGGGAACTGAAGGCAGTAGGCGGCGATCTGCCTGCCTTCTATCGGCGCGTCCGCCAACTGGCAAAACTCGACCGGCAACAGCGAGACATGAGGGTCTGCGCAACGCCGCAAGCGCCTTAAGCCATCACCAGTGAGAACTGAATCGCGGCCACGATCGCGGATACGATGATGACCGCAAGAAGACCCTGCACCAGTCTTGCGACAAAGAATAAATCGTTCATGATATGTGCTCCGTTGAAGAATTGAATCCACGCTGCATAGGTTGGCGCGCGCGCCGGAAACGAACAAATTCAATCCCTGATCAACCGTTAAGGAACGCTTAAAGTGCCATCCGCGTACGACCGATTGCCTTTGGGATCTTTACGCGTATTCGAGGCGGTTGCCGCGCACCTGAGCTTTTCGGAAGCCGCTGATGCGCTCAATGTCACGCCGGCGGCCGTCAGCCAGCAGATCAAGACGCTGGAGGCTTATATCCAGGTGCCGCTGTTCCGGCGCAGCGGGCGGCGCGTGGAGATCACCGAAGAGGGACTGGAATTGCTGCCGGCGGTCAGATCGGGGCTGGAGAAACTCGAATCTGCGCTGCAACAGATGAAGCATCACCGCCGCGCGGGACCTCTGCAAATCAGCCTGTTGTCCTCGTTCCTGCAAATTTGGCTGATGCCGCGCATCCGCTCATTTCGACGCAAATATCCCGACATCGAATTGCGATTCCATACATCGCGTGCCTTGGTGGATTTCTCGCGCTCGGAAAATCACATCGCAATCCGCTTCGGCCGCGGCGACTATCCCAACATGCACAGCGAGAAATTGCTGGACGATTGGCTGGTGCCGGTTGCCAGTCCTGATCTCATCAAGCAGCACGGCATGATCGAGCGCGGCGCCTCCTTGAGCAAATACCCGCTGCTCGAGAGCGGCGACGAGCCCTGGCATGTGTGGGCGCAGGCCGATGAGGAGGCCGCGTGGCATTCCAGGGCGCCCAGCATCGAAGATTCTGCCGGCCTGCTGGCCGCCGCAGAGGAGGGATTGGGATATGCGCTGGGGCGCTGGACGCTGGTGACGCGCTCGCTGCAGAAGGGTACGCTCAAGCTCGCCGGCGAGGGCGCGTTGCCGTACGCCTCGGCCTATCACTTCGTCTGTCCGAAAAGTTTTCTGGCCCTTCCCAAGGTGGCGCATTTCCGCGAATGGATCTTCGCCGCGGCAAAGGCCTTTCCGGGACCGCCCGGTCTTTAGTCAAGAGTCTCCTGGTGGCTTGTCTTGGCGCGGCCGGCCGAGGCGCGGTTCTGGCTGAGGCGGGCATTGTCCTCTTGGGCGCCCAAGAAAAGGCGCGCCGACGCCGCCATGGACTGCGGCTTGATACCCAGCCTCGGGAAGCCATCCTCGCTGCATACGCTGTCGACCTTGAGCGAGCGGTAGTTGTCGCTGGAAAAGGGACGTCCGGGCACGAAATTCATGACGAATGCCTGCAAGCGCCCCGCAAAGTTCGGCAGGCCGATGATCCAGCGTCGCCGGTGCGTCATTTTCGCCGCCAGCGCGACAATTTCGCGCAGGGTATAGACCTGCGGGCCGCCAAGTTCGTAAGTTTGCCGGCTGCCCGCGCCGCCATGCAGGCAATGCGTCAGTGCATTCACGACGTCGTCCACGAACACCGGCTGAAAACGAGCGTTCGGTCTTGCGAGGGGGAAGACAAAGGGAATCGCCGCCAGCAATCGTGCAAAGCGGTTTAGAAAGGAGTCGCCGGGGCCGAACATCACGGACGGCTGAAAGATGGTCCAATCCAAAGCCGTGCCCTTATCGCGGATCAGTTTTTCCGCCTCGCCCTTGGAGCGCAAATAGTAGCTGGGCGCGCCGGGGGACGCTTTCAAGGAGGACACTTGCAGCAGACGGGTGACGCCTGCGGAGCGGGCCGCATCGAGCACATGTTGTGTGAGTTCGGTGTGCGCGCGGCGGAAGCCGGCGCCGCCGAAGCCGCGCTCATTGAGAATGCCAACGAGGTTGATCACCACATCCTTGCCGCGGAAGCGCTCGCTGAGTTGCGCTTCCTGATAGATATCGCAGTTCTCCAACGTGAGCCCAGGCAGGACCAACAGGTGTTTGTGCTGTTCGCGGTCGCGCGACAGCACGGTCACCTGATGGCCGTCCTTGATCAATCTTGCGACCAGCCGGGTGCCCAAGAATCCGCTGCCGCCCAGAACCACGATGGATAGCAGGCGCATGAATCAACGAACGGGAAGCAGCAGCGTGTCGCTGCCGCGGCGAACCCTGAGCAGGAGCACGGTTGCTCCCTTGACGGCCTCGCGAAACGACTTCATGTTGGTGATCGGCGTGCGGCCCACACCGACGATGACATCGTTGGTGTGCAGTCCGGATTGAGCCGCGGCGCTTGCTTCTTGAACTTTGTTCACCAGAACGCCGCCGCCGTCCGGCGCATCCGCGAATTCCGCTCCATCCAGACCCCGGTTGATCTCGGCGGCGCCGGCGAGTTCTACTTCTCCACGCTCGGCGATCAACGCCGTGACTTTGCGAGGCTTGCCATCGCGCAGCAGGCCGAGTTCGACCTTATCCCCCACGTGCAGCATGCCGATGGCGTTGCGCAGCTCGCCGGAGCTTTTCATGGTGGCGCCGTTGAGCGAAGTGATGATGTCGCCGGTTTTTATCCCCGCGCGCTCCGCCGCAGACCCCTGTGCGACGCCGGCCACCAGCGCCCCGGTCGTCTCAGTCAGCCCAAATTCCTTGGCAATGTCGGGGGTGACGCTGTACAGCTGCACGCCCAGAATTCCGCGTTTGACCTGGCCGTATTTGATGAGCTGATCCATGACGCCGCGGACCATGTTCACGGGGATGGCAAAGCCAATGCCGATGTTCCCGCCCGATCTCGACAGAATCGCCGAGTTGATGCCGACGAGTTCGCCGCGCAAGTTCACCAGCGCCCCGCCCGAATTGCCCGGATTGATCGAGGCGTCGGTCTGAATGAAGTCTTCATAGCCACCCGCCTCCGGATTGATGCCGCTGCGTCCCAAGGCGCTGACGATGCCCGCAGTCACCGTGTGCTGCAGACCGAACGGGTTGCCGATGGCGACGACGTAATCGCCGACCTCCAGCTTGCTCGAATCGCCCAGGGGCATGGCGACGAGATTCGGCTGCTTTGCCTGCAGCACCGCAACATCGGCGCCTTCATCGGTGCCGATTACCTTGGCGCTGAAGGTTCGATCGTCGAGCAGCGTGATGGTGATCTCGCTGGCGTTCTCAACGACATGGTGATTGGTGATGATGTAGCCGTTCTTTGCATCGACGATGACGCCGGAACCGGCGCTCTGAAATTGCCGCTCACGAGGCCTCGAATCCGGCGGCGCGTCGAAGAAGCGGCGGAAAAACGGATCGTCCAACAGCGGATTGTGGCCGGGCTGCTCCTTGATGGTGCCGCGCGTGGCGATATTCACCACGGAGGGAGAGACACGCTTGACCATGGGGGCCAGCGAGGGCACCGGCGCGGCATCGAGAGGGGCGGGCGAGGCAGCGTACAGCGGCCCGCCAATCACAGCCGCTGCAAGCGCGGCCGCCGCAAAGTTGAGACGCAGATTCATGCGCAGTCCTTAGGGGTATCGTTTGACCGGCAAAGCAGGCCGGACGTATTCGTCCGGCCCCCTCGCCAGCATCCACGCGATATTACACGGAAGGACGCGAGCCAAGGATCCCCTTAGGCGGCTTCGACCATGATCCGCTGGGGCTGCACTTGCGCCAGCTTGGGAATTGACACTTCCAGCACGCCGTTGGCGACCTTCGCCTTGATGTTCGCGGCGTCGGCGGTTTCCGGCAGGCTGAATCGGCGTTGAAATTCACCGCTGATGCGCTCGATGCGACGGAACCCGTCGCGCTGTTCCTTGCGTGAATCCTCGCGCCGGCCGCGAATGGTCAACACGCCCTGTTCGGATGTGATTTCAACGGCCTTCGGATCGACGCCCGGCAGATCCACGTGCAGCAGGAACTGATTCGTTTCCTCATGGATGTCCACCGGCGGCAACCAGGCCCCGGAATCGGCAGCCGTGGTCAACGGCGCCCCAAATAAACGATCGACTTCTTTCTGGAGCCGGCTGACGAGTGCCCATGGCTCATAGCGAACGACTGTCATTGTCTTGAACTCCTAAATAGAGATAAATAATTGGAATTGGGTGCAAAACCTCTGTGAATCGAAACTCACGCGCGTGATCTCAGAGGTGGGTCTGAAGAGAGAAATTTCAACTCGCGACCGGTCAGGCGAAGCTCAGAGGAACCGCTCGGGACCGCGCCGCCGGCGAGCGGCAAAGTGTGACGCGGTTCAAAGTCAATGGAACATAATGTGGATAACGTGTGCAAACACAATATCTTGCGTTACTGCATTTTTACTATTGACCTGGCCGCCCAAGGGTGCAGTCAGCTAATTTCTCGGGACAATTTTGTATCTCATTGATATATAACAATTTAATATATCAAAAATACTATGAAAAATGTCTTGACGCTGGTTGCCGCCGCGCCGTACCCTTTCAGCTCAAACACAAGATGTTGTGTTCGACAGATCCGTTAAGTCCCATCAGCTTGCGTCAAGTCACCAACACTTTTTTTCGCGCGAACACCGCCATTTGTGTTCGAGATTTAGCTCGATAATTATAACGGAGCGGTGTAGATACCCATGAATACCGTGGTCAAAATACAGCCCAAAGATGTTGGCAGCATTCCTTACCAAGAGGCGTCCTTCGACATCTGGGACAAGAAGTACCGGCTGACCGGCAAGGACGGCTCGCCCATCGACAATTCGATGGACGATACCTACAAGCGGGTCGCGCGCGCGCTTGCCGATGTGGAAGGCGAGGACGGCCGCGAGCAGTGGTACGAGTCGTTCCTCTGGGCATTGCGGCACGGCGCAATCCCGGCCGGGCGGGTCACCTCAAATGCCGGCGCGCTCGAGCACAAGCCGGCAACCTCGACCATCAATTGCACGGTATCGGGAACGATTCGCGATTCCATGGACGATATCCTGAAGAAGGTCCATGAAGCCGGCCTCACGCTCAAGGCGGGTTGCGGCATCGGCTATGAGTTTTCGACTTTGAGGCCGCGCGGCGCTTATGTGTCCGGCGCGGGCGCGTATACCTCGGGTCCTCTATCCTTCATGGATATCTACGACAAAATGTGTTTTACCGTGTCTTCGGCCGGCGGCCGGCGCGGCGCACAAATGGGCACGTTCGATATCGGACATCCCGACGCGCTCGAATTCATTCGCGCCAAGCGCGAGAACGGCCGCCTGCGGCAATTCAACCTGTCGCTGTTGGTCACCGACGATTTCATGAAGGCGGTGAAGAGCGAAGGCGACTGGACGCTGGCATTCCCCATCGGCCGCCAGGAATACGAGGCCGAGCGGCCTGATCTATCGGACGGCACGAAGTTCGTGTGGCGCGAGTGGCCCTATACGGAAGGCTATGTCGCGAACGAGGAGGGTCTGGTTGCCTGCAAGATCTATAAGACCTTGCCGGCGCGCCGCGTGTGGGACGTGATCATGACCTCCACTTATGATTTCGCCGAACCGGGATTCATCCTCATCGACAAAGTCAATGAGATGAACAACAACTGGTGGACGGAAAATGTCCGCGCCACAAACCCATGCGTGACAGCGGACACCCGTCTGGCAACGCAATTCGGGATGGTGCCGATCGGGGCTCTATACGAGGCAAGAGTCGATATACGCGCCACCATAGACACGCGCGCGCTCGGACAAGGCACAGGGGCTGATGTACGTGAGGCCGTTCCGGCCTTCATGACCTCGCAGTGCGCGGATGTTTACCGCGTCGTGACCAAGGCCGGCTATGAGATCAAGGCGACCGAGTGGCACGACTTCTACACGACCCGCGGCAAGATCAAGCTCAAGGATCTGAAGCCCGGCGATGAATTGCTGATTCAGTCCGGCAAAGGGCAATTCGGCGGCTGTGGCAGTGCCGAGCTCGGGAAGCTGCTCGGGCTGTTGACTGGCGACGGCCATTTCACGAATCGCGGCAAGAATCAGCAAGCCGCGGTCATCAATCTATGGGGCGCCGATCGCGCGATTGCAGAACAGGTTGTCGACACAGTGAACGACTTGATTGCGCCTTTTGCGACAAACGGCATGCGCAGTTATCGTGTCGGTTCGGTTGCGATCCCGCAGCGTAATATGCTGATGATCCGATCGGTCATACTTGCGCGTGTGCTCGAGACGATGTACGGGGTCACGCCCGCGCTCAAGCTCAAGGTTCCTGAAATCGTCTGGCGCGGCAACGAGGAGTGCGTCAAAGGCTATTTGCGCGGTCTGTTCCAATCCGACGGTACAGTCAATGCATCGGGTCGTGCGCAGACGAGCTGCTCCATTCGGTTGGCCTCAAGTCAACAGCCGCTGCTGAAAGATGTGCAGATGCTTCTGGCAAACTTTGGAATTTTTTGCCGCATCTTGAAGCGTCGGGACGCCCGCATGAATCATTTTCCCGACGGCAAAGGAGGCACGAAGGAGTACGCCTGCCAAGCTGATTATGAATTGATAATCAACGGCGAGTCGCGCGAGATATTCATGGCGGAGCTCGGTTTCCTGTCCGAGGAGAAGAATTCAAAGTATCAGCGTTGGGTACAAGGAAAACTGCTGCGCGAATCCGAGCGCTTCACCAGCAAGATCGCCGAGATCACCTATGTTGGACGAGAAGCCGTTTTTGATACGACTCAAGCGGACAACAACACCGTGATCTTCAACGGGCTGGTAACAGGGCAATGTGGTGAACAGCCGTTACCGGCCTATGGATCTTGCCTGCTGGGCTCGGTGAATCTCACCAAATTCGTGGTCGATCCATTCACCGAGGATGCCCGCTTCGACTGGGAATCCTATCGCAAGGTGGTGAAGATCTTCACGCGCATGCTGGACAACGTGGTCGAGATCAACGGGCTGCCGCTGGCGCAGCAGCGCGACGAAATCATGCGCAAGCGCCGCCACGGCATGGGGTTCTTAGGCTTGGGCTCCACCATCACCATGTTGTGCATGAAGTACGGCTCGAAGAAGTCGGTGGCCTTTTCCCAGAACGTCTCGCGGGAAATGGCGGTCGCGGGCTGGGAAGCGGCCTTGGATCTTGCGAAAGAGAAAGGCCCCGCACCCATCATGAACGAGGAATTCACGGTGACGCGCGAAATGCTGCGCAAGCGCCCCGAGATGGTGAAGGACGGCTGGCGGGTGGGCGCGCGCGTGGCCGGCCGCGTGCTGCATGCGCGCTACAGCCGCTACATGCAGCGCATCGCCGAAGCGTCGCCCGAACTGGTCGACGAACTGGCCGAGGTGGGCGCACGCTTCACGCACCACACCTCGATTGCGCCGACCGGGACCATTTCGCTGTCGCTGGCCAACAATGCCTCCAACGGCATCGAGCCCTCGTTTGCGCATCATTACTTCCGCAACGTGCTGCGCGAGGGCAAGAAATCCAAGGAAAAGATCGATGTGTTTTCCTTCGAGTTGCTGGCCTACCGTCAACTGATCAATCCTCGCGCCATGCCGAACTCGCAGAATGCCGCCGAAAAGCTGCCGGACTATTTCATTTCCGCGGACGACATCGGCCCGAAGGAGCATGTGGATATTCAGGCCGCGGCGCAGCTCTGGATCGATTCCTCGATATCGAAGACGGCGAATGTGCCCACCGACTACAAGTACGAGGACTTCAAGGACATCTACATGTACGCCTATGAGCAGGGGCTGAAGGGCTGCACGACGTTCCGATTCAATCCGGAAGCCTTCCAAGGCGTTCTGGTCAAAGAGGACGACTTGAAGAATACGACCTATGTATTCACGCTCGAGGACGGCACCGAGGTCGAGGCGCGGGGCGATCAGGAGATCGAGTACGACGGCGAGATGCATACCGCCGCGAATCTCTTCGATGCGCTCAAAGAAGGCTATTACGGGAAGTTTTGAACATGGCCCACATCAAAATCGACAAGAAGATCGCCAAGTACCGCGTGCAGAAGCCTGAGGCGAAGGAGGCGCCCGCAGCCGCTGCGAAGGAAGCGCCGAAAGCCCAGGACAACGTCATCTGGATGCACGAGAAGCTCGAGCGACCCGAAGTCCTGATCGGTTCGACTTACAAGATCAAGACGCCGGTGTCCGATCATGCGATGTACGTCACCATCAACGACATCCTGCTCAATGAGGGAACACCGCATGAACAGCGGCGGCCGTTCGAGGTATTCATCAATTCGAAGAATCTCGATCACTTTCAGTGGATCGTCGCGCTGACCCGGGTCATCTCCGCGGTATTCCGCAAGGGCGGAGATACGACGTTCTTGGTCGATGAGCTGAAGGCGGTGTTCGATCCGAAGGGCGGCTACTGGCAGCCCGGCGGCAAGTTCATGCCCTCGACGATCGCGGAATTAGGCTACGTAATCGAGCGCCACCTGCAATCGATCGGATTGCTCAAGAAGCCGGAACTCGACGTCCATCAGCGCAAGTTGGTGCAAGAGAAGCGGGCGGAGTTCGAAGCTCGCACCAAGCAAACCGACGCCTTTTCAAAATCGCATTTTCCCGAAGGCGCGCAGCTCTGCGCGAAGTGCAGCACCGCCGCGGTGGTGATGATGGATGGCTGCCATACCTGTTTGAATTGCGGGGATTCGAAGTGCGGGTGAGTGCTGCCGCGGCGATGTCGATCGCTGCATCGCCATCGAACACCCTTGCGCCGGCAGTACATCGACGCTTCACCTTTCAATCCAGCAGTCGCCGGTGACCATGTAAATATTTGATTCTATTCATAATAAAGATGTGGCGCATGGGACCCAGGGCCGCCGGATCGTCGAAAAGAAATAACTGGATATTTGTACAGGACGGGGGCAAAATTCAGATACCAACCATGACTGCTCGCCGAGTCTCATGAAACATCGTCGAAGAAACGCAAGATCCACATCGCCCAAGTGCAGTGGCACCGAACTCCATTTCGTGCTGAAGACCATAGAGACCGAGCGTGACAACTTGTCGCGCGCGCAGTCCTTGCTCGGGTGCCTCAAGATCGCGATGGAGTATGGGGAGACCACGCACAAGGGCCCTTACTACCCGGACGTGGCAGAGATCGCGCATGAGATGCTGAGAAAGTCGATTAACGCATTGGATCCGATCAACTTGCCGAAACCGTCTCGCAACAAGGTCTTGGAAGAGTTCTCCCTCAAAGATTGCGTGCCGGTGGCGGCGTTGCACGAGATGCCGCTACTTCCGCTGCGGGTCTTCACTGCGTTCCCGCGGCCTTCGTCGCTGCGCATACATCATCGCAACTATTCCCGCCCTTCGGCGATGAATGCCTCCAATGCAGCCTCGGCTTGCGCGAATATTTCCGGCTGCGTCGCTCTATAGTGCTCGGCCTGCTCGATGAGTGTCGAACGGCTGCGGTTGAACAGGCGCGCGGCGGCGGCAGCCGTTGCGCCATTGCGGGTGGCGAGCACCGTTGTGATGACCCGTGACCTGCTGACCACACGCCTGCGGGTGTCGGCGAGCATGTCGCCATACGAGACCTTGCAGATCTCTGCGACCAAACGAGCAATCGCTTCGATACCGGGGCGCGCCGTTCGCATGCCGTGATCGGCCGCACGCGCTTCTGAATTTGGATCGTCGCGCAGATCTGCCCGACGTACGCGTTTGGGACGGCGCGTGAAGATCTCTATAGCCTGGGGTGATATGGCCTCTGATTTTCGGCGTCGATACGTGGCGGGCCCGGGCGCGCCGATGCTGAGCGCGCTCAAGACGCGGCCGGTGTCAATCCATGGCAGTGATTTTGGTATGAGGTAGGCGTCATCGGCAGTCCAGATCCTCGCGTGCCCGGCGGGACGGTGCAGCCATAGCACCAGATCGTCGAGATAAGTGTCGTCTTCCAGTGGAATGGCGGCGTAGTGCTTGAAGATGTTGCCGACGAGGCTGCGCGTTTGGCGCAGATGGATGGCATAGGCGCCGGATATATGGTGTGCCATGGCGCCCAAGGGTGCGTGTGCGGCTTGTACAGCGAAGCGAATTTCGTTCTCTTCGCAGCGGCAGGCATAGATGGCGCCGCCACGCCAGAACAGCATGCGCGCGGCGATCTGTCCAAGCGCTCGCCAGTCCTCGTCCGTCTGCACAAGTTCGTCGGCGTTATGCGCGCGTAGCACGAGTTGTACCAGCGTTTCCGCAAAGTGTGTTGCCGGGGTGTTGCCCATTCCTTTGGTCCTTTGAATACACGGCCGATAATCCAATCGGTGTGGAGCGCCATGAGACGCGATTGAAGCAGTGTCGTTACGATCTTAAGTTCCCGAACAACTGCCATTTTCAGACTGCAATTTTCGGCAAATAACCGAACAAGTCGCGCGCTTATGTCGCGAACCACGTCAAAATAAAATGCGGCGCGGATTGTGTCATTGGATTCACGGCGGCAACAGAGGGAATTACCTGTTTTGTGAAAATTTATTTTCACATCCGGCTTTTTCTTATCGACAAGATGCGCGCGATGTTCGAACCTGTGCATCGGGAAGCTTGAGCGAAAGGAGTATCGCTTGTCGCGGCCACATCGGCTCGACTTCCACGGCGCGATGCATATCGCGCATATGTGGGGTAAGGCGGGCTTCAATATTTATTTTGATCCCGGCGTGTTCAACCGCGCCGCCGCGGAACGCTGGACCAGCGTTCCACACTTACTTCGATTCTTGAAGCTGCTGGATGCGTGTTGTTCGGAATATGGCGCCCAGTTGTTCGGCTATTGCGTGGAGCCCAATGCCGCGTCGCTGGTGATGCGAACCCTGGATGTGCCATTGGACGCTTGCATGCAGCGCCTCGGCGGGCGCTATTCGCGCTACTTGCATGTAGAAGGAGTCATCCCCAAGCGCGCGAGCCCATTCGCGAAGCGCTATGAATCCAAGCTGGTGGCGCCGGAGTACCTGCCGCATGCCTTGCGGCGGGTGCACGCGCACGCACTGCGCTCCGGGCTGGCGCGACGCGCAGTCGATTATCCGTACTGCTCGGCGCCCGCATATGTTGGCGCTCGTGCGCAGGTGCGGTTGGAGACCGACGCCGTATGGCGAGCCCTGGAGCGCAGGGGCTTGTTCGGATTACGGGACTATCAGGAATTCATGGAGAAAGCTGAGACGCCGCATGTCGCGACGCTGTTCGAGCAGGGCTCCGCGCTCGATGCGCGGGTGGTGGGTGGACATTTATTCGTCGCGCAGGTGAGAGATGCGGTGAGGCATCCGCCGGTGCCCCCCACGCGGGAGCAATTGATCGCGGGAGTGGCGAAGCTGTTGGGAGTTGAGCCCGAAGCGTTGCTTGCGGCCAACCATCAGGCGGTGTTGGGTCGGGCATTGGTGGCGTGGTACGCGTTGCGCTCAAGGTCAGCGAGCTTGCGTGAGGTCGGCGCCTGGTTCGGCGTGAGTGGAGCGACGCTGGGAAGGGGGATGCGACGTTATCGGCGCGTGTCGCCGGAGTTGTTTGGCAGGAAGTCACTGCCGGGGATTCAACCTGCGGACGTTGGAGGGGGTGACTGGGAACGGCCTTAAGTTTCCGTCTGGCACGCAAATCCAGTGAAAATTGAGATGCGGTGTTGATGAGTGGCACCAGGGATGAGCGAGGATCGGCGCGCGGAGGACGTCAATGGCGACGACTTGTGTGAGCGCCCAGATGAGCTCAAGGCCGTGTTTTATGGGCGTTTGGCGCGTGACCGAGCGCGGGCATGCGGAGGAAACGTGTCCGCGGAATCGGGTGTGTGACGGTGTTCGGAGTTGACGCTCCGGTGATCGGCAGCGCAGCTTGAAGTCGCTACCGCGGATAGCAGAACGCCTTTTCATTACGTGCATACGACACAAGGAGATTTACATGACGACGAATCAACCAGTTGAATTGGGCAGAGCGTCCGACGAAACCAAGCAGATTGATTTCGGCACCGGCGATAACTTAGGCAACCCGCATGGGGAACCAGACGCCTAAGGAGTCAAGGCGGATGCGCGGAAGCGCATCCGCCTTTTCCCAAGACATGTCGGACGCGCCAGAGATGTCAGGCATTCCACTGAACAAGCGCGACAGCGGAGGGCATGATCGATCATTCCCAACCCTTCCGTTCACCTTGGCGTCGCACGTCCATGTATGCGTTACCGGCGATGGCTCCGTACTTCTGGACCTGAAGCGCGACAAGTATCTCGGGCTAGGCAAGAGAGACACGGAACTGCTGGCCGCTGCGATTGGCTCTTGGCCGAAACCACACTGGGATCGCACCGAAACGCAGTCAACTTCGGATGCGGCAGTGGCGTACACGGACGAGCTATGCCGGTCGTTGGCGGCGGATGGTCTGTTGATTTCTGGAGTGAGTGATGGTGCTCGAGCCGCCGGAGAACCGCTCACCGATATGAACCGGGAGTGGATGTCCGTGGGAGATGAACTCGAAGTGGAGTCCAAAATGACGCCGAGGCATGTCGCGAACTTCATGGTTGCTTTTCTTTGGGCGCGCTCTTCACTGGCATGGCGGCCGTTCTCTGCGACCGTCGAGGCGATGCGAGTGGACAAGGCGCGACGTGGAGGCGGCATCGATCCGAAGGAAATGGTCAAGATGGCTGCACTCGTGGGCGTGTTTCGCCAGCTCAGGCCCTTGGTGTTTGCGGCAGAGGGGCGATGTTTACTGCATGCGCTCACCTTGACCAGGTTCTTGAATCGCCATGGGCTCTATCCTGAGTGGGTTATCGGTGTCGCTACCCAGCCCTGGGCGGCGCATGCCTGGGTACAGTGCGGCAATTTCCTGCTGGATACCAATCCTGAGAAAGTCTGCCGTTACACACCCATCCTGGTGATTTGAAGGATGTTTCGCTATGTAGTGCTTATGTGGAACGCCCAATCGCCGAAATTGGCGGCGTCGGATTGGGAACGGCAGCTCAGCGCCACCGCGCAAGACTGGTGCTGCGTGCTTCGGCGTCCTGGAATCGTCGTGCTCGTAGCAGGTCGTTTCGCGGGCCTTGATGCGCATCTGCTCTGCGATGATGCCGGAGTGGTGGTGGGCGAGGTTTTCGCCCGACCGAAGGAAATGGAAAGCGATGCGCCTGCCTACGATGGAAAGTTCAACCGTCTCGAAACCCATCAGGCGCTCAAAAGTCAGGGACGCAGTTTAGCAAGCCAGTTCTGGGGCAACTTCGTTGCCTTTGTCATAGATGATGGCCACCTAGGTGGCGACCGCGCGAGATATGTTTTTAAGGATCCCAGCGGAACCTTACCCTGTTACTTCACCGAGCGCGAGGGCGTGCAGTTGCTATTCTCCTGCCTGGAGGATTGCCGGCGAATCGGGTTGTCGTCTCCCGTCGATTGGGAATTCGTTCGAGCGAGAGCAGTGCATGGCTTCCTCGATATGCAAATTCCAACCTTGTTGGGGATATCGACGGTGCACCGGGGCCAGTGCGCAAAATTTGATGCCGGCGGGAAATTCGTGTCTCGTTCGGTTTTCTGGCATCCGTCGACCTTCGAAGCTGCGTCGGAATTGATTACCGATCCGGCCGCCGCTGCCAGAGCCCTGCGGGCAACGGTCCGCAGCTGCATTCACGCCTTCGCGCGACATCACTCCAGCGTGCTGGCGCAGACTTCCGGTGGCTTGGATTCTTCCATTGTGTTGGGCTGCTTGGGCGATGCACCCTTTAGACCCAACATTACCTGCTACACCGATCATGCGCCTGAAGCTGCCTGCGATGAGAGGCGTTGGGCGCGCTATGCCAGCCAACGGGGCGCCCATCGACACATAGAATGCTGCCGCGATCCCCGTGACATCGCCTTTCGAGATATGCCGAAGTTGTCGCCGACCGTGGAGCCGGCGTCCTACTTCACGCATTGGCAACGGGGTCCTTTAGATCGGCAGATGGCCTCGCAGTACGGGGCAACCGCCGTATTCACCGGGGAGGGCGGGGATTCCACGCTTTGCGCCACCTCGTACACCTTTGCCGCCGATCACTGCTTCAGGCGCCACGGACTCAAAGCGCAGACCTGGAAGACGGCTTTGCAAGTGGCGTCGCGGCACGATCGAACGCTTTGGCAGGTGCTGGCCAAGGCCCTACGCAGGGAGATCTTCGGTGCCGGCAATGCCGATGAACGTCGTCGCCGAGCGTCGTCCAACCGACTGGTATCGGCGGATCTCAAGAACGAAATGGCGACCAAAGGCGATAATTTCAACATCTGGTCACGCACGGGGCGTTTGCCGGAAGAGATTCGGCTGCGACTGGGAACGCTGGCCTTTCCACCGGTGTTCTATGACTTGTCCACATCGGCGCGGCATGATGCACCGTATGCGGTATCACCCTTGTGCGCTCAGCCCGTGTTCGAGACCTGCGCGAGAATCCCCGTCGATATTCACTTCGACGGCGGACGCAGTCGTGGCTTGGCGCGCCGGGCGTTTGCCGATGTGGTCCCGGCACCGATTTTGCAGCGTCAATGGAAGGACCGTCCGTTGCGCTTCTTCGAGGAGGTCATTCAACGCAACCTCCCATTCATGCGCGAGCACTTGCTGGAAGGCGTGCTGGCGCGGCAGGGGATCTTGGATCGCAAAGCGATGGAGCAGGCATTGGAAGGCGGCCCGACCCGCAGCGGCGCCATCAGCGGGGAAATATTCAGCCATCTGGACTTGGAACTATGGATTCGGGACAGCGCTTGAGGCGATGAGCTTGTGCCAACGGGCGTACTGTTCACGCTTTCGCGGGCTTGGGTCTTCACGGCCTGTGAGCCAGAAATCGAACCAGTCGAGCGCGGTCTCTTGGATGGCGATGATTTGTTTCGGGTTCTGCGGCGTGTGCGAAGGATGCTTGTCAGCCTGCGGCATCAGGTACATTTGGGCTGGCTTATTCAGGTAACGCAGGCGGCTGTAGATCTCCCATTTGCCAATAATTGTGAGGAGTCCGCCGGATTGACCGATCATGAGCAGGGGGGTGTGAATGTGTTCGGCGTTGAAACCGGGTGCGTGCGCGAGCCATTCTTGAAGTCCGGCACCGAATGCCGGGCCGCCGTTCAACTGGACGTCCATCTCGCGCCAGTTGCCAAGTGCGGATTGGAAATAGCTGGGATCGTAGTTGTCACCGGCGATGGCGGCGGCAAATGGGAAGGCGGAATGCGCCAGGGTGTATTCCACCCAGTAGCCATTTCGGCTAAAGCCTACGAGTCCGATTTTAGTTTCATCGGCCAGCCCTGATGAGGCGAGTTGCCGACTTAGGGCCTCGAACGCCAGTTGACGATCCTCGGCTCCCTTGAAGCCCTGCGCGGGATGCAGCACTTCTAGCTCGAGCACCGCGATATTGCGAGTCGCGAGTAATTGTCCGGGGTTGGAGGGCACTTGCATGGGGCCAAGGCCCATTCCATTGTGCCCCCAGGCGCCTTCGAGGCTGAATTCCTCGGTGCCGAAAGCCGGGCCGTAAGTGGATTGAATCACTAGGGGATATTTCACATCCGGCCGATAGTCGGCTGGATAGATGAGTTGTGCGATCCAGTGCTGACCGGTGGGCAGCACGCCTGACATGCGCTCTACTCGTCCCAGCTTGAAGTCATCGAGCAGGTGAGGATTGGGATCGATGACCAGCCGGCTTTTCCCGCTCCGGGTATCGACCGCGAAGATCTGTGGCAGAACGTTCAAGGACTGGCGAGTCTCCAAGCGAATCGGCGCGGGTGGAGCATCCGAAGCGTCCGAGTCGGCACCGGTTGCCGCTTGCCAGGTCTCGCCAGATCGCGCGAAGCGCTCGGTTCGCAGATCCTCACCCATCGTGTTGGTGGACGTAATTGCAATTTCACCGGGCGTCGACCATTCGGCTTTTAGTACCGTGCGATCCGTGAGATCGATGGGAAGCAGGCGGTATTCGCCGGTGCGCACACTAATCTCTGCTGCTGCATTGCCGGCGAGCCCCAATGGGCTATGAGCGTCCACGGGTAGGTACGTGGGAGCGAGGAGAACGGCATCCCCGCTCGGCGACCAGTGAACCTGGGCACGCCAGCTCAAGGGGGAGTTCCACAGCATGCGAGACTCGCCCGTATGCAGGTCAATGACGATGTACCGAACCGGAAGACGCGGCTTGTCGGTGCTGATCAAAGCTGCCTGAAGCGACGGGTTGGAATACGCCTCCCAGCCTTGCGGTCTCGAAGTCACGCCGATCCACGTGACGGCGTAACGACCGCCCAGCCCCAGCGAGAGATCGCGCGAGTAGGGGTTGCTGGGATCAAACGGGTGGCCGTCGATGTCCAACGATTTCACTCGACCGTGGGTTTGGATGGCCCACGAATTTTTGTACCGTACCTCGACGGCGGTACTGTCCTCGATGTGGCCCTGCAAGATCGAAATGCCATCGGAAGCGTCGCCCACCGTGAATCCGTGGGCCCAGAGCTGCTCGGCGAGCCCCGTTGGCGCGGGGACTTGCGTATTCAAAAGCAGCGTTCCATCGGGCACCGGAAGGAAGGAGAAGACATCCCCGGGCGCGTGGGTCAGGAACTGGTGCTTGCACGTGTTGAGGTCCACCGACATGACTTGGCGAATGGCATGTTCGTCGCTCCACAGGAAGGCTACATGGGTTGCATCCACCCAGCGAATCACATTCGTGGGGTCAGGGTCCGCTTCGGCGGATCTAGCGCTGGTGGTTGATCCCAAGCCGGTGGTGAAAAGATGCGCGCAGTGCCTGGGGTGCGCCGCGGACTCGAGAGAATCGAGCGGGCCGGTGAGCAGATCCATCCACACGCCATTGCGTTTAACGTCTCCGTAGACAAGCCGAATGAGGTAGCGTTGTCCATCGGGCGAGGTGAAGCCGCCACTGGGCTGACCCGACAGAAGTTGATTCTGAATGATGCGCACGGTGGCGACGGCGTCGGCGGGAGTCAGTTCGCGTTTGGCTCCCGTGTTGGCATGCGTGTGGCTGGCAAGGGATGCTGCCGTGAGCAGCACCGTAGCGGCCGCGAGGCGAGGCGCTACCATGCTTGCCGTGCCTGCAGCGATAAGGTTCGGCCACGGGGGTCCGCGTTGGATGGGTCGTAGCCGATGTCGTTGAACGCGGGAGCCGTGTGCGGCGGATTGGAATTAAGCGCATTGAGGATGACGAGGCTCAACGTCGTGCCCGAGGCGCCAATGTGCCAGCTGGTGTTCAAATCCAGCGTGGTGAATGAAGCGACCCGCCCCGGGGGCAGCAGGTTGGTGTCCGAGTAGGCGTTGGCGAAATTAACCGCCGCATTGGCGCTGACCCTGCCGTTCGACCATCCGCCGGCGGCACGAAGCCGCAGCTTTAAGGGTTGTCCGTAGGTGTTGGCCAGCTCCGTGGAGGTACAGGTGTCGCAGAATGCGGTTTCCAGGTTTCGAATGTAGGTGGCGTTGAAATCGAGAGTGAGCTTATTGGCGCCGCCTAAACTCAAGAGCGAGTGCGCGACGAAGTCCAGGCCTTCGGTACCTACATGGGCGGCATTGATGGCGCTGTAGGTGTAGCCGTAGCGAATGCCGGCCAGGCCGGTGTGTCCAGCCGAGAAATCTTCCAAGTGCTGCGGGGGCTGGAGACTGGCGACGAAGGCTTCAACCGCCGCATCGTTGGGAAATTGCCGGATGAGTGGACCATAGATCTGTGGATTGAGAAATATGGAGGCGCTGATCGGCGGGGTGGTAATCCTGTCGCTGAAGAGAATTCGGTAGTAGTTGAGTGCAAAGCGCGTCGTGGGAAGCGTCGTCGGCACATAGTCGAGACCGGCGGTGAGGTTTCTCGAGGTCTCGGGATGCAGCGTTTGATTGCCAAAG
This sequence comes from uncultured Gammaproteobacteria bacterium, assembly GCA_963761345.1. Classification (GTDB taxonomy): domain Bacteria; phylum Pseudomonadota; class Gammaproteobacteria; order Steroidobacterales; family Steroidobacteraceae; genus Bog-1198. The sequence goes on from CAVXGV010000003.1 coordinate 98,951, forward strand.
AAGAGGACGGGGGCCGTGCCGGTCGGATCATTGGGCTGCGAAATGTGGCTTTCGATGATGACGCTGTCAGCCGTCACCGCCTCGAACAGCTCAAAGGCATCCGGAACACGAAACGACGTGCTGTAGGCAACCCGCAGGCTCACCTGATCGATGGGCGCGAAGAATACACCGAAGCGGGGATTGGTCTTGGCACCAAAGTCGGAATACGAGTCATCGCGAACCGCGGCGGACAGGTCTAGTTTTCGCACCCAAGGAAGCGCATTGCCTTCGGTGACCAGGGGTGCATAAATTTCCGCGAAGGCCGCGCGGACATGGCGCGACACGATGGGCTGAGCTTGTATCTGAATATCTGAGAACTCCTCTTGACGATAGGAGGCACCTACCGCCGCCTTGACGCTGGAACCACCGGAAGTCCAGAGGGTTCCGTCGAGTTTGATGTCGCCTTCCTTGATGGTCTCAATGGCGTTCGTAAAGGGAGTACCGTTGATATACGGCGGTTCCGCGGGAATAAAATCCTCGCTGACCAGCGTATCGACCTGGCTGAATATCCCGCTGCCTTCCAAGTGCCAATCGCCAAAGGGTTGCCATCGAAGACCCGTACTGGCGGACGTCGAATTGGTTTTACTGTCGACGATCTGTTCGCTGAGTCCCCGTCGCCCGGTGTCGGTAATCGACCGTTGACTGATGTCGTGCTCGAGCACTGCATCGAGGAAGGCTTCCAGAGACCCGCCTAAGTCTTGATGGGCGCTCAAGACCCCGGAGTACCTTTTTGAGATGGGCAATGTATCGGTTGGCTTTGGAAGTCCCGAAGTGAATGTGCGTTGGTCGGAGCGAAGTGCGTTGGAGTCTTCGAACTGAAACACGGCGAGGGCACCGCCGGTGCTCCACGTTCTACCAATCGATTGCCCGATCTGCTTCAGCTCGCCGCCGCCACGACTCAAGGTATCGAGTCGGGCGCCGGTTTCCTCACCGTTAAAGTCTTTTCTCAGAATGATGTTGACCACACCGCCGACCGCGTCGGCGCCATATACGGCGGAGGACCCGTCAGTCAACACGTCGATTCGCTCCACGGCGCTCAACGGAATCACCGACAGATCCACTCCGGTGCCGAATGAAGACGCGGCGACCCGATGGCCGTTAATGAGGGTGAGCGTGGAATTGCTCCCCAAGCCGCGCAAATTGGCCGCCGTGGAATTCTCGACGTTGTTGAATCGGCCGGTTATGCCGCTGAGAATGCCGTCGGCACTGTTGGTGCCGCTTTTGACGTTTTGAGGCAGCGCGGTGATGAAATCGGAGAGGGACGCGTAGCCGCTACGATCGATGGCGTCTCGATCAAAGGTGAGCAACGGCACGGTTTTGTTCTCGATGCCCGAGATGTTGGTGCCTGTGACGACGATCTCTTCGAGACCGGGGGGGTTGTTGTCGTCGGCGGTGCCGTTCGAGGTGGATGGTGCGGCGATGCTTTGAATTGCAGGCGCGGAAGTTGGCGTCTGCGCATCTGGCGTCGCGTAGGCAAGGCGAATGACCGCGGATGGGCGCTCGGAGTTAAAATCAGTCGTGGTCGATGCGCTGTCGAGCACCTGAATGGTGTTCTCATTGATATTCACGGCGCGAAGGTGTGTGCCGCGCAGGATCAACGACAGCGCGTCCGGCACGGTGTAGTCACCCTTGATGGCGGGGGCTTGCAGATGCTTGACGCTGGCGGGGTCGTAGGAGAGATTGTAATTCGCTTGGATGGCGAAGTCGCGCAGGGCTTTGCCCAAGTCCTCGGCGGGTATGTCGAAGCTGGATTTTGAGTCGGCGCGCGCGCCCGTGTCGGTACTGCTGGTCGCACTGATGGCCGGTGCAGCAAGCGCTGATAAGAAAAGCGCACAGGAAAAAGTAAATGCGACAGAGTAGGCAAGCCGCGAGCGGTGTTGCATGGTTATCCCCCGTTGTTTGTTATCTTCATGAGTCAAGACGTAACGGAGAGGTAACAATGGATCAGGGGGCGGTGATTTTTATCTCGTCGTTGCTTTCGATGATGCGTAGTGCATACGTGTTGGCCATGGCGTGCGCGAAACTCTCCGGGTCGCCGATGCGGAATACGCCGCCGACACGGAGTTTGTCGGAGACGGATGCATCGATGATGAGTCGGCGCTTGCCGTAGCGGTTGAATTCGTGGGCGGCCTCGCGGAGGGAGGTGTCCTCGAAGATCAGCTGGCCGTGCTGCCAGGCGGTGACTTTGTCGATGGGGGGAGAGTCCAGGGCGTCGGGCGCGTCGGCCGCGAAGTGCAAGCGCTGGCCGGGCGTGAGCAGGGTGATGGCTCCCACGGGCTCGAAGGGGATGATGTTGGGACCGGCGAGCGGTTCGATGGCGACGCGGCCTTCGATGAGGGTGACGGTGAACGCGGGTTGACCTTTGTCCTCGCGCCGCACGTCGAAGCTGGTGCCCAAGGCGATGACCTTGCGGCTGCCGACGACGACGACAAACGGGCGGCTTTGATGCTTGGTGACGTTGAACAGCGCCTCACCTTGGGCAAGCGTGACTTTGCGCAGCTTTTCGGTGTAATCGACGATGAGGCGGGAGTTGGCGTTCAGCGTGACTTCCGTGCCATCGGCCAGCGCCACGGTTCTTTGTTCGGCGTAGCCGGTGGAGAGGCTCGGGTCTGTCAAGAGGTAGAAGCCGGCCGAGAGCAACAGACCAAGCGCGACGGCGCCGGCAAGCGTGTAGCGGGCGGCGCGAGTGCTGCGTTTGGGAAACGCTGCGGTGAGCGGCGTGGCCGGGCGGGGCTGATCCGGCAGATACGCGAAGAGGTTGCCGCTGCGCTGCCAGGCGTCGGTGGCGAGTTCGAAGGCTTTTCCATGCCTGGGATCTTCGGCCAGCCAGCGGCGCAACCCCGCCTCGAGTTCGGGGCTGCGCTCGGGGCCGTGCAGGTCCGTCACCCAGACGGCGGCTTGGGCACGAATTTCACGCAACTCGAGTGCGTCAGGCGCGGGCATCATCGAGCGGACCTTGTTCCATGATGAGCAGCAGGGCGCGCGCGATGTGGCGCCTGATCGTAATATGGGAAATATTGAAGTGGGCGGCGATTTCATCGTAGCTGTAGCCGGCGCGCTGGGCGAAGTAGATTTCGCGCGTGCGCACGCTGGCAGCATCCAAGAGTGCGCGGATACGGCCGAGGCGCTGTTCGGCGTCGATCGTCTTTTCGGGAGTCGCGGGGTCGACGAACGAGTTGCGTGCGTTGACGTGCTCCAAGGGGACTTCGTGGCGTACTCGAAAGCGGCGGTGCAGATCGACGGAGAGATTTTGCACCGCGTGGGTCAGAAAGGCTTCCTCGTTGACCACGAGTTGATCTGCCCGCCGATAGCGGTGCAGGCGCAGCATGGCCTCTTGTATGAGATCCTCGGCGTCCTCGTGAGAGCGGCCTTTGCGCCTCAAGAAATTCAGCAGACGCTCGAAATGGGCGGGCCGGGATTTCATGGCTGGGTGGGCGGGGCGGGCTTGGTTTGGCGAACGATTTTCAGCTCGCGAGGCGCGGTGATGCCTAGGCGGACGCGGTCGCCGGCAACATCGAGCACCATGATTTGGACGTCACGGCCAACCATCACGACTTCGCGCGGCCGGCGGGTGAGAATGAGCATGTCCGTTGCCTCCTTGAATCAACATTATAGTGTGGAAACACTATCGTGTCTAAGGAGCGGCCATACAATAGCTATAATTCCACATTTTAGTGTCTAGACAGTATTGTGTCCATGCCGCGATGGTGGGCGGGTGGACTTTGAGACCGTCAGGCTGGCATTGGGCGCTGAGATCGGCGCGCGGCGGAGGCTGCGCGGCATCAGCCAGGAGAAGCTTGCGGAGGAGTCGACCTTGCATCCCAACGAAATAAGCAGGGTCGAGCTGGGTAAGGCCAATCCTGAATTGAAGACTTTGGTTCTGATCGCGACGGGGATGCAGATGTCTTTGGGGACGCTCTTTACCGCGGCGGAGAAGCGCTGGCGTGAGGAGCACGCCGAAGGGAAGGAGCACGCCGAAGGGGATACGCCGAGTGAGGGTGTGCGCGAAGCGGACCCTTAAGATTACGGATATTTACACATTATAATGTCTAGACAGTATTCTGTCGGAAGATCGAGTCTTGGAGGGTGCGCTCAAGATCGATATTGCGGAGTTTGGGAGAGGAAATCAGGGAACGGCGCACCCAGAAAAACTTGAGCCAAGAGTCCTTGGCCGGCCTCGCGGGCGTCCATACCAATGTGGTGGGCAGATTGGAGAGGGGTTCCTACAATCCGACGGTGCTGATCCTGGCGGCGCTGGCCGTGAAGCTGGGGGTGTCGCTGGAGGAATTGTTCAGAGGGGCGGAAAGAAGGTAGGGAGCTCCCGGGTATAGTCAAGAAGCTTGACACCGCGGCACTTTGCAATACAAAGTCATTCCTCAAATTCGGTGCTAGGAGCCTGTCGAACTTAGGGACATCGTCGCGAGCCGCCGCCGCCGCAGCAGATGGACCTAAGTCTGACAAGCTCCTAGCGCAAGTGTCCGGGTATCACGCGGAGATCGGAGCCATGGCGAGAAGCGTGTTTTTTGCCGTTTGCTTCGTGATGCTTGCGCCGGCCTGGGCTGCTACGCCGCTCGATCTAGAACAATTTCGAGGGCGCGTGGTGTATCTGGATTTCTGGGCGTCGTGGTGCGGCCCCTGTAAACAATCATTTCCGTGGATGCAGACCCTGACAGACACCTATGAGCGCCAAGGATTGACCGTCATTGCAGTGAACCTTGATATGAGCCGCATCGATGCCGAGAGATTTTTGCATCAGTTCAATCCGACTTTTGACGTGCGCTTCGATCCCCAAGGAAGGCTCGCGGAGTCGTATCGGGTGCACGTGATGCCCTCGAGCGTGCTCATCGACCGTCATGGCGTGACCCGCTTTACACATGAGGGTTTTCGACCCGTCGACAGGGCGGCCTACGAGGCGCAAGTGCAACTGCTGCTGGCGGAAAAGTAACGCGTATCTCTCGCGGAGAACTAGGATGAAAATTTATCGCTCGAGTCTTCTGTGTTTGGCTGCCGGCGCCGCACTGGTATCGGGATGCAGTTCCCTCGGCGTCAAGCCTTGGCAGCGCGATGTGCTGGCGCGCGAGGAGATGCGGCTGGACGGCAATCCACTCGACGCCGCGATCGACGATCACCTGTATTTCAGCAAGGAGGCCTCCTCCGGAGGCCGTTCATTTGCGGGCGGAGGCTGTGGATGCAATTGAAGTCAAAAGCGCCTCCGGCCAAAGCTGCGAATGCGCGGCGGCGGTTGATGGCCGCGAGCTGTGCCTTGCTCAGCGCCGGTGCGGCGCGAAGCCAGGAACCCACCGCGCCTGCCCACAGCGGCCTGTTGGAGGACTGGTCGGTGGACTCCGCCCTGGCCTACTATCACGAGAATGGCCGGGTGCAGGCGGTCGAGCCGGTGGTGGATGTCTCCAAGGTCTTTGCAGACGGCCAGTCGCTGAACCTGAATGCCACATTCGATGCGCTGTCGGGCGCCAGCCCCAATGGGGCACTGCCGAGTCGTTCACCGCAGACATTTACCTCGCCCTCCGGAAAAGCCGGCCACGTGTACACGATCGCTCCGGGCCAATTGCCGGCCGATCCGCATTACAGCGATGCGCGCTTCGCGTTCGGCGCGAACTGGACGAGGCCGCTGACCCGGGTGGATCAGCTCAGCGTCGGCGGCAAGTTCTCCGTCGAGGACGATTTTGTCTCCGTAACTGCGGAAGCTTCGATCGCTCATGACTTCAACGACAAGAACACCACACTGTCGTTCGGACTCAGCAACGAGTTCGACTCGTTGCATCCGGTCGGCGACACCCCGGTCCCGGGGAGTAACTTTACGTCACTCGTCAGGACAGGCGGCAAGACCAAGGATGGGGTTGGAGCACTGCTCGGCATCACGCAGGTGATAACCCGAACCTGGTTGTCCGAATTCAACCTGTCGGTCGATCGATTCACGGGATACTTGAACGATCCGTATAAGATCACCTCGATCATCGACGGCGCCGGCAATACCACCGGCTATGAGTACGAGAGCCGTCCGGATCAGCGGCTGCGCAAAAGCGCGTACTGGGAAAATCGCGTGGCCTGGAGTTCACAGGTGTCGACAGCCCTGTCGTTGCGCTATATGAGCGATGACTGGGCGGTGCGCTCGGACACCGCACAGCTGCGCCTGCACTGGTCGCTGTCGAATCGCGAACGCTATATTGAACCCACGTTTCGCTGGTATCGCCAAACGGCGGCCAACTTTTACACGCCCTTCATCCTGACGGCGCAGAGCACAGGTTTCGAGTCCGCGGACTCCCGCCTGAGCGCCTTTCATGCACTGACCTACGGCGTAAAATACGCGCAGAAGCTGCCGGGCTTCGGAGGCCGTGCCGAATCGGAATTCAGCGTGCGCGCAGAGTATTATCAGGAGACATTCAACGTGCACGTGCCGGTGCCTGCAGGCCTGCAAGGGCTCGATCTGTACCCATCGCTCAAGGCCATCCTGGTTCAATTTGGGTGGCGGTTTTAAGGGGGTCGGCCCGGCTTCCAGGTGCGCACCGGTCGCGCGGCGGAGGCAAATCGAATGCTCGATGAGGCATTGACCGTTGAGGCGCGAGGCGAACATCTTCTCGCGGTAAAGTTTGCCGCCATGGCGAGTCCCTGCGAGGTTCTGCTGCCGTCGATGAGCCGACACGCTGCATTGGCGATAGGCGCGGTCGCGGCGCAGGAGGCGTGGCGGATCGAGAAGAAGTACAGCCGCTACCGGGACGATAGCGTCACCGCGTGGATTCATGACAATCGAGGCACCACCATCGAGGTGGACCCGGAAACGGCCTCGCTCCTCGACTTTGCGAGCCAGTGCTTCGATCTCAGCAGGGGTCTGTTCGACATCACCTCCGGGGTTCTGCGCCGCGCCTGGACTTTTGACGGATCGGACCGGATTCCCGACGCCGCTGCGATCGAACCTCTGTTGCGTTTGGTGGGATTCGACAAGCTCCAATGGCAATCTCCGGACCTGTTGCTGCCGGCCGGAATGGAATTGGATTTCGGCGGGATCGGCAAAGAGTATGCCGTTGACCGGGCTTACGATCTGCTGGCCGCCGGCGATGGGATGCCGTTCCTGGTGAATTTCGGCGGCGATTTGCGCGCCAACCGCGCGCCCTCCCACGGCCCGTGGCAGATCGGCATCGAGCGGCCGGACACGGAGGGGGACGCGACCATGCTGCTGGAACTCGAGCATGGCGCGCTCGCAACCAGCGGCGATGCGCGCCGCTACCTGCTCAAGAATGGCGTTCGATACGGCCACGTGTTGAATCCCTGCACGGGATGGCCCGTGACTGGTTCACCACGCTCGGTGACCGTTGCCGCCAGCAGTTGTACGGAAGCGGGTTTGCTTGCGACCATGGCATTGTTGCAGGGTGATCGAGCACAAGCGTTCCTGGACGAGCAGGGCGTTCGCTGCTGGCTTCTGCAGTGAGGGCGCTGGCGAGGGCGGTGGCGAGGTGGACAGGACGCTGAGGCGCGGCTGCGCACCGGCGGCGCGATCGCGCTCGAGACCACCGCCGGCAATTGTGCGGTAACCGGAGCTTGTTGAAGCGTAAGCTGCAACGTTTAGAATTACCGCCGGGCAGAATCATGAGAGTTTCCAAGTGACGCCTGCAGCAAAACATCAGCAATACGACGTCATCGTGGTCGGTTCGGGCGCGGCAGGCGGGCAGACCGCCTATACGCTCTGCATGGAGGGCGCCAAGGTGCTCATGCTGGAGGCGGGCCGTGACTACGTTCCGGAACGAGAAACACCGATGTTTCAGACGCCGGATCAAGCACCCTTGCGGGGAGTAGCTACCCCGCAAAAGGACTTCGGATTTTACGACGCCACGGTCGATGGCGGCTGGACGGTTCCGGGCGAACCGTATGTCCAAAGCACCGAGGATCCGCACGGCCGCTTCGCGTGGTGGCGTTCGCGCATGCTCGGCGGACGCACGAATCACTGGGGCCGCATTTCTCTGCGCAACGGGCCGTACGATTTCAAGCCCCATCGGCGCGATGGTTTGGGCTTCGACTGGCCCATTTCCTATGAGGATGTGGCGCCGTATTACGACAAAGTGGAGCGGCTCATCGGCGTGTACGGGACTTCCGAGGGGCTGGAAAATACCCCGAATTCTCCGGAAGGCTGTCTGCTGCCGCCGCCCTCGCCCTTGGTGAGCGATTACCTGGTCCAGCAACGAGCCGGGCGACTCGGGATTCCCATCGTTGCGGGGCACCGCGCCGTGCTGACGCGCCAGCTCGATTACAAGCACTCGCCGGCACTCTTGCATCCGGGGAACCTCAAGGCGCAGAGAATCATTGCTGCCCATATGCAACAGCGCGCGGCGTGCTTCTGGGCGACCGACTGTGGACGCGGCTGCTCGATTCGGGCGAACTATCAGTCGACCACCGTGCATCTGCCGCCGGCGCTCGCCACGGGCAATCTCCACATCGTCACGGACGCGATGGTCAGCCAGGTGGTGCTCGGGCGTGACGGCCTGGCGAAGGGCGTGAAGTACATCGACAAGGTCAGCGGCGGCGAGCGCTCGGTCAGCGCGCGAGTAGTCGTACTCGCCGCAAGCGCCTGTGAAACGGTGAGAATTTTGCTCAATTCGAAGAGCCCGCAGTTCCCCGAAGGTCTTGCCAATTCCAGCGGTAAAGTCGGCCGCTACCTCATGGACACCGTGGGCAGCAGCGTGAGCGGCCAGGTGCCGCTGCTCGAAAGCCTGCCGCCGCTCAACGAGGACGGCGCCAGCGGCCATGCCTTCTACGCGCCGTGGTGGCTGTATCAAGACCAGCAGAAAGGCAAGATGGATTTCGCGCGCGGCTATCACATCGAGTTCGGCGGCGGCCGGCGCATGCCGGGTTTCGGCACCTTGCACGGCCTTGAATCCTTGACCCAGGGAAGCTACGGCAAGAAGCTCAAAGATGACGCGCGGCGCTACTACGGATCCTTCGTGGGGTTCGACGGCCGCGGCGAGATGATCCCGAATGAAAACTCCTATTGCGAGATCGATCCGAAAGTGAAGGACCGGTGGGGCATTCCGGTACTGCGCTTTCACTGGCAATGGTCGGACCACGAGACCCGCCAGGCCGCGCACATGCAGAAAACCTTTGCGGGAATCGTCGAGGCCATGGGCGGCACGGTGATGGGCGCAGTGAAAACCGATGGCGCCGAAGCGATCGCCCCGGGCGGCTTCATCATCCACGAAGTCGGCGGTGCGATGATGGGTGAGAACCGCCAAACCTCCGTCACGAACCAGTGGTGCCAGACCTGGGACGTCAAGAATCTGTTTCTCAACGATGGCGCGGTGTTTGCTTCCAATGCCGACAAGAATCCAACGCTGACCATCATGGCGCTGGCCTGGCGTGCGTCGGATCATATTGCCCGATTGATGCGGAGGAAGGAGTTGTGACCGACCGGCGAACGACGATCAAATGGATGCTGGCTGCCGCGGCAATGCCGCTGCTGAATCAGCGCACGGGTGCCGAAGAAATTACGGCATCGCTGGTCGCGCCGAACGGATATGGAAGCGATCCTCATCTGACCAAGCCGTATCATCCCGGTGATGTCTGGCCCCTGACGCTATCCCCGGCCCAGCGGCGGACAGCCGGCGCCCTTTGCAACATCATTTTGCCCGGCGATGACCGCTCGCCCGGCGCGGAAAGCGTGGGTGTGGTCGATTTCATCGACGAATGGGTGAGCGCACCTTATCCGCGCCAGATTGCCGATCAGCCGATCGTGCTCGAGGGCCTGGCCTGGATGGACGCCGAGGCATTGCTGCGTTTCAAGAAGCACTTTGCCGAACTCGATGACCTCGGGCGGCACGCGATTTGCGATGATATTTGCTATGAACCAAGGGCTGAAGCGAAGTTTGCGCGAGCCGCCAAGTTCTTCGCCCGCTACCGCGAGCTGACGGTCGGCGGCTTTTACTCCACCCCTACGGGCCACCAAGACCTGGGCTACATCGGTAACGTTCCACTGCCCAGTTTCGCCGGCCCGCCGCCGGAGCTGCTGCGCAAGCTGGGTCTGGGTCCGGGCTCGCCATGAGCAACAACCACGCATCGGGCCGGTTGGGTGTGGGCTTCGTCGGCAGCGGGTTCAATGCGCGCTTTCATATGCAGGCCTTCCAAGCCGTGCGGGACGCCGACGTGCGCGGCGTTTGGAGCCCCAATCTCGAACATGCCAGTTCCGCCGCCGCGCTGGCGCGCAGTCTGGACATAGGTCCCGCGAAAGCCTACGCATCGATCCGCGACATGGTGGCGGACCCTCTGATCGATGCACTTTGGCTCACCGGCCCGAACCACTCGCGGCTCGAGAACATGCAAGAAATCGTTCACGCCATCGAGGGCGGTGTGGGAACGTTGCGCGGTGTCGCGTGCGAGAAGCCGCTGGCACGCAATCTCGCCGAGGCGAAGCGCCTGGTGGCGCTCATCCAGCAATCCGGCGTCGCGCATGGCTATTTGGAGAATCAAGTATTCGCGCCGCAGATCGCTGCCGGCCGTACCCGGCTTTGGGCGCGCGGGGCGGCCAGCAGCGGCCGGCCCTATCTTGCGCGTGCTTCCGAGGAACACAGCGGGCCGCATGCCCCTTGGTTCTGGCGCGGGGAATTGCAGGGCGGCGGCGTGCTGAACGACATGATGTGCCACTCGGTACTGCTGGTGCGGCACTTGCTGACCCAGCCCGGCGCGGCGCGCTCCTCGCTGCGGCCGGTTCGCATCACGGGCCATATCGCCAGCCTCAAGTGGGGGCGGCCCCCGTACGCGGAGCAACTCACGGCCGCCTTTGGCCGCGAGGTCGACTACGCCAAGCGTCCGTCGGAAGATTTTGCCAGTGTCACGATCGAGTTCGAAACCGCCGATGGCCAGATCTTGATCGGCGAGGCCTCGACCTCATGGAGTTTCGTCGGACCGGGGTTGAGACTGTCCGCGGAACTGCTGGGCCCCGAGTACTCCATGTCGTGGAACACGCTGAACAGCGGACTGAATCTGTTTTTTTCGCGCGAGGTGCGCGGCGCAACCGGCGAGGATCTGGTCGAGAAGCAAAATGCGGAAGTGGGATCCATGCCGGTGGTCGCGAACGAGGCTGCGGCTTATGGCTATGAGGGCGAGGACCGCCATTTCGTGCGGGCCTTTCTCGGCAAGGAAACTCCGCAATTGACCTTCGATGACGGCCTCGAAGTGGTGGCACTGTTGATGGCGGCATACCAGAGCGCCGAGCTCGGCAGAACGCTCGACTTTCCGCCCCCCGGCCTGGACGAGTTCGTGCCGGCGGTGGCGCGAGGCGCGTGGAAGGCTTCGTAGGGAATAGACACAAGGGAATCGATACAACGCGAATGTCGCGCAGGATGAAATATGCAAAACAAGATCGTGGGGAATGCGGCGCTGTGGGTTGGCGCTTTTTTGCTGGCCGCGGGTGTGGGGAATGAGGTGGGCGCAAACCAGGCGGCGCCAAAGCCCGAATGGCACACGCTGTTCGACGGCAAGCTGCTCGACACCTTTCGCGGTTGGCGTTCGGACGCCATGCCCGAAGGTTGGCATGTCGTGGACGGCGTTCTCGCGAAGGAGGGCAGCGTCGATGACCTCGTGACGCGCGAGCAATTCGGCAACTTCGAACTCGAGCTCGACTGGAAGATCGGCAAGGCCGGCAACAGCGGCATTTTCTATCGCGGCACGCGCGAGTACGATCACATCTATTGGAGCGGCGCCGGAGTACCAGCTGCTCGATGATGCCAACGCGCCCGATGGCCGCAATCGGCTCACGGCCGCCGGCAGCGGCGTACGGTCTTTACGCGACCGCCGGCGGGCGTGGTCAAGCCCTTCGGCGAGTGGAACACGACGCGCATCGTCATCCGGGGCAATCACGTCGAGCATTGGTTGAACGGCCAGAAGGTGGTGGAGTACGACCTGGGCAGTCCCGAATGGACAGCCAAGGTCGCCGCCAGCAAATTCTCGAAATTTCCAAACTATGGCTTGGCGAAGCGCGGCCTCATCGGCATTCAAGGGGATCATCCGGGCAGCTTGGAGCTGCGCCATATCCGCATCCGCGAACTGCCATGATCCGAGCGCGGCTGGCGCTGATGATGTTCCTGGAGTACTTCATCTGGGGCGTGTGGTTCGTCACGATGGGTACTTATCTCGGCCAGACGCTGCACTTCACGGATTCCCAGATCGGCCTCGCGTACGGAGCGACCGCCATCGGCGCATTGCTGTCGCCCTTCTTCATCGGAATTGTCGCGGACCGGTGGTTCGCCAGCGAAAAACTCCTGGCTGCACTGCATTTCATCGGCGCCGGGCTGATGTGGATGGTGTCGAAGCAAACGGCATTCGCGGGCTTCTATCCGCTGCTGATTCTCTACGCGCTGTGCTACATGCCGACGCTGTCGCTCACCAATTCGCTGGCGTTCCACCATCTGAAGGAGTCCAGCAGTTTTCCCTACGTCCGCGTGCTCGGCACGCTGGGCTGGATCGCGGCCGGCATCTTGGTGGGCAAACGCCTGCACGCCGATGCATTGGTGCTGCCGCTGCAGATCGCCGCCGGCGCATCGCTGCTCATGGCGGTGTATGCGCTTGTTCTGCCGCACACGCCGCCGCGGGCGGGCAACGCGCCTTTCAGTTTGCGCGATGCGCTGGGGCTGGACGCATTGCAGCTGCTCCGGGAAAGCGACTTTCTCATCTTTGTCCTCGGCTCCTTCCTGCTGTGCATCCCGCTGCAGTTCTACTACACCTTTGCCAATCCTTTCCTGAACGAGATCAAAGTGCCGGAGGCCGCGTTCATCCAAACCTTTGGCCAGATCTCGGAAGTGGCCTTCATGTTGTTGCTGGCATTCTTACTGCGCAAGTTCGGCATCAAGGTCATCATGCTGGTCGGCATGCTCGCTTGGGCTTTGAGGTATTTTGCCTTTGCCAACGGCAATGCGGGGGCCGGTATGTGGCTGATTTACGCCGGCATCCTGTTGCACGGGGTGTGCTACGACTTCTTCTTTGTCGGCGGCCAGGTCTATACCGATCAGCGCGCCGGTGAAAAGATCCGCGCAGCCGCCCAGGGGTTGATCAATTTCGTGACCAACGGACTGGGCTACTTCGTCGGCGCCTTCGCGTCGGGCGCCATCGTGAATCGCTACGCCATTCACGATTCCTCATGCAGCCAGGCCGCCTCGGCGGTAAAGGCTTGCCTGCAGGTGAGTCACGATTGGCATGCCGTCTGGCTCATCCCCGCCGGCGCCGCCATCGGCATCTTTGTGTTGTTCGGTCTGGTGTTCCGGCCGGCCGGAAACCTTCGAGGCAGCTCGGGCGACGGCCGGCTCACAGCTTGAGGCGTTTGGGAAACTCAGATCAAATTCATCATGGCTTGGGTGCCTTGGCCGCGCCCAAGGCTTTGACGATTGCCCCGAGCTGACCCAGCGCCGCAGCGTCTTCGGCGCTGACGGGCGGGTTCTTGCAGCGAGGATCCGTGCGCTGCAACGCTCCGCTCATGGCACGCGTGATGGGAATCGGATCACAGCCGTGATCGTTGTCGCACACCAGATCGAATTCCGCGCGGGCCTTGACGTGGCAGGTGAAGCAGTTGCCGCCGAACCGGTTGTTCACCTCTTGAAATCCCCGGGTACGGATCGCCGCCGATCCATCCGCGGAAATATTGAGTTCGAAGAACTCCCAGTCGCGAGTCGCGGCATTGAAGCCCTGCTCGCGTTTCACCATCACCTCGGTGGGCACGAGCTGCAGCACGGAGCCGACGGGGTAGTTGCCTGTCGCTGCCTGAGCCACCTTGACCGTGCCGCTCAAATTACCCGCCAGGTTGTCGACATAAAAATGCCGTACGTGCGTCATCTGGGTGATGCACTTGAACGAGTTGTCGCGGATGGGGAATGAGGCGGTTGCTCGTGGCGGTGCCGCCATGGCCGGACCGACGGTCAACACGGCGATGGAAACGCACAATTTGAGAGCACCGGATGCGGCCGACTGGAAGGTCATCATCGAATAACTCCTTCGAAAGCGGGCGGGGCGATTATGCTATCCCTGCTGATTTTTGTAAGTTGCCAAAGGGGGCTTTGCATGCGGATATTACAAGGCCGTAAGCATCGCTGCGAGTCTAATGCGCGATCAAGCTGAATCTGTCACCGCCATAGCCCTGCCGCGGGTCGAAGCCGTCAATCGCCGGTGATGCCGCGTGAATGCAAGTAGCCAGCCAGGGTCGCGCGCGTGTCGACGGTGGCCGCGAAGTTCAACACGGCATCGTCCGTTGCGCGGACATCGAGTTCCAGCTTCTGGCTGGCCGCCATTTGCTTCAGCATTTCCTCCGTCAGCCCGAAGTAGGCTGTCTGGCCCCAGGAAGCCACCGCCTGGTAGGCGCCCCTGCCCAGCTGTGGGGCATCGATGGGCGTGAGCACACGCGCTCCGCTGTCAAGAATCAGCGTGAGTGCGTCCGGAGAGCGGATGTCGACGATGGCTCGATCATTGCCGGGCGCTATATGCACCCACAATCCATAGACAATCGTGCCGCTTCGATCCCATTCGACCGGCCCCAGGTAGGCAAAGCTCGCCTTCTTGGCCAGGCTCAGTAGATGCAGCCCGCTCTGATGAAGGCTCGGCACCAGCTCGATCGGCTCCTTCAGGGATCCGATGGTGATGGCGGTCCGATCGTCCAAGTACTCCACCGGCTTGTTGGACGATGACGCGCACGCGCTCAGGAGCACGATGCTCAGACTTGCGAGGATCCATGACCGGCGCATATCCTGCAGTATACCGGGACGTGAGCTGCGGCCGATTAATGAGTTGCCGCTACCAGGTATACTTTCGGCAATGATCAAGCGATTCGACCGTTATTCGGCGACAAGTCTCTGTATGTGTCTGGCCTTGGCGACGGGCGTCGGCTGGATGAACGACGCTCGGGCGGCGGATTCCGGGTCGGCGGATTCGAGTCTTGCCGATCGGGTAGTCGTCCATAAGGCCGAGCACAAGCTATACCTGTACAACGGCGACCGCCTTTTGGGCGCTTACAAGGTAGCGCTGGGATTGAACCCTGTAGGACAGAAGGAAAAAGAACGCGACTTCAAAACCCCCGAAGGCCGCTATTTCCTCTCATGGCGCAATATCCGCAGCGATTTCTTTCTGGCGATTCAAGTGTCCTACCCGAATAAACAGGATCAGCTGCGCGCGCACAAGAAGGGCTGGGCTCCGGGCGGCGCGATCATGATTCACGGTTATCCAAACTCTCCGCACCATCCGTCGGCGTATTATGCCGCGAACGACTGGACCGACGGCTGCATAGCCCTGTCGAATTCCGACATGGTCGAAGTATGGATGCGCACGCAGGACAAAATTCCGATCGATATCTATCCTTAGTTCCCGAATAGGTGCTGCGTGGAAGCCTCGATTCTATCCTCTGACATGGTCGATGCGCGGGTGGCTCCAAAGGGCAGCTTGGAGCACCTCTCGCAGCAGGAAATTGCCAAACTGCTGGATTCCGGCCAGGGCGGCCTCTATCCCTTGTTCAGAAAGTGCGCTCTCGCCGTGCTCAATTCCGGCAGCGCGATCGACGATGCGCGGCTGATATTCGAGAAGTACCGCGACTTCGATCTGCGCATCGTGCGCCAGGCCTGGGGCATCAAGCTCGAAATCAAGAACGCGCCGGCGGCCGCATTCGTCGACGGCGTCATGATCAGGGGTCTTAAGGATCACTTATTTGCCGTGCTGCGCGATGTGGTGTTCATCTCGAACGAAATCATGGAAAGCGGCCGCTACGACCTCAATTCGTCGGCCAGCATCACCAACGCGGTATTCCACATCCTGCGCAACGCGCGGGTCCTGGAGCTGCAGGTGCGGCCCAATCTCGTGGTCTGCTGGGGCGGGCATTCCATTCGACGCTTCGAGTACGAATATACGAAAAAGGTCGGTTATGAGCTCGGGCTGCGCAGCCTGGATGTGTGCACGGGCTGCGGTCCCGGCGCGATGAAGGGACCCATGAAGGGAGCGACCATCGGTCACGCCAAACAGCGCATCACCGACGGGCGGTATTTGGGGATCACGGAACCCGGCATCATTGCCGCGGAACCTCCGAATCCCATCGTGAGCCAATTGGTCATCATGCCGGACATGGAAAAGCGCCTGGAAGCGTTCGTGCGCCTGGGTCACGGCATCGTGATCTTCCCGGGCGGCGCCGGAACCGCCGAAGAAATTCTGTACCTGCTCGGCATTTTGCTCGATCCGGCCAATCAGAAGCTGCCTTTCCCGGTCGTATTCACGGGTCCTGCCGACAGCGCCGAATACTTCGAACAGATTCACAACTTCATCGGCGCAACCTTGGGGAGCGCTGCGCAGGCGCGCTACAAGGTCATCATCGACGATCCGGCCGGTGTGGCACGCGCAATGGTGCAAGGCATGGCGGAGGTACGTGACTATCGGCGCCAGGCGAGCGATTCATACGGATTCAACTGGCTGCTGAAAATTCCCTTGGAATTTCAGCGTCCGTTCGAGGTCACGCATGCGTCGATGCGGGCACTGAACTTATCGCTCGATCAGCCGGTGCACGAACGCGCCGCCGATTTGCGGCGTGCCTTCTCGGGAATAGTCGCCGGCAACATCAAAGAGTACGGCGTCAACGCCATCGAACGTTACGGCCCATACGAGCTGGCCGGGGAGCCGGCGATCATGGAGCCGCTGGATAGATTGCTGCGCTCCTTCGTGGCCCAGGGCCGGATGAAATTCTCAGGTGCCGAATACCAGCCTTGCTACCGACTCGTGGCATGACCCAGGCGCTGCGCATCCGCTATCGATTCGACCTGCCGGATGGCTCTCAAAAACACGTGGATTTGGAATTCGCGGCCACGGACTTCCGGCTGACGAATCCTAAGCCGGCCGAGCCGCCGTTTTGGACCGAATTGAAGTTCAACCAATGCGCGAATTGCCCTTTGAGTACGGCCGAGCACGCGCATTGTCCCGCCGCGCTGCACATGGCGCCGGCGGTCGAGGCGCTCGAGGCGCTGGTTTCCTTCGACGCGGTGGGCGTGACCGTCACGCAGGCAGAACGCACGATTCATGCGGACACCACGGCGCAACAAGCCATGAGCTCCGTGCTCGGACTGATCATGGCGACCTCCGGTTGCCCCTGGACCGATCGACTGCGTCCCATGGCGCGCTTTCACCTACCCTTCGCGAGCGAAGCGGAAACCGTGTATCGAAGCGTGTGCATGTTCCTGCTGGCGCGCGAACTGGAAGGAGCGGGCGGCACGCACGGTTTCGCGGGACTCAATGAACTTTATGAAAACCTGCATGTGGTCAATCGCGATATGTCACGCCGCTTGGGTGCGGCGACACGCACCGATCCGGCACGCAACGCAATGGCGCTTCTCGACTCTTACACGACACTGTTGCCGGCCGCACTCGAGAGCTCGCTCGAGGAGCTGAAGCCGCTGTTCGATGGCTGGCGGGCGACTTAAGATTCCGTCCATTTAACTTACCGCGACGCATCGTGAGATGCGCATCCCAATGCTCGTCGCTATTGCACGACAGTGCCCGCTGCGCGTGACACAGTTCCTGTCGAGGAGAGGGCGCGACACTTACTGTCGTTCCCATCGACAGAGGCACACGAGATGAGCGACGTTAAGAATCCAACTCGATACACCGGAGTGGACCGCAGGGCCCCCCGCGCTGACTCGACCGTTGTCAAAACCGGCGGGCGCCACTCGGCGATCACCAACAGCCTTTACAACTGGCACAGTTACAAGAACTGGGCGGAAAAGGCGCGCGGTAATTTCGACGAGAAAAAATAAGCGGAAGTCACCCCGCCCGGCCGCCTGATCAAGCAGGTACCGGCAATGGAATGATGCCTTCAATGGGAAGCGCCGCACCTTCCTTGGCCTTCAGCCAGGCCAACATCGGCTGCCAATCCTCCAGATCCTGTTCCACCAAATGGCGCTTCATTTCGTGAACGCCAACACCCTGTTCGGCGGCGCGCACGTAGTTTTGCGAGTCCCGCAGCGTGGCAATGACGGGGATGCGCAAGGTCTCGAGAAACCTCATCAGTGACTGGTAGATCATGGTGTTGCGCTTGACGCGATTGGCAACCACGCCGATGCGATATTCATCGCGCCGCACTTTGGCTATCAGCAGCAGGTCGGCGATGCATTTTGAGCAGGCGTGGATATCGATGTCGGAGGGCAGCACCGGCACGATGATGGCGTCGGCATTCTTGGTCATATCGGGCATTTCTTGCGCGGGCACCGCGGCCGGCGTATCGACGATGACATGCGCGGCGTCCGCCGGAATGCGCATCTGCCAGGCGCGGGTCATGCGCGAATTGCGCTCGAATGCGGCAATGCCGTGAATGAACGGCTGATCAGGCTTGCGCTTTTTGAGCCAGCGGCTGCTGGAGGCCTGGGGGTCGTTGTCCTGCAGCACCGGACGGTCACCAGAAATCGCGAAATAGCTGGCGAGATTGGTGGCTATCGTCGTTTTGCCCGAACCTCCTTTGGGATTCAAGACGAGAATGCGCTGCATGTCCGGGGAGCCTACGCAGCCGCAAGCACCATGGCAAGCCGATTGCGGTGGCCGGGTTGTGATGCCACTCACGGTTAGCCGCGAGACATGTACCTACACTGATCCCGATGGAATGGATGTTACAGGTGGCTGACGAAGTCGATGATGCCTTGAGCGCAGTGCGGTTGTTTGCGCTGGGCTGGGGCGAGGAAATCGGTGTTCTGGCTGCCGGCAGCGCTGCGGCAGGCGCGCTGTGGGCCGTGCTGCGGAGTATCGCCTGATACTCGAGAACCGCCCCTGACGCTCGGCGCGGCGAAATCCATTATGATGCCGGCCATGACCTCCAAACATGCTGCCTACATCAGTCTCCTCGTCGTCATCGCCATCACCGCGGCCTGCAGCGGCAAGTCCGAGGCCCCGCCCGTGAGCGCCGCGGCGCCGGCCGCCAATGCGGTAACCACGTTGCAGACGGTCACGCTGAAGCCCGGTACCGGGGCGACCGTCGGCGGCGGCCAGATTGCCGTCGTCCAATACACCGGTTGGCTGTATGAGGCCGGTGCGACGGACCATAAGGGCAAGCAGTTCGACAGCTCACGCAACGCCGGGCAGCCCTTCAAGTTCCCCTTGGGAACCGGCTCGGTCATCAAGGGATGGGATCAGGGCGTGGCCGGCATGAAGGTTGGAGAGAGCCGCCAGCTCGTCATTCCCCCGGATCTCGCCTACGGCGACAGCGGTGCGGGCGGCGTTATTCCGCCGGGCGCCACGTTGGTGTTCGACGTGGAACTCGTCGGTATCGAATAGGCAGGTTGAAGCGGCCGAGCTGCCTCAGCCGCTCCCAAAGGCCGAAATTTAAATCAGTTGACGTATTCTTTAAGCGTCTTCAGTGCGGCAATGCGCACTTTCTTACTGGCCGGCTTCGCCTTGAACATCATTTTTTCGCCGTTGAACGGATTGACACCCTCGCGCGCCTTGGTGGCGGGCTTCTTCACGACCTTCATCTTCAACAGTCCGGGCAACGTGAACAAGCCGTGACTTCGCAGACTCTTCTTGATCGAGGCGCCAAGCGAGTCAAACACGGCTCCGACCTGCTTCTTAGAGAGCTCTGTTTCCTTCGAAATGGTAGCGAGAATTTCAGACTTGGTCGGTGCTGCATTCTTTTTCGCCATATTTAATCTCCTAATGTTTTGCGAGCGCGGGCAGTGAATGCCCCACGTGGGCACAATACCCACTAATTCAACTCGGCGCCGAAAATAACATAGAAAAAAGCCGATGTTTAGCGCAAAAGCGAAAAAAGATTTCCAAGCTCGATGCAATTCGCGCTGGTTTTTCAGGCTTTCCCGCCCGCGAGGGTCCGATTCGCGTCGCGCCGCATCGCTTCGTTCACAGTGATATCAGTCATGTACGAGGCGATGTTCAACGCAGCAACACAAGCAACGCACCGATCGCGATCGAAACCCACAGCATGGAAAAATCCAATTGTCCGACGCGGGGAATCATGCGGCGCACGGGCTTCAAGATCGGTTCGCAAAGCTGAGCAAGCAGGCGGATACCCGGAGCGTAGCCCCCCGGCGACACAAAACTCGTCAGCCAGTAGAGCAGCATCGCGAACAAATAAACTCGAAGTACCAAGCCCACCAGGTCGAGGAGGGTGATGCGCAGGAACACGCCCAGATCGCCGAGGCCCCCGCCGGCCAAGGCCATCAAGATGAAAGTGCGGGCCGTGGCCACCACCAACACGGCGACCACGGTGGCCGTGTCGATCTTGCCCACGGGCGGCAGCAGCTTGCGCAGGGGCAATATCAGCCAATTGGTCACGCGCACGATGGCATCGGCCATCGGGTCGCGAAAATCGGCCCGCACCAATTGGAACAGCAACCGCAGCACGAACGCGAGCAGCAGCAGCCACAGCAGCATGTCGACGATGTATCTGATTGCTTCCATGTTTACGCGCTTCGCGCCTGTTTTTAGGCGCTTCGCGCCAACCTTTCCGGGGTCGAAGCGACCCCGACTATTTAGGCGCTTCGCGCCAACCTTTCAACGGGGTCGATGCGACCCCGACCGAAATCATATTAATTAAATCCTCAGGGGGTGCCGAACTCGGCGGCGAGTTCGGCTGAGCGGCGGTCGGCTGCGGCCACCGCGTGCGCGACGATAGCACGAAGGCCTGCGGCATCGAGGACCTCCAGCGCCGCTGCGGTGGTGCCGCCCTTGGAGGTGACCTGATCGCGCAGCGTGGCAAGGGAATCCGTGGACTGGCGCGCCATTTGCGCGGCTCCGAAGGCCGTTTCCAGCGTCAGACGGTGTGCAATGTCGGTCGGCAGCCCACGTTCGTGTGCCGCCGCCTCGAGCGCTTCCATGAACAAGAAAAAATACGCCGGACCGCTGCCCGACAGAGCGGTGACGGTATCCATTTGCGACTCGTGCTGCACCCACACTGTGGCGCTGACGGCTGCCATGATGCTCTCGGCTAATGCGCGATAAGCGGCCCCGACACCGGCGGGAGCGTACAAGCCTGTAGCGCCGAAGCCGTTGAGTGCCGGCCGGTTGGGCATGGTGCGAATGAGCGGGATCTGCGGCCCGAACCAACGCGCAAGAGACGCGTGCGGGATGCCGGCCGCCACCGATATCAACAGAGGCGTGTCGCGGCCAGATGCGGCGCCAACGCCAAGGCCATGGCACGCATTTGCTGCGGTTTGACGGCGAGCACGACCACCTCGGCGCCCTGTACCGCGCTCACGTTGTCGGGCGCCGTCTTGACGGCGTAGTCGCGAACCAGCCGCTCGAGCTGATCCTGGCTGGGATCGGCAACGACCAGCCGCTCAGCGGGCAAACCCCGCTTGGTCAGGCCGCTGATCAGTGCCGCCGCCATGTTGCCGCCGCCGATGAAGGCCAGCCTTCTTATATTGTTCATGTACTTCCTCTTGCGATGGTCATTGGCTCCTAGCGAGATCCGAAAAGCGCCGTGCCGATGCGAACCAACGTCGCTCCCTCGGCAATGGCGGACTCGAAATCCGCGCTCATTCCCATCGACAGTGTATCGAGCTTCAGGCCTCGGGCGTGCAGATCCTCGAGCGCGACCTTGAGGCGCGCGAAAATCCCGCGTTCGGCCTCGAGGGTGGGTTGCGGGGGCGGCATGCACATGAGTCCACGCAGCCGAATGCGCGGCAGGTTGGCGACCGCCGCCGCCAGCGCCGCCAAGCCGTCCGGCGACACACCACCCTTGGTTGGTTCGGGCACCAGCGCCACCTGCAGGCAAACATTGAGGGGTTGGGCGTGAAAGGGCCGCTGCTCGGAGAGCCGCCGCGCGACATTCAAGCGATCCACGCTGTGCACCCAGTCGAAGCGCTCGGCGATGATTCGGGTCTTGTTGGACTGGATGCCGCCGATGAAATGCCACTTGAGCGGCAAATCCGCCAGCTGGTCCATTTTCACGATCGCTTCCTGCAGATAATTTTCGCCGAAATCCGTGACGCCGGCGGTGGCGGCGAGACGCACCGATTCGGCAGTCTGCGCCTTGGTGACTGCGACCAAAGTGACCGTAGCGGGGTCCCGCCCCGCCGCAATGGCCGCACTCCGTATCCGAGACCGGACGTGGTTCACGGGAAGCGTCAAATTCTGCGGACCAATTAACATATTGGGGGGCAACACCCTCTTATATACTGCCGGTGGCTAACGCCTTGGTCTAATAAGGAGCCGTAAATGGCGGTTGATATCGCGCAGCTTCTCGCCTTTGCGGTGAAGAACAATGCGTCGGACTTGCATCTGTCGGCGGGTGTCCCACCGATGATTCGCGTGGACGGCGACATGAAGCGCGTCAATATGCCTGCCCTGGTGCACAAAGAAGTGCACAGCATGGTGTACGACATCATGAACGACAAGCAGCGCAAGGCGTTCGAAGAGTTCTACGAGACGGATTTTTCGTTCGAAATCCCCAAGCTGGCGCGCTTTCGCGTCAATGCTTTCAATCAAAATCGCGGTGCCGGAGCGGTATTCCGCAATATTCCTTCCGTCATCCTGTCTTTGGATGAATTGAACGCGCCCAAGACTTTTAAAGATTTGTGCATGCTTCCGCGTGGTCTGGTGCTGGTCACGGGGCCGACCGGATCGGGCAAATCGACCACTCTGGCCGGCATGGTGAATCATTGCAACGACAACCGTCCGGATCACATTATAACCATCGAGGACCCGATCGAGTTCGTGCATGAAAGCAAGCGTTGCCTGGTCAATCAACGCGAAGTACATCGCGATACCTTGGGATTCACCGAGGCGCTGCGATCGGCGCTGCGCGAGGACCCGGATGTGGTTCTGGTCGGCGAAATGCGCGACCTGGAAACCATTCGTCTGGCTTTGACCGCGGCGGAAACCGGCCATCTGGTGTTCGGCACCCTGCATACCAGTTCCGCGGCCAAGACCATCGATCGTATCGTCGATGTATTCCCGGCCGCGGAAAAGGATATGGTCCGTGCCATGATGTCCGAGAGCCTGAGAGCCGTGATTTCGCAGACTTTGATGAAGCGCATCGGCGGCGGCCGTATTGCGGCGCACGAAATCATGATCGGCACCCCCGCGATCCGCAATTTGATTCGCGAGGGTAAGATCGCTCAAATGTATTCGGCCATTCAGACCGGTCAGGGACAGGGCATGCAAACCCTCGACCAGTGTCTGCAGGAAATGGTGGCTAAAGGGGTTGTCAGCCGCGAGGAAGCGAAGTACAAGGCCCAGAACAAGGATAGTATTTAATGCGCTGCGCGCAACTTATTCACGGGGTTCGCGCGGAGGCGCGAACCCCGTCTATGGGGCGGCGCGCGGGGCGCGCCCTAAGATAAGGACAAACAAACTATGGAACGCGAACAAGCGATACGATTGATGCAGGACCTTCTGCGGCGCATGGTCGAGAAGAAGGGATCGGATCTGTTCATCACCGCCGGCTTCCCGCCGGCGATCAAAATCGACGGGGAAATCAGGCCTCAGTCGGAGCGTTCGTTGAGTCCGGAGCAGAGCGCCGGCATGGTCCGCGCCATCATGAACGATCGGCAAACCAAGGAATTCGACGGCACCAAGGAATGCAATTTCGCGATTGCACCGCCCGGCATCGGGCGCTTCCGCGTGAGCGCGTTCATTCAGCAAGGGTTTACAGGCGCGGTGCTGCGTACCATCAACGCCAAGATTCCGACCCTCGAGGAACTGGAGCTGCCGCCGATACTGAAGGAGGTCGTGTTGTCCAAGCGCGGCTTCGTGATCCTGGTGGGGGGTACCGGTTCGGGCAAATCCACATCGCTGGCGGCGATGGTGGGTTACCGCAACGAAAAGACCCGCGGCCATATCGTGACCATCGAGGACCCGGTGGAATACGTGCACGCTCATAAGGGCTGCGTGGTGACGCATCGCGAAGTCGGCGTCGATTGCGAGAGCTGGCATCTTGCGCTGAAGAACACCCTGCGCCAGGCGCCGGACGTGATTCTCATCGGCGAAATCCGCGACCGCGAGACCATGGAGTACGGCATTCAGTTCGCCGAAACGGGCCACTTGGTGCTGGCGACCCTGCACGCCAACAGCTCCAACCAGGCGCTCGATCGCATCATCAACTTCTTCCCCGAGGAGCGGCGCGAGCAGCTGCTCATGGATCTGTCGCTGAACATCCGCGCGCTCATTTCGCAGCGCCTGATTCCCCGCGAAGCGGGGTCCGGGCGCATCGCCGCCATGGAAATCATGCTGGCATCACCGCTGATTTCCGACCTGATCTTCAAGGGCGACGTCACCAAGATCAAGGACGTGATGTCACGCTCCAATCGCCTCGGCATGAAGACCTTCGACCAGGCGCTGTTCGACCTGTACGAAGCGGGATTGATCTCCTACGAAGACGCTTTGCGCAACGCGGATTCGAAGAACGAATTGCGCCTGCGCGTGAAGCTGGAAAGCAAGCGCGAGGTGAAGCATCCGGAAGAAGGCGGCCAGGCGCTGCAGATCGTCGAAGAAGAAGAAGGACAGGTGTTCTAAGTGCGACGCTCGGACGGGCTCCCGGCATGAGCGTTCCCGCGGACCTGCAGCCGCAGGTGATGAACACCAAGCCGCTGTTCAAGCTGATGGTCGAGAAAAAGGCTTCGGATCTGTTCTTTACCTGCAACGCGCCGGTCAAGATCAAGATCGAGGGCAAGATTTTCCCCGTCAACAAGCAAATTTTGAGTCCCGAAACCGTGCGTCAGTCGGCCTTGGGGTTGATGACGCAGGAGCAGATCGAGCACTTCAACGAGGAACTCGAGATCGATTTCGCGATCTCCGAAACCGGCCTGGGCCGCTTTCGTGTCAACGTGTTCTATCAGCGCGGCTATCCTGCCATGGTGCTGCGGTACATCACCGCGGAAATGCCCAAGCTCGAAGATCTGGGCATGCCCGATATCTACAAAGAACTGGTCATGCTCAAGCGCGGGCTGATTCTCATGGTCGGCGCCGCCGGCGCGGGCAAGTCGACCACCCTCGCGGCCATGATCAATTTCCGCAACGAGAGCTCATCCGATCATATATTGACCATCGAGGACCCGATCGAATTCCTGCATACCAACAAGAAGTCCATCGTGAATCAGCGCGAAGTGGGCTTGGATACCAAGACTTTTGCGCGCGCGCTGCGCAGCGCGGTGCGCGCGGCGCCCGACGTCATATTGATCGGCGAAATCCGTGACCGCGAGACCATGGAAGCGGCCATTGCGCTGGCCGGGACCGGCCACCTGTGCATCGCGACCCTGCACGCCAACAATTGCGCCGAGACCCTGGACCGCATCATCAACATGTTCCCGCGCGATCAGCACAACCAGATTTTTTTGGACCTCTCGCAATACCTGCGCGCCATCCTGTCGCAACGCCTGGTATTCGCGAAGACCGGAACACGGGTCGCCGCTTCCGAGGTCATGGTGAATACACCGCACATCTCGGAACTCATCAAGAAAGGCGATGTGATCGGGGTGAAAGAGGCGATCCGAACCGGCACGGAACGCGGCATGCTGAGTTTCGACAGCGCGCTCTACAATCTGGTGCGTGAGGGTCGCGTCGAACTGGAAGAGGCGTTGTCCAGCGCCGACTCGCGCACCAATCTCGAGGCGAAGATCAACTTCGGTTAGGAGCTTGGGAATACTCTGGCGGGTTCCAGGCCGCGCGGATTTCGCCCAGGGCCGCATCGCGGCAGGGGACCAGATTGTTCTCGAACTCGCGGCTCGACCTATCCCATCCCGATTTGAGCGCACGCTCCCGGCACGCCGCCGGGTCGACGTTCAGCGCACGCAACGCGGCGGCGGCGAGGTCGACGTCGAGCGCGCCGGTGACGCCGTCCTCGATCACGTCGATGGGGCCGGTGACCGGATAGGCTGCGACCGGCACCCCGCAAGCCATCGCCTCCAGATTGACGAGGCCAAAGGTATCGGTGCGGCTCGGAAACACCATGACATCCGCAGCCGCCAAATGATTCGCTAGGCTCTCGCCGAACTGGTATCCGGTGAACACCGCGCCCGGATATTGGCGCTGCAGCCTGGCGCGCTCGGGCCCGTCGCCGATGACGATCTTGCTGCCGGTCCAAGGCATGCTCAAGAACGCGTCGATGTTCTTTTCAACCGCGACGCGTCCGACATAGGCCGCGATGGGCCGGGGTAGATCGAGAAAGTCCTTGGGCCCGGGCTTGAATTTCTCGGTATCGACGCCGCGCTGCCAGTTCGCCAGGTTGCCGAAGCCGCGTTCCGCGAGTTCCGTGCGCATCGAAGCGGTGCTCACCATGCAGCGCGCGCCGGCTGCATGGAAGCGCCGCAACGCGCCATAGGACACTTTCAAAGGTATGGGAAATCGCGCCCGCAGGTATTGCGGAAACTGCGTGTGATACGAGGTGGTGAAGCTTACGCCCCGCTTGATGCAGAAGCGCCGCGCGCTCAAGCCCAACGGGCCTTCGGTCGCGATATGCAGCGCCTGGGGCGCGAATGCGGAAATGTCGCGCGAGACTTTCTTGTGCGGAAACAGCGCCAGGCGAACTTCAGGATAGGTCGGGCAGGCGACACTGCGAAAATCCTGCGGCGTCAGCATTCTGACTTCATGGCCAAAGCGGCCCAACCACGCCGCGGTTTGCGCCAGCGTGCTGACCACACCGTTGGTCTGCGGGAACCAGGCGTCGGTGACGATCATGATTCTCATGATGCATCACAATGGCAGACGAGGATGACGATACGATGACGATGCATCACTATGTTGACGTAACCCCGCTGAAAGCAGGGCTATGTCATAGCCGTGTAACGAAAATCCTATATTTGCTTCATGGGCAGATTCATTGACGCAATCCCAAGGATTCCAACATGCAAAGTTTTTTGGCGGAACTCAAGACTCAACGCTGGGACGATCATCGCTACTACCATCACAGCCGGATCAATCAATCCTTGCACCTTTTGAGTGCAATCAGCTTCATCATCGCGTATGTCACGATGTTTTTTGATCCCGTGAAGTCGGCGTTGATCGGCTGGTTGGTGTCCATGGTCAGCCGCCAGTCCGGTCATTTCTTCTTCGAGCCCAAGGGATACGATCGGGTCAACCGCACGACCCATGAGCACAAGGAAGAAATCAAAGTCGGATATAACCTGCGCCGCAAGGTGATCCTGCATGCCGTCTGGGCGTTCGTGCCGCTGATGTTGTGGCTGGATCCGACCTTCTTCGGTTTTTTCACCGCGCACACCAGCGGCGAGGGTTTCGTGCGCCACGTCGGCGAAATCTGGCTATTCGTGGGCGGCGGTGCGCTGCTGTTTCGAATGATTCAGTTGTTTTTCCTCAAGGGCATTCAGACCGGCCTGGTTTGGGCCGCCAAGATCCTGACGGACCCCTTCAACGATGCGATTATTTATGCCAAGGCGCCGCTTTACTTGATGCGCGGCGAACTGATCGACCCGATGGGCGAGGTCGAGCCCGAGGCCCATCGGGCCTGAATCAGTTCCTTGAGCATGCGGCGTTTGATGGCCTTGTTCGTGAGCTGCGAATCGGACCACCACCAACCATCGCGCTGCATTTCCCCGGCCGCCGACACGATTCTGTCGGCGACCGCGGTGAAATCCTCTTCCGTATAATTCAGACTGAAGATGAGGCGTCCCGTGCCCACCCAACTCAAGGCCAGCCCGGCTGCGCGCAAGTAATATTGAAGCATCCAGTTATAGCCCGATGCCCGCGGGTAGTAGAGGGTCCAAATGCTGGACAGGTTGGCCACGCGCACCGGCAGCGAAGCGGCCGCCAGCCGATCGTTCAGCCGGCGCGCTCTATCATTCCAAAGATCGTCGAGGCCGCGGTACAGTGCACGCACCGGTTCGCTGTCGAGCTTGATCAAGAATTCGTACATGGCGCCCATCACGTAAGGGTGCGAGTTGAACGTGCCTCGCGCAAAACAAATATCGGCCGGACGATCATCGCGAAATCGCCGCATCAGTTGGTGCTTGCCGCAAAGAACGCCCACCGGCAGTCCCCCGGCGACCGTCTTGCCATAAGTCACCATGTCGGCGCGAACGCCGAAGTATTCCTGGGCGCCGCCCACCCCGATACGAAAGCCGACGAACACCTCGTCGAATATCAATGCAATGCCGCGCTGGGTGCACACCTCGCGCAATTGCCTGAGCCAATCCGAATAGGCGCCGCGGTCGAAATGCGCCTGGCGCGAACTGTCGACCAAGGTCGAGTCCCCCGGCGCGCCGGCATTGGGATGCAAGGCCTGCAGCGGATTGACCAGCACGCAGGCGATATCGCGGCGGGTGCGCAGCACCTTGAGCGCTGCCGGGTCCATATCCTTCAGCGTGTAGGTTTCCCGCGCCGGCACGGGATTGCCGACGCCGGGCTGCACGTCGCCCCACCATCCGTGGTAGGCCCCGCAGAAGCGCACCAGATGGCTGCGCTGCGTGTGATAGCGCGCCAGCCGTACCGCCTGCATGACGGCTTCCGTGCCGGACATGTGGAAGGAAACCTCATCGAGTCCCGAAATCTCCAGCAAGCGCCGGACATTGTGCGCGGTAACCGGGTGATAGGCCCCCAGCACCGGCCCCAAATCGCGCACTCTTTCAGCGCCGCGCTCGATGCACCCTTTGTAAAAATCGTAGCCGAACACGTTGACGCCGTACGAACCGGTCAGGTCATAAAAGCGATTGCCGTCAAGATCGGTGACCGTCACGCCGGCGGAGGACTGAACGAACGAGCCGGACTTCAGGTGCCGGCGCACATGGCCGCTGAATTGGAAGGGAACCCGGTAGCGCGACGTGAATTCGAGATCGGAGACGCTGGCTGCGAGCGCCGAGGTTTGCTCGACGGTAGTCTTGAAGCGCTCCGCGAACATAGCCGCGAGCCTCGTGAACCCGGCACGCCGCGCCGCGACGACCTGCACCGGCGCGGAATCCACGCCAAAGAAGCTCGATTCGTCATATTCGTAAAACGGCACCCACGCGGCGAAGCGCCGCGACATGCGCGCATGGCCCGCGAGGGAACGGTGTTTTGCCAAAGAAAGCTGCAGCCGTACGAATACTTTGCGCAGCAGGAATGCCAGGGCGAACCCGGCCAAGACATAGCCGATTGTAGTAATGGTCGATTCCTCATAGGCACCTTGAGGGGCGGACTGTATTGCAGGCAAATGACACTTCGATGAACGCTAAGTCCTTGATCGGCCGGCTGACACAGCAGGAGGACATCAACTTCCTGTTCAGCAATCGCATCCCGCGGCGTCTGGTGACGCGTTTCATGGGCTGGTGGAGCCGCATTGAAAACCCGTGGGTTTGCCGAGGCAGCATTGCTCTATGGCGGCTGTTCTCAGACCTGGACTTGAGCGAAGCGAAACGTCAGGACTTTCGCAGCATGCACGATTGCTTCACGCGTGAGCTCAAGGAAGGAGCGCGTCCGATCGATATGCGCGCCGATCGCCTGGTCAGTCCCTGCGACGGGCTGGTCGGCGCCTGCGGACTGATCAGCAGGGGCACCATGCTGCAGGCAAAGGGCTTTCCCTACTCGCTGAGCGAGCTTACGGCGGATGAGGAATTGGCGAGAGCGTACGAGGGTGGGCAGTACGCGACATTGCGGCTGACCTCCAGCATGTACCACCGATTCCACGCGCCTGCCGATTGCCGGGTCGAGCAGGTCAACTACATTTCCGGCGACGCCTGGAACGTCAATCCCATCGCGCTGAAGCGCGTCGCGAGGCTGTTCTGCAAGAACGAGCGTGCGGTGATCCGCTGTCGGACCGCCTCCGGCGCGCTGCTGACGCTGGTGCCGGTCGCGGCCATCCTGGTCGCCAGCATCCGCCTTCGATTCCTCGATGTACTTCTGCACTTGCGCTATCGGGGCCCCAACGTGATCCCCTGCGATGCGGTCTTGCAGCGCGGCGAAGAAATGGGGTGGTTCGAGCACGGCTCTACTATCATAGTGCTGGCTCCGCCGGGTATCGGACCTGGCCGAGGGGGTGGTTCAGGGATCCCGCATACGGATGGGGCAGCCCCTGCTGAGGATCGGCTAAAACAGCAACTTTTCCAGGCCGGCGGTGTTTTGTTTCTAAACGAACACACATTCCAGTGCAAACGCAAACTACGGCCGAGTTTACGACATTCATGCGTGCCTATCAGGACATGGTTTTTTCGACTGCCGCCCGCTTGGCGGGCAACGACGCGCAGGCGGAGGACATTGCCCAAGAGGTGTTCATGCGCGCCTACGAACATTTCGCGGATCTGCGTACCAGCGTGACCGCAGGCGGCTGGCTCAAAACCGTCACCACCAACTTGACGCTCAATTATTTGAGTCGCTACCGCAAGCGCTGGCGCTTCTTCTCGGAGATGCGGCCGGCCTCGGAGGACGGTGAAACGGAAGCTGCGGAAATGGAATGGGAGATTCCGGACACGATACTGGCGGAGTTGGGTGCCGAACAGCGATGCGCCATCGTCGACGCAGCGCTGCGGCAACTACCGGATCATCAGCGGCTGCCGCTGGTGCTGTATCACTTCGAGGACCTGTCGTACCAGGAGATCGCCGTCAAACTGAATGTTTCACTGACCAAGATCAAAACCGATATACGCCGCGCCCGCGCTGCGCTGCTACCCCTGCTGCAGAACGGCGGCGCCGCGCGCGACACGCTGGACGGGTGAAAGCATCATGAGCAAGCACATCGACTCAGAGCAAAAACTCGAGAGGGCGCTGACCCAGGCACTCGAGGGTCTGCCATTGCGCCGGGCGCCGGCCACGCTGGAAGCACGCGTGGCCGATGAATTGGAACGGCGTGCCGCGCTCCCCTGGTGGCGGATCAGTTTCGCGCATTGGCCCGCCGCGCCGCGCGTGGCCTTCATCGCGGTTTGTGTGGCTCTCGTTGCCGCCACGGTTTTGGGAGGCGTCGTTGCCTTTATGGGAGACCGCTCCTTCGACGAAGCCGCGGCCTTGGTGCTCTCCTGGGTCCATCCCTTCTTGGCGGTCATGTCCTCGGCAGGCGGAGTGGCAATGCTGTTGGTGCGCATCATCCCCCCGCTGTGGTTGTACGGCGGTATGGCCCTCGGGATCATGCTGTACGTGGCGTTATTCGGGCTGGGTGCTGCGGCGTATCGCACGCTGTATCTTCGGCCCTCATTGGCAGGTAACAGTTTATGAACATGTATCTCTTGCGGCGCTTAGGGTGCTTATTTGCGCTGCTGTGCGTGACGGTCGTGGCCGGTCACGCGGGCGCGGCGCCGTCCAAAACCGCTACGCCCAAAACGACGCCACCGGCAGCCGCCGCGACGACAGACGCGGCTTCGACGGCCACCCCGAGCGATCACTCCGCGACCGCGCCACCGGCAGCGACGACCGATGCTGCTTCGACGGCCACCACGGATGACTTCGACGACGAGCCGGAATCGGCGGACCGTCACGGCCGCCTCGATTGGCGCAACCGCATCGAGACGCGCCATCGCCATCGGCATGATATCGGCGACAACGACATCGTGAGCATCGGGCACTCCAGCCATTTGCAGAGCGGAGAGAAGGCCGATTCGGTGGTTTCGATTTTCGGCTCTTCCACCAGCGATGGCGAGGCGGTGGACGTGGTCTCGGTGTTCGGTAATACGCGGGTCACCGGTCCGGTACACGACAGCGCCGTGGCGGTGTTGGGCAATGCCTACATCGACGGCAAAGTCGATGGTGATGTGGTCGCGGTCCTGGGAAATGTAACGCTCGGACCCAACGCTGAGGTCGGCGGCGACGTGGTGGCGGTGCTGGGCACGATGGAGCGCGATCCCGGGGCAATCCTTCACGGTTCAGTACAAAGAATTCTCAACTTCGACGCCGGCGGCATCGGCGGCTTTGGTTGGCTGAATACCTGGATCAACAACTGCCTGTTGTACGGCAGGCCGTTGGCCCTGGTGCACGGTCTTGGCTGGGCCTGGACACTCGCGTCTGGGCCTTTTGGCGTTTTACGCCTGCCTCGCGTTGCTGTTTCGTTCGGGTGTCGACCAATGTGTGCATACCCTGGAGAGCGAGCCCGGCCACACGGCGCTGGCCGCGCTGATCGGCATCCTGTTGACGCCGGTGCTGCTGGTGCTGTTATGCGTCACGGTGATCGGCATCGCGGCGGTGCCCTTTGTGGTGGGTGCACTGTTCTGCATGTCGCTGTTCGGCAAGGCCGTCATGCTGGCCTGGCTCGGCGGCCGCGTCACCGGCAGACGGCCGGGTCCCGCCGGCCATCCCGCCGTTGCCATACTCATCGGCGGCGCATTGGTGCTGCTGCTGTATGTCGTACCTGTGTTGGGATTCCTGGTTTATAAATTACTGGGTTTCTTTGGATTTGGCGCGGTGGCCTATACATTGGTGCTTCGCGCCCGCGCACGGCGGACGTTCAACGGCGCGCCTCCTGCGTCCGCAGGCGCGCGCCCGGCAGATCAGCAGGATACGGCAACTACGGCATCGGCAGCGTCCGCGACCATGGCAGGCGCAGGATGGACGGCGAGCGCGGCGCCTGCTTCAGCGGGCGTCGGTGCTGCAGGTGCCGGTGCTGCAGGTGCCGGTGCTGCAGGCCCCGGCGCTGCGGCGCCGGAATCGGGTGCGGCCGCCGCCGGCCCGGTGCCGCCCGCCTCGATGCCGCCACCCTCCGCAGCGCATGTGCCCATGCCCCCGCACATCACGGCGGCGATGCCGCGCGCAGGTTTCTGGATACGCATGGCGGCCTTGCTGCTGGATGTCCTGTTGGTCGGATTCGTCATGACCCTGCTGCACCCATTCGGCAACTTCCATATTCTGATTCTTGCCATTTACGGTGCGGTAATGTGGAAACTGCGTGGCACGACGGTCGGCGGCATCGTGTGCGATTTGCACGTGATTCGTTTGGACGGCCGGCCGGTCGACTGGGAAACGGCGATCGTGCGTGCCCTGGGCTGCTTCCTGTCGTTATTCGTGGTGTTCCTGGGCTTTATCTGGATTGCCTTCGACGCCAACGGTCAGGCCTGGCACGACAAAATCGCCGGGACCGTGGTGGTGCGGGTCAAGCGGGGCGCACCGTTGCTCTAGGTTTACAAGCGCTCGCGGATGGCGGCCGGGAGCAGCGCCTTGTATCGGCGGCTCAAGGGAAGCCGCTCGCCGTTTCTGAGCAGCAATTCAAAGTCACCGTGGAACATCGGCTGCAGCTCCGCAATGAAGCTGAGCTTCACCACGTGCGCGCGATGCACTCGAATGAACTCAGCGGCGTCCAGCTGGGCGGCCAGCTTGGCAAGCGGTTCACGCACCAGGTGCACCTTGCCGCCCGCGTGTACCTCGACGTAATTGCCTGCCGCCGATAGCCGATCGATGCCGTCGACCGGAATGAAATAGGCGCGGGCGCGATCGCGTATCAGAATCTGCTTGAGGGGAGCGGGCTGCCCAGGCATGGCGGCCAGGACCCGCCGCACCCGTTCCTCGAAGTCGCCCTGATCGGGATCCGCCAGTTCGCTCTTGACGCGCTCGGCGCTGCGCAAAAATCGATCGCGGTCGAAGGGCTTGAGCAAATAATCGAGCGCCTGCACGTCGAAGGCTTTGACGGCATACTCGGAGTAGGCGGTCGTGAATACGATGTGGGCGGAAACCTGCCCGCGGATCGCTTCGATGACTTCAAAGCCGCTGCGATCGCCCAGCTGAACGTCCAGATACACCACGTCCGGCCGATGAGCGGTGATTTGCGCCACCGCGGTTTCAACCGAGTCCGCCTCGGCGACTACTCTAAATTCCGGCAGGGGCGCGAGGAAACGCACGAGCTTGGCGCGCGCCGGCGGCTCATCGTCGACGATGATGACCGAATGGGTCAATTGTCGACCGGGAAGCTCAAGGTAACCACGGTTCCCTTCGGCTCGCGCCTGCTCAAGCTGAATGTATGCGTTCCAGGAAACAACAGTTCCAGTCGCCGCGCCACGTTGGAGAGCCCGGTGCCCGGCTTGATGGTCGTATCGCTCATGCCCACGCCATCATCGCTGATGCTGTAAAGAAGGCTCGAACCCTGTCGAGACACATCCACCCACAGATTGCCGCGGCCCATGGGCAGTCCATGCTTCAGCGCATTTTCCACCAAGGGCTGCAGCAGCAGACGGGGAACCTCCACCCGCTCGAGTCCCGGGGCGACCTTCAGGTCGAACGATAGTTGTCCGCGAAAGCGCTCCGTCATCATCAAGGCATAGCCTCGCAGCCATTCCAGCTCGCGCGCCAGCGGCACCAGCACGTGATTGTCCGAGTCGTAGGCAGCCCGCATCAGAGCTCCCAGGTCGCTGATCATGCGATCCGCGGCATCGACGTCTTCATGCATGCGATTGGAAATGGCATTGAGCGCATTGAAGAGAAAATGGGGTTCGATTTGCGCCGTCAAGTGCTTGAGGCGAGCCTGGCTCAGTTCGGTGGCAAGCTCTGCCGCGCGCAGCTCTCCCGTGCGCCTGACTTTGAATTCGCGGTTTGCAAAGATCACGACCAGGATGACGACGTAGGTGATGAGATCTTTTTGCAGCTCGTAGAACGCCTGCACGGGAAGGCTATCCCAACCATAATGCTGGCCGACGGCGGCATACGCCAACTTGCGCAGGATCAAGATGCCCACAACGTGCAGCGCGCTGAACACCAGCGCCGCGCATCCATGGGCGACGAAGGCGCGCCATCGCGGACGGGCATCCAATCGAAAGCGCCGTTCGAAGCGCACGATGAAGGGAACCATCGCAAAGACGACGATGGCACTGCTGATTTCCCACACCAGCGGCTTCCACGCCGCGATGTGCGGCTCGCCGCGCAGGCCGACGATCTGATTGATCCCAAGGTACACGCCGAGCAGCAACACCAAGACCACGTACAGCGCCCATCGGGAACGGGTGGCGGGAAGAGGGCTGTCGTTGGGGATCGCGGCCATGGGGTTGCTCGAGGCTGACGCTTAGTTGATGTCCTGGGGTACACCGTGTTCCTGGGCAACGTGTTCCGGGACAACGCGCTGGGCCACCGGCGCGCTGCGGCGGGCCGCGCGCACGGGAGCAGTGCCGCGCGCGCTGCGCTCGAGACCGAACACGGGGCGCAGCAGACGCACGCGGCGGATGGCCTCGTAGCCCAAGAAACAAGTTGCGACGGTGACCAGCACCAGTAACACTCCCTCCACCGGCGGATACAAATGCGACGGCTTCAGTGCATGCGCTGCGACGACGATGACTGTCTGATGAAGTATATACACGGGGAATATCGCGGTGGTCAGATAGCGGCGCGCCGCACTGTCGTGGGTCAGATGGCGGTGGGCGAAGCCGACGACGGCGGCAATGGCCAGCCATTGCTCGGCGCCGTAAACGACGCGCCCAAACAGCCGCAGCGCCTGCGGCGGTAGCGCCGCATCATCGCTATAGGCGCCCAAGTAGGCGCTCAAGAACGCCCAACCCAGAACGGCCAAGCCCAAGGTCGGCCACCGGGCGCGCTGAAGCGTTGCCCACGGCGCGCGCGTCCCGGCCAGCGAGAAGCCCAGCAGGAACACCGCGAAATACATGGCGTGGTTGTACCAATCGCCGGCCAAGGCGTGTGTCTGCGGAAATCGGGGCGCCAACCCTAAGCGAATGACGCAAAGATAGGCCACCGGCCAGAACAAAATACCCAGCCCTGCCAGGCGTCGTTCGGCGAAGCGGCGCAACCACGGAATGATGGCCGGCGCGACGCGTACCGCCGCATACAGCACCAGGGTGTAGACCCAGAGATAGGCCACGAACCACAAATGGTTCCAGGTCGGCATGATCAGGCAGTCGGTGCCGCGGCAGAATCCATGGAAGCCGGTGATGTAGAGGCGAAAGAACTCGGCAAAGCTGCCCGCATAGCCGAGTTTCTCGATGACTTCCAGGTAGGACTGCGGCGGGACGATCACCAGCATGCCGAAGGCCAGTGGGATCAGCAGGCGGGTCGAGCGCTGGCCCAGGAAGCGGCGCATGCCTTGCCGCGCCAACAGGTAGCCGGTGGCGACGCCGGAGACCAAGAACAGCAGCGACAACCGCCACGGGGAGGTCAGCATCATCAGCGGCTCGATGTCGTGCGAGGCGTGCGGACTCTTCACATGCCAGTCCCAGGTCACGTAGTACATGCCGACGTGGTAGAGGATGAGCAGCATGAACGCGCCAATCCTCACCCAATCGAGGTCGTAGCGGCGTTCACCCAAGTCTTCTTTGAAGAGATTCTGCATGGGCATATTGCCTCCCATTGCCGTCCTAAGGGTGTCCTAAGGGAGCAGCGTGGGCGCGACGCGGAATCATCGCAACGCACCCGGGATGAGCGGGACTCGAGGCAGGATGAGCGGCGAATATGCGATGATGAGCGCATGGCCGATGGAAAAACAGAACCCCTCGAATCATATGTGCGTGCCGCGTTGGTGCTGCAGGGATACACCTTTGAAGATGCCGAAATCGCAGAAATAGCTGCGCA
Organism: uncultured Gammaproteobacteria bacterium; assembly: GCA_963761345.1. Classification (GTDB taxonomy): domain Bacteria; phylum Pseudomonadota; class Gammaproteobacteria; order Steroidobacterales; family Steroidobacteraceae; genus Bog-1198. The sequence goes on from CAVXGV010000003.1 coordinate 135,347, forward strand.
ATTCGCTCGCCTCGAAGCCATCGCGAGGGCGGTCTTCGATTGGCCCCTGCCGTTCGCCTCGGAAGCGGCGCCGGTGTTTCGTCCATGATCGGTTCGGCCGCCGACATCGCCCGGCAAATCAGCCGGGGTGATCGCAGCGCCCGGTCGGTGCTGGCGGAAACCAAGGATTTGATCCGGGCACGCAACCCGGATTTGAACTGTTTCACCGCCACGACCTTCGAACGTGCCGAGCGCGAAGCCGCGGCGATCGACGCACTGCAGGCGCAGGGTAAGCCGCTGCCGCCGCTGGCGGGCGTGCCCTACGCGGTGAAGAACCTGTTCGACATTGAAGGCATGGTGACACTGGCGGGTGCCAAGGTGAACGCCTCCAATGCACCTGCCGCCGCAGACGCCACCATCGTCGCGCGCATGCAACGCGCCGGCGCGGTGCTGGTCGGCGCGCTCAACATGGAGGAATTGGCCTACGGATTCACCACGGAGAATCCTCACTACGGCACCACGCGCAATCCGCACGATCGCTCGCGCGGAGCGGGCGGTTCATCCGGTGGTTCGGCCGCGGCGGTCGGGGCAGGGATGGTGCCGATATCCTTGGGGTCGGATACCAGTGGGTCGATTCGCGTGCCCGCGTCGCTGTGCGGAGTATTCGGGTTGAAACCCACCTATGGACGCTTGTCCCGAAGCGGCACGTTTCCCTTCGTGAACAGTTTCGATCATGTGGGGCCGTTTGGCGCGAGCGTCTCGGATCTGGCGCTGGCTTACGATGCGATGCAGGGGCCGGACCCTCGAGATCCCGCTTGCGCGCAGCGTGCACCGGAGCTGGTCGGTACCGCGCCGGCCCTGCCGCCCGGAATTCGTATCGGCATTCTCGGCGGCTGGTTTCACGAGTGGGCGGATCCTGTCGCCCGCCGCGCCGTGCAGCTGGCTGCGGCGGCGCTGAATGCCAGCGAGTGGACTGAGATCAAAGGGGCCGAAGCGGCGCGCGCAGCGGCGTATATCATCACGGGTGCCGAAGCCGGTGCACTGCATCGTCCACGGTTGATCGAACAGTACGAGAATTTCGGACCGGCGTCGCGCGCGCGTTTGGTGGCCGGAAGCTTGATTCCGGCTTCCTGGGTGGTGCAGGCGCAACGGGTCCGCGGACAGGTGTATCGAGAAGCGATGGAGCTGTTCAAACGGTTCGACCTGCTGATAGCGGCGGCCGCCCCGGTCGTCGCCCCGCTGGTCGGCCAGGAAACACTGCTGATCAACGGCCGCAGCATCCCCACCAAGGCAGGCCTCGGCGTGCTCACGCAGCCGATTTCTTGCATCGGACTGCCTGTATGTACGGTGCCGCTGTGGCCGGGAAGCGATGAGCGGCCGCCGGAAAAGCGGCAGCCTGAACAAAGTTTGCCATTGGGTGTTCAGCTCATCGGCGCGCCTTGGCGCGAGGATCTGTGCCTGGGCGCGGCACGCGCTCTCGAGGAAGCCGGGGTCGCGAAGCTTCGGCTACCATTGGCCTATGGAACACAGCTTAGGCCCTGAACCGACGCATTCCGGCCGGTCGCCGAAGGGGCCGGGTTCGATGTCGTGTTGACCACGGATAAGAATTTACGCTACCGACCGGCGGCTAACGTGGCGCCGCAGCTAAATTAAAGGGGCCGCCGATGCCGGGTCAGCGTGGCGGCAATCGAGGCCAACACCGCCATTCTCACCGCGACCCCGTTGTTCACCTGTTCGCGAATGACCGAGCGCGGTCCATCGGCCACTTCGGATGCAATTTCAACACCGCGGTTCATGGGCCCGGGGTGCATGACGAGCACGCTGGGCGCCGCCAGTTTCAAGCGCTGCGGCGTCAGCCCGAAATCCCGAAAGTACGCGGCATCATCCAGCGCCGCGGCTTGCGCCATGCGTTCCTTTTGAATCCGCAGCATCATCACCACGTCCGCACCCGCAATGCCATCCTCGATGCGCGTGAAACGCTGTGCGCCGTGGAACTCCGCCTCTTCGGGCAGCAATGCCTGCGGCGCCACCAGGCGCAGATCCGTGGTCCCCAAAGTAGCGAGAGCAGTGGCCGCCGATCGGGCCACCCGCGAGTGTTTGATGTCGCCGACCATGGCGACTTTGAGACCCGCGAAGCGCCGCTTGTGGGTACGAATCGTCAAAACGTCCAGCAATCCTTGCGTGGGATGCGACAGGTGCGCCTCACCCGCGCTGATCACCGACACATGCGGCGCCACATGATCGATCAGGAATTCCGGCATGCCCGCTTCCGAATCGCGAATGACGAACACATCGGTGTTCATGGCCTCGAGCGTGTATATCGTGTCCAGCATGCTCTCGCCCTTGGCGCGCGAACTGGAGTGCAGGTCCAGGTTGAGGACATGTGCCCCCAAGCGCCGGCTCGCCAGATCGAACGAGGCGCGCGTGCGCGTGCTGGGCTCGAAGAACAAGTTTGCCAGGGTCACCCCGGCCAGTTCGCGCCCCTCGTAGGCCGGCTGTCCGGGCAGGCGGCGGTAGCGCTCCGCTCTATCGAGGATCGCCGTCAACGAGTCGCGTGTCAGGCCGTCGAGCGTGATGAGGTGGCGCAAGCCCCCCGCGCTGTCTTGTTGTGATTGCATCTGCGCCTCATGTTTTTTCGCTGAACCAACGTTCCAAGATCACGCAGGCCGCCGCCGCGTCGACATCGGACTTCGCCACGCGCCGCCGCCGCAGCCCGGACTCGCGCGCCGATTTCAGCCGGGCTTCGGCTTCGAGCGAGGAGTAGCGTTCGTCGACCATCGCAACCTCGAGTCCGTAGCGGCGCGCCAGCTCAGCCGCGAAGCTGCGAGCGGCGCCCGTCATGCCGCTGTCGGAGCCATCCACATTATACGGCAGCCCGACCACCGCCATGTCCGGTTGCCAATCGCGCATGAGTGAGGCGATGACCGGCCAGCGCGGTATCCCGGCGTCCGCGGGCACCGCCTGCAGCGCCGAGGCGCTGCGGCTGACGGTGTCGCCGCAGGCAACGCCGATTCTGCGCCGGCCAAAGTCGAAAGCCAGAACGATCTTCGGCCGGCCGGACTCAGGCATTTCCGCCCGTGGGGCTGACCCGGGACAGCTCCACGCCGAGAAGCCGGCCGGCCGCATGCCAGCGCGACTCGAACGGCAGATCGAAAATCAGTCCCAAGTCCACCGGGGCGCTGAGCCACGCATTGGCGCGAATCTCTTCCTCCAACTGACCGCCGTCCCAGCCGGCATAGCCCAGGGCCACCACCGCCTCGGCCGGGCCCTCACCCCGCGCCATCGCTGCCAGAATATCCCGGGAGGTCGTGACATGCAGCGTATCGGAAACTTTGAGCGTCGTATCCCAATCGCCAAAAGCGCGGTGTACCACGAAGCCGCGGTCGGTTTGCATGGGGCCGCCGCGCAGGACCTGGCGGTCCCGCAAAGGTCCTTTGGCCAGTTCGATTTCCAGCTGCTCGAAGATTTCGCCCATGCGCATCGGCAGAGGCTTGTTGAGGATGAGGCCCAGAGCGCCGCGCGAACTGTGATCGCAAATCAGGGCCACGGTCCGTGCAAAGTTCGGATCGCCCATGTAGGGCATGGCTATCAGCAGCTGGTTCGTGAGGTAGCCTGGATCGCTCATGGATGGGTGGACTCGCTGGGAGCCTATGGCTTGTTCGGTTCTGAGTAGAATACGCCCCCGCCCTGTGCGGCTCCGCCGAGAAATTGCCACTCGTACGCAATGCGTATCTGGTCATGTTTCGAGGACAAATCGCTGGGGAATGGATCGAAAGGGGCGGCCAGCTTCAGAATCCTGATGGCGGCCTCATCGATTTCCGCATGTCCGCTGCTGCGCCGGACGATGGTTTGCAGCAGCTTGCCGTCGGCGCCGATGGTCACCTCGATGACGGGCGTGCCGGAGAATTTTTCGCGCCGCGCAACATCGGGGAAATTCATCGTGCCGACGCGCTCGATTTTGCGCCGCCAGCTGTCCAGATACACCGCGACGTCGGATTCGCGCGTGTCAGCCGCGATCCAAAGTTCATGTTTCGCTTCGCCGCGCAGACGCAGCTCGATGCCGTCATCGTTCGGCGTCATCGCCAGATCCGGGCGCTTCTCGAGCAGCAGCGGCAGCGTAGCGGCGTCCTTGGCGGCGGCGGAAGAGGCAAAGTACAAAATCTTCGGTGAAGGGCTATGCGTTGCGACGAGTTCCTCCGCACCCGCATCGGCACCGGATTGCTGCGCATCCAGTCCCTCGCCGCTGGGAACCCCCGGGCGATCGACGGGCATCAACGATGATTTGGGAATCACACTGCGCTCGCGTCTCAGCGTATTGCCCGAACCTAACTGGGTACGCTGGGACAAGTAGCGGGCATTCGGGTTTTTAGCGACGCTCGGTGCGCGATCGTTCACGAGGACGACCTCCAGTCCCGGCGCTCCTGCATCGCCGGAGCTGCTGCCGGGTGAACTGAAACTCACGCCCAGGATGATGATTCCGTGCAGCAGCGCTGCCAGAAAGCAGGTGGTCAGCATGCGGTCGTTGGCGGGCGGCAGCCCGTTGCGCAGCATATCGCCGCCTTGCAGCACATCGCCCGTTTGAAGCGTTTCGGAAGTCACGCGGCGCTCAAGGTCCTGTCGATCGCTGCTATCAGCATGGCACCAATGTCGACGCCATGCTTCTTGTTTAGTTCGCGAATGCCGGTGGGGCTGGTCACGTTGATTTCAGTGACGTAATCGCCGATCACATCCAGCCCGACGAACAGCATTCCGGCCGCGCGCATTTTCGGTCCGATCTGTGCGCACAGCCATCGATCACGCTCATTGAGCGCTCGACTCTCCGCGCGTGCGCCGGCCGCCAAGTTGCCGCGGTGGTCCTCCGGAGCAGGAATGCGCTGCAGCGCGAAGGGCACCGGCTCGCCGTCGACCAGGATGATCCGGCAGTCGCCCGCGGTGACGATCTCCGGCAGGTATCGCTGTACGATCGCATATCGGCTGCCGTAGCCGGTCAGGGTTTCGAAGACGACGTTGCGGTTCTTATCGCCTTGTTCCAGAACGAATATGGATTTGCCGCCCATGCCGTCGAGCGGCTTGCACACCGCCTTGCCATGCTCGAGCAAAAATTCGCCCATGTCGTGCATGTCGCGTGTGATGAGCGTGGGGGCGCAGCATTCGGGAAACCACGCGGTGTAGACCTTTTCGTTCATGTCTCGCAACCCTTGAGGACGGTTGCACACCAAGGCACCTTGGAGCTGCGCACGATCGAGAATGTAGGTGCTGTAGACGTACTCGGTGTCGAACGGAGGATCCTTGCGCATCAAAATCACGTCGAAATCGCCGAGTTTGCCGCTCGCGGCCTTCCCGAGCGAGAACCAGCTTGCGGAATCGTCCATGACCTTGAGCGGCGCCAGGCGGCCCCAGGCGATCCCGTCGCGCAGCCATAGATCCTTCAGTTCGGCGTAGAAAAGCTCCCAACCGCGTGCCTGCGCGGCGAGCAGGATCCTCAAGGTACTGTCCTTCGCCGGGTTGATCGCGCCGATTGGGTCCATGATCACGACCAGACGCACTTGAGACGACATACTCATTCCTCCAGTCTAGCGTACGCAGACGCTGCGGCCACGCCCGCCGGCCTTGTTGGGAAAACTGTGAACCAGACCATCGTTGTTTAGGCTGCCATGCTTCGAAATGTCGACTCCGTACCGTGGCTTGCGGGGCCTGGATATGTTAAAAAGCCACAAGATTCCAGCACCTACGCACTCTTGGAGAGCATGATCACCAGCGGCAAGCCTAAACTCACGGGCCTCAAGGTTCTCGTGATCGACGACAGTAAGACCATTCGCCGGACCGCTGAAACACTTCTTACCAAGGAGGGCTGCGAAGTGTTCACTGCCGTCGATGGTTTCGACGCACTGTCCAAGATCGCCGACCATCAGCCGGATATCGTGTTCGTGGACATCATGATGCCTCGCCTCGATGGGTACCAGACCTGTTCTCTGATCAAGCACAACAAGGTGTTCAAACAGATTCCGGTGATCATGCTGTCCAGCAAGGACGGTTTGTTCGACCGGGCTCGCGGCCGCATCGTAGGATCGGAACATTACTTGACCAAGCCGTTCACCAAAGATGAATTGTTGGGAGCGATCGAAGCTCACGTCGGGAAATGACGGAGAATATTAAGATGGCATTGATTTTAATTGTTGACGATTCACCCACCGAGGTATTCGTCATGCAAAAAGCGCTGGAGAAGCACGGCTTCAAGACCGCCGCAGCCGAGAATGGCGCAGAGGGTGTGCGCAAAGCCCGGGAAATGAAGCCGGATCTGATTTTCATGGACATCGTGATGCCGGGAGTCAACGGCTATCAGGCGACCCGTATGCTGATCAATGACCCCGCGACCAGTTTGATACCCATCATCATGGTGACCACCAAGGGCCAGGAAACGGATCGCGTTTGGGGCTTGCGGCAGGGCGCGGTGGATTATCTGGTCAAGCCCGTGTCTGCACAGGCTTTGGTCGAGAAGGCGCAGGCCGCACTGGCCACATGACGAGTACGGCTAGCGGGTCCGACATCAGCCTGCGCGGCTTGCGCGACCGGCCATTTGAGTTGCTGAAGGAACTGGAGAAGCGCAGCCGAACGGTGGCCGCGAACAGTGTCGCCGAAGCGGAGACGGGACAAGAATGGGTGGGGGTCGCTTTTCGCATGGGCGGCGAGACGTTCTTGGTGGCGCGCGAGGAGACCCGGGAAGTCCTGGGCTATCCGGCCGCCGTCACCCGCATTCCCGGTGCGAAGAGTTGGGTAAAGGGTTTGGCAAACGTTCGCGGAGCCCTCATGCCGATGCTGGATTTGCGGCAATTCCTCGGCAGCGGTGCGACAGCCTCGGGGCGCAACACCAGGATTGTCGTGGTCAATCATCGGGACATCCCGGCCGGATTGATGGTCGATGAAGTCTTGGGATTCCGGCGGTTTGCAGAATCGGAATTCGACGCGGAAGCCCCGCCGACGGTGATCCGCTGTGATAGCTATCTTGCCGGCGCGTTTCGCCGCGGGGGCGAGGTCTGGCCGGTCTTGAGCTTGAAAACCCTGGTGGAAAGCCAGAGTTTCTTGCAGGCCGCAAGCTAGGTATGTGGAACCCATGACGAGCAGGCCGACTGAAACACGATCCAGCCCGAATCTCCTGCCGGTACTGGCGGGGCTGCTGGTGCTGTGTCTGGGTGTGGCCGGCGTTTTGACGGCAATGACGCATGGTTCCGCACCGCTCGCGGCACCTGCGGAGCAATTGTCGCTGGTGCTTCAGCGCATGCCGTTCGAAGCTCAAAACGCCTTGCGAGGCGAAGCGAGCGCTTTCGATGCGCTCGCCAAGAGCGCAGACCGGCTCAAGTCGCTGCGCGCCGCCGTGGCGGGTGCCGGTGATGGCGCCGCCTGGAGCAAGCTGCACGATGCCCAGACCGCGGTCGCGGATGCTCGGCCCGCCGTGGAGGCGATCCAAAAGTCCAACCAGGAAGTTCGTGAGCTCGCCCCTAAACTACTGTCCGAGCTGGGCGATCTGGGCAGTTCGGTCGGCGTGCAAAAGCTCGAGGGCATGACCCGGTACCTGGAACGTTTCGAGCTCACAGTGCAGCGCATTCAGCAGGATTTGAATGGTTTGGCGTCCGGCGTCAGCGATGCCGGGCCAAGTGCACAACGGCTGGCGGATAGTCTTGAATTCTTGAATCAAGTGATTCGCGGCTTGTCGGGAGAGGAATCCGGCATCGCCATCCAGAAGGTGACCGGCGCAGATCCCGAACAACGGTTGAAGACCGTGGTGCAGCGCAATCAGCAATACACCGCAAGCGTGCGCAAGGCGATTGGCGTTGCCGATGCACTGGCCAAAGCCCAGAGCGCTGCGCGCGCGTTGCCGTCGCTGGCGACGACGCTCATGGCTGAATTGGGCAGTACCGCGCCACGTGCGCAGACCGGCGGCAGCTACAAGGGTTGGATTCTCTCGTTGCAGACGCTGGCGGTGTTGCTGTTGGCGGCGTTGGCCTGGGCCTATTCAAAGACCGCGAATCAGCGCCGCACCAACGAGCTGCGCGTGCGCGAGAATGAGCGCAACCAAGAAGCCATCATGCGCCTGTTGGATGAGCTGTCGAGCCTTGCCGACGGCGATCTGACGGTACAGGCAACCGTCACCGAAGATATTACCGGTGCGATCGCGGATTCGATCAACTATGCCATCGAAGCGCTGCGCGAACTGGTCGCCACCATCAATGACAGCGCCATTCAATTGGATGGCGCCACCAAGCAAACTCAAGCGGCTGCAGCGCATATGGCGAAGGCCAGCAGCGCCCAGTCGCGGCAGATCTCCTCGGCCAGTGAATCGATGGCCGACATGGCGGCATCCATCGAAGAGGTGTCCGGGAATTCCGAGCGCTGCTCCGACGTGGCGCGGCATTCCGTCGACGTGGCGCACAAGGGCGGCGATGCGGTAAGGCGCACCATCGACGGCATGAATGCGATTCGCGAGACCATTCAGGAGACGAGCAAGCGCATCAAGCGCCTCGGCGAGAGTTCTCAGGAAATCGGCAACATCGTTGAATTGATCAACGACATCGCAGAACAGACCAATATTTTGGCGCTCAACGCCTCGATCCAGGCCTCCATGGCCGGTGAGGCGGGTCGCGGCTTTGCCGTCGTTGCCGATGAGGTGCAGAGATTGGCCGAGCGCGCGGCCAACGCGACCAAGCAAATCGAAGTTCTGGTGCGCACCATCCAAACGGATACCAACGAGGCCGTCGTATCCATGGAGCGCAGCACCACGGACGTCGTGGGCGGCGCGCTGCTGGCGGAAAACGCCGGCGCGGCGCTCGAGGAGATCGAGCAGGTCTCCAATCAGATCGCAAGTCTGGTGCAGAACATTTCCGCGAGTGCGCGCCAGCAAGCCGCCGCGTCCGGCAATATTTCGAAGAACATGCAAGTGGTGCGCGAAATTTCATCGCAGACGGCGGAAGGCTCGACCGCAACATCCACGTCGATCGCGAAACTGGCCGCACTTTCGGCACAATTGAGAAAGTCGGTCGCCGGATTCCGGCTTCCCGACCATGGCAGCGACGCGGGCACCGGTGCGAGTGCGGGTGCGAGTGCGGGTGCGGGCACCGGCGCAACCTCGGCGAAGCTGCCCGCATTGGCCGCGCCTGCCGCGCCGGCCACTCCCGCAAAGCTGCGCAAGGCGAGCGGCATCGGAGCTTAGGCTCCCGACGTTTCCGCTATGACCGATATCAGTTCCCAAACCCTGCACATCGTCGCCAAGGAACTCACGGCGACCTTGAACGATGCGCGCGGCTCGCTGGAGGCGTACGCCGAACATTCTGACCAGCGAGCGCTGCTGGAGAAATGCGCCGACCAATTGCATTCGGCCCATGGGGTCCTGCGCTTGGTGGAGGTCTACGGCGCAGCGTTGCTTGCCGAGGAGATGGAACACGTCACCCGCTACCTGCTGAGTTCCGCCAGCGACCAGAAGCGGCAAATAGACGGCCTGGATGCCCTGATGCGCGCCATGGTGCAGCTGCCCACCTACCTCGAGCGCGTCCTGTCGGGCGGCCGGGATCTGGCGCTGGTACTGCTGCCGTTGCTCAACGATCTGCGATCCGTGCGCGGCAGCCCGCTGCTGTCCGAAGGCACGTTGTTGCTGCTCAACCTCAAATCCGATCAAGACGCCAAGCCGCAACTGACCCAGGGTGAACAATCGATTTCAGTGGCGCAGTGGGCGCGGCGCCTGCGGCCGCGCTTTCAAATCGGCCTGCTGGGATACATCCGTGGCGAACGCACGGTGCAGAATCTGGAAATTCTGGCGAAAGTGACCGAAAAACTGGAACAAGTCGCCACGAAGCAGCCGGTGTTCCAATTGTGGTGGGTCACCGGTGCCATTCTCGAGGCGGTCCGGGCCAACGGGCTGGAAGGCAGCGCCACCTTGAAGCGGTTGCTCGGTCAGGCCGACCGGCAAATCAAGGCGCTGTACGAACTCGGCGAGGCGCGTTATTGCGAAGATCCGCCGATCGATCTGTTGAACAATTTGCTGTACTACGTCGCCCGGGCGACGACCGGCGGCGGCCGCATCAGTGCCGTGCGTGCTTCCTTCAAGCTCGCCGAGCTGCTGCCGGTCGATGACAGCATAGAGCACGAGCGGCAAAGCCTGTCGGCGCCCAGCGTCAAATTGATGCGCACGGTGGCGGCCGCGATCAAGGAAGACCTGTCGAAGGTCAAGGATGTGCTCGATATCTTCGTGCGCCGCGGCGGTGGGCAAAGCGCCGAACTGCTGCCGCAGCTCGATCTATTGAAAAAAATCAGCGACACCCTCGGCGTGCTGGGCCTCGGAGAGTTGCGCAAGCGCGTGCAAGACGAAATTTCCGCGCTTTCGCAAATCGTCGCGGACGGCAAGCCGCCGCCCGAAGAATCCTTGGTGCGGGTTGCCGGCGTTTTACTGTCGGTCGAAGACAGCCTCGACGATCAGCTGGTGCGGCTGATCCTGCCCGCGCCGTCCCCCGAAGCCGCTGCGGATCTTGCGCCCGATCAGGACCACGAATTCAGGCAGGTCAGCGAGGCGGTGCTGCGTGAATGCATCGTGAATCTGGCGCGCATCAAGGAAGCGGTCTCCACCGCGGTGCAAAAACCGAACGAATTTTCACCGCAAGGCTTGGACAACGTGCCGCAGTTATTGCGTGGCATTACCGCAGGCTTGCTCATGCTCGGCAAGGGCCGCGCGGTGGAATTGATGGATGCCGTCGGCGCGCAGGTACGCAAGCTCATCGAGCCCGGTGCGCCGCCGCCGGATCCGATCCGCCTGGAACGCGTGGCCGATGCCATCGTCAGCATCGAGTACTACATGGAGACGCTGCAGAACGGGCGTACCGATCCCTGGTACATGCTGGACAATGCGGAGATGTGTCTGAAGACACTGGCCGATGATGATGCGCTGGCACGGGTGCCGGATCTGAATCTCAGCAGCAGCGATGCGGCCAATACCATGAAACTGGATCCGGCGGAGACGATCGCCATGGAGCGCACCAAGCGCGCTCATGCGGCGACGAACCCCCTGATCACATTGGCTGAGCCGGAGGCGATCGACCCGCAATTCGTCGAACTATTCATCGAGGAAGCCAAGGAAGAGATCGCTTCGGTTCAAAAGACCTTTCCGCTGTGGGACCAAAATCCCATGGATCTGGAGTCCTTATCCTCGATGCGCCGCAGCTTCCATACATTGAAGGGCAGCGGACGCATGGTCGGTGCGCGCACGATCGCGGAATTCGCATGGTCGATCGAGAATTTGCTGAATCGAATCATCGACAAAACGTTGTCGCGCACGCCCGGAATGATGGGATTGTTGCGCAATTCGGTGGCGGCGCTGCCCCAATTGGTCGAACAGCTGGAGACCGGCCGCCAAAGCTCCACGCCCATCGAGTTGCTGATGAGCCGCTCGTTCGCGTTCGCCGACGGCCGCGATCCGGAGCAGGCAAAAGCCCGTGTTGCGCTCGAGGACCGCGCAGGCTCCGATGCCAGCAGCACGACGACGAGCTGGGGAGGCGGAACGGCCGCGACCGCGACGGCCTCGATTGAAAAGCCGGCGATGGATCCGGCGCTGCACGAAATTTACAGCAAGGAATCGTCGAGCCACCTGGCGGAAATCCGCGAATACTTGCGCAAACGCTCGACCCAGCCTGCGCCGCATGAGTTGCCAGAGTCGGTGTATCGGGCCGTTCATACTTTGAGCGGCAGTTCGAAGATGGCGGAGGCGCGCCACGGCATTCGGATCACCGAGCCGCTGAATCACGTCATGCGCAAGGTCTTTGACAGCGGCCTGGGATTGTCCGACGCCGGTCTCGCGACGCTCGAACAATCGGTGCGCGCCATCGAAAACGTGCTGTCGCACATCAATGAGACCACCGGATTCTTCTCCGACCAACCGGCGCTGATCGCGAAGCTGCGTAATCTGGAGTCCGAGGTCGATGCCATGTTGGCACGTCAGGCCGGCGACACCAGCGCCTCGGCGATCGTGCCCGCGCTTGCCGCGGTTGGGCCGCCGGAAGAGCCGCAGGCCGTGGAAGAGCCGCCGCCCGCCGAGGAATTCGATCATGAGATCGCCAACATCTACAGCGAGGAGGCGACCGAGCTGCTCGAGGCGGCGCAAGCCTCGCTGAGTGTTTGGAACCAAGACCGCAACGACAAGCAGCCGGTCGCCGAGTTGCAGCGCCAGCTGCACACCCTCAAAGGCGGCGCACGCATGGCAGGCATCAGCGCCATGGGCGATCTGAGTCATGAGCTCGAGACCCTGGTGCTGCAGATCGACGGCGGCGCGGTGGCGGGTAACGAGCACGCGCACGCAGTGATGCAAGCCAGCCTCGATGAACTCTCACGCATGCGCGATTTGGTGAGCGCCGGCACGCTGCCGGGCAATGCGCGGGACCTGATAGCACGGATCCGTGGCCTGGCGGATGAGCCGGCAACGCCTCGAGCGGCGAGCGCACCGGCCGGTGCGCCACCGGCGCCGATACCGGCCGCAAGTGCACCCAAGCCGGTGGCCGGTGCGCCGGCGCCCGTGGCGGTCCCGGCGCGGACACCCGCGACCGTCGCACGCGCAGCTCCGGCGCCCTCCGTGGGCGCGGCAGCAGCGGAACGGTCGCCTCAGCCGGCAGCCGCGAACGCAGATGTGTCGAGTTTGGAGATCAGCAGCGCGCCGATATTGCCGGGCCGCGAGGCAGCGCCCGTGGAGCGGGTGGAAATGGCGCGCGTGGACGCCGATCTGCTCGATACCATGTTGAACAATGCCGGCGAGGTCAGCATTTTTCGCGCCCGCCTCGATCAACAGGTCAACTCGATCGATTTCAACCTGGCGGAGTTGGCGCGCACGGTGACGCGCTTGAAAGAACAACTGCGCGGGCTGGAAATCGAGACCGAGGCGCAGGTGCTGCATCGACATCAGGACATCGAGCCGCGGCGTGACGACTTCGATCCCCTCGAGCTGGACCGATACTCCGCCTTGCAGCAGTTCTCGCGGGCGCTTGCCGAAACGTCGGGCGATGTTGCCAGCATTCAAGGCCTGCTCGAGACCTTGACGCGCGAGGCGCAGAGTCTGTTGACGCAACAGGCGCGGGTAATCACCGAACTGCAGAACAGCCTGATGCGCACGCGCATGGTTCCCTTCCAGCGCCACGTGCAGCGTTTGACGCGATTGGTGCGTCAAGCTGCGAACGATACCGGCAAGCGCGCGGAACTCGCCGTGCAGGGCGCGGCCGCGGAGCTCGATCGCCAGATGTTGGAGCGAATGGTGGCGCCGCTGGAGCACATGCTGCGCAACTCGGTCGTGCACGGCATCGAAACGCCCGATCGCCGGGCCTTGCTCGGCAAGCCGGACGTCGGCCGAATTTCGATCAGTTTGGAACGCGACGGCGCGGAAATCGTCATCGTGGTGGCGGACGACGGCGCCGGCATCAACGTCAAGCTGATCCGCGAAAAAGCCGTTGCGCTCGGACTGATCGATGCCCATGCGAAACTCACCGACGAAGAAGCCGTGCAACTCATATTGGAGCCGGGCTTCAGCACGGCCGGCCACGTCACGCAGGCGGCGGGCCGCGGGGTCGGGATGGATGTGGTGGCCACCGAAGTCAAGAAGTTGGGTGGCGGGCTGTTCATCGATTCCACCTATGGCAAGGGATCGCGATTCACGATCCGCCTGCCTTTCACCCTGGCAATCAGTCAGGCGCTGATCGTGCGCGTCGTGGAAGAGACTTATGCGTTGCCGCTGGCGACCGTGGAGGGCGTGGTCCGGCTGCCGAGAAATATCGTGGCCAGGCATCTGGGAAAGGACGCGCCGCTGTTCGAATACGGCGGCCAGAAATACCGTTTTCAACATCTCGGCTCGTTCGTAGGCCTGGGCGCCACGCGTCTGCCGGATCTGGACGTGTCGATGTCGGTGGTGCTGATCCGGGCGGGCGAACATTCCACGGCGCTGGTTACCGACGAATTGGTCGGCAGCCGGGAGATCGTTGTGAAATCCCTGGGGCCGCAGATATCGGCGATCCGCGGCATTGCGGGCGCCACCATTTTGGGCGACGGACGTATCGTGCTGATTCTGGACATGGGCTCGCTGGTGCGCTCGGAATGGCGTGCGCGCCCCACGGAAACCGTAGTCCTCGATCAACGCGACCGGCGCACGTTTGCGCTGGTCGTGGACGACTCGATCACCGTGCGGCGGGTGACGCAGCGCCTGCTGGAACGCAACGGCATGCGCGTGCTGACTGCCAAAGACGGCGTCGATGCCGTATCGCTGCTGCAGGAGAATCTGCCGGACATCATATTGCTGGACATCGAAATGCCGCGCATGGACGGCTACGAAGTCGCGGCGCACGTGCGCAATGATCCGCGCCTGAAGGATATTCCGATCGTGATGATCACGTCGCGGGTGAGCGAGAAACACCGCGCACGAGCCATCGAGCTCGGCGTCGATGACTACCTGGGCAAGCCGTACCAGGAAAGCCAGCTGCTCGACGCCATCGAACCGCTCGTCAATCGCCGCAGCGCCGTCGCCCGGTAAGTCCCATGTCTGAACTGCGCGATGAACTGTACAGTTTGCTCGTGCCCCTGGCCGGGGAGCGATTGATCGTGCCGCGCGCCTGCGTCGCCGAGGTCATCGGCTATCAAGCGCCGGCGGAAATGACCAATGCGCCGCCCTGGTACGCCGGCGTCGTGAGCTGGAACGGCCGCAATGTGCCGGTGGTTTCGTTCGAAGGAGCGATGGGACAGCCGCTGCCCGGCATCTCGACCCGGACTCGAATCGTGATTTTTCACGCCGCCGGCGGCCAGGTGAAAGCCGGTTATTTCGGCATGCTGACGCAGGGATTTCCGCAATTGGTGCGCGTCAACGCCGACGTGGTGCGTGCGGATGCGTCCCGCAGCTTCCCGGAGCGATCGCCCGTCATCTGCCAGGTGCGCATGGTCAACGAGACGCCGTTGATCCCGGATTTGCAGCGCCTGGAGGAGATGATCGCCGAGGAAACCTCGGTATTGCAGTGATTTCCCCGGACCTGGGGAGCCTGTCGGACTCCTGGCCATTTCAGTGCAGTAGTCCGAAGACCGCCACCGCGTTGGTGGTGCCGACGAAAACCTTGCCGTCGGCAACCGTTGGCGTGATGTACTTGTTGCCCGCGCCGAATTGGTCTCGATTGCCTGCCGCTTGATTGCTGTTGTAGATCTCATGCGCAAGATTCGCGGCATCGTACGCATGGAGCACCGCGGGATTGGTGTTCTCGTGCGCCCACACGATGCCGCCGGATGCGCCGTTGGCGGACACACTGGGCGCGGTCCCCGGATAGACGAATTGTGTCGCCGACTGCGACTGCGGCGTGGCGCCAAGCTTAGCGGTGGAAATCGCAAATGCCTTCAGAGTGCCGGAGGCGTCAGCGTAGAACACGGTGCCGTTGAAGTAGGCCGGCGTGGACCAGATGCCGCCGGGCAGCACACCGCTGAGCGTTTGATAATTCCGGTTGGCGGCGGCATTGAACTTGCCGAAGGAGTCCCGATCGACCAGGTAAATATTCCCGTCCTTGCCGGCGCCAACCGCAAGATGCCGGACGGTATTGGTGGAATCCATCAGGTCCGGCAACAGCATTTCGCCACCCGATCCCAAGTCCTGGTCTGCGCTCGACTCGGCCACTTCATTCGACATCGTGAAGTAATCCAGCACTTTGAGGCCGGCGCCCACATTTGAAATCTTGAGGAAGGAATTGCCGAAGTCCTGCCCGTTCGGAAAGCCGTTCGCGTCCATTGCCGGTTCGAATGCGCCATTGGCAGTCAGCAAATGAATATTGCCGCTCGAATCCGCCGCAGGGCCGCCTCCGGACATCCAGATCGATGGTCCACTGGAGCTGTTTGCGGCGACGTTGAGAGCGCCGTTGCGCGCAAGCGTGCTTTGCGCGAAGGCAATGATCCAACCGCCATACGGCGGAGCGTCACAGTGAGACGTCCAGCTGGTATAGACGGTACCGCCTGACAACAGCAGCGCTGCGCGCTCTTCGTAGTAATTGGGGGCGAATGTCGATGTGGCGGCGCCCGCAGCGGAGTACGTCGCCGTGATTTCCGTCGGGCCATTGAGCAGTTCCGCGCCGGTGGCGACATCGAGTGCATGCAGGCGCTGGTGGTAATTCGATTGGGCATCCACCGACATGGCCACCACATAAATCGTGCCGTGCACGCCGGCGGCGCGGTCGATCACCGGCGTGGATGTCACGCCGATTTCAGGGCTCACTTGATTGCAGCCGTGATCATTGCTGGGAGACTCTCCCGCAGCGAGCAGCGACACGTGCCACAAAACCGCGCCTGAGTCCGAATCAAAGGCATACACCGAGTCATGTTCCGTGGCCACGAAAACGGCGTTGAACGAACCGCCGGCCGCGCTCAGATCGGATAAGTACAGCGGTTGCGCGTCGACTCTGCCGTCGACCGGCAGCATGCGCAGCAGCCCGAAGTTCGCCGATGTCACGGTCGTCGGCGTAAGCGCCGATTCGGACAGATTCTGTCCGCTGCGGCTCAGATCATTTTTGTAAGTGGTCACATCGGTGCCGCGCGTGGTGACCGTGCCGGTAACGAGGCTGAGCTTCGCGCCGGTGCCTCCACTGCCGCCGCCGCAGGCGGTCAAAAGCACCGATAGCAGTCCGGCCGGCACTCGTGAAATTCTTGGCTTCATGCCCATCCCGCCGAAAGGAATCCTTCGTCGTTTATAGGCCCGGCCGGCGGATGCATCAAGCGTCTGCGACTCGCGACGAATCGTCGGAAACCGCGGACATATCGCCGAATCGCGCCTGCAGCACGGCGATCGCGGCGATTGCCGCAGTTTCAGTGCGCAACACCCGGGGGCCAAGCCTCACGCGCAAGAATCGGGCCAGTGCAAACGCTTCGAGTTCCTCCGGCGCGAAGCCGCCCTCGGGTCCAATGGCGATGACCGCGCCGGTGACCGGCCCGGCGCCATGATTGTCGGCAAACAGCGTCCGTTGCGCGTCCGGGCCGGCCTCCTCAGGCTCCAAGACCAGCCGCAGCAGGCCAGGCGTTTCGGCGGCTGCGGTCGTGCCGAGATAGTCCAGCAGAGATTGCGGCGCTTCCACGGCGGGCAGCCGATTGCGGCCGCACTGCTCGCAGGCGCTCACGGCCACCGCGCGCCAGTGCGCCTGCTTCGATGCCGCCTGTGCCTCATGGAGCCGCACGACGCTGCGCTGGCTGAGCACGGGCGCGATGCGTCCCACGCCGAGTTCGGTGGCCTTTTGCACGATGAAATCCATGCGATCGCCCCGCGGCACGCATTGCACGAGCGTGAGCGTGAAAGGCGATTCCCGGTCGATGGCGCGCTCCGCGCCGATCGATGCCGAGACGCGCGAACCCCGCACGGCCTCGATGACCGCCGTGAATTCCCGGCCATCACCATTGAAGAGGATGAACTCATCTCCGCTGCGCACCCGCAGCACCTTGGCCAAATGCGCCCCCGTATCGCGCGGCAGATCCACCACGCTCCCTCGAGTCAAGGGGTCATCGATGAACACGCGCGTCAACCGCATTTAAGTTCGCTCACGCTCGAGTTTGGCTTTCATGGGCGTGCGATTGTCGCATATGCTAGGAGCCTGTCGGATTTAGGTCTATCTGCTGCGGCGATGCCCCTAAGTCCGACAGGCTCCTGGCGGCCAATCGGCGGCGATGAAGGACGTTCAATTTTGCAGGTCGATCTAAAAACCGGACTGATGCGCGGCGCGACGCATGCGGCCTCGCCGAATTTCGATGCCCGCCCTCCCGGAGCGGAGGCGGAATTGATCGTCGTGCACGGCATCAGCCTGCCCCCCGGTGAGTTTGGCGGTCCCTGGATAGAGCGGTTATTCACGAATTCGTTGCCGCTCGATGTGCATCCCTTTTTTGCCGAAATCGGTGAATTGCGGGTGTCTTCGCACCTGCTGGTGGAGCGAGACGGCAGCCTCACGCAGTTCGTCAAATTCACCGATCGAGCGTGGCATGCCGGCGAGTCCCGCTATGAGGGCCGCGCGGCGTGCAATGACTTCTCGATCGGCGTGGAACTGGAAGGCGCGGACACCATTGCGTACGAAGCGGCCCAATACGACACCCTCGCCGAGGTCGTGGCTGCGCTCTGCGATGCCTATCCTTCACTGTCCCCCGATCGAGTGGTCGGGCACAGCGACATCTCACCAGGGCGTAAAACAGATCCGGGTCCGGCATTCGATTGGCAGCGAGCCCACCGCTGTATCGCCGCCGCCCGCGCAGCCTCTGCGCGCGGTTAGCCGACGCCCGGCTCGAGCCGCATGCCGGTAGACGGCCGTCAAGTTCGCGGCGCGTCGGTCCGGCGCCAAACGACTTCGCCCTGGTCGCCGCGTGCCAGCACCCGCGCAACGACGAACAATAGGTCCGATAACCGATTCAAATACTTGAGCGCTTCGGGCGAGACACTCTCGACACGTGCCAGCGACCAACAACGCCGCTCCGCGCGCCGGGCGATGGCGCGCGCGAGATGACAAGCGGCTGCGGCTTGGCCGCCGCCGGGCAGGATGAACTCCTTGAGGGCGGGCAATTCCGCGTTGAATCCGTCCAAGTCCTTTTCCAGCCGCTCAACATGCGCCGCGCCGATCATGACATGGCCGGGAATGCACAGTTCGCCGCCGAGGTCGAACAAATCGTGCTGTACCTCAGTCAAGCAGCGCCTGATTTCAGGCGGCAGCGAAAGGCTGCTCAAGGCCACGCCGAGCGCGCTATTGGCTTCATCAACGGTGCCGTAGGCCTCGACGCGCAGGCTCTCCTTGGCGACACGAGTTCCGTCCCCGAGGCCGGTGCTGCCATCATCGCCCGTGCGCGTATAAATTTTGCTGAGCCGATTACCCATGATTTCGTTCGACCCCCCCAAGATGCGACCGTAGCATAAGGTTTGCTATGGTGGCGTTCCATGAACCACTCACCGGAACTTCAGGCGGCGCTGGCTGCGGCGGAAAAAGCCGCGGCCATCGCCCGCTCCTTGTACCAGCACAATATCGAAGTGCGCATCAAAGCTGACAAATCGCCGGTCACCGAAGCCGATGTGCGCTGCGAAATCGCGATCCGAGAGATCATCGAGACGCGCTTTCCCTCCCACGGCTTTTATGGCGAGGAGACCGGATCGCAGCGTGAGGATGCCGAATATCTGTGGCTGGTCGATCCCATCGACGGCACCAAGGCTTTTATACGCGAATACGCCATGTTTTCGACGCAAATAGCATTGATGCGCGATGGCGAGCTGGTGTTGGGCGTGTCGAGCGCGCCGATCTATGGCGAGGTTGCATACGCCGAGCGCGGGCACGGCGCCCACCTCAACGGTAAACCCGTGTCGGTCAGCACGATCTCGACCATCGAGGCCGCTGCGCTATCGTCCGGCAACATGAAAAGTCTTGCCACCGGACCGCAATGGGCCCGCTATGGCGCGATGATCGCGCAAGCGAGCCGCATCCGCGGCTACGGCGACTTTCTGCACTACCATCTGTTGGCGGCCGGGAAAATCGACGCAGTGATTGAAACCGACATCAATATTCTCGACATCGCCGCGTGCGTTGCCATCGTCAACGAGGCCGGAGGCCGCTGCACGGAATTGGGCGGCGCACCGATTACGCTCAAATCAACCAGCATCTTGGCGAGTAACGGGCATATGCACGGCCCCGTGCTCGAGGCGTTGGGCTAGCTCGTGCGCAACATCCTGAATGCGCCCCGGGGTGGCGAATCCCAGCGATGGTTTCAATCGGAGGCTTCAATGCTGAATTCGACGACTTCGCCGTTGGCCGCGGCGTACGACACCATCAAGGGCTTGCAGCAGACCGGGCAGTCCTCGATGTAAGACTGCTCGGGAACCGATAGGTCAAGGGTCAGGGTAATGGATTCCCAGCAATGCGGGCACGTGGCTCGGTGGCCTTGGATGAGGATCATGCATCGCTGCCGCTAGAAATACTCATTATTTTCAATAGCTTATTCAGAAATTGCCCGGCACCCTAGTCTATCCGTCACCCACGCGGTCCCGCAAGGCGCTGCAGGGGCGCCCTGGCCGATCGTGCCAGGGCGCTGATCGAGCTTCCGCTGTCTGCACCTTAACCCAAGTCACGCCTTAACCCGAGTCCTGACCGCTATACTTCACCCGTGGCTTTTCGCGATAGAATCACGAGGAAACATGGAGCCGACCGATACTTCAAAACCTGATTACTTCCATCGGGTTGTCGATTGCCAGTGGGCCTGTCCGGCGCACACCGACGTTCCTGAGTACATTCGCCTGATCGCGCAAGGCGAGTTCACCGAAGCATACATGGTGAATCGCGAATCCAACGTCTTCCCGGGTATTTTAGGCCGGGTTTGCGACCGTCCCTGCGAGCCCGCGTGCCGCCGGGGCCGCATCGAAGAAAAACCCGTGGCCATCTGCAGACTGAAACGTGTCGCTGCGGACAATCGGGACGACATCACCGCGCTCTTGCCCAAGGCGCCGCGCGAAAAAAACGGCAAGCGCATTGCCTGCATCGGCGCGGGTCCCGCATCGCTCACCGTGGCCAACGACTTGCTGCCCTTGGGATATGAGGTCACGATTTTCGAGCAATACGGAGTGCCCGGCGGATTGATGCGCACCAACATTCCGGCTTTCAGGCTGCCGGCCAATGTGCTCGACGAGGAAATCGGCTACATCATCGGCATGGGCGCAGACCTGCGCCTCAATTCCCCCGTCAAGAGCATGAAACGGCTGCTCGATGCGGAAGAATTCGATGCCGTGTTCGTCGGTTCGGGCGCGCCCAAGGGCAAGGAGCTCGAGCTGCCCGGCCGCCACGATACCGACCGCATTCATATCGGGATTACCTGGCTCGAATCCATTGCGTTCGGCCACATCGACAAGGTCGGCGAACGGGTTTTGATCATCGGTGTCGGTAATACCGCCATGGATTGCTGCCGCAGTTCCCTGCGGCTCGGCGCGAAAAACGTGAAGGTCATGGCGCGCAAGCCGCGTCAATTCTTCAAGGCTTCCGAATGGGAACTCGAAGACGCCGAGGCGGAAAAAGTCGAAATCGTCATCAACCACGCTCCCAAGTCCTTCGTCATCGAGGGCGGCCGGCTGACCGGCATGATGTTCGAGAAATTGGAATACGACATCGAGAACGGCGACATCAAAGCGACCCGTTCGTTGGGCGATGTGTTCTTCCCCTGCGATGACGTCATTCTGGCCATCGGCCAGGAGAACGCCTTTCCGTGGATCGAGCAAGGGATCGGCATCGAACTCGACAAATGGCATGTGCCTAAAGTCAACGGGATCACGTTTCAATCGACCCGGCCGGAAGTGTTCTTCGGCGGCGATGCCGCCTTCGGCCCGAAAAATATCATTTGGTCGGTGGAGCATGGGCATCAGGCCGCGATATCGATTCATAAGTTCTGCCATGACGAACCGATCGAGCAACGCTTGAGCCGCGGCGTGACCCTGTCCAGCCGCAAAATGGGCATGCACGAGTGGGCCTACAAGAACGAATACAACGGTGTGGAGCGGCGTTTGGTGCCGCATGTGGGGCTCATCGAGCGCTTCAAGAAAATCAACATCGAAGTCGAGCTGGGATTCAGCGCCGAAGAGGCGGCCCTGGAGGTGCAGCGCTGCCTGAACTGCGATATGCAGACGGTATTCGCCGCGAAACTGTGCATCGAATGCGACGCCTGCATCGACATCTGTCCGGTGGATTGCCTCACCATTACGCAGAACCGCCCGGAGGCTGAGCTGCGT
Source organism: uncultured Gammaproteobacteria bacterium (assembly GCA_963761345.1). Classification (GTDB taxonomy): domain Bacteria; phylum Pseudomonadota; class Gammaproteobacteria; order Steroidobacterales; family Steroidobacteraceae; genus Bog-1198. The sequence continues at coordinate 157,086 of CAVXGV010000003.1, forward strand.
GCCCGCTTGACGGCACCGGCCACGAATCCGACCCAGGCGCTGTACGTGTCGGCGGCGCTGCCGCAGACCGCGCGCGTCATGGTGAAAGATGAGGACGTGTGCGTGCACTGCGGACTGTGCGCGGAGCGCTGCCCGACGGCGGCATGGGACATGCAGAAATCGACGATCCGCATTCCGCTCGCCATCGACGAGGAGGTTCGTGCATGCCCAGCTTGATTGCCGAGGCCAACCGTGTGAACGATTTCGTGGTGAAGTTCGCGAACGTGAACGGCACGGGATCTGCCAGCGCCAATTCGCTGATCATGAAAGCGATCTTTCGCATGGGTGTGCCGGTTACCGGCAAGAATTATTTCCCGTCGAATATCCAGGGCCTGCCGACGTGGTATGAGATTCGCGTGACCCGCGACGGCTACGCTGCGCGCGCCAGCCACGTCGATATCATGGTTGCAATGAACGCCGAAACCTATTCGAAGGATATTCGCGAACTGCGTTCCGGCGGCTATCTGATCTACGACTCGACCTGGCCGCGCAGCGCGCTCCTGCAACGCGGCGACATCACCGTGATCCCGGTGCCGCTCGCCAGACTGGTCAATGAGAATTTCGACGGCGTGCGCAACCGGATTCTTTTGAAGAACATCGCGTATGCCGGCGTCCTGGCCGCACTGCTCGATGTGGACCTCGATGTGATCAGCGGCCTGTTGAGCGAGAGCTACGGCAAGAAACCGAAATTGCTCGATTCGAACACCAAGGCCCTGCGGCTGGGGTACGACTACGTCAAGGAACAATTGGCCTCGCCGCTGCCGCTGCGCGTCGAGCACATGGAAAAAACCCGCGGCCATATCATGATCGACGGCAATACTGCCGCGGGCTTGGGCTGCGTCTATGCGGGCGCGACCGTGGGAGCGTGGTATCCCATCACACCTTCGACATCGTTGATGGACGCCTTCAAGGGCTTTTGCGAGCGCTATCGGGTCGATCCTGAAACCGGTGAACGCAATTTCGCCGTCCTGCAGGCGGAAGATGAACTGGCTGCCGTCGGCATGGTGCTCGGCGCGTCTTGGAACGGCGCCCGCGCGTTTACGCCCACCAGCGGACCGGGTATTTCATTGATGAACGAATTCATCGGTCTGGCGTATTACGCCGAAGTGCCCTGCGTGATTTTCGACGTGCAGCGCGTGGGCCCTTCCACCGGCATGCCGACACGAACGCAGCAGGGCGACATCATGATCTGTGCGTACGCATCGCATGGCGACACGCGTCACGTGCTGCTGTTCCCCGCCAACCCGGAAGAATGTTTCTACATGGCCGCACAGGCCTTCGATCTCGCCGAACGGCTGCAGACGCCGGTCTTCGTGCTCTCCGATCTGGACATCGGGATGAACGATTGGATGTGTCCGGACCTGAAGTGGGATGATGCCTACAAGCCGGATCGAGGCAAGGTGCTGTCGAAGCAGGATCTGGACGGCCTCGAGAAGTTCTATCGCTACCTGGATCGCGACGATGATGCGATTCCGTACCGCACGCTGCCGGGCACGAGTTCCAAGGGGGCATACTTTACGCGCGGCTCGGGCCACAACCAGTATGGCGGGTACACCGAGGACTCCACGGAGTATCAAACGGTGCTCGACCGCTTGAAGCGCAAATTCACCACCGCGGCGAAGTTCGTTCCGAAACCGGTGTTGATCGGCAAGGGGACCCACGCGGTCGGCATCGTGAGCATCGGCAGCTGCGACGGCGCCATCCGCGAAGCGCTCGATGTTCTCAAGCAGCAGAAGATCGATGTGGACTATATGCGCGTGAAGTCATTTCCCTTCAATGGCGATGTGGAAGCGTTTTTGAAGGCGCATTCCACGATTTTCGTGGTGGAACAAAACCGCGACGGGCAACTGAAGTCCTTGCTGACACTTGAAACCGCCGTGGAGAAATCCAAACTGTTTTCCATCTTGAGCTACAGCGGATTGCCGATTTCAGCCCAGCCGATCGTCGATGAAATCCGTGCCAAGCTTGCCGAAGCGCCGCGCCTGGCAGCGGTTCCGCGTTGAAATAAGAGTTCCCATGTCATACATCAACAAACCCAAGGTCTCCCACCCCTCGCTGCCCACAAATTCGTTGGGCCTCACCCGGCGTCAATACGAAGGAAGCATGTCGACTCTGTGCGCCGGATGCGGCCACGATTCAGTGACCGCGGCCATCGTCGAGGCGTGCTGGGGGTTGGCGTTGCAGCCGGATCAATTGGTCAAGCTGTCGGGCATCGGCTGTTCCTCGAAGACCACGGCGTATTTCGTCAGCGGCTCGCACGGATTCAATTCCGTGCACGGGCGGATGCCGTCGATCGCCAGCGGCGCGAATGCGGCCAATCGTGGACTCACTTATGTGGGGGTCTCGGGCGACGGCGATTCGCTCTCCATCGGCATCGGCCAATTGGTACACGCCATCCGGCGCAATGTGAACATGTTGTATCTGATCGAAAACAACGGCGTCTACGGGTTGACCAAGGGTCAGTTTTCGGCCTCGGCGGATATCGGCACCAAGGCAAAGCGCGGCGAAACCAATTCATCGCCGCCGATCGATCCGGTGTTGCTCGCACTAACGCTCGGTGCGACGTTCGTTGCGCGCAGCTTTTCCGGCGACAAGGCGCAACTCGTGCCGCTGATTCAAGCCGGCATGCGCCACAATGGCTTCGCGTTGATCGATGTGCTCTCGCCCTGCGTCACTTTCAACGATCACGAGGGGTCGACCAAAAGCTACGGATTCACCCGTGAGCATTATCATGCGGCGGTTGAGGCGGATTTCGTGCCGCGCGCCGAGGAAATCGCCGTGGACTATCCGGCAGGCGAGTCCATACCGGTCAGTTTGCATGACGGCAGCAGGGTGGTGCTGCGCAAGCTCGATCCGACCTATGACCCGACTGATCGCAGCTCGGCGTACAACTACATCGAAAACAAGCTGAAGCAGAATGAGTACGTGACGGGGCTCATTCACATCGATGAGGCGGATAACACCGAGTTCCACAACTTGAACCGCACGTCGAAGATGCCTCTGAACAGCATCCCATTCGAAAAACTCTCACCCGGCAGCGCGGCGCTGGACAAGCTGATGGGGCGGTATCGCTAGGAACGGCGGATCGATCGGTGCGCAAGCGCATCATGGACGCTCCACGCGTTCTCAATTGACTTGCCGCCGCAAGTGCGTGGCCGCCAGAAACATACGCACCGGCTCGCCCAGCATTTCATAGATCGCTGCGTGGGAGCGTAGCAGCGCATCGGGGTTCGGCAGGTAGCGATGTATGCCGATTTCCCGATCCGCCAGGATCCCGACCGGCGCCGGGACGATCTCGAGGCCTGCGTCCCTGAATTCCTGCACTGAGCGCCGCATGTGGGTGGCGCGGGTAACCAGTACGATGCGGCGCACGCCGGAGGCTTTGAGCAGCAGCGCGGAATTGTGCGCATTTTGAAAGGTGTCGTAGGCGCGGTCGTCGGTCCAACGCGTCTCGATGCCGAAATTCCGCTGCAGGGTGTCGTGCATGGCGTGGGCTTCGATCAAGAACCCGGTCACGAGAACGGGCAGACCGGTCTTGTGCGCCAGGTACGCGCCGTAACTCAATCGTTCCAGCAGTAGAGGTTCCGCGGCCGGACCTGCGTATTCAGGAGCAACGCCGCGTTGGCCGCCGCCGCCCAAAATCACGATCGCCTGTGCATCCGCGGCCTGTTGCAGGTTCAGCGGCGGATAGCGTTCCGCCAGGCGCGTTATCCCGTCGGACACTATGGGGGTCGATAACAACCACAGCGAGCCAATACCTGCCATCACGCAGATACGAGCCAGTGCCGGCCGACGTTTGAGCAGCAGCAAGCCGAGTAATGCCAGAAACAGCGGTCCGGCAGGGGGAAGAATGAGCTCCTTCAGCAGCGTCTTGAGATGCAGCAACCAAATCAAGACTCAGCGGCTCCCTTCATCGGCACGGACTATTTAACATATTGTAAATTGAACCGGGAACCAGAATCACGCCGCCGCGCGCACCGTGATGTACTATTTGCGCGTGCGGTTCATTGCAAAGGATTGAAAGGGAAATGTTCAAGTTGATAGCAGCTCTCATATTGTCGCTTTCGAGCGTGGCCACCGTCCTCTATGTTGCGCCTCCGTCATTTTGGCACGGCGACCGCGATCTGAAAGGTCATTCCTTTTGGCACGGCGACCACGATGGGAAAGGTCACGCCTTCGCGGCTCCCGAAATCGATGCTTCCTCGGCCATGGGCGCGCTTACCTTGCTGCTGGGCAGCGTAGTGGTCTTGCGCAGCCGAGTTGCCGCGAAGAAATAGCCTACCAAAGCTGCCACTGATCCAAGAACAGTACTTGGATGGCAATGAGCGTGTTTGTCGTCGCGTGAGCTGCGACGGACTCGCCGATTTTCCCCGTCTTGACCGCCACCGCGCCATACGCAATTCCCGCGACGATCCCCGGGAACCACAGGCTGCCGTGCATGATGCCGAACACAACCGCGCTGATGATGATCGCCGGCCACCGCACGCTTTGCAGATCGACGGACTCGAATGCTGCGCTGACGATACGGCGCATCAGAAATCCCCGGTACGCCAGTTCTTCGGCGATCGGCACCGTAATGATGGCCGCAGCCGTCCGGCATCCCAGCCACGCGTCGCGCGCCGGACCCGGCAGCCGCGCCAGAGTCTCGGGCATCGCCGCCGGCGTCGTCACGAAGTGGGCGACCGCGGCCCACACCCCGAAGATTGCCACGCCCGTCGACACACCGCGCCACGTGAATCGCCAATCCACGGTGTCGTAGCTGCGGCGGTAGGCCCACAGCGCGGCCACGGCGCCCAGGATTCGCAAGGGATATAAAAAGTCGAAGCCCGCGGAAACCGCGTGCGCCACCATGCCGGCGGCAAGGATCGCCAACAGCGGCATCAGATAGGCCGCCGCGTCATGCGCGCCTGCAGCGGGTCCTTGCGCCGCACGGTTCAGCCAAGCACTGTGCTTGGCGGCGTAGGCCACGCCGAGTGCGGCCAGGTTGAACGCAATCCAACCCGCCTGCGAATGAAAACCCACAGTCGCGATGCTTTCATGTCCCGCATCCCCGATGAGCAGCAACGCAGCGATACGTGCGGTGTTCAATATAAATATGAGCAGTACGGCCAGCGGTACGATGATCAGCGCACGCGGAAAAATATACTCACGGCGGAAATACCACAGCCATGCCGTGCAGAAGGCGAGCATCAGGCCCACACCCTCGAGCCCCGAGCAAGTCTCCGACACCTGCACCGCGAAATGATCGGTGGTCAGGGTCAACGTCGATGCGTCAAGGCGCAGCGACGGAATCAGCGGCTGCGCCGCGATGCTGACCAGGCGAAAAGTAAGTGCGGCGGCCGGCACCCACAATAACTGGCTCAATTTGAATATCGACAAGGCGCCGGCAGCCGGCAGCAATGAATAGATGGGCAGCGCACCGGTCTGCCGCAGCGCATTGACCCAAACCGGTCGCGGCGCAATTCCGGCAAACAGCGCCATCGCCGCGGCGAGTCCGCAGGCATGCCAGGCCAGCACTGAGCACGGGAAAAGGTATGGTCCCGGCGCGGTATAGCAGCGAGGATAGGAGGCAAAAGGTGCCAGCAGCGCGAGATGCACCAGCAACCAGTAATGCGCACCGGCGCATCGGCCGCAATTACGGTTACGCCCGCAATGCTGCCGCTGCCTCGCAGGTACAGCAGGATGGCGAACGAACCGGCGTAGGCGATGGCGAAGCGAAACACCCAGTGCTGAAGTCGTGGGTGAGTTTGGCGGCGCCGGTGAGCGCGTCCAGCGCCGGGCTCTGGATCAGACCGGATATCAGCAGCGTTTCGATCGCAAGCAGCGCGACCGCCGCCAGCAGACGCGCCAGCAGACCGAACCGCTGCTGCGGCAGGACAGAGGAATTCGATAATGGTACGCTCACGCCGCGAGTCTAGCGCGCGCGCCCCGTGGACGGGCGGGATTAGGCGTACGGTGACCAGAGTCTCAGGACGTGATTCGGCGGCGGGAAGTGTCAATATCCGAATCGCAGGAAATTAGGAAGAAAGGAGCGCGATGCAAAAACTCACCGTCGGCACAATTGCTCTCTGGCTCGTCGTTACCTTGGGGGCCGCCACGCGCACACGCAAGCCGCGCTCGAGATGCAATCCTGCGAATCCACGCCGCAGCCTGCCTTTTGCGACGCCGTTCGCGGCGTGCGGTCGGAAGGGTGGCCGGCGCAGAGCCGCTCCGAGGTGATGGCGCAACATGGGATGGTCGTGACCAGTCAGCCGCTGGCCGCGCAGGCCGGATCTGCAGATTCTGCAGCACGGCGGCAACGCGATCGATGCCGCGGTGGCGACGGCTGCCATGCTCAATGTGACGGAGCCGATGATGGTGGGCATGGGCGGGGATATTTTCGCCGTCATTTACGTGGCCAAGGAGCGGAGAATCCATGTGCTGAACGCGAGCGGCATGGCTCCTACCGGCGCCATCGTCGAGCGCTACAACAAATTGGGCTACGCCTGGAATCCCAAGAATTGGGGGCCGGGCTCCGGCATGCCGCCGCACGGAGTCTTGACGGTCACGGTGCCCGGCGCGGTATGGGGATGGCAGTCAGCGCTCGAGCGTTTCGGCAAGCTGACATTCAAAGAAGTGCTGGAGCCCGCGGTTCGCTACGCGCAAAACGGCTATCCGGTTTCAGAACGCATTGCGCATGACTGGGTGCTGCCGGATGCACTGCCCTTGGAGGCATGCTGTACGTCCTTGGATCCGGATTCCGTCAAGACGTGGTACATCAACGGCGTGGCGCCTCGTGCCGGCGAAATCTTCAAGAATACCGAACTCGCACGGGCGCTTCGGACGCTGCAGGCGAAGGGAAGCGACGCCTTTTACAAAGGCGAGATTGCGCGGGCCATCGTCGCAAAGTCGCAGGCGTTGGGCGGAACCATGACCCTCGAGGACCTGGCGAACTACAAAGGGGAATGGGTTGAGCCGGCTCATACCCAGTACCACGGCTATGACATTCTGGAACTGCCGCCGCCCGCCCAGGCTTGGGCGGCGAATGAGATCCTGAGCATTCTGCAGGCCTGCGTCCCGCGGTGGGTGCCCGGCCAGACCCTCGCATCGCTGGGCCCGGCCAATCCCGAGTACTGGCATCTGCTCATCGAAGCCAAAAAACTCGCCTACGCGGATCTTTATCAATACAACGCAGATCCGAATTTCGCCGCCGTGCCGCTGGCAAGACTGCTCTCCGATTCCCACGCGGCATCGCTCTGCAAGAAAGTCGATCCGCAGCGCGCTTCGACGCCGGGCCCGGAAGGGAATTTCCCCATGCCGGGCGACACCATCGTGCTGTCGACCGCAGACAGCGAAGGCAACATGGTTTCCTGGGTGAACAGCAATTTCAGTGCCTTCGGCTCAGGGATCACCGTGCCCGGATATGGCTTCATCCTGCACAATCGCGGTGCGCTGTTCACGCTCAATCCGCAAAGCCCGAACATCATCAAACCGCACAAGAGGCCGTTCAACACATTGTCCGCCGGGTTCGTGATGCATGGCGGGCAGCCGCTGATGACGGTGACGCTGATGGGCGGCGACATGCAAGCGCAGGGACATGCGCAGACATTGGTCGACATTCTCGATCTCGGCGCGAACCTGCAGGCCTCGGCCGACATGGCCAGATTCCGTCATTCGCAGATCTCCAATACGCTGAGTCTGGAGACGCCGTTGTACGATACCGTGGGAGAAAAGCTCGCCGCGATGGGCCACACCGTGAGAGCCATCAGCGGCGAGGATGTGGGCGGCGTTCAAGTCCTCATGTTCGTTCCGGAAGGGGAAACGACCCGTGCCGAAGGCTCGGGTTCCAGCAAGCAGGTCTCCGGCTACTACCGCTCCGGCTCTGATTTTCGCAAGGATGGCGAAGCCGTGGGCTGGTAGGCGTCGCGGGCAGAGCCCTCGGTCATTTCAAATAGTGCCCGGCCCAGAGCCGGGTCAGGAAGACTTTCCAAGGAACCACGCGGACTCTGCCCACCAAGCGTTCTGCCTTCTCATTGCAGATCAGAATTGCATGCTTGGGCTGGAATTCGACGGCAAAGGCAGCGAGCGCCTTCAAATCTTTATTCGCCACACGGCCGGCGCCTTTGACTTCAAGTGCCATCTCGCCGTCGGCCAAGACGAAATCCACTTCCAGCCCCGATTTGGTGCGCCGCGCTTCAGTTTTCGGGCGCTGGAACCGCAAAGGACGAAGCTCAGTTTTTGCGTTTCGATCAGCCATTGAACTTCGTCAAGGATTTGCGGCACCTTCTGAACTTCGTCCAGAATGACCGGGCCTTTCAAGGCAGACAGATCCTTGGCCAACAATTGCTCTCGCAAGACGGAAGGCTGCCGGGTTAGTTCCAGCATCACGTCAGTTTTGAGGAAGTCGTAATAGGTGCTTTGCGGATAATGTTTACGCAGCCAAGTGGACTTGCCGGTCTTGCGCGCACCCCATAGGAATGCCGACTGCGTGCTCGGCAGAACAAAATTAAGACGTCTGGAAAAGCCGGCCATATCGGGAGATTGCTCCAGATTAGTTGAACTAATCGGGAGCATACTCCCGATTGGCAGTGCGCTCAATTTACCGCGTAGAAGGACGGCGCTGCGGCTTTATGGGGTACGGCAAGGTCGCATGATGGTGACGAAGAGTGTGTTTGCGACGCGGGATTGCGCTGTCGCAAAACGAAGCTGATTTATCTCAATCATCGACTCCTTCCTTGGCTCATCGATGACGCGAATCCTGCGATTGCTCGAACCGCCCATCCAGATGGAAGGCGGAACGACATTCTGCTTCGTCACGGGCGGTATTCACGAGGCGCTTGACCGGGCGCGCGACGCAACCAACGGAATGGATGTGCGCATTGGCGGCGGACCTAACACTATCCAGCAATATCTTCGTGCGGGCCTCATCGATGAGCTGCACGTCGCTATCTCGCCGGTCCTTGCTGGGCGGGGGAGAGCGACTGTTCGAGGGGATTGACTTGCGCGCTCTGGGATACGAATGCGTTCAGTTCATTGCGTCGGAGAAAGCCACCCATGTTGTGCTCCGGCGCCATGTATCGCGTCCCGCTTGACTTAGACCTCTCGGCAATCATTGAACACTCCACAATCCGGATGCGCGCCGGCCGGTTCGATGTGCATCGTATTTGTTCGGGCCCGGCCCGGGGCAGCCTCGTAGGTTCGCTTGCTTGACACAGGAACCGCATGGATAGACCGGTAACATGCGCCTCCATTCGGATCACGCTCTCGCGGCACGAGAAAGTCAGTTGCGGGGCTGAACCGGTCAGCCGCGTCCGATATACGGCATCTTCGTCGCCATGACCGTCATGAACATGACGTTGGCTTCGAGTGGAAGACCTGCCATATATAAAACCGCATCGGCGACGTACTTCACATCAAACGTAGGTTCTGGTTTCATGGTCAGATCCGCTTGTAATGTGCCGCTCGAGATCCCACCGGCCAGGGAGGTTTCCGCGTTGCCTATGTCGATCTGCCCGCAAGCTATGTTGTACGCGCGCCCCTCGAGCGCGATTATTTTTGTGAGTCCGGAAACTGCATGTTTCGATGCTGCGTATGCTGCCATTCGCGGCCGCGGCACGGAAGCGGCGATCGAACCATTATTGATGATCCTGCCGCCTTGAGGCTGTTGGCGCTTCATCAGGCGATACGCACCCTGCGCGCATAGGAATGCGCCCGTGAGGTTCGTGTCGATGACGGTGTTCCATTGCGCCGCCTCGATGTCCTCGAACGGCGTCGGGGGCGCGGCAGCACCCGCATTGTTGAACAAGAGATCAAGCCGCCCAAAGCCTGCCTCAATTCTCCGGAATAATACTTCGAGATGATCGTGCTGCGTGACATCTGTGCTGATCGTCAAGCAGTCTTGAGATCCGATCTGGTTGGCCACCTCCTTGAGCTTCTCGATGTTGCGCCCGGCCAGCGCCAACCTATAGCCTGCACGAGCGAACGCCAGTGCCACAGCCCTGCCGATGCCGGACCCGGCCCCGGTAATCAGCGCCACTTTACTCATTGTAGGGCCACTCAACCGATCCTGAATGAGTCACCGCGCCTTCATGAGCCGGGCCTACCAGTCGTTCGTACTTCTCCAGGGCGCCGGCAACCGGCCTCCGCACCGGGGGTTTCCATTGGCCACGCCTGAATTGCAATTCTTCATCCGAGAGTCGCACACTCAATGTCGCAGCTTCGCCGTCGATGACGATCACGTCGCCGTCACGCAACAGGGCGATGGGCCCGCCGATTGCAGCCTCCGGCCCGATATGGCCGATACTCAAACCGCGCGTTGCGCCCGAGAACCGTCCATCAGTGAGCAATGCAATCTTCTCCCCCATTCCCTGGCCATAGATCGCTGCGGTGACGCTCAACATCTCGCGCATGCCCGGGCCTCCTTTCGGCCCCTCGTTGCGGATGACCAAGACGTCGCCCTCCATATAGTGCCGCGCGCTGACGGCGGACATGCAGGCTTCCTCACTCTCGAAGACGCGCGCCGGACCGAGGAATAATTGCGATTTGAGTCCTGTCGTTTTCAGCAGCGCGCCGTTCGGAGCCAGATTTCCCTTGAGAATGACGAGGCCGCCCGTGGGTTGGAAAGCCTCTGCACAGGATCTCAGAACCGCACCGTCCGGAGGGCGTGCACCCGCCAAGGCTGCACTTAGCGGCGATCCCTCGAGAGTCAAGGCATCTCCGTGGAGGGCTCCGCCATCGAGCAACGCCTTCAGCACCGCAGGAACGCCGCCGACGTGATACAGATCACGAGCGAGGTATCGTCCGCCGGGCTGAAGATCGGCAATCGTGGGCGTTCGTGCAAAGACGGTCGCCACATCATCCAGCGAAAAATGGATGCCGGCCTCATGCGCGATTGCGGGAATGTGCAGCGCTGCATTGGAAGAACCTCCGGTGGCGGCCACCGCAGCGCATGCGTTCTCCAAACTCTTGCGGGTAACCAATTCGCGCGGCAGCGGTCCGCCTCGTTCCAAGATCTGCATCACGATCTCTCCGGCTCGACGCGCATGGGCCAGACGCTCGCTATAAATCGCCGGCACCATCGCAGAGCCTAGCATCGAGAGCCCCAGGGTTTCTCCGACCATCGCCATCGTATTTGCGGTGAATTGCCCGGGACAAGAGCCCACCGTCGGCGAAGAAGTTCTTTCTAACATCCCGAGCGATTGCTCGCTCATTTTTGCGATTTGTACTTGCCCGACCGCTTCAATCGTGTCGAGTATCGTGGCGTCGCCGCACCCAGGGAGGCGGCCCGGAAGCATGGCACCGCCATAAACAAACACCGAAGGCACATTGAGCCGCACCATCCCCATCATAAGAGCAGGCAGTGTCTTGTCGCATCCTGCGAATCCGATCAAAGCATCATAGCCGTGAGCACGTATCAACATCTCGACGCTGTCCGCAATCAGCTCCCGAGACGGCAAGCTCATTCGCATGCCCGCATGATTCATTGAGGTCCCGTCGGAAATTGAGATGGTCGACAGACTGATGGGCACACCGCCGCCGGCGGCCACTCCCAACCGGCACCGATCTGCTTGCGGCAACAGTGACATCGAGCATGGAGTGTTTTCTCCCGCTGTAGTGACGATTCCAACAAAGGACTTTTCAAAATCGGAATCGTCGAGCCCCGTAGCCCGAAGGAATGCACGATGCGGCGCCCGCGCCACGCCACTCGTGACGATGCGCGAACGGTGTTTGTGAAGCGACACGGTGTTACCTCTTCGAATTTTGCCGACGAGGCCGGCTCCGGCCCGATGTAATCCCGATCAATTGTACGTAAAGCCCGATGAGGGCGGACAGGCAATTGCGCCGCGCGCCGAGCGGACGAAACTCGGTTGCATCGCCGCGGAACTCGTTCCATCAGCATCAGCACAAATAAGGCAGCGCCCAACCGAGACCATTCAAAGTGCCGGCAGAAGGAGTGTACTCGCAGCCGACCCAGCCCGCGTAGCCCAGAGAGTCTAATCTCGCCAAGACATTGTCATAGGCAATCTCGCCCAAGGTCGGTTCTGCGCGCTCGGGGACACTTGCGATTTGGACATGGCCAATCAGAGCAATGTCCCGCTCGATCGAACGGATCAGGTCGCCCTCGTTGATTTGGGAGTGGTACAGGTCCAATTGTAGTTTGACGTTGTCTCGTCCGGACTGTTCGATCAACGCCCGGGCATGCGCGTTGCTGCGTAGGTGATATCCGGGCCGGTCGCGCCAATTGAGCGGCTCCAAACATATTGATCGACCGCTTTGGGCGGCGAGATCCGCCGCGCGAACAATATTTTTCAGGAAAAGAGCGTCAGTCGCCTGAACGTCGCTGCCCCTTGCCGGCTTGCCGGCAAGAAAGTGTATCAAAGGCACGTTGAGAGCCTCTGCATATTCCAGGGCATTCGAAAACGCCGCTTCCAACTCACGCTCGCGCCCGGGTATGACGGCCAGACCCAGATCGCCGGCCGAAATGTCGCCGGCAGGTGTGTTGAGCAGGGCAAGCGAAAGACCATTGTCATCGAGTCGTGCAGCCAGCTCGCGCACCGGCACGTCATAGGCGTAGCCGAATTCGACCGCCCGAAATCCGAACTTAGAAGCGGCCTCGAACCGGTCCAGAAAAGACAGTTCCGTAAAAAGATAGGACAGATTCGCCGCAAGCCTAATCATGCTGTCTATTCCTCCCAATTCCAAAGGTCGAGGGGATCGTATACCAAATTTTCGATCGAGCTCCATCCAATGCCTTGGGTAAGTCCGCTGAGATCCTCATCCGTTCCCCTTATTCAGGTGTCTCTGAGACGACACAAAAAATCTTTTAGCATGTGATTTGGTGTGTTACATTAAATTCAACCCTGACCCTAAGTCAGGATCCCACAGCTGGCTGGCGAGGGGGGGCGGTGTCCAAACCAGTTCAATCCGGAGTATCCGCATCGAGTATGCGGACCACGCTCCTCGCCAGCTTTGGCGGAGCGCTCGAGTACTACGACTTCATTGTCTATGGGGTCTTTGCGGCCGAGATCGCGCGCGCGATTTTCCCTTCCCCCTCACCTTTGATTTCGCTCATGTCATCCTTCGGCGCCTTTGCTGTCGGGTACCTTGCCCGTCCGATCGGTGGCGTCGTGTTAAGCCACTTTGGAGATCGCTTCGGCCGCAGAAAGGTCTTCATTGGTTCTCTTCTCGGCATGTCGGGGGCTACGCTCGCCATGGGGTTGGTGCCCTCGTTCGCGCAGTGGGGGGTGGCTGCGCCCATAGTCATGGTGTTGCTCCGGTTGGTGCAGGGCTTTTGCATAGGCGGAGAGCTGCCGGGCGCAATAACGTACGTGGTGGAAGCGGCACCGAAACGCGCGAGCATCGCCGGCGGCTTCGTTTTCTTTTGCGTCATGTTCGGCGTGGTGCTGGCAACCGTGCTCAGTTTGCTGATTCAGTCATTTTTACCGCCGGGCTTGCTGACTCCGTACGGATGGCGCATTCCATTTTGGGTTGGGGGCGTATTGGGCATGGTCGGATTCTGGGTACGCCGGCGGCTGGAAGAATCCCCGGAGTTCGAACGTGTCCGGCATCGAACGTCACCGCACCCCTTCCTGGAGCTCCTGCAAACTCAGCCGCTGAAGGTGCTGGTTGGCGTCGGTCTGGTGGCAACCACGGGCGCTTTCAACGGTTTGTTGTTTGCATACATGCCTGCCTATTTGAAAACCGTGCTGCACGTTGCGCCAAAGATGGCGGTGGTCGGTCAGAACGTGGCATTGCTCATTCACACCGCGGCGCTCCTAGGGGCCGCCTGGCTTGGGACCTATATCGCTCCGCGCCTGCTCATGTTGACCGGCACCCTGCTCTTTACCCTGCTAGCCGTGCCTTGGTACAGCGCCATCGTAAGTAACAGCGCGGATCCGCGCCTAGTGCTCATACTGGCCGCAATAGGTGCCGGCCTGTTCAATGGGACATTTGCCTACCTGATCGCAGATCTCTTCCCGACCCGCATCCGATTTACCGGTATTGCATTGTCCATGAATATAGGCATGACTCTCTTCAGTGGCGCGGCGCCCCTGGTTGCCACGTACTTGATCCGAGCGACGGGAGTGTTGTATGCGCCGGGCTGGTTTCTGGCAGCAGCCGCTGCGATCGGCTTCGTGGCGGCCCTGTGCACGAAACGCAACGGTGGAGAAATACTCGCCCGTTCAGTGGGTGGCGGCGTCGCAGTTTCGCCGTCGCTTCCCAAGATCAATGGCCAATCGGTACCGCAGCAGCCGTGATGATATGGCCTGCGAGCAAAGTTAAACCAGTCAAGGAACTCGATATGCGTAAATTTCTCTCGACCAGCTTGGCGTTGGCATTGTCGGCAATTGCGGCTCTCACCGCAACGCACTCGAGTGCGGCAAGTTTGAGCACTCATGGGAGCCCGGTGGAGTTCGAGATCATGACCTGGCCCGAGGTCAGAGACTCGTTAGCCGCAGGCAAGACGACAGCCTTGATCTACACCGGCGGAACCGAAGAGAGGGGGCCTCAGAATGCCAACGGTGGCCACAACTTGATGGCTCGTGGACTCGTCAAGGCTATCGCAATACGTCTCGGCAATGCCATCGCTATGCCGGTACTGCCCTTCACGCCGAATAGCGCGACTGCCGAATTTCCCGGCACCATCGGACTTACGAACGAGCTGTTGGAAGGCATTCTCGAGCGCTTAGTGGAGCAATCAATCGCGACCGGGTTCAAGAACGTCGTGATCATGGGCGATCACGGCGGCGGCCAGGGCCCGGCCGACAAAAATATCTATGCGAGAGTGGCGGCAAAACTGGACGCACAACACGCCCCGCAAGGAATCCACGTCTTCTATTGCGATCAGATCTACATGCCGGCGAACGATGCATTCGACAAGATCTTGGCCGGCCGCGGCTACCCGAGAAGTCTGCACGGCGGCATTACGGATACCTCTCTCATGCTCTACCTGGATAAGGATGGGACATACGTCCGCAAGGATAAGCTGTCGGAGGCGGTAGGCCTCCCGGTAGGGCCCGACGGAAAGCCCGATCTTACTGCGGGGGGCGTGAAGAATGGAATCATCGGCGACGGTCGGCGCAGCAGTGCCAAGCTTGGGAAGGAGGTATTCGATATCAAAGTCGATTACGCAGTAAAGCAGATTCAGAGCTTTATCCCGCCGATCAAGTGATCTCTTGCGCCGGGCCGCATCATGGAAAGCCGACTCTGCATCGAGATGCACGACGCCTTCATCCGTGACGCGGTAAGCGAGGCAAGAATTCCAGTCGTGACAAACGGCATCGCCCAGTGAGCGAGCATGAATCGGAATCACAACCCATACCCCCACCCACACCGGTGGACGTCAGCGTGTTCGAGGAGGGTGGTGTCTACGTCCTGCGAACGCAGGATGGCATGGCGCTATACCGATACGACCTGGATGTGGACGGCAAATCTCACTGTGTGGCTTCATGCAGCATTCTCTGGCCGCCGTTCATTGCATCCGCCGGTGCAACGTCCGTGGTGGGGCAGTGGAGGACCATTCCGAGAGGCTCGGCTCGCCAATGGACCTATAAAGGCGAACCGATCTATACCTACCTTAAGGATACGCCGGGTGCGCAGGCGGGCGATGGAATGGCCGGGGTATGGCACGTGATAGCTCCATGATCGACCCATCCGGCTTGGGTGTGGCGAGTTAAATCAGTTTGCTGAAATCGGTTTGCGGTCGGCAATGCAGAAGACAGGTCGGTCGATCTGCGGATGCCAGTCTTCCGGAGCCATGTCACGCTGACTTATTTTTTTGATGTCCGCGCGATCGGCAATCCCCGCCTCTTGCTTATAATTGGCTGAACGGTCATTCTATGATTCGATAAGAATATTGATGGCAGGCGAAAAAGGGGGTTCTCTAACATGAGTCTCGTCGTAAACCGTTTTGGCATCGATGCGTCGGTCCGCAAAAACCTGCCTCGCAGCGCGCACGCCGCGTTTTGTGTGGCGCTCCTCTTGGGAACTCTGTGCGGTGCGGACTTGGCCCATGGCCAAGTGTCCGCCCCGGCGGCGCAGCCCGATCAGTCAGCTTCAGACTCCGCGGCATCGAAGCAGTCCGCGTCGCTCGAAACGATCGTCGTTTCCGGCTCCCGCATCATACGCGACGGCTATAGCTCACCGACGCCGGTTTCAGTCATAGGTGCCGGAGTGTTGCAGACGAATGCCACCTCCAACGTGGCCGACGCTCTCAATACCTTGCCTAATTTCGCCGGGAGCGCCACGCCGCAAACCACCGCCGTAACGGTTACCAGCGGCCAACAGGCCGTCAATGGCCTGAACATCGGCGGCCTCGGTGCCACCCGCACCCTGGTGCTAGTCAATGGCCAGCGTACGGTCGGATCGGTCCTGACCGGCGTCGTCGATGTCAGCGAGCTTCCTCAGCAGCTGATCTCGCGTGTCGACGTGGTCACAGGCGGCGCATCTGCCGGATACGGCTCGGATGCCTTGACGGGAATCGTCAACTTCGTGCTGGACACGAAATTTAGCGGCATCAAGGGTGAGTTATCCGGCGGCGAGACGAACTACGGCGACGATGGCAACTACCGCCTCAATCTCACCGCCGGCACGGGATTCGCGGGTGATCGTGGCCATATCGAGGTCAGCGGCGAGGCTGACATCGACAACGGGTTGCTGGTCGCGAAGCGGCCTTGGAATAATCAGGGTATCGGTTACATCACCAATCCCAACTACACGGCAACCAACGGGCAGCCGCTCAATCTTCTCGTCCCGAATATCGGCGTGGACACGGCGAGCTACGGCGGAACGATCGCCAGCGGTCCGTTCAGAGGAGTCCTGTTCGGTCCGGGCGGAGCTCAAACGCGGGAAGTGTTTGGATCGATCGTTTCCGATCCGCTGTTCACGGGCGGCAGCTGGGCTTCGCAGACCGTGGCAAATGTGCTGGGGGCCGCCGTTACGCCGGAACAACGTCGCCAAAATGTCTTTGCCCGCCTGAGCTTCGATTTGAACGACAATGTGGAAGTCTACGGGCAAGCCTCCTATGCGCACCTTTCTTCGTTTTCCGACAGCGTGCCGGTGTTCTTTCCGGGTAATCTCACGATCTCGTCCGGTAATGCATACCTGCCGGCGAACATCGCCCAGGGCCTCGCGGCGGCCGGCGTGCCGAATTTCAGGTTTGGAACATTCAACGGCGATTTGGGCATCCAACATCCGGAGACAGACCGCCAAGTCACACGATTTCTCACGGGAGCCGACGGCAAGTTCGATCTCTGGGGCACGCGTTGGACCTGGGACGCCTACGCCTCCTATGGGTTCAGCCTGCAACAAGTAGTCTCGGGTGACACGATCAACGTGCCGCAGTACCTGCTGGCCATCGACGCGGTGCACGCACCGAACGGATCAATAGTCTGTCGCTCGACGCTCGCCAATCCGGCGAACGGCTGCGTCCCTCTGAACTTGTTCGGTTTGGGGGTGGCGAGTCAGGCCGCGATCAACTACGTCATCGCCAATCCATACAACCACGCGCGCCTTGATCAGAAGGTCGCAAGTGCCAACCTGCATGGCTCACCGTTTTACGATTGGGCGGGCCCGGTGTCGTTTGCAGCCGGCGTAGAGCACCGCCGCGAAGCCACATCGTCCTTCGCGGACGCGGGGGAGGCGCAGACGGGCACCTACTTCCTTGCCGCAGGCCTGCCGTATTCCGGCTCCTTTGCCGTGACCGAGGGCTACCTGGAGACCGAGGTGCCGCTGCTCAAGGATATATTTCTGGCAAAGGCGCTCGATCTGAATGCGGCGGTGCGTGAGACGGGCTACAACACCTTCGGTAACACCCGGACGTGGAAAGTAGGCCTCACTTACAGCCCGATCGATGACCTGCGCTTCCGCGCCACGCGTTCGCTCGACATTCGTGAGCCGACTCTCGTGGACCTGTACCAGGCGGGCGTGACCACCTCGAACGCCATTACGGACCCGTTCAACAACAACGCTACGGTGGCCTACCGCTCCACGACAACCGGCAATCCGAATCTCGTGCCCGAGCGGGCCGACAACACCGTGGTCGGGCTGGTGTATCAGCCGTCTTGGCTGCGGCGCTTCAGCGCGTCCGTTGATTACTACAATATCGACATTTCCGGCGGCATCACATCATTCAGTGCGCAGCAGCTGATCAACCTTTGCTACAACGGCAGTCAGGCCGCCTGTTCGACGTTCACCCGCACGATCTCGTCCGGTAACACTCTGTTGAATTTCCAGATCGCACCGCTGAATTTCGCCACCGAACATGCGCGCCGGTTGGAAATCGAGACGACTTATACATTGCCGGTAGAGTCGATCCACAGTAGCTGGGGCGGCAATCTCGCCTTCCATGGCGCGGTCACCGATTACATCACCGACCTCATCAGCAGCGGTGCCGTGGGTTCGATTCCGATCGAGAACGCAGGCGTGAATTCCACGTCGACCGGCTTGCCGCACTGGAAGTACGCCGGCTCCGTAGCCTACACGCTCGATGGTTTCAGCGTGCAGCTCACGGCTCGGGGTATCGGCCCCGGCGTTTACAGCAACACCAATATTGAGTGCTCCGTGGGCTGCCCGGCATCTACGGCCAACCATCTCACGGTTTCGGACAACCACATCGCCGGGGCGCTGTATTTCGACTTCGCGACCGCCTATAAGATCCAGACCGGCAAGGCCAGCACCGAGGTATTCTTCAACGTGCGTAATCTGCTCAACAAATACCCGCCTGTCGTCGCCCAGGGACCGGGTGCGACCGGCTACGACTTCTTTCCCGCGAATGCAGCCCTGTACGACGTCTTAGGTGCCGAGTTCCGCCTGGGAGTGCGTGTCAGCCTGTGAATTTGAGTGACTCAGGCCGATGCAAGCCAGGTTCCGCCGGTTGCTTTCGAGGTGATTTGGTGGTTAACTTGACCGATCGTTCGTGTTATCATGTGATCGACTCCGGCGATGTAATGGCGGGGGCAGATGCTGGCGGATCATAAGCAGGTGGGAACTCGTTGGGCCGGTAGGCTTTGCGGCTCCTTCTTGTGGGCGGCGGTCGCGGCCTTGGGAATCGCCGGGTGTGCCCACTACCTCGCTGATGGGAAGCCCCCGGCCACGGTGGCCGGGACTGCGGCGAGTCAGAACACCGGGCCGGCGGATGCCGGTACCGTCCCGCGTGTTCGGCTTCTCACGTCGCAGCAATATGCCAACATCATCCGAGATGTGTTTGGCGGCGATATCCAGACCGGGACTCCGATTCCGCCGATGCGCCGAACCGATGGACTCCTGGAACTGAGCAGCGCCTCGGTTGGCGTTACGGGCGGACAGATCCTGCAGCTGCAACGTGCGGCAGCCAGCATCGCCCAGCAGGTCGTGGACAAGGGCAACCTCGACAAGCAGATTCCCGCGCACCGTGACTTCCTGGTCCCTTGCAAACCCAAGAACATAAATGCACCGAACGATGCGTGTGCGATGAAGTTCATCTCATCGACCGGCCGGCTGCTGTTTCGTCGCCCGTTGAGCAAGCAGGAAACCGCCGAGTTCGTCGGCAAGGCCCACGCAGCCGCAGCCGCACTGAAGGATTTTTACGCAGGATTATCGAGTGTGCTCGAGGGCATGCTGGTCGATCCGAAAGTGCTGATGATCGTCGACCGGAACGAGCCGGATCCGCTGCATCCGGGAAAGCGGCGCCTGGAGGCTTTCTCCCTGGCCTCGCGACTTTCCTTCTTTCTGTGGAATTCGGCGCCCGACGACGCGCTGCTGAAGGCAGCCGAATCGGGTGAGATCAACACGCCGGCAGGCCGCGCGCGGGTTGTCGACATGATGATCGCGCAGCCCGCGCCTGGAGAACGGCATGCGCGCGTTCTTCGACGACATGTTCGCCTTCGATGATTTCGACAACCTGTCCAAGGACGCGACGGTCTATCCGAAGGTCAGCGGCACGACGTTGGCGGACGCCCGCGAGCAGACCCTGCGTACCGTGTACGATCACCTGATCGTTCGCGATCGTGACTACCGGGATCTGTTCCCGACCCGTGATACGTTCATGTCGCCGGCTCTGGCGTCCGTTTACGGGGTGCCGGCGGTTCCAGGCTGGGTGCCGTATGAGTTTCCCTCGGACAGTCCGCGCGTCGGCATTCTGAGCCAGGTGAGTTTCCTGGCGGTCCACTCGCATCCGGGCCGAAGTTCGGCGACCCTGCGCGGCAAGGCATTGCGTGAAGTGCTGTTGTGTCAGAAGGTGCCTTCGCCGCCTCCCAATGTCGACTTCTCGATCGTCGAGGATCCCAAGGCGAATTTCCACACCGCGCGTGAGCGCCTGACAGCTCATCGCAGCAACCCGGTTTGCGCCGGTTGCCACAGGATCACCGATCCCATCGGGCTCGCGCTGGAGAATTTCGATGGCGGCGGTCAATATCGAGCGACCGAGCGAGGGGTCGACATCGATGCCAGCGGCAGCCTCGACGGCAGGGAGTTCAAGGATCCGGCCGGACTTGCGCAGGCGGTGCACGATCATCCCTCGCTGCCGACGTGCCTGGTCAAGCGCATGTACAGCTACGGCGCGGGCGGTCCTCTACGCGATGCAGACGCGCCCGAACTCTCCTATCTCAACGCCCGTTTTCAATCCGCCGGCTACCGTGTCCCGGATTTGCTGCGTGCCATAGCCCTCAGCACCGCGTTCTCACAGGTCGCCGGCGCTGCGGTGCCGAAGGCGACAACGGCCGGCCTGGCAACCCCAACGCCTGCCGCCACCCCATGAAGTCTAGCGAGGTCATCATGAAGACTCTCAGTCGTCGCCGCGTGTTGCGCGGAATGTTGAATGGCGCGGCCATCGCTGTCAGCCTGCCCATGTTGGATTGCTTCCTCAACGCCAACGGGACGGCCTTGGCCAGCGGCGCGCCGCTGCCGGTTCGCTTCGGCACCTGGGGTTGGGGCCTCGGGATGAGCAAGATCATCTTCGTACCCCAGAAGACCGGGCCTGATTTCGACCTGCCGGAAGAGATCGCCTGCCTCGCAGCGGTGCGCGACAAGATCAATCTCTATACGAATTTCAACGCGATGCGCGATGCAAATCCAAACCTATGCCACACGACAGGCTGGATCATTCTGCGCAGCGGCAATGCTCCGGCGACCACCATTGCACGCCCCGGTGAGACAATCGATGTGACCGTCGCCAAGAAGATCGGCACCACCACGCGCTTCCCGAGTGTGACGGTGTCCTCGACGGGCGACCCGCGCGATACCTACAGTTACGAGAGTGCAAGCTCGATCAACAGTGCGGAAGGCTCTCCGCTGGCCCTGTACCAGACGATGTTCGGCTCAGACTACCAGGATCCGAATGCCAAGGAGTTCAAGCCGAGCTCCAAGATCCTGTTGCGGCAAAGCATCTTGTCGAGCGTCAACGAAGACGCGAAGAGGCTGATGAGCGAAGTGGGTGCGGAAGACAGAGCTCGTATCGACCAGTACTTTACGGGATTGCGCGAACTCGAAAATCAGTTGGACCGCCAGTTGCAGAAGCCAGAGCCGCGCGAGGCCTGCGTGGCGGTCACGGCTCCCAAAGAGCTCAAGACGGGTGTGGACTACCAACTGGTGGCCGAACGACACAAGCTCTTCACGGATCTCTTGGTCATGGCGGTCGCGTGCGATCAGACCCGCGTGTTCAACATGACTTATTCGAAGTCCTTCGCCTCCACGACCAAGCCCGGATACGAGAAGCCTCACCACACTGCCTCGCATGAGGAGCCGGTGGATGCGAAGCTTGGCTATCAGCCCATGGTGTCCTGGTTCCTACGCCGCGCGTTCGAGTCCTGGGCGTATTTCGTGGATGCGTTCTCGAAGGTCAAGGAAGGCGACGGGACATTGCTCGACAACATGTTGATCTACGCCTCCACCGATCAGTCCTTCGCCAAGATTCACTCCATCGAGGGACTGCCGATGTTCACCGCCGGTCGCGCAGGCGGCAAGATCAAGACCGGGCTGCACATCGACGGCGGGGGTACGCCGGGTTCGCGCTTGGGATACACCATGATGAAGAGTTTGGGCGTGGACATCAATTCATGGGGAACGCAGTCCAACAATACCTCCAAGGCGATCGGCGAAATTCTGGTGTGATGCGCGCCCTGGCTTTGATTCGAAGGAGGCGGGAATGAGACCGGTAGCTGGCTTGACGGGGGCACTGCTTGCGCTGGCGCTGGCGGCCCAAGCTTCTGGCGAAGCCCAGTCGTTCGGCGTCACCGGCTCGCAGGCGATCGAATCCTTCAGTCATGTCCCGATGCCGCCGGGTTTCAAGGTCGTGGTAAGCCCGCTCGAAGGCCCCGTCTTCGCCGACGCGCATGGCAAAACACTCTATAGCTGGCCGATCGCCGCCATGCGACAGGGCTACGCGGGCGACCCGAAGGACAAGTCGGTCTGTGAAGACAAGATCACGACTAAAACCGGTGGTTATATGAGTCCGTATCCGGCGGGATTGGATCTGCCGGAGTTGGATAAGCGCAGGAGCTGCAAGGCGCTGTGGGCGCCCGTTGTGGCGGATGCTCGCGCAAAAGGGTTGGGCGATTGGAGCATCATCACCCGCAGTGACGGCACCAAGCAGTGGGCTTATGACCATCATGCCTTATACACGTCATATCTCGATCAGCAGGCGGGCGATGTCATCGGCGGTACGACGGTTCAAAGGGTGGATGGAGACTCTCCGGCGGAACGCATTCCGGTCGGCCCACCCTCGGATGTCCCGCCCGGATTCTTCGTCGAGAGCACCGTCCGCGGCCGCATGTTGCTGACCGACAAGAAAATGTCCGTTTATGCATCAGACCACGATTCGGCCGATCAATCCAACTGCGACCCAGCCTGCTTGCTGCTGTGGCATCCGCTGATCGCGCCGGCCAGCGCTCAACCTCATGGGGATTGGACCATCATCGAACGCTCTCGCTCGATACACCAGTGGGCATTTCGCAAGAGGCCGCTGTATACGCACGTTGGCGATGAAATCCCCGGCACCCTCGACGGCAGCGAGGAGCCGGGCTGGCACAATGTGTACACCCAACTGACTCCGCCGCCACCGAAGGAGTTCTCCGCCCAGGAGACCATCAACGGCGATGTGCTCGCAGACAGCAAAGGCATGACGGTCTACTTCTATCACTGTGGCGATGATTCCGCCGATCAGCTGTCCTGCGATACCGTGGACAGCCCGCAGGCGTATCGCCTGGCCGTCTGTGGCGGCGGCGATGTCGAACGATGCAATCGGCTCTGGAAGTATGTGCCGCAGCCGCCGAGGCCAGGAGCAACAGCCGGCTCTGGACGATATTGACCATCGACCCCGCGACCGGCCATGAAGCGCAGCCGCGTCAGGCCGCGTCGATGCGTGTCTGGGCGTATCGGGGCAGGCCTGTTTACACCTACTCGGGTGACACGCAGCCCGGAGATTTCAACGGCCAAGCCGTTGGAGAATGGCAAGGTCGTCGCAACGGCTTCAGGGCATTCTGGATCCGAAGTGAATTGTTTCGCACGTGACGCGGTGAATTCCATGATGGCGCGGAGAATTTCATGAGCAATGTAGTCGAAGAAGGTTTACGGAACGGCGCTGTGTGTCCTATTCGCGGTCAGCGGCACGGCCGGTGCCGATGAAATGCCGGTGAGCATGCACGAACACACGATCGGTTATGTGACGACCGACCTGCATTGGGCCCTCTACCAGACCCCCAACGTCAATGCGGATTGTCCGGAAGGCTTGAATGGCAACGGTCCGCGTGAGACTTTCAAAGCGTTATACCCCAACGGCGGACCCGTCGAGACCACACAGCTCGCGCGCGAAGCGCTCAAGATATTTCCCGTGGGACAAGGGACCGCAATTTCCCTACATCCTGGCCAAAGGTGCCACGGCCATCGGTTTGAATCTGGACGGAAAGCAGGACACGGGCTTTACCAGCCCGACCGGAGAGAAGGGCATCGACAACAACCTGTTCAAGGTGATCGGCTGCAACGCCCAATACCGTGCACCCGACGGACAGATGCAGTTGTTCTCCAACAAGCTGATCCGCAATTTCAACTTCGATCGCATCATGATCGAGCTCAGCAAGGTCGACAATCTGAGCAATGCCAACGATGTCGATGTGACCGTGTATCGAGGCCGTGATCCGCTGCTCTTGGATGCAACCGGTGAGAACGTGGCGCCCGGTGGCTCGCAGCGCGTGGACATGCACTATGGCCGCAAGCTGATTCAGCACCTGCATGGCAGGATCATCAACGGCGTTCTGACCACCGAGCCGGTCGATGGGTGGTGGCCTTGGGCGAATTATTTTGACGCCCCTTCAGTCCTGCACATTCGCGACATGCGTTTGAGCCTGAACGTCACCGGCACGGGAGCCAATGGATTGATCGCAGGGTACACCGATGTCGACTCCTTTTATCACTGGGTGACCAGCTGGTCGACCCACCATTTGTCGTATGGCCGGCTGGATCCGTCGGAATTCTACTGGGCGGTGAAAAATAACGCCGACGCATATCCTGGCAAGGACGGCAAGATGACCGCCATTTCGTCGGCTATTATCATCAATATGGCGCAAGTCTTCATCCAGCATCCTGATGCCGGGCAGAACGACCGGCAAATAACCGCTGATGCCGCGCACGGGGCGCGATAGGCCCCGAGTCGAATGACCGAGACGGGCGCAACGCGCGGCAGAACTGTTGGGGAGAGATAATGGTTGGACTCATCCGGAAGCTGAGCACGGTCGGAGCGATGCTCGTGGTGACCTCGTTGTTTTCAC
Source organism: uncultured Gammaproteobacteria bacterium (assembly GCA_963761345.1). Lineage (GTDB taxonomy): Bacteria > Pseudomonadota > Gammaproteobacteria > Steroidobacterales > Steroidobacteraceae > Bog-1198. The sequence continues at coordinate 181,841 of CAVXGV010000003.1, forward strand.
TGGAGGCGATCGCCGACGATCAGGAGACGGTCGACTACCGCGAGCATGTCATGAAGACGATGGGAGAACAGATCGCTGCCATCGGCCAGATGCAGAAGTCACAGATAGCACCTACCAATCTCACCGCGCACACTGAAATTCTGGCACTCACCGCCACGACGGCCAAGAGTGCCTTCACCCCGAAGGTCGCGGGTGGAAAGGCGAAACCGGAATTGTGGGCCAACTGGCAGGATTTTTCGAAGCGTCTGGACGAATTGGTGGCGGTCACTGCGGACATGGATAAGGCGGCCAAAGCGGGTGGCCTGGCGGCGGCCGTCATCAAGATGCAATCGCTCCCCTGCAAGGGATGCCACGACAACTACCGGCAGGAGGACAAGAAGTGAGCGGGGGGCGAACGTGGCGGGCGCAGCGAACGGTCTCGATCGGCATCGCGGCCACGATGCTGCTGCCGATGGCTACTCATGCCGGTAACCCCGCAGACAAAGGCCTGCGCGGCCAAGATAAGGACCAGGCCATCATCGATTATCGTCAGCACATCATGAAGACGCTGAACGAGCAGAGCGCGGCCCTGGGACAAATTCTCTCGACGTCGGTGGCGGACACCAATACTCGTGCGCATCTGCAGGCCATTGCAATCGCAGCCTCGATCGCACCTCAAGGCATTCGAGCCCAAAGTGCAAGGCGGTGAAGCGAAACCGGACGTCTGGAGCAATTGGCCCGATTTTTCCAAGCGCATGAAGGAGTTTGCTCAAAAGACAGGCGAGATGGCAAAGGTGGCGAACGAGCAGGGTAACGAGGCGGCGCTGGCAAACGTCGTCGACGCACTCTCCTGTAAGTCGTGTCACGATGTTTATCGCGCGGAGAGAGAAAACAAATGATTACACGGCGCATCTTGTTGCGATCCGGCCTGCAGCTCGCCCTGGCAGGAACCCTGCCGGCAGCGACGGGCGACGCCATGGCTGCCGATGCGCCATCCTGCGCGGATTCCAAGATGGATGCGGGGCTTGCCGCGTCGTTGCATTACACCGAGCATTCTCCCGATCCGGGCAAGCCCTGTGAAGGTTGCGGCTTTTTTACGGCCGGCAGCACAGGATGCGGCAGCTGCGCGATTTTCAATTCGACCGTCAACTCCAGAGGACACTGCGATTCCTGGGCCGCCAAAGGCTGAGGGCACCGCGCCCTGATGGCACGTTCGCGCAATGCCTATTGGCTGATAGCCGCGCTCGGGGCGCTGGTGTTGATTGCAACGACTTTTATGTCGCATGTCGGCGGGCCTCCGGGTTCCGGCGCGGACAAATCGCTCGGCGAGCGATGCCGCGCTTGTCGAGCGTGGCCGCTACCTCGTTTTGGCTGGCAATTGCGCGAGCTGTCACACGCGGCCCGGAGGCGCGCCGTATTCCGGTGGAGTCGCTTTCGAGACGCCCTTTGGACGTCTCTACTCATCTAATATCACCGCCGATCGTGGTCACGGCATCGGCAACTGGAGTCTCGACGACCTCAAACGCGCACTGCACGAGGGTGTCTCGGCGCGCGGGCATCTGCTGTTCCCCGCCTTTCCCTATCCGTCATTCACGAAAACGACGGACGGGGATGTGAAGGCGATCTATGCGTATCTGCAAACGGTCACAGCGGATGCCTACGAGCCCCCACCGAACAGTTTCTTGCTGAAACAGCGTTGGGGTATGGCGGTATGGAACCGCCTGTTTTTTCGGCCTGGCCGATTCAAGCCCGACGCGGCGCAATCGGCCGAATGGAATCGGGGTGCATACCTCGTCGATGCCTTGGGGCATTGCGGTGCCTGTCACACGCCGCGCAATATCTTCATGGCGGAAATGCCGGAGAAGGCCTACCAGGGCGCAGTCATTCCCGAGCACGTGGCCGCCGACAGAGTTCGGGACTGGTCAGCGGTCGACCTGACATCCGCCCCTTCGGGACTGAAGGAATGGACCGTCGACCGGCCTCACCAAGTACCTGCATACGGGCTTCAGCCCGCGCGCGGGCAGCTTTCGGCCCGATGAACGAAGTGATCGCGAAACAGCACTTCCAAATTGACGGAAGAAGACGCGCAAGCCATGTCGATGTACCTCAAGGGTTTGCCCGCGGGCAAGGCGGCAGACGCGACACCGCCGAACGCGGAAGCCTTGAAGCCCGGTGAGCCGATCTATCGCGATCGCTGCGCGAAGTGTCACGGCGATGCGGGACGAGGGGGAATGTTCCAAGGGCCACCGCTCTATGCGAGCGCCGTCGTGGGGGCGTCCAATCCGGCTTCGCTCATAAACGCGATTCTGTACGGTGCCGCGCCACCCGAAGGCATCACACTTGGGGGCGTGGGAAACCATGAAACCCTACGCGGATGTCCTGAGCGATGCGGACGTTGCCGCAGTCGCCACTTATGTTCGCGGGAAGTGGGGAACCCAGGCACCTGAAGTCACGCGCCGCCATGGTTGCAAAACAACGCTAAGAGGTTTCAGCACGCCTTTCAGAAAGATATTGACCGACAACTTCGCAATCTGATGTCGTGTCCAACGCACCCTTTGGATCGAACCAGGTAGGGGTCCAGTTGATCATTCCGAAATAAATCATGATCGCTGCCCGGCGCTCGCGGTCCTTTTTCGCCAGTGTCTCCGAGAGTTCGATCAGGATGGCATCTACTGCGTCCAGCAGCACGCGCTGTTCAGCGATGATGATCTTGCGCCGTTGGGGTGGCAGCTTGTCCAGATCGTTCAGCAGCACCTTGTGCCGGTGCGAGGCGGGAACATACAACTCCATGAACTCTTGTGTGAGGCAAAGCAGCCGCTTCCTGGGATCAACCACGTCACGTACGCTGGCGGCGATTTGACCCAGCGCAGCCACGTGGCCGTCCATGATCTCGAACAGGATGTCCTCTTTTGAGGAAAAATAATGATAGAGCAATGACTTGGACATGCCGCAAGCTTCCGCCAAGTCGGCGATGGAGCTCCCCAGAAAGCCGCTCTGGCCGTAGAGCTCAGCGGCCTTGGAGACGATAGCTTCCCGCCGGTCGTCGTAGTCCGCAGCCTGTGTCCTTGCCAAAAACGTCTCCCTTATCCCAATTGAACCGACGACAATCTACCATGTGGCTCGAATCGCCGGAAACCGTTTGAAGCCGCTGAGGCGGTTCAGTGAACGAGCCGGTGTAGGGCCGGACGGATTATTCGGCCGTCGGCCTCACCTTTCGGGGCGCCCTGCGGGCGATCGCCGTCGCCGTTGCGCGGCGCCGTCGTCGAACCGCCGACCAACGGGTTGATAGTATGGAAATCAACTACTCGATAAAGTTAGGCAACATCAGCTAAGGCGCCACCAACCTGCGTTTACCGTCCGCGGAAAGCATGATGCCGGGTTCATCCAGTCCGGTTCTATCCCAGAGCTCGCAGGTCACTTCCCGGTGGCGTTGATCGAGCGCCTCGCAGTAGTTGGTGTAGAGGCATAGGCGAACTTTGTCGCCGGCCCCGGCGCGGACTTTGGCAAACCAATCCGGGTCCGCCAGCGCCTGGCGGGCGAAGCCGATGATGTCGGCCGCGCCGCCGGCGAGCGCCTGCTCCGCTTGCTTGAAATGATGGATGCCGCCGGAGAGCACGATGGGGGTGTCGAATCCGGCCCGGCGAATTCTTGCGCGGATCCGCGTGGCGGCGTCGATGTTGCGGCCGAAGGGTCCGATCGCATCCGAATAGTAGGACGGCATGCACTCATAGCCGCTGCGGCCGGTGTAAGGATAGGCGGCCTCGCCGACCTTCGGCTGCGATGCGTCTTCGAATTTCCCGCCGCGGGAAAGTGAGATGAAATCCATGCCCTCGCCGGCCAGGCGCTCGGCGAAATATTCCGCGTCTTCGACACTGCTGCCCGACTCGATGCAGTCCTCCGCCAGCATGCGGCAGCCGACCGGAAAGCCCGATCCGACCTGCGCGCGGACCGCGCGGTACACCTCGAGCGGCAATCGAACTCTGTGCTCAGGCGCTCCGCCATAGCCGTCGTTTCGGGTGTTCCGTGCGGACAAAAATGACGCCATGGTATAGGCATGCGCGTAGTGCAATTCCACGCCGTCAAATCCGGCGCTGTGCGCGCGCCTCGCGGCGGCGGCGAACACACCGGGAAGCGTGGCCGGCAGATCACGAACATGCGGCAGGCCGGTATCGGTGACGCGCTCGCGAAATCCGTGGCGCAGCGCTTCGAGTTCGCGCGGGCTCAACGCTTCCGTCAATTCGTCTTCGCTCAAGGCAGCCAATCGAGCTCGGAGGCCGGCTTCATCGCCATCCGGCATGTGCAGATAGTCTCGGTGCCGCGGCGTAATCTCCAGGTAGCGCTCGAAATATTTCTGCGGGGTCGGGCGTCTTCGAATGTTCAAAAAATCGATGATTTGGATGAACAGCTTGGTTTCGCCATGGCTGGCGCGACGCACGCATTCGGTCAATGCGGCAAGGCCCGGCAGAAAGCGGTCGTCGCTGATGCGCAGCAAGGGTCCACTGGCAACGTCGCGCACACCGGTGGCTTCCACCACCAGAGCCGCAGGACGGCCTCGGGCAAACCGCTCGTACCACGCCAGTACCGAGGCGGTGACTTCACCATCCTCGGATGCGCGCCACGGAACCATGGCCGGAACCCAGGTGCGCGATGCCAGGCGCACGCCGCCGACCATGATCGGCCGGAACAATTGCGAGTGCGCTATTTGAGCGGCATCAGGCCACGGCGCGGCGAGCGGCGTGTACTTGATGCGCTCAGGCGGGCGCCAAGTGGCCATCAGCTTCGCCGTCGGGGATCACCGCTGTTGCCTCTATTTCCACCAGCGCGCGCTGTTCGACCAATCCTCGGACCTCGACCACCGACATCGCCGGGAAGTGCTTGCCCAGAACTTCCCTGTAGCCGGCGCCGATGTCGCGCGCCTCGCGCAAATAGGCGTCGCGGCTCAAGACATACCAGGTGAGCCGCACCAGGTGCCGCGGCCCTGCCTGTGCTTCCTCGAGCACGCGCACGATGTTGCGCAGCGCCTGCTTCACCTGCCCGCTCAGCGTGTCGCTCGTGAACCGCCCCTGCTCGTCCCATCCGATCTGACCGGAAATGAAAATCATGCGACCGCGCGCCGCCATGCCGTTGGCGTAGCCTTTGGGGCGAGCCCACTCCGCCGGCTGCAAAGTCTCGGTGCTCATGGCTCAGTTACCTTTGAATGCGGGACGGTGTTTCGCGGAAAAGGCGTCGTAGGCGCGTCGAAAATCCTCGGTTTTCATGCACAACGCCTGTGCCTGAGCCTCGGACTCCAAAGCCTGCTCCAAGCCCATGTTCCACTCCTGATTCAACATGATCTTGGTCATGCCGTGAGCAAATGTGGGCCCGTCTGCGAGTTCGTGGGAGAGCCGCTCGGCGGCTGTGCGCAGCTCTTCGGCCGGGATCACGCGGCTGTAGAACCCGCAGGCAAGTGCCTCATCAGCGCCCATGCTGCGGCCCGATAGCAACAATTCCGCCGCGCGGCCGTGGCCGATGATTCGCGGCAATATGGCGCAGGCTCCCATGTCGCAGCCCGCCAGCCCCACGCGCGTGAACAAAAAGGCGGTCTTGGAACGAGGGGTGCTGAGACGAATATCGGAGGACATGGCCAGAATCGCGCCGGCCCCCGCGCACACGCCGTCGACGGCGGCAATGATGGGCTGCGGGCAGGCACGCATGGCCCTGACCAGATCCCCGGTCATCCGCGTGAAGTTCAGAAGTTCAGGCATGCTCATGCGCGTCAGCGGACCGATGATTTCCTGTACGTCACCTCCGGAGCAGAAGTTGCCGTCTGCGCCGCTCATGACCACGACTTTCACCTCTTCCGAATAGGGCAGGGCGCGCATCAGATCCCGCAGTTCGGCGTAGCTGTCGAATGTCAGTGGATTTTTTTTCTCAGGCCGGTTCAAGGTAATCCAGCCGACCCGGTTCTGCACGGACCAGAGGAAATGCTGGGCTTGGTAGCCGGTCAAGTTCTGTTTCATTGCTATTTCCCCGCGAGAAACGCCGTCAAAGGGGTTTCCGCCAGCTGCACACGCAACCGCGACAAGGAATCATTCAGTGCGCGCTGCTCCCGCTTCGGAATACCGGAGAACAGAGCGACGATCCAGGATTCGTGCTGCGCCGCCATCTGCGCGAAGAGACGCCGGCCTTCCTTCGTCAGCTTGACCAGGTAAGCGCGCCGATCGGCCGGATCCTCCGTCCTGACGATCAGGCCGGAGCGCTCCAACTGATCGACGATGCCCGTCACGTTGCCGCCGGTTACCAGCATGCGCCGGGAGAGTTCGCCCATCTGCAGGCCTTGCGGTGCACGCTCGAGCTGGGACATGAGATCAAAACGCGGCAGCGTCGTTTTGAATTGCGTGGTCAAAGCCTTGCGCACCTGCGTCTCGATGAGATTCGTGCAGGTCAGCAAGCGCAGCCACAGACGCAGCGACTCGTGATGATCATCGGTCAGCCGGGTATCCAAGCCTGCGACGGCGCTCACATCAACTCTCCCCCCGCGACCACGATGCTCTGTCCGGTGACCGATTCGCTGCCGGGCATGCACAGCCACCCGACGGCGTTGGCCACTTCGTCCGGCCGCACCAGCCGCCCTTGGGGATTCGACTTGGTCATGGCCTGAAGTGCGTCCTCCAATTTGCGCCCGGTGACCGCGGATATTTTCGCAGCGGCGTCCCGGACCAGGTCGGTATCCGTATATCCCGGGCAAACCGCATTGACGGTGATGTTGCGGGTGGCCACTTCCCTCGCGACGGCACGCGTCAAGCCGACGACGCCGTGCTTCGCCGCGCAATATGCGGCAACGTAAGGGTAGCCGGTGAGCCCGGCGGTGCTGGCGATGTTGACGATCCGTCCGAAGCCGCCTTGCAGCATGTCGGTCAACGCCGCCTGCATGCAAAAGTACGTCCCCGACAGATTGATGGCCAGCAAGCGTTCCCAAAGCGCATCATCGCGCTTGGTAATCGGCGAACTGATCGCCTGGCCGGCGTTGTTGATCAGGATCTCGATCGGCCCGAACCGGGTCCGCGCGGCTGCGAACGCGGCGTCCACGGACTCGCGCTTGCTCACATCGGCGGTCGCGCAAAAAGTCTGCGCACCGGAGGTTCTTAGCTCCACGGCGAGTGCTTCCAGAGTCGCCGCCGTTCGCCCGAGCAAACTCACCTTGGCCCCGTGGCTGACCAGCAATCGCACGATGCCGGCGCCGATCCCGCGGCCGCCGCCGGTCACGAGCGCATGCCGGCCCTGAAGTGCTCCGTTGCCGTTCATACCGCACCTGCCGCCGCCGCACGCGACGCGGCGCGCTCGAGTTGGCTCTTGGCGGAACGATACGGTTCCGGCCACCACTGTTCGGTATAGCCTTGCGCTGCGGCCGCTGCGAGCGTCCACGAAGAATGCGCCAGATGCGGGCGGGCGATCGCACAAAGATCCGCGCGGCCGGCTGCGATAATGGAATTGACGTGATCGGCGTCGAAAATATTTCCCACGGCAATGGTGGGAACGCCCGCCAGATTTCGTACCATGTCGGCCAGCGGCGTCTGCCACATCCGACCGTATGTCGGCCGCTGCGTTGCAACGGTCTGGCCGCTGGAGATGTGCAGAATATCGGCGCCCGCCGCCGCCATCGCGCGCGCTATGAAAATCACATCCGCTTCGCTGATGCCGCCTTCGGCCCAATCGCAGGCGGATAGCCGCACGCTCAAGGGCCTCTCCTCGGGCCATGCCGCGCGCACCGCGCGCAACACTTGCAGCGGGTATCTCAAGCGATTCTCCACGGATCCTCCGTATTCATCGCCCCGCGCATTGGTCAGGGGTGACAGAAAGCTCGCCAGCAAGTAGCCATGCGCCATGTGCAATTCGAGCATGTCAAAGCCCGCCGCGGCGCCAAGCGTGGTGGCACGGACAAAATCGTTCTGCACCGCCGTCATCTGCGCGGGCGTCATCTCCTGCGGCACCTGGCTGATGCCCGGCAAATAGGCAAGAGGCGAGGGCGCCCATAACGGCCAATTGCCGGCAGCGAGCGGATGGTCTGCCTCCTGCCAGCCCAGCTGCGTGGAACCCTTGCGGCCGGCGTGCCCGAGCTGCAGACAGAAGCGCGCCTGGGATTCCGTATGCACGAACTCCACGATGCGCTGCCAGGCAGCGCGCTGGGTTTCATTCCATAAACCCGTGCAGCCCGGTGAAATACGGGCGTCGGCGGACGTGCAGGTCATTTCCGTAACTACCAGCCCGGCGCCGCCGGTCGCGCGCGCCCCGTAGTGAACCAGATGCCAATCGCCGGGCACGCCGTCGAGCGCTCGATATTGGGCCATGGGCGACACCACCACCCGATTCACGAGCTGCATCTCGCGCAGGCGAAACGGCAGGAACATCGGCGGCCGCGGTTTGCCCACACCGCTGCCGCGCGCCAGATTCGATTCGATCACGTCGATGAACGGCGGGTCGCGCAGCTTGAGGTTCGCGTGGCCGATGCGCTGGCTTCCCGACAACAGGCTGTAAGCGAATTGCAGCGGCTCCATGTGTTCGTATCGAGCCACATTTTCGAACCACTCCATCCGATTGCGCGCCGCATTTTGCAGCTTCAGCGCCTCTACGCTGCGCTCGCTCTGATAGGACTCGAGGCCGCTCCTGACGTCTGCGGCATGGTTCACGTGCCGGACCAGCGAGATTGCGTCTTCCATCGCCAGCTTGGTACCGGAGCCGATCGAGAAGTGCGCCGTGTGCGCGGCATCTCCGATGAGCACGCGGTTGCCATCGTGCCAGTGCCGGCAAACGACGCGATTGAAATTCAGCCACGCGGAACCGCGCAGGTGGCGCGCGTTGGACAGCAGCGGCGAATTGCCAAGATACGCGGCGAACAACTTCTCGCAAAATGCGATGGATTCGTCGATCCCGGCCTTATCCAGGCCGTGCGCCGCCCAGGTCTCCTCGCGCGTCTCGACGATGACGGTCGAGAGGTCCTTGCTGAATTGATAGGCGTGAATCTGAAACCATCCGAATTCGGTCTTCTCGAATGCAAAGGTAAAGGCCGAAAACTTTTGCGTCGTGCCCAGCCAAATGTAGCGGCACTTGCGGACTTCGATGCTCGGACCGAATTTTCCCGCCTGCACTGTGCGTGCCTTGCTATTGGCGCCCTCGGCAATCACCACCAGATCCGCATCGTCGAACTGCCCGGCGTCGTCGAGCTCGACTTGAAACGACTGCGTCACGCCGAGCGAGGCGGCACGCTTTTGCAGAATATTGAGCAGCAGACGGCGCGAAATGCCCGCAAAACCATGACCGCTGGAACGGATGGCCTGTCCTTTGAAGTGCACGTTGATGTCGTCCCAATGATAAAACTCTTCGACGACGCGCGCATGCGAAGGAGCATCTGCCTCCAAGAAATTGCCCATGGTCTTGTCCGAAAACACCACGCCCCAGCCGAAGGTATCTTCCGCGCGATTGCGTTCGAAAATCTCGACGCTGGCCTTGGGCAGCGTCTTTTTGAACAGGATCGCGGCGTACAAGCCGGCCGGCCCGCCGCCGATGCAGACAATTCGCTTCATGGCCTCATTATACCACTATGTCAATAATTTATATATAAAGTATATCGGGTTTTCGCACCCGGCGAGGAATTCGGCCGGAGCGAGGCGGTTTTGCAGGGTGGTTTTGCAGAGCAGGTCTGCAGAGCAGGTTTGCGGGGCGGCTTAGCGGGGTGGGTTTGCGAGGCGGGTTGCCGGGCGGCGGTCGTTCACCGGGAAATGGCGGCTACTCGCCGAAAATCGGGTGATGTCCGGCAGGCGTTGCGACAGCATGCAAACCGTCCAACAACCAACCGGAGCTACTCAAATGAAGGCGCGAATCAAAGATCCTTTCACAGTCAGCCTGCTGACCGGGGTTGCCCTGGTTACGGCCGGCGTTTTGCTGACGCGGCAGCCTGCGGGGCTCCTGCATTCCGTCGACCTTGCCCACAGCTGGCCTCTGATCATCATTGTGCTAGCCTTCGTGCAGATGGTTGCCACGCTCAAGGAGCGCCATCAGCAAGGTTGGGGTCTGCTCCTGGCGGGGGATTGGCTGTTGGCCAATACCATGACCGATTGGGCCTATATCCAATTCAGCGTTCCGGTGCTGCTGGCCGGAATGGGTTTGATGACCATCGCTCGCGGGCTACGCGATCACAGCCGACGTTCGGACGAGGATTACCGTGCCACCCAATAATCGCAACCCGCCAAAATTCATCATCGGCGTTTTTCTGGTCCTTGCGGGAGTCGTGCTGGCTCTCGATCAGCTCGGACTCGTTCAGGCCAATCATGTGCTGCGCTTTTGGCCCGCTGCCCTGATCATTCTAGGTCTGGTCATGCTCCAGCGCAGGGAAAGGCAGAGTGCGTTGCGGGCGCTGGTGCTCATCGTCGTCGGCGGCTGGCTTTTGCTCAACACGCTTGGACTGGTGAGTCTGGACCTGTGGGGGTTCATCTGGCCCCTCTTGCTGGTGTTCTTTGGCGCAAGAATCATGATGCACAATCAGGGTTCCGGCTCGAGCGCATCGCCGGACCAGCCCGGAGCCGCGAACCCCACCGCCGGTACGACCTCAACGGGAGCAGGCACGACCTCAGCGGGAGCAGGAACAACCTCAGCGGGTCAAACCGGCCCCGGCGGCTACGCGCCTGCGGCGCCAAATTCCGGCGAACCCGTTCACGCCGCGCTATTTTCGCTGCTCAGCGGTATCAAACGGCGCTGGGGCAAGTCCGCTTTCCGCGGCGCCGAGGTGACCGCTTTGATGGGCGGATGTGTACTCGACTTGCGCGATGCATTGATGAGTCCGGGGGAACTCGCGGTCGTCGAGGTATTCGTCATCATGGGCGGCGTCAATATTTTCGTTCCGCCCAATTGGACCGTGTCGCAGGAGGTCGTACCGCTATTGGGCGGAGTGCATGACAAGACGCGCTCGGTGCCCTCCAATCCAGCCCAGCATTTGCTGGTGCGCGGCACGGTGGTCATGGGCGGCGTCGAAATCAGCAATTGAATGCATCCGATCCTCTCCGATGCCAGACAGCTGGGACTGTATTTGTTGGGTTGTCTCCCGATTGGCATTGTGTTGATCATCGGTTTGGGCCATCAAGGCTCTTGGGGCACTGCGGCGGTCTTTTTCTTACCACTGATGCTGATTTACGCGTTCATCGGCTTGTCGGCGTATTACCTGTGCCAGGCCTTTCCAATCAGCAAGGAAGATCGAACCTGGCGTGCCGTGCCGGCTCACCTCAGCGCGGCAGCCACTGTCGGCGGCCTATGCGTGGGTCTCGCCTGGGGTTGGGCGCGGCTGCTCGAGTCGCTCAACATCGGCCTGCAGCCAGAGGTGTATTTGGCGCAGCCCTGGCTGCTCTTCGTGGTGGGCGCACTGCTGTTCTGGCTTGCCACCGCATTTCACTATGTGCTGATCGCGTCCAATGCGTCGCAAAATGCTGAACGGCGTTCGCTCGAGTCCGGCCTGCTGGCGCGCGAAGCCGAACTGAAGGCGCTGCGCGCGCAACTCGATCCGCATTTTCTGTTCAACAGCCTGAACTCCATCAGTTCGCTGACGGCCGGCGACCCCTCTGCGGCGCGCAAGATGTGTTTGCTGCTGGCGGATTTTCTACGCGATACCTTGAGGCTCGGTGCCGCCCAGAGAATCTCGTTGCAGGAGGAATTGAATATCGTGGAGCGCTATCTTTCCATAGAACAGGTGCGGCTCGGCGCCAGACTCAATGTATGTCAGGACACGAGCCAACAGGCTCTCGGCGCCAGGGTGCCTGCGCTGATCCTGCAACCGCTCGCCGAAAATGCGGTGCTGCACGGCATCGCGCACATGCTCGAAGGCGGCACCGTCACCATCAAGGCAGAAAAGGTGCATTCGATGCTGGTCGTGCAGGTGAGCAACCCGTGCGATCCGGACCGTCCGCGCCATCGGCCTGGCGGCTTCGGCCTGTCTTTGGTGCGCCAGCGGCTCCAATCGCAGTTCGGCGCTGCAGGGCGGCTCGATGTCGGCGAAGAGCGGGGCGAGTTCACCGCCAAGGTGAGTCTGCCGTTTGAGTCTCCCGACGCAGCGAACGCGCATGCCTGAACCGAAGCAACTCAGCGTGATGATCATCGATGACGAAGCGCCCGCGCGTGCGCTGATACGCGAGTACTTGAAACAGCATGCCGACCTATGTGTCGTAGCCGAATGCACCAACGGCTTGGAAGCGGTGAAGGCCGCCAACGAATTGAAACCGGATTTGCTGTTTCTGGATATCCAGATGCCGAAGCTGGATGGATTCGAAGTGTTGGATCTCATCGGCCGCGATGCCGCAGGCGTCGTGTTCACGACTGCCCACGACGACTACGCGTTGCGTGCCTTCGAGGTGCATGCCGTCGATTATCTGCTCAAGCCGTTCGGGCCGGAGCGCTTCGCCGAAGCGCTGCAACTGGCACGGCTGCGCGTCACCCGGCGCCAGCCGATTCCTGCCCGAGAGCTGCTCGAGACCCATCGTGAGGGCGCTGCAATCGATCGCCTGCTCATCCGGGACCGCTCCCATGTGCATGTGATCCCTGTCGATCAAATCGACTATATCGAGGCGCAGGACGACTACGTATCGATCCGCGCGGCGGGAAGAAGCTATCTGAAGGAACAAACTCTTGGCGAACTCGAGGGGCAACTTGCGGCAAGAGGATTCTTGCGTATCCATCGGCGCTTCATTCTCAATGTATCGCGGCTGGCAAAAATCGAGCTGTCCGAAAAGGACAGCCGCGTTGCCATACTGAATGACAAGACTGAGCTGCCGATCAGCCGTTCAGGCTACGCGAAACTGCGCGATCTGCTGTGACGATCAGGAGCCATTATTAGGCATTCCCGGCGGCCGCGGGCGACACCGGTGTTTGGGCAATGGCGCGCGCCAGCTGCGAGCCGCTGTCATCCGCCAACGCCGCTTCGCGCAGCGCACGCAGGTGCGCCGCCGCTTGCGAGCCCGCCAGCTTGGGTGCCAGCGCGGTAATTTGGCTGAAGCTGGCCCAGCCGCGCTCGTGAGTATCCCCGTATCCCTTCACCAGGGTTTGGCATTCGGCGAGTTCGACAGCCAAATCATAGTCTCTCGGCGCGATCTCGACGATTTGCGCGAGCCATGCCTCGATGCGCTCATTCTCGATCTGAAAGCGCAGGGTGCCGCGGCGCAACCGGCGCAGGGCGGCGAGGCTTCGCAGCGTCAGAAAACCGCTGATGGTCGAGGTCGATATGCGGCGCCCGGCGGTAAATCGCGCGAGGGTTCGGTGTGCGCGGGGCGAAGCCAGGAGCCACCGGCCGAGGCCCGCCGGCAGCGTGCCGCAAATCTCCTCGACCCGCGGCTTGACGAATTCGCGCACCTGCACCAGATCTTTCGGATCGGCGCGCACTTCGCGGCGAATGCGTTCGGCGCGGCCGCGCCGTGTTTTCAACTGTGCCACGCGCATCACATCCTCGAAGCTCATCCACAGTGCCAGCGCGCGCGCGGTCGCCGCCGTCAGCCTAGGCTCCGCTGCTCTGGCCGCATCGAACGCAAAGACTTCGCCGAGCCGACGCAAAAAAGATGCGGCATAGGCATCATTTTGATAGTCGGACAGGCGCGCAGCACCCATTCCCAGCAAATCGTGCAGTGCCGCGGGAAAGCGATCCACGATCCGCCCGCGCAACGGCTCCGAAACCGCCTCGAGCGTGTAGTCGGAGGAATCGATGACCCGATGATTCCCGGGCCATGCTGCCGCAGTCAGCGGCTTCGCCTGCGCGGCCATCACGGCTTGCCGGCCCGCCTCGAATGCCGACAGACTCGCCTCGACCCCGACGCCTGATTCCTTGATCGCGTGCTGGTAATCCTCGATGGCCCATGGAAGCACGCCGGCCCCGGCGATGCTGCCCAAGATGACGGCGCTGATTCTGCCGCCTGCGGCATCCGCCACCTGAGCCATGTCAAAGCCGATCAGCTTGGCCGTCGTCGCCGCGGCAATCTCGAACAATTCGCGGGAGCTGACCCGGCCCTCGCCAAGCGCCATTTTTTCGCTGATCGTGTAGTCGCGATGCGTCGAGGCAATGAGCGTGGTGCGCTCCTTGGTGACCAAGCCGCGATTGATCGCCCGGCCGGCTTCCATCCATTCCGAGGCGACCACGATGTCGACGTCGCCGGGATTCGGCATCAACGCCATCACCGGTTCTTGGCCCTCCGGGGCGTCGGCGCGCGGAAAGAACTCCATGTAATAAATGGTGGCACCCGTGCGCTGCGCGACGCCGGGCACCGATGTTGCCTGGACGAAGTAGCCGGCTCTGCGGGCCGCCAAACCCAACCAGTCGGTCACGACCCCGCCGCCTTGCCCGCCCAAAGCCGCGATGGTGAGCGTGATCGGACGCGAGCGCCTCACGCCAGCCAGCCGATGATGGTGGAGCGCAGCCGCGCCTTGAGCCGATCCCAAGCGCTCGGGTTGACGATGACATCGGCGCGATAAAACGAGGGGCAGAGCACCGCTGCGTGCGCAACTTCTCCGCACACACCGCAACCCACGCAACTATTGTCGACATAGGCCACCGGATCCCGCCGCAGCGGGTCAGGATTGGTCTTGACGGTGAGCGAGGGGCAGCCGGAAAGGCGAATGCAGGAGTGATCCCCGGTGCAGACATCGGCGTCGATGCCGAAGCGCTGGCGCACCACGCGCTGGCCGGCGCCGACCATTTTCTTGATCGCAGGCGCCACGCGCCGCTGGCGATTGAGCTGGCACTCGCCTTCCGCGATGACGATTTTCGGCCCCGTGAACTTGGTGAGCAACGCCTCCCTCAAAACAGACATGGTCTGCTTCATGTCGTAGGTGCGAATCGTGCGCACCCATTCGACGCCGACACCGCGCACGGCGGTCTCGATGCGATTCCTGGCGCGGCGGCCTTTGATCTCGGCGGAAGATGAGGGAATGTATTGCCCGCCGGTGGCCGCCGAATAGCCGTTGTCGACAATGATGGTGACGCCGTCATGGCGGTTGAAGACGGCGTTGCCGATGCCGCTGGTCAAGCCGTTGTGCCAGAAGCCGCCGTCGCCCATCATCGACAGCGCGCGCCGCGGGTTGGGCATATTGAAGGAGGCGCCGCCGGCGGCCCCAAGCCCATAGCCCATGATGGTGCCCCCGAGATCGAACGGCGGCAGCGTCGAAAAAGAATGACAGCCGATGTCGGCGCTCACCTGCATGGGTCCCAGTTCCCGCGCCAAGAGCTTCATGGACGCAAACAGCGGCCGTTCCGGGCAGCCGGTGCAGAGACCCGAGGGACGCGTGGGTACGTTGCGCGCCAGCACGGCCGCCGGCAGCAGCGGAATATCCGGCACCGGCAAGCGGCCGAACTCGGACAAAAATTTTCGGATGCCGGCGATGACGACGGCGCCGGTGTATTCGCCCGCCATGGGCAGCGGCCCCTTGCCCACGATGCGGGTTTGCACGTCCGCCTGCCGGAAAAACAGACTCGCGGCCTGCTCGATGAATTCCGGCTGGCCCTCTTCAATGATCAACAGGGCTCGTTTGCCTGCCGCAAAGGCGGTGAATTCTTCCGGCACCAGCGGATAGGTGACATTCAGCACATACAGCGGAATCTTGGTGTCGCCAAAGACGTCGGCGAGCCCAAGCCGTTCGAGCGCGCGCAGCACCGTGTTGTACAAGCCGCCTTGCAGCACGATGCCGACGTCGCAAGAATTGTCGGTGCCGAAGTATTCATTCAGCTTGCGTTCACGAATGAATTTGACCGCCGCAGGCCAGCGCTGTTCGATTTTCGCGCGCTCCTGCGCATACGTGGACGGCGGCAGGATGATCTTGTCGAATGTCCGGCTTGGATTGTCCATCGCCTGTTGCAGCGTGAATGGCGGGCGGCGGTTATCCTTGGTGCGAAACCTGCCGACCACATGACAGGCGCGGATCCGCAGCATGAGCATGACGGGCGAGTTGCTGGCCTCGGACAGCTCGAAGCCCTGCTCGACGGCCTGCACGATGCACGGCAGATTCGGACGCGGATCGAGCAGCCACATTTGAGATTTCATGGCGAACGCGTGCGTGCGCTCCTGCATGATGCTGGCGCCTTCGCCATAGTCCTCGCCCAGCACGATGAGGGCGCCGCCGATGACGCCCGCGGAGGCCAGATTGGACAGCGCGTCGGAAGCCACATTGGTGCCGACCGTGGACTTCCAGGTGACGGCGCCGCGGATGGGATAGTTGACCGAAGCGGCGAGCATCGCCGCCGCGGTGGCTTCGCTCGCCGAGGATTCGAATCGCACGCCGAGTTCGCTCAAGATGACGCTGGCATCGGCCAGCACATCCATCAAATGAGAGACCGGCGCGCCCTGATAGCCGCCCACATAGCCGACGCCCGACTGCAGCAGCGCCTTGGTGACGGCCAGGATGCCCTCGCCGTCGAACTCGGCGCCCGCGCCGAGGCGCAACGACTGTACTTCTTTAGCGAATGAGCGTTCAGCCATGCAATTGACCCACTTCGGCGCCTGCGACCAGGCATTGTATCGCTACGGCTGCAACCGAGTTGCACACCATGCGGTGGCGCCGGTGCCATCGGGCTTGCGCAGGGATCGAGTCCAGCGCGCGCGATCGTGGATGCGGTATTCACCCTCGACCCAAAGCTCGACGGCGTCGGCATGCAGGCGATATCCGCCCCAATTGGGCGGCCGCGGCACGGCAACGGAGATATTGTCGGGCTCGACTGAACCCGGGCCGCCGTACGGAATGCCGAAGCGCTGCGCCTCGCGCGCCACTGCCGCGGCAAGCGCCTGGCGCGATTCCACCGGCTGGCTCTGCTGACTCGCCCAGGCGCCGACCTGCTTTTGCCAGCTGCGGGTGCGGAAATAGGCGTCATTCTCGAGGTCCGCGAGCGGCTCGACCCGGCCTTCGGCGCGCACCTGCCGGTGCAAATGATCCCAGTGGAATACGACGGCGGCCCGAGGGTTGTCGCGCAGCTCGCTGCCCTTGCGCGAACGATAGTTGGTATAGAAGAGTATGCAGCCTTGTTGCGCCGCAATTTCTTTGCAGAGGACCACCCGGGCGGAGGGATAGCCGCGGTTATCGACGGTGGCCAAGACCATGGAGTCGGGGTTGGGCTGCGCGGCATCGCGCTGCGCCTGTATCAACCATTGCGCCGCGAGCTCGAGCGGATTTGCGGGCAGGGGGTCCGGCAGGGTTTCGGTCCAAAATGTCTTTTTGCTGCTGCTCATAAGAGAATGGTAGCCGTACCGATTGTAAACATGGGGCTTTCTTTAAAATGAATCTGGATGAATTGCGCTCGGAACTGACGAGCCTCGATGGGCGATTGCTCGAATTGGTTGCGCGACGCCAGGCGTTGAGCGAACAGGTGGCGGCCGTCAAGCGGGCCACCGGACGGGGGACCCGCGACTTTGCCCGGGAACGGGACGTCATATCTGCGGGGCCGCACCACCGCCGAAGGGCTGGGCATTTCGCCTGATCTGGCCGAATCCCTGCTGCGGCAGCTGATCCAATCGTCGCTGGCCACCCAGGAGCAGGCGCGCGTGGCGGCGCAAGCGCATGGCAGCGGCAAGCGCGCCTTGGTCATCGGCGGCCACGGCAAGATGGGCGGGTGGTTTGCCGAGTTTTTGGCCTCTCAGGGGTTTCGGGTTGCCATTGCAGATCCTAAGGGCGGCCTCGCCGGATTTGACGTCGTCGCGGAATGGCAGACCGATAGCTTGGATTTCGATCTGATCGTGCTTGCGACACCGCTCTCCGCCACGGCCGACCTGCTTCAGGTTCTGGCGCGCCGCGCGCCGCGCGGCCTGATCTTCGACTTGGGCTCACTGAAAACGCCGCTGCGTGCGGGACTGGACGCCCTGGTCAAGGCCGGCTGCCGCGTGACTTCGGTGCACCCGATGTTCGGCCCCGACACGGAACTGTTGTCCGGCCGGCACGTGATTTTCATCGACCTAGGGAATGCCGAGGCACTGGCGCAGGCGCAGGCATTGTTCGCCCCCACCATGGCGGAACGGGTCGTCATGGATCTTGACGAGCACGATCGCTTGATCGCCTATGTGCTGGGCTTATCCCATGCACTCAATATCGCCTTCTTCACGGCGCTGGCCGACAGCGGGGAAGCGGCGCCGCGGTTGGCGAAGCTGTCGAGCACGACTTTCGATTCGCAGCTGGAAGTGGCGAGCCGGGTGGCGGCGGAGAGCCCCGAGCTGTATTTCGAGATCCAGAGCTCCAATGATTACGGCGGCGAGTCGCTGCTGGCACTGCAGAAAGCCGTGGAACGGCTGGTGGCGGCAGTGAAGGCCAAGAATGCGACGGAGTTCACAGCCCTCATGAATCGCGGCAGAGCCTACTTGGAGGTGCGCGCGGCGGCTCGCAAGGGATGAAGGAATCAAGGGATGGCGGAAATGAAAATACTTGAAACGGATGACCTGGGCCGGGGGAACGACGAACTCCGGAAACGCGTCGCGGAAATGACGGCGGAAGCCGCCAAAAACGAGACCATCATGAAGCGCACGCAGGCGCGCGAGTTGACGCTGCTGCGCGCCGACACCTTGCCGCAGCTGCTGCACGCCATGGTTGACGGACTGCGCGAGTCGTACTCGCTGGACGCGGTGAGTGTGGTGCTGCTCGATCCGCAGCATGAGGTGCGGCACTTGTTGGTGGCCGGCGGGGATCGGCCCGAGGAGTTCAAGCAGATTTTTTTCGTCGACTCGCTGGTGGGTCTCGCCCCGCAGCTCGCTGTCCTGCACAAACCCTGGCTCGGGCCGTTCGTGGGCGCCGATCATCACCTGCTCTTTCCGGGCATCCCGAATCTCGGGAGCGCTGCCTTGGTGCCACTGCCGCGCAAGGACCGGGCCACCGGAGCCCTGTGTTTCGGCAGCCGCGACGCATCGCGCTTCACGCGCCATCACGGTACGGATTTTCTTGCGCATTTGGGTGCGGTCGCGGCGGTGTGCATAGAAAATTCCGTGAACCGTGCGCGGCTGCTGCGCGCCGGCATCACCGACTTCCTGACCGGCTGGCACAATCGACGCTACTTGCAGCAGCGCCTGAAGGAAGAGCTGTCTCGCGCACAGCGGCGCGGCGGCACCATCGCATGCCTGATGATCGACATCGATAAATTCAAGACCATCAACGATGGGTATGGGCACCTGGCCGGCGACAGCGCGCTCAAAGAGGTCGCGCAGCGCATCGAGGGCCATATTCGCAGCATGGATACCGCTGCGCGTTTCGGCGGCGACGAACTGGCCATCCTGTTGCCTGAGGCGACCGCCGCCGAAGCGGCGCGGCTGGGGGAGCGCATCCGAGAAGTGATTGCAGCGCAGCCGTTCGCGCTCAACTCGCAGATTTCGCGCAACCTGACCGTGTCCGTGGGCGTCGCGGCGGCCTCTCCCGGGAGGGATGAAACGGATCTCAAAGCGCTGGCTGATCGCCTCATTGCGGATGCCGATGCGGCGCTGTATCGGGCGAAGGCGCTGGGCAGAAATCGGGTACAGGTGGGGACCGCTTAAGCGGGAGGCGCCATGGCGCGCGGTGCCGGCGCGCTGTCAAATTATTTGCTAAATTCAAGCCTGGATGTATATACAGTTACCGAGCTGTATGCTACATTTATGTAGCAATTAACAAGCTGATGCGAGGTATGACCATGACAAGTCGGCAGCCCCCGTCCAAGGCTCGGCAGGCTCAAAATCGTCCGCTAAACGCACCTGCCGGGAAAGCGCCCCTTGGCGAACCCCTTCCAGCGAAACACCCCTACGGTGTACCGGTTCCGGAAGGTCTGCAAGAGGCGATCGCCGCCGAACGCGACAACTTGTCCAAAGTGGAGGCGCTCCTCGCCTGCATGGTGGTTTCACTGGAGTATCAAAACGATCCCCTGCAGGGTCCGTACCACCCCGCCGTGGCGCAGCTGGCGCGCGAACTGGTGGCGCGGTCCATCGACGGTCTGGATCCCTTCGTACTGCGGCGACGTATCCTGCGCGACAAAATCGAAGAGGTATTCTGCGTGTCACTCATCGACCAAGCATATCCCCCGTGTTCATTAACGGAGTTCAGGGTAAGCGCTCATCGGCTCGCGGCTTAATGGGTGATCGCGCGCGGCGAGGTGGTGAGCATAAGGATCACGCTCCACTTCGATCGCTTTCTTGCGCTGAACAAAGCAGTATTCCACGCGTGGCGCCGAACCACTCTCGAAATAGCTGCGCGTAGTGTCTGCGTCTATGCGCCGATAGGGTTTCGGGGCGGCACCCAAAGAAACTCGCAGTTTGAGCGCGAGTCGCGATCTTGCGTTTGATTACGTACGACGCGCTTACCGCGCGAATCATCGGCAACGGCCGCTTGCGTGAATGTGAGCGAAGGTGCTCCATGGTCACGATCCGTTTCCACGCGCGAGCCTGACGCGGTAGTAGCGCTTCGTCGCACATTGCATCGAATCGTTGGACTACGTCGAGTACCGCGTCTCGAATTCCATTGTTATAGGACGCAACGCGTTTCGGACGGGGAGGTTGTAAATGGTGGGATTCCCAAATCCCCTCAATGAACTTCTTATCGCCCAACATACGAGCATCCTCAGGCGATCCGTGCGCAAACAACCGTTCGTGTTCGGGATTCGGAGCGCTGTCAAAGCGTTCGTTGTAAGCATGCTCTTGCAGCTCACGTCGTCGAGCACCGTCGGACACGATGTGAAGAACGACGTGTGTGGTGAGGCCTTTGCGCCGCGCTCGTCCGCGGTACGCCGCGTCGTGCTCCACGAATACTCGTCGGTCGCCGGATTGCAATGGTCGAAGCCGCGGAATCCAATGGATGAAGTGAGCTAGAGGCACGAGCCACAACCCATGTTGGATGAGTAAGACGTGAGCACGCGAGCGAAATAGCGCTGCCGCTCTCCTGATGTGCCCGGTTGAATCGTCGCGCGTACTCGTGACACAGGCTCCTGGTGATTGTGCTGACGGCCGCCTGACCGCTATGAATCGCGAGATGCACTTCATTCCGCATGACGCATCCGGCGTGAAGCCGAGCACCTTTCTTTTGAATCGTTACGCGCATTGTCTCCAAGAAGACCCTGAGATCCGCTGCGTTCGTGATGAGGTTACGTCCGCTCTCGGCGCGCAGGGCGATGTAATACCACCCGAATCGATATCGACGGTAGGCGCACGAGCCGGGGCATGACCATTCCTCCTTGCATGATCTGCGTGAGTCCTTCTCACGACAGTGACGCCACACGTTGCCAAGCTCCGGTAGCCGGCAAGCGATTCTGCATCTCCTTACCGCCGGCGAATTCCGCATCCCTTGATGAGTGCGTGGACGAATGCGAGGCACGCAATTCGCCGTCAACGCTCGCACGCCGGCAGAGCAACTATGGGTGAACTATAAGTGGTCGTTACAGGCCGCCGCAATACCCATTAGTTATGCAACCTCCGCAGTGTCGGACAGAACCTGTCTGAAGTTGCAACGGCGCGTGCCGCTTCAGTTATGTAATTGTCGCGGTGTCGGACAGCGCGCATTCCGCGCATGATGGAGACTTTGTCTCGTACGATTGCCCAACGCTTATCTGCGCGCAAACCATCTCAACAGAGCCATTTGCTGCGAATACCGCGGCATATCCGAACAAGTCATACGGTGTTTCCCTCTAAAATAATAGAGGTCGAGAGTTGCCGTTCCCGCTGCTCGTGAAATTGCTCGTTGACAAAACAGTCGCGGCGTAGTCAGGTTTTATCGCGCCACCAAATGGCGCCGAGACTCAAGGAACTTAGTTTTATTTAGGAGATTGACATGGAATCAGCAAAAGTCGAAGAAAGCCAACGTGCGTCCAAGGACACGCCGAAGGTCATTGAGATGGGAAGCGTGTCGGAGGAGACAAGGGGTCTAGGGCCTAACGGCTTCGAAGATCTCATGTTTCCAAATACCAAAGAAGGTTAACGAAAGAGGGGCGCGGTCCTTGATCGCGCTCCGCCCTTCTGAGCTGCATTTACGTAGATAGCACATTGAATCCGCCAACCTACTATCTGTGCGAACACGCCTTCGTATGTCTCGCCGATCGGCATTACGTGATACTCGACCTGCTCGCAGACAGGTATCTTCGCGTTGATAGACAAGCTTTTGAGGCACTGGCTCCTTGTAACTCGCTGTTGTCGATTTTGAGCGTTAATCCGCACTGTCCAAGTCACGAGCTGACGGTCGAGTCTCGAAGGCTCTTGAGCGATCTCATCGAGCGAGGTTTACTCACCGAGAAGCCCGGCAAGGCACAAACGCACACCGTGGAATCAGTGATAAGGCCCGCCGAATCGCTGAGCGATGTATGGGCCCCCAATCTGGGTCTCTCCTTGCGTTATATTTTCCCGTTTGTGACCTCGCTTCGGGTCGCGACTGCTTGGCTGAAGCTGCCGATTTCGCAAACGGTTAGCCGCGTTACTGACCGAAAGCGCCGGCGCGCGAACCGGCGTGGGCCGTTCGACATCGATCGGGCGCGAGTCTTAGTGTCGATATTTGGTCGACTCAGGCCATTCTGGGATCGCAAATATGTTTGCCTGTTCGATTCGCTGGCCCTGCTCAATTTTCTCGCCAAGTTCGATCTCTTTCCGACCTGGGCCTTTGGTGTTCAGTCGGAGCCCTTCTCCGCACACTGTTGGATTCAACAGAATGAGGTTCTGCTGAACGACACCGTTGACCGCGTCAGTCTGTACACGCCGATCTTGGCCGTTTGAACCCGATCGCGCTCATGTGCAGGTACGTTGCATTCGTGTGGGACCCTGCGCAGGGCGCCCTCGACGGGACGTCCGGCAATGCGCTGGTGTCACTGTTCCGCCAATCGATGCCGGATTGGATTAACGCAATTGAGACGCGAGGGCTAACGGTTTTCCATTGCCCGTATCGTCGCCCAGATTTTAAAGCGTACGTATTGCCCGAGGACTGCGGGATTGTCTTGGGAAGGCTTTTCCATTCGAATCTGAGCGATAGTTCAGCGACCGAAAAGCCGGTCGTCATTGATGCCGCGAGTGCCTGGCGTTACGCGCGGGACAATGGCCAACAGTTCACCGACGATTTTTGGGGCGGATACGTCGCGTTCTTCAACGACGCATCCAACAATCGCCGATACATTGTCCGAGATTGTTCAGGAAAACTTCCGTGCTTTCGACTTCGCTGGAGTACCGTAAATGTCGTTTTCACGGATATTAATGATCTCAGGTGCCTTCCATTGCCGCCGCTGACTGTAAATTGGAACTACATCTCCGCGTTTCTGTTCTACGAACAACTTCAGATCCGAAGTTCGGCACTCAATGAAGTGATCGAGGTTCTGAGCGGCGATATCGTTGAATTCCGCGGATCCGAAGTTGATCAGAGGGTTTTGTGGAATCCCGGCCGCGTGGCGAGACGAGGGTATCTGGACGGCGAAACACGGGCACTTGAAGACCTCCGATTCACCGTTCAGCAGTGCGTTGCGCGATGGGCATCTTCGTACACAAGTATCATTCATAGCTTGTCCGGAGGGGTGGATTCATCAATCGTTTTGGCCTGCCTGTCCCGAGCGCTGAGAAGACCTGCCATCACATGTCTCAATAGGTATACGGACCTGGCGAACGAAGACGAGCGCTCATTTGCAAGGCTCGCGGCTCAGCGCGCGAAGGTGGCGCTGGTAGAGCGAGACTGGCAATGCAGCGAAGGCCGGTTTGACAGATACCTCGAGATGCTTCCGCCCACCGCGAAACCATCGATATCGGGAATCGGTGCGAGTCTGGATATGCGCGTAAGGAATGCGTTGGCGTCCGAGGTCGGCGCAGAGGCAACTTGGACCGGGCAAGGCGGAGATCACCTGTTTTTTCAGGAGCGGTCCTCTTGTGGCGCCTCGGATTTCTTTCGCTCGCGGGGCCTGCGACCCGGCTTTCTGTCAGCAATGGGTGATGCGGCGCGCCTCAGCGGCGAGAGCTACTGGTCAGTAATCCGCTCGGCCTATACGGATTGGCGCACAAAGACGCCGTGGACACCCTCGCATTTGACAGGCAGAGGGCCAGGCTTCACGCTCGAGCCCAAGCCGCCCAATGACGATCTGGCATACGTCGCTCACCCGTGGACTTCAGATATCACGGATCTCCCCACGGGGAAGCAGGGTCAGATTTGGTTCCTCGCCGAAGTCACCAATCGGCACAGGCCTGCGCCGATGCCGGAGCTGGCACCCGAACATCACCCGCTTCTGTCGCAGCCCCTCATGGAACTTTGCCTACGTCTGCCCACATACACATTGCTCTTGGGTGGCCGTCCTCGCGGCTTGGCGCGGACTGCCTTTGAGGGATACGTGCCTCCATCAATCCTTGAGCGACGAAGCAAAGGCGGCACAACGTCTTACTGGATGCAGACCGTACGGCAAAGCAGCGGCTACATCAGGGAGCTCATTTTGGAGGGAACTCTGCACCGCGAGAGAATCATTGACGGGAAATTGCTCGATCCCTATCTCAGTTTATCTCAACCCATTCCCGTGGCGCTGTTTCCGAGGTTGGTCGCCTGCATCTCGGCCGAAATCTGGCTTCGATCTTGGAGCAACGGCCGTCTGAGAATGGCCGCGTAGCCTTGTGCAAATTCACTTGCTTGAGTTAACGCCGAGATGCGTGTCGAGGAATTCCAGCGTTCGCTCCCAGAAATCGACGATGTTCGCCGGCGTTTCGAGGATGTGCCCCTCATTGGCATACTCTAGCGATGTCACTTCCCTTCCCAATCGGCGTAAGCCGACAAAAATTTCGCCGTTTTGCACCGAAAGTACGTCATCTGCTCCACGTTCCATGAGCAACGGCGTCGTTACCTTATCAAGTGAAAAAAACGGCGAGTTTTCAAGATATCGATCGCGGCATTCCCACGGGTGACACCCCATATTAAATTGTGTTTCTTCGAAATTACCTATGTTCATGCTGACGCCATCCTTGAATGCCGCGTAGCCCTCGAAGAGGTTAGGCCATGCCGGAGACGTTGCTATCGCCGCCGCAAAGCGATTTGTCTGCGTAATAAGCCCAATCGCATTGTAACCGCCGAAGCTTTGCCCCATTACGGCGACTTTGCTTGAATCCGCAATACCAAGGTCAATGACTCTGTCGATGCCCGGAATCACCGCCTCATAGACGTCCTGCATGGGGCTATGCCGCGCCCTATGGATAGGAATATCCGGGTAGAGCACTGCGAATCCGCGCGAGGCAAGGACTTGCATGTTGAACTCTCCCCCGCCCATGTATAGCCCGAAGGCGTTTGTGTCAGTAGCGCCGCGCGCGCCGCCATATATTGCGACAAGCAAGGGGTACCGCCTGCCTTCCTCGTAGTTTGCCGGCAATAGCAGTCCGCCGCTCAAACGCTCCCCGGTCGATGACGTCCAATCGACGACCTTTAGGTTGCCAAGCTTAGCCGCGGCGATCGCTGGGTTCGAGTTGGAAATCTGACGGGCAAATGTAAAGCCGTCGTCCGTCACCCAAACATTCTTGGGATTGGTGGCATCGCTCGCCACATAGGGAAGCAGCGCCTCCGGCTGAGCGTTTGCAGGCCCCAAGCCCAATGTGATGTTCTTCCGTTCATCCAACATTGCGCTGCACTGATTTGTCACGAGATCGAAGCGGCAGAAGGTTTTCGAATGCGTTGCAGTGTTCCGAAGTTGCAGCAGCATTGAACGTCCGCCGTCAGGTGACCAATAGCGCCGTCCATCCGCTGCCGCCAACGTGCCGAGCAACAGATTGTCCGGAATAGCGATGTCGGCGGTTCCTGTGCCGTCGGCCGCGACTTTCAGCAGTGTCCCTTTGGCATCGTCGATGCTGTAAAAGTACGCGCCGTTGGCATCCCAAAGCGGGGCAAGCCGCTCAGGCCGATCCAAGCTGCTGTATGAGAAATCAAAGGGACCGGAGACCTTCCCAATCGCTCCCGTTCCGACGGAAAGTACCCAGAGCGTGCTGCTCCGCTCGCTTCCTCCACTATTCGCCACGATGTACGCGATTCGACTGCCATCGGGGGACCATGATGCGCCCCCGCCCGTAAAGTTCGTCACGATGTGCCCGACGAGCGCCTTTTGCTTTCCGGACGCAAGCCAAATGACATCGAGATCGGACACATTTCTCGTTGAGTTAGACATTTCCGCCATCAATTGCAGGTATCCGACCTTGGTGCCGTCGGGGGAGAATGCGTACCACGGCCATGGATGCACGTGCTTTGCAATGCGGTTCAATTTCCCTGTCGCAACTTCCACCAGTGCAAGATCGGATAGAACCAGCCTGTCGATCATTGCGGACGTTGAGGAATTCTTGGCGCTTTCCGATGGAGCGGCAGGTATGGACAGCTTTGACGGCACAAATTTGTACACTGACACGTTCGCGTGATCGGCATTCGCGGGCTCGGTGCGTGCTCTGGGGTAATAAGGGTTAAGTTTCAGGACTTCCAAGAGGGTCATGTCCGCCGGAATGATCTTATAAAGGACCGCCTTTGAGTCCGGACTCCAGGCCGGCAGCTCCGTAATGTACGAATGTACGATTGCTTCGGAGAGTTGCCGTTCCCGTTGTGTATTGGCGTCCCACAACCACAACGTTGCCCTACCGCTTCGATCCGAGAAAAAAGCCAGGTAGCGGCTGTCGGGCGACCAGGCAGGCGACCATGTCGATCCCAGCTTCCCGGCAATTTCGTATGTGCGGCCGGAAGCAAGATTGACGACGCACAAGCGCAAACCGCCGGCTTGAAGAGGCTTACCTGTTGACGTGAATAACTCCTGCTCGTATGCCGGGCGCTCCGTCCGGCTCGGATCCGCGATTGTATAGGCGACCCAACGACCGTCCGGAGATGAAGACGGTGCTTCGACTTCGAGGACGTTCGCTGCGGCTTGCAGTGAAAGCGGCGAAAGCGTAGGCGGAGGAGTTGAAAAATCATTGGCTCGTGACGGTGCGACGTGCTTGATCCCAACAACCATCAGAGCCGCAAGCAAGAGACTACTGCAAAACCGCCGGACGGCTTCGGTAACTTGATCGCTGGTTACCACTTCGTCGACACCTGTAGAAAGAAAAATCTGCCGAGTGCATTGGCGTTCGTGCCGTCGAAATTGACCCCGACACCCAGCGCGTTCATCAGATACGGAGGCGCGCGATTGGCGAGATTCGTGACGCCGGCCAGGACGGTTGCATGCTTCATGAACCAGCAATCGTTACCGCACGTGTATCCGAAATTCATGTCAACCGTGGTCCATGATGCGACCGGAACCGGTGTCGGTCGGCGATTATCCACGTATGAATTCGTGTAGTTCAGGAATGCCGCCGCGTTGAACGGGCCCCATCGGAACTCGGCACGCGGACGTAACCGGAGATTCACGGGATTAAACGGCGTATTCAGGAGTTCCGTCTCCGGAGTGGTGGCGGTAACCTTGTTGTCGAACTTGAGAATATAGGTGCCGTCAATGCCGGTTTCGAACTCTCCCGCAAATAGCGCCGTCTTGTAGCTGGCATCAAGATCTACTCCGCTGGTACGTACCGAAGACAAATTGTGAACACTGTAGTCGACGAACGCTCCCACGCTTCCAAGATCAATGTTGAACGGATTGATGAAAGCAGGCGAGGCGGCCAATTGGCTTACCAGAGCCGCCGATGGATTGCGTTGCACGATTGAAGGCCCAAGTGTCGGCGCGTTCTGAAGTGCTACCGTCAGAGGGAACAGTGAGCTTGGATCAGTGATTCGATCCTTGAAATAAATATCGTAGTAAGTAGCACTGACAGACAAGCCTGGAATAGCTGATGGTTTCACATCGAAACCGGTCGTCCACGTACGCGCCTTCTCGGAGGTGAGCCCGGGATTTCCACCCAGAAGGATGATGGCGTTGCTGCAGGTGTTGGTCGTATTGAAAGGCGAGCAAGATTTCTGTCCGCCTTGAGGATCGAATTCCGGCAATACGACTATTTGAGAAGGATTGGGATTCAGGTCGTTGAGCAACGGCGCCCTGAACGACGTCCCGATCGTGCCGCGAAATTTGACATCGGCGAGAGGCTTCCATATGAGGCCCAGTTGCGGGTTATTCGTGTCTCCAAAGTCGCTGTAATGTTCATAGCGGTCGGCAAGATTCAGTTCCAACGCGGGATTGGAGCGTACCGATCCGGCCACGAGAGGAATTCTCAACTCGGCAAACCCCGCGCCGATGCTTCGGTGCGGATCGAATGAAAAGCCGCTTGCCGAGGGGAAGTCATATTGCCCCGATTCAAGGGTTTCGTGGCGCAATTGGGCCCCGACGGCATATGACAGGTCGCCCGCCCGCCAAAAGCCAAGCGAGCCGTCAACTTTTGCGTCGAAGGACAGCACGCTGGTATTGACGTTATTGCTGTTTTGGGGGGAAGTACCATTGGCGAAGCTGTTCTCGAAGGCATCGATGTGTTGCTTGCTGCTGCTATAAGAGGTGCTGAACTCGACTCCGGCTCGGTCAGACAAACGCGCTCTAGTGCCCAGCACACCGCTGAACGCTTCTATATCGGCCGGATTTTGCTGGGTAAATCCAAGACTGGAAAGGAATTCATTTGTCGCTCTGTGGGAAAATGTACCGTCCGCAAACAGGGAAAACCCGTTTGCGAGATCTTGTTGGAGCGTCGCGAATACCGCATGACGGACCTGTTCCGGAAGAAGATCAGTCCTTTCAATGGCCGTCCGGCTGAACTCCCGATCAGCTGCACTGAGGGGAGTACTATCCAGATATTCGTAACTCAAGACCGCGGATCCACTCGACCAGGTTTTCCCGTAGGTCTGTCCAATCTGGGTTTCATGGCTTCCGCCATCGGATACCGATCCATAGCGCGCGCGTGTTTCCGCGCCGTCAAAGTCCTTCTTCAGAATTACATTGACTACGCCGCCAACGGCGTCAGAACCGTAAATGGCGGAGGCCCCATCGGTAACAATCTCGATTCTGTCGACGGCGCTCAGCGGAATGAGTGATATGTCGGCGATGTCACCATTTAGTCCGCCTGGCGCAACGCGGTGCCCGTCTATGAGGAGTAAAGTCGAGTCGCTTCCAAGCCCGCGCAAATTGATTGCGGAAGCACCGGCAATGTTTCCAGACGTTGTACTTCCCGCCACCGTGGATACCGTGTTTGCGGAGATGCTGCTGAAGTTTTGCGGAAGCTTTTCGAAGAAAGACTGCAGTGTTCCAAGCCCTGTTCGATCGATGTCCTTCCGTGTGAAAGTCTGAATTGGCGAGGCGCTATTCGTGACTCCTCGAATGTTCGTTCCGGTGACAATAATCTCGTCGAGTTCCTTCTTGTGCTCATTCGACGGCGGTGGGTTGTCAGATGGATCGCCTGCTGCCTCAGTTCCTGGCGTGTTGAGCTGATCGTAGGGTTCCGCTTCGAGTGCTTCGATAGACGACAGTTTCACTTCCGTCGAGCGCTTCCAGGGCGATTCCGCACTTGCGATCACAATCGTATGGTCATCTAGGTGCCGTGGTCGCAATCCGGTGCCAGCCAGCACGCGCGTAAGCGCACCGTCGAGGGTGAGATCTGCCTTGAGCGAGGGCGCCAGAAGCCCCGCGACTTGGCTCGCACTGAATCCGACATCCGTATTCGTTGCGGTTCCAATCGCCTGGAGTGACCGCGCCAAGGGCTGTGCCGGCAGGTCGAAGTGAACCAGCGTCTGCGCATAGACCCCGGAGCACCAGAGTGCGGTTATTAGAAAGAATGACGTCGAAGAAAGGCGAATACGGCCATTGACTTTAAGCATCGAGACCCCCCGTTATTTGCGCAGCTCCGGCGCGCACGTTTAGATCCATCCCAACGAGAAGAGGTCGATTCAGAAAAAATAAACAGAACCCTCGAATGGTTTTTTGTTTAGTGCCGGCGTTGACAACGGGACTCGTTCGCAGCCCGCGACTACTGCGAGTCGGAAGCGCTCAACCCTTTATGAATATGAAGCCATCGAGACGCTAGGTCAGAGGCGCTGGATGCTGCTCACGTTGGATACGATCGTGGATTTCTTCGCGATGAACGGCGACATTTTTCGGTGCGCTGACGCCGATGCGCACCTGGTTGCCTTTCACGCCGACGATGGTCACGGTGACATCGTCGCCGATCATAAGAGTCTCGCCAACCCTTCTCGTCAGTATGAGCATGGCACGTCCTTAGCCATCATTGGGATGCCGCGGGGGCGTCCCGGACCTTTACTTCACTGATGCCTCGCCAACGTCGTCCCGGTCCATACTAAGGAAGTCTGAGTATCGCGTCAATGCCAAAGCAAAGAATCTCTGAGCCCGACACAACACGGGGTAGAGATGGGCGGGATCTCAATCGTTGCCAGGCGCTTGAAGGAGGCGCGGGTACGCGCCGGCCTATCCCAAAAGCGGCTCGGTATTCTGGCGGGAATCGACGAATTTTCCGCCAGCGCCCGTATCAACCAATACGAGCGTGGGAAACATATGCCGGATCTGCAGACGTTGACGCGCCTGGCCGCCGTCATGCAAGCGCCCGTCCCTTATTTGTATTGTACCGACGCAGAACTTGCAGACCTCATTCTCAAGATCGCACCCTTGGGAAAGGCACAAAAGAGGCGATTGCTCGCCTCAATTGGCGAGGCATAGAGAATCTATCGCTATCGAGCCGACGGTGGGGGAGGCGGCGCCCCAAACCGAGACAACACGATATCGCCCCCGTTTCGGTCGGCACGCAGGCCGAAGGCCGCCGTCACCACCTTGACGAATTCGTCAGAGTCGCCCGCATGAAAGACGCCACCGATGCGCAACCGAGCGACGTCGGCGTCCGGAACCGTGATATGAATGGTGGTGTACCGATTCATCTCGGCGATGGCATCCTCGAGCGCTGTTTCGTCGAATTCCACCTGTCCACGCTCCCACGCCGTGACGCGGCTCAGTGCCGGCCGATCCACGGCGAGTTCATGATGTCGCGAGATGACGAGCCGCTGACCCGGCGCCAGAATCTGCGTGGCTTGCGACGGCGCGTCCTCGTTCCGAGCGCTGGGGGCGACACTGACCTGTCCGTCGACCAGCGTGACCGAGAGATCGTGGGCATCGCGACGCACGATGAAAGAGGTGCCCAGTGCACGGATTTCTTGATCTCCTACGCTGACGATGAACGGCCACGTCGGGTGCTTGGATACGTTGAACCAGGCCTCCCCGCGTATGAGGCGCACCCGGCGCAAGCGCTGATCGTAGTTCACTTCGATGCGGGTGTCGGTGTTCAACACTACACGCGTTCCATCGCGCAGAAGCCTGGTTTGCCGCTCACCGACTCCAGTTACCAGCGCGCCGTCGCGCCAATAGTAGACGGCGCCGACGACCACGAGAATCAGAGTTGCGGCCAATGAGGGCGCCCAACAGTTGAAGCGTGAACTTCGCCCCTGGCGGGCAGCGGAAATTCCGTCGCGCGCTCGCATCCGGATTGTGCCCGCCTGTTCCCACACCTGCGTCATGCGAGCGAACGCGCGCCGATGTTCCTCGTTTTCATCGAGCCAGCCGCGGAACTGCGCTTCCAAGTCGGGGCCACGTTGCTCGTCGCGCAGCCGGGCGATCCAGGCGGCCGCTTCCGTTCGCACGTCGGTGGAGGGGACCGGATCAATCGGTACCTGGGACCTGCTCATTCGCGCAATAGCTCGTTGTCGATGAGAATCAGGGCTTTCGCGATATGGTTCGTGACCGCCCGAGTGGAAATGCTAAACCGTTCGGCGATTTCCACATAGCTCATTCCTTCGAAGCGGTGCAGCAAGAAGGCCTCGCGCGTTCGCGGATTGGCGGCCGCCAGGCAATTCTCGATGCGCGCGATCAACTGGTGCGCTTCGGCGTCCTGCTCAGGCAAGCTGCCCGTATCCACGCAATCGACTTCCTCCAAGAGGCGGTCAGAGAAGATGCGCCGGGTAATCGTGGCACGACGCAAGTGATCGATGTGCACTTTCTCCACCACGTCCACCAGAAATGCGACCGGATCCCGAACCGGCACTCTCCGCTCCTGTTGATACACGCAGAGCCGGAGAAAGCCCTCCTGAATCAAGTCATCGATATCCCGCCGGCTGGATCGTCCGCGCTGAGTGAGGCGGTGCCGCAGAGCGGCGAGTTGACCAATGAGCGCGTTGCGACACGTGGATCGGACAGTCACTGAAGCACGTCCTTGTTACCGGCAATTGCCGGAATCGGTCGATACTAAGGAAATCTTAGTATCGCGTCAACGCAAAAGCTAAGAGTCTCTGAGTCCCACGGGCATACATGGGATGGGGATGGCACGGATCTCGATCGTCGCGACGCGTCTGCTGGAGAGGCGGGAACTCGCCGGCCTATCGCAGGAGGACCTCGGCGTCGCAGCGGGAATGCACAAAGGTAACTGCGGCATACAAATCTGTCAGTACGAGACCGGGACGCACATGCCGAAGATAGATCTCATGATACGTCTGGCCGCTGCCCTGAAAGTGCCCCTCCCGTATTTTTATTGCCAGGACCCACAACTCGCGGTCCTCATTCTGAAGTTCGGAACCCTGGGAAGCGAGCAAAGAAGTCGATTGCTGAGCCTGATGGCCGATTTAGTAGAAACGCCACCGGCATCGGCAGAGCAGGGAGTCGATCGGCCGGCGTGATTTCCAGCGCTACGTGCGCGCAGTCGCGCAATCCATTGACTCCTCCCACGCCGTCATACCTTCAGAAACGCTCAAACTGGGCGGCCGGAGGCCCAGGTCATGGGCCCAGCTTTCAAGGCCGTCGCGATGCAGCCAAAAGCGGCCCGCGATATGGAACAATTGACCCATGCCTATCGAGCCGCCCACCGACTACATTGATAAGGACGGATTTCGCGCCAACGTAGGTATCGTTCTGACCCGCGGTCCCGGCGAGCTTTTCCTGGGCGGACGCGTCGGCGGGCGGGGGTGGCAGTTCCCGCAAGGCGGCGTCAATCGCGGTGAGTCGGTGGAGCATGCGTTGTTTCGGGAACTGAGGGAAGAGATCGGCTTGGGCGCGGAGGATGTCGAAATCCTCGGGTCCACCGAAGGTTGGCTGCGTTACCGCCTTCCGCGCCAGTACGTGCGCGATCGCTGCATCGGCCAGAAGCAGCGCTGGTATCTGCTGAAGCTCGTGAGCGACGAATCGAAGCTGCGCTTCGACCTCACCAGTCAGCCGGAGTTCGACCGCTGGCGCTGGACCGACTATTGGACGCCGGTGCGCGAGGTGGTGTATTTCAAGCGGCGGGTTTATGTGAGGGCATTGGAGAGCCTCGGGAAATACCTGTTTCCGGACGGATTGCCGCCCCACCCCGAATGGTGGCCGGAGATTTCGGCCTCCAAAACTTAACGGACGAGTGCGACGCATGCGTCGCACGCTTGGCCATGGGCGAGACGCGTGCGTCTCGCGGGTGACCAGAGACGGTCACCCAGCGCTTGCGCGCAGCAAGGATGGCGCAGCGCAATGGCCGAGCCGGGTTTGCGCGGAGCAGGGACTGCGCAGCGCAATGCGCTTCGATCCGTTGAATTTGGCGCGTAGCGCCTAAAAAGGCTTGACTACGGCGAGAATGACGATGCCGACCAAGAGCAGCGAGGGCACTTCGTTGAATCCGCGCAGCCACTTGGCGCTGCGCCGGTTGCGCTGTGCGGCAAAGTCGCGCATCAGCTTGTAGCAATAGCCGTGGTAGCCGATCACCAGCGCCACGAGCAATAATTTGACCTTCAGCCATGTCATCTGCAGGTACGGCGGAAATTCGATCAGCATCGCCAGCCCGAAAAAAATGCTGGCCGCGGCGCCGATGGTCATGAGGATGAACAGGCGCCGCTCCATGATTTCGAAGCGTTGCGTGCTGATCGCATCCTTCGCGTCCGCGTGATAGACGTAGAGCCGCGGCAGATAGAACAGGCCGGCGAACCAAGTCACGACCGCGATGACGTGCAAGGCCTTCAACCAGAGCATGGGCGTTCCATTGGGCATGACATCAACCAGAGCATGGGCGTTCCACTGAGCGTGACGATAGATGATAACGTGGGCGCCTGCCTCACGGGCGGGCCCCATCAAGGGGTTCCCTATCTTCAGGGGCTTGGCTTCGTATAATGGCCCTTGGCTATTCACGCGCGGTACCAACGATTTGGAAGCAGTAAATCATCGATATGGCTGATTCGTTCGGCAAACTGGTCGTTCGATCGTATGCGCCGAAGCGCCGCGCGGTGCTCTGGACGCTTGCTGCGCTGCTCATCATCGGCATCCTGTATTCGGCGTTCGAACTGGGTCGCTACGAGGCTGGATTTCGAGTGGTCGATTCGGTGCGCGGTGCATTGTCGGCAAGCCGGCGCATCCGCTCGCTCGAGGCGGAAAATGAGGATCAACGCCGTCAGCTCGAGGCCGCGGAAACGGCGCGGCGCGTCGACCGTGAAGGCTATGCCCAGGTTGAGAAAAGTCTCGGCGACATGCAGAGCCAGATTGCGCGGCTCAACCAGGATTTGTCGTTTTACCGCGGTTTGGTGCAGCCGGAATCGCTCATCCACGTGAAAGTGCAGCAGATGCAAATCGTTCCGGACGGACCTGCGGGTCAATATCATCTGAAGTTCGTGCTGATGCAGACCGGCAAGCCGGAAAAAGAGGTCGTGGGCAATGCGGGCATCAGCTTTGACGGTCTGCTTCAGGGCAAGCCGCTGAGGTTGTCCTATGCGCAAGTCTCGCCTAACCACCGGATCAGCCTGGCATACTCGTTGAAGTACTTCCAGGAATACGACGAGCCCATCGAATTGCCGGCAGGCTTCGAGCCGACGCGCGTGGGAGTCGAGATTCACAGCGGCAGGGACGCCAGTCACAGCTTCCGGCAGGCCTTCGTGTGGAAGGCACAAGGAATGTCGGTGGAAACCGAGGCGAACGGCGATATCCCGGGCAAAGGTGAGGCAGATGTTCAAACCGAAACCGAGTAAAAATGCAGAAATCGACACGCTGGTCGGCGCCAAGACCCGCATCAACGGCGATGTCGAATTCGTCGGCGGGTTTCATCTGGACGGCTACATCAATGGCAACGTCAAAAGCGAATGGGGCAGCGGGGCCACATTGTCGGTGAGCGAAGGGGGCTGTATCGAGGGCTCCGTGATCGTGACCAACATGGTGTTGAACGGCATCGTGAAGGGCGATATCGAGGCCGGCGACCGCGTCGAACTTGGGCCAAAGGCGCGGGTCCTCGGTAGCGTCCACTACACGACCCTTGAAACAGCCGTGGGCGCCCAAATAAACGGTAAATTGATTCATCGGGCGAAGGCGGAGCCCGGGTCGGGCGATTCGCCGGCCGAGGGGGCGGACGCAAGTCCCAAAGACGGGTCATGACTTTGATTGGTAGCGGTGTGCCGGGTAGAATGACGCTATGAGTATGCCTTCCGAATCGATGATTACCGCCAATATGCCCACGGCGGCGCCCGATGTGCTGGTTTTCACCGATGCCGCGGCAGGCAAGGTGGGCGAGCTGATCCGCGAGGAATCGAACCCAAACCTGAAATTGCGCGTATTCGTCTCCGGCGGCGGCTGTTCCGGCTTTCAGTACGGCTTCACCTTCGATGAGAAGATCGAAGACGGTGATTTTTGCGTTGAAAACCGCGGGGTCCAATTGTTGGTCGATCCGATGAGCGCCCAATATTTGATGGGCGCGGAAATCGACTACAAAGAGGATCTGCAGGGCGCGCAGTTCGTCATTCGCAACCCCAACGCGAAAACGACCTGCGGCTGCGGGTCTTCGTTCTCGGCCTAGAATGTTGATCGCCTAGAATGTTGATCGTGTAGATGAGCGGCGGAAGGCTCGTGCCCGACGTGCTCGCCGCCGTCGATTTAGGCTCCAACAGTTTTCACATGGTGGTCGCGCGTTACTCGCACGGCCAACTCGTCATTCTCGATCGACTGCGCGAAATG
Organism: uncultured Gammaproteobacteria bacterium; assembly: GCA_963761345.1. Taxonomy (GTDB): domain Bacteria; phylum Pseudomonadota; class Gammaproteobacteria; order Steroidobacterales; family Steroidobacteraceae; genus Bog-1198. The sequence continues at coordinate 217,632 of CAVXGV010000003.1, forward strand.
GTGCGCCTGGCTGCAGGCTTGGGCGCCAGCGGGCGGCTGGATGACGCCGCAACCGATCGGGCATTGCGCTGCCTGGAGCGATTCGGACAGCGGCTGCGGGCCGTGCGGGCTGACAGCGTACGGGTTGTCGGTACCAATGCCCTGCGGCACGCCAAGCGCAAACGCTGGTTCTTGGAGCGCGCCCGTGCAGCACTCGGCCACCCCATCGAAATCATCTCCGGGTTGGAAGAGGCGCGCCTGATTTATTCAGGCGTCGCGCACACCAGTCCGATGAGTCCGGACAAGCGTCTGGTGATCGACATCGGCGGGGGATCCACGGAAGCCGTCATCGGCGAGGGATTCAATCCGCTGCTGCTCGAAAGCCTGTCGGTGGGCTGTGTGGGTTTGAGCGCCGCCTATTTCGAGGACGGCAGAATCTCCGCGAAGCGCCTGGAGCGCGCGCGTACGGCAGTCCGGCTGGAGCTCGAGCCGGTACAAGAGGCCTACCGCAAGATGGGTTGGCTGCAAGCCTTCGGCAGTTCCGGTACCGTGCGCGTCATCGGCGATACCTTGCGCGCCCTCAATCCTGAGCGGCCGCACATCACCCTCGAGAATCTGAATGGCCTGGCCGAGCGGGTGATTGCCGCCGGCCATGTCGATGAATTGGATTTGCCCGAAGTGGATGCGGAGCGCGCACCGGTGTTTCCGGCCGGCCTCGCCATACTGCTCGAGGTGGTCGAGAGTTTCGGCATCGATCGGGTGCGCATCGCCGAGGGTGCCATGCGCGAAGGTCTGTTGTACGACCTCATGGGCCGCTTCACCGATGAAGATGCGCGCGAGCGCAGCGTGCGCGCCATGGGAAAGCGCTATCACGTCGATGAGAGCCAGGCGGAGCGGGTCGAGACCACGGCGGTGGGCTTGCTCGAACAGGTCGAGTCCGATTGGGGACTGGAAGATCCGCTGGCGGAATCCGTGCTGCGCTGGGCGGCGCGCCTGCACGAAACCGGACTCGACATCGCACACTCCAAATATCACCGCCACAGCGCGTATCTGCTCGAGCATGCCGACATGCCGGGATTTCCCCGCGAGGAGCAGTTGCTGCTGGCCGCGCTGGTCGGCGGCCACCGCCGTCAATTGTCCTTCGAGTCCCTCGAGGATCTGCTGCCGCCGTGGGATCGGCTGGCGGAGTTTCTCATGGTGCTGTTGCGCCTCGCGGTATTGTTGCATCGGGGACGCAGTCCGCAACCGCTGCCGGAGGTTCGTTTGACCGTAAGGAGCCGCAACATCACGTTGGAATTGCCGCAGCGATGGATCAAAGAGCATCCGCTGACACTCGAGGATCTCGAGCAAGAACGCGCGTACCTCAAAGAGGCCGGCTTTCGCCTGGCCATCGCCGAGGCCTAGGTTCCCGGTAGGTCTTAGCCTTCGGTCAGCGCGACACGCTCGTCGTAGAGTTTCATCAGGCGCATCTGCGCCGACTCCTGTCGCTCACCCGCGGTGCGCGAATAGCCGCCGTCGGTGTCGAGCACCCAGGCCTGTGTGTCATCCTCCAGGTACAGCTTCAGGTCGTCGGCCACGCGTGACTTGAGCTCGGGCGCCTCGATCGGAAAGGCAATTTCGATGCGGCGGAACAGATTGCGGTCCATCCAGTCGGCACTGCCGCAGTATACTTCGCGCGTTCCGGCATTCTCGAAATAATAGACGCGTGAATGCTCCAGGAAGCGCCCGACGATCGACCGCACCTTGATGCGCTCGGAAACCCCGCGCACCCCCGGCCGCAGACAGCAAACGCCGCGCACGATCAGGTCGATGTCCACACCGGCGCGCGAAGCGCGGTACAGCGCTTGTATGACGGTGGGTTCCGTGAGCGCGTTCAGTTTGGCGATGATGCGCGCCGGCTTTCCCTCGAGTGCGTGCCCGGCCTCGCGCTCGATCTTCGCCAGCAGCGCCGCATGCAGGCTGAAGGGTGCGTGCAGCAGCTTGCGCAATTTCGGCACCCGTGTGAGGCCGGTGAGCTGGAGAAATATTTCGTGAACGTCCTCGCCGATCGGCTCGTCCGCGGTCAGCAGACCGTAATCGGTGTAGAGCCGGGCGGTCTTGGTGTGATAGTTGCCGGTGCCCAAATGGCAGTACCGCCGCAGGCCCTTCTCCTCGCGCCGCACCACCATGACCAGCTTGGCGTGCGTCTTGAAGCCGAACACGCCGTACATGACGTGCGCACCGGCTTCCTGCAGCTTGGTCGCGAGCTCAATATTGGCTTCTTCATCGAAGCGCGCGCGCAGCTCGATGATGACGGTCACGTCCTTACCGGCCGCCGCGGCGTCAACCAGCGCCGCCACGATGGCGGAGTCGTTGCCGACGCGATACAAGGTTTGCTTGATGGCCAGTACCTGCGGATCGCCGGCTGCCTGCTTGACGAAATCAGTGACCGGTCCAAAACCCTGAAATGGATGATGCAGGAGCACATCGCCGCCGCGCAGGGCTGAAAAAATATCGCCGCCCATTTTCAACCGGTCCGGAATGCTGGGCGTAAAGGCCGCGTACTTGAGTTCCGGGCGATCCACCAGGTCATAAACCGCCATCAAGCGGTTGAGATTTACCGGACCGGAGACCTTGTACAGGTCGTCGGCGGTGAGTCCGAACTGCTCCAATAGATAGGAGAGGATTTCATCGGGACAGTCGTGCGCGGTTTCCAGCCGCACCGCATCGCCGAAGCGCCGCGATGCCAGCTCGCCTTCGACGGCACGCAGCAGATCGTCGACCTCTTCCTGCTCGACGAAAAGATCGCTGTTGCGGGTAACGCGAAATTGGTAGCAGCCGCGCATTTGCATGCCGGCAAACAGAGTCGATACGAACGCTTCGACAATCGTGCCCAGGAACACGAAATGGCGGTTGCCCAGTTCATCGGGCAGCTTGATCAAGCGCGGCAAGGAGCGCGGCGCCTGCACCACCGCGAGTCCACTGTTGCGGCCGAAGCCATCCTCGCCTTCGACCACGACGGCGAAGTTCAAGCTCTTGTTGAGAATCTTCGGAAACGGGCGCGCAGGATCCAGTGCCAGCGGGCTCAATACCGGTTCCACTTCGCGGGTGAAGTAACCGGCGATCCACTTCGCCTGCGCGGGGGTCCAGGTCTCCGGTTCGACGAACACCACGCCGCTCTTGGCAAGTTCGGGCATGAGCACATCGTTCAACAGCTGGTATTGCTCGTCGACCAAGCGCACTGCATTCAGTCGAATCGCCTTCAGCTGCTCGGGCACCGGCAACCCATCGGGGCCGCCTTGGATCGCCCCGGCCTCCAACAGCTCCTTGAGGCTGGCCACGCGAATCTCGAAAAACTCATCGAGAATCGCGCATGAGATGCATAAGAATCTCACCCGCTCCAGCAGCGGAATTCCCGGGTCCTTGGCCTGCTCCAGGACCCGCTGATTGAATTCCAAAAACGACAATTCACGATTGAAATACAGTTGCGGTACTTGCAGATCGGTGTCGTTCATAAATTCAAGTGCGGCGGCCGGTGGGTGACATTGTGATGCAGCTTCCGCTCTAAGCATACCGATACGACAATTAGTTGACGGCGCCTTTCGAGCGCAATTCGGCCGCGCCTCCGGGGATAGGGCCGGCATCGAGGGTGGCGGCGCCTGCAGCCGTTCCCGCGGCCCGGGCAGCCCCCGCGGCGGTGGCCGGCTGCGACGCGGCGGGCGCTGACGCGTCCGCAAGTTGCAGACCGGCAATCAGAGGCGCCGCCATTTCGCGAAACTTTTGCAATGCCTCGGCGTGCAGCGGCTCGGCGCCCGGCAACTTCACGGTCTGCGGATTTCGGTGCACGCCGTTGGTGAGGTACTCATAGTGCAGGTGGGGGCCGGTGGCAAGACCCGTCATGCCGACGTAACCGATGACCTCGCCTTGTTGCACGCGCGTGCCGACGTGCACATTGCGCGCGAAGCGCGACATGTGGCCGTAAAGGGTCGAGACATTGCCGCCGTGGGTGAGGATCAGGGCATTGCCGTAGCCGCCGCGCCAGCCGGCGAAACTGACCCGGCCGTCGCCCGCGGCGCGCACCGGCGTGCCGGTCGGTGCGGCATAGTCGGTGCCCATGTGCCCGCGAATGGTGTTCAAGATCGGATGCCGGCGGTGCGGGTTGAAGGCCGAACTGACGCGCGTGAAGTCCACGGGCGCACGCAAGAAGGCCTTGCGCATGGCCAATCCGTCCGGCGTGTAGTAGCCGGCATTGCCGCTGTCGGATACGAACCGCACCGCGCGATATACCTTGCCGTTATTGACGAACTCGGCTGCCAACACTTCCCCGTCGCGCAGGTATTTTCCGTCTTGATAGATTTGCTCATACACCGCGGTGAATCGATCGCCCTCGCGGATGTCGAGCACGAAATCGATGTCCCAGGCGAACACGTTGGCGAGTTTCAGCGCGACCATATCCGAGATGTCGGCGGCACCGGCGGCCTGAAACAGCGAGGAGTCAATGGTGGCGGTGGCGGTACGCACGCGGGTTTCGACCGGATTGTCGATCATCTTGGCCTCGAACCCGGAAGGCTGGCGCACGACATTGAGGGTTTGCGTCTCGCTGACCTTGCGGGTCAGTTCTTTGATGTCGCCGTCCGAGTGCGTGAGTTTGATGGCATCGCCCGGCCGCAAGAAATCCAAACTCTGGCGAATGCCCGGCAAGGCGCGGATCGCGGCCAGGTCGGACTTGTTGAGCGACATGCGCCGGAAGATGGCATCCAGCGTGTCGTTGCGGCCGACCACCACTTCGATCATCGAGGCAACGCTGGCCTGCTGAACGATGGGGCGCGGCGGTGCGGCCGCGCCGGAGGGGGTTGCGATGAGGTTGGGGGTCGCCGGTGACGCTGCGGCCGGGTTGTCCAGCGCGGCGCGCGTTGGCCTCCAGCCCCAGAGCACAGTTCCGGCGAGCGCGACAGACGCCAACGTTGTCGCCAATACCTTGATTCGCGAAGGATTTTTCCAGAATGCGATTTTGTTGCGTGGCACCAGCAGTTCCTAGCGAGAGAAACGTTAGGCTATCTGCCGACCACCATGGGGTCAATTGCGCAACCCCCAGATACTCAATTTCGCCGAATCAGCCCGTGGCGTTTCTTGCCGACGGTGAGCCGCGCGGTCCCGCTGCCATCGAGATCGGCCTGCGTAACGGTGGCGTTGGCGGTACGTACCGGCTGATCGTTGAGTCGCACGCCGCCCTGTTCGATCAGTCGGCGCGCCTCGCCCTTGGAGTTGGCCATCCCGAGCGCCACCGCCACATCGATCACCTGTACCGGCTCGCCGCCTTCCAAAATGAACGTGGGCAAGCCGTCGGCTGCGTTGCCGGCAAAGGCACGCGCCGCCGTCGATGCCGCTTCGCCGGCGTGCGCGTCACCGTGACAGAGGCGGGTCGCCTCGGTGGCCAGGACCTGCTTGGCGATATTGATCTCGGCGTCTTTCAACTGTTCGAGCCGGGCGATTTCCTGCAGCGGTAGCTCGGTGAACATGCGTAGGAACCGCCCGACATCCCCGTCTTCGGTGTTGCGCCAGAACTGCCAATAGTCATACGGCGACAGGCGACTGGGGTTCAACCAGACTGCGCCGCTCGCCGTCTTGCCCATTTTCGCGCCCGATGCCGTCGTGATCAGCGGTGTGGTCAGCCCGAATAACTGCGCGTCACTCACGCGCCTGCCCAATTCCACGCCCTGCACGATATTGCCCCACTGGTCCGAGCCGCCCATCTGCAGCGAGCAGGCGTAGCGCTTGAACAATTCCACGAAGTCGTAGCCTTGCATGATCATGTAATTGAATTCGAGGAATGTCAGCGGCTGTTCGCGCTCCAGGCGCATTCGGACGCTGTCCATGGTCAGCATGCGATTGATGGTGAAGTGGCGGCCGATATCGCGCAGGAATTCGATGTACTTGAGTGAGCTCAGCCATTCATCGTTATTGGCCATGATCGCGCCCGTCGGGCCATCATCGAAACGCAGGAAGCGCTCAAAGGTCGTGCGAATGCCGGCGATGTTGGCGTTGATCTGTTGCTCGGTCAGGAGCTGGCGGGTTTCATCGCGCCCCGACGGATCGCCGACCTTGGTCGTGCCGCCGCCCATCAGTACGATCGGACGGTGTCCCGCCTGCTGTAGGCGGCGCAGCAGCATGATTTGCACCAAGCTGCCGATATGCAGGCTGTCGGCCGTGGCGTCAAAGCCGATGTAGGCGGAAATCACCCCCGACGACGCCCGTGCATCAAGGCCTGCAGCGTCGGTTATCTGGTGGATGTAGCCGCGTTCGCTCAAACTGCGCAGAAAATCAGACTTAAATGGACCCATCAGTCGAGAACCCTCTGTTCAGGCGATCAAATCGTCATTTTGCACCGGATTATCAGGGGCCGCCCGCAATCCGCTGCTGCGGGAAACGCAGAGTCTGCGGCTGATGCGCGTGCCGATGCGCGTGCCGATGCGCGCACGGGCCGGGCGGCGGCAGCGAAGATTCGCCTCACACAAATAACCGTCATGCACAGAATGATGGCAAGCGGTTGACAGGCTCAGGCGCACGGCTATACTGCGCGCCCTTCCAGCTGAAACGGGTTTTTCGAGAGTTTCCCGCGATTGACGGGGTCGAAAAACGCGCTATACTTGGAAGTTCGCCCGAGGCCTTTGTCGCCCCGGGACATTCTTTAAAAATTCGAATAGGTAACTTGTGCAGGGACTCGCGTCGATGCGCCTTTGGTGCAATTCGATGATTCGAGTTCCAAACGACCAGTGTTCATTCGTGTCAAAAGCACGGGTGAATGGTGAGAGTTTGGGATCGAGATTGCTTCAGTGAAAAAGTGTTATTAACTGAAGAGTTTGATCCTGGCTCAGATTGAACGCTGGCGGCGTGCCTAACACATGCAAGTCGAGCGGTAACAGGTGTAGCAATACATGCTGACGAGCGGCGAACGGGTGAGTAATGCTTTGGAATCTTCCCAGTAGTGGGGAATAACCAGTCGAAAGATTGGCTAATACCGCATACGTCTGTAAAGGGAAAGCGGGGGCTCGTAAGACCTCGCGCTATTGGATGAGCCAAAGTCGGATTAGCTAGTTGGTGGGGTAATGGCCTACCAAGGCGACAATCCGTAGCTGGTCTGAGAGGACGACCAGCCACACCGGAACTGAGACACGGTCCGGACTCCTACGGGAGGCAGCAGTGGGGAATATTGGACAATGGGGGAAACCCTGATCCAGCGACGCCGCGTGTGTGAAGAAGGCCTGCGGGTTGTAAAGCACTTTTAGTGGGGACAAAAAGCTACGGATTAATACTCTGTGGTCTTGATTTAACCCAAAGAAAAAGCACCGGCTAACTCTGTGCCAGCAGCCGCGGTAATACAGAGGGTGCGAGCGTTAATCGGAATTACTGG
>CAVXGV010000003.1:227500-277821 GCA_963761345.1 uncultured Gammaproteobacteria bacterium
GGCTAAGTGGTAAACGATGTGGGAAGGCTAAAACAGCTAGGAGGTTGGCTTAGAAGCAGCCATCCTTTAAAGAAAGCGTAATAGCTCACTAGTCTAGTCGGCCTGCGCGGAAGATTTAACGGGGCTTAAGCCGAGCACCGAAGCTATGGGTGTAATGAATCTCCGGATTTGTTACGCGGTAGGGGAGCGTTCTGTAAGCCTGCGAAGGTGAACTGCGAGGTTTGCTGGAGGTATCAGAAGTGCGAATGCTGACATGAGTAACGTTAATGCGGGTGAAAAACCCGCACGCCGAAAACCCAAGGTTTCCTGAGCTATGTTAATCAGCTGAGGGTGAGTCGGATCCTAAGGCGAGACCGAAAGGTGTAGTCGATGGAAAGCAGGTTAATATTCCTGCACCGATTGTTACTGCGATGGGGTGACGGAGAAGGCTAAACAATCCGGCGTTGGTTGCCGGTTCAAGGTCGTAGGGGGAGATTCCAGGTAAATCCGGAGTCTCATTCAACCCCGAGAACTGAGTACTAGGTTTCTTCGGAAACCGAAGTTGTTGATGCCACGCTTCCAGGAAAAGCCTCTAAGCTTCAGGTAACAATCGTCCGTACCGCAAACCGACACTGGTGGGTAGGAAGAAAATTCTTAGGCGCTTGAGAGAACTCGGGTTAAGGAACTCTGCAATTTGACACCGTAACTTCGGGAGAAGGTGTGCCTTTGATGGTGAGGGGATTTACTCTCCGAGCTGTTAGAGGTCTCAGATAATCGGGGGCTGCGACTGTTTACCAAAAACACAGGACTCTGCGAACACGAAAGTGGATGTATAGGGTCTGACGCCTGCCCGGTGCCGGAAGGTTAATTGATGGGGTCAGCCGCAAGGCGAAGCTCTTGATCGAAGCCCCGGTAAACGGCGGCCGTAACTATAACGGTCCTAAGGTAGCGAAATTCCTTGTCGGGTAAGTTCCGACCTGCACGAATGGCGTAACGCTGGCCCCACTGTCTCGACCCGAGACTCAGTGAACTTGAAATCGCTGTGAAGATGCGGCGTAGCTGCGGAAAGACGGAAAGACCCCGTGAACCTTTACTATAGCTTTACACTGAACTTTGAATTTGTTTGTGTAGGATAGCTGGGAGCCTACGAAGTGGGGACGCTAGTTCTCATGGAGGCAACCTTGAAATACCAGCCTGACAACTTCGCAGTTCTAACCTTGGCCCGTAATCCGGGTTGGGGACAGTGTATGGTGGGTAGTTTGACTGGGGCGGTCTCCTCCCAAAGAGTAACGGAGGAGTGCAAAGGTACCCTCAGCGCGGTCGGTCATCGCGCATAGAGTGCAATCGCATAAGGGTGCTTAACTGTGAGACGGACATGTCGAACAGGTACGAAAGTAGGTGATAGTGATCCGGTGGTTCTGTATGGAAGGGCCATCGCTCAACGGATAAAAGGTACTCCGGGGATAACAGGCTTATTCCTCCCAAGAGTCCACATCGACGGAGGAGTTTGGCACCTCGATGTCGGCTCATCACATCCTGGGGCTGTAGCAGGTCCCAAGGGTATGGCTGTTCGCCATTTAAAGTGGTACGCGAGCTGGGTTCAGAACGTCGTGAGACAGTTCGGTCCCTATCTTCCGTAGCCGTTGGAGATTTGAGGGTGAGTTGCTCCTAGTACGAGAGGACCGGAGTGAACGTATCTCTGGTGTTCCGGTTGTCACGCCAGTGGCACTGCCGGGTAGCTATATACGGACGGGATAACCGCTGAAAGCATCTAAGCGGGAAGCCCCCCCCAAGATTAGATCTCCCTAGACCTTTAAGGTCTCTAAAGGGCCGTCGAAGACTACGACGTTGATAGGCTGGGTGTGTACGCGCAGTAATGCGTTTAGCTAACCAGTACTAATTGCCCGTGAGGCTTGACCATATAACACCCAAGCGATTTGCCTGACGTCGAATCGTGTGTGGGTCAATCAAGTAAAGACTTGAATGCGACAAATCCTGGATTAAATTCCGGGGTCGAAACAAATTGTTGAATTCGTGAAGGGGCTTAAGCCATGACTTAAGCCCCTTTGCAACCGGTTTGCCTGGCGGCCATAGCGAGTGGGAACCACCCGATCCCTTTTCGAACTCGGAAGTGAAAACGCTCTGCGCCGATGCTAGTGTCGACTTTGTCGATGTGAAAGTAGGTCACTGCCAGGCTCTTAATTTGATGCCTTTTTATCAATGAAAAAAAGGAAAACCCCCGTTGGCGAAAGCCGGCGGGGGTTTTTTTTGTGCGCAACGGGAGCACGCGCGGGCGCGCTCAATTGCTCATTTGGAGGTGAACGACCGCAGCATGGTAATCCGCCGGCTTAACGCGGGCGTTGCAACCAAACCTACATATCTCTGCAACAGGGATCCGTGAAGCTTGCGCCACCAGCAACTCTGAACGGAGGGATTTCTATGCAACCGGGAAATATCATGGCGCGCACGATGGGTGTGATGCGCCTCGGACTCACCAGCATCGCCGTCACGCAGCTCGCGCTCGGCGTGACCTTGGCGAATGCAGCCCAGAGCTCTCAGGGCAGCACGCAAACTCCGATCAAGCACGTCATTGTGCTGATAGGCGAGAATCGCACCTTCGATCATCTGTTCGCCACCTATGTGCCGAAGAGCCGGGACTCGGTCAAGAACCTGCTGTCGGAGGGCATCATCAACGCGGACGGCTCGCCGGGGCGTGGTTTCGCCAAGGCCGCGCAGTTTCAAGCGGTTGCGCCTTTTCAAACCCAATATTTCATCAGCTTGAATGATCGTCAAAAGGCGCCGTACCAAACGCTGCCCGAACCGACCTTGAACTTCTCGCCGAGCCCCGCCACCGGTGAGCCGCCGCCGTTTCCGGCAGCGACACCTCTCGCCGCGCTCGGAGCGATCGAGCCCTCGCTGGAAACTGCGGATCTGCGTTTGTTGACGACAGGGGCGTCCGGTGCCGCACAGAGCGCGGAGCTTCCCGACTTTGATTCGCGCATTCAAAATTTCAGCGCGCTGCCGAACGGGCCGTTCCCGCTCGCAGGGTCCACTCTTCCCTATGACTCCTACACCGGTGACACCACCCACCGGCTGTTCGAAATGTGGCAGCAGTCGGATTGCAATGTGCGCAACGCCACGCGCCAAAATCCCTCCGGTTGCCTCAACGATCTTTATCCCTTCGTCATCAGCAACTACACCAGCGAGCTCGATCCCTTCAGCTTCCCCATCGCCAATCAGGTCGATGACAATGGCGGCGGCAACTCCATGGCGTTCTACAACATGCAGAACGGCGATGTGCCCGTCCTGAAACAGCTTGCCGACGAATATTCGATGAGCGACAACTACCATCAAGCGGTGATGGGCGGTACGGGCGCGAATCACGTGATGCTCGGCACCGGCGATGCGATCTTCTGGAGCGACGGCAAGGGCACACCCACGACGCCGCCGTCCCACATCGCCAATCCCAACCCGCTGCCCGGCTCGGACGATCAGTACACGGTGGATATCGGCTTCGACGGCAACTTTGCCAAGTGCGCCGACGCGACGCAGCCGGGAATCAAGCCCATCCGCGATTACCTGGAATCGCTGTCTTACGATCCCAAGCCCAATTGCGAGCAGAATCATTTCTACATGGTGAATAACAACAATCCGGGCTTTCTGCCGGACGGCACGATCGATGTGGCGGGAATCACCCGGGGCAGCTCGGTTCCGCCGACCAACGTGCGTACCATCGGTGAATCCCTCAACGAGAAGAACATTTCCTGGGCGTACTATGGCGGCGCGTACAACGCGGCCGTGAAGCTCACGCAGCTGGAGGAGCAAGGCGTGCCCACCACCGATCCCACCATCCTGATCGGCGCGGCCTACTGCAACATCTGCAACTTCGAGTCCTACAGCAACGCCATCATGGGCGATACGGCGCAGCGCACGGCCCACATCAAGGATGCCACGGACTTCTTCGCGGCAGTGGACAACGGCACCCTGCCCGCGGTGTCGTTCGTCAAGCCCGATGGTCTTCTCGACGGTCATCCGGCTTCGTCGAAATTTGATTTGTTTGAGGCGATGGTCAAGAAAGTCATGGACCATCTCACCGCCAACCCGGAATTGTTCGCCAGCACGGTGTTGTTCATCACCGTGGATGAGGGCGGCGGCTTCTATGACTCCGGCTACATCCAACCGATCGACTTCTTCGGCGATGGTCCGCGCATTCCCATGATCGCGGTATCGCCCTTCAGCAAGGGCGGCCACATCAGCCACAGCTACGCCGATCATGTCTCGGTCTTGAAATTCATCGAGCGCAATTGGGATCTGAATCCGCTCACCGCGCGCAGCCGCGACAATTTCCCCAATCCGCGCGCCGATGAGGACAATCCCTACGTACCGAAGAACAGCCCGGCGCTCGGCGATCTGTTCGATCTGTTCGATTTCGGCCACGACCAGGGTCATGGCGGCGACAGCCATTAGATATCTCGCGTTGCTCTCGAAGCGAGAAAGGGCGGCCAATTGGCCGCCCTTTTTTCAAGGAACTTACTGGTCCTTGGCAGCTATGAGGACCTGAAATTGCACCAACCCATCGAGCGCCCGGCCTGGCGCCGGGCGCTCGATGTAAGAGTGCTAAGAGCCATTTGAACTTGATCGTCCGGCGTCCTCTCAGAAATTCACACTCGCCCGCACATACCAAAAGGCGCCGTTGAAGCCGAACGGACCGCCCGTGCGGGGGTACAGTTCGCCATCCGATTCACCGCCCGTCGTAGAATAGATGGGCGAGGCTTTGGTATTGGCGATCTTGTCGGGGAACTCATTGAAAATATTGCGCCCGCCGACGGCCACGAGGATGTTTTTGAGGACCTGATACCCTAGTTCCAGATCGGTGGTCTCCGTGGCCGAGAACAGCTGGCCGGGATAGTCGTTCTGGTCGCGAAACGTGCCGTAGAAATTCTCGCGCAGCAGCGCGCGAACCGGACCCCAGCTGTAGCTTGCATTGAAGTTCGCCCGGCTGTTGGGGGCGTAGTGCTGGATATCCACGATGCGGGCCGCACTGATGACGTTGGGGTCAAATTTCGTGACGTCGGTTTTGTTGTAGTTATACGCAAAAGCCATGTCCAGGTTGCCCAGGCTGCCGAGTGACAGCGGATAGGTCGCCACCAGATCCGCGCCCCGGGTCCTGGTGTTGAATCCGTTGGTGAAGTACTGCACCGTGCCGCCGGCGCCGATGTAGGCGAGCGCCGGAAGCTTGGCGATATCCGCACCCGTCACGTCGAACTGTTGGGAGATGCCGATGCGGTTGCGAACCGAAATCTGGTACCCGTCGATGGTGATCAGCAGATTGTTCACCGGGGTGAGCACGATGCCGGCGCTTAAGTTCGTGGATTCCTCGGGTCTCAGCGCCTTGGCCCCGTAGTATTGGGCGTCTACGCTCGTGACCGGGTAAGTGCCGATTTGCACCTGAGTCGTGGTGCCCGGGAGGAACGTGGTGCTCAAGGTTTCGACGTTGGATTGGCCGGGTGTGGGGGCATGGAAGCCGGTGCTCGCGGTGCCGCGCAAGGCCAGCCAGTCGATCACTTTCCAACGCGCCTGAAATTTTCCAAGCGTGGTATTGCCGAAGGAGGCGTAGTGCTCGAAGCGTCCCGCGAGGCCGAGCGTGAGATCCTTGATCACGTCGGCCTCGACATCCAGATAACCGGCATAGCTGACCTGCGAGGCGTCAACCGGGGCGGAAATGCCGCCGTAGCCGTTGGAGGCGGTGGACTGTGTCGCGGTGATCGGGGCGCCCGTGGCATCCAGGGCGCGGGTGCATGTGCCGGCCACGCAATTATAGAGCGGCTGCGAGGCATACTGACCGGAGGCATAGGAAGCCGCATCGCCCAGCAGTTGCTGATAGTTCTCGTCGCGCCATTCAAGGCCGCCCGCCAGCGAAATCGGGCTCGCCAATCCCGGGACCGTCCAGGGATAACTCAAGTCGAGATTGAAGTTGTTTTCCTTTTGAACGAACTTGCCGTCATAGAAACTGGTGGGCGATTGCGGCCCCAGGGACGGATTGATCGAGTTCCTCAGGGACAGCGCCACCGAGTTCTGCGCGGTCGTGCCCGACACGTCGTAATTGATGCCCCAACGGTTGGTCCCCTTGTAACCTATCGCGCCGAAGAACTGCTGCGTGACGTCGAAGAAACGCGGTGTAAAACCCGCCGGGTAGACCGAATTGAAATTGAAGGTGTGCCCGTCATTGATGTACCCGCCGGACGGGCAACCGCTGAGCGCGGCGGTGCAGGGATCGAGAAAAATGTCGTTGAAGGCGGGATGGTTGCCAAAAACATTTCCGGTCGAATCGGTGACCGTCCTCGGCAAGCGATAATTGAAGCTCTCGTCCTGTTGAATATTGGCGTAGTTGGCGAAGAAGTAGACCTGATCACCGTTGTCGAGCTTGATGCCGGAATTCAGGAAGGTCTTGACGCTGTCGGACGGCGGCGTTCCCCACTGCTGCACGGGGCCCGGATAGTTCGGCAATTGCGACGCGAGATTGGGAAAGGTCTGGGCAAAAGCCAGGGCCGAGGGGCGGGTCGGGTTGCGCACGGTCTGTTCATTCTTGGCCCATTCGGCGCTCAAATTCACGAATCCCTGGCTGCCCAAGGGCAATCCCACATTGGCCGACAGCTGACCGTCGCCCCCGTCGCGCGGAAAGCCGCTCGGGAAGTATTCACCGTAGCGCCCATCGATCTGGATGCCGGTGGGACTGTTTTTAAACTGATAGTTGAGCACGCCGGCGATGGCATCCGAGCCGTACTGCGCCGAGGCGCCGTCGCGCAGAATTTCGAGCGACTTGACCGCAATGGACGGGATCGAATTAAGATCCGGGCCTTGCGAGCCGAAGGCCAATTCGGTCTCACCGCCCTGGAAGACCTGCACGAGCGCCGAGCGGTTGAAGCGTTTGCCATTGAGCAGGACCAGCATTTCGTCCGCCGGCAGGCCGCGCAAGGACGGGGAACGCACGAAGCTCGACGCATCGGAAATGGAGTTCTGTCCGACGATGAAGGACGGCACCAGATTGGACAGCGTGTCGAGCAGGCTGGCCGAGGGGTAATTGGACAACTCCGTGCCCGAGATCACGTCGATCGGTGCCGAGGATTCGGCTACGGTGCGGTCCAAACGGCGCGTTCCCGTGACGATCACCTCGGTGAGCTCATTCGCTGAAACCGCGTTGCCGGTATTGGCGGCGGCGGTATCGACTTGCTGCGCAACCGCGGCAGCGCTCAGCGCCACGGCGATGGCCGCCACGCCGCCGACAACTCGTAGAATTTTCATGCTGGATCTCCCTACTCAGTTTTGATCGAATGTCCTCCACAATCCGCAGGCACGCCGCATCTGGGACACGCGTGCTCGAGGCAACGCGCCGGCGTGAATTCGTCTTATCATCCCCTGCCGATCTGTGGCGGTTTCGCTCGAGTCTAGGACTCGAGAAGGCGATATGCAACCGTACTTCGGTTGTCGATCCCCATCTCTTCTTGATATATGAAAGCGTTGGCGCCGGCGACCCCGGCAGGCTGATCCTCAAGGTGCATGGGATACTGCGCGCACAAACTGAGCCGCTTTCGCGAGCGCCGGTGTGCGCCGTCGGGTAACGACGGCGAAAGAGGACACCGTGTCTGCGTGGCCGCGATGCGGAAAAAGATCGAGCGTGACGGGAACATGGACCTTCATCAGCGCGTCGCGCAATTCAATGGCTTCTTGCGGCAAGACTTCCCGATCCCTTAGTCCATGCAGAAGAAGCGTGGGAGGCGCTTTGCAATCGACGAATCGAATCGGCTGCCAATCCTTCGCCGTGTAGGGTGGCGGAAATGCGGCGCGCAGGGCGTCGGAGTCCGGTGTGAAGACGTAGGTGCCGGAAAGACCGATCAGGCCTGCGATGCCGTCAGGGTCGGCGCCGTACTTGCGCAAGAATTCGTGATTGAAGGCCAAAAACGCCGCCGTATGCCCTCCCGCGGAGTGGCCCATGAGAACCACGTGAGTCGGATCGCCTCCGTACTCGCTCACATGCCGCTGAACCCACGCGACCGCCCGCGCTCCATCCTCGTCGAATATCGGGAACGTCGCTTCGGGATACAGACGATAGTCGGGAAGCACCGCCACGAAGCCCCGCTTGGCGAGCGCAACTCCGACGAATCGATAGTCCGCCTTTCGTCCCTGCATCCACGAGCCCCCGTACCAGAAAATCACGACGGGTCGATTCATCCCCTGACGCGGAGCGACGATATCCAGCCGCTGGCGGTGGTCGCTGCCATAAGCAAGATCGGTGTGAAGCTGCAGGCGGGAAAACGCATTGGGCAGATTGGCTACCGTGAACTCGGCTGCGCGACATCCGCTCAGGAGCACGCAAACCGCCGCCACGGCGAGCTTCACCCCACCCAGGGATGCCGAAAAGAATCGGCGCCGCCTCAGGCGCGACGCCGAAGGGCCGAAACCCGCATGGTGATTATCTTTTGAAACAAGGTCACCTACTGCCGGGTGACCTGGCAGGCTTCATGCTTGCGTTTGACCGCGCCGCAGGCTTTCTCGGCCGCTTCCTTGGTCATCCCCGCCGAGTCTATCGAGAAAGACTTGCCGCTCGCATCGGCCGTCACGGCCAGTCCCGGCAATCCGGCGAATCGGGCATTGAGCTGCGCAAGCTTGCGTTCGGCTTTCTCTTTGGAACCTGCGGTGGCAAGGTGAACCCGATAACCGGTCAGTTCCTTCAGCCGCTCTTTTGCCTGCTGCGCTTCGGGACCCGTCGGGTATTTCTGCAAGAAGGTTTCAATGCCCGCGGCGCTCCCCTCGGCCTTCGCCGCCTTCCAGGCCGCTGCCCGGTCCAGGGAGGTCATCACATCGCGCGCGGCAGACGCGTGCGAGCCTTGCGGAAATTGTTCAAGATAGCTCTGATAGGCGGCGGTGGTTCCCGTATGCTGGGCCTCGGCCCAGCCTCCATCGTCCTGCAGCTGCAGGATCATCGCCTTGGCTTCGTTGGCATGTTGATCGTTCGGGTGGGAAGCCAGGAAATTCTGATACGCTGCCACCGTATTTGCGTTGCTTGCCTTGTTCCAGTCGGACGACGCGGAACTGCAGCCGGTCAGCGCCAAGGCGGCGCCGCAAAGCCATGCGGCTACAATTGCTGCTGATTGAGTCCTCATGTCTCATACCTCTTGGTTGACGGCAGCATCGCGTGGTTTTCGCAGTGAACCCGTGAAACTGCCATAATAGTTAAGAGACAGTGTGTCTCATAAAGTTCCTGAGGAAGGCAACTTTTCCGCTTGCCGATCGTCTTGGAGAGGATGGTTACGAGAATTTCACCAATGACGGCCCCTCAATCCCGCTTAGGCCGGCCTTTGGACCACTCAATCGACCGGGCGGTGGTCGACACGGTGCTCCTGCAGCTCAAGCGCAGCGGCTATCGCTCCATCACCATGGAGGGGATTGCCCGCCGGATAGGCCGCGCCCGGGCGAGTCTCTATCGTCGTTGGCCGAGCAAGCGTCATTTGGTAGCCTTTGCGGTGGTGACGGAGCTGGGTCCGAATCCTTCGCCCGATACCGGTTCCTTGCGCATCGATCTCATGGGTGCGGTTGAGACACTGGTCACCGGCTTCCAAGGAGCGTTGGGACCTGCATTGGCCGGCCTCGTGGGCGAGATGGCGGGCGATCCTGTGCTGGCGCGCACGATTCGCAAGGAGGTGCTCGCCAAGCGGCGCCGCTCGATCCGCAGCCGCATTTCAGCGCGGAATGGCGCGTGGCGAAATCAGGCCGGACGCCAATATCGAAGTGCTCATGGACATGCTCACGGCGCCCTTTTATTTCCGCACCTTATTTGGGCACGTCAAGCTTTCGCCGGCGATGATCGAAACGGTGGTCGACACCGTGCTTCGAGGCGCCGCTGCAGAGCGCCGGTGAGAATACGGAGGCTGCGGACCGCTGCGTCTAGGCTTGGGCTCGCTGCGGCTCGATCTCAATTCCGATCTTGATGGGCGCCGACTCTGGCATGACGCACAGAGCGAGCAGGCCGACAATGACGCCGCCGATCATGTACCACGCCGGAGCCAGCGGACTGCCGGTCAAGCGCGTCAGCCACGCCACGATGAATTGTGTGGACCCGCCGAATATCGAGATCGCCAGCGCATAGATGATGGCGAGTGTGCCGGAGCGCACACGGTGCGGCAGCGACTCGGTGATTGCCACCAATGAAGTGGAGGTGGAGAGTGTCGAGGCGCTTGCAAGTATCCCGCAAGCGAGGTACAGCGCAACGCCGCTTCGTTCGCGCTCGAGCAGTGTAAAACACGGAAATACGGCCATCGCCAGGCATAGCCAGGGAATGATCATGATGGGTTTGCGTCCGAATCGATCGGAGAGCCAGCCGCCCAACGGATCGCATACCACGCCGCACAAGCCAACGATGGCTGTGGCGCCGAAGGCGATCTTCGCCGGCATGCCGAGAGTCGAGCCGGCATAGGTCGTCATATAGTTGAGCAGGTAGTTGGTCGTCGTGGCCGCAGCCAGCAGCGCCAGTCCCGCGGCCGCGATGCGCCCGTAGCTGCGTATCGTCGGCACCTCGTTCGCTGCGTGCCGCGGCCGCAAAGTTTCGACCAAGGTCCGGCGCAGCACCAAGCCCACCGGAATGATCACGGCACCCGCCAGCAGCGCGACGCGCCATCCCCAACTGTCGAGCTGCGCGGCCGTCAATGCGCTCGCCAAGCCGATACCGACCAATCCGGCGACCATCACCGCCACATCCGCACTCATGGCCTGCAGCGAAATGTACAGGCCGCGGCGCAACGGCGGTGCCGCCTCCATCAGGAACGCAGTGCTCGGGCCCACCTCGCCGCCCAGCGCGAAACCTTGTATCAGGCGGAATCCCACCGCAAGGATGGGTGCGAGAATGCCGATGGAAGCGTAAGACGGTATCAGCGGCAAACCCACCACGCCGATGCCGATCAGGGCGAAAGAGGCCAGCATGGCCGGTTTTCTGCCGATGCGATCGCCGAGCCGGCCCAAGACGATTGCGCCGAGAGGCCGCGTCAAGAACCCGGCCCCGAACGTGGCGAGCGATGCCAGCAAGCTGGTGGCGGACGTATCGGAGGGAAAGAAGGCGCGGCCGATTTGAGCCGCGAAAAACGCGTACGTAACGAAGTCGTAGAATTCGACGGCATTGCCGAGAGCGACGGCAAATACCTGTCGGGCGGGCAAACCAAGCGCGGCAGTTTTGCGGATGCGGTTCTCGGCGCAATCACTTGATGGCGCCACTATACTCATTGATTGACGCGAGGGAATCGGAAATGCGGTACATGATCTTGGCGGCGTTGGTGATGAGCGGCTTTTTGTCTGCGGCCGAGGTCAAAGATCCTGCGGCAGCAATGGGCGCCGACCAGAAGGCCGCACTGGCCTGCTTTCAGGCATTCCTCGACGGCCTGGGCAAGCGAGACAAGGCCGCCATGGTGGCGCAACTGCTGCCCGGCGGCAGCGCGGTTCTGATGCGCAAGGGAAAGCCGGTGCAAATGACCCTCGAGGCGCTGGCCGAGCGCCTGTCGCAGCCCGGCACCGAGAGCCACGAGGAGCGCATTCGCGATGCCGTGGTCCATGTCGACGGCGATGTGGGCACCATCTGGGCGCCGTTCGAATTCTTGCTGGACGGCAAAATCGATCACTGCGGCAGGGACATTGCCAACGTGGTGCGCATCGACGGCCGCTGGGTCATCGCCGCCATCGAGGACAACGCCCGAACGGAGTGCGGTGCGCACTGAGCTAGCGCGTCGCTCTGCGGCCTAACCGCGTCTGATATTTGGCATGCCAAAAGTTTACCAATCCAAAATCCAATGCAATCAGGTTTTCACTTCTTCACAACCGGCAGGTCGATGTAGCTCGCGGCATCGGGTTTGTGAAATACCCGCTGCGTGGCCTTGACGTAGTCCGCGGGCTTGGCGAAGAAGATATTGGGCACAAAGGTCTGAGGGTTGCGATCGTAGAGCGGGAACCAGCTCGACTGGACCTGCACCATGATCCGGTGGCCGGGCAGGAATACATGGTCGGCATTCGGCAACTTCAGCGTGTAGGCGACAACCTTGCCCGCCGGAATGGCCGATGGATTGGCCGGATCATCGCGGTAGCGGCCGCGCAGGATGTCCATCGCAATCGGCAACTGATAGCTCCCCATCTCCACATTGCCGGGAACTTCGTCCGGATACACATCGATGAGCTTGACCACCCAGTCGCTGTCCGTTCCGCTGGTGGAGGCAAACAGATGCGCCACCGGCTGTCCAGCGATGCGCAGCGGCGCCTTCAGCACCTCCGAGGTGTAAGTCAGTACGTCGGTGCGGTCCGACGCGAATCGCTGGTCATCGACCAGCCAGCGTCGCCAGGTCGAGTCCGCCGCATACGTCGGACGGATCGGTCGCGGCCGATAGGTCACGGGTTTGGCCGGATCGGAGACATATTCATCGAACGCAGGCGAGGCGGCTGTCTGCTTGTCGAAGGACAGCTTCGAGCCGGAAGAAAGATACAACGACGCTGACTTGAAGGGGCAACCGCTCGCGCAGGACTGAGGCCACTGATCGTAGCGTCGCCAGACGTTTGCCCCTGTCTCAAATGCGGTGACCGTCGCAATATCCGCCTTCGGAGCGCCATCTTTGAGGTGAGAATCGAAGAATGGCAGCAAAACGTTGAGGCGAAACCAGTGCCCGGTGTCCCCATCGAACTTGATTGCGCCCAAGGATGAGCCGTCGCCGTTGCCACCTCCGTGACGCCACGGTCCGATCACGAGAAAGGAGTTGTCGTGGCCGGCGCCGGACTGAGCCCGCGTCGCGGCAAATGCCGCCGTCGCGCCGTAGATGTCTTCTTGATCCCATTGGCTATGGACGTACAGCGTCGGCACGGTCAAAGGCCGCGCGGCGAGGATTTTGTCCACAGCCTGTTCGCGCCAGTACTGGTCGTAGGCGGGATGCGCGGTGAGCCGCTGCCAGAAGGGCAGTTGATCCATGCCGAGAGACTTCCCCAAAGTGCCGGCCGAGCCGATGGCGAGCCATGTCCCATAGGCGTCGTAACGCGGTGCGATCCATTTGCTGTCCGAGGACTTATCGGCGGTCTGCTCGAAAATATAATCGGCGTAGGTTTGGCGAAGCGCACCGTTGTGAAACCAATCATCCCCCACCCACGTATCGACCATCGGATTGAACGGGGCGGCAGCCTTCAATGCAGGATGCGGATTGACCAGACTCATCAGCACCGTAAAGCCGTCGTAGCTCGTGCCCATGGTCCCGACCTTGCCATTGGATTCCGGCACGTTTTTCACCAGCCAATCGATGCTGTCCCAGGCGTCGGTGGAATGATCCACGGGCGTGTGGTTCAGATCGCCCGACAGGGGCCGGTTCATCACGTAGTCGCCCTCGGATTTGTATTTCCCGCGAACATCCTGGGCAACGATGATGTACCCGGCTTCAGCCAGTTCGCCGTAGCTCAAGGGCAAGATCAACGCGCGCCGCGGGCTGTCGGTGCTCGTCGTGAATTTGTTGGCGCTGTAGGGGGTGCGGTCGAGGATCATGGGCGCATGAGCCGCGCCCTTCGGGATGATGATGACCGTGTGCAGCTTGACGCCGTCACGCATCGCGATCATCACGTCGCGTTTGACGTAGTCATCCGCCTCGGTGGCAATCTTGAAGTCCGCTGGAATGTCGCCGCCGGACGGCGGCAGTCGGCATCGGCTCGGCGAGCACTGTTGATCCACCGATGAGCACCAAGGCCGCAGCGCTTAGCACGGCAACATATACGGGGATCTTTCTAAAGTTCATCCTATGTTCTCCGCGAGAAACGCTCGCCTTCAGGCGTCCGGTTTGTAAATGAGTCATCGCTCAATATGATGTTATGGAAAATTGAGGCTGATCGGTCTTGGTACCCCGAGGGATTGCCGGCGCGAATCTTAACCCCTTTTTGCCGGGTGCATCGATTCACTGGCAACACAACAGAGGAGATCGGTATGCAGCGCGCATGGCTGGGAATTCTACTGATGGGCATGGCAATCGACGCACAGGCGCTCGGCAGCCTTGCGGCCGTTCAAATCATCGACCGCGACACGGGGAGCGTGTTGCCGACGTATCGAAGTCGCGGAGAATACTGGGTCGCCGGCAGACCCGGCGCCCGCTATTCGATCATGATTCAGAATCACCGCGGGCAGCGGTTGCTCGCGGTAACCGCCGTTGACGGCATCAATGTGATCAGCGGCGAAACCGGTGCCTGGGGCCAGAGCGGCTACGTGCTCGGCGCGGGCGAAAGCTACGAAATCGCCGGGTGGCGCAAGAGCGATGCGGAAATCGCTGCCTTCAATTTCACGTCCGCGGGCAGATCCTACGCCGAACGCACGGGGCGCCCTGCAAACATCGGTGTCATAGGCGTTGCCTTGTTTCTCGAGCGGCCACCGCGAGTGCCGATGTATGTGCCCTACGATCAGAAGTCCGAAGAGTCCCCCGGTGCCCGAAGCGACGGCGCCGCGCGCGCGGCCGAGCAGAGCCCCGCGGCACCTTCGCCGCCGAGATTGGCCGGAATCGAATCGCAATCGAACATGGCACCGGCGGAAAAACTCGGCACGGGACACGGGGCGCGCGAGGCATCGTACGTCCAAGATACGCAGTTTGACCGGCTATCGAATACGCCCAATGAGGTCATCAGGATTCGTTACGACAGCCTCCAGAACCTGGTGGCGATGGGGGTGGTACCCGCGCGGCCGGCGTGGCCGCCTGCGCCGAATCCGTTTCCGGGTTCTATTCCGCCGAAGTATGTACCGGATCCGCCCGGCGGCTGATAATGCGGTGAATGAGTCCGTCGCAGGAGACCGATGAGGATCTGATGGCACGCTTTGCGCGCGGCGATGCCGACGCATTCGAAATCCTGTATCGGCGGCACGAGTTGCGGGTGTTTCGTTATCTGCACCGCAATTTGCGAAATGAGGCCGGTGCAAATGACTTGATGCAGGAGGTTTGGTTCGCAGTGGTGCGCAACGCGGTGAGTTATCAGCCGACTGCGAAATTCACCACATGGCTGTTCACCATCGCCCATAACCGCATGGTCGACATGATTCGCGCGACCAGCCGCCTGCAAAGCTTGGATGCGGGCGAGACCGCGGCGGTCGACGGCTCGAGTTTATTGGACAGCCTCGCGGCGGATCCGAAACTCGAGCCGCCCGCCGAGGTCCAATCGCAACATGAGGCCGCGGCCCTGTTGAACGCCGTGGCGCAACTGCCACCCGAGCAGCGCTCTGCATTTCTGCTGCAGGCAGAAGGCGAACTCAGTGTCGAGGAAATTGCCGCCGCTACCGGGTCTAGCTTCGAGACGGTCAAGAGCCGGTTGCGCTATGCCCGGGCGAAACTCCGTCAGTTATTGTGGGAGTACGCATGACGCCGGAAGACAACGCACAAGATCAAGAATTGCTGGAGCGCTACAAGCGCGCCAGCAATACGCTGGACGCCGCGCCCAGCGACGCGGTGCGAGCGGCAATTCTCGCCGAGGGCCGCCGCGCTGCCGAACAGCGGGCAGCCGAGCCGGCGCGGCGGACATTCGATGTATCCCGTCCCGCGGCCAACGATTCGCGCTGGAGAATCACCGCTTTTGGAACCGCGGGCGCTGCGCTGGTGGCCGCCCTGCTTTTTGCGCCGCGCCTGTGGGAAAGCGGGCCGGTTGCGCCTGCTACTTCAAGCGGTGCGCCTGCCGCCGCCGTCCGAGACCAACCCACCGACGAAAAAGCCAGCGCACCAAAGCTTGAATCGTTGGCGCCGCCGTCACCCACACCTTCTGAGCCTGCGCGAGCGCCTGCGCTTCAGCCACGAAGCGATTTGCCGGTGGTGCCGCAGCGTCAACAGGCCGACTCCATGGCCGAATTGGCTGCGCCTACGGACAAGAGAGATTCCGCCAATGCCGCGCCGGCGGCACCTCCAGCCGTGAGTGCGGCGTCGCGCACCGCCGCCCCGCAGGCGGCCCGGATCTCATCTCTGACCGCTCATGCACCCGCTGCATTGCTGTCTGCGGCGGCATCGGGCGATGTCGCACAAACTGCCTCGTTGTTGGATCAAGGCGCGGCGGTCGATGTGCGTGACGAACTTGGCCGCACGCCGCTCATGCGTGCGGTCATGCAAAGCAGATTGGAAGTTGTCCGCCTGCTTCTGGATCGGGGTGCGGATCCGAATGCTGCCGACAACACTGGAGATACACCGCTGCAGCAGGCGAAGCGGCAAAACTCGGGTGAGATTGCGGCGCTGCTGGAGCGGGTGGGAGCGCGCTAGCATTTCCCAATTCGCGCCCTCGGCCACAATGGCGCACAGCAGAGCGGGGGAGTGTGTTTATCGCGGCAGCGCGTACGCGATCAAGTAATCACCGCGGTCGCTCATATCCTTGTATCCGCCGGCCGCAATGACCACATATTGCCGCCCGTCGATGGCATAGGTCATCGGGGTGGCCTGGCCTCCGGCCGGCAAGCTCGCGGTCCACAATAACTTTCCGCTGTCCGTATCGAAGGCGCGCAGCCGATCATCCAGGCTTGCCGCAATGAAGATGACGCCGCCCGCCGTGACGATGGGACCACCGAGACCGGGCATGCCAAGGTTCAGATGAACCATCGGGGTATCGCCCAAGGGAATCTGCCATTTGATGACGCCTCGCTGCATGTCGACCGCTGCGAGCGTACCCCACGGCGGCTTGAAGCACGGGATGCCGAAGCTCGACATGAATGACCTACGTCGCATGCCGTAGGGCGTACCCAGCTGCCGCGCGAATTCGAAGTCCTTGTACTCCTCTGAGGCGCGTTGTGCGGCCAGTTCGGCGCACGGAATCAGCGCCACGATGAAGGGTAAGTTCATGGTGTTGGCAACGGCGAGTTGACGTTGGGGGTCGAAGGCGATGCCGCCCCAATTGGCGCCGCCGGCATTGCCCGGCTGCATCAACCATCGGAATAGTGCAGGTCCTTTCGGCTTTGGGAGTCATGACGCCAGCGCAATTGCCCGCTCGCCGCGTTCACGGCGATTACATCCGTGCTGCTGGTCGTCAAATACAGCGTGTCAGTGTGAGGCACACAGCTGGATGAGCTCTATTTAGCCCACAAGACGACCCCGAGGGTTAATACGGCCATCGTCACGAGCAATACGTTGTGTCCCCAGCGGGCAAAAAGTCCAAGCATGTCAATCTCCGGCAATAATTGAATCAAAATGATTCAATTTGGCGCGCGAATAAAATCGCACGCGTCATTGTGGACCAAAGTCCTCAAATTGTTGAATTTACGGTTATTTCGGATTCCAGATAAATGATTTATTTATCAGATAGTTACATGGTCAAACGAGCATTTTTCATCACCAGGTGAAAAGATATCGCAAGCGTCGGATTCCGTCGCCCGATCGCACCATATTTGTGCGTTGTGCACGTCTCCGCGCGTCAATAGACTGCTAGGGGTGCCGAATAAACCCAAACACATTGGCATCGTGGCGTGCAGCGTTGAGGGCGCAGCGCTGCTCGGCACTCGTTTCACCATGAGCGGGCCGGTCTATCCGGAAGTATTTGCGAAGCACGCTCTGAAAATCAGTGCGCCCACCGAAGCAGATCAACAGAGCCAATCCCCAAGAAGTGGTATCGCCGCCCAATCCATCGCCGGAGGCCTGCAGCCATGAAATTGAATTCTTTCCGCCGCAATGCACGACTCGCCTTTCTAACCATCGCGTCAGCCGCGTCTTCGACTCCTATGATGGCCTTGGGCGCACCGCCTGGTCATGGCCGACGGCATTGCGCCGACCAATGATCCAATCTTGCGCTTCCGTTCCCCGGCCTATGCGGTCTCATTCGTGAAACGCCTGTCGAATCAATGAGCACCCACATCCCAGCGCAATTTGCGGGTTGCGAGCATGATCGTCGCTAGCACGGCGAACAACGCGATGGCGCCGATCAACAGCGCGTAATTCTCCGACAGCACCAACATGTACAGCAGGCCGTACACCAGAGTCATGACGACCGAGATGATAACGCCCGACCGGATGCTGTCCAGTGCACCGGCAACGTAGGAACCCAGCAGGGCGACCAGGGCTGCTGCTCCCAGCCAGAAACTCATCCAGAAGGGCAAATGCTCAGACAGGGCGATGAGCAGCAAATAAAAGGTGCTGAGCGCCAGCCCTATGAATAGATAGTGCATGGCATGCATGGGGAGCCTGCCGAGCGACTCCCACGCGAAAAATGATAGAAAGGTCAGCGTGATGAACAGCAACGCATATTTTACGGCGCGCTCGCTACGCTGGTAGACGTCCACGCTTTGAAACAGGTTCACACCGTATGCCGCACTCGTCATTTTATCTGTATCCACTTGGCAGTCGATCCAGCTTTGAGCGAAGGAACGATTGAGCGCGAGCACCTGCCACTGCGCATTGAAGCCATGCGTATCAATGGCGTACTGAGACGGCAGAAACGCCCCTTGAAATTGTGGATCGGGCCATGCTGCCTGCAAGTTGGCTCGGGTCGTCGCGGCGTCCGGTAAGAAGGCTACTGACTGGCTGCCGGCCAACATCATCTCAACGGAGAATGGCAGGGCTCCTTCTTGGGAAAACTGCGATAGATCAATCTTGGATTCGACACCCGGGAAGCCATCGGCGAGTGCGGGGCCGAATGCCAGCGGGTGCTGGTCGACCGTAGCGCCGATAAATTCCCGAATACTGCGAACGTCCGATATCGGCAGACGCACTCTGGCGTCTTTCCAATGATAGGTTGCGGAAGGGTACTGCCCGGTCGCAGCAGCCGCAAGAACGTCCGCCATCTTGAATGTCCCTGTCATTTTGATGCGCACCAGATAGACAGGAACGCCGTAAATGCCGACGCGGCGGGTCGTCATGTGCTCCAGAGTCGCTTGAGTGTTCAAGTCCTCTGGAAGGATATAAAGTTGGTGCGACTCCACCGAGATCGCACCGCTGCTTGACTTGCGCTCGATATCGAACGGCACCCTGAGCATGGCACCGCCGACCGTGAGGCTCCCGCCCCAACCTTTGGCCACAGTGTCGATCGCCTGACTGCGCATCTGGCTGCGCTCCACGATCAAGCCGCGCAGCAAGGAGAGGGGAATCATCAATCCCAATATGATCAATCCGATCACAAGCATTTTCGCCGCTAAGGGTTTGCCTTCCAACACGCGCAATGCCATCCGGTTTCTCCCCTGAGGTTTGGATTAGCGGAAAGAATGCAGGCGGAAAATGGCAAACGGGCGGCCGAATCGTGCTCAATTGTGGCGATGTTTCAAAAACGCGCGCGGCGCGCCGCCGGCAAAACGAGCGGGCAGGGCGGGCGTCAAACGGGGAGTGGTGGCCAAGGCGCTCTTCAAGCACCAAACGCTCTTGAAGCCGATCCGTCCACCGAGTTCATCACAGGACAACACGATTCTTCGGTGGTCGCTTGGACAAAGCGGCGGCGGTGTCCTAAGTGCATCGCATCATCATCGCGCGCAGCTTACCCCCGCACTTTTCGACGCGCAGAAAAACAACGATAACATCGTTTGCACGCCGACAACATTAAGCTCGAGCAATTGCGGGACGCATGCACAGTCCACTCCGCGCACAACTGAACGTCCAACTCATCATGCTGTCCAATCAGCATGCGAACGTTCGACACAACGAGCCCAAAGCCCGCGCGGTTCGCTTTGCGTTAGTGAGACCGCGCGCACATCGCATTTTGCAATTCTTAGACTTGCAGCAACTATTCATATTTGCGCTCACGCCATTAATGCGATACATGTAATGCTCGAGACGTAAGACGAACGAAGAAAAAGAATTCAAGGAGACGAGCGAGAGTAGACCGAGGTTGGCGCACATTGTGAGGTTGACCGTGACAACGAGCGCTTTGCTTTTCAGCGATTTCAAATCTTCCTACGACCAGAGCGTAACCGCAAACCTTACGCTCGATGAATTCTTCCAGCTCTGCCGCAACGATCCGATGACGTATGGGCTCGCAGCCGAGCGCATGGTGAAGGCAATCGGTGAACCCCGGCTGGTGGCCGCCAAGTCGGATCCCCGCCTGCTGCGATTGTTCGGCAATCGAACCCTGAAGTACTACGACGCCTTTGCCGATTTTTACGGCATGGAAGGCGGCATCATCGAAGAGATCGTGTCCTTCTACCGTCACGCCGCCCAAGGCCTCGAGGAGCGCAAGCAGGTGCTTTATCTCCTGGGACCGGTCGGTAGTGCGAAGAGCACGCTGGCCATCAAGCTCAAGAGCTTGATGGAGGTCTATCCGATCTATACTTTGATCGACGGCGATACCGGTGAGCGCAGTCCTCTGCTCGAGTCGCCATTGGGACTGTTCGACCCGGAGAAGTATGGCGCCCGCCTCGAGGGAGACTACGGCATCGCGCCGCGTTACTTGACCGGGCTGTCGAGTCCCTGGGTCCAAAAACGCGTGCGCGCCTACAATGGCGACCTCACGCGCTTTCGCGTGCAGCGCGTCTTTCCCTCGGTACTCAATCAACTCGCGGTCGCCAAGACGGAACCGGGCGACGAGAACACCCAGGACATCAGCTCGCTGGTCGGCAAGGTCGACATGCGCAAGCTCAGCAAGCTGGGTCAGGATGACCCGGATGCCTACAGCTACTCGGGAGGTTTGTGCCTGACCACCCAAGGCCTCCTGGAGTTCGTGGAAATGTTCAAGGCGCCCATCAAGGTGCTGCATCCTCTGCTGACGGCGACCCAAGAGGGCAATTTCAAGGGTACCGAGGGGTTCGGCGCCATGCCGTACCAGGGTTCGGTTCTTGCTCATTCGAACGAAAGCGAGTGGAAGAAATTCAGCAGCAACCGCGATAACGAAGCGTTCTTGGATAGGATCTTCATCGTCAAGGTGCCTTATTGCCTGCGCGTCACCGAGGAAGTCGCCATCTATCAGAAGCTGCTCAGGGAATCGACATTGGAAAAGGCCCCGTGTGCCCCGGGGACTTTGCAGATGCTCGCACGCTACATGGTGCTCTCGCGGCTCAAGGCGCCTACCAACTCCAGCATCTATTCGAAACTGCGGGTTTATGACGGCGAGAACCTGCGCGAGTCGGATCCGCAAGCGAAGAGCGTCGCCGAATATCGGGAGGCCTCGGGCGCCGACGAAGGCATGACCGGATTCTCGACCCGCTACGCCTTCAAGCTCATTTCCAAAGCCTTCAATCGAGATTCCTCGGAGGAATCCGCCGATCCGGTGACCCTCCTCAAGGTCATCGAGGAGAGCATTGGCACGTCCGATTTCAGTCCCGATCTGCAAAAGACCTGTACGGTGCACCTCAAGGAGTTTCTCATCCCGCGCTACCTGGAGGAACTGACCAAAGAAATCCAGGCGGCCTATCTGGAGTCCTACGCAGACTATGGCCAGGAACTCTTCGACCGGTATGTGGCGTTTGCCGACTTTTGGATCCAGGAGGAGGTCTACGTGGATCCGGCCACGGGTGTGGCCTTCGACAAGTCGGCATTGAACTCTGAGCTCGAAAAAATGGAGAAGCCCGCCGGTATCGGCAACCCGAAGGATTTCCGCCACGAAATCGTGAATCACGTCCTGCGTGCCCAGAACAAGACAGGTGGCGATAAGCTCGTCTGGACGAGCTATCAAAAGCTGCGCGAAGTCATCGAAAAGCGCATGTTCGCCGCGACCGACGATCTGCTCCCCGTGGTGTCCTACTTCGCGAAAGGCAACGCCGAGGATGAGAAGAAGCACGAGGCGTTCATTGCCCGCATGAAAGCGCGAGGCCACACACCCACTCAGGTGCGCCGTCAGGTCGAATGGTGGACGATGGCGCGGCGCCAGTGAAAGGCCCTTGAGGGAAATCCCAAGATGAGCAGCGTCATCATCGATCGGCGGCCGGATAGAGGCAAGAGTACCGGGAATCGGCAGCGCGTCTTGAAACGTCTGGAGGGGGCCTTAAGAGCGCAAGTCGACCAAATGATCGCCCGCCGCCACTTGAGCGAGCACGACAAGAGTGCCGAGATCGAGATTAGCCGCAAGGACGTCAAGGAACCACGCTTCTTGCTGGATGCCAGGACGGGAGAGCATGGACGCGCGGTTCCGGGCAACACCAATTATCGCGTGGGCGACAAAATACCGCGCGACTCGCCTGAAGGAAGGGGTCAAGGATCGGGCCCGGGCGCGGGAGAGGCCGAACAGGAGGACATGTTTCGTTTCGCGCTCTCACGCGAAGAATACCTGTCGCTGCTGTTCGATGAGCTCGAACTGCCGCCCCTGATCAAAAAAGACCTTTTGGTAATCGACGAAAATCGGTTTCGACGCGGCGGCGTGGTGCGCTACGGCACTCCGGGCACCGTGTGCGTCGCGCGCACCTTCAAAGCGTCCATCGGCCGGCGCGTGGCCGCCGAGGCGCATTTCGAAGAAGCGTTGGACGCCGCTGAGGCGGCGTTGCGCGTTGCGCGCTCCAGCGCCGTGCCGGCCCGCGTACAAGTCGCGGAATGGGAACTCAAAGAGGTTCGTCGGCGCGGCGCAGAGATTCCTTTTTTGGACCCGATCGACATGCGGCACCGCAGTCTGGTTGAAGTCCAGTCGCCGCGCACCGCGGCGGTGATGTTCTGCCTGATGGACGTGTCCGCGTCGATGAATGAATTGCGCAAAGACCTGGCGAAGCGCTTCTTCACACTGCTGTACCTTTTCTTGAGCCGCAAATACGCCAAGGTGGAACTGGTGTTCATTCGTCACACCGACGAAGCTCAAGAGGTCGATGAGGACACCTTCTTCAACGGCACCCAGTCCGGCAGCACGAAGGTCTTGTCTGCCCTCAAAAAAATGCGCGAGATCATGGCTTTGCGCTATCCGCCGTCGCGTTACAATATTTTCGGCGCGCAGGCGAGCGACGGCGATTCTTTCGGCGATGATTCGACCGCATCGTCCGCCTATTTGCGCTGCGAACTCCTGCCGTCTTCGCGCTACTTCGTGTATGCCGAAGTCGGTGAAACGGCGAGCGAGTCGGGCAGCTTGTGGACGGCGTACAGCGGCATCGCCAGCGACCAATTCAACATGGCCACCCTGACGGCGCGCAACGAAGTCTACCCGGCTCTCGCCAAGCTGTTTAAGAAAGAGCAGCCGGCTTGAGATCCCATGCTGGCTAGATCCATGCCGAAATCGAGACTCAGCGGCAGCGAATGGACGATGGACGATCTGCTCACCATCGAGCAGATGTGCGCGAGCCACGCGCAGCGCTATGCCCTGGATACCTTCCCCAATCAAATGGAAGTGATTACCAGCGAGCAGATGCTGGACAGTTATGTCTCCAGCGGCCTGCCGGTCAACTACGGCCATTGGAGCTTCGGCAAGCAATACTTGATCGAGAGCGGCAAGTACCGCGCCGGCGCCAACGCGCTGGCCTATGAAATCGTCATCAACACCAATCCGTGCATTGCTTTTCTGATGGAAGGCAATTCGCTCGCCATGCAGGCGCTGGTCATTCCGCATGCCTGCTTTGGCCACAACAGTTTCTCCAAAAGCAATTATCTGTTCACGCAATGGACGCAGCCGGAGGCAGTGCTCGACTACATGCTGTTCGCGCGCAACTACATCGCCGATTGCGAGGAGCGCCATGGCGCGACTCAAGTCGAGCAGACTCTCGATGCGCTGCATGCGCTGCGCGACCAGGGTCTGGACAAGTACAAGCGGCCGCGCAAGCTCGACACGCGCAAGGAGCGCGCGGAACAGGCAAAACGGCTGGCAGATGCCAAGGAGGCGATGCGCCAAGGCGAATACTACAATGTCGTGCCCCACGCGCCGAAGTCGACCGGTGCCGCCCCGGCGTTTCCGCCGGAGCCTGAAGAGAATCTGCTGTATTTCATCGAGAAGCATGCGCCAAAGCTCGAGCCATGGCAGCGCGAGCTGGCGCGCATCGTGCGCAAGATCGCACAGTATTTTTATCCGCAGCGACAAACCCAGGTCATGAACGAGGGCTGGGCGACGTTTTGGCATCACCGCCTGATCAACGACATGTACGATGCGGGGCAGATCGATCAGGGCATACTGCTCGAGTGCCTGCACTCGCACACGAACGTCATCAGGCAGCCGGACTATGCGCCGTTGAATCCTTACGCGCTCGGTTTCGCGGCGTGGAACGAAATCAAGCGCGTGTGCGAGTCACCGACCGACGAGGACCGGGAATATCTGCCGGGCATCGCGGGCAAGGATTGGCTCGAGACCTTCCACGACGTCATGCGAAATTATCGCGACGAGAGTTTCCTGCTGCAGTTCTTGACGCCAAAATTGGTGCGCGATTTCCGGTTGATGAACATTCAGACCAGCGAGGGTCTCGATCATTGGATCGTCAGTGACACCGCCGGTTCCGACGGGTTCAAGGCGATTCGCACTCAATTGGCTGCCTCGTATCGCCTGGAGTCCTACCTGCCCGAGATGTCGGTGGTGCGCTACGGTCGAGATTCCGACAGAAAGCTCACGCTGCAGCATCAAAGCTACAACGGCCGGTTGCTTCAGGACGATGACGCCGAGCAATCCCTCAAGCATTTGCGCTGGCTGTGGGGATTCGATGTGTCGCTCGAAGCGGTCGACCAGGACGGGAAGACGCTCAAAACCTATTAAGGCGCTGCGCGCCACCTTTCAACGGGGTCGAGGACGACCCCGCCCTTTGATGGTCAGAACTACTGACGTTCGACTCAGCCGGCGCCCGCGCCGCACCGGGGAACGTGCACGCAGACGGCCTGCGCGTACGTCGGGTACAATCCTGCAATTCGCCGCAGGCAATGCTTGCTTCCCGCAACGGCTCTCGAAAACGGAACCTTGATTAGATGATCGACCGCCGTTCCGTACTGACCGCCGCAGTCTCCTCACTGGCCCTGTCGGCACTGGGATTACCGCTTCGTGCATTGGCCGCCGTCGCGGGACTGAAGCTGGGAAAGCCTCAGCCGTTTTCATTCGACGGGCTCATCAAAGAGATGCAGCAGCGAGCCACGACTGCCTACGTGCGCGACAAATCGCTGCCACAGGGGGTGCTCGACCGAATCGGCTACGATGAGCACGGCAAGACTCAAGTTCAGTCCCGACCACGCCCTGTTCCGCGACGGTCCCGGGCAATACCCGGTCACCTTCTTCGCACTGGGCAAGTACTTCCGCACCCCGGTGCACATGTTCGTCCTGTCGGCCGCCGGCGAAACCGCGAACGCCAGCGAAATCCTGTACAACTCCGCCTACTTCAGCATGCCCGCGAACAGTCCCGCGAGAGAGTTGCCGAAGGGCGCCGGGTTCTCGGGCTTCCGAATACAGGAAAGCCGGCTGGGCAATGTCCAGAACCTCGACTGGCACAGCAACGACTGGGCGGCCTTCCTCGGCGCCTCCTATTTCCGCGGCATCGGGGAGTTGGGCCAGTATGGCCTGTCCGCGCGCGGCATCGCCGTGGATGTGTCCACACCAGGCCGGCTGGAAGAGTTTCCCGACTTCACCCGTTTCTACTTCGAGCCACCGGCGGACGGTGCCAACCAGATGGTGGTGTACGCGGTGCTGGACGGTCCCAGCCTGACCGGCGCATATCGATTCGTGCTGCAACGGGATAATGACGTCGTGATGGAAGTCGAGGCGCGCGTGTTTCCACGCCGGGACATCAATCAACTCGGCATCGCACCCATGAGTTCCATGTTCTGGTTCTCCGAGACCATCAAGCCTACCGCCATCGATTGGCGGCCGGAAGTGCATGACTCGGATGGACTGGCGCTCTGGACCGGCGCCGGCGAGTACATCTGGCGGCCGCTGAATGACCCGGATTCCCCGTCAGTCTCCACATTTGACGACAAGACACCGCGCGGCTTCGGCCTGTTACAACGCGACCGGATCTTCGATCACTACCTCGATGGCGTGCGCTACGACAGACGCCCGAGCTTGTGGGTCGAGCCGCTGGACGACTGGGGCGAAGGCGCGGTCCAGCTCGTCGAGCTGCCGACCAGCGACGAGACAGAAGACAACATCGTCGCCATGTGGGTGCCCAAGGACCCGGTGAAGGCAGGGTCCAGCCTGCGCTACCGCTATCGCCTGCAATGGTGCGCGACCGAGCCCCATCAGACAGCCCTCGCGCGTTGTGTGGCAACGCGTCTCGGCCGCGGCGGCGAGCCGGGCAAGGTACGCCCCAAGGGTGTGCACAAATTCATGGTGGAGTTCCTGGGAGGCCCTCTCGCAACACTGCCATTCGGTGTCAAGCCCAAACCCATTCTGTGGTCATCGTCGGGCACCTTCTCCTATGTTTTCACGGAGGCCGTGCCGGACGGCGTACCGGGACATTGGCGGGCCCAATTCGATTTCACCGGCACCGGCCCCAACGTCGTCGACATGCGGCTTTATCTCAAGAACGGCGAGCAGACTCTCTCCGAGACCTGGCTGTATCAGTTCCACATCTAGTCGGCGCTGACTCCCGCGTTGGCGGCGATCGCTTGAATCTTTTTCAAGTGGGCTTCCAGTGTCGGCAAGGCGGCACTGGCGAATGCTCTCGCCTCGGGGTCCTTGCCGGATGTCGCCTCCTTCTTGAACTCGGCGATATCCTCTTCATGATCCCGGATCATTCCTTTGATGTAGGACTTGTCGAACGCCGGGCCAGAGAGGACTTGAAGCTTGGACTTCGCCTCCATCTCCACAACGCTCGGGTTGGCGGGCAACGTGATGTTTTTTGATTCGGCGAGGACCTTCAGTTTTTCGTTGACCGCCGAATGATCCTTGACCATCTGCGCGCCGAAATCCTTCACGCTCGAGCTTTGGGCTTTTTGCAGCGCCAAGTTCCCCATCGCCACCTCCGCCATGCCGCCTTCCGCCGCGTCTCGATAAAACTTCGCGTCGGGGATCTCCCCGGAATACGCGGCCAACGGACACAGTAAAACGAACGATGCTGCGAAATGCTTCATGCGGGTCTCCTACGATCAGGCTCTGTTGAACGCCAAAGTGCACGTTTCGAGACTCGTTTCGCATAGCCAAGCTTCCCTGCCTCCTGTAGGACAATAGGAACTTCTACATAGGAAGGCGAGGTTTGACTACCCAACCGCCGCGTGTTGGAGTAAAGCGATGAGCTTCGATTGGCGCGCGGGATATCCTTCGGTTCGATTGCCGGTGTTCGCGCGCAATGTGGTATCCACGTCGCATCCCCTGGCCGCCCAGGTGGGCCTGTCGCTGCTGCAACGGGGCGGCAATGCGGTGGACGCCGCCGTTGGCGCGGCGGCCGCAATGACCATCTTGGAGCCGTGCAGCAACGGCTTGGGCTCCGATGTCTTTTGTATTTTGTGGGACGGCAAGAAATTGCACGGGCTCAATGCCTCCGGCCGCGCCCCGGCCGCGTGGACCTTGGATTATTTTCGAAAAAAATATGGCGCAGCCGCGCGCCAGCCGCCGATGCGCGGCTGGGACTCGGTGACGGTGCCCGGCGCCGTTGCCGGGTGGGTTGAGCTGTCGCGTCGTTTCGGCAAACTTAAGCTTGGCGAGCTGCTCGCGCCCGCGATTGACATCGCCGAACGCGGCTACGCGGTTCCGATGGTGGTGCAAGAAAAGTGGGCCGCCGCCGTCCCGGATCTTAAGGATCTCCCCGGCTTCGCTGAGACTTTCATGCCCGGCGGGCGCGCCCCGAGCGTCGGCGAGCGCTTCGTATTTTTGGGCGCGGCGCGAGCGCTGGAGAAGATCGCGCAGACGCGAGGCACCGCTCTTTACGGCGGCGAAATCGCGGCGGCCGCGGCGGCGCATGCGGCAAAACACGGCGGCGCGATGCGCGTTGAGGACTTCGAGGCGTTTTCGCCCGAGTGGGTCGAGCCCATCGGCATGGAAGTCTACGGCCATCGGCTGCACCAGATTCCGCCGAACGGGCAGGGCATCGCGGCCCTCATTGCGCTCGGTATTCTGCAGCATCGGGATGTCGCGGCGCACGCCGTGGATAGCGCCGCAGGCCAGCATTTGCAGATCGAAGCGATGAAGCTGGGATTCGCCGATACGTATGCGCATGTCGCTGACCCGATCGCCATGCGCCGCTCGGTGGAGGAGATGCTCGATCCAAAGTATCTCAAAAAGCGCGCCGCACTCATCGATCCCAAGCGCGCGCAAGTGTTCGGCGAGGGTCATAGGGATATGGGCGGCACCATTTATCTCACCGCCGCGGACGAGCGCGGCATGATGGTAAGCTTCATTCAAAGCAACTACATGGGATTCGGCTCAGGGATCGTGGTGCCGGATTGGGGGTTGTCGCTGCAAAATCGCGGACACGCCTTCTCGCTCGATGCGGCGAGTCCCAATTGCGTCGCGCCGCGCAAGCGGCCGTTTCACACCATCATCCCCGGCTTCCTCACGAAGGACGGAATGCCCCAAATGAGCTTCGGTGTGATGGGTGGCAATATGCAGCCGCAGGGACATCTGCAGACCTTGGTACGCATGCTGGTGTACCGGCAGCAGCCGCAAGCGGCCTGCGATGCGCCGCGCTGGCGATTCAATCAAGGCCTGTCGATCAATGTCGAGGCGGCCATGCCGGGCGCGACCACGCGCGAGCTGCGCGCCCTGGGCCATCAAATTGAAGTCATTCAAGACAGCTATCAGGATTTCGGCGCCGGGCAATTCATCTGGCGCATGGGCGACCCGGCAGTCGATGGGTATGTTGCCGCGAGCGACCCGCGGCGCGACGGCCAAGCGGCGGGATATGGCTGACAGACGAGGTTTTCCTCCGGTCTGCGCGCGCTTTTAATCGAGATGCAGTTGGTACTTCGCGCAGGATTCCCGGGCCACGAAACTATCCGGGAAGGGCGGCTGTGTGCATTTGCGCCGGCTGGTCTCGTCGAGGTTCGGGAACTCGTTCTGCACGATGAGACGAGTCCAGGCGTCCATTTCGTCCCGCCTGCACCTCGTCGCGACCGTAGCGGGGTTGGTCGCGCCGGACGTCATTTTGCTGCAATAGGACGCGATCCGATCTGCCGCTTCGGGATCTTTCGTGCGGACGGGAACCAGATCGTCGGCGACGGCCGGCGACGGTGTTGGAGCGGTTGAGGCTGAAATGGGTTCGGCGGCAGGCGCCGGTTGTTGCGGGCCGCTCGGCGGCGGCCGGACTGGCGGCTGACGGCTGCGCGCGGGCTGACGTCCGCAATTGCAGGCGCCGCACCGCTGGCAGATTTCGGATTGTTTTCGAGCGTCGGTGCCGGCGGTCCTACATCCGACGTTCCACTGGGTGCGTGTTCAGGAAGGTTGGCCGCCGCCGTTACCACGCTGGGAGCGGCCTCTGGCAACGCCTTCGGCACGGGCGCCTTCGGCACAGGTGCCTTCGGCGCAGGCGCATCCGAGTCCGATGCCGCCTCAGCCGCAGCCGGCGACCCTGGTGTGTAGCGATTGCTGGTTGCGACAAGGTAGCGATTGCCGCCGTCGTGGCCGCCGCCGCAACGCGGACATGGGTGCCTCTCGAGGGTGGCAGTCTCTGTAGCCCTGCGCGTTTCGGCAGCCGGTGCCACGCAATCGTATTTCCACAGATGGGCGGTCGGGAGGTCCGGAATCGCCGACATGGTCGAGCTGAGGCGGCAGCCCTCGAGCGAGACACTCTCGCGTGCGGTCGCTGCGCATGATTTGGAGAGTATACGGTCGCTCCTGGGATTCGAGGTCAGCTGCATTGCGATCGTGTCGCTGCTTGCCAGACACGTCCTTCGCGGCATCGGACCCACTATATATAGGGGTGCCTTGCCGGCTTTGCCGGACAGTGATACGGCGAGATAGACCGGTTTGGCACCCGCGTCGACCAGCACCAAGGCGCAGCCGCTGCCGTGTAGTCTTGTGCGATGCGTTGCATCTTGTTGCATTGGATCTCTACCGCATCTTCCTTCGAAAGCTGCGCTGCGGCGGATCTCTGATCATCGGTCAGAACCATGTCGGCGCTGTCGTCGCCGCCGGTGCGAAGCGTCACGACGGGGTGACCTGAGGTGTCCTCGTTGATCTCCGCCTACGCTGCCGGTTACGCGGATCGGGCTGTTGCCGATTTTGCTCTGGATCGGCCACTTCATTCGCGTCATAGTCCTGATAGAGTTGTTCGACACTGGTCCGATAGACGGCGCTGTTCACTGGCTTCGGCTCGGACGCGGTTGGAGCAGGTCGCGGCGAGCGGAACTGGTTCGACCGTCTTCTCGGGGGCTTTGATGGTCCGGACGGGACGTGCTGCCGATCCCGAAGAAGCCGACGAGCTGTTTTGGAACCGGGATTATCCCCGTCAGCGCAGAGCGTTGTCAGAGCCCCCCACGCCAACAGGCCGATAATCAAAGTGCCGTAGAGCCACGATTTGACGCGGTGCGGTTTAGGCGGCGCCACTCCGGCAATCGACACGCCGCAATGAGGGCAGGACGCGGCCTTGTCGGAGACCTCTTTAGCGCACTCTTTGCAAGCAATGATCGCCATGGAGCTATGTCATTGGACTGTCAAAAACGAAACCCTAACCTGATGGGCACGAACTTGCTCTGACTGCTGTTGGGCAAAATTGCAAATAACGCGCCTCGACGAAGAACGATGCTCGGTCGGCGACCGCGACTTCGAACCCAACTCCGGCGTTCCACGCATGGAGCCAGTCACTGGTCGTGCGCTGCTCGGCTGTTACGGCGGGGAAATAACCCGGCCCGCAATAATAGTAGCCGCACACGGTGCCATTGACGATCGAGACCTGCCGCAACACGGTTTGCTCGCGATATCGGCCCACGCCGCCAAACAGGTAGAACTTGTGCCGGGGACGAGCGGTGTGCGAGGTTTAGCTGCAGGTCCGCATCGCCCCCATAGATGTCTTCGTGACCGGAAGTGAAGTTTCCGGTATTGAGCAGCGCATCCTTTGCTCGAAACCAACTGTAGCTGCCGTCGACTCGAATCCCTACCGGCAGCGCCGATGTCGGAAACCAGGTCAATCCCAGCCCAACATTTGGAGCCACCGTCGAGATTGTCGCCCGCGGTTCCGGTCGTCACGGTGTAGCCGCCGTCAATCTGCACGGCAAAGGGGTGGTACTTCAACTCCGGGCGCGGTGGCGGTGAATACCGAACAACGACGGGCGGTGCGGCGGAGGAGGCGGCGGCGGACTGGATGCTCGGCGGCGCAATGATCGGCGCGACAAAGCGTACGTTGTAGCCGTGTCCCTCGAGACAGGCCGCCAGCGCGCGCCCGTACTGCTGACGGCGTCCATGTAGTCGGACGGCGCCACGTCCGCCGCCATATTGCGTCGGGTCGAAGCCTGTCTGACTTTTCGCCCAACGCTGACAGTCGGCGCGATCCGCGGCCAGCTGCTCCTGAGTCTGGCCGAACTTCGGGCGTGACGGAAAGGTTCTCCGCCAGCGTCGGCACTGCGGCGGACCGGGCGCCGAGGGAGTCGTGCGGTTGCGCAAATGCCGTCAGCGGCGTTGCGCACAGCAGCAGGATCAAGGATTGGCGGACGATGTTGCTCGATGAGACGAGCGGAGAAGAACCGGCAAACGAAATTTGCGTCGTCATAGATTCAGGCGAGCCAAGCTCTGCCCCCCCATGTGTTAACGCGATGTCATCCGACAAAAGTGGGACCTTGGGGAAATCGAAAATGTTCCGCGCGAAGTGATGAAAATATGATCTTCTCCGGCTGGTGGATCAATTTGCTCAAAGAACGTACAGCAGAATATTTTGATGCATTGACCGCCTAGAGAACGTGTGTGACACCGATGTGGTCACGCAGGCAGAGCGCCTCGGAACGATGTTGCCAAAGTATTGGCCGCGGACCGCCTGATGTGTAGTACCGGGTATCGGCGGGCAGCATACCGGCGGGAATCGCGGGTAAACTACCGCTGCCGGAAAATAGAAGGGTAGGCATCGTTCAATCAGCGCTGGAGAACCGGTCGGTTCTGTTGAGGTTGCTTTGCGGCACGCCACGCGCTGTTGGAGAGCAATCCTGTTCTCGCGGCTGAGCAGGCCGGCGAGATTCTCAAGGCAGTTCCCGATCATCCGCTGGCAACGCTGCTACTGGGCGTCGCGCGCCGCACCGGCGGCGATGCGGCGGCTGCGTTGGACGTGCTGGATCCGCTGGCGGCCGTGCATCCCCAATGGGCGCTGGCGCACTACGAACTGGCTCTGGCGCTCAGCGGCTTGGAGCAGGAACGCCGCTGCCATAGCGGCCCTGCGGCGCGCCGTGACGCTCAAGCCCGACATGGCGGACGCGTGGCGCGCACTCGGCGATGAGCTGACGATCGCGGGCGATGCGGCGGGCGCCGATTCTGCCTATGCGCAGAACATCAAGAGCGTCCACCAAGGATCCACGCCTGCTCACCGCGGCCGCCGCGCTGTGCGAGAACCAGATTCCGCAGGCCGAAGCGCTGCTGCGCGCGCATCTGAAGAAATATCCCACCGATGTCGCGGCCATCCGCATGTTCGCGGAGGTCGCCGCGCGGCTGCAGCGCTATGAAGACGCGGAGACGCTGCTGGTGCGCTGCCTCGAGCTCGCGCCGAGCTTCAGCGGCCGCGCGTCACAACTATGCCATCGTCCTGCACCGCCAGAATAAGCCGGAGGCCGCACTGCGCGGGTGAATGGCCTGCTGGCGGACGATCCGCGCAATCCCGGCTACAACAATTTGAAGGCGGCCATCCTGGCCAGGATCGGCGAGCTGAAGGACTCGATCGAGATCTACGAGGGAGTGCTCGCAAACTATCCGGCGCATCCGAAGATCTGGATGAGCTATGGCCATGCGCTGAAAACCAAGGGCCGCGAGGCCGACAGCATCGACGCCTACCGCAAGAGCATCGCAGTTGCAGCCCAGTCTGGGCGAGGCGTACTGGAGTCTCGCCAATCTGAAGACCGTGCGTTTCAACGAGAACGCAGATCGAGGCCATGCGCGTGCAGCTGGCGCGTGCGGACCTCGCGACGGAGGATCGCCTTCACCTGCATTTTGCCCTGGGCAAGGCGCTCGAAGATACCCGCGAATACGCGGCCTCGTTCGAGCACTACGCGGCTCGGCAATCAGTGCGGCGCGGCCAGATCGTCTACGACCGGATGAAATGAGCACGCACGTGGCCCGCAGTCAAATCACTGTTCGACGCGCAGTTCTTCGCCGCCCGCAGGCTACGGCGCCGCCGCGCCGGACCCGATATTCATCGTCGGCCTGCCACGCGCGGGCTCCACACTGATCGAGCAGATTCTGTCGAGTCACTCGCAGGTCGAGGGCACGATGGAGCTGCCGGATATTGCGGCCATTGCCCGATCTTGTTTGATAACGGCAAGAAGTCCCAGATCTCCGGATACTCGGCGGTGCTGGCGACCTTGGGCGCGGATGAATGCCGCGAATTGGGTGAGCGATACCTGTCGCAGACGCGCATTCAGCGCAAGACGGCGGCGCCGTTCTTCATC
Organism: uncultured Gammaproteobacteria bacterium; assembly: GCA_963761345.1. Lineage (GTDB taxonomy): Bacteria > Pseudomonadota > Gammaproteobacteria > Steroidobacterales > Steroidobacteraceae > Bog-1198. The sequence goes on from CAVXGV010000003.1 coordinate 260,797, forward strand.
GACAAAATGCCCAACAACTTTGCGCACCTCGACATCATTCAACTGGCGCTGCCGAACGCGAAAATCATCGACGCGCGCCGCCATCCGCTTGGCTGCTGCTTTTCCGGCTTCAAGCAGCACTTCGCGCGCGGCCAGTACTTCACCTACAGCTTGGAAGACATCGGCCGCTACTATCGCGACTACGTTGAGCACATGGCGCACTTCGATGCGGTGCTGCCGGGGCGGATTCACCGAGTCATCTACGAATCGATGATCGAGGACACCGAGAGCGAGGTGCGCCGTTTGCTCGACTATTGCGGATTGCCCTTCGAGAGCGAACTGTCTGCGATTCTATGAAAACAGCCGCTCGGTGCGCACCGCGAGTTCGCAGCAGGTGCGCCAGCCGATTTTCCGCGAGGGCGTCGATCAATGGCGCCACTTCGAGCCCTGGCTCGGGCCGCTGAAGAAATGCCTTGGGAGCGGTGCTCGATGCGTATCCGGCGGTACCGGAATTTTGATAATTCTGCGGAATGTCATACTCTGGAGCGGGACGGGCGTTAAGACCATAAGGGGATGATTAGATGACTCGTAGTCGACTGCGAAAATTAGCGTGATTAGCGCCTAAAACTATTAGCCGGCACCCAGTATCCGAGCGATCTGCCTCTCGCGTCGGCGTTACTCGCCTGTAGCCCCCGGGCGCATGCGCGCCGGACACCGCCGAAACGGCGACTGGAAGAGGTCGTGGTCACCGCTCAGAAGCGAACGGAAAACCTGCAAGACGTGCCGATCAGCATTCAGGCGCTCGGCACCGGCAAGCTCGAAGAACTGCACATCACCAATTTCGACGATTACGTCAAGTATCTCCCCAGCGTGTCGTTCCAAAGGGCGGGCCCGAGCTTCGAGCACACGTATATCCGCGGCGTGGTGAGCGGCGGCGACGGCAATCATTCGGGCTCGCTGCCGAGCGTGGGCATGTACCTGGACGAGCAGCCGGTGACCACCATCGACGGCAATCTCGATATTCATATCTACGACATCCAGCGCGTCGAAGTCTGGAACGGCCCGCAGGGCACCTTGTACGGCGCGAGTTCCGAGGCGGGCACCATCCGCATCATCACCAACAAGCCCGACCCGAGCGGCTTTCAAGGCCGGCTACGACATCGAAGCAACACGGTCGCCCACGGCGGCAACGGCTACACCGTCGAGGGCTTCGTGAATTTGCCGCTGACCGCCAATGCGGCCGTGCGCCTGGTCGCCTGGGATGAGCACAAGGCGGGATACATCGACAATGTGCCGGGTTCGGTGAGTGTTCCCACCGGCAACATTCCTTCAACAATGCGCCGTTAGTCAAGAAGGATTTCAACGACGTCGATACCCGAGGGCGGCCGCGCGGCGCTCAAAGTCGATTTGAACGACAGCTGGAGCATCACGCCCACCGTCATGGGTCAGGACACGCGGGCCGATCGGGAATTTTGCCTACAACCCGGCGGTCGGCGATCTGCAGATTCAGCAGTTATTTCCAGGAGACCGTGCATGACTCGTGGGTGCAATCCTCGCTCACCGTCGAGGGCAAGATCAGCAATTTCGACATCGTGTATGCGGGCGCCTACCTGACGCGCAACACGCATGAGTCGTCGGACTACACGGATTATTCGCTGTACTACGACGCGGCGTACGGTTCTGGCGCCTATTTCATGGACAACGCCGGCAAGCTCATCAACGATGCGCCAGCACATCGTCGGCAGGGATCATTACACCAAGGCCAGCAATGAGCTGCGCGTCTCCTCGCCGAAGGATTACCGCTTCCGCTTCGTCGGCGGGTGTGTTCTTTCAGCGCCAGGTGCACGAGATCCTGCAGGACTATGTGGTGAACAAGGCGGCGATCCCTTGGGTTGGACGCCCTATTCCATCCCGGGCTGGCCCGGACGCTCTGGCTCACCGATCAGGAGCGCGTCGACCGGGACTCGGCCGTGTTCGGGGAGTTTTCCTACGACTTCATTCCGCAGAATCTGACCGCCAATGCGGGCATTCGTCACTTCAGCTACGACAATACGCTGCAGGGCTTCTACGGCTTCAACGCGAACTACAGTTCGCACGAGGGCATCGCCACCTGCTTCACGCCCTTCGTGCCGTTTCACGGCGCGCCCTGCAGCGATCTTGAACGGCCGAACCACCGACTCCGGCAACTCACCCAAGCTCAATCTGACCTACAAGTTCGACAAAGATCACATGATCTATGCGACTTATTCGAAGGGTTTCCGTCCGGGCGGCGTCAATCGCAACGGCGGCGGCACGTTGCCGCCCTACAAGCCGGATTTCTTGACCAACTATGAGTTCGGTTGGAAGACGACGTGGTTCGACAACCGATTGCGCTTCAACGGCGCGAGTTTTCGACGAGAAGTGGAAGGACTTTCAGTTCTCCTACCTGGGACCCAACGCGCTCACCATCATTGCCAATGCTGGCCAGGCGGAGATCAAGGGCATGGAAATGGACTTGGAGTTCGCGGCCACGCAGAACCTGACCCTGCTCGAGCGGCTTTAGGCGTTGGATCTGCGAAACTCACGCAGCAGTACTGCGTCGATCCGACGCAGTGCAATGTCCCAGGCTACGAGGAATTTGCGCCCTCCGGTACGCAGTTGCCGATAACGCCGAAATTCAAGGGCAATCTCACCGCTCGTTATACCTTCCCGGTCGGCAGCTACAAGGGAGACATCCAAGGCACCGGCGTCTATGTGGGCTCGCGCACCGTCGATTTGCGTGAACCGGCCCAGGCACTTTTTGGTGATGAACCGGCGTATTTCATCGCCGACTTCTCGGCCGGCGTCGAAATGAAGAGCATCCACTACCAGATCTATGTCAACAACGCCTTCGACAAGCGCGCCATCCTAAATCGATATGCCGAATGCGACATCTCCAAGTGCGGCGCGATCGCCACCTACGATGTGCCCAACCAGCCGCGTACGATTGGCGTCAAATTTGGGCAGAAGTTCTAACCTCGACGTGTAAGCGATACCCGCGCCGAGACGACAATGAAATATTCACTCTTGGAGTACTAAGGGATCACTCTTGTTGCGCGCTTCGGTCGCCAGCGAGACCGCAAAAATTAGAAACCCGGCGAGCGCCAGCGGCATTGGCGCCGATTGTCCGGATAGTGTTGTCATGGTTCAGATCCGGCCCGCAGCTCGCTGCGATACTTCGCGAGCGCGGCTGCGATGAACAGAGCGCCAAGACCGCCGACGGCGGTCCAGCCCTGGAATGCATAAATAGCCGGCGCTACCCCGGACCCTGTGGCGCCGCCCATGAACGCGAAAGCCACGAACAGCCCATTGAGCCGGCCGCGCAGGGCCGGGGCAAGCGTGTAGATGCTGCGCAGACTCAGCACCTGACACACCTGGACCGCGGCGTCCAGAAGCAGCGCGGCGAGAATGAGGAGCGCCAGGGAGTGCAGACGCCCTCCTGCAATGGCGAAGACGAAAGCAGCCGTCCCCGCCGCCCATGGCCCAACCTGTCGCCGGCCGCGTCAGCCCGCGATCAGCAAGCCGCCCGGCGATCGGTGCAGCGAGCGCTCCGGCGGCGCCTGCCAGCGTAAACAATGCGATGCCACGCTGACTGAAATCAAATTCATGAGCCAAAAGCAATGGTGTCCCGATCCAAAAGACATTGAACCCCGCGAACATCATTCCCTGGTGAGAAAGCGCGGCGTCGCAGGGCCGGGGTGCTCGCGACGATGCCCGGCAGCGACCGGTCGAATCTGCGGATACGCGAGCTTTGCGCCGGGCCGACGCTGCGGCCGAGCCCGCCAGGAGCAACAGGATGAGGAGTCAGCATCATCCCGGCCGAAATGTAGAACACCGCGCGCCACCCGAAGGTCGCCGCGACATAGCTCGAGAACGGACGCGCCAGCATGATTCCACCGAGCAGCCCGGACATGACATTGCCGACGACTTTGCCGCGCGTTGCTTCAGGAGCGAGGTGCGATGCGAAGGGCACGAGAATCTGCGTAGCGGCCGCGAACACACCGACCACGAATGAAGAGGCCATGAAAGTCGCCGCCGACCTTGACAGTGCAATCCCGAGCAGACCGAAGACCACGGCGGAGAGCGCCCCGAATCACCAGGCGGCGATTCTCGATCACATCGCTCAAGGGGACCAGCGACGAGAGTCCCGCGCCGTAGCCTAGTTGCGTGAGTGTAACGATGAGACCGGCAAGCCCGGCATGAACCCCCAAGGCGGGTGCGATGAGCCCGATCAGTGGTTGGGTGTCGAAAATGTTCGCGGCGGTGAGACCGCACGCGGCTGCGAAGATCGCGACCTGCGCGGCACTGATGCCGCTGTGCGGCGCCTCGTTCGTCCACGAGCAGGAAACGGTGCGCGCCAGGCTCTACAACTTCAGGGACCCGTACTCATCGATCCGCGCCGCTCTCTTTGAAACAGCGCTATCGCGCCTACATGGGTCGTAGACTGCGGAGCCCGCGTTGCGACGACGTTTCAGCGAGCCGATCGGGAATTCCATTTGAAACACGACCGCGCCGCGGCTATTTCAGGAGGGCTAGCCGATCGACCCCGCGGGTACCGAACGCGATTTCCGCTTTCTCAACCTGGTGAGCGCCGCCCGGACCGGGACGTCGTAAAAATGATAGACGACCAACGCAGCGACTGTCGAAAACGCGATGCCGAAAGCGATCCACAAATACGGGGACACCTCCATGCGCAGGGCGACATTTCGCTGTGCTCTTGCCAGCCACATGAAGATCGGAAAATGAATGATATACAGCGGATAAGAAAGCAGTCCCAGCCAGACGAGAATCCTGCTCTTCGAGCCCGACGCACGCTCCTCCATCGCCAAAATGATCAGCCCGGGGTAGACGATGGCAATATCCGCCAAATTGACGACGGCAGTCGCGAGGCCATGCGTGGGGATGCAAAATGTGAGCAACAGCAAAATCGCGAGCACGGCCGGCGCAACTTGCGGCGTTCGAATTCCTCCCCCCTGCCGTAATTCGGTGGATGAGAACGCCGGCAAAAAAAGGAAACATGACGCGCGCAAATCCCCACCCGAACTCGGACACCTGAATTCCGAAATTGGCGCTTTCATAATGGAAGATCCCGATGGATTCCGCGGCCAGGGAGACGATGACGATCGTGATGAGCAGCCTCGTGGTAAGGCGCTTTGCTGCAAATCCGTAAACGACGTTGATGAATATCTCGAAGAATAGCGACCAGCTCGGAAGGTTCGACGGCGTGATGGTACTGGTGTTCGGGAAAAGATTGGGTTTCAGCAGCGGCAGGCACAGCGCTGCCAAAGAAAACATGATTCCAATAATCCAGGCGGGCAGTCCGCGGGCGCCGGGACTCGTGGCCATCCAGGAACCCCCCAGGACTGCTCCAACGATGATCATGGGATAAAGACGGATGACGCGAGTCTCAAGGAGATATTCGAACCTGTTTCCCAGCAGGAGCGTGGCTTCGTATGCATGGGCCACGACGACACCGCTCAAGAGGAAAAAGAAATCCACCGCCAGATAGGCCTGTGGCAGGAGCGGCTTGCCTCCAAAAATTACTCCGCCGTGAAAAATGGCAACGGCGAGCGCGGCGATTCCCCCGCAAACCGTCCAATACCAGAAAGTGCTGCCGCCTTTTTATCGAGGATTCCGAAACGCTGCCCGCGTCAGGCGCCGCTCACCGAACGCATCGCGCTCTTCGACTGCTGCGTCCACCAATGATCGACTTGGGCGTTCAGCCCCGCAAGATCCAAGCCCGCACGGGCGAGGCAGGTGTCACGGGAGCCATGTTCGATAAACATGTCGGGAATGCCGATGTGCAGCAACGGCAATGCAAGCCGGCGGCGGCCAGCAGTTCGCCGACGCCCGCGCCCGCACCACCGATGATGGCATTTTCTTCGATGGTTATGATGGCTTGATGACGTTCGGCGATCGACATCACCATTTTCTCGTCCAAGGGCTTGACGAAGCGCATGTTGACCAGGGTGGCATCGAGACGCTCGGCGATCTTTTGCGCCGAGTCCACCAGTGCGCCAAAGGCCAGGATCGCCAGACCGCTGCGGCCTTCGCGGCGCAGTTGCGCCTTACCCAACGGAAAAGCCGTCATTTCGGCCGCAATCGCCCACCCCGTCCCGTGCCGCGCGGATATCGGATCACGGAGGGCGAGGACAGGGTCGTGCCGGTATAGAGCATTTGGCGGCATTCGTTTTCATCCGCGGGCGCCATGATGACCATGTTGGGAATGCAACGCAGGAACGACAGATCGTAGCTGCCCTGATGCGTTGCGCCATCGCTGCCGACCAGGCCGGCGCGGTCGACCGCGAATATCACCGGCAGATTCTGCAGCGCGACGTCGTGGATCAGCTGGTCATAGGCGCGCTGCAGGAAGGTGGAATAAATCGCCACCACGGGCTTCGATGCCTTCGCACGCCAGGCCGGCCGCAAAGGTGACCGCATGCTGTTCCGCGATCGCGACGTCGAAGTAGCGCTCCGGGAAAGCGCTTTGAGTACTCGACCAAGCCGGAACCCTCGCGCATGGCGGGCGTGATAGCCGAGATGGTGGGATCTTTCTCCGCCATGTCGCACGCCCACTTGCCGAAGATTTGCGAGTAGGTCGGACCGGTGCTCGCCTCTTTGAAAATCATGCCGCTGGCCGGATCGAAGGGACCCGGTCCATGCCACTTGATCGGATCCGCTTCGGCCGGCGCATAACCCTTGCCCTTGCGCGTCACTACGTGCAGGAATTGCGGGCCTTTCAGCTTTCGCAGGTTCTGCAGGGTGTATGAATGCCTTGACGTCGTGACCGTCTATCGGGCCGATGTAGTTGAAGCCCATTTCCTCGAACAATGTGCCGGGCAGCACCATGCCCTTCAGGTGTTCCTCCGAGCGCCGCGCCAGTTCCCACACCGTGGGCATTTGCCTTAAGACCTTCTTGCCGCTCTCGCGCAAATGGGAGTACATCCGGCCCGACAGCGCGCGCGCCAAATAATTGGACAGCGCGCCGACGTTCTCAGAAATGGACATGTCATTGTCATTGAGTACGGTCAGCAAATCGGTGGGCGAGGAACCGGCATGATTCAACGCTTCGAAGGCCATGCCCGCCGTGAGTGCACCGTCGCCGATGATGGCCACGACGCGCCGGTCTTCCTTGCGTTGCGCCGCCGCTACGGCCATACCGAGCGCCGCGCTGATCGATGTGCTGGAGTGCCCCACGCCGAAGGTGTCGTATTCGCTCTCGCTGCGGGTGGGGAAAGGCGCCAGGCCCTCGTGCTGTTTGATGGTGTGCAGTTGCCCCCGCCGACCCGTCAGCACCTTGTGCGGATAGGCCTGATGTCCGACATCCCAAACCAGACGGTCATAAGGGGTGTTGAACACATAATGCAGGGCGATTGTCAGTTCGACGGTGCCCAATCCGGCCGCAAAATGGCCGCCCCGGGTGGCGACGCTATGGATCAGGAATTGACGCAGTTCGCCCGCCAATTCGACCAATTTGGCCGCCGGCAGACGGCGCAGATCCGCCGGCGAGTTAATGGTTTCGAGCAGTGGATAGGGGGTGTGAGTGGAAAAGGCCATTTGTCTCAGTTTATACTGCCGGACCGTCATCGCCAATGGACTAGCGCCGATGTTGCGGATTTGCACCAGGCGCAGCCCCGCTGACATGATGCTATTTTTAGAGGTTTCCGAGATACTGCCGTATGGAATCCGCGAGTTCAGATGAGGTCTACCAAGATCAAATTCTGCCCCATGTCTCGCGCACCTTTGCGCTGACCATACCGCAACTGCCGCCGCGCTGGCATTCCGTCACCACCGCCTATTTGCTCTGCCGGATCGCCGATACCATCGAGGACGAGCCCGCCCTGTCGCCGCCGGAGACTTTGTCATTTTTACAACAGTTCAGCGCGGTGGTCGGCGGAACGGGGATGCAGCCGTCCTGGCGCAGGATCTGGAGAAGCGGCTGTCGGACCGCACCTTGGCGGCCGAGCGCGATTTGGTGAGCTACATGGACCGCGTCATCCGGGTCGCCTCCGGCTCAGCGCGTCCAGCCGGAGCCATTCGGCGCTGCGTGGAGCTCATGTGCTACGGCATGCCGCGTTTTCAGTTCAACGCGAGCCGAGGGCCTGCGCCATTCCACCGATCTCGATGACTATTGCTACTACGTCGCCGGCGTCGTGGGCGAAATGCTCACCGAATTGTTCTGCGACTATTCGCCGGAAATCGCCCGCGCAGCACGCGGCCCTCTCCGCGCTGGCCGCCTCCTTCGCGCAAGGCCTGCAGATGACGAACATCCTCAAGGATGTCTGGGAGGATCGCAGCCGCGGCGCAGCTGGCTGCCGCAGGACGTGTTCAGTCGTTATGGCATCGAGCTGGGTCAATTCTCCGGCGAATCGGCGACCGCGCGCTTCAACGAGGCCATGGCGGAATTGATCGGCGTGGCCCACGCGCATCTGCGCAACGCCCTGGATTACACATTATTAATCCCCCGCAAGGCGAAGTCGGCATCCGCCGCTTCTGCCTTTGGGCGATCGGATTGGCCATACTGACGGTACGGAAGATTGCGAAGAATCCGGGTTTCACGGCGGGCGCGCAGGTCAAGGTGTCGAGCACCGCAGTGCGGATGACCATGCTGACGACCAATACTTTCGTGGGCAATGATTGGATGCTGCAAAACATGTTTGAAATGGCCGCCCGCGACGTACCGCTGCGCGGCTCTCCGAGTTACGGGGTGCGCCCGGGCCCGTCATGGCGGACAACGACGTCGGGAGCGCAGACCATCAATTACACCGGTACGGGAGTTCAGGATCTGAATCGAATCTCGCCGAAACCTAATAAGTTTCCTGCGGTCCAGCCGGAAGCGCGCGCGACGTCGTATTGCACTCGCTGAAGCGCATCTCCGAGTCGTAGCCGTTGGATCGCGCCATCGGCGAGGCGCGCGATGCGCTCATCTCGCAGCAGCGAGAAGGGCTATTGGCTCTACGAACTCGAGGCGGACTGCACCATTCCGGCGGAGTACATCATGATGATGCACTTCCTCGACGAGATCGATGTGGGCTCGAGACCAAAATCGCCAATTATCTGCGCGCGCGCCAAGCCGAGCACGGCGGGTGGCCGTTGTATCACGACGGCGATTTGGACTTGAGCTGCACGGTCAAGGCTGTACTACGCCTTGAAGCTTGCCGGCGACATATCCGCGCGCCGCATATGGCGCTGCGCGCGCGGCGATTTTGAAGCGCGGCGGTGCCGCCAGAGCCAATGTGTTCACGCGCATCGCACTGGCATTGTTCGGGGAATTGCCATGGCGCGGCGTTCCGTACATTCCCGTGGAAATCATGCTGCTGCCGCGTGGTTTCCATTCCACTCGACCGGTTTCCTACTGGTCGCGTACGGTCATGGTGCCGTTGTTCATTTTGTGCACGCGCAAGCCCGAAGGCTAAGAATCCTCGCAAGGTCGACATTCGCGAACTGTTCACGACGCCGCCCGATCCAAGAAAAGCACTACTTCCAACGCGACGGCAGGCTCAACAAGGCGTTTCTGCGTTTCGATCATATCGGCCGCGTGATCGATCCCTTGATTCCGAAGCGCATGCGTGATCGTGCGATCCGCGGGGGAGAGACTTGGATGCTGGCGCGGCTGAATGGCGAGGATGGACTGGGCGCGATTTTCCCGGCCATGGTCAATGCCTTGGAAGCCATGGTGATTTTGGGCTACCCGCAGGATCACCCGCAGCGGGTCACCGCCAAGCGCGCCCTGCAGAAACTGCTGGTGGTTGGTCCTTCCAGCGCCTACTGCCAACCCTGTGTTTCGCCGATCTGGGATACCGCGCTCGCCTGTTTGGCGATGCAGGAAGCGGGCGATGACGCCGCACGCCATGCCTCCGCGCGCGGCCTTGACTGGTTGAAGACCAAGCAACTTCTGGATGAGCCCGGCGATTGGCGCGTGCGACGGCCCGATCTGCCGGGCGGCGGTTGGGCTTTCAATTCGCAAATGATTTCTATCCGGACCTCGACGATACCGCGGTGGTCGCCTGGGCCATGCATCAGGCGCGCGATTCGGCGCGCTACGCCGAGAGCGTGCGCCGTGCGCTGGATTGGCTGGTTGGGATGCAAAGTCGCGACGGCGGCTTTGCCGCATTCGACGCCGACAATACCTGCTACTACCTGAACAAGATTCCCTTCGCCGACCATGGCGCGCTGCTGGATCCCCCACCAGCGATGTCACGGCGCGCGTGGTTACCGTCCTTGCACGCATCCGTCGGCCGCAGGATAAGCCCGCGCTCGATCGGGCAATCGTGTACCTGCGCAAGCAGCAGGAAGCGGACGGGTCATGGTTCGGCCGTTGGGGCACCAACTACGTCTACGGTACGTGGTCGGTGCTCATGTCGCTGGCACAGGCGCATATCGGCCCGGATGATCCGATGGTGAAGCGAGCGGTTGCATGGCTCAAGGATCGACAAAATGCGGACGGCGGCTGGGGCGAGAGCAACGACAGTTATGCGTGGCAGTCGCGGCCGGCGGAGGACTTCGGCAGCACGCCGTACCAAACGGCCTGGGCGCTCTTGGCCCTCATGTCGGCGGGCGAGGCCGGTTCCGAAGCGGTGCGTCTCGGTGCTGAGTTCTTATTGCACACCCGCCAAGCGGATGGTTTATGGAGCCATCCCAGCTATACGGCGCCGGGATTCCCGCGGGTGTTTTATCTGCGTTATCACGGCTATTCGGCCTATTTTCCCTTGTGGGCACTGGCCGCCTACCGGAATCTCACGCGCCATGGCATCGCTCATTGAGTCGCGACCCATCATTGAATCGCGCAACCCGTCATTGAGCCCCGGAACCCATCTTTGAACCAAGTGGGTGTGGTCGCGGCCCTTGGCGCAGAGGCGCGGGCACTGGGACCCTCAATGCCGCGGGACGGAGTGCCACCTTCGAGCGGGTTGGCAGTGCTTCCCGATGGAGCGCTGTTGGCAGTCAGTGGTATCGGTCTTTTTGCAGCCGAAGCAGCAGCCCGCGCCCTGGTCGAAGCCGGTGTGTCTGCACTCATGACCTTTGGCATGGCCGGCGGCCTCGATCCGACGCTCGAGGCGGGCAGCGTGGTGCTGCCGCGCGAATTGATTTCCGAAGCAGGAACGCGGTGGCTCGCCTCCCGATCCTGGCGCGAACGCGTCGCTGCCGCGGTCAGTCCCTTGCGTGCGGTGACCGAGGGCAATCTGCTCACCAGCGTGCGGGCGATCGACACGCCCGCCGACAAAACCGCAGCATTTCGCGCGACCGGCGCCGCCGCGGTCGACATGGAGAGTGCGGCGGTCGCGGAAATCGCCGGCAAGCACAATCTGCCTTTTATCGCGGTGCGCGTCATCGTGGATACGGCTGCCGATAAATTGCCCCGCGCCGTGGTCAATGCCAGCCGGACAGGCAAGGTGCACATCGGCCGCCTGGTGGTCGGTCTGGTGGTCGCTCCCGGCGAGATTGCCGCGCTCATTCACCTGGCGCAGCGCTATCGAATCGCCATCCGTTCACTAAGGGCGATCGGTCCTCACCTGGCGCATTCGGCGTCGAGTCCGACGGAATGAAGGCGCTGGTGACCGGTGCGACGGGATTCGTGGGCGCGGCGGTTGCCAGAGCGCTGTTGGCCGCGCAGTGGCAAGTGCGGGTGCTGGCGCGCAAAGGTTCGGAGCGGCGCAACTTGAAGGGCCTCGCCGTTGAAGTCGAGGAAGGCGATCTCGCCGACCTGAATTCGCTCGAGCGCGCGGCCGAAGGCTGCGCCGGGTTATTCCACGTGGCCGCCGATTATCGGCTGGGAGCGCCGGATCCCTCTCAGTTATATCGAGCCAATGTCGAAGGGACCCGCAATGTCTTGAATGCCGCACGCCGTGCAGGGGTGCAGCGCGTGGTCTACACCAGCAGTGTCGCGACCATCGGCATCCCGGCCGACGGCACGCCGGGCGATGAAGGAACTCCGAACTCGCTCGAGAATATGATCGGCCACTACAAGCGCTCGAAGTACCTGGCCGAGGAAGTCGCGCGGGAAGCGGCGCGCGAAGGAATATCGGTGGTCATCGTCAGTCCCTCCACACCCGTGGGTCCGGGGGATGTGAAGCCCACGCCCACGGGGCAACTGGTGCTCGACGCCGCGGCCGGCCGCATGCCCGCCTACGTCGATACCGGATTGAATATCGTGCACGTCGATGATGTCGCCGCCGGGCATCTGCTGGCGTATGAGCGCGGCAAGGCGGGCGAGCGCTATATATTGGGCGGACAGGACATGACGCTGCGAGAAATTCTGGGGGTCATCTGCTCGCTGGTCGATCGCAAGCCGCCGCGCGTGCGCCTGCCCTATGGCGTGGTTCTCCCCATCGCATACCTGGCCGAAGGTTTCGCCAAACTTTCCGGCCGCAGCGGCCGTATCACACTGGAAGGCGTGCGCATGTCGCGCAAGCGCATGTTTTTTTCGAGCGCGAAAGCGATGCGGGAACTGGGCTATCGATTTCGTCCTCCCGCCGACGCCTTCGCGGATGCCATCCGCTGGTACCGCGAAAACGGCAGGCTCTAGTCCCTCGGACGTGATGTGAGTGCTCGTCCTTCCTGGCGAACACTCGAACCAATAGACATCACATGCCGGCCATGACGAACCCGTCAAATTCACGGTACCGAGGTGCTGGGGCGGACCTGGCATCGATGCGATCGACACACCGCTTCCGCGAGCCGCTATCATTCTCATATGAACAATGTTGCCGCGGATCCGGACGCGCTGATTCTGGTCGATGAGGCTGATCGCAGCCTCGGTTTCCTGAGCAAGGCCCTGTGCCACGAGGGCCGCGGGGTGCTGCATCGAGCATTTTCATTGCTGATTTTTAATGAAGGCGGGGAATTGCTGATACAGCAGCGCGCGGCGTCAAAGCGCTTGTGGCCGATGTATTGGTCCAATAGCTGTTGCAGCCACCCCCGCGGCAATGAGACCTTGGAGGCGGCGACGCAGCGCCGTCTCTACGAAGAGCTCGGCATTCAATGCCCGCTGCATTTCCTGTTCAAATTTCAATACCAGGCCCAATTCGACGCGACCGGGGCGGAAAATGAGCTTTGCTCGGTGTATGCCGGACGATGCGGCGATTCCATCCGGGCGGATTCGGCCGAGATCCGCGACTGGCGCTGGATCAGCCCCGAAGCCCTGAATCGGGAAATCGCTGCGGAAGGAGGCCGGACTTTCACTCCGTGGTTCCTGTTGGAATGGGCACGAATCTGGCACGACCATCGATCTGCGGTGCTGGTAATATAGGGTATGGCTATCCCACTCCTGCAAATGTACAAGGTCGCCCGCTATATTGCCGGGCGTAAGCTTCGCGGCGACAAGCGCTACCCCCTGGTTTTGATGCTGGAACCGCTGTTCCAGTGCAATCTGGCCTGCGCCGGCTGCGGCAAGATCGACTACCCGAAGGAAACCCTGCAGAAGCGGGTCGGGGTCGAAGATGCATTGCGCGCGGTCGATGAATGCGGCGCTCCCATCGTATCCATACCCGGCGGCGAACCCCTGATTCACAAGGAAATGCCGCAGATCGTCGCGGGCATCGTCGCGCGCAAGAAATTCGTGTACCTGTGCACGAACGCCATCCTGCTTTCAAAGCATATCCACGAATACCAGCCCTCGACCTACTTGACGTTTTCAATCCATTTGGACGGCAATAAAGAACGTCACGATGAGTCGGTTTGCCAGGAAGGGGTGTTCGACAAGGCGGTCGCCGCGATCAAGCTGGCGCGTGACAAGGGCTTTCGAGTGACCGTGAATTGCACCCTGTTCAACGGCGAGGATCCGGACGATGTCGCCGAATTCTTCGACACCGCCATGGCACTGGGGGTCGAAGGCATCACGGTCTCACCGGGATACAGCTACCACCATGCGCCGCGGCAGGACGTGTTCCTGGGCAGAAACGCCAGCAAGCAGTTGTTTCGCAATATTTTCAGCCGCCGCCGCCGCCCTTCGGGAAAGCCGGCATGGTCGTTCAACCATTCGGCTTTGTTCCTGGATTTCCTGGCCGGCAATCAGACCTACCAGTGCACGCCGTGGAGCAATCCAACGTACAACCTTTTCGGCTGGCAGAAGCCCTGCTACCTGTTGTCGGACGAGGGATATGCGCCGACTTACAAGGCGCTCATCGAGGATACGGAGTGGGAAAAATACGGCGTCGGCAAGAATCCGCGCTGCGATAATTGCATGGCCCACTGCGGCTTCGAGGGAACGGCGGTCAATGATGCGTTCAGCAATCCCGTCAAGGCGCTGCTCACCTCGCTGCGTGGACCGCGCGTGGCGGGCCCGATGGCCCCCGAGCTGCCTTTCGAATACACCGATGGCGGTGCGCGCTTCGCTGCCGTCACTGCAATTCCGGTGAGCGACATCAAGCGCGTGAGCCGAGGGCCGTGAGCGATTCCGCTGATCGGCGCATCCTGAAGGACGAAGTCCTTCAGGATGAAGCGGACGACTTCGGCACCCAGCTTGAATCATGGCGCCTGCGCATGGAAAGTGCCTTGGCGGCACGGCTGCCCGAGGCCGATGTGGTACCCGCCCGCCTGCATGAGGCGATGCGTTATAGCGTATTGGGCGGCGGCAAGCGGATTCGCCCGGCTTTGGTGTTCGCCACTGCGCGCGCAGTAGGGTTGACCGAGGATGAGGTCGAGGCCGCAGCCTGCGCGATTGAGCTGGTGCACGTGTATTCACTGGTGCATGACGATTTGCCCGCCATGGACAATGACGATCTGCGCCGTGGCCGGCCGACCTGCCACAAGGCTTTCGATGAGGCCACGGCTCTGCTGGTGGGCGATGCGCTGCAGCCCTTGGCTTTTCAGCTGTTGGCGCGAGATCCGATGTTGCCGGAGTCGCCCGCGGTACGGCTGCGCCTGATCGACATGCTGGCGCAAGCCATCGGGACGCTGGGAATGGCCGGAGGTCAGGCCATCGATTTGGCCGTGCAGGGTCTGCGGCTCGATATCGGCCAGGTGGAAGACATGCATGCACGCAAGACCGGCGCCGTCATTCGCGCCAGTGTGCTGATGGCGGCTGAGTGCGCACCACCACTGGATCCGAACCTGTATGGCGCGCTGTCGCGGTTTGCGAACGCCGTCGGCCTCGCATTCCAGATCCAAGACGATCTGCTGGATGTCACGGGCGATGCGTCGATGCTGGGCAAAGCCACGGGTGCCGACGCTTCCCGAGTGAAGCCCACACATCCGGCGATCATCGGTATCCCTGCATCGCAGCAGCGGGTCAGGCTCTTGCACGCTCAGGCCATTCAGGCGCTGCTGCCGTTCGGCGAGCGTGCGGAATCGCTGCGCTCTCTCGCGCACTGGCTGCTGTCGCGCCAGTACTGATCACGTACTCCGTGCGCACGCTATTCGCAGCCGGCTTCTTATTCTGGCTCGCGAGCATGGCACCGGCACAAAGCTTTGCCGCGGCCGCGGCGATCAAACTTCGGGCGCTTCCGCCGGGCGATTCTTTTCCCGCGCCGGAACAGATCGCAAGCGGTGCGCTCGATGAACAGTTCCAACCATTCTCCAAGGCGCAGGGCCACACTCTCTGGAAGGAGTATTGGCTGCGCGTCAGTCCCGAAGATCCGACCGGCGTAGACGGCATACCCGTCGTGATCGTGAATGCGACCCGCGGACTGCACGCGGACCTCATCGCCTATCGTGAAGGCAAGGTGGTCGCTCTGCCGCTGGTGGCCAAGCTCCCGGCATTTCTCGGGGCGCGCGATCTCGTTTTCATGTTGCCGGAAGGCGTTCCCGCCGCGCAGCCCTTGTATGCGCATGTCACATCCGGCAGCAGCCGGCCGCAGTTCGTGCATTTCTCGATATCCGCGCTGGAAGACACGCTGACGAAGGGCACGGAGCGGACACGCATGATTGCACTGTCCTTTGGCGCACTCATGGCGGTGTCGATCGCGGCGCTGCTCATATGGTTCGTGCTCAAAGACCCGCTGTTCATCTTGTACGCAACGATGTTTTCCCTGCAGGCCTTGTATGTGGCGTATCTAACAGGACAGGGTTTCGATTGGCCGGTGCTGTCCTATGCCATCCCGATCGACTCCTTCGCGTGGAATGTGCCGGTGGCCTTGAGCGGCGCGGCGGCCTGTCTGTTTACCCGTGAGATCGCAGACCTGAAGCACTATTCTCTGCGCATCTACCGCGCCTTCGGCTGGTTCTCCGTGGCCTTTGTGGTCATCACCGCGGCGAACGTCGCCAAGTTCGTGGGTTTCGAGAGCGTGGTGAATGACATCGGCGACGTCATGTTCGTGGTCGCCGCCGTTTTCACCGTGGTCGTGTGCTTTCTCGCCTGGCGCCGCGGCAATCGGGCGGCGGGGTGGTTCCTGATCGCCTGGTGCTTGCTCGAAGGATTCACCATAGCCGCAGCCCTGCGATTTCTCACCACGAAGACTGCGGATGACGACGCGCTGTACTACTACGGGCTGCCGCTGTCAATGGTGGCAGCCTCCATCTTGGTCGCACTGGGCGTCGCCGATCGTCTGCGGGCGCAACGCGCTGCGCTTTCCGATGCAGAGCGCCGTGCGCGAACCGACCCTCTGACCGGGGTGCTGAATCGGCGCTCGTTGATCGAGCGGCTGGAAGCGGCCTGCGCGCGCGCCAAGGCCCGCGGTTTGCCGATCGCGCTGCTGTTCATCGATCTTGATCACTTCAAGCAGATCAACGACACCTTCGGACATCAGGCGGGGGATGCGTGCCTGCGCGCCATCATCGATCCCATTCATACGGAGCTGCGCCAATCCGATGTGATCGGCCGCTACGGCGGCGAAGAGTTCGTCGTGATCCTCAGCAGCGCCGACGCGGCGGCGGCGACTCCGATTGCGCAGCGCATTCTCGAGCGGGTCGCTGACGTACGCGTCACCGGCTTCGGCAATCCGATCAGCGTGACGTGCAGCATCGGCATTGCCACGAGCGACACCCTCGGCATCTGGGGCGAGCCTCTGCTCGCCCAGGCCGACGCCGCTGTGTTCGTCGCAAAGCGCTCGGGCCGCAATCAGATCCATATAGCGCCGCCGGTACTCGCCT
>CAVXGV010000004.1:0-63780 GCA_963761345.1 uncultured Gammaproteobacteria bacterium
GCGAAGGCCTTTCGCTATGAAATATCCAAGGCCGGCCAGGCCTCGCTCTTGAAATCGCTGGGGCTGCGGTTTCTGCCTTCGCGGATCATTCACTCGCCGCACCAGGCCGCGGCCGCCGCCGAAGGTTTGCGCTACCCCATCATCGTCAAAGCCAACACCGGCGGCAGCGGCAAACTCATCACGCGCTTCAACACCAAGGCGGAACTTGCCGCCGCAGTCGCCGCCGGCCAACTGGACTTGGGCAACGACAGCGTCGCACTGGTCCAGGAATTCATTCCCGCGCGCGGCGGTTTCATCACGCGGGTGGAGGCAATTGGTTTCAAATATCTCTATGCCATCCAAGTGCATCTGACCGGCGAAACATTTGATCTGTGCCCGGCCGACATCTGTCAAACCTCGACCGGACAAAGCCTGGAAAATGCCTGTGCGGTCGAAGCCTCGAAAGCGGGGCTGAAGGTCGACGGCTATGAGGCGCCGACCAAAGTGATCCAGGATATCGAGCGCATCGTGCGGGCCGCCGGCATCGACGTCGGCGGCATCGAATACATCGTCGATGACCGGGACGGCAACATCTACTACTACGACATCAACGCACTCTCGAACTTCGTGGCGGATGCGCCTCGCGTCATCGGCTTCAACCCAATCGAAAATCTCGCCGATTTTCTGCAGGACGAGGTGCGCCGTGCAGGCTAAGGTCGTGCAGGGTAAGAAAGGAATTCGCTACGGTTACTGGATGCCGGTGTTCGGCGGGTGGCTGCGCAACATTGAAGATGAGCAAATGGACGCCAGCTGGCAGTACACCAGCAAGCTCGCGCGGCGCAGCGAGGAGATCGGATTCGATCTTTCGCTCATTGCGGAACTCAACATGAACGACATCAAAGGCATCGATGCGCCCAGCCTCGACGCCTGGTCAACCTCCGCGGCCCTCGCGGCGGTCACGAAGACGCTGGAGCTGATGGTGGCGGTGCGCCCGACGTTCCATTTGCCGGCGCTTTTCGCCAAGCAGGCCGCGAATATCGACCATATCAGCGGCGGGCGCCTCGCGCTCAATGTGGTCTCCTCGTGGTGGGAGCAGGAAGCACGGATGTACGGCGTCGACTTCGAACGCCACGATGATCGCTACGGACGAACCTCGGAATGGCTCGATGTGGTGAACGGCGCCTGGTCGCAGAAGAGCTACAGCCACACCGGCAAGTACTACCAGACCCAGAATACCGCGCTCGAGCCGAAACCCGTGCGCTCGCCCCGGCCGCCGATCTATGCCGGGGGCGAATCGGAAGCCGCGAAGAACCTCATCGCGCAAAAATGCGACGCCTACGTCATGCATGGCGATTCCCCTGAGTACGTGGCGGCAAAAATTGCCGACATGAGCGCGCGGCGCGAAAAATTCGGATTGGGGCGCATGCAGTTCGGCGTCGCGGGCTATGCCTTTACCCGGAATTCCGAGAGCGAAGTGGCCAAGGAAATCGAGCGCATCACCGATGTGAAGCAAAACGCCAAGGGCTTCGCGAACTACCAGCAATGGCTGCAGGGAACGCAGCTCGAACAGAAGATGTCCATTCAAGAATATTCCGTGTCGAACCGCGGCTTGCGCTCGGGGTTGGTGGGCACACCATCGCAAGTGCAGGACCAGATCGGCAAGTTCGAGGAGGTGGGCGTCGATCTTCTGCTGCTGCAATTCAGCCCGCAGCTGGAGGAAATGGAGAGATTCAGCGACAGCGTCATTCGTTAAGCGAGTGTATTCATGGACGACGGACAAGCTCCAGGGACGCAGGATTGCACTGGTATTTTTCCAGCGTGACCCCCCGTTCAATCCGGCCTTCGTGCATGGATGACGATCATGAATCGTTCAGGTTATCGCGCAGGGATTGACGGTGTCCGCGCGCCATTGTGAGCGGCCGCTGGCGGTGCGCTGCGGCGCTTTCGGCGACATGGTGCTCCTGACGGCGTTGATCCGGGTTCTGCACGCCGAATTTCACCTACCCGTGGATATCGTCACCTCGGGTCCCTGGAGCGAGCCGCTGCTGCACGGACAGCCCGGCGTGGGGCAGATCTTCAGCATGCGCAGCCGCAAGATGCCCTACTGGCTGAGCCCGGATCAGCGGCGGGTGGTGCGGGGATTGCGCGCGCGGGGCCCAAGTCCCACCTGGTTTTGCGACGGCGATGGTGCCGCCATGCCCATCCTCGAGCGCTCGGGAATTACCGGCCAATACATCGTCGATGTGAAAGAACACGGGTTGCTGCCCGGCGAGCATGCCACCGAGCAATGGCGCCGCTTCGCGCAGATCATGCCGCAGTTTATGCCGAAGCCGCCGGGCGGTGCGCAGCGCGCCGACATCGATGCGATCGCACCTGGCTGCCATCTCGAGGTGGCGCAAAACCGGCGCAACGAGCTCGCCGCGTGGCTTCAGGCACGAGGTCTTGCCGACCAACCCCTGCTGCTGATGCAGATCGGCAATAAACGCACCATGCGCCGCGGCCTGCGGCGCATGGCGGTCAACCACAAGTACTGGCCCCTCGAGCGCTGGTCGGAAGTCTTGCAATTCCTGCGTCAGCGGCATCCCCGCCACGCCATCCTGCTGCTCGGCACCGGTCCGGAGTTTGAACTGAACCGGCAGCTTACGGCGCTGGCCCGCGTTCCCGGAGTGCATAACGTCGCGAACGACCTGCCGATTCCTCGCCTGATCGCACTGCTGGATCGCGCCGACGGTCTCCTGACCGTGGATTCAGGACCCGCGCACGCCGCGGCGGGCGTGGGATGCCCTCAGGTCGTGCTATTCGGCAAGGCACTACCCTCGTTGTACCGGCCCTGGGGCACCGCCGGAGCCGATGTGCAACTGCTGCGCGGCGAGATGGAGGGGGAGCCCAGCATGCTTGGCATCGACGCAAACAGCGTGATGGCCGCGTGGTCGAGACTGAAGCTGCGCGCGGCAGGCGCATCACTACACGGATAGGCTCCTAGACCTCGCTTCTGAGCATACCGCCACTTCGTTCACGGCCGCGCGGGCTCCGCGAACTCCGGCGCGCCTTTCCGGAGGTCATGGACAGCAGCTTCAGCCCGGCGCGCCGGCCGACGAACGCAGCATGTCCTGAGTGACCAGCACCACGCCGCGCTTCGTCACGAAAAATCGCTTCGCGTCGAGGCTCAAGTCCTGCCCAATCTGCAGCCCGTCGGGAATCACACAACCCTCATCGAGGATGCAGCGCGTGATCCGGCAATGCCGGCCGACGCTCACGCCCGGCAACAGCACTGAACTGTCGATCACGCTGGCTTCCTCGATGCGCACATCGCTCGACAGCAGCGACTGCCTGACGTAGGCGCCAGAGATGATGCAGCCGCCGGCCACCATGGAATTGACCGCCATGCCGCGCCGGCCTTCATCGTCCAGCACGAACTTTGCCGGCGGCTGCTGCGCCTGATAGGTCCAAATCGGCCATTGATGATCGTAAACGTTCAGTTCGGGATTGAGGGATACCAGCTCCATGTTCGCTTCGTACAGAGCGTCGACGTTGCCCACATCGCGCCAATAATTTTGTGCGCGCGTCTCGACATCGTGAAAGGGGTAGGCGAATACCCTGAGGCGTGGAATGGCCGGGGGAATGATGTTGCGGCCGAAGTCGTGATTGGTCGACTCGCTGGCCGCATCCTCGATCAACAATTTCTCGAGCCGGTCCATGGTGATCACGTAGATGCCCATCGAGGCGCGCGCGAAATTTTCATGGCCGGTGATGGGGTCGGGTACCTGCGGCTTCTCCGCGAATTTCAACACGCGATTCGTGTCGTCGGTGGTCATGATGCCGAATTCATGGGCGCGCTCGATCGGCACGTCGACCACGCCGACCGTGATGTCGGCCTCGGATTGTTCGTGATACGCAATCATCGGACCGTAGTCCATTTTATAAATATGATCGCCCGCCAATATCAACACATGCGTCGGATTGTGCGAGCGGATGAATTCGAGATTTTGGTATACCGAATCGGCCGTACCGCGATACCAATGCGTGCCGATCTGCTGTTGCGCGGGAATCAGCTCGATGAACTCGCCGAGCTCTCCGCGCAGATAGCTCCAGCCGCGTTGAATGTGTTGGATCAGCGACTGGGATTTGTACTGGGTCAGCACGGCAATCTGGCGAATCCCGGAATTGACGCAATTCGACAGCACGAAGTCGATGATCCGGAACTTCCCGCCGAACGGCGTCGCCGGTTTGCAGCGATGTTCGGTGAGCGCCTTGAGGCGCTCGCCGCGGCCTCCGGCCATGATGACCGCCAGGGTTCCGCTGGTTAAACGGCTGACGTAGCGTCCTGTCTTGTTACGGGCAGCGTGTCGCATTCACCCAAGCCTGACACACTCGGCAAACGCCTGCATCAGGTTTCTCGCGGCTGCGTTCACGGCTTTGTTAGACTGCGTTCATGACGGCGTTGAAGCTGTGTATATTGAGCTCGGAGATCGTGCCGTTCGCGAAAACCGGCGGGTTGGCCGATGTTGCCGGAGCGCTGGTGCGCAACCTGAGCGCCTTGGGCCACGACGTTCGCGCTTTCATGCCGCTATACCCCATCGTACGGCGCAACCACCCCGAACTTCAGCCCGTCCTTGGCGCCCAACGAGCCGCACTGACCATCGGCGACACCGAATACTGGTTCTCGCTGCTCACCGCCGGTTATCCGGGCGGCGACGCGCCCGTCTATTTCGTGGATTGCCCGGTGCTGTTTGACCGTGCAGACTTATATACCACCGATCCCGACGAGCACCGTCGGTTTCTGCTCTTTACCCTCGCCACGCTCGAGGGTTGCCGGCGCCTCGGGTTTGCCCCTGATATATTTCACTGCAATGACTGGCACACGGCATTTCTGCCGCTGTATCTGAAGACTCTATATGCTTCGGATTCGCTGTTGGCGCGTGCCAAGTCTCTGTTGACGATTCACAACATAGGCTACCAAGGCGTCATCCCGAGCGCCGCCGCTCCCGATCTGGGCTTGGGTGCGGCGTGGGCGCTGCTCGATCAAGGCGATATCGCACGGGGCCTGATCAACCCGCTGAAAACCGGCATAAAACACGCACACGCTGTCAGCACGGTCAGCCCGACGTATGCGCGTGAGATCTGCGAGACGCCGCTCGGCATGGGGTTGCAGGTGACACTGCGCGAGCGCCCGGATCGGGTCACGGGAATTTTGAACGGCGTCGACTATCAGGAGTGGGACC
The DNA here is from genome assembly GCA_963761345.1 of uncultured Gammaproteobacteria bacterium. Taxonomy (GTDB): domain Bacteria; phylum Pseudomonadota; class Gammaproteobacteria; order Steroidobacterales; family Steroidobacteraceae; genus Bog-1198. Next base: position 5,202 of record CAVXGV010000004.1, read on the forward strand.
CCCGAGATGACCCGCACTTGAGCGCGCATTTCAGCCCGCAGGATTTGCGCGGGAAGCTCATCAACAAGGAAATGCTGACCGCGACGGTTGGACTGAAGATGCCGACATCGCAGCCGCTCATCGGCATGGTGACCCGGCTTGCCGAACAGAAGGGAATCGATCTGTTGATGGATGCCTTGCCCGCTCTGCTGCAAGAGCGTGATTTCGGCCTGGTGGTACTGGGCAGCGGTGATGCAAAATACTCGGCGTTTTTCGAACAATTGGCGCAGCGCTTTGCCGGCCGCGTGAGCTATCGCACTGGGTTCGATGAACCGCTCGCGCATCTCATCGAGGCTGGCAGCGATATCTTTCTGATGCCCTCGCGCTATGAGCCCTGCGGCCTGAACCAAATGTACAGTCTGCGCTACGGGACCATTCCCGTCGTGCGCAACACCGGAGGACTCGCCGATTCGGTGCAGCACTTCGATCCGAGCACCGGCCGCGGTACGGGCTGTGTATTCAATGACTATGATGTGCCGGCTGTACGCTGGGCGATCAACACGGTGCTCGACTGGTATGCGGACCCGCGCATCTGGTTGCCGCTGGTGCAGAATGCGATGGCGAAGGATTTTTCCTGGACTCGACAGATCAAGGAATATGAGTCGCTATACCGTGGCTTGGCTGCTGGACCTTAAGGCTGCTCGACCTTGAGCAAGGCGTATCGCCGGCCGTTGGGCAGGGAATAGCTCTCCGTGATTCGCAGCCCGGCTGCCTGCCAGGCGGGCATGACGCCCACATCCGGCGCTCGCGCACGCCACGGCGGTCGCGGTGACTGGTTCGGCAATTGAACCAGGAAAAGGCTGCCGGGCGCTGCGGCCGCAACCGACCGGATACGCTCGATGCCGGCCGCATCGAGCGGCCCCGCGACCCTGTCAACCGATGTCCTTGCGTACATGTCGATCATCGCGCGGGTGGTTTCATCCGGCGCGAGCAAAATGAGCGGTTTTCCGGTCGTATCGCGTGCAATGTCACGACTGATTTTCGCCAAGTCCTGCCAACGGTCTACCTGTCCGTACACCTGGGATGCGGGCCCTATGAGCAGCGCGCAATAGGCAAGAAGCAGTGCCCATTGAGCATGCAAGGGCTGCCGGCGCGCCGCCGCCCAGGCGCGCACCGCCAGAATTGCGGCGGCCAGCAGGCCGATGAGCGCGATGACGGTGTACAGGGTGTGGCTGTGAATGCTGCTCCAGGAATCGGCCGCGAGTATCATCAACACCGCGGCAAACACCGCCACGCCAAGCAACAGCATCGCGGCAGTGGCGCGAACCGCGCGTATGTCCCAGCGATCGGGGCTACGCAGGCTTTCACGAGCCCACCAGGCGACGAGCAGCGCAAATCCCGGCAGCGCCGGCGCCAGGTAAATATTGCGCGCCGTGGCGGCGAAGGACAGGAGGAGCAGAGGCGGCAGCGATGCGGCGAGCGCAAAGCGGACGGCACGATTGTCGTGAAAGGAGGCGCGGCGCTGCCGCCAGGCACGGCGTGCCGCGGCGGCCACCAACAAGGTCCAAGGGAACAGGTAAAGGGGGAGTTCGATCAGGTATTTCCCGGGCGTATTTCGATGGCCGGCTGCGTATTGCAAATCAGCCGGCGCCTCTACGGTGGCGAAGCGGCCGACGAGGTTGTTCCAGAAGAAAATTCTCAAATGTTGCGCGCCTTCGCTGCCCCGGTACACAAACCACACCCACGTGAGAATCATCGCTGCCTGGATCAGCAGTCCGGCGTAGAGCTCCCATCGGATGAGCTCACGCCAGCGCTTCTCCCAAATACTCAGGGTGAGAATGGCCATCGCCGGTACCATCCAGGCGACTGCGCTTTTGCACAGGAAACCCACACCCAGGGCCGTGTGCATCAATAGATAACCACGCAAGCGCTCCTTGCTGGTGGTGGCGTGAAACCCAACGTAGGCCCCGAGCAGCGCCACCGATACGGCGGCCAGCAGCGGCGCATCGGTTGCCAACCAAATGGCGACTTGGTATGACAGCAGGAAGGTGCTGACGGCCGCCGCTGCCGCCAGTCCCGCGAACCGGCCGGCGCTGCGGGAAGCCAGCAAGCCGGCGCCCAACGCCGTGATCAAGGCATAAACCAAATTGGGCAGCCGCGCGACCCATGCTTGCGCGCCGAGAAATTTCATGGGAAATGCGGCCAGCCAATAGGTCAAAGGCGGCTTTTCACAGAAGGCTTCGCCGGCCAACAAGGGTACTGCTCTGTCGGTCTGCCAGCTCATGCGCCACGCAATGTCGGCCTCACGCGGTTCGTCCGGAGTCCAATAGCCGCGGGCAAACATGCCGACGCACCATGTCAGCAGCAACGCAGTTGCAAGCCCCAGCAGCGTGCGGCGGGTTTTCAGCGCTCCAAATTGCATTTGCTGACTATACTTCACCTAAGGCTCACCTAAGGCCCTTGCCCGAGTGATGCGCTCCATTCAAAGTAGTCGCCTTCTCAGAGGATCAGGTGGTATGTGATCGAGCAATTCTGCGATTGGCTGTCGAGGACCGGTGTCAGCGTGGCGTTTCAATCGGCCAATTGGTTTGTCCCGCTGGTGCAGACGGTTCATATTATCGCCATTGCGATTCTGCTGACCACCGTCTACGTCGTCAGTTTCCGGCTCGTTGGCATCACCCGAGGGGCACAGCCGCTGGCGACGCTCAGCGCCAGATCGGCACCGTGGATCTGGACGGCACTGTGCGTGCTGCTCGCGAGCGGCATTCTCCTGACCATCACGGAGCCTGCGCGCGAGCTGCTCAACTGGGTATTTCGCCTGAAAATGCTCATGGTGTCGGCGCTTGCCGCCATCCTGTGGGTGGTACAGTCGCGCATGCGCCGGAATCCGCAGTATTGGACCGAATCGCCGCTGCGCCGTCGCGCCGCCCGGGCGATCGGAATAGCCGCCATCATCGTCGGCGCGGGCATCGTGACCGCGGGACGTTGGATAGCCTATGTGTAAGGTATAACGCATGGCCGTGGAACACGCCCTGAACTGGCTGCAAGATTTGAATTTTCCGACGCAGATACGCGAGTCCGATTGGCTGTTTCCGACCATCGAAACGGTGCATGTGTTTGCGCTGGTGCTGGTCGTCGGTTCGATCATGACCGTGGATCTGCGCCTCCTGGGATTGACCAATCGAGATCGCCCCTTCAGTCAGCTGGCGGCTGAAATGCTGCCATGGACCTGGGTGGCTTTTGGCGTCGCGGCGAGCGCCGGCCTGTTGATGTTTTCATCCAAGGCGGTCATTTACTACGGCAACATTCCGTTCCGGCTGAAAATGTGCTGCTTGCTGCTTGCCGGAATCAACATGGCGCTGTTTCACTCGATAGGAATGCGTCATCTCGAGACATGGGACCGGGAGCAGCCGCCCAGGCTGGCCAGGTTTGCCGGCGGCACCTCGCTGCTGCTTTGGACCGTGATCGTGGCGGCCGGACGCTGGATAGGCTTCACGACTTAAGCCGGCCTTCAAAACGAGTAGCATGATTTGATGCGCTTCATTATCGTCGTCATGCTGGCGTTTCTGATCGGGACGGCCGTGTTGGCGAGCAACCAGTATGTTGAGCGAACACTGTTGCGTGCCGATCCCGATTCCTTGCCCGCCGATTCCGCGCTGCTGCAGTTTCGCAGTCGAGCGTGGCCGGCCCCTGTTCCTGGTTCATTGCGCCGCGTGTCACGGCGTATCAGGTGCCGGAGATGCGGGCAAAGGCGTGCCCGACCTGACGGATCGTGATTGGCTCTATGGCAGCGGACGCGTCGCGGAGATAGAACAAATCATCGAGTACGGAATTCGATCGGGCAATCCAAAGGCATGGAGCCTCGCCATCATGCCCGCTTATGGGCGGTCACGCCCCAACCCGGCCGACAAGAGCATTCAGCCTCTGGCGCCAAGCCAGATCACCGATCTGATCGAGTTTTTGTTTCGCCGACAAGGCCGTGAAGCGGACGCGGCGGCCGCGATGCGAGGAGCCGACTTGTACAGCGGCAGTGCCGGCTGCTATGACTGCCATTCGACGGATGCCAAGGGCGACGCCGCGATCGGCGCGCCGAATTTGACCGATGCCGTCACGCTTTACGGCGACGGCGGCCGCGATGCGCTTTTTCTGTCGATCGCCTACGGACGCCGGGGCGTGTGCCCCGCTTGGATCAGGAGGATGAGCGCGGCGCAAATCCGTGAGACCGCGGTGTACGTTTACTCCATGTCGCACCCTCGTGAGATCCCGGATGCCAACTGATCCGCCCCCCAAGGCCGCACCTTGGCGCGATCCGGCGCAGGTAAGCAGTTTGCGATCCTTCACGCTCATGGCGATGGGTGTGCTGGCGGGGCTGTTACTGGCCGGATATTCGCTGTTCACGGCGCGCAGTGTGTCGATCTTGTCGGTTCCCGCCGAGGACGTTGCCTTGGTGAATCAGCAACCGATTTCTCGCAGCGACTATCTCATTCTTTTGCAGACCTTGTATGGCGTCGATTTCAGACATGCGACAGGCGAGCAGCGGCGCAAAGTGTTGAATGACATGATCCGGGAAGAACTGTTCGTGCAACGGGGCAAGGAATTGGACCTGTCCTCCAGCGATCCCGAGGTGCGCAGCGCGCTGGTCAATGCCGTCGAGCTGGAAATCTCCGAGAACGCCATCACCGCTCAGCCCAGCGAGGCCGCGTTGCGCGAATTTTTCACGAAACACCAGGACCGCTACGTCAGCGAGGGAATCATGACTGTGCAGGACTGGGTGTTTCCCGCAGGTGAGCTTGCGGACATCGCGGCCAAATTGGAAGCGCTCAAATCGGCGGTCCTTCCTCCGGATGTCCTGGCGCGCCTTCCCGGGCATGACTCGGGCAAGACAAAGGGCGATGAATTCTATTTTGCCGCCAAGCTGCATCTTGGCGATCAACTCTTTGCGATTGCCCGGGAGTTGCCGGACGGCGCGCTGTCCTCACCCACGTCACTGGGCGACGGGATACACGTTCTCTATATGGTCAAGAACAAACGGCCAGTGCCCTTTGACTTCGCCAAGGCACGTCCGCAGGTGCTGAACGATTATCGTAATCAAGCCATCGAGCAATTGAAGGCCGGCGACGAATCATTCCTGCGCAAACGCGCCAATGTGCGCGTCGCGGATGACTTGCGTTGAAGCGGTCCGCGCTCCTTTGCCTGACCCTGGCGGCTGCGCTCGCCCCGCCGCCGGCCGGTTCGCATACCCGCAGCCAGTCGCATTCGGTATGGGAAATAAACGGCCAATTCGTCGACCTCGTCGTCACGATTCCCGAAATAGAAGCCGATCGGCTCGCAACCGACGCCTCCCCGGTCGCGACAGGCCGCCTGAGCGACTATCTGGCACGCAAGACTTACGCGATGGCGGACGGAAGACGCTGCGCGCTCATCCCCCCGGTGCAGCCGTTATCGGCGCTGGCCGGATTTCGTAAATTCGATTTTACATTCAAATGCGATTCAGCCACGAATTTGCAGATTCATTCCGGCGCCTTCTTTGATTTGGTGCCCAGTCACACCAATTTTGCACAGGTGCAAAACGCCGCGACCGGAGAATTTACCGAACAGTTGATAACCAATGATCATCAAACGATAGACGTGACCGGTGGTGAGGGCAGCCGTCTGAAGAATGCGAGTTTCTTCGAGTTCATCCGCATGGGAACGATGCATATTTTCACCGGTGTCGATCACATGTCATTTCTCCTGGGGCTGGTGCTGATATCCCGCCGTCTACGGGATCTCGTTTTTGTCGTGACCGGATTTACCATCGGCCACAGTTTGACGCTGGCATTGGCGGTCACGGGGGTGCTCAGGCCGCACGCTGAATATATCGATGCCTTGGTCGCCCTCACCATTGCGCTGATCGGTGCGGAAAACATCGTCGTTCAGACCCGAAAGCCCAGGCTGGTTGCGCTGGGCGCGGCCTTGTGCCTGGGCCTCATGGCCGTGTTTCAACTCCTCGGTTTCGGCGGTTTGCCGAGCTTGCTGCTCCTCGGTTCGGGATTGTTCACGGCAAACTATCTGCTCATTTCCGGCAATATTCGCGACGCAGGTCGATTGCGCGTACTCATTACGCTGGTGTTCGGGCTGATTCACGGTTTCGGCTTTGCCGCAGACTTGCTGGAGCTGCAGCTGCCGACGGAGCGACTGGCCGAGCTGCTGGTCGGTTTCAACCTCGGCGTCGAACTCGGCCAGCTGGTATTGGTCATCGGCGCGACAATGCTGGTCGTGGCCTTGCGCAAACTACACCTCGCACTGCCGCGGCCCATCGTCGTCGACCTGGCTTCGACATTTCTGGTGGCGTTGGGGGTATTTTGGTTCGTCAGCAGGAGCTATGCCTAGCAGAGGACCATGATCACGGCGTCGGCAATCAAATCACCCATACCGAGGTTGGACGGTCAATGGCGCACTGTTGCTGACGTTCGCGCTCGGCCGCGGGGGCGGGACAATTACCCTGGTGCAGGGCCTGACTGGGACAATGTTTCTTTTGGCTCGTCGTGCGGTTGCGCAAGACGGCGCCGTAACAGACAAGGAGAATTCTCGTGACACAGCATGTTTTGGTGGAAAAGTCCGAAAAACTCTTGATTCTCACGTTAAACCGTCCGGACAAGAAGAACGCACTGACCCGCGCCATGTACGCCACTCTGGCGACGGAAATCGCGAATGCCGATGCGGATCCGAATATCCGCTGCATCTTGCTCAAGGCCAACGGGGATATGTTTACCGCGGGAAACGATCTGGCCGATTTTGCCGCCATCGGCAATGCCGCCACGGCGCCCAAACCCGAGGATGCCAATCCGCTGCTGCCCGCGCTGGCTCGAGCCCGGACGCCGATCGTGGCGGCGGTAAACGGTCGAGCCGTGGGTGTGGGCGTAACGATGCTGCTTCATTGCGACATGGTCTACGTCGCCGCCGACGCGCTGCTCGTCGCTCCATTCGTGAATCTGGCGCTGGTTCCCGAAGCAGGCTCCAGTTTGCTGATGCCGTTGCGCATCGGCCATGTCCGTGCGTTTGAAATGTTCGTGCTCGGTGAACCGGTAAGCGCGGAAAAGGCGGTCAGCTGGGGCATGGCGAACCGCGCAGTGCCGCCCTCCGAGCTGCATGCAGCGGCGCGCGCCGCGGCCCTTGCCATCGCGGCCCGCGCACCCGCTTCCGTCGTCGCGACGAAATCGCTGATGCGTGATCAACCGCCAATGCTGGCTCGAATGAGCGAGGAGACCGGACATTTCGTGCGCCAACTGAAGTCCGCGGAGTTCAAAGAAGCGTTCAGCGCATTTTCAGAGCGGCGCGCGCCTGATTTCAGCAAATTCGACTGAACGGGACCGCCAAGCCAGTCGCAGCTTTGCGCCAGCGAACCATCCAATGCATCAGGTCGTGCGGCTCATCGCGGCGGTCCTGTGACGGTCGTGAACGTCGCCGTGATCAGCAAAATCAACGCGCCTAGGACCAACTCCGTCTGCACGGTGCGTCGAAACTGGATGAAGGCCTTGGGATGTCCGTGCAGAAGCCTGGGTGTCAGGTACAGCTTGTTCAACCCGGCAATGCCCAAGAGCGCGGCGACGACGAGCAGCTTGATGGCCATCATTCGGCCGTAATCGCTGCTCCAGAATTGCGCCGCGTCGCGAATCAGTATCCACAGCAGGCCCGCCCCAGCGCTCAACAGCAGCATTACCACGCCGAGCGCCCATTTGCCGAAACGCGCAGCCACGGCGGCGATTTGCGCATCGTTGCGGTCGCGGGCAGTGATCAGCAGCGGCGCCAATGCGCCCAGCCAAAACGCCGCGCACAGCAGGTGCAGGCATAACAGCAGGCTGGGTGCGACATTCGGCAGCAGCCCATGCACGTGTCCGACACCTGCGAAGGAAACCGACGCGATGACGGCGCCTGCCGGCGCCAATGCACGGAGGCGGTGATTTGAGGAGACCGCAAAAGCGCATAGCGCCAGTCCCGCCATGCGCACGCCGGAGGCCAGGCCTTCGCCCGCGCCCAAGATCATGCGTGCAAAAGCCATATCAAACATTCCGGCAAGGTCGCCGCTCATCGTGGCCGACACGAGCAGGATTTTCGCGCCGGTCGCAAAGGCTGAGGTCAATCCTAAGATGCCGATCAGGTGTCGAATGCGCGCACGCTGCGGCTCCTGCAGCAGACTGCCGCAAAGGCCAAGAAAAAAAATCGCACCGGCGGCACCGAGGGTGGCTGCGTAGGTGATCGCCTTCGCACATACGGCGGCAGCATCCCAGCCACTCAATTCCAAGGTGTGCGCCCTCAGCTCAAACGTTCAGGTCCGGATCGAGAACGCGAAGGAACCTTTCGTTACGTGCCCATCATCCGCGGCGATTGCAGTCCAGTGCACCGTATAACTTCCCGGCGCGAGCGCGGGCAGGGGAAACGTGAATGACGGACCGGCTTTGGCGTTCTTGTCGACGGCAATGGGGATTTCTTTGCCGTCGCCGATCAATTTCAATACCGCAACCCGCGCGGCCTCATTGAAGGTGAGCGTCAACGATTTGGGCGGCTCGGTGAGCTGAGCGTCCTTGGCCGGTGCGGAACTTTGCAGTTTCGCGTGCGCCATGCAAGGACCGGCCAGCATCGCGCCGCAGAGTGCAACCGCCAGGATCGCCAGTTTAAGCATGGTAAGCCCCGTCCATATCGGATTAGTACACCCCCGCAACCGTACAATATACTACGATCATGCGCACGGTCTCGCCGGATAACCGATGATTCTATACGGCTACGGATTGAGTTCGGCTTCCTACCGGGTACGGATTGCCCTGGCACTGAAGAATCTGCCATACACGTCGATCAGCAAGAACTTGCGGGCCGGCGAGCATCGGCTATCGGAATTTCTGCGCATCAATGTGCAAGGCTTCGTGCCGGCGTTGGGCCTGGATGATGGCGCCGTGCTCACTCAGTCAGTGGCCATCATGGAATACCTGGACGAGATCTATCCAAGTCCACCCTTGCTCCCAGCGGAGCCTTTGGCGCGCGCCCGCGTGCGCGCCCTTACGCAGGTGATCACCAGCGACATACATCCGCTCAATAATTTGCGGGTGCTGCGCTATCTCGAAGAAAAATTGGCCTTGGACAAAGAAACTCGCGACGCTTGGTATCGGCATTGGGTCGAAGTGGGATTCGACGCACTCGAACGATGGCTGGTGCGAGATTCCGCGACGGGACGCTTCTGCCATGGCAACGCCCCCACTTTGGCCGATATCTGTTTGGTGCCGCAGGTGTTCAACGCGCGGCGCTTCGCGGTCGATATGAATCCCTACCCAAGGATTCTGGCGATCGATGCCGCATGCCGGGAACTGCCCGAGTTTCAGACGACCGCGCCCCAGTGACGCGACGCTCGCCGAGCTCCTGATTCGCTCAAACGCCCGGTTCGTAGGGCCATTCCTACGCGGGGCATCGTCGAGCCCCGAGGCGGTAGCTGCTATCGTAACGACAATGCGAATGTTCAGACGATTGCGGCCGATTGCGTTCGCGTTGCTATGGAGTGCGCCCTTCGCGGTTTTGGCAGAACCTCCAGAACCACCGTCTCAGTCCCAGCCCACGCCTGCCCAGTCCACGCCCGCCCAGTCCACGCTTGGTCCCGCCACCGGTCTGTCGGACTCCGCCGGTTTGCGCGCCACCGTATTCGGTACTCCTCCGCAGGCCCTGGCGCCATTGCCCGCCCGGGTGCCGCTTTCGGAAATCAATATTGCGTTGCCTTGGAGACTTCCCGTTCCTGAGATTCTCTGGTTCGACGCCAAGCTGCGCGTTTGGCTGTCTGCTCAAAAAAAGCCGGCCCCGTTGGCCATCGTCATCTCCGGCACCGGCAACGACGGCAACACCAAAACGATTTCGGTGCTGCGCGCGGCGCTCTATGGCGCCGGTTACCACGTGTTGACGGTGCCGTCGCCTACGTTTCCCGGATTCATCGTGTCGACGTCGAGCACGGGCGTGGCCGGCGACCTGATGCAGGATGGCCATGATTTGTACGCCGCCATGCAAGAGATCATTGCGCATCTGCCGCGCAAGGTGCGAATAACCGACATTGACATTCTTGGCTACAGCCTGGGCGGCGCGAACGCGGCGGTCGTGAAGTCCATCGACGCGACTGAGGGGAAGCTCAAGATCCATCGGGCGGTCATGATCAATCCTCCGGTCAGTCTGTTTTCCTCCGTGGGCCGCCTCGACAGGCTGTTTGCAGCAAGCATTGGTCCCGGCGACCAGGCAGTGGAACTGCTTTACCGCCGACTCTATGCACAGATCGCGAATCTGTACCGCGCCTCGGACCGGCTGGAGCTGGACCAGAATTTTTTGCTCAGCGCCGGCGCCGCCACGCTCAAGACCGACGCGGAATTTTCCGCGGCGATCGCATTGGCGTATCGCCTGCAGCTCGTCGACATGTTCTTCATTGGTGATCTGTACGCGAAGACCGGAGTGGCTGTCGATCCTGAGCATCCGCCGAAAGTGAGCGACTCGCTCGAGGCCATCGAGCGCGATCTGCGCGCAAAACCCTTCGCCGATTATTTTACGAGGGTTTTCGCTCCGTACTACCTCACGCGGCGTCCCGATGCGACCAGCGCGTCCTTGATTGCCGCCAATCGTCTCGACATCATCGCCGATACCTTGCGCTCCGACGGCGATTACTACGCACAAACCAACAGCAATGACTTGATTCTCAACAAGCGCGAGCTCGCCTGGCTGCAGGATACGCTCGGTTCGAGAATCGTCGTCTACGACCACGGAGGTCATCTCGGTGAAATAGGAGAACGCCAGCAAGTGGTGGATATGTTGGACATGTTGGCGGGCCGCTGGCCGAGGAACTCGCAGTGAGGCGCAGTGAGGCGCACAGTCGCGTTGCAATCGGCGCAATGGTCATCCTGGGCGGCATGATCATGCTGATGCTCAGCGGCTGCGCGTCGCAAGTGGTGTCCATCCGCACCGTCCCGGATCAGACGCCGGCCGCCGACACTGCCGCGGCGGTGGCCAGCGCCGCCGCGTTCGCCGAGGCGGCGGCAGCCGAGTCCCAACCAGTCTTCGACGGAGGCTGAAGGGCAGGAGACGGCGCCGCCGTTGACGCCCGCGGACGCGCCGCCGCTGTACACCTACGATCCCTGGGAGCGGTTCAATCGCTTCGCCTACCGGTTCAATGCGCGCTTCGACGAAGCCATATTTTTACCGGCGGCAAATACTTACCGGCGCGCGCCGCGCGTGGTTCGTGACGGCGCGCACAACTTCTTTGGCAATATTGCCGAGATCGACAGTGTGATCAACTACACGCTGCAGTGGCGGCTCAAGTACGGCCTGCGCAGCGTCGAAAGATTTGTGATCAACAGTACCATCGGCATCGGTGGTCTGATCGACGTCGCCACCAAGCTGAAGCTTCCGGGTACCGCGACAGGATTTGCAACGACCTTGGCCAAGTGGGGCATGCATCCCGGACCGTACCTGGTCATCCCGCTGCTCGGACCCTCGACGCTTCGCGACGGCGCGGGCTTTCTGGGGGACTATGGCGCGGAGTACGGCATCAATATTTTCGGCCTGTATCGCGGGGGCCTGTCGTGGGGCTTGGGTACGATCAACACGGTCGATCAGCGCGCGAATATCGACTTTCGCTACTATTCCAGCGGCTCGCCGTTCGAGTACGAAACCATCCGCTTTCTGTATGTCCGCAAGCGCTTGATCGAGGATGCAGGTCTGCATGCCAAGGATCGGCCGAAACAACTGCCGGCCGATGCGCCGGCCGGAAAGTGAAACCTCGGGCGGGGAAGCAGGGGCGTCGGTATCCGCTGTTTCTCAGCAACAGGGCTTGACATGGTGAATAATATTCACTAGGATCGAATCCATGACGACCATGCACGGCAACCGCAACTGGAAAATCCAGGTGTTTGGGCGCGAGCACGGCGTGCCGCATTTCCATGTGTGGACACCGGATGCAGCAGCGGTGATCGAGATCGAAACCTTGGCGGTTCTGAGCGGTGCGGTGGACGCTAAGACTCTCGAAGAGGCGCGGGCCTGGGCAGACGCCCATCGCGCCGCATTGTTGTCTGAATGGCGGCGTCTAAATCCGGAGAAGAAACCATGAAGCTCAAAATTACGCAGGTAGAAGCATTGTTCTCGACGCGGCTACGGATCACCTGGGAGAACGGCAAACACACGGAAGTCGATGTGGGTGACTATCTGCAGGCCCCCGGCTACGAGCGCTTACGCGATCCGGCATTCTTCGCGAATGTGCAAGTAGAGGAGTGGGGCCATGGCGTCGAATGGCCTGCCGCGGATATCGGGATCCCCGCCGATGCCTTGTATCGGTTGTCGAAGGAACAGACTGGCGATGCGTTTCCGACCGGCCAGTTCAATGCCTGGATGAAGCGGCACGGCTTGTCATTGTCAGCCGCCGCTCAGGCCTTGCATCTGACGCGGCGTACGATCATTTATTACAGCACGGGTGCCAAGCCGATCCCGGCTTACATCGGCCTCGCCTGCAAAGGCTGGGAAGTAGGACATCGGACTCACGCCGCGTAAATCGCGATGACTTTCCCCTTATTGGTCAGATGCTTTAGTCATGGTGTGGATGCGCGAGGCTCAAGGTCACTTCACTCTCGGTGCGGACGTCGGTGTGGCAGACTGGCGCCTGCCGAAATTTCAAATCTGACCTGTGGGGAGTGGTCCGCATGCGAATCCCGTCGATTCCGGCAGGTGCCCTATTCGTTGCCCTGCTGGGCGTCAGCGCCTGTCAGAAAACCGCAGTCACCGCCGCGGTTCCGGCTGCTGTGTCTACGCCCGCGCCGCCGGCAACGCCGTTTCAAATCAAAGCCAGCATTCAAGAACTGATGGACGCGGTCATTGATCCTGCCGCGGATGCCCTGTGGGACTCGGTCAGCATTACAGAGACGGCGAAGGGGACGGTTTTTCATCAGCCGAAAACCGACGAAGAATGGCAAGAGGCGAGGCGGCACGCCATCGCGTTGATCGAAGGCATCAATCTGCTGGTCATGGATGGGCGCAAGCTCGTGGCGCCCGGCAGCCCGGTGCTCGATGAAGGCACCTCGGGCGTGCTGGGTTCCGAAGAAGGTCAAAAGCTGTTCGACTCGAAACATGCCGCTTTCGTGGATTTCGCGCATGCGCTGCGCGCCGCGGGCGAACAGATGCTCACCTCCATAGACAAGAAAGACGCGACCGGCATGATGAATGCCGGCGCGGCGATGGACGGTGTTTGCGAAAGCTGTCACCTGACCTTCTGGTATCCCAATCAAGTCATCCCGCCCCTGCCGGCTGATTTTGGTCAGTCGAAGTCGGCTACCAAACTCAAGCGGATTCCGCTCAGCCCGTGACGCGCGGAAATCTTTAGCGGCCTCGGCGACAGGAACAGTTGCCCGCCGTGGCGCGTGGCAGCGATTCGTGCGACTAAAGGGCGAGCCCCAACCGCGTCTTAGCGGCAACGCCGCGCTGCGCGATGCCTGATCATGTCGGCGATTTCCTACACCAAGATCGCGGCTTGCCACCGAATCTACACGGCGTGCCTCACGTCATCAAATTGTAACTTAGCGGTCACATGCGAGTTCGAAACTCGCGCGGGTGCGTTGCGTTCGCAACGGTCCAAGCCCATGAAACCGAGAGGGGGATTCACTCAATGATCAACTTTAAAGTCGCACCGGTTTTCGCCGGCGCCTTAGCTCTCATGACGACGGTCGCCATGACAACCGCAACGGCTCCCGCGTATGCGGACGGCGAGGGGCGCCTCGAAGGCATCCGCCACGTCCTGCTGGTGAGCATTGACGGTATGCACGCCGTGGACTATCTCAACTGCTCGCAGGGTATCAAAACAGTCAATGGAGGAGAGCCCTACTGCCCGAATCTGGCGGAGTTGGGGGAAACTGCCATCAACTATGTGGACACCTCCACGTCAAGACCCTCGGATTCGTTCCCGGGACTGACTGCAATCATCTCTGGATCATCACCGCGGACCGCAGGCGCCTACTATGACGTCGCGTACGATCGCGTACTCGCTCCGCCGACGATCACCACTGGAAACGGAGTGGCAGACGGTACCTGCACTACCGGCGTGGCCAACGGTACAAGAACTGAATACGAAGAAGGCATAGACAAGAATCAGCAGTTCGTGAACGGGATCGACGGCGTCAGCACCGCCAAGATGGCGACGGCGGAATCAACTCCATCGATCCTTTGAAACTGATTCGCGACCCGTTCAACAATTGCAACCCGGTGTTTCCATGGAATTTCGTGCGCACCAACACGGTCTTCGGCGTGGCCCACGCTGCCGGTCTGTACACGGCCTGGACCGACAAGCATCCGGCCTACGCCTCGGTGTCAGGTCCGGGAAACGGGAAGAATCTCGATGACTTTTACGGACCGGAAATCAATTCAAATGTCGTCGGTCTGCCCGGCGTGACCACCGTCACGGGCGTGGACTGCTCCACGGTTCGTGACCCGCTGCAAACCGGCTCATGGACCGACAGTTTCCAGAATGTCGTGTGCTATGACTCGCTCAAGGTCAACGCCGTCCTCAATCAAATCGACGGCTTCACGCACAACCGCAAGACCAAAGCTCCGGTGCCGGCAATTTTCGGCATGAACTTTCAAACCGTCAGCGTGGGTCAAAAACTCATCGAACGTGATCCGGCATCCAAGGCGGTCGTGGCAACCGGCGGCTATCTGGACTCCACCGGCACGCCGAGTGAGCCGTTGCTGAACGAGATCGTATTCACCGATAAGGCGATCGGCGCCTGGGTGGCCGAGCTGAAAAAACGCGGGCTGTACAATTCCACGCTCATCATCATCACCGCCAAGCACGGGCAGAGCCCCATCGATTCGGCGCGCTACCTTGGAATTTCGAACTCTCCCGGCGATCCGGTCACAACTTCGCCCGCGACCATTCTGGACAATGCCGGGTGCCTGCCCTTTTCCGAAGCTCCGTCGAACCCGACCGGCATCGGGCCGACCGAAGACGACGTTTCCGTGTTGTGGCTGAACGGCAAGGCGAACTGTACGGCTGCAGCTGCAGTCGGCATGCTCCGCTCGATGTCTCCAACCTCGAACAACGTCGCCGGCATCGGGGAGATTTTCTCGGACAGACTGCTGACCACATACTTCAACACGCCTGGAATTCCGCCCAACGGTGATCCGCGCTCGCCGGATATCGTGGTTACACCGAACATCGGCGTGACCTATTCGGGAAGCACAAAAAAATTGTCGGAGCACGGCGGCTTCTCTCGCGACGACACCAATGTGATGCTGCTGGTGTCGCATCCAAACTTTGCCCGAAAGACCGTCACCAGCCCGGTGGAGACCATGCAAGTTGCGCCGACGATCCTAAAGGCGCTCGGGCTCGATCCTAGGGCGCTGGACGGAGTGAGGCTCGAAGGGACTCAGGCGCTCCCGGCGGTGCAGCTCGCAGGATTGAGACTGATTGGCGAGTGCTGAAACGCTAAAGGGGTGTCCCGGTTGGGACACCCCTCTGGTGCGCTCCGACGACAAAGATGTCGGATCAAGGCCGGCGAACGGATCGATCATTCTCAGCTTATCTGTCAGGTTATGAGGCGTGTCCTGTAACTCTGCCGTATCCTTGGCGTCAGCAAATGGCTCTTAAGGGACTGACAAATGAGAATTGCCTCCACGGTTACCCGGCTGACATCGCTTCTATGCACCGCCGCGATCATGATTGGTTCGATACAAGCCGCTCACGCACGCACGCAAAAGCCTGCTCTTCACGCCCAGCACTGGATGGCAGTCACCGGCAAGCCGCTGGCCGCGACGGCCGGGGCAATGATCTTCCAGAAAGGCGGCAACGCGGTGGACGCCGCATGCGCCATGATTGCCGCGACCTCCACCATGTGGGACACGCTCTCCTGGGGCGGCGAGACCCAGGCGCTGATCTACAACCCGAATACCGGCAAAGTCATCGGCATCAACGCACTCGGCGTCGCACCCACCGGTGCGACACCGGAATTCTTTCACAAGAAGGGCATGAACTATCCACCCGAGTTCGGCCCGCTCGCCGCCGTGACTCCGGGAACGCCGGGCGGCCTCATGACCATGCTTGCGGAGTACGGCACCATGAGCCTCGCTGAAGTGCTGGCCCCCGCAATCCAGATGGCAGACGGCTATCCGATGGAGGCGGAGCTGTCCAACACCATCGAGAAATACAAGGACAAGATCGCGCAATGGCCCTACTCCAAGCGCACCATCCTCATCCACCCCGGCGAGGCGCGCGAGGGTCCGCAGCCCGGCGAGATCTTCCACCAACCGGAGCTCGCTGCGACCTTGCGCAAACTCGTGGAAGCCGAGCACAAAGCTCGTGCAGCCGGCAAGGACCGCAAGGCTGCGATATACGCCGCCTACGACCGCTTCTACAAGGGAGATATCGCGCAGGAGCTGGTGCGCGGTACCCGCGAGCAGGGTGGCCTGTTCACCATGGAGGACCTCGCCAAGTGGAAAGTGCATATCGAAGAGCCCGTGCACACGAACTACAAGGGCATCGAGGTATACAAACTCACCACCTGGGTGCAAAGCCCGGTGATGCTTCAGACTCTGAACATTCTCGAGAACTTCGACCTGAAAGCCATGGGCTACGACAGCGCCCGCTACATCCACACGCTGTATCAAGCCATGAACCTTGCTTACGCCGATCGCGACTTCTATTACGGCGACCCCTATTTCCCGCCGGAGTCTCCGATTCGCGGACTGCTATCGAAGGACTATGCGCGGGAGCGCACGAAGCTGATCCAATCCGACCACAATGATCCGGACATCCGCCCCGGTGATCCGTATCCGTACCAGGGCGGCAAGAATCCCTTCACGGCGATTCTGCAGAAGTGGCACAGCAAGATGCCCACCGCATCCCCCGCTGCCACAGCGCAGTGGAGCCCGACAGCGCTCGTCGAGTATGACCGCACGTTCCGGCTTGGGACCACGAGTGTGGAAGCCACGGATGAAAAGGGTTGGGCAGTGTCGGTGACCCCCAGCGGCGGCTGGACTCCCGCCGTGATCGCCGGCCACACCGGCGTGGGCTTGAGCCAGCGCATGCAGAGTTTCGTACTCGATGCCTCCGAGAACCCTTTCAATGTGCTGGAGCCCGGCAAGCGTCCGCGCGCAACGCTCACGCCGACTCTGGCCCTTAAGGACGGCAAGCCGTTTCTCGTATTTTCCGTACAGGGCGGCGACACCCAGGATCAAAACCTGCTGCAGTTCTTCCTCAACGTGGTCGAGTTCGGAATGACTCCACAGGAGGCCACCGAGGCCGCCAACATCACCAGCTACCAGATGCGCGACTCATTCGGAGCCCACGAGTCCATACCCGGCCGCCTCACGGTGAACACAGCGACGCCGGCGTGGGTGCGCGAGGAACTTGTGCGCATGGGGTACAGGCTCGACTTCCAAGAAAGAAGCTCGGGTCCGATCAACGCGATCGAACTCGACAGTGCACACGGAACGATGTGGGGCGGCTCGAGCAACCACGGCGAGGACTACGGCATCGGTTGGTGAGTGCGATCCGATGCACAATTGCTTCTCGGGGCGACAGCCTATGCGGCAATCTACGCTCAAATCAACATAAAAGCCGAAATCGATCGAAGTCTTTCTCGCGCCGCCGCCCTGGACCGTACTTGTCGACACCGTCGAGAAAGCAATTGTGGCAGCGCCGTACACCGAGTAGGGGCGCCTTACCGCGCCTCGAACTTCTCCAGGTTCGCCCAGCCGTACGCCAACTCGACGAGCGTAACTTGGCCGCGTACATCTTCTCTCTCCTCCACTACCCGGCCACCGAATCGCTCATAAAATTGTCTGGCCACAGCGTTGTCACGCAGAACCCACAAGCTCGCCGTATTGAAGCCCCGAGACGCCAAGTCCGCGGCCATGATAGACATGAGTCGCGCGCCCACTCCACGACGCTGAAAGGCCCGCAATACATAAATTCCGTTAAATTCGCCGGCGTAGCCTCGGCCTTTGAGTTTCTCCGTGCGTTGCGGACCACAAGCCCCGAAACCAATGATATTGCCGTCGCTCTCCATAACGTGAACCACGGTAGCCTCGACACTCGCCGGTTCGCGCAGAATTTCCTGCCACTTGGCTACGCGAGCCGGAACGGATAACGAAGACAACATGCTCTCCGGCAGAATGCCGGTATAGGTTTCGCGCCATGATGCAACGTGCATCTTTCCGAGTTCCGTCGCGTCTTCAATCGTTGCGATTCGAATCGTCATGCTGGTCTCGCCGGCGTGGTTCAGGATCGTGCGCGTGAGCGGCACCAGTTTGTACTCCTCACTGAATTTATACGCCATTGCACAGGCAAACAACGGATACTGTGATTCTCTTCACAATTGCCAAATCGTCTTGTTACATAATTCATTGAAGGAAGGCGCGATTTGTGACTGGCTTCGCACTTCTTGAATTGATCTGCAAGTACGTGCGGGCCGTGGAATGATTAAGGAGCCGGCGTCGCCATCGCTGTCAGAATTTTCTCTCAGCGTAGTAGGTGCGGCACTTGGGTACGCTCCATTCGGAGGGGCGTAGTAATGCGCCTATTGGTCGCGCCTGCATGGAACTCGCTTCCGTGCAGGCCAGGGGGTCGCCACGCATTGACACTTGAAAGGTCAGGGGACTATGGTCAAGGGAGAGTCAAACACACGGAATAGAACAATGGCGTCCCCACCTGCCACCGGCACTTCCGATCTTTTGTCAGGATTGAATGATGGCGTGTTGACGCTCACCCTCAACCGAGCCGAGGCGCGCAACGCGATGAGCGAGCCTATGATGCAGGCTTTGGCGGAACAGCTTGCGTGGGCGGAGCTCGACCCTGCGGTCAAGTGCGTGGTATTGACCGGCGCGGGGAAAGGCTTTTGCGCCGGCGGCGACGTCAAGGCCATGTCTCTTCGCGGCGTTCACGATTCATTGACCATCGATGCGGCTATCCATCGCCAACGTGTCAATCAGCGGGCGACCGTAGGGCGACTCTTCAAAATGCCGAAGCCCACGCTTGCAGCATTACCGGGCGCGGCGGCCGGTGCTGGATTCGCACTCGCCCTGGCCTGCGATCTGCGCATCATGGCAACGACTGCTTTCATGACAACCTCGTTTGCCCGGGTCGGATTCTCCGGTGACTTCGGAGGTACATACTTCCTTACCAAGCTCGTGGGTTCCGCCAAAGCTCGCGAACTCTATTACTTGTCCGACCGCGTGAGCGCCGAGGAGGCCTTGCGGCTCGGCATGGTCAATTGGATATGCGAGCCGGAGCAGCTTGTCATGCGGGCGCAAGAGATCGCACGCCGTCTGGCTTCGGGCCCGACAGTAGCGTTTCGCTACATGAAGGAAAATCTGAATCGAGCCATGGCCGGCGAGGTCGATGACTGCCTCGATCTTGAAGTAACCCACCACATACACTGCGCAACCACCGAGGACCACCGCGAGGCGGTGAAGGCTTTCGTTGAAAAGCGCGAGCCGGCTTTCAACGGCCGCTAGGCCTCGCCGTTTAGAAACTGGAATACAGATGCGACTCCGGCAAATCGCCCTGGTGGCGCACGATCTCGCCGCCGCCCGCGCCGAAATTACTGCCGTTCTCGGCCTCGACCATGCCTACGACGACCCGGGAGTCGGCAAGTACGGCTTACGGAACGCCGTCTTCCCGGTGGGCACGACATTTCTGGAGGTGGTCTCGCCGAATGCGCCCGGAACCACAGCGGCCCGACTGCTCGAGAAACGCGGCGGGGCCGGCGGATACATGGTGATCCTGCAGGTTGATGATCTGGCGGAGGCCAGGGCGCGTGTGCACGACGCAGGCGCGCGTGTGGTGGATCAAATGGACAAAGATGGCGCGGCGTTCACTCATATTCATCCGAAGGACATTGGTGGAGCGATACTGTCTCTGGACCACATGAACCCGAAGGAGCGCTGGGAGTGGGGCGGACCACACTGGCGCGATCACGTCCGTACGGACGTCTCGGTCGCCATCGTCGGCGCCGAGCTCCAAGCCGATGACCCGAGCCTGATGGCGAGCCGCTGGGCCGCCGTTCTTGGTCGACCCGCGCAGCAGAGCGATGGCGAGTGGCGCATCGGCCTGGATGAGGGCGAGATCCGGTTTGCCCGGGCCCGTGACGGACGAGGTGAGGGGCTTGGCGCATTCGATGTTGCCGTTCGAAGTCCAAGCGATGTGCACGGTCGAGCCGAAGCGATGGGACTGTTGGATCCAAACGGCGGCGTTATTCTTTCGGGCACGCGCGTGCGGCTGGTTGCGGCCTGATCACGCCGTGGGCCCCAAGGGCTCGGCGTGTTGCATGGCGGAAAATCCGTGGAACCGCTGAGCGTGGATTATGGTCAATTGGTGAACTATACAAGTTGTATAGTCGAGAGTAGAATCGGACCCATGAAGCAAGCCAGAAAAACAAAGGAGCGAGTTGAGAAGCCGCTGACAGTCCGGCCGGCGTTGTCGCGGGCGGCTATGCAGTTCGTTGAGAAGCATCCGAATGAGGTGACGGGGATTGTGGCGAATGCGTTGGAGGAGGCGGCGCTTGAGGCCGGGCTGGTCGTCTCCGCGGAGCGGGTGTTGCCGGAGACATTGCGGCGGTTGGTGGTTGCTCGGGACTCCGACTCAAGTGATAGGAGGGTTTTGAGCATCAGTGAGGCGGCGGAGATGCTGGAGGTCACGCGGGTCACTGTGTATGCGTGGATCGAGTCCAAGCGGTTGCTGGCTTGGCGAGCGACGCGCCGGGGAGTGCTCATTCCGGCGGAGCAGATTATGGGCGCGGGTGAGGTGGTGCCGGGGATCCGTGAGGTGTTGGCGGTGATCGGTGAGCCGGAAGCTGCGTGGGATTTCTTGAATGAGGAGTCCGCCTTCGTGGATCCGGATAAGTCGATGCGGCCGATCGATGCGCTTCGTCGAGGGAACGTGGAGGCGGTGGTGGCTGCCGCGCATGCTTTCCTTGAAGCGTTTAGCTAATTTGTAACGATGGGGCGGTATCCGCGCGGGCGCATTGAAGCGCGACTGCACTTGTTTGCGATCGATGGTGCGCATCGGGTGTTCGGAGTTTCTGGATTGACCGCCGCTGACTTAAGAGCATGCAGAAAGGGGTCGTTTCGCCCGGCCCAGAGTTTTGGTCTGGTGCCGAAACTGACTGAGCCGGCCTCGGTGAACCTTGTCGAGGTTCGCAATCATGCGCCTAGCGACTCAAGCAATCTAGCCATGTCCTGGGGGCTCTGAAGCCATCCGCTTGCAGGCCATTCGTGCGGCCGCTCATTCGCCGGAATATATCCAAACAATGCAACGAAGACTTTCATGTTCGCGGCCTGAGCTGCCTGCACATCACGTTCGGCATCGCCAATATAGATACATTGAGCGGGTGTAACCCCGAGTTTCTCAGCCGCGTACAGCAGAGGGGCGGGATGCGGCTTACGCTCCGCAAGCGTGTCACCACACACGATCACCCAGGCGCGTCGACGCAAAGCAAATTGCTCCAGCAAAGGTTCAGTCAGCCACCCTGGCTTATTAGTGACGATGCCCCAGGCAATTCCGTCGGATTCGAGGCGCCCAAGAGCCTCCAGAATCCCTTCATACACTCGCGTTTCGACAGACAATCGGCCGCGATAAATCTCGAGAAAGCGCTCGCGCAGCACTGTGAACGCAGGTTCGAGCGCTTCAGCGAACGCCAGACGCACTAGCGCGGTTGCGCCGTGGGATACACGGCAACGCACTTCCTCAAATGGAAGCGGGGTTAAGTTCTCTTCGCATCGCAGTTGGTTTAGCGCGCCGGCCATATCAGGAGCCGTGTCAAGAAGGGTGCCATCAAGATCAAACAGCACGGCGCGCGTGGTCCCGGGTACGATAGTCGTATGATTAATGCGCGAAGGTTTCAATGGCTGGTGCGGAGTTAGATTGAGGGTGTTCCCAGCGCTGATCCGGGAGTTGGGTTCCAGAGTACGCCGCCGCTGACGGGCTCAGAAACGCCAGTAGTACTTGGCCAGCTCAACGGCAACTTCAATAGTGATCTAACCGCAAGATACCCAAATGCTTGAGCCTCGATAGCATCTCCTGTCCAGCCGAAGTCTTCGGCTATGAGCACCGGTGCCGGAAGGCGACGTCTCAGTTCAGCAAGAAGATATCGGTTCCGTCGACCGCCACCCACGACAATCCATTCCTTCGGTGCACACGGTAACCGTAGCGCTTCGGTCGCGATCGCGGCCGCGGTAAACGCTGCCAGCGTCGCGGCGCCGTCTTGTGGGGATAACTCCGTTACGGGTTCGGACGAGAAGGCATTTCGGTCCAGGGATTTCGGCCCGTGCTGTTGAAAGAACGCGTTGCTGAGCAGGATTGTCAGAGCGTGGTCGTTGATACGGCCCGTCGCGGCAATCTTTCCACCGTCGTCATAAGGCACTCCGCATCGGACATTCACCCAATCGTCGATCAGCGCATTTCCCGGACCGCAATCGCACGCGTACAGCAGTTCCCCGTCGATCAAGGTCACATTTGAGACGCCCCCGATGTTCAACACCGCGATCGGCTGCGGAATTCCGCACGAGCGGACCAATGCCCGATGATACGCAGGCGCAAATGGTGCACCCTGGCCGCCACGGTTCATGTCGCTCTGCCGAAAATTGTTCACGACAACTCTGCCGAGGGAATCCGCCATGCGTTGACCGTCGCCGAGCTGCCAGGTCCTGCCCTCATGGGGCTCGTGCAGTATGGTCTGGCCGTGAAACCCTATGACATCTACCGTAGCGAGATTGATGTTCCGACTGTCACACAGCGCCGACACGGCCTGACAGTGCAAATCGGTCAGCTCCCGTTCTATTCTGGGCACGTCCACACCGTTCGACGGAAGGCGTAGGAGTGTGCGGCGCAGATCGGGCGAATATCGCGTGCTCGCATGCGGTCCGGTGGTCAGATGCGCCTCCCCATCTGTTTCGAGAACCGCTGCGTCGATACCGTCCATCGAAGTGCCACTCATCAGTCCGATGGCTCTGAACCGACCCGGTGCCATCATGTGATTTACTCCGTATCCACGTCGGCAATCAGTCCGCCCGCATGGCGAGTGCCCTGGCAGCGGATTCGGCTTGTCTTTGGGTGAGCGTTGGGCATCCGTGTTTGATCGCGGGTTGTGAGCTAGTTGTGAAAGAAAATCACTCAGTCGTTATTTCAAATTCGAGGGTGATTCCCAGCTCAGCGTCCATGGAGGCTGCTTGATCCGCAGGGACAATTGAAAAGGGGGTGCTGGCGAGTTTGTGGGCTCCCATGATCGGACCTCCGTGGGTGGAATGGTTAGTAGTGACCTTTGAGTATAGTGCCAAAGCGCGGCGTTGACCCGTATACGCCCCGCGCGCTGGCGTTCCTCGGGGCGGCAGTATCGGAGCGAGGTTGCCGATACTCTCTAAAAATATGAAATGGGTTCCCTAGCCCTAGCGCCCTCCGGCGACGTCGAGAATGGCGCCCGTCGTATACGAGGCGCCGTCGTCCAACAGCCAAACAATGGCCTCGGCCACTTCCTCGGGACGGCCCGCACGGCCCATGGGTGTGTTGGCACCGAGGCGTCGTGCCCGGTCTGGTTGGCCGCCGCTGGCGTGAATGTCCGTTTCGATCAGCCCGGGCCTGACGGCATTGACGCGCACGCCTTGCTGCGCCAGTTCTTTGGCCAAGCCAATTGCCAAGGTGTCGATGGCGGCCTTTGATCCCGCATAGTCGACATATTCGAACGGTGAACCCAACCGACTCGCCGCGGAGGAGACAAGAACTACCGCGCCCCCCTTGCCGCCGCGATCCTTCGGCAGGCGGCGGGCGCTCTCGCGGGCGCAGAGATATGCGCCATAGACATTCACCTCAAACATGCGCTTGAGCCGCGCGCCGTCCATGTCGGCAAGCGATGCGGAGGGTGCGACAATGCCCGCGTTGATCACGACCCCATCCAGTCGGCCGAGCGCCGATTCGGCCGCACCGAACATGGAAACGACGTCGGCCTCGATGGCTACATCGCCTCGAAACGTGATCGCGTGGCCGCCGGCGGCGCGAACCTCGCGGGCGGTCTCATCGGCAGCCTCTGAGTCGCGCACATAGTTGAGCGCAACGCTCCAGCCTTTCCGGGCGCATGCGAGCGCCGTCGCACGACCGATGCCGCGAGAGCCGCCCGTGATGAAAATGGTTTTCATCGATACCATGATTCCTTGAGCTTAAGTTCAGCGATAATATTACGCCGCGCCAGCCCCACGTGAGCGACCCAATTGCGGCAGGAGAGACAATTGCGAATTACGCGTATCGATCATGTGCAATTAGCGATGCCGGCGGGCGGCGAAGATCTCGCCCGCGCCTTTTACCGCGGTGCGCTGGGAATTAAAGAGGTACCCAAACCCGCCCATCTCGCGAAGCGCGGCGGCTGTTGGTTCGAGCACGAAGATCTGAAACTTCATCTGGGAGTGGAGGCGGATTTCCGGCCGGCACGCAAGGCTCACGTGGCCTTGCTGGTTGCGGACCTGCGTGAGCTTCAAGAAAAGCTTAGGGCGTCAGGATATGCGCTGAAGGAAGACGAGCCTCTCGAGGGCTATCATCGTATCTACGTCGACGATCCGTTCGGCAATCGCATCGAGTTGCTGGAACCAAACAAGAGCTGAGCGGCGCAGTGCTTGCGCGAAATGAGACGCACATCGCAGATGCGAGTTTGCGTGTAGGCGAATGGATTAATTTGTAAATGTTGCAGCCCGCGCCAGCATTCATTTGGCATCTATGTATGCCAGCGTACTGAAGTTCAAACGCGCGAGGAGGAGACTCCACCCCGCATAGCGCCGGCACACCGAATGTTTCGACATGCGGGCGCACAGTGGAAATCAGGAGCAAACCTCGATGCGCGCATTCAAAAGCTTTTCCAAACACACGGCGTGGTTCACGGCATTACTGCTGGGTCTCGTGGCAGCAGGCTGCAGCCGAGATGCCGTTCTAGGCACAGGCGTCGCCACACTCGCGCCCATGGTCACCGCGGTGGCGCCCCTCAACAATGCTGTGGGCGTGCCGGTCAGCACCACGGTTGCCGCAACGTTCAATGAGCCGATGGCTCCGATCAGCGGCGCAGCGAGCTTCAAGGTAACTTGCGCTACGCCATGTGTCAGCCCTACCGGCACAGTGGCGCTCGACGCGACGAACAAAATCGCAACCTTCACATTGACGGCGACGACGACACTTGCGCCGCTCACGCTTTACACCGCCACGATCACCGGAGCTACGAGTCTCGCGGCGGGCACCGCATTGGCCAAGCCCTATACGTGGCAATTTACGACCGGCGCCGCGCCGATCGCGCCCACGGTCACTGCCGTGGCGCCACTCAACAACGCCACCGGTGTGGCGATCAACACCGCGGTCACCGCCGCATTCAGTGAGGCGCTGGCGCCGATCACCGGTGCAGCGAGCTTCACGGTGACCTGCGCGGCGCCCTGTGTGAGTCCCACGGGAGCGGTGGCGCTCGATGCCGGGAAAGCCAACGCGACCTTTACGCCGGCGGCGAATCTCGCGCCTCTCACGCTGTACACCGCCACGATCACCGGGGTCACGAGTCTCGCGACCGGCAGCGCATTAGCCAGTCCCTATGTGTGGAAATTTACAACAGGAGCTTCTGCGGACACGACCCGTCCCAGGGTAACGCTTACGGTCCCTGCGACGACGACTCCGGGTCCGACTACCGGCGTGCCGGTCAATTCGGCGATCACGGCAACCTTCGCCGAGGCGATGTCGCCCGCGACGGTGAGCGACACCAGCTTTACGGTCACCTGCGCGGCTCCTTGCGTATCTCCCGCCGGCAGTGTGAGCTACCAAGTGGGCTCCAATACCGCGAGCTTCACACCGGCTGCCGCGCTTACCGTCGGCGCGACTTATACGGCCACGATTACCAGCGCGGCGACGGATCTGGCGGGCAATGCGCTGGCGGGCAATCAAGCGGCTCTGCCTGCAGCAAGCAACTATGTGTGGACCTTCACCACGTCAGCCGCGGTCGCGACGACCAACGTCACGGTACAGTCCACCAACCCCGCAGCGGGTCAGTTGGGCGTGTGTCCGAACGCCACAGTCAACGCGACCTTCACGGTCCCCGCGGGTCTGCGGATGGACCCCAGCACGATCAATGCGGCGAACTTCACCCTGACGGGACCCGCACCGGCGTTGACCTCCGTCACCGCGGCATCCGTGGCACTCGATGCGGCTACGGGCACCATCGCGACATTCACGCCGCAGAGCGCTCTCACGCCCAGCGGTGTCTATACGGCAAACATCATCGGCGGCGCCAACGGCGTCAAGGACCTCGCGGTTCCGGCCGATGACCTGCTGAATAACTTCACTTGGAACTTCACGGTGGGCCCCGCGACGGGGAATTGTGTGGCACCCGTGTCACTCGCCTCAGCGGCGCCGTTCGGGGATTTTGGCGGTACCGCCGGCATGACCAACACGGGAACCTTGACCGTGATCCATGGCGACATCGGGACCATCGCGACCGGCAGTTCGTCGATTACCGGATTCAACGACACGGCCGGGGATATCTACACCGAATCGCCGGCGAATATCGGAACCGTGAACGGGACGATTTACACGTGCACTAATTCCACCACGGGTCCCACATCCGCCGGGCCCAATGCGGCCTATTGCGCAATCGCGACGCAAGCTCGTCTCGACGCACAAACCGCGTACCTGGCTTTGGCGGGCATGCCGCCCGGTGCAAATCCCGGCGGCAATCTCGCGGGACTCACGCTCGCACCCGGCGTTTATACGGCTCCGGCAGGTTCGTTCATGATGCAGGGAGGGGACCTTACCCTCGACGCCGGCGGCAACGCGAATGCCGTCTGGGTGTTTCAGATGGCGACCACGCTGACCGTGGGAGGCCCGGGTGCGGCGGCTCCTCAGAGCGTGATCCTCGCGGGTGGCGCTCAGGCCAAGAACGTCTTCTGGCAAGTGGGCGCTGCCGCCACGATCAACGCAGGGGGCGGGGGAACCATGGTCGGAACCATCATTGCCCAGGCGGGCGCCGCGTTCTCGACGGCCGGCAACGTCGCCGTCGTAACTCTGAATGGCCGAGCATTGTCATTGGGCGCATCGGTAACCCTGGTCGACACAGTCATCAACGTGCCGGCCCCATAAGGCCATGGAGCAAAAAATCGTGCTGGAGAATACAGTGAAATTATCAAGAACTTTGGGGACGCTGGTTGCGGCGATGCTTTCGGTGACCGCCGGCTCATTCGCGGTGGCGGACGACTCCGGTTGGTACGTCGGGGCGAATGCGGGCCAGTCGAGAGCGAAAATCGACGACGCGCGAATCGTCAACGGACTGTTGGACGAGGGATTCGCCACCACCGCGATCAAGGACGATAACAGCCACTTCGGCTACAAACTGTTCGGCGGCTATCAGTTCAACAAGTACCTTGCCCTGGAGGGCGGGTACTTCGATCTCGGCACGTTCGGCTTTACCGCCAATACACTGCCTGCGGCCGGACTGACCGGCGACATCAAGCTCAAGGGTGCAAATCTCGACGCCGTCGCCTTACTGCCTTTCACGGAAAAGTTCTCGGCATTCGGCCGCTTCGGGGTTGACTATGCGCATGCCAAGGACGCCTTCGTCGGCTACGGTGCCGTCATCGTGCCGGATGCCCGGCGCAGCAAGGATTCCGGAAACTATAAGTTCGGTTTCGGTCTTCAGTACGCGTTGACGCGATCTTGGGGTATGCGCGCCGAGGCGGAGCGATATCGGGTTGACGATGCCGTCGGCAATAAAGGCGACATCGACTTGTTCACGGTCGGCCTGCTGTATCGATTTGGCGTTGCGCCCTCGCCGCCGCCACCTTCGCCACCTCCGCCTCCGCCCGTCGCCGCTGTTGAACCGCCGCCACCGCCCCCGTCGCCACCGCCGCCCCAGCCCCCGATACGGAAAAGGGTGAGTTTCTCCGCGGACTCGCTGTTCGACTTCAACAAGTCGACCGTGAAGCCCGCAGGCAAGCAAGCGCTCGACACCTTTGCAGCCGCGCTTCAGGGCGATCAGTTTGACGTCATCACGGTCACCGGATACACCGATCGGATTGGCGGCCATGAATACAATCAGAAACTGTCGGAGCGCCGCGCGGAAGCGGTGAAGTCTTACTTGGCGGAAACTGCAGGGATACCAGAAGGCAAGATCTCCGCGCAAGGCGCAGACGGCTCAGCCCCGGTCACGACGCCGGATGAGTGCCCAGGCCAGCGTCGAACCCCAGAACTGATCCGTTGTCTGGCGCCGGATCGGCGAGTCGATGTCGAGGTCACCGGGAGCCGATTGCAGGCTGCACCGATACAGAGATAGACGATGCCTCTGGACTCGCATCGAGTTGATGGAGCCGGTCTGAGGGCGGCCTAAGAGTTATCGCTTGCCCCGGAGTCCACGCAGGCCGCGTCGTGCCTCAAGCCACGCGGCGCTCGCCGAGAAACTCGCCGAGAACTCTCGCGGTATGGCTTTTTTCAGGCTTGCGCACGATAGAAACGTCATAGTCTGTTGCGTCCTCGCCCTTTGCAGGACCGCCAGCCATGTCCGCCGCCGCCCGGACGATCACCCATCGCTGAGCGAACTCGGGTTTTGAGCCACGCCATGTCTGCCCGATTGCGCGTCGCGAATACACCGCCACAATCCCATCAGCGGGGCGTCAAGCATTCCTGAATAGGTGTGCGTAGGGTGCGCTCACCGGCAACAGTTCGCGTCGGTCCTTCAATTTCACTTCAAGCGTACCGCGAAGCGTGCGCTGAATCGCGTCGATGGCACTGACGTTCACGATGATGCTTCGATGAATTTGCCAGAAAACTTCCGGGTCGAGCTTTTCGTGCATCTCCTTGAGTGGTGCAGGTGCGGGATAAGGTACACGTGATATTTGTCACCGGCTTCGACGAGCAGCAGCCGGTAACTCCAGACCCATGTGCTTTAGCTTTGCTTCTATTTTCAAGGTTGTTCCTTCGCTATGGGCCGGCGTACCCCGTTTGACTACAGCATTTATCGTATGTACAATAATTATGGTGAAAGTCGAGTTCGACCCGAGGAAAGACCAGGCGAACCGTGAAAAGCACGGCGTCTCGCTTGGGATAGGGAATGAGCTCAGCTGGAACACCATGCTGGTCCAAGTCGATGACGCCGAGAATTATGTCGAAGATCGCTGGATCGGCATCGCGCCGAAGGATGACCGGCTCTACACGGCAGTGTATGCCGTCCTCGACGATGAGACCGTGCGCATGATTAGCCTGCGCCTCGCCACAAATGCGGAGATTGAACGCTATGAAGACCAGGGCCAACCTCAACGGAAAATTCAAGCGAAACAACGTCGCCGAAGAAGCCCGCGTAAAGACCGGAGTAAAGGCCGATCCTGATACTCGGGAGCTGAAGGCAGCGGATTTCCTTACCATGATGCCGTTTGCGGAAGCGATGAGACGGCGCGGGAGGCCCAAGGCCGTTACCCACAAGATTTCCGTCACGGTGCGCCTTGAGCCGCGCGTCGTGGATTTCTTCCGGCAGAGCGGTCGCGGCTGGCAGACGCGGCTGAGCGGGATATTGGCCGGATACGTGGACCGCAAGCGCCGCAACCAAGCGCAATAGGACGGCCCAGACAGCGGCAAACGCCAGAGACGTCCCCTATCAATCCTCGATCAAAGTGTGGCTGCAGGAGAAACACCGCAATTCGTAAAAATTGTGCGCTGCCGTGATTGAACGCCTACTGGGGATGCAATCTCGCGCAACTGTCTCGTGTACCGGGTCCCATTCCGCCAAGGCTTTCTTCGCTGACACGGTCAATTGCATGGGCCCGCTCCAGAGCGCCGGGCGACCTGTTGATGAATGGCGCCTATGCGTCAAAGCAGATGAACGGTCTGTATGGATCCAGGTCTTTGGGGGTCTTTTTGCCTGACAGACCCCCGGTGCTCACCGCAACAATCCTCAGCAGGTTGGAATCCGTAATCAGGTTGGCCGGGCCGTCAGCGCGCGTAGTCGCGCCCTTACACCCTTGGTCATCCAGTGATCGGCGCCGCGGACGTGCTCGAGAGCAGCCAGGGCAGCTTGCAGCTGAAAGCGCGCGCCAATCGGCTGTCGGCGCGCGGCCAAGCACTCTCCGTAGACGCTCTGCGCCTCGGCGTGACGCCAACCTGTTGTTGGATCGTCCTGGGGACTCAGCGATAAGGCCTGGTGCGCAAGCGCACAGCCGGTAGCAACGTCACCCTGCGCAAGCTCAATGCGTGCGTTCGCGACAAACGCCGTGGCGAGTTGTTCCGGCTCGACGGATTTCATTGCGGTCAGTGTCGCGATTGCGGCGTCGATCTGCACCCGCGCATTCTGCCGATTGCCGACGGCGGATTCGCTGAGCGCGTATTGCACGAGCGCGGCGACGGACTCCGGTGGCGGCACATTGGCGAGACCGAGCCGAATCTTTTGCGCCTGCTGCTGCTCGATTACCGCTTGATCGGCATGCCCGGTTAGACGCAACACGATGCCAAGCTCATCCAAACTTAGCGCCACGGCCCGATTATTCTCGCCCAGCTGTCGGCGGCGTGCGGCCAGCACTTCTCGCGTAATGCGCTCCGCCTGGACAAGATCGCCGGCTTCTCTTAATGCCACCGCCAAATGTCCCTTCGAAATGAGCGCGAACGGATGTTCGGTTTTACCTTGGGCCGCCCAAACAGCCATTGCTTCGCGGCTGAATTCGGCACTTCCGGAAAAGTCATCCACGTGCATGCGCAAAACCGCGAGATTGTTCAGAGTCGTGGCCAGATCCGGATGCTGAGCACCCAACACACGCCTCTGCATCGCCAGAGCTTCACGATACAGTGGATCAGCGTCCCGATAGCGTTTCAGCCGGTCAAACGCCCGCGCCTCATTGGCCAATGCGAGCGCGTGCAATGGGTGATCATTCGGCAGTAAGCGACTGTAAATTGCGATCGCTTCATCGAACGCCGGCAACGCTTGCGCGATGTGCTCCGTTTGCATGCGGAAGACGCCGAGGTTGACCAGGTTTTCCGCCACATCCAGATGATTGTCACCGTATAGCGTGCGAAACATGGAAAGCGACTGTTCGGTGAGCGCCGTCGCTTGCTCGATCCGGCCCATGTCGCCGTACAACGCCGCGAGTTGATTGAGTTGTCCGGCTATTTGCGCGTTTGGCGCTTGCAGCACCTTGCGCGACATGGTCAGGGCCTGCTTGAGCAGATCTTCGCCTCGGTTGAATTCGCCCTGCCGGCGCGAGATCTCGCCCTGCAGGGCGAGATCTCGGGCAATCATCGCACTCTCGCTCCTGCCTTGTGCGCGATGCTCGGTATTGGCTTCTGCGGAACTTCGGCTCGCCGCAGGATAATCGCCAGTCTCGTACTGTGCGCGAGCCAATAGCGCAAGGGTGTCCGCGTGAGAGACTTGATCCTGTTCATCGATCGGATGCAAAGCGAGGGCTCGCTGCAGCAGGGCGATTGCGCGCTCGTTTTCGCCCAAGCCGCCATAGATCGTCCCCAGGACCAAGGAGAATGAAGCCTCCAATTGAGGTTGTTGCGCCAGCCGCAATTGCATTTGTTGAGTACCGGCATCCAGCACTTCCCGGGCGCTGAGCTTTAGGCCTCCGGGCGTGCCCTTGGGATCCGCGACCTGGAATATTCCGACCAAGTAGCGGGTCACGGCCTGAGCACGAAGAGCCGCGGCTCGTGCGCTGGAAGCCTGTGACAAGGCAAACGTCGTTGTGGTGAGCAGGCCCACAACAGCCAACGCGGCGAACGCAACCCCGACGGGGTTGCGCGCGACGAATTTGCCCGTTCGATACCTCAGGGTGTCGCGCCTCGCGGCAATGGGGTGCTCATCGAGACAGCGGCGCAAGTCTTCCGCCAATGCCTCGACGGTGGCATAGCGCCGCTCCGGTTCACGTTTCAGCGCCTTGAGTACGATGGTGTCGAAGTCACCCCGCAGTCGGCGCGGGGTGATGCCCGGCACGGCACCCATGGCAGCCGACTTACTGGGGGCGAGCGGTTCGCCGCGCTCGATTCCCAGCCGCGCTTCTTCCGCACTGGTTGCGTTGCCGTTGGCACGGCGACCGGTCAACAGTTCATACAGCAAGCAACCGATGCCATACACGTCGGTCGCCGTACTGACCGGCTCACCGAGTAATTGCTCGGGCGAGGCGTAACCCGCGGTCAGTGGACGCTGAGTTTGCGTCCTTGTATGCATCACGGGCTCGGTAGGGCTGTCGCCCAGCAACTTGGCGATTCCAAAATCCAGGAGTTTGACCTCGCCGGCCGCGGTCACGATGACATTTGAGGGCTTGATGTCGAGATGTACGACGAGTTGGCGGTGCGCAAACTGCAATGCAGCGCAGATTTGCAGGATGCAGTCGATGCGCGCGCGCAATCCCAGAGAGTTGGCGGCGCAGTAATCCACCAGCGGTGTGCCCTCGACGTATTCCATGACGAAAAAGGGCCGGCCGTCCTTTGACAAGCCGCCGTCGATCAAGCGGGCGATATTCGGGTGCGACAATCTCGCCAAGATTCGCCGCTCATGCAAAAAGCGGGAAAGCACTGCATCGCTGTCCATGCCCCGCTTGATCAGCTTCAGGGCGACGCGTTGTTCGAACTGCCCGTCGTTTCGTTCCGCCAGCATGACCACGCCCATGCCGCCGCGGCCCAATTCCCGCCGGACCCGCCAGCAGCCGATGTCGGTGCCCACGATGGGCGCCTCGCTGTCGCGCGCCCAATCCGCGGCCACGGCGATGCGCAACTTCGGAACATGCAGATCGAGCGCGCCGCCGGCTGCGTCCGCCTCCAGCAGCGCGGAAACCTCGCGGAGCAACTGGTTATCGCCAGCGCAGCACTGCTCGAGCAGCGCGTTCCTTTCCGACGTCGGTGCCTCGCAAAGCTGATCGAACACAGCGCTGATGCGATGCCAGCGCTCGGCATCCACGTCTAGGATTCCGCAGCCATTTGAACCAAGCCGAGACGCTGCACCAAGAAAGCGCGCGCCCGCCGCCAATCACGATAAGTGGTGCGCTCGGTGAGACCTTGAATTCTGGCTATCTCTTCAATGCGCAAACCGCCGAAAACGTAGAGCTCCACCACCTGTCCGGCGCGTGCATCGAGCTCACTCAGCTCTGTGAGGCACTGGTCCAAAGCGAGCATATCCGCCATATCGCCGGAGCGATCCGGCTGATTCTCATCGGCTGCAGTAAACGCGATTTCGCCGCCGCGTTTGAGGCATACGCGACTGCGCGCGTGGTCGATCAATACCTGACGCATGGCGCGCGCCGCGAGCGCCAGAAAGTGCGCACGCTCAAATTCCTGCTGCTGTGAAGCGGATGAAAGCTTGAGATAAACCTCATGAACCAGGGCCGTCGTATTTAACGTCAGCGGCTCGCCCACCCGTCGTCGTTGCTGGTGGGCAATGCGGCGCAATTCCTCGTAGGCCATTGAAAACAGGCGCTCCGAGGCCTGCGCGGATCTCGACAGATCCACGGGCGATCCAATTACCATGACGGCGGCGTTCGCATGCTCTGCGACTCTGGCCCCATTGCGGCATAACCGCAACCTTTTGCAGAAACTTGGGTTTGCCGGCAAGAAATAGTGCCGCGGTGATGTCAGCGGCAGCGATCCAATCGCGTATTCCCCTATAAGCGAACCCCTATTTGTGAAAGATAACCGGCTGTCGCCTGAAGGAATGGCATCAATCATGAAGCTCCTCGCGTGCTCTCTCGGTGTAACGGCGATGTGTCTGATGGCATGCGGCAAGGCGCCTGCCCCAACCGGCCAGTCGACGAAAATGACGCAACAGGTTTCACCAGGCCGCGCGGATCGGGGTCGCGGCGTGCTGACGCGCGAGGAAGTGACCGCGATTCTTGGTGCTCAGGTCACATCGATGGAAGGCGCGGCCACCGACATGCAATACAAGACGGACACGCTGTCGCTGGAGACTACGGTGGGAATCGAGTCGCAAGAGGACTCCGATCAGGCGATGGCCGGCGCGCGCAAAGCGACCGCCATGCTGGGCGGAACGCCTGAAGAGGTCCGCAACTTGGGGGACGAGGCGTTTTTTGGCGCGATGTCGATTCTCTACGTGCGCAAGGGCGACAGTCTCATTACGATCACCCCGCCTAATTTTCAGCAAATCGCTGCCATGGCGGCCTACAACAAAGTGGCGGCTGCTCCCTTGGGTTCCGCGGACCAATTGAAAGCGTTGCATGAACTCGATCGAGTCGAGAAAAACGATCCCCTCAAGCCGGGTGCGTTTATTTCTGACGCAACCCAAGGCACCCTTACAACCATTGCCGCGGTGAGCAGAAAGCAGGGTACGCCGGACGAGGAGCGTGGCCGCGCAGTCGCGGTAGCGCTCGCGTCAAAAGTGGTGTCAAAACTGTGAAGACACTGGCGGCAAACGTCCTGCGGCTCGCACTCCTCGGCACCGGCACGGCAGTATCGGCTACGGCGCCCACCGCGATTCCACTCATTCAAGGCCTCACTGTGGTAGGCGCCGCCAGCGAGCGGCAAGGCGACTACGAATCGACGTATGTAATCGACGGGGTGGATGCGGACGGCACGCTGCACCTCGACACCTCCGCCGAGCTCCCCGACCCGGCCGGGGGAAAAGCGAAACCTGTTTCGTTCAACCGCGATGTACGCGCCACTGATCGCGAACACGCCCGAACGTATAAGTATATGTTCTCGACTGGGCCGCAGGAGTATCCGGGAACCACCGCGATCGGCACCTCCGCGGCCGTCATCCATGACCTGCGAACCGCCGGCAACGCCGCCATCACCTTCGACGGTCAGACCAATGCGCTTGGGAATCTGATCGGCAGCGTTTTGGAGTTCATTCCGGGCGCCGATTCGAAAAAACCCGCCGATCTGTATTTCAGCGGCAGCGGCACCGTCCGCGCGGTCGAATCAAAGCCGGTGCCTTACTCCATGATCGTCAATGATTCGTTGGTATCCCTGGCTGCCTGGCACGTGAAGGGAGACTTAGTTCAGGGAGCGGTATCTGTCCCCATCGAATGGTACATCCTGGATGATCCCGCCAATCCGCTGACGCTGCGCTTCGCCATTGGCAAGGACAAGGTGGAGATCATTCGGATTTCGTTTCCTTTGGATAATCCGACCCAGTCTCTGGAGAACTCGCTGCAGCGCGATCATCGCGCGGTGATCTACGGCATATATTTCGACTTCAACAGCGCGACCATCAAACCGCAGTCGGCGACCGTGTTGAGCACTATCGCCGACGTCATGAAGAAGAATCCAGACTGGGCGCTCACGGTCGAAGGCCATACCGACAATATCGGCGGCAATGCCGCCAACCAGGACCTGTCTGCGCGCCGCGCGGCGGCAGTTCGCACGGCGCTGATCCAACTCGGCATTCCTGAAAAGCGCCTGTTGGCTTCCGGCTTCGGCGCCTCCGCTCCGCGCGACACGAACGCAACGTTGGCAGGGCGAGCGCGCAATCGGCGGGTCGAGCTGACGCGCCAGTAACTGACTGGTTCCCATGCCCTTGCCACCCGGAGTTCCCATGAAACATTCCTTCTCCTTGCTCACAATATTTCTGGCTGCCGGTGCGGCGAGCCTCAGCTGCGCCGCCGAGGATTTGACGGTCGTATCAAGCGTCACCACCAATGGGAAACCGGGAGGTATCGATACGAATTACATATCGGGAGATCACATCCGGCATTCTCAGTCGCAGGGGACCGATGTGATCTTCGATCTCAAAACCGGCACGATGACCAATATCAATGAGAAGAAAAGAAACTACTTCGTCATGACCAGGCAAGACATGGAAGCGGTGCAGGCAAAGATGGCTGAGCGCATGAGCGATCCGAAAATGAAGCAAGCGATGGCCATGATGCAGGGTCTGGGATCCTCCATGGCGTCCTCGACCGAAGTCAAGAAAACGGGTGTAACGCGCAAGGTGGCCGGGTACGCCTGCGAGGAGTGGCTGATCAGCATGGGCGGATTGATGAGCATGACCGAATGCGTCACCAACGACCTCAAATATCCCGTTCAGAGCTGGGCCGCGATGGCCGACTTCAACGAATCGATGCGCAAGACGATGAGCGGCTTCGGCCCGTCGGCAAAGGCCGGCGCCGATTTCGCCGAGAAGATGAAAAGTATCAAGGGATTTCCAGTGGCTTCGTCTTCCACCGTCGATGCCGGCGTCATGAAAATGACGACCACCAGCGAGGTTACGGAAGTGCACCGCGACCCCATACCCGCTTCCACCTGGCAAGTGCCACAGGGTTTTGCCCAGGTGGAAAATCCCATGTTGAAGTCCCTGCAACAAAGCGAACACTAGTCCATGCGCGCTATCAAGCGACGGCCTTCGATCGCTGCCCTAGTGCTGCTCGCAGCAATGGCAACGGTCGTCGGCTGTAAGCGCATCTCCTCGCCGGTCCCAGCCGGCTCCGGCGCTGAGCAAAGTGCAGCGACGGCGACGACGGCCCCTGCGACGGCGACGACGGCTCCCGCGACTTCGACGACTCTAAGCGAGGCCGAGCGACACTTTGGCGTGTCACCCACGTTCAATAAGGACGTCGAGTACCAACCCGCGGTCATCGTCATGGAGCACGGCGCCGAAGCCATTCGAGCGAACAGCTCGGATGGAATGACCTGGACCCTCGACGCCAACGCCCCCCACGCCGCGGAAATTCAAAAGGACAGAATTCTTTTCGCCACCGGCAGAGCAGTCGGACGTGTGCTGGCGGTGGAACGCAAGGGCGATGCCCTCGCCGTCACGCTGGGTCCGGTGGAACTGACCGAAGTCTTTGAGAAGCTGCACTTCTCCTATCATGGCCCACTGGACCCCTCGAAAATGATTGCTTACTACGCGCCGGATTCCCCCGGGGCGTACACGGATCTGAACGAGGAACCGTCGTCGAATTTACTGAGCGCTCATCCCGAGTCGCGGTTCGCCTCGCTCTATGATTCCGGTGATCTTCTGCGCACCCGTTGGGATGGCGGCGATGAAGTATCCCTTCGGTCCGCGGTGTGGAACTCGGCTGATCGCACACAATTCACTGCGCTGAAGGTCGCTATGCCCGGCACCGCCGCATTCGGCGCGCTGACTGACGTCAGCGTGAACGATTATACGTTGATGCCGAATTGCTGCGGCGGTCTGGGCGTGGGGATCAATTACGATAAGAACGGCATCAAGTTCTCGGCGACCGCGGTTTTGACGCTGACAGATCCGAAGATTGACGTAAGCCTCGATATTCTGCACGGGCTGAAAAATGCATTTGTGGATATCAGCGGCGTCGGTGGTTTGAAGGTTTCCATCAAAGGTGGAAATAGCGGAGATGTGACGAATCTCAACGCCATTATCCAATTGCCGCTGGATCTCTCCTATCCCATTCCCATCCCCATTACGGGAATCGGGACGCCCTTCTCAGTGGTGTTTCGCCAGAGCATCAGGGTCGGAACGATCTTTACCACCAAAGGATCTACACTCGAGGCGAAGGGGGAATACCGATATGCGGGCGCCATCAGAGCCGGCATCCGCAACCAACAGCCGGTGGCAGAGGGCCTGAAAATGAGTGCGACCGTGACCGACCTCGCGGAGACCCTTACAGGCAAGGCGGGAGGAGTGAATGCACTGCTTTTGGCCTACGGCGCCAAAGTCATCGTTGGAATCGGCGCCTTCAATTTTGTCGTGGGACCCTATGCGGCAATCGACGCGTCGGTCGGAACGACCAGAGGCTCCGACCTGCAAGCCGGCGTCGTAGGCTATGTCTGCCGCTCGGCCGATGTAAATCTGTGGATGGAAGTCGGCGTGGGCTACGCTTTGCCGCAAGGCGTGGTGAAAGCGATCAATGAGTTTTTGAGTTTGTTCCACGTCAAAGAGATTTCCAGTACTTACAGCAAACCCATCGCGACTCGTCCCATCTACGAAGGCTCGAAGGCAATTCCTCCTACTTGTGGAAAACCTTGAGAGCGAGACCCCTTTTCGTTTGCAGGTGAATGTTTCAAACTTAACAAAAAGAGGAAGATTAAACATGAATATCAGGCGTTTTATTGCGAAGTCAGGAATGACAGCCACTTGCGCTATCATCGTTTTGGCAGGCGCCTTAACGGGTATTTTACGGGCGCATGCGGACGGCGATGATCGCAATACCGAAGAGTCGAAGATCCGGCGTGGCTTCGAAATAGCCCCCGTTCCGCTGAACCTCAGGAACAAAAACCGGGAGCTCGTGGGACTTGGCAGCTACATCGTGAATGCGGTCGGCGATTGCAACGGCTGCCACACGACCTCCAACGCCACGCAATACGCGCCCGGGGGCAATCCTTACTTCAAGGGTAACCAGCCAAAGGTCATCAATCAGAACACGTACCTCGCGGGCGGTAATCTTTTCGTGCTCATTCCAGGAATTACACCGGATATCTTCACGCGCAATCTGACACCGGATCGGACAGGGCGAGCTGCGGGCGGTCGCACATTCGAGGAATTTCGGCTGATCCTAAGAACCGGCGTCGACTTGGATCACGTCCATCCGAATTGCTCGGCCGCCGTCACGACCAACTGCTTCCCGGCCATGCAGCCGTTCGATGGCAACTTGCTGCAGGTGATGCCGTGGCCAACATTTCAGAACATGACCGACCATGACCTGCGGGCCATTTATGAGTATCTCAGCTCCATTCCCTGCGTTACCGGCCCACCCAGCGGCGTTTTGCACAACGACTGCGTTTGAGAGTTGCACAAGCGCGGCCCGAACGGGCCGCTGCTCGTGCCGTTCAATTTTCGGCCTCCATGCCCAGCCCGCCAGTGCGAGGTCGTAGCGAGTTCCACGTCCCGTCCCCGCGGCCGCCAGCAATCCGTGGGTGAGGTCCCCCGTGCCGCGCTGTGCTTTGTTGAGCGCGTCGTAATACTGCGCCTGACGTCGGCGCATCTCAGCAGAGACACCATGGAGCCGTATGGCTCGTTGCACATCTTGCGCAAGCGCGAGATCGACTACAGCACGCCCGATGCGGCCATTGCCGTCTTCGAATGGGTGAACGGATTCACCACTTTCCGGCTATTCCGTCTCGGGCGGAGCGGCCTCGACCCACGGGTTGAACACCGTAACGCGGGCCTTTTCGAAATCACTGGTATCACGCGAGACGATCGTTAAGTCATAGTGCTGCGCCGTAGCGGCGATGATGAGGTCCGGCTGCGAGAATGTATGACCGATCTTGCGCCCCTCCTCGACTAGGAGCCTCTAACTTTTCGATGTCGACAGCTTTGATTTCACTGGCGAAAAACGTAGCATATATCAGACTGCGGGCCCGACTTGATCCGCTGATGAAAGCCGCCAGATATGACTAGCCGGCGAAACCGCCCAGCGCGCTATATAAACGAGACGGTGCGAATTTCCATGCTGTAAACCGGCGCCAACGAATGACCGGGCATGTCGTGCTTCAGCAGCTGAGCCGCGTTGATCGTCGCCGCCATCGCAGTCCGCGCAGGAGGCGTCACGCCTCGAGCCCCGCCGCGTTGCGCATCAAGCCACGCCGCGTTCGCCGAGAAACTCGCCGAGAATTCTTGCCGTGTGGCTTTTTTCGGGCTGGCGCACGATGGATTCAGGCGAGCCTTGAGCGACGACCTTGCCGCCGCCGGAGCCGCCCTCGGGGCCCAGGTCGATGATCCAATCCGCCTCGGCCATGATATCGAGATTGTGTTCGATCACCACCAGGGTGTTCCCGGCATCGACCAGCCGGTGCAGCACGCCGCAAGAGTTTCTCGACATCCGCCATGTGCAGGCCGACCGTGGGTTCATCGAGCACGTATAGCGTGTGCTGTCCTTCGCGGCGCGCGATGTCCCGCCCGAGTTCGTCGGTGCGAACCTTCGCAAGCTCTGTTACCAGCTTGATGCGCTGGCTCTCTCCGCCCGACAAAGTCGGACTGGGCTGACCGAGGCTCAGATATCCCAGGCCGACGTCGGCGAGCAGGCTCAAGGGATGGTGGATGCTGCGCTGGGCGGTGAAGAACTCCAGCGCGTCCTCGACACTCATCGCGAGAATCTCACCGATATGCTTGCCTTTGAACAGAATGCTCAAGGTGTCCGGATTGAATCGTTTGCCGCCGCAGACGTCGCAGAGCACTTGAACATCCGGCAAGAAGCTCATTTCGATGCGTTGCATCCCCTGGCCTTCGCAGGCCTCGCAGCGGCCTCCTGAGGTATTGAAGGAAAAACGGCTGGCCGTGAATCCGCGCATGCGCGCCTCGGTGGTGTCGGCATACAGCTTGCGAATGGCGTCCCAGAATCCGATGTAAGTCGCCGGGCAGGAGCGCGGAGTTTTGCCGATGGGCGTTTGATCGACCTCCAGCACGCGGCTGATCGATTGCCATCCCGTGATGGCATCGCAGCCCAGCAGCACCACGTCGGCTTTGCGCGCGCGGTCAGCCCGCTTCGGCCGCAACAAGAGGCGCTTCAAGTTGCCCAGCAGCACATCTCGCGCCAGAGACGATTTACCCGAACCGGAAACCCCGGTAATCACACTCAAGCGGCCCTTGGGGATGTGCGCGTCGAGCTTGCGAAGATTGTGCAGCGCCGCGCCGTGGATTTCGATCATCGGCGTTTCGCGGTCGATGGCGCGGCGTCTCGAGCGGGAGTGCTTCAGCGGCGCAGCCAGACATCGGCCGGTCACTGAATTTCCCAAGTGCGCCAGCTGAACCGCGGTGCCCTGCGCCACCAGGCATCCGCCGCGGGTGCCGGCGCCGGGTCCTAGATCAATCACATGGTCGGCCCGGCGAATGGTGTCTTCGTCGTGTTCCACGACCACCAATGTGTTGCCCTTGGCGCGCAGCCGATCCAAGGTATTCGAGCAGCGTGAGATTGTCGCGCGGGTGCAGGCCGATCGTGGGTTCATCGAGCACGTAGCAGACACCTTGAAGGTTCGATCCCAGTTGCGCGGCCAGGCGAATGCGCTGCGCTTCGCCGCCGGACAAGCGTGGGCGCCGGCACGATTCAGTTGCAGATAGCCCAATCCCACATCGCAAAGAAAAGTGGTGCGCGCGGCGAGTTCCGCCAGTCAGATCGCGTGCGATGTCGCGCTCGCGGCCGGCCAACTTCAGGTCGGCAAGCTGTGACGGAGAAGTCCTGCACGGGCAGGTCCGTCAGTGCGGCGATGGATGCGTCGCGGAACAGCACGTTGAGTGCAATGGGATTCAGGCGCCGGCCCGCGCACTGCTGACAGGCCGCGGGCGGCGCGTCTGCGTCTTCGCGCCACACCGGATTCCTCGCCGCTTTGCTCGGCGTCGAACTGCGGCAATTGCAGGCCGGTTCCAAAGCAGCTCTTGCACCAACCATGCTTCGAATTGAACGAAAACAGCCGCGGATCGAGCTCCGGAAAGCCGGTGCCGCAGTTCGGACACGCGCGCTTGGTCGAGAAGACGGCGGCGTCGGATGCCGGGCCGGAGGCTTCAGTGCACGTGCACGACGCCGCTCCCATGGTGTAGGGCCAGGTCGAGCTTCTCGCGAAGTTCGGACTCGCCGGATGCGCTGACCTTGAGCGTCGCAATGGGCAATTCGATGTTGTGTTCGATGAACCGGTCGAGCCGCGGCCACTTCGCCGTAGGCAACTGGTTGCCGTCCACCCGCAGGTGGGAAAAACCCTTGCCGCGTGCCCACTTGGCCAGTGCCGTGTACAGCCCCTTGCGTGCGACGATCAAGGGCGCCAACAGGGTGACGTTCTTGCCGCGATAATCCTTGAGCAGGCGTGCGGCGATGGCATCGGCCGACTGCGGCTCGATACGCGCTTCGCAGACCGGGCAGTACTGAACGCCCAGTTTGACGTACAGCAGGCGCAGGAAATGGTAGATCTCCGTCAGTGTAGCGACGGTGCTCTTATGTCCGCCGCGGCTCGTGCGCTGTTCAATGGCCACGGTGGGCGGAATCCCGAATATGGCATCCACATCGGGGCGCGACGCCGGCTGCACGAATTGCCGCGCATAGGCATTCAAGGACTCGAGGTAACGGCGTTGACCCTCGGCAAACAGGATGTCGAATGCCAGGGTGCTCTTGCCGCTGCCGGAAACACCGGTGATGACGGTGAATTCATTGAGTCCCAGGTTCACATCGACGTTTTTCAGATTGTGTTCCCGAGCCCCGTGAATCTCGATGTGCGTGGGTAGCTTCGGTTGCCGAAGCGGTGTTTCGGCATAGCGCGAAGCGGCCGAATCCTGCACCGCGTGGCCGGCGCGATCTTCGGCCAGGAGCGCGCGGCCGGTGTGCGACGCTGACGAATCGCATCAGCTCGGCGGGCGTGCCGGCGCAGACCACGTGGCCGCCGGCTGCACCGCCCTCCGGCCCCAGATCGATGATCCAATCGGCCGCAGCGACCACATCGAGGTTGTG
The DNA here is from genome assembly GCA_963761345.1 of uncultured Gammaproteobacteria bacterium. Taxonomy (GTDB): domain Bacteria; phylum Pseudomonadota; class Gammaproteobacteria; order Steroidobacterales; family Steroidobacteraceae; genus Bog-1198. Next base: position 47,499 of record CAVXGV010000004.1, read on the forward strand.
CTCGATGACCAGCAGAGAATGTCCCGGCCTCGATGAGGCGCCGGAAGGCCCGCAACAGTTTGGCGACGTCGTCGAAGTGCAGACCGGTGGTCGGTTCATCGAACAAGAACAGCGAACCGCGGCGGTCGCCTCCAATACCCGCTGCTGCTGTGCTCCCGGAAGCCGCCTTGCCGGAAGAACCCCTGCCGGAAGAGGTCGGCTTGGATTTCCTCGGAGCTTGCAGCCGGACAGCGCTGTCCGCCAAGTGACCCGCCAGTTTCAGGCGCTGTGCCTCGCCGCCGGACAGCGTCGGTACCGGCTGTCCCAGCCGCAGGTAGTCGAGCCCAACCTCGGCCAAAGGCGCCAACCGCAGGCAAACTTCCGCGTCCTGGGAGAAAAACGCCAGCGCCTCGGACACCGTCAGGTCCAGAACATCGGCGATGCTCTTGAGCGGAAGATCTCCGCGGGGCAATTTGACCTCGAGCACTTCGGACCGATAGCGGCGGCCGTCGCAATCGGGACAGCGCAGATACACGTCCGAGAGGAATTGCATCTCAACGTGCTCGAAGCCGTTGCCGCCGCAACCCGGGCAGCGGCCGTTGCCGGCATTGAAGCTGAACGTGCCTGCGGTGTACTTGCGCTCGCGCGCCTCAGGCAGCCGTGCGAACAAATCGCGGATGGCATCGAATGCGCCGACGTAGCTGGCGGGATTCGAGCGCGTGGTCCGGCCGATGCGGCTCTGATCGACCATGACGACGTCATCGATGAGCTCTGCGCCCTTCAGCGCACGATGTGCGCCCGGATTTTCCGTGGGTTTGCCTTTGGCGCGCAGCAGCGCCGGAAATAGCACGTCGTGCACCAGGGTGGACTTGCCCGAGCCGCTCACCCCGGTCACGCAAACCAAGCGCTGAAGCGGGATCTCGACGTCGATGTCTTTGAGGTTGTGCTCCGCGACGCCTTCGATGCACAAGCCCGCGGCCCCCACCCCAGCGGCCCGCACCCCAGCTTTCCCTATCCCGACGATCCCGGCGCCGCCCTTCCGGGCGCCGTCACTCAGCGCGCCGTCACGCCTTGCAGCACCCGGCGCCTCGACGCGTTTGCGGCGAAATAAATAGTCGGCGGTCAGGGATCCTGTCGCGGTGGACAAATCGCGCAACGGTCCATAGAACACGATTTCGCCGCCGCGCTCTCCGGGACCCGGACCGATGTCCAGTATCCGATCCGCGGCTTGTATGACCTTCGGATCGTGCTCGACTACCACCAGGGTGTTGCCGGCATCGCGCAGGCGGTGCATGACACCGACGATGCGTTCGACGTCGCGAGGATGCAGGCCGATCGAGGGTTCATCGAGAACGAACAAGGTATTGACCAGCGAGGTGCCGAGTGCCGTGGTGAGATTGATTCGCTGCACTTCGCCGCCCGACAGAGTCCGCGACTGGCGATCGAGATTCAGGTAGCCCAAGCCCACGTCGGCAAGATATTTGAGGCGTGCGCGAATTTCTTTGAGCAGCAGGTCGGTGGCCTCATCGAGCATCGCCGGCAATTCGAGCGCGGTGAAGAATTTACGGGTGTCATCGAGCGGCAGCAGCATCAGCTCGCGAATGTTCATTCCCGGATTGCCGACCCGCCACAGCAATGCCTCGGGTTTCAAGCGCGCGCCGCGGCAGGCACTGCACTCGGTGTAGGAGCGGTAGCGCGACAGCAGCACGCGAATGTGCATTTTGTATGCTTTGGTTTCGAGCCACGCGAAGAAGCGCCGCACGCCGTACCAGACATTCTTGGTCCATTCGCCTTCGCCGTCGATGACCCAGGCGCGTTGCGCCTCGGTGAGGTCGCGCCAGGCCGTGTCCACAGGCACGTCTCGCTTGCGCGCGAACCTCAACAGGTCTGTTTGACACTCCTCATAGGACTCGGTCTGCCAGGGTTTGATGGCCCCCTGGCGAAGACTCAACGATGCATCCGGAATGACCAACCCATAGTCGACACCGATGCTGCGCCCGAAACCGCGACAGGTGTCGCAGGCGCCGATCGGAGAGTTGAAGCTAAATGTGCTGGGACTGGGTTCCTTATAGTTGATATCGCAGTCCGGACAGTGCAGGCCCGCGGAAAAACGCCAGGGCGCGGCCGACGTGCCGGAAGCGGCATCGCCCACCGGATAGATGTCGATGCGGCCTTGACCGACCTTGAGGGCTGATTCGATGGCGTCGCCGGCGCGGGCCGCCTCCACCGTGGACCAGCGAAACCGGTCTTGAATCACTTGCAGAGTGTTGCCGCGCTTCTCATGGATGCGCGTGTAGCCTTGGCCGGCCAGCAATCCTTTGATTTCAGCTTCGGTAAAATTCTCGGGTATCGGTACCGGAAAGGTCAGCAGCAGCAGCGGATCGGCATGCGCGCGCGCGTTCCTCCCCAAGTGCTCCTGGATGCTGGCCGGCGTGTCGCGCCGCACCGGGCGGCCGCAGCCTCGACAGTGCAAAATCGCAGCGCGGGCAAACAGCACCTTCAAGTGATCGTTCAATTCCGTCATGGTGCCGACGGTGGAGCGCGAGGTGCGCACAGGGTTGGTTTGATCGATGGCGATCGATGGCGGGATGCCTTCGATGCGGTCGACCTGCGGCTTATCCATGCGATCCAAGAACTGGCGCGCGTAGGGCGAGAAGGTCTCGACGTAGCGGCGCTGACCCTCGGCGTACAGGGTGTCGAACACCAGCGAGGATTTTCCGGACCCGCTGACCCCCGTTACGACGATCAGTTCGTTGAGCGGCAGATCGAGGTCAAGATCTTTGAGATTGTGCTGGCGAGCGCCGCGGATGCGGATTGCATCCGAGCGTGGAGGATCGAAGGGCGGCATTCCTGTAAGTTTACAGGATGTGTCAAGCCCGGCGGCCCGGCTCCCTCAGCGGCCCGCGAACTGCTCCATCATCAGGCCGGTTCCGCCGCGCGTGACGTGCGCTACGATCGCGGTGCGCCGATGAATCTTGGTGACCAACCCTAAGTTGATGGCGAAGGCCAGCTGGACTTGCTGGCCTTTGCGAAGACCAAGATTTTCCGTCTCCACAAACACCCCGTTTGCGCTCAAATTCTTTGCCTTGCAAATTCGGCTCTTTCGGCCGGACATCACCACGTAGACGGTGGTGCGCGCGCGGTGGCGGGTGTGCAGTCGACGCTCCATGCGTGCGGTCTCGTGGAATTGCTAAGGAACTCCATTATGCACATTCCGCGGCGATAGCGTAGGACTCGACAATTGCGGCAAAGATATGTAAGCCGCTTTGTCGATAAGTAAAATCGGCCGCAGCGCGGTCAACGGTCTGAACCATTCATGAACAACGGAAAAGTTCGAAGAAGGCCGTCCAGTCCGGCCTTCGTGCACGAAAAACCGACCGTTCATGAAGAGTTCGCGCCAAGAGTCCGGGCGGTAGGATCAGTCGACGTCTTTTCGCCGGATGGCGAGTTGTTCCGGCGCTTCAATACCCATTTTAACGCGCCGTCCGGTGCCGCCCAGCAGGGTGATCTGGATCGGACCGTTTGCGAACAATTGCGCCATCGTCATGTTCGCATCGGCGCCATCCGCAGGCTGTATGACGATCGATTCATCGGCACGGCGGCTGAGTACCAACATGGTTCAAGCCCGGGCCAGGGCGCGCAGCGCCTTCGAGAAGGTTTTGCCTTGCGGGCCGTAGGTGATTGAAGGACCGCCGCGCACAATGTCGATCAACTGGCGAATCTGGTGCTGGCGCACATGGATGATGCGGCCATTGACTTCATTGGCGGTGCGGCAGCCGGCCATGAGCTCCATCAACGCGCGCCAGCGTTCCACGGCGGTCGCTGCGATACCTGCGCTCAACGGATTGGCGCACAGTGCGCGGCGTTCTTGTTCGAGCTTCTCGATGGATTCAAGGACGCGAATTTTCTCCGCGGCATTCTGTTCTACGGCTGCGGCCGACTGACCGGCGAGGGCGAGCTGCTCAGCGGCCAATGTAGCCGCCAAAGCGTGCGCGAGCGCAATCTCGCGATCCAGCAGGTCTTCCAGGCGGCGAGCATCCTGAGTCATGGGCTACTTCAGACCGCGCTCGTACTTCAGCAATTTGCCGGCAATTTGGGCCGGATCGATTTTGTAGGTGCCAGAGTTGATGGCTTGCTTCACGGCGGCCACCTTGGCCGCATTGACCACCGGAGTCTTGGCCACGGCTTCTTCGATTTTCTGCAAGGAACGCGCAGAGTCGGTCAGGGTGACATGATCCGCGGTCTGTGCCGTCGAGGCGGCCGCCGACCCATCCCCTCGCGACTTGTCAGCTACAACGGCGCTGCTGCCCGAACCCGTGGGCTTCGCGAGCGGCTCGGCTATCGATATTCCACTGATTTTGTCGGTCACCGCAATCTCCTGGGGCAAGGGAACTGCCCATGCATGGTTATCGTCAGGGTTTGGATGAACTTGAGTGAATTCGTCCAACACCGCCCGTTACATTCGTTATCGGCTGTGACGTGGATCACTGAAGGGCTATTGCACAATTATTTCGACCGTCTGTTCGGAGCGTGCGATTCCCTCGACGATCCTTCCAGATGACAGATTCTGGACCCTAACTCTCTGATTCATCAGGCCATCGCTCAAGGCACGGCCCGCCATGCGCACGCTCATGCCGCCCGCGTCGGCGATCAAAGTGACCGATTGCCCTCTCTGCACCGCTTTTGCGGCGACCAATTGCTGATTCGTGAGATACGCCCCTCCGGCGATCGGCCGGGCGGCGGTCAAGCCGATGGCGATGGAAGGCTCATCCAGGAAGCCGAGCGGCAGCTCCGAGATGTCGTGTTGCTCGGTCTTTACGTCAGTGTCCTTGATCACGGTACCTGCGACGATGGCGTGTGCGGCGACGGCCACCGTCGAGGTGCCGATGATTCGGACAGGTACATAAATGTGCCAGGGCTTCGGGTCCTGGCAGCGCAGCTCGATCGTCACCCGATCCTTCATGTGCTGCGGCGAGGCGACCAAGGCCCTGATGGGCCGGCTGCACTTTTCTTGCTGCAAATGCGCCTCGATGGGGCCTGCCAAGAAGCGCTGCCGGTCGGTCAGCGGGGGAAACTGCAGCGCGGCCTCCGACCTTGCCAGTGCTTCGAGCTGCACCGTGTCCTGAGGATCGAACACTTGGGCGGCGGCAAGCAGGGGCGTGAGCGCCAGTGCGCAGAGCGTGACGCGGCGAATCGAAGTAGCACGACGAAAATTTGGCGCTGTTCGCATAGTGTCCATGAACTAGCAAGCGCCGTGCCACCCGGCACGGCAACCCGGCCACCGGCCCGCGCAGACCGGCCGCCATCCGTTGGAACGCTGCCGCCGGTGGCGCTCCGGCGGCAAGTCCTTGCCGCCCGCGGCCGCCGTCGCGGCCGAATCGGGTGCTTTGAGGGCGAATTCCGAGACCGGGCGCACGTTTGTGCACGTTCGACCGCCCTAGCCGCAGTTGGCACACCTCTTGCTACTGCTAACCCGAGGAGTCATTCGCATGTTCGAGAACATATTTGGTATCCATGAGCAAGCGTTGCTGCTGCAAGGTCAGCGCATCGGCATATTGGCGACGAATCTCGCCAATGCCGATACGCCCAATTACAAGGCGCGCGACATCGATTTCAGCGCGGTATTGGCGCACAGCGATGCGGTGCCTCTGCCGCTGGCCAGTCACCCAGGCGTCGCACATCGCGATGAACGATGGCGCAACGGCTTCCGCCGACTTGAAGTACCGCAATCCGTACCAGGCCTCACTCGACGGCAACACCGTGGAAATGCCGGTGGAACAGGCGGCCTTCTCGGAAAACAACGTGCGCTACCAGGCGAGCCTGGGTTTCATCAACGGGACAATCGCGGAGCTGACGCTGGCCATCAACGGCCAGTAGCAGCGCATCAGGAGAGAACATGTCTTTGTTCAATGTCTTCAACACCGCCGGCAGCGCGCTCAACGCCGAAACGATCCGGCTCAACACCACCGCCAGCAATCTGGCGAATGCCGAGAGCGTCAACGGCGACCCCAGCAAGGTCTATCGCGCGCGGCATCCGGTCTTTCAAACCATGATGGACGACTCCGCGGCCGGCTTCGATCAAGAGGGCGCCAGTGTGGGAGTGCGTGTTCTCGGCGTGGTGGAGAGCACGGCGCCTCCCTTGATGCGCTATCAACCGGAGAGCCCCTCGGCAAACAAGGACGGCTATGTCTTCAGCTCGAACGTCAATTCGATCGAAGAAATGACCAACATGATCTCGGCCAATCGGACCTTCGCGACCAATGTCGACGCGATCAATACGGCCAGGGATCTGTTGATCAAGACCATTGCAATGGGCCACTAGGCAACGAGGTAAGCAAATGTTGATCAATGGAATTCACGCTGCCACGGCGCCGACCGGCATCGGTACCGGAACGGGAACCCTCGGTACGGGAAGTACGGCAAGCGCGGGCGGCACCGGGAGCGCGGGTTCGACGCCCGCGGCCAGCGCCACGAGTCTGGGGGGCACTGATTTCCTCACGCTCATGCTGGCGCAGCTGAAGAACCAGGACCCGACCAGCCCGGTGGACAGCAATACGTTCTTGAGCCAGCTCGCCCAGCTCAGCGAAGTGCAGGGCATCACCTCGCTCAACACCTCGTTCAGCAGCCTGTCGAACTCGCTCACCTCGAGCCAGGCGCTTCAGGCCTCGTCCTTGCTGGGCCACCAGGCATTGGTAAACAGCAGTACGGCCACGCTGGCGGCGGGCACCCCGGTGACCGGCGCGGTCAATATTCCGCAGACCACCTCGCAAGCGGTGCTCAACATCAGCGACAGCAGCGGCGCCCTGGTGGGTCAGATCAATCTTGGCGCGCAATCCGCCGGTCTCGCGAGCTTCTCGTGGAACGGCACCACCAGCACCGGGTCGCAGGCCCCTCCGGGGACCTACACGCTGAGCGCGCAGTATGCGGGTGCCGCGAACGGCGGCACGGCAGCGAGCACGCTGGTCAACGGCACCGTGGAGAGCGTCAGCATGGGCGCGGGATCCGCGGGTTTGACCGTGAACGTGGCGGGAATCGGCAGTGTGCCGTTCAGCAGCGTGCAGCAGATCTCCAACTAATTCATTGAGGAGTAATTATGGCTTCTTTCGACATTGCATTATCGGGATTGAACGCGGCGAGCTCGGACTTGGACGTCACCGCCAACAACATCGCCAACTCGAATACGGTTGGATTCAAACAGTCGCGCGCCGAATTCGCCGATGTATTTGCCGCCGGTGCGGTGAACCTCAATACCTCGCAGGTTGGAGAGGGCGTACGCCTCGCCACCACGGCGCAGCAATTCACGCAGGGCAATATCAGTACCTCCGGGTCGAACCTGGACCTCGCCATCAGCGGCGACGGCTTCTTCACCCTGCAGGACCCGAGCAGCGGCGTCGTCTATACGCGCAACGGGCAATTTACCGAAGACAAAAACGGCAACGTGGTGACCTCATCCGGACAGGCGCTGCAGGTCTATCCGCCCACCACTACAGGTGGCTTCAATACCGGCGCGCTCTCGAACTTGAATCTGCAGACCGCACAGAGCACGCCGCTGGCGACCACCGCCGGGACCGTCATTTTGAATCTGCCGGCCGGATCGACACCGCCCACCGGCGGCACATTTGATCCGACCAATCCGGCCACGTACAACCAGTCCACGTCGACCACGGTGTTCGACTCGCTGGGCAACTCGTTTCCGGCGACGTTCTTCTTCACACAAACCGCGGCGCCGGGGTTGTGGAACGTCAATTTGACGGTCAATGGAGTGCTCAATGGCACCACCAATCAGCTGCAGTTCTCCAATACCGGCGCGGTCACGCCGCCGGCGAGTGGCGCGCTGAATTTTCCGGGCTTCGCCCCGGGGGACGGCGCCGCACCCTTGAACACGACGTTCAATTTTGGCCAGAGCACGCAATTCGGCGGCGGCTTCGGCGTGACTTCCATCACTCAGAACGGTTTCGCCACCGGCCAGCTCAGCACCGTTTCGATCGATCCGACGGGCGTCGTGTCGGCGGTCTACACGAACGGACGGTCGACTCAACTCGGACAATTGGCATTGGCGAACTTTCCGGATCCACAGGGACTGAAACAGCTGGGCGATACCAACTGGGCCGAGACCTTCCGCTCCGGCACGCACATCTCGGGCACCGCAGGTTCGGCCGGTTTCGGGTCGGTGCAGTCGGGCGCCCTTGAGGCCTCGAACGTCGATCTGACCACCGAGCTGGTGAACATGATCACGGCACAGCGCGCCTTCCAGGCGAACGCGCAGGTGATCACCACGGCGAATCAGCTGGCGCAAACCGTCATCAACATCACGCATTAATCATGGACAGAGCACTCTATGTGGCCATGACCGGCGCGAAGCAAATCATGCAAGCGCAGGCCGTGAACAACCACAACATCGCCAACTTGAGCACCATCGGCTTTCGCGCCGACACGGTGGCTTTCAGCAGCGAACCGATCTTCGGTCCGGGCTTTGCCACACGCGTCAACGCCGTGGCCGGCGATGACGGCACGGACTTTTCCACCGGCACCGCGCAGAGCACGGGACGCAATCTGGACATCGCGGTGAACGACAAAGGCTTCATCGCGGTTCGCGGCACCGATGGTCAGGAGGCCTATACGCGCGCCGGCGACCTGCGGGTCTCGCCGCTGGGCGCGGTCACGACGGCCAGCGGACTGCCGGTATTGACCAACAGCGGTCCATTGATCATTCCGCCCTCCACGGTGGTGAGCATCGGCAGCGATGGCACGGTGTCGGTGGTGCCGCAGGGCTCGGCGCCATTTGCGGTCACGCAGGTCGATCGCATCAAGCTGGTCAACCCGCCGCTCGCCAGCCTGCAAAAAGGCGTCGATGGGCTGCTGCGCTTGAAGAGCGGCGGCAAGGCGAAGGCCGACGACACGGTTTCCATCACCTCCGGGGTGCTGGAGTCCAGCAATGTCAATGCGGCGCAGTCCCTGATCAGCATGATCGAGCTGCAGCGCCTGTATGAATTTCAGATCAAGAGCATCCACTCCACCGACACCAACGAACAAAGTGCCGAACGCCTGATGTTGACCCAGTAAGGCAAAAGGAATATCCAATGAATCTTGCACTATGGGCCGCTAAAACCGGCCTCGACGCTCAAAACACCCGCTTGGCGGTGATTGCCAACAACCTGGCGAACACCAATACCACGGGCTTCAAAGCAGGCCGCGTCGCATTTCAGGATCTGCTGTACCAGAACATCCGGCAGGTCGGCGCGCAGAGCACGCAGAACACGCAGTACTCCACGGGCCTCACCCTGGGCACGGGCGTGCGCATCGTCGCCACCGAAAAGGACTACACCCAGGGGAGCGTGCTTCAGACCGGCGGCTCGCTGGACTTGTCGGTGAGCGGACGCGGATTCCTGCAGATCACATTGCCGGACGGCACCATCGCCTACACGCGCGACGGCACCTTCTCGCTGGACAACCAGGGCAACGTGGTCACCGCCAGCGGCTACCCTTTGCAGCCGGCCATCAATATTCCCGCGGGCAGCCAGTCGGTGACCATCGGCACCGACGGGGTCGTGACCGTGACCTCCCCGACCAATATCAAGGGCACCCAGGTCGGCCAGATTCAATTGGCGGATTTCATCAATGAGCAAGGATTGCAGCCCACGGGCAACAACTTGTTGGTCGAATCCGCGGCCAGCGGCTCGCCGCAGGTCGGCACCGCGGGCACCAACGGGCTGGGCACCATCTCGCAAGGTACGCTGGAGACCTCGAACGTGAATTCGGTAACGGAGCTGGTCTCCATGATCGAAGCCCAGCGCTCCTACGAGATGAACTCCAAGGCCATCAGCACCGTCGATCAGATGCTGCAATTCCTCACGACCAACCTGCAATGATGCGATTTCTCACCGTGTTGGTGTGTTGTGCCGTGTCGGCTTGTGGGCTCATTCCCCACAAACCGCCCAAGCCGGATCCCGTGGTCGCGCGCGTATTGCCGCCGCCCACCCCGCGCACCGACGGCGCGATCTACCAACAAGGCCAGCAGATCGAACTGTTCGCCGATCTGAAGGCGCGCCGCGTCGGCGACGTCCTGACCATCCGTTTGACGGAATCGACCAACGCCAGCAAGAGTGCCGTCACCAAGACCGCCAAAACCACCACGGTGAACAACACCGGGCCGACCATTCTCGGAAGAACCATTACCACGGGGGGTGTGCCGATTTTCACCACCACGTTGGCCGGGGCGCAGAGTTTTGACGGCGAAGGATCGAGCACACAAGGCAACACCCTGGCCGGAAGCCTGACGGTCACCGTGATGGCAGTGCAGCCCAACGGCAATCTGGTGGTGCAGGGCGACAAGACTTTGAAGCTGAACCAGGGCGATGAGTTCGTGCATGTGTCCGGCGTGGTTCGCATCGCCGACATCGCAACGGACAACACGGTGAGCTCCGACAAGGTCGCGGATGCGCACATCAGCTATTCCGGAAAGGGCGTGATCAACAGCGCCAACCGCATGGGCTGGCTGGCCCGATTCTTCAACTCCGTGTTTGCACCGTACTGACCATGAACGCGACAATCTTCACCAGGGTTTGCTGGGCGGCGCTGCTGATGCTGTCCGCCTCGCCGCTGCGTCGAGGCGGAGCGCATCAAGGACATGGCGCAGATACAGGGCGTGCGCACCAATCAACTGGTGGGCTACGGGCTGGTCGTGGGACTGGACAGCACCGGCGATCAGACCAGCCAGGCGCCCTTCACGGTGCAATCGCTCAACAACATGCTGGCGCAACTGGGCATCACGGTCCCGGCCAATGTGACGCCGCAGCTGAAGAACGTCGCTGCGGTGGCGGTGCATGCGGTGCTGCCGGCGTTCGTCAAGCCGGGCCAGACCATCGACATCACGGTCAATTCCATCGCCAACGCCAAATCCTTGCGCGGCGGCTCGCTGCTGGTCACGCCGCTGCACGGACTCGACGGACAGATCTACGCGATTGCGCAGGGGAATCTCACGGTCAGCGGCTTCGGCGTCGAAGGCACCGACGGCTCGAAGCTCACGGTGAACGTGCCGAGTTCCGGCCGCATCCCCAACGGCGCCACCGTCGAACGCGCCGTGCCCTCGCAGCTGGCGCAAGGGGATTCGATCACCTTGAATTTGAATGACCCGGACTTCACCACCGCCACCCGGCTCGTGGACAGCGTCAACAAGGGTATGGGCGAAGACATCGCCACCATCATGGACGGCGGTTCCATCCGCGTGCGGGCGCCCATCGATCTTACGCAGCGCGTCGCGTTTCTGTCCGCCGTGGAGAATCTCGAGGTGGAGCCCGGCGCGGGCCGCGCACGGGTGATCATCAATTCGCGCAGCGGCACCGTGGTGATCAGCAGCCATGTCATGGTGACCCCGGCGGCGGTATCGCATGGTTCGCTGTCGGTGACCATCAAAGAAGAACAGAGCGTGAGTCAGCCGAACCCGCTCTCCAAACTGGGGCAGACCGTGGTTCTCAACAACTCGACCATCAAGGTGGATACGGGCTCGAATCGCATGTTTTTGTTCAAGCCCGGTGTGGAACTGGAGCAAATCGTGCACGCCGTGAACGAGGTGGGTGCCGCGCCCGGTGATCTGGTCGCCATTCTGGAGGCACTGCGTGAAGCCGGCGCTCTGCAGGCCGAGCTCATAGTTATTTAAATGACTACGTTACCGCCGCTGACTTCCACGCTGCCGAGCCTCGGCGGTGCACCGATCGACACCTCCGCGGCGAGCACGTACTCGGACATCAACGGCCTCGCAGCGCTGAAGCGCGACCCCGATTCGCCGCAGGCGATCAATGCGGTCGCCCAGCAGGTCGAAGCCCTGTTTCTGCAGATGATGCTGAAGAGCATGCGCGATGCGAGTGCCGCGGAACAAACCGACAGCAATGCCATGGGCATGTACCAGGACATGTTCGACAAGCAGGTGGCCTTGAGCATCAGCAAGCACACCGATCTAGGGATCGGCCGGCTCCTCAAGCGGCAACTCGCCGGCAAGAGTGTCGCCGCGGTCAAACCGACGACCGCAGACGCCGCGGCGGGCGTGGCGGGCGTGGCAGGCGTGGCGGGCGCGGCGGGTGCGGCGGGTGCGGCGGAAGTGGCGGGCCTGGCGCGTACGACGGGTGCGGCAGCGGCACCTCTGGCGCAAACTCCCACGGAGTTCGTGCACCGCATGCTGCCCGCCATCCGGCGCGCCGCCGGTGCGCTGGGGGTGGATCCGATGGCGATGCTGGCGCAGGCGGCGCTCGAGACCGGATGGGGCCAGCGCATGCCGCGCAATGCCGATGGCTCTTCGAGCCACAACATGTTCGGCATCAAGGCGGGCGAGGAGTGGAGCGGCGCACGGGCGACCGCGGACAGCGTGGAAATCGCCCACGGCGTGGCCACTCCGCGGCGGACCGCCTTTCGGGCCTACGGTTCCGTCGAAGACAGCGTCAACGACTTCGCAAGCCTGCTCAAGAATTCGCCGCGTTATCGGGAGGTGATTGCCGCGGGCGGCAACGCCGGGGCCTACATTGCCGGCATGGGCAGATCCGGCTATGCGACCGATCCTGACTATGCAAATAAGTTAAATCAGATTCTTCATGGCGATGCCTTGCAGGCGGCCATGGCCTCGCGCATCGCGGCATTATAGAAACCGGCCGCGATGCCGATACTGACCTGTAGCGTCGGCGAATAACCGGCCGGGTCCCGGAGAGAAACGTGTCAGATGTGTTTGGAATCAGTGTCTCGGCGCTGCAGGCGTTTCAAAACGCCATCAACGTCGTCAGCAACAACGTCGCCAATGCCAGCACCCCGGGCTACGACCGCGAAACGGTCAATTTGGCCGAAGCCACCCCGCAATCCAACGGTGCCGCGACGGTCGGCGCCGGCGTCGTGGTCACCGGCATCAGCCGCGCCTTCAGCCAGGCTGCGGCGAATCAGTTGAACACCTCCGCGAGCAGCCTCGGGCAGCTCAACGCCGTTCAGAATTACACCAATCAGATCGACAATCTGTTCGGCACCACGGTGGGCGGCCTGAGCACGGCGCTGCAGAACTTCTATAGCGCGTTCGCGGACGTGGCCAACAATCCGACCTCCACGGCGTCGCGGCAGGCGCTGATCGGCCAGGCACAGGCGGTCGCCGGCAGCTTTCAAAACGCCGGCGGTGAACTCAATTCGCTCAACACCGACGTGAACTCGCGCATCACGGCGGACGTGACGCAGATCAATTCCATCGCCAAGGCGATTTCGACCTTGAACGACCAGATCGTCACGGCGACGGGGCAGGCCGGTGGCCAGCCGCCCAATGCGCTGCTCGATCAGCGCGACCAGCTGGTTTCCAACTTGTCGCAATTGGTAGGCATTTCCACCACGACGGACCCCTCGGGCGCCCTGAACGTGTTCGTCGGCAACGGCCAGCCGTTGGTGCTTCAGGGCCAGACCACGCCTCTGGCCACGGTGGCGAACCAGTTCAATGCGACGCAGCTGGAAATCAGCACGTCGGCCTCGAAGGCGGTGATCAGCAACAACATCACCTCCGGGGATCTGGGCGGCCTGTTGGCGGCGCGCGCCCAGGTGATCGATCCGGCGCTCAATCAACTGGGGCAGATCGCCACGGCGTTATCTCAGTCGGTCAATTCGCAGCAGTCGCAGGGGCTGGACTTGAACGGCAAGCTGGGCGCCAATATTTTCTCGGTGGGGACGCCGCTCGCCACAGCTTCTTCGAGGAATGCCGATGCCGTCACCGCCGGCGTCAGTGTCGATCCGAACGGCTTGGGCGCACTGACGGCGAACAGCTACGTGCTGTCCTTCGTCGGCGGCACCCCGAAACTGACCAATACCAGCGACGGCAGCAGCGTGACGCCGGCGGGCGCGGGCACCGTCGCCAGTCCCTACACGGCGGCGGGAATATCCATCGTTCTGTCCGGCGCTCCTGCCAACGGCGATCAATTCCTGATCCAACCCACAGCGACGGCGGCGGCGACTCTCAATGTCGTGCTGACCAATCCGGCGCAAATTGCCGCCGCGGGCGCCATCAAGACCTTGGCGGCCGGCAGCAACACGGGTGCGGCCACGATCAGTTCCGGCAGCGTGCTCGATTCCACCAATCCGAATTTACTCACGCCCACCACCATCACATTCTCAAATCCGCCCACCAGCTATTCGGTCAACGGCGGGGCCCCGCTGGCCTATGTCAGCGGCGGCAATATCACTGCGAATGGCGCGCAGGTACAGATCAGCGGCGTGCCGGCCGCGGGCGATACTTTCACGATCACCGGCAACGCCGGCGGCACGGGCGATAACCGCAATGCCCTGGCGGCGGCCAACCAGCAAAATGTCGGCGTACTGCAAAACGGCACCACCAGCATCACCGGCGGCGTCAGTGCATTGATCACCGGCTTGGGCAGCCAGGCGCAGCAGATCAACACCGCACAAACCGCGCAAGCGGCGGTGAACGCCCAGGCGCTCTCCAGTGTGCAGTCGACCAGCGGCGTGAACCTCGATGAAGAGGCGGCGAACCTGTTGCAATTGCAGCAGGCGTATCAGGCAGCAGCGCACGCGCTGAGCATCGGCAACAGCTTGTTCACGACCTTGATCGACTCGGTGAACGGCACGTTCACTTAAGGAAGCCCGCATGCGCGTAACACAAAGCCTCGTTCAATCGCAGTTTCTGTCGGCCATCGGCACGTTGGAATCCAACGTCAACCAGACGCAGAATCAATTGTCGAGCGGCAAGCAGTTCACCACCGCGTCGCAGAATCCCACCGCGGCCGGGAGCGTGAACAATTTCAATCAGGCCTTGGCGCAAAGCCAGCAATACGGCACCAACGCCGCCAGCGCGCAGACCAATCTGTCCACCGAGGACAACGCACTTTCGCAGGTTCAGACGCAATTGCAGGCGCTGCGCACCCTCGCTCTGGAGGCCAACAGCGGCACGCTGACGAATTCCGACCGCAGCGCCATCGCAACCCAGGCGGCGCAGATTCAAAACAGTTTGCTGGACCTGGCCAATACGCAAAACGGCAACGGCGAATATATTTTCGGCGGCTTCGCGGCCCAGACTCAACCGTTCACCTTGAGCGCCTCCGGTGCGACGTATAACGGTGATCAGGGACAGCGCCAGGTACAGATTGCGGCGGGCCAGACCGTGGCTGACGGCGACAACGGCGACACGGTCTTCAACCAGATCAAAACCGGCAATGGAACCTTCGCGGTCACCGCCACCGCCGGGAACTCAGGATCCGCGATCGTGGGTGCAACGACGGTGTCGAATCCGGCGGCCTATGATGGCGGCACGTACTCGATCACGTTTACCGCGCCCGGCACCTACCAGGTCAGCAAGGGTGCGACCCCGGTCACCACGGGCACCTACACCGACGGCGGCACGGTTGCGTTCAACGGCGTGCAGGTCACCTTGAGCGGCCAACCCGCCGCGGGCGATTCGTTCACCCTCGCACCCAGCAGCAATCAAAGCCTGTTCACGACGGTGCAGAATCTGGTTTCCGCGCTGCAAACCGGCGTGAGCACACCCGCTTCTTCGGCAGGGCTCAATAATTCGATCAACGCTGCGATCAACAACATCGACCAGGCGCTGAGCCAGAGCTCCAACGTGCGCGCCACCATCGGCGGGCGTCTCAATTCGATCACCACGCAGCAGTCCGTCGCGACCAGTCAGCAGACCCAATTGCAGCAGTCCATCTCCAACTTGCAGAGCTTGGATTTCGCCTCTGCCATCACCACGCTCGATCAGCAAAACACCACCTTGAGCGCGGCTCTGCAGGCCTTCAATCTGACCCAGGGCCTGACGCTGTTCAAATTTCTCTAGGCTCCTAAGTATTCCGCCTGAGCCGCGTTGGCTGCAAGGGAGCGGATGCAAGGCGCCCGGGCGCCGTCCGTGGCTAGTGGTGATGTCCCCCGGCGCCGTGCACGTGGCCGTGTTCCAATTCTTCCGCCGTCGCCTCGCGAACCGCCACGACCTGCACATCGAAATGCAAGGTCTTGTCGGCGAGCGGATGATTGCCATCGAGCGTTACCATGTCCCCCATGACGCCGGTGACCGTGAACAGACGCATGCCGTCGGGGGTTCTGGCCTGGAATTGCATGCCCTTTTTGACCTCGCCCTGGCCCTGCAAGCTGCGCTTGGGCACGCGCTGAATCAAACCTGGATCATGCTTGCCGTAGCCTTCCTCGGGGATAATCGACACTGCCACGCTGCTGCCGTCCTGCTTGCCCTCTAGCGCCTTCTCCAGGCCCGACACCAGGTTGCCGTGCCCCTGGATATAGGCCAGTGGCTCACCGCCGGCGGAGCTGTCGATGACGCCTC
>CAVXGV010000005.1:0-389962 GCA_963761345.1 uncultured Gammaproteobacteria bacterium
ACATCGCATCGCTCCCGCGGCGAACGGCCTGCCGATGTCCAATGCCACCGCCACGTCGCAGCGGTCGTTGCCGAAGCCGGCCGCCGTCAGTTCGTCCTCGGCGTCTTCCAGCACGGCCACACCGACGCGCGGGGTTGCGCAGTAGCGTCGCCACCCGCTCCTGCGGCGACCCGGGCGGCGCGCCCTCGCCGCCGTTCACGCGATCTCGCCCGGCCTACGCGCCGACCCGCAGCCCGACCCGCGTCAGCAGCGCCGTCAGTGACGTTGCACGGCCCCGGTCGGCGTCGCCGACGAGGGCGACCACCGGAATCCGGCCGTCGTCGCCCGGCGGGAACATCGACGCGACGATGTCTTCGCCGATCGGCCGCGGCGAGTCGGCCCACGGGGCCATGTGCAGCCACAGGCCGGGGCCGGCGTTGATCTCGACGATGACGCCGCCCTGCTCCTCCAGCGGCTGGCCGATGTCGACGGCCACCACGTCCAGGCCGGCGACGCCGCAGCTTGAGCATGCCTGCGCCGCGGCGACGGCAGTGGGCCGCGTGCGCGGGTGGATGTTCGTCGGTCAGGTCGACCAGGTTGCCGCCGTTCTTGAAGTAGGGCGGGTTGCGGCGGACCAGCATGCGCTCGCCCCGCCGCCGGCACCGAGTCGAACGGCGTGCCCCTGGCCGGCCAGGACCCGCGAGGGCCACGTCGTCGATCTTGAGCTTGCTCAGCGGTGCGCCGCTGCCCTCGTCGCCGCGGTGCGGTCGCGGTTGACGCGCTCGACCAGTTCGGCCACCGTCGCGCCGCCGTCGCCGACCACCGCGGCGGTACGATCCGCGTCACCGCCGCGATCGCGGTCGGCCACCACCAGCACGCGATGCTCGATCCCGGGGCGAAGCGCTCGACCAGGACCCAGGTGCTGTGCTGGGCGGCGTGGCGGAAGCCGGCCTCCACCTGCTCGCGGGAGTCTGCGCAGATCGAGGCGCACGCCGGTCGCCAAATCGCTGTCCTGCGGCTTCATGGCGACGGGCAGGCCGAGTTCGCTTCGCGGCGGCCCAGGCCTCCTCGGCCGTGGCCACCAGCTTGCCGACCGGCACCGGGACCCCCGCCGACTGCATCAGCTGCTTGGCCAGGTACTTGTCGGTGGAGGCCGTCCGGGCGACGGCCGCCGATGGAGTCCGGCTCGGAGGCGAGGCAGCGGTGTTGCTTCGATCCCTGGCCGAGGCGGATGAACCGGCCGTACTCCGGGCTGAGCCGCACGGCCGGGATGCCGCGTCGCGGGCGGCGTGGTAGATGACCGCGGTGCTGGCCGGCAGTCGCTGGCGTATTCGAGGTCGCGCAGGCGCCTGCAGTTCTTCCGGCGTGGGCTCGGTCAGGCCGTTGCGGGCGTCGTTCATCAATCGCACGGTGATTTCGGCGGCCCCCGGCGACCGTCTCCTCGGCGAACTCGACGACGGCCAGACCCGGCCGGCCGTGGACGAATTCGACGGTCGTGCCGGCCTGGTTCTGTAGCGAAAGGAGGACGCGGCCGAAGGCGGTGGACAGCACCTCGGGCCAGTAGTCGGCCCCGTCGGCGTGCTGTCGATGCGGCCGACCGCGAGGTTCTCGAGGGCGCGGCCGGCCTGCTCGGGGGGCCAGCCGTCGCCGAAGTCGAGCGCCACCTCGACGACCGGGCGCGAGAACCAGACGTTCGGCCTGCGCAAGAACCGCAGATTCACGAGTTTCACGAGAGCGCCTGGAGAGAGTCGGTCGGTGGGGTGTCGTTCGCCGGTCGTCTGCCGTCGTCCCGCGGGCCGTCCCGGAGTAGGATACAAGGTAGCCCGGCGGACTGTCACCCGCCAGCGGGAGTGGTGCCGACGATTCGCGCGGAGAACGACCTCCGCGGCGGGTCGGGGCAGGGCAGCCCGCTCCCGCACCAGTCGAACGGGCCTCAAGGGCACGCTGACCATGTCTGTCGCGACCGAAGAGATCGTCCGCCCCCGGGCCAAGGAATCGACCGGTGCCTCGCTGCGCGACCGGCTGCTGTCCGTGGACGTGCTGCGCGGCGTCATCATGGCGATCATGGCGCCGGACCACGTCAAGGATTACATCAACTGCGACGGCTTCCCCCGGGACTGGACCGAGCCGTCGACCACGACGGCGGCCATGTTCCTGACGCGCTGGGTCACGCACTTCTGCGCCCCGCCTTCTGCTTCCTCGCCGGCGTCGGCGCCGCCTGTCGTTCTCGCGGGGCAAGTCGAAGGGCGAGCTGTCCCGCTTCCTGCTGACCCGCGGGGCGTTCCTGGTCACTCCTCGATCTCACCGTCATCCGCGTCGCCTGGGACTTCAAATCTCCAGTTCTCCGGCGGGCCCTGGTTCATCGTGCTGGCGGTGCTCGGCTTCTCGATGATCGCGTGCTCGCGGGGCTGGTGTGGCTGCCGAACTGGGCGATCGTCTCTTCGCCGTCGTCGTGATCGGGGGGCACAACGCTTCGACTTCGTCGACGATCTGTCCGAGCACGGCCGGCTCGGGTCGCTGGAGCCCGCTCTGGACCTTCCTGCACATGCAGACCGGCGACCGCCTGACGTTTCCGCCGCTCAACAAGCTCCGCGTCGGCGGCGGCCCCGGCATCCCGTTCTACGTCTCGTATCCGCTCATTCCCTGGATCGGCGTCATGGCGCTCGGCTACGCGTTCGGTCCGCTTCCTGCCGCGAGCGCCGGCGCCGGCTCGCGGCATGGGGCTCGCGCCTCTATCCGTGGCCTTCGTCGTCCTGCGCGGCGGTCAACGACTACGGCGATCCCAGGCCCTGGGAGGCGAGTTCGACAGGCCCGTCCACAACGCGCTCGAGTTCCTTCGGACGTCGAAGTATCCGCGCCGTCGCTCGATTATCTGCTGATGACGCTGGGCCCGATCCTGATCGCGCTTGGCGCTGTCTGGATCAGGCGAAGGGATTCGTGGCGGGCATCTTCCTCGACTTCGGCCGGGTGCCGCTCTTCTTCTACGTGGCGCACCTCTACCTGATCCACGGCCTCGCCGTCGGCTTCGGCGGCGTGATGCAGGGATTCCCGGCCCGCGAGATGATGACGACGTACAACAGCCTGCCCGACGAATTACGGGTTTTCGCTGAAGGTCGTCTACGGGTGTGGCTGCTGGTGCTGCTCTTGCTCTATCCGCCGTGCGCCTGGTTCTCGAACCTGAAGCGGCGGAGCAACCTGGATCCTATCGTACCTTTGAGAGACCCTGGGCGTCGATGCCGGCGGTCAGCCGACCGAGCGACGCCGGCTGCGTCGCTCGCCAGCGGGGCCAGCGGCGGACGTTGCGGGTCAGGTCGCTCGGCCGATTCGGCGAGTCGGTGCCGACCAGGTCGAGCACGGCCAGGCTCATCGCCAGGACGCCGGTCTTCAGCGTCGGCTCCATCACCGGGGCGAAGCCGTCGGAGTGCAGCGAAGTCACCGGCTGATTCGGGGCCGGCTCCGCCTCGGCCAGCTTGGCGGCCGGCTGCGTGCCGAGGAAGAAGAGCACGCTCGGCACTCCGGCCCGGCCGTAGAGCGAGAAGTCCTCGCCCCCCATCATCGGCGGCCGCTGGTGCACCTTGCCGTCGCCGATCGCGTGAGCGGAAGGTGCCGATCGTCTTCTCGAGCAGCTTCGGATCGTTGACCACCGCCGGCGTGTAGCAGTTCGGATGGATGTTCAGGATCGGCTCCGGCGCCCCGGCGCCCGACGCGGCCGCCTTCGCCATCCGCTCGATCCCTTCGAGGACGCGCTTGCGGGTCAGGTCGCGGGTGGTGCGGACGGTCAGCTGGAGCGTGACTTCGTTCGGGATCACGTTCGCCTTCACGCCGCCGTGGATGGTGCCGATCGTCAGCGACCAGCGGATCGGTCGGGTTGTTCTCCCGGCTGACCAGCGTCTGCAGATCGAGGATGAGGCGGGCCGACGAGGACGACCGGATCGATCGTCAGTGTGCGGCCAGGCGCCGTGGCCCCCCTTGCCGCGAACGGTGATGTCGACCATGTCGATGTTCGCCATCGCCAGGCCCGGCGTGAAGGCGATGTGGCCGCACGGCTGCTCGGCGTCGCAGTGGAGGGCGAGGCAGTAGTCGGGCCGCGGGAACTTCGTGAACAGGCCCGTCTTCGAGCATCCGGTAGGCGCCCATGCCCGATCTCCTCGGCCGGCTGAGCGATGAAGACGAGCGTGCCGGACCAGCGATCCTTCAGGGCGGCCAGCGACCGGGCGGCGCCGATCCAGCAGGTCATGTGGACGTCGTGGCCGCAGGCGTGCATGACGCCGACCATGTTGCCGTAGCCGTCGCGAGCCTTGCACCTTGCTGGCGTAGGGCAGGCCGGTCTTCTCCTCGATCGGCAGGGCGTCCATCTCGGTGCGGACGAGGACGGTCGGGCCGTCGCCGTTCTTGAGGACCGCGACGATGCCGAAGCCGCCGACGTTGCGGGTGATCTCGAAGCCGGTGCCGCCGAGCTGCCGGGCGAGGTACGCCGCGGTCCGCTCCTCCTGCGAGGAGAGCTCGGGATGCCTGTGCAGCATCTTGTAGAGCTACTCGAGGTCATCGTAGTGGTGTCGATCTGCGAACGGAAGTCCCTGGTCCAGCCGCGGACGAGGTCGGCCCGGGCGAGTTCCTCCCCCGCGTGGAGGAGGCCGCCGGTGAAGAGGAGTGCGAGGAGGGCCAGCGGGGTCAGGGGGAGGCGGGTGGCGGGTGCGGGGTGCATGGGGAACTCTTCGGCCATTCGGGGTGGGAAGAAGAAGCTAAGAATTCCTCTAGTGGGGGCGCCAGGGCGTCGGGGACGGTGGGGGGAGTAGCACGATCCGAACCCGATCCCTACCCGAAACACACCGGAAAGCTAACGTCTTCCTTAAATTAATCGTGGGTCGTGCGGGCGAACCGGACGAATTTTCCCCGTTCAATCGCTCCCGGAGGCACTTTTCGCCGCCGCCGACGCCTTTCCCCCCGCCCGCTCAACCCGTATGCCAGCACCAACGGGATCGGTCGAACCATTCTGCCCAGGAGGATTTCCCATGAAGCGGTGCGTGGCCCTGTTCCTCGCGGCGGGCGTTTCGGCGGCACTGTCGGCGGCTTTCCTCAACGGGGAGGACGTTCCCGCCAACACGCCGCCGAAGGGGTTTACGCGCCGTTCGACGGCAAGTCGCTGGAGGGCTGGGCCGGTGCCGCTCGCTGATGTCCGCAAGCGGGCCAAGATGACGGCGGCGGAGCAGGAGGAGGCCGCAGAAGGCGTCCGACGCGAAGGTCATGCAGCACTGGAAGGTCGTGGACGGCGTGCTGTCTACGACGGCCAGGGCGCCAACCTCGCGACGGTAAAGGATTATACCGACTTCGAGCTGATGGCCGACTGGAAAATCGAGGCGGGCGGCGACAGCGGCGTCTACCTGCGTGGGGTGCCGCAGGTGCAGATCTGGGACTCGGCCACGCTCACCGACAAGCTGGCCGAGGACAAGGACAAGGGCTCCGGCGGGCTGTGGAACAACCCGAAGGGCTCGGCCGGCAAGGACCCCGCGAAGAACGCCGACCTGCCGCCGGGGCAGTGGAACTCGTTCCGCATCGTGATGAAGGGCGACAAGGTGAGCGTGACGCTCAACGGGCAGCTCGTGGTGGACAAGGCCCCGCTGACCGCGATCACGCCGCTGCCGGAGAAGGGGCCGATCGAGCTGCAACAGCACCCGAAGCAGGACGGCAAGCTCGGGAAGATCCAGTTCCGCAACGTGTACATCCGCGAGCTGACGGAGTGAGTCGCCCCGGGTCACTCCGGGTCGCCGTAGGCGAGGTACATGTAGTCTCGCTCGTCCTGCTCGAACTGATCCGAAGCCTCCACGGGAATCCCGACGCCCTGGGAGTACGGCGACGCCCTCGGCCGTCAGCCAGTTGTTGGCGATCCCCAGCCGCTCCAGGCGTTTGAGGTCGGGACACGCCGCCAGCGTGCGGGCGCCGCGTCATGCGTCCCCCGGTGACGTCGAGCGTCTTCAGCCGCCTGAGGATTCCCGAGCGCATCGATCCCTCCTCGCAGCCTTCGTCGCCGAGGTCGCTCAGGCGGAGCTGGAGGTGCCGGAGTTTCGGCAGGTTCGGCGACCGCGAGCAGTGCCCGCACGCCCTGCGGCGTGATGCGCCGCGTCGTCGCCCGGCTCCAGGCCGTGCGGCCAGCAGGCCAGCTCCTCGAGGTTGCCCAGCGAGTCGTTCGCCGCCAGGACTTCGAGCGGGTACTCGGTAACGTGGTAGACGTAGAGCACCCGCAGCGAGGGGAACGGCAGGGCGAAGAGGGCACGCACCGGGACATTATGAGCGGCAGAGCCGCAGCTCCTCCAGCCGGGGGAATTTGCGAACGAACTGCACGGCCAGCTCGCCGCCGATGTGCCGGCGACGATTCCGACAGCGGCCCGAGCTGGAACGACCGGACGTTCCCCAGGCCCTGGACGCGGAGCAGCACGCCGACGCCGTCGTCGTCGCTCGCGCAATGCCGATCACCTCGAGGTGGGACAGGAGGTCGAGCGCGGCACCGACCCGACCGCCCGCGCCAGGTGTTCCGAGATGCGGTAGAGGCGGAGGCGGTCCAGCCAGCCGCGGCGGAACTGGAACGAGTTGCCGTACAGCTCCGGGTTGCGGCGCTGGTACTCGCTCACCCCCTCCTCGTCGATGAGCAGCGGCGCCAGCCCGCCGAGCCACTCCCGGCCGTGCGTCGTGAATAGCTCGGCCTCGCGCATCTGGAGCCGCTTGCGCCTCCCCCGCCGGCCGGGCCGGGTCCTCCAGGGCGAGCTGCACGGCGATGGGCTCCCGCCGCGGGCGGCCAGGGCCGGGTCACTCTGCTCGGCGAGGTAGTCGGCGTAGGCCAGGTGCGCCGCCAGGTCGTCGGGGTTCTCGACCAGCCCGTTCCAGCGCCGTCCGCGTGTCGGCGCCGCCGGCCGCGCCACGCCGTCCTCGACGTAGCCCTTGCCGTCTTCTCCGCGACGAGCTTGTCGTGGGCCTGCGTGCCTCGTCCTCGTCGGGGAACGTCTTCAACTGCGTCTGCCCCGCGGTGCCGATCTTGCCGAAGGTGACGGTGAAGCGTCGCCCTGCAGCTCGATGTTCCAGAACTTGTGCGACCTGGCGTCGGTGAACTCGAACCGTCGCATCGTGTCACTCCGGGTCGCCGTAAGCAAGGTACTGCCGATCGTCCTCGTCCTGCTCGAACTGCTCCGAAGTCTCGACGGGAACCCCGGTGGCCCAGCGCGGCCGACGCCCTCGGCCGTCAGCCAGTTGTTGGCCATCCCCGAGCTGCTCCAGGTGCCTCAGGTCGGGGCAGGCCGCCAGCGTGCGGGCGCCGGTGCTTGGTCATGCGCCCCCCGGTGACGTCGAGCGACTTCAGCCGCCTGAGGATTCCCGATACGCACGATCTCCTCGCAGCCCCGGTCGCCGAGGTCGCTCAGCCGCAGTTGTAGACGTTCCAGCGCGGGTAGGTTCGGCGAGTGGACCAGAGCCCGCACCCCCTTGAAGGTGATGTACGCGGAGTCGTCGCCATGCTCCAGGGTGTGCGGCCACAGATCCAGTTCCCGCAGGCGGACGAGCGTGGGGTTGGCGGCCAGCACATCGAGCGCGTAGTCGCCAGCGCTGTGGACGAGCAGGGCCTCCAGCCGGGGAAACGGTAAGGCGAACAGGTCGTGCGTCGGCAGTCGACGGGCGTAGAGGTGCAGGTATTCGAGACGGGGCATCCGGCCCACGAGGTCGGTCAGCGATTGTCCCTCAGCGTAGAACGAGTCGTCCTCCACCCCGAGCTGAAACACGTTCAAGTGTTCCAGGCAGGGGGCGTCGGCCAGCCGCAGCAAGCCGGGGTCGTTGCCGCGACCGCGCAGACGGTGAGGGCGGTGAGCAGGTCCAGGTGGGGCGAGTCGCAGACAGCGCGGTGCTTTCGCCGCTGACGGGGTCGAGGAGAACCGCGTCCAGCCAGCCGCGGCGGAAGCGAAACTTATCACTCTCGTTGGTCCCACGTTCCCACGCAGCCAGTTGCCAGGCGTCGAGCAGGAACGGCGTCAGCTCGCCTAGCCACTCCCTGGCGTGCTCCGCGAGCAGCAATCGTTCCCGCCGCTGCAACTCTTTTCGCTCCTCCACCGACCGAGACTCGTCCTCCGATGCCAGTTGCACCTGGATGAACTCGCCGCGCGGGTCGCCCTGTTCGATGAGACGGTCGGCGTAAGCAGCATGGGCCGCCAGGTCGTCGGGATTCTCGGCCAGGGCACTCTCCAGGGCCGTTCGTGTCGTCGACATCGCTACCCCCGATGGCCGTCATTCCCTCACCAGCACTCGCAGCACCGCCTCGCCCACGCCGCGCACCTCGCCCGCCTTCCACCGCCGCAACAGCTCCAGTAACTCCGCGTCCCCCGCCTCGCGCAGTGCGCGGAACCGTTCCGCCAGCGCCGCCTGCGCCCGGCGCAGCGCCTCCGCCTCGCCGTCGCCGCGCCCGCGCCGCAGCGGCAGCGCTGCGACGGCTGCCACAGCTCCGCCAGCCCCTGCCCGGTGCGAGCTGACGCGCAACACCGGGGGCGGCGGCCATCGACAGCGCCAGCGTCGCCAGCACCTGGGCCTCGACGCGCTCGGCGCCGGGCAGGTCGGCCTTGTGGATGACGACCACGTCGGCCACTTCGAGCAGGCCGGCCTTCTCCCATTGCAGATCGTCGCCGGTCTCCGGCTGCAAGCAGCAGCACCAGGACGTCGGCCAGGTCGCGAACCGGCGATGTCGCCCTGGCCGGCGCCGACCGTCTCGATCAGGATCACGTCGAAGCCGAACGCTTCGCAGCAGGCGGATCATGCACGTCGAGATGATCGGCGAGCGCGCCGTGTCCGCCGGCGGCGGCGAGGCTGCGGATGAAGACGCCGTCGTCGTCGGGCTGCGCCGGCATGCGAAAGCGGTCGCCGAGCAGGGCGCCGCCGGACAGCGGACTTTGCGGATCGCAGGCCAGCACGGCGACGCGTCTGACCGTCGGCGCGGACCTGCTCGATCAGTTTGCCGGTCGAGCGTGCTCTTGCCGACGCCGCCGCTGCCGGTGACGGCGACGACGCGAGCGCGGCTTGCGCTGGCGAGGACCGACGCCGGCGAGGATCGCCTCGGCGACCGTTCGCCGCGCGCGACCAGGCTGACCAGGCGCGACAGGGCCAGGCGGTCGCCGCGGCGGAAGCGTTCGAGGAGGTCGTCAAGCATGGGCCGCGCCGCTGCCGCTGCGCTGGAGGAAGGCGACGATGTCGTCGCAGCGAGGTGCCGGGACCGAAGACGCGGGCGACGCCCATCTCGAGCAGCTTCGGGACGTCGGCTTCGGGAATGATGCCGCCGACCAGGACGCCGACGTGGTCGAGGCCGGCCTCGCGCAGCAGCTCGAGGATGCGCGGCACCAGCGTCATGTGGGCGCCGGAGAGGAGGCTCAGGCCGAGCCAGTCGGCGTCCTCGTCGGCGACGGTGCGGACGACGGCTTCGGGCGTCTGCCACAGGCCGGCGTAGATGACGTGCATGCCGGCGTCGCGCAGGGCGCGGGCCACGACCTTGATGCCGCGGTCGTGGCCGTCGAGCCCGACCTTGGCGAGGACGATGCGGATGGAAACGGCATGACGCACTCCCGTCGAGAGGGGGTTTGGCACCGTTCATGCTACACCTTCCCGCCGCCCCCGCCAAGGCGACGGCCGGCGTTGACGGACTGCGCGGCGGACGATCTCCTGAAGCGGATCACGGGACGGTACGGAGAGGAAGCCATGACCTTCCAGGTGCGGGAACGACTGGTCCACCGTGGACAGGCCACCGACGTCGCCTGCCTGCCGCTGTCCTCCTACCGCGGGACGGCCCGGATGCCGCGCATCGTCTCGGTGCCCGACGACTGCTGGCGCGGCTACGTCGGCACCTGGGAGGTGCGCGACGACGCCCTGTTCCTGACAAGCCTGGCGATCCCGCACGACCTGGCCGGGCGCTATGCCCTGCCCGAGATGTTTCCCGACGCGGGCGGGGCGGTTCGGGCCGAAGTGGTTCAGCGGGCAGCTCAACCCGGAGTTCTGCGAGAAGGGGCCGCTGTTCTACCTCGTGTTCCACATGGGGCTGCTGCTGCTGGAGGAATCCGCGTCGACGCCACCGGCGAGGTGTCGCAGTCGCAACTGACGCCGCACGTCGCCGCCCTGTTCGGCGAGCAGGAGCTTGCGTTCCTGCGCGCGATCCGCGCCGACCGGGCCGACCCGACCCCGTGCCTCGTGTACGCCGACTGGCTGGAGGAGCAGGGAGAACTGCGCGGGCCGCGGCCGCCCGCGCCGAGGCCGAGCAGGTCCGCGCCGAGGGGCCGGCCCGCCGGCCGGTCCGGCTGCACTCCGGCGCCGACCTGCCCGACGGCACCATCGACGCGGGCGACCGCCTCTGGTTCTGGGGCCGGCTCGCCGACGTCCGCCGCAGGTCCCGCCAGGACACCCCGCCCGCGCCGACGGTTGGCACCCCGGCGTGCCCGTAAGGTCACTCGGCGTCGAAGGCGGCGAGGAAGTCCTCGAGGGCCTTCTGGGCGTCGTGCTCGGCGCCCTGGAGGCCCGATCTCGGCTTGGTACTTCTCGATCACGGTCTCCTGCTCGTCGAACTTCTTGAGGTAGTGCTTGTACGCCTCGGCGGTGGCCGGCATCCCCGCCAGGTTCTTGCGCAGGCGGTCCTGGTCGTCGGTGACGGCCTTGAGCTGCCGCTCCTGCTCGCGCAGCTCCCGCGTCTCCTTCGCCGCCGCCCACCGCAGCTCCAGCGCCTTCTGCAAGCCGCCCTTCAACTTCGCCGACGCCAGGGGCTCGTTGATGAACACCCGGACCTGGTCGTCGTTGGCGGTCGAGATTTGGACGTTGAAGTTGTCCTCGCGCTCCTCGGTGACGACCACCTCCCGCGTCTCGCCGGGCGGCACCTTGGTCTCGAAGCGGTACACGTCGGTTGCGTCGCGAAACACGATGGTGCGTCCATTCAAAAGTTGCATGACAGCTATTTGACGGTGGCGGATCGGTACTACGGTGTTTTCCGAGAGCTGTCGCAGTTGGTCTATGGGCGTGACGTGAAATACGTGCTGCTCATGCACGTCGGGGCGTTCGATGCGCGAATGTTGCCGGCGCTGCTGGCGATGTACCGTGCGAAAGGCGTGAAATTTATCAGTCTGCCGGATGCGATGTCGGATCCGGCGTATCAGGACGATCCGGATATCGGGGAACCGGCCGGCGGGGCGTTTCTGGAATTGATGATGCAGAAAAAGAAACTCAAGTTTCCTCCGAATACCAAGCCGTATAAGGAATTGGAGGCGATGTGCCGGTGACTTTCCGGGGGCGACCCGGGGGTCGGTCCGTATTTCGTCCAGGAGCCGGCTTCGAAATCAGCCGCCGCGGATGTTCGGCGGTACCTCCTCCATGACGAACAGAGTGCATCGTTTGCAACGGTACGATTCAGCAGCTTGTGGTAGTTTGACGCCTGCCCCGAGCCAACTCCGCAATCAAATACCAAGGAAGTTGCATGAGTACGAGAAAGTTCCAAGACTACAATCAGCGGATGCGCATCCCTCGCGCGTTAATCGCAACCGCGATTCTCTCGTCGAGCGTTTATGCCGTGTCTTTAGCCGACACCTCGCAGTCGGATCTCGACTCCATTGCCGGACAGGCTGTCGCACAATCACAGGTAGCAGGGGCCTCTGTGCTGGTTGCCAAAGGCGATCACATCCTCCTGCTCAAGGGTTACGGTGTATCCGACATAGGTCTCGAAGCCCCCTCTAAAGCAGACTCCGTGTATCACATCGTCGGCCCCATGCTCCCGTTCACCGGTGTCGCTGTCATGCAGCAGGTCGAACGCGGCAAGCTCTCCCTCGACGACGACATTGCGAAATATCTCCCCGAGTTTCCCACTCAGGGACATCACGTCACCATCCGCCAGCTCCTCAGCAACACCTCCGGCATCGTCGACTACCACTACCGCGGCGACCCGCTCGAATCCACCTACCGCCAGCCCAAAGCCATGGATGAGGTCGTGGCACTATTCGCCAACGGCCAATGGGTCCACGATCCGGGAACCCAGTGGGACTGGTCCGTCTCCAATTTTCAGCTCCTCACTGTAATTCTCGAGCGCGTCACCGGCCGGCCCTTCGCCGAATACATGCAGAAGAACCTCTTCGCCCCTGCCGGTACCACTGCGACTACATCGTGCGACAATTCCTCGGTCATTCACGGACTCTCCCACAGCTATCAGCGCGTCGGCGACCACTACGAGGCGGCCACCGAAAACAGCGGCGCAGTCAGCTCCGATCTCCGCTTCTGCAGCACCGTCTCCGATCTGTTCCACATCTGGCGTGCCGTACAGCTCGGTAAGCTTCTGAAACCTGAATCGCTCGAGCTCATGACCACCGCAGAAGGCCCAGGAATCAAGATGACGGCCAGCGATCCGGATACGCACTACGGCATGGCATTTCTCCTAGGCCACGAAGATAACCATCGCGACGTCGGCCAGAACGGTTCCCTCCTCGGCTACAGCGGCAGCATGTATCACTTCCCCGCAGATGACCTGACCGTCATCGTTCTCACCAACACCTCCGACCAGAACGCAAAATCCATCGGAAGTGCGCTCGCCCGAAAAGTATTTGCCCTTCCTCCCAACCCAACCCCACCCGCACGAGCGCAGCCACCGATTCTGACCGACGAGCCTGTCTCTGCCGACGAGCGCAGCAAATTCACTGGAACCTACGTGCTGAAGGTGGTGGCAGGTGGCTATCACGACTCATTCGCGCAGTACCGCCGAACCTACCGCGTCTTCGACGAAAACGGACGCCTGATGATCGAAGCTCTGGGGGAAACACCGGAGCGGCTCTTGAAACAAAATAACGGGAGCTTCGCGATACTCTCCTCGCAGCAGGCCCCCGTCACATTTGTCATGCACGACCACAACGCGCTCACACTGAGCTTGACCAAATCCGGGCTCGCATTGGCCGGAGAGCGCGTCGGCCCCGCCGATCCACAAACCTTCCACCGTACGGGCATTTAATGAGAAAGATATGCCTGTCGGTGTCTAATATGGGTTCTCGCTCGTCGTTACAATCAACTGGAACGGCTGGGGTTTCTCGGCGACCGGTTTGGCGCATAACGCACGCAGCCAAGCCGACGCCGGAACCGGCCCGCGCCGCGGGTCAGCCGAACTAGATTTGGCTGCCGGTGACGGCAGTCATCGGCGGAGCGACTGACAAAGTTGGAACTTCGCGCGGCACGGCGATTGGCCGCCGCCGCCGTAGTTCAATATGCGGCAGCAGCAGAAAAATACGCGGGCAGCGCACCAGATATCGCTTCGCCAGTCTTCGCGGATTCTGGACGAGACGAAACAGCCATTCAAATCCCGACTTTTGAATCCAAAGGGGCGCACGCTTTTCGGCACCCGTGATGAAATTGATCGAGGCTCCGATACACAACGCAAGGCCGCGGGCGACGCCGCGCTCCTTGAGTTTCTGCGCAATGATTTCCTGCTGAGGCGAGCCGACGGCCAAAAAGCAGAACCTGAAGGGACTGCTTTCCTCGATCGCGCGCAAGCAGGACTCAACCGCGGCTTTGTCGCGAATGAAATTCATCGGCGGATCAACGTGGCGCAGGGCTTTGAGGCCGAAACGCGCCCGAAGGTCCTGAGCCTGTTCGGCGCTGCCACCCACCATCACCGCAACATCGTTCGGTTTGATCACGCTGGACAGCACCGCTGCTGTCAAATCGCTGCCTGGACTTACGCGATGGCGTTGTCGCTTGAGGAGGCCGATAAGATGCGCCAGAAATCGGCTGTCCAAAAACACATATGCGGCTTGTGCGCACAATGCGCGAAACTCGGGATCGTGGTAGTGACGAATCACGTTATCGACGTTGGGCGTAAGGACGTAGCCGAAGTGCTCATTCCCGAATGCGGCCACAATTGCGCACGCTTCGGCGAGTTCGTAGTCATCAAGCATCAGAACGTTGTCCATATCACTCAACGCAAATGCAGTGCCGAAGTCCCGTCCTGGACGGCGCAACCGCCCCCCGCCGTCAGCCCCAAGTTCCGCCACGCTGGCCGATCAACCGCAATGCCAGCATAAACCGCGTATCCAGCCGCACAATCGGGTGAATTATTGATGGCGCTCGGGAAAAGACCGGACGCAATGAGTACCAAGAAAGGGCAGGCGGGGGAGGGCGCTGAACTGCCGTCCCCACGCCATGTCGCCATGACGTGGTGTACGATGGAGCACTCAACTTTGGGCTGTGGAGCCGAACGATGCCCGCTGCAAGCGTCCATAATGTGTCGTGAGTGACCGGCGCGAACCATGAACGCGGATGAGATGCGCGACAGCTTCGATTATGACACCTACTGGTGGATCATCGAGCGCCTCTCCCGCACCAATCGGCCGCTACGTTTCGCGGACTTGGCCGGCGGCTTCCCGACGGCACCGTTTTTCATTCTGCGGCACGATGTCGACTACTCTCCTGCTGCGGCCTTGGTTCTGGCAGACCAAGAAGCGCGGCGCGGCGTGCGTTCCACGTATTTCCTGTTGTTCAATGGTCTTTACTACAACATGCTCAGTCCCGAATATGGGACCTTCGGTCGTCGACTGGCCGCCATGGGTCACGAAGTAGGATTGCACTACGACGTGAAATTT
Organism: uncultured Gammaproteobacteria bacterium; assembly: GCA_963761345.1. Classification (GTDB taxonomy): domain Bacteria; phylum Pseudomonadota; class Gammaproteobacteria; order Steroidobacterales; family Steroidobacteraceae; genus Bog-1198. Next base: position 14,592 of record CAVXGV010000005.1, read on the forward strand.
CTCGAAGCGTTTCCCCGGCAAGAATGGCGCGAATTGATCCGCATGCAGGCAACCTTGCTCGGCGAACTCAGCGGTACGCGGGTAACGGCGATCGCCATGCATCAACCCAGTCTCAACGGCGAGGACCCGATGCGGCATCTCGGGGAGTATATGAACGCCTACGACGATCGATTTTTCCGCGACATCCCGTATTTTTCGGATTCATGTCGTGCTTGGTGGAATCCGGCTTGGGAAATGCTGGCTTCCGGAAACACGCCGCCGCGCTTTCAATTGGCACTGCATCCGATCAATTGGGCCGAGCACGATCGCGATCGCGAGACCATTTTCGGAACCCTGCACAGCAATCTGGCACGCACCGTCGAATCGGCGGGCGATGAACTGCTGCTAAGGGTCGCCGAACATCGCGGGGTACTGCAACATCAGGCCAGAGGGACAAAGCGCTGATGCCGGAGGACTCCGATGTCGTGTTCGATGTTCTTCGATCGCTTTGGGATCTGGCCCCGCAAGATCCGCGGCATCGTTTGCTGCCGCTGGACCGTGCTTCATTGGAGGAGTTTCTCCCGCGATTGCGCGAATTTGTCGCCGCGGAGCCGTTCCAAATGAAGGGTACCGTCGATCCGGCCGCGCTGGTACGCGGCAAGATCGTCTCCATGGGTGAAGGCAGCGTGATTGAAGCAGGCGCGGTGATCGATCACTCCTGCCGCCTGATACTGGGTGCGCGTAGCGTGGTGCGCGCCGGTGCCGTCTTACGGCATGAAGTGGTGGTGGGCGCGGACTGCCTCATAGGCGCACACTGCGAGGTGGTGCGCTCGGTCATTCTAGGTCCGCATAGTTATCTGGGACATTTCGTCTACATGGGGGACAGCATTGGGGGGCGCAATATCATGGTCGCCGGCAACGTGATGATGGCAAACACGCTCGTCGAAAAAGGACAGGTGGGCTTGCGTTATCGCGCCGCGCGGGTCAACTCGAACCGTACCAATCTGGGCGCGCTGATCGGCGACGGCGTTCATTTTGGCGCGTCCAGCACGCTAAGTCCCGGTTGCATCGTGTTCCCGGGGCTGGCGTTGCCTCCGCACGTGGCGCTGTATGGCACGATCGACGGCGCGCGCCGCCGGGCCCTGATGAAGGAATTCGCGCGCGCCTGGGGTGATAAATAGGTCGCTGACAACAATCGCGTCGAGCGCCTTCAACTGCGGGTCCTCGATGGGATCTCGGCCAGCCTGGCCTCGGTCGAGCCGTCCTCTCCAGACTGACGGATCCTCACGGTGGCGAGTCCGCCGCGTCAGCCTGATCAGTGGTGTGACGGCCGTATCTGTCGTCGAGTGGACCGTCTTCTCAGCGGTTGGCGACGTCTCCTGCGCGGGCTGATCAGGCGGTTGATCGATCCGTATCCTGATCGTGGGTGAGCCGTCCTCCTCTCAACGGACGAATCTTCAGCGTTGCCGAGCTCTCCGGCCGAGGCTGGAAAGGCTGTCCGCCGCGAAGAAGCTGCAGCGCGGGCTCGGCCTCGATGGGCTCGCTGAAATAGTAGCCCTGCCCGTAATCGCAGCCCATCGCCTGAAGAGCCTGCGCTGCCTCTTCGGTCTCGACGATTTCCGCAATTGCCGTGAGATTCAGGCTGCCGGCCATCTGCAGCATCGCCGCCGTCATGCCGGTGTTGGCCTGATCCGAGGCCATGAGGTTCACGAAGGGGCGATCGATCTTCACGAAGTCGAATGGAAAGAGCTGCAGATAACTCAATGATGAGTAACCGGTCCCGAAGTCATCGAGCATCAGTTGGACTCCCAGGCCATGCAGCTGATCGAGAGTCTCGCGCGCCGCACCGACGTTGCTGATGAGCGCAGCCTCGGTCAGCTCGAACTTGAGCACCGAGGGCGGCAACTGCGTCTCGCGCAGCAACGAGGCGACGTATTGGCTCAAGTCCGGATCTCGCAACGCCGTCGGGGAAAGATTGACGCTGATGAAGAACTCTTGATTGGCCGGCAGACGCCGCCGCCAATCCTCGGCGACCCTGACCGCCCTGAGGATGATCCAATGGGTGATCGGCACCATCAATCCGGTTTCTTCGGCGATGCTCAGGAATCTATCCGGAGCGAGCACGCCTTCCACCGGATGGCGCCAGCGTAAAAGCGCCTCGGCACCCACCATCTTGTAGGTGTGGAGATTGACGATCGGCTGAAACAGCAGCTGCAGCTCGTGCCTTTCACTTGCAACGTGCAGGTCCGCCTCCAAGCTCACGAGGTTCGCGGCCTGCCCGGCCATGTTCGGCGCGTAGCAGAGGATCTTGGCAGTCTCGTGACTGCTTCGCGGCCGATAATGCGATGTCGGCTTCCCGGACGACGTCCTCCGCGCGCTGCTGGCCCGAATCCGCCGCACGTGACGCCCATGGTTGCCGCGACGACGAGCCGGTGCCGGCGCAAATCGAACGGCGAGCGTAATTCCCCTCGAAGAAGGCTGGCAACATTCATGGCCGCGTCACGGGAAGCCAGGTCCAGCATCAACACTGCAAACTGGTCACCGCCCCAGCGCGCCAGCACGCCCTCGAATGCCGATGTCGTTTTTTCGAAACGGCGCGCCGCCTGGACCATCAACTCATCGCCGGCCGTATGACCCAGAATGTCATTGATGAGCTTGAATCGGACGATGTCGACGATGATCACCGCGAGGCATTGGCGCTGCTGCTTGCGCATGTCGCGCAGTGCCCGGTCGAGTTGGTCCATGAAATAGCGCCGGTTGGGCAGTCCCGTGAATGCATCATGAAAGCGCGCATGATCGAAGGTCTCCTGCAGATTGAGCCGCTGCTGCATCTCCGCCGCGAGCCGTTGATTGGTCGCGCGCTGGCGCTGCAGCGCAGCCACCAGGTCCGCGCGTGAGCGTTGCAACTCGTGCGTTAATTCGTGAGTGCCGAAGCCGAGGAGCCATGCCAGGAATACCAGCAGGCCGATTTCCGAGGCGAGCAGCGTGGCGGGAAACCAACCGTCCCGCGGGCGGATCGCCAGCTCCAGGTAACTACCGGGAATGGCGGCCGACACCGGTAGTCGGATCCTTGCCGCGACCGTGTCCGTCAAGGGTTCGGTACGGGAACTGACGAAGCTGCGCGAGCGGGAGCTCAAGGGCTCGACTTGAGAAAGCTCGAAGTCGTAACCCATGTCAGTCAGCCGTCCGAGGCGACTTGCGGCTATCAGTTCGTCCAAGTCTGCGTAGGCAACCGACCAGCCGCGCGATCGGGCCGCCGCCAGAGGGCCTGCCGTCAAAGGGCTGCTTGCCGTTATCGGAAATCGTACGGCCATCGAGCCACTGGCTACCCAGACGCATCGGACCCAGGACGGCGGAGCCAGGCACGGTGTGAGCGGAGTCCGCCGACCGCCATTCGCTTGCAATGCCGTTTGCGGTGGCAGCCTCTGCCGGCCGGGAACCCAGCACCTTGTCGTCGCTCGTCATCCAAAAGGTCTTGGCCGCCGGCGGCAGCGATTCGAGTGAGGCGAGCGTCTCCCGATGTGCCGGCACCTGTGCGGCCAAGGCGGCCCGTCGCTCGGCAAGATCGGCCAGCTTTTGCAGCAGCGGCTCTATCTTCCTGACGGAGCTGTTCGCGACCGTGGCGGCCGTCTCGCGAGCCACGGCAGCGTCGTGCCGCACACTGAGCGCGATCATCCGCGATCCGGCGATCAGCACGACGGCCAACACCACGAGCGTGGGCACCCAAAGGAGCTTGCGCCGGCGGGTCCACGTCACGTTGGCTTACCGTGGTGGCCGACGTGAAAAATATAGCTGAGCGTTACCGCGACCCGGTTGCTGCCCGAAAGATCCTGGTAGTCGACGACCAGAGTCAGGGCGCCGCGCGTGTGCGGCAACGGTTTGGTCACACCGACATAGCCCTCCCTGAGCGATTTTCCCGGCACCACGAACTCGAGGCCCAACACGGTCGGTGAGACCTGGCCAAAGGCTGCGCCCGCCAGAAAGTTCACCTTGGAGGTATACACGTCGATTCGAGCAGACGTGAGATGCGTTCCGAGATTGCCGCTCACCGAGTCTGCGTAGGAGACCGCCGTCAGGACATGAGGATTCACCAAGTACGAAAGCCCGAACTTTGGGCAGATTCCCGTGCGTCGTTTCAACGTCGAACTGCCGGTCTTCCAGTTGCACGGACAATCGATGGAAGTACGTGCCGATTATTCCGGCGGCCACGACCGAATATTTGAAGGCGCGCGGGCCATCGTCGCCGGCACCCTCGTGCGCTTCGCCATAGAAGCTATAGCGCGCGCCGCCCAGGTCACGACTCAGGGAGCCGTTGACCGAGCCGAACGTCCACTGGGCAGCGGACAGCCCCTGATGTTCCACCGCGATTCCCGCGAGGGTACCGGCATCGAAGTTGTGCAACCACCCGGCTGAACCGCCACCGCCGCCATTGGTTCCCGGCAGAGTGGAGCCGTTGACGCTGAGTACGATCCGGTCGTCGGAAACCGGGGCTGGGGTGGAATCCGCACTCATCTGCCGTGCCCGGCGCGAGCCAGCCGGCCACGATCGCCGCGAGGGTGAGCCATGCAAGTCTCATCGCACCTCCCGCATGGCGCCGGTGATCGCGGTCGCGCTCATTTCAAGCGTATCGCCCGATGCCCCTTTCGCCACCGGGAGAACTGATACGGTGAAAATACGTTCCTGCTCGCCCGCCAACGTGGTCGCAGAACTCGTGACCTGATAGACCCGCTGATCGATCTCGATGTGCATCTTGCGCCGATTACTCAGCCCGGGCTCCCACCATCGCTGGCTGGATTCGAGGACAGCAACCGCGCCGCATCCGCTCCGACTTCCGCGCCGGCCAGCAGCCACTTGGCAGGCTTGTTGAATGCCAGCAGACGACCCTGTGCATCGATCACCAAGGCGGCATATTCGGACGTGTCCAACGCCGCCCTCAGGCAGAAAACTTCGGTTCCGTCCTCGATGGTCAAAAGCGCCAGGCGCTGTCCCTTGTGCACGACATGCAGTACTCGCACCTGCGTCACTCGCAGCTGGTCCGCAATCGCGGATGACGGTCAGCGGCGCTGCGCCGTCCGAACCGACGATGAGTTCGTGGACGATGTCGGGATACGAGAAGCACAGCGCTTTGAACAGATCGCGGCCTTCGAGCGGCGATTTCTCCGCCGCCCAGATAAGTGCCGGCGAAGTCGCTGCATGCGACGATGCGCAGGCTGGCCGGATCGATCAGCAGAGCCGGCAGCGGCAGGCGCTCGATCAGCTCGGACCACAGTTCCTGCGCACGCTCCGCTTCGGTCCGCGCCAGCGCGGTATGCGCGCTCAGCCGCTCGAATACGATGCCGACGTATTCGGCCGCCACCGCACACGCGAACAGCCCGATGGAGAATACTTCCAGCAGCACGATCAGAAAGCTTGATGGCGCGGAGAATCCCGGGAAAGACGGCTGCGCCATCGCTGCGCTTTGATGGCCGAACAACCAGGTGAGCCACGCGTCGCTGCCAAGCAGCCCGCTCGCGTACCAACGCAATTCCGGAGCTTGGGCGAGAGCCACGACGACGACGACGCAGACACTCACCGCAGCCATGAGATAGGGGTGCCGGCGTGAACAGAAACATTGCGCCAATCACCGGCAGGGCAAATACCGTCAAGAACGCGGGATTTTGCAGCGCGCCGACGTGCTGCCAGATGTAGCCGATCAGGATGACGCCGGTCACATCCATCAGTGTCAACAAGCGATCGTGCCATCGGCCGTGCAGCCAAGTTCGAGACGACAGGATGGTAAACGCGCCTTGAATCCCGCCCACTGCAAGCAGACCCCAACTCGCTGCGCCGGCATCCACCTCAAAGCCGTTGGCAAACCAGGGAACACCGGCGGCGATCAAAATGGCGACGATGGTCAACAGCCAGATATCGCTCAGCAGATGAATGCGCTGATTCTCCCAGCGTGGGCGCGATATCAACTGCGTCCCGTCGGCGTTCGTTCTCACCGAATCACCGTTGGCGTGGCGGGTTGCGCAGCGACGGTCGCGCTGCTTTTGCCGGCCGCACCGTTGTCGAAGTTGTTGTTGTCCAGAAACGGCTGCGACTGCACCTTCTTTCCATCGGACGCCTGAAAGTCCTCGACGTGCAAGGCCGATGCATGGGCACGCACCACCTGGTTGTGCCGCAAGATCGGCGAGTCGCCGATCACGTCGATGCCGTCGAACTTCGGCTCGATGATGGTGTTGCCGACCGCCGTGCTGGCGCCATGGGCGTCCCCGAGCACGAAGGCGAGACCGTAGCCGCAGTTGTGCAGCCGATTGGCCCTCACCAGCGTGTTGGACGACCCGCGCACCATCACGCCATATGTGGCGATCCCCTCCAACTCGTTGTCATCGATGATCGCGCCGCGGGCGTTCTCGGCGACGATCCCCATCGACGCGCCGCCATTGATGCGATTCCCCCGGATCACCGCCCCCGCACCCACCAGATGCACATCAACCCCACGGGCATTGATGAAGTCGTTGCGCTCCACCAGTACCGGAATATTGCCGGCGACGATCCCGATGCCGTCTTCCGTAAACTTATTGTCATGGATGCCGATGACCTCATCGTGCGAATCGGGCGCGCCGCGCACGGCCCAAAGGCCGGCGTCCTTGTTTTGCGTAAACTCGCTATTGGTGACTGCTGAATTGTGGCCCGCGGCCGCGAAACGCACTCCGAGCCGGTCTTTGACGAAGTGGTTGCGCTCCAGCAGCGTCTCACTGGTATTTTCGGCCACATCCACGCCGACGTCGCACGAAGCAATCGTCGATGCGGAAAGACGAAAGCGCACGGCACGCACCAGGATCCCGGCGCCGGGACAATTTCGAATCGCAATGCCGTCGATCGACGTATTCGGGGCCGCGATATCGAGCACCGGTCCGGCACCGAGCGCCTGCGCATCGATCTCCACCCCCGAGGCGGCTCCGAGCAGCCTGACTCCATGGCCATTGACGAACGCCGGCAGGGCGGTTTCGAGGTTGATCTTGGGAACTTCGATGGAAATGCTGGTCGGGCCGGTGGCGGTCGCCACGACGAACAAGGCTTCGCGCAGGGTGCCCGGTCCTCTGTCGCCGGCGTTGGTGACATGCACCTGGACGGCTTTCTCCACCACGGGCGATGGCAGTACTCGTTGGGTGTCGCGCCACTGGCTCAGTGCGACCACGCCTCCCAGCAAAACGAAAACGCCAACGGCTGCTATCAAGCGATGTCCGATAGTCATGGTCACGCTCCCCTGTTCTTGACTTCCAGGACAAACACGGCATGCCACGAGCGGCCCACCGCGCGGCGCCCGAAAAATGCATTGATCGGCAATGAGAGCGCGGTCGCGAGCGCCAGCAAGCCGAACGACAACTTGGCGGGCAGCTTGCGGACGTGCGGCAACAGCTGCGTCCTGAAGGGCGCCGGATCAACGCCGGTCAGCGCCCGCAGATCCAGATCACAATCGCGGATCAGATCCAGATAGACGTTGCGATGACGTGCCCTGAACACCGTCGAATTACAACGATTCACCATGCCGGCCGGCGCCGCCTCGAGCAGCACCATGCGTCCGCCCGCGGCGAGGTGGGCGCTCATCGCCGACAGGGCGGCGCGCAGTGCTCGCGGATCGAGAATGTGCTGAAGGACGGTGACGCCCAATACCAGATCGAACCGTTCACCCACATCGAGAGTCGCCAGATCCCGCACTTGGAAGCGGCAGCGCCCGGCAACACCTTCCGCAGCCGCGCGCCGTCGGGCTTGCGCGATCATCGTCGGACTCAAGTCCACGCCCAAGACATCGGCGCCGCGCGCGGCCAGCAGCCGGCTCCAACGGCCGACGCCGCACCCAACGTCCAATACGCGGGTTCCTGCGGCGACCTTCAGCCAGGGTTCGAGCGCCAGGCGTTGCTCCAGGTGAATCGCACGATTGTAGAATTCGGGCATTCCGTACGCACATACCGCCGCCAGCCCGTCGCCTTCGGCCGCGAATCGCTGCGCGCGATCCTCCCAATAAACGCTGGGGCGTATACAGACCTGGAGCGGGAATTCCTCGGACCGTCATTCATCCTCACTTTTGCCGCGCGACATTCGGATCCGCGGAGGTTTCGTAGTGATCCTGATAGATGCGTCGTCGAAACAGCCGGAGCGCAAAGTAATTGCCGAAGCCCACCGTTATCGGCACGATATGGGTGATCGTGTAACACACGTACAACGGAACGATGGGCGCCATATAGGCTCGTTCCGCTTCCGGCACACAGGTAAACAGCGCGATCACTCCGAGCGCGAGATAGCCGGTGATCGCGGCCATGAAGTATCCGGGATTGCCGAGGGTCCCGTGCGGCACGAAATTATCGAGCAGCAACACGTCGAGCCCTCCCAAAAAACTCAGCAGCAGGAGTGCTGCGCTGACGATCTTGACCAGATGAATCGCCAGCCCCATACCGCCGATATAGATGAGGTAATTATAGGCGGCGAAGGGCGAGCGGCGGCTGATTCGCAGCACTTCGGAGAAGCGTTCGATGTAGACCTTGATGAGGCCGTGGTACCAGCCGACGCGCTGCGAGAACCAGCGCCGCAGGGAACGCTGACCCTCCGTGCTCACCACCAGGCGTCCGTCGTAATAGATGCGCTCACCATGGTTGAGCAGAATCAAGGCGTTCTCGAAATCCTCGGCGTAGACGGAGAGCGAGTGTTCGTCGAGCGCACGTGCCAACGCGCTGCGTCGATAAAAAGACACGCCGGATGTGACGCTGAAGTCCGCGAGGCTCTCACGCCCGACGCCGCACGCCAGCGCGTACTCGAAGGCCTGGAATCGCGCCAGAAATCCGTCGGGCTCGATCATGATCCTCGGGCAGGCGGCGGCTGCGCCGGATCGCTGGAAGTCGCTGACAAACTGATCCAGATCGATGGTGCTGCCCTCGTCAAGTCCGCGTATGCGGATGTCCGGATCGATCACCATGACGGTTTCGATATGCTTCGGCAGCAGCTCGAGCAAGCGGCGCAAGGCGCCGGGTTTACGCCGGTTCACGCCGTCGTCGAAACATCGCCATCCAGCCTGGCGCAGCAGCAGCACGGTATTGTCCGTCGACCCGTCGCTGAGGAGCCACACCCGGTGGCGGTAGGGTCCGAACACCTCCATGAACTCTTCGAGCCGGTCCTCCAGATTGAATATGGACGCGATGATGGCAAATGGCGCCGCCGGGACGAGGCGCCTTGCGTCGGGCGGCAGAATGGCGGCGAGATTGATCGAGATTCTGCCGGTCTGTCTGCCAACATCAGAGATACCGCCGGCGCCGATCGTGTGACGACGCCGCATGTACAGGCGCAGCGCGAAATCGATCGCGTCCGTGAACACGATGAGATTGGCGACAGCGAGCACGAAGATCGAGAATCCGGCGCCCCGAACATTGGCCACGGACAACACGATCCATCCCGCCAGCAGCAGGCATACCGCGAGCGGCGCGAGCAGCGACCATGCCCGGAGGGGTTTCATGCCGTCGCGGCGGCAATTGACGCCGCCGCCGGCCGGAGCGTAGGAAGTCGGGCGTACAATTCCGACCAGACCTCACTCTCATCGGCAATGTACTGACCGCGCTCCGCCATGATGGGCAGAGAACTCAAAATCCACAGCAGCGAGCGCACAGCGCGACGGCAGATGCGCGGTTTGCTGCTCGATCTCGCCGAGCATGGCTTCGAAGCTGCTTTCGATGCGCAGTATCGCCCCGGTGACGACGGGATCGATCGGCAGGATTTTCACCGGCTGTTGAAATGCGATGTCGGTTCCCGCCACACGCTGATCGGCGTAGTACGTTTGCGGCAAAAGACTTCGGATCCCGCGCAAACGCCGATCCCGAAAACGGAATCACATACGGATACATTCCGATCTCGCATCCCGCACGCAGCCAGCGATACGCCTCACGCAGCGTGTGCCCGACATCTTCCAGAGCGGCGTGCGGCGAACTTAAGATGAGATCGAGGAACGGAGTCACCCCGCTCGCCAGGGCCGCGGAGAGCATCGGCTCGATATGACGATGGATCTGCGCCTTGTTGAACTCTCCGAGCACATTCCTCGAAAAGCTCTCGATGCCGAAGCCCAACACGCGAAACCCCGCCCGACTCATGGCCGTCAGCCGCTCGGCGGACATGGCATCGATGCGATTCGTGCTGATGAATTGCAGATCCGCCGGAATCCGTCCGCTGTGTTTCGCGGCAATGATTCCCTCGCACAGCGGCAGGATTCGGCGGTCCCGCGTGAAAACGAAAATATCGTCCTGAAATATGATCGTGCGCACGCGCGGATGCGCCGCGACGATGCGCTCGATCATGGTCAGACATTCGTCCGCGTCGAGGCGCGCAACGGATGCGACACCTCCTTGAGCCTCATGCAGAAAATTGGTGGCGGAACAGAAGGTGCAGCCCATCGGGCAGTAGTTGAGCGTGATCAGCCGCACCGAGCGAATTTCGGCAAGGTGCGCTTCCCGCGCGGCTTTGCTCGGCAGCGCCCCAATCCGATAAGCCGATTCCAGGCGCTCCCAATAGGCTGAATACGGCATCTTGTCGTAGGGTGTGCTGTAGATGGCATCGCGCAGCTCGTCCCGGCTCAGGGCACGCTGCGGTATCCGAATGATTTTGCCGTCCTTGTTGCGTTCGGCCGTTCCGGCAATGCCGCCCAGCGGTTGCCCCGCACGCCGGCGCGCCACCAGATCAAGCAGCGGCCGTTCGCCTTCACCGAGCACAATCAAGTCGAACGGGCCGAGCTCGAACATCAGCTCCGGACGAAATGTCGCCTCCATGCCGCCCGCGACAATGAACGCCTCCGGCGTCACCCGGCGCACGATGTGCGCAAGTTCCAAATCGAATCGCAACGTCATCCCCGTGGTAGAGACGCCGACGATGTCCCATGCGCCGCTCAGCAGCTCGCGCTCGAGCGCCCGTTGCGGCGGCTCGCGACAGCAGTTCGGATCGAAGACTTTGGCATCGACGCCGGCCGATTCGAGCACGCCCGCGAGCCGCCAGACACCCAGGGGAGGGGCAAGAAAGGTGTATTCGCCGCAGTGCGGATCGTACGGACCGATCAGCAATGCCGAGGGTGAGTCTGAAGTGGATCTTCGAGCTCTGCCCATGGTGTTTCTTTTTTTGCGCCCTCGATACTTGTGTCGTAAAAATGCCACGTCTCGCAAAAGAAATGTATCGGGTAAACACCCGTCCGACACAGTCGGGTAAACACCCTATCGGCATCGGAGAGCAGGACAATTAAATTGCGGAAGCCAACGGCTGCCAGGTAGAGCCGAGGATTAGGGGAGTCACGTCCGTAGGTCGCTGAGATGCGCCGCGAGGGCATGAGGCGTGCTGAATCGCAAGCCGACGGCGAATTGACGCGAAGTGTGCGGCACACAATAGACCACTTCGGCCTCGGTTCGAAAATTCACCAGCGAATCGCTGACAATGACCTTCTTGCCCGCGTCCCAATGGCGGCCGGCAATGAGGCGCGCTCCGCGCTCGCTGATGTTCGCGAAAACCACCGTCTCATTGTTCGATGGCTCATCTGCTGCTTCAATATTCGCCACGGCATTGGTGGCCGTCCGTGGCTCCGCTCGCCCAGTCTGCATCGCATTCACCCCCTTGGCATCGTCGTCTCAATCAGAGATCCAGGCTTTACAATACGGAATTGCCGGATGCGTCAAGTTCGAGCTGCGCCATCGGCCAGCGACCATTTGACGCGGCGGTTGATTCACCGAAAGTCTGCCGCTTGGCGCCGCCCGCGCGCGCCGGCGCTTCCGAATCGGCAGCCGTAACATCATTGGAAACGGAGGTCCGATTCTTGCATTTACGCTCATACAACGCGGTATCAGCCTGCCTCATGAGGTCTTGCAGCGTCGTGGGCTTGTCGGGATCGAAATGCGCCACGCCGACGCTCAAGGACAATTTGTAGCGGGTTTCCGCGCCGCTGCAATCGGCCAGATTCGAGTGCAGACGCTGACAGATCGCTTCCGCGCTACGTCCGGGTTCCTCCTGGATCAACGCCACAAATTCATCGCCGCTCAAACGCCCCGTCACGTCGAATCTACGAAAGGTCCGATCGATGCACGCGGCGGCGAGCGATATCGCTCGATCACCCTCACCGTGACCGTAGTTGTCGTTGATCCATTTCAGGCCGTCCAAATCGGCGAAAAACATCAGCATGTTCTGCCTCGTGTCGCGCGCCCATCTCAGGGTCTGGGTCGCCAGTGCCATGAATCCGCGGCGGTTATGCAAGCCGGTCAGATCGTCCCTCAAGGCCATTTGCAGCAGCGTGCGCTGCAACCCAAGACGACCATGGGTGTAACGCAGGGTTCGCGCAATGGTGTCGGCCGGGTGCGGGTCGTTGGCAGCGGCGGCGCTGAGACGCGATTGCTTTCCCTCTACTTCCGGCGGACCTTCGAGCTGCTCCACAGCTGTGTGAATGTCGGGGAGCAACAAAATCGGCAAGTTCGGCAATTTGTTACGCACTTGGATGGCCATCCTCGAAACAAAGTGCGGCGTCAATGTGGATTCCAGCAACAACACATCGGGTGCTTGCTTCACGACCATGCGCAGCGTGTCGTCAAAGTCCTGCATATTTACCCGCAAGGCTTTCACATCCATCAGCTGACCGTCGATCGATTCATGAAATCCTCCGTTCAGAAACCAGGAATTTTCCCATCTCTCCAACATTACCAGCGCCTTGAGCAAGGTCCGTTTCATAGCCTCGTTTCGCCTCTTTTTGGGTGATTGACCGTGCATCCAGCATAGACCGCGCAGCGACGAGCACAATCGGGTGAATTATGGATGGACCCAATGGGAAAGACTGGGTGCCAAGGGGGAAGGCGATCAATCAGGGTCTGAAGCCGAGCCCGATTATGGCTCTATCAGGCCATTTCGGATCGCATAGCGGACCAGTCCGGCGGTCTGATGAATATCGAGTTTTTCCATTACCTTGGTGCGGTGCGTGTCCGCCGTCTTCGTGCTGATACCCAGCAACGCCGCGATCTTTTTGGTCGAATGCCCTTCGCCCACCAGTTGCAAGACTTGTCGTTCACGCAGACTCAGTTTTCCGTTGGGCGCGTCGGGGTTGGTAAGGAACGCACGGACCACCGCGTTGGAGATCTTGGGACTCAAGTACACCTCGCCGCGATCCACATGCCGTATTGCGGCCACCAAATCCGTGCTCGCCTGTGTTTTGAGCACATAAGCGCGCGCGCCGATGCGCAATGCCTCAACCGCATAAGGCTCTTCCATATGACGGGTCAGGATGATCGTGCGTGTCTTGGGACTTACCCGCGCCGCTTCGCGCAATACGCTCAACCCGTCGAGGCCGGGCATATCCAGATCGAGCACGGCAATTTCCGGCGATAGCTCCTGAATCATGCGAATCGCCTCGAGTCCATCGGAGGCCTCGCCCAATACCTCGATATGCTCCTTCTCCAGCACGAGCCTCAATCCCTGCCGGACGATGAGATGATCGTCCGCGAGAATTACTCGAATCGGCATCCTTAGTTCTCCACCGGGATCGTATATTACCAACTCCGTGCCGTGGCCGCCCGAGTTTATCTGCATGGACCCGCCGACGACGCTCAGGCGCTCGCGCATGCCGATCAAACCGAAGCCTTGTTCGCCTTGGCGAACCGCAATCGACGCTGGGTCGAAGCCGGTGCCATTGTCGCGTATGGAACAAGCAAATCGAAGCGGCTGTTTCGGTGAATTCGAATCCAGACCGCGGTTGCGCGAGCGTGCTTGATCACATTGTGCAACGCTTCCTTGGCAACGTGGTACAAGGTCGTTTCGACCCGTCTCGGTAATCGTTGCTCCGTCACCGCCTCGATGCTTATCTGCAATTGGGCACGCTGTGCGAGGCCCTCGAAGAGGTACCGCAGGGCGGGAACCAGGCCCAGGTCGCTCAGCAAGGCCGGCATGAGCTCGTGCGACAATCGACGCAGCTGAACTTCGATCTGATCGAGCAGTTGCGTCACCTTGAGAATCTGCGGCTGAACCGCCGGCACCTCGTTGCATAAGTCTTGCAGCGCGATGTACACCGCAACCAACAATTGGCCGGCCTCATCGTGAAGCGCGTTCGCGATACGCTTTGCCTCCTGTTCCAGCACCTCGTTGAAGTGGCGCAGCGCCGTATTGGCTTCACGAAATCCGCCATACGTCATTTCATAAGGCGAGATGCATTCGGCAAAAAATTGCGCGGCAGCCGTCAGGATGCGATTACGCTCGTCGATCCCGACATCATGCGCCAACAGCTCCCGTAGACAAGAATGGTGAATATCCGCAATGGCGACCAACCCCGTGCCTGCGTCCAGCGCCTTGCGGCCGATTTGATACGCTTGCTGCAGCGCAGATTCGCCCGCACCACCCAGATAGTTGCGCAGCGTGGTCGGATAGGCGGTGGCGGCGTCCTCTTTCACGGCTGGGCGCCCCGATACCGTGCGACCAGAACCAAGGCGTCATCGGTGCCTTTGCCGCCATGGGCCAGAATCCCATCGGCCATGTCCTCGAGTCGGCCCTCCATGGAGACGGACAGGGCACACTCGGCAGTCACTCCGTCGGTGGCCATCGTCAAAATATCCCCGGGCCTGACCGGTAGTTCTTCCGCTCGAATACCGGGCGAGCGAACGCCGACCACGCCGTTGCGCAGCAATAACTTGTCGGATGGCAGCCCCGCATCCCGGTGCAGTAAGGCGCACTCGACATTGCCGACACCGATCCAGGTGAGCATTGCGTTCTCGGTATTGAATGCCGCGAGACTCATCGTCACACCGCGCGATCCGCGCAGCGCCTCGTGGCAATGTTGCAGCAGCTGCGTGACCGGAGCGCCGATATGCCGGTCCAGTGTCGCGATGGCGATGCCGGCCGCCGCGGCCGCCGCCGGTCCGTGTCCCAAGCCGTCTATGACGGCGAAAACCATTCCATTCGAAACGGCACCGGCCCAATACCGATCGCCCGATTCCGTTTCTCCGGGCATCGTGGCGGCGGCTGTGCTCCATTCCAGGCCGGCCGCTTTCATCTGAGCCACTTCTTGACGGTGACGGTCGTACCTCGCCGCAATTCGGATTCGATGACGAACTCGTCCATCAGTCTTCTGACCCCCGGCAGTCCCAGACCCAGTCCGCCGGACGTCGAATAACCGTCGCGCAGCACGTCGTGAATACTTCGAATACCCGGTCCGTTGTCGCGAGCGATGATCACGATACCCCTCGTATGGGCGTTTTCTTCGCTGCGCATCATCACCTCACCGTGCTGTGCATACGTGACGATATTTCTGGCCAGCTCCGAGATGGCAGTGGCGATCAAGGTGGCGTCGGTCGCTGAGAAACCGATACCGGCCGCCATTGTCCTTCCTTGCTGCCGCGCCAACACGATGTCGACGTCGGAGCGGATGCCCACCAGAATGTCTTGTAGCACAACCATTGGCGCGCTCAGGTACTGCGGGCCGCTCGTTGTTGCAAGTGCGCAAGACCTTCCTCCAAATCGAGCGCGGTGGCCACGCCTTCCATCGTCAAGCCGAGCTGCACCATGGCAAACGCCACTTCGGGCTGGATACCCACAATGACAGTCTCTGCGCCGCGCAGACGTATCACATTGGTAATGTCGCGCAATGTTCGCGTCGCGAAAGAATCCATCACGTCCAGCGCAGTGACGTCGACGATCACGCCATTCGAGCGGAAATGAATGACTTTGTCGATCAACGCCCTGCGCAACTGCACGAGGTCCGCATCCGAGAGCGCGGCTTGGATGGTCGCTATGAGAAACCGACCCTGCTTGAGGATTGGGACTTCCATCGTCTGCCTTATGAGGACGCGGTATCCGCAGCCGGAACGACCTTGTAGCCCAGCAGGCGCTCGGCTTGTTCAATGCCGCCTTGCAAATCGCCGACCGTATTCATTTTGCCGAGATCGACGCCGATCGTGACGATGGTCTGGGCAATCTCGGGAGACAGGCCCGTCACGATCACAGTGGCACCCAGCAGCCGCGATGCTTCCACGGTTTGTACCAGGTGATTGGCGACGGTCGCATCCATGGCGGCCACGCCGGTGATGTCGATGACCACAACCTTGGCTCGATTCGTGCGGATGCCGCGCAGTAATTGCTCCGTCAACTGACGCGCCCGCTGTGCGTCGATGACGCCGATGATGGGCAATATCAACAGCCGCTCGCGCACCTGCAGCACGGGTGTGGAAAGTTCGCGGATGGCTTCCTGCTGCTGGCGAATGACGCGTTCGCGTTCCTGCACGAAGCCGACGGCCACGGTGTTGGCAATGCGATTGGCCGCCGGCTCATAAGCGTCCAGGATGCGATTGAGCATCGTGAAATCGCCTTGATACTTCGCGAACAGCGAGCGCGCCAATACGTCGCGCAGCAGCAGCACGATTCCCACGACTTCGTGGGTTTCCACGCCTCGGGGAATGATGCGTTCGGAAAGGTTGCGCGCATACGATTGCAACGCTTCGAACGTTCCGGTCGCGAGAGCTTCGACGTAGTTGTCGTACACGGAGGTCGCTTCCGCGAACAGTTCGTCCTTGGTCATGGCCGTAAGCAACCGTGCTTCCGCGATGCGGTTGGCCCACTCCTCGCGCAATTGAGTGCGATTTTGCCGCAGGTGCGCCACAAGCTCCTGCAATAATTGGGTTGATTGCGCAGGGGTGCTTTGCAGTTGGTCTGCGGATCGCTTGCCGGACATGGGATGGCTCCTAAGGCGCTACGTTTATTTGAAGGAGCTTCCGGGCTCCCGCTGGTATTGGCCTACTGTACAAGGTTAGGGCTGAATACCTTATCGGGGAAATACCCGATGCCGCCAGGAACGTGTTGCGCGTAGACGCCCGCTATAAATCTCATGTAAGTAATTGATTAATAAGTAGTTGGTCTGTGCCAAGCCGTGCCACCCGCTAAATTCCTGAGACGCACGATTGCCTGGCTGCAGCTCTTCGTCGCATTTACTGCGAAATTCCAACGTGCTTTACGGCAGCAATCGGACGCGCCGTAACAAGCCCTGGAAGCCGATCCGACCGAAAGTCATCAAATAGGGATCGAGCGCAAGGTATGACATCCACACCGCGCGATCATCCGGATCGTGCGGTTCGGGGAAGCGTACTCTATCCTCCTGGCTGAGGTAATCCGGAGGTCGCCGTGATGTCGCGTTGGCTGTGGATATCCTGGGCAGTGGCCCTTTGCATGATGTCGGCGCGTGTGACGTGCGCTGCTGAGACGCCTCCGGTCGCCGATCAGCTGGCATCTGCTGGAATGGTGGCGCAGCTGCTGCTGGATGGTCCGATCGGCCCGGCGGCGGCCGAATATTTCGACGACGCCTCGAAACATGCCGTGGCCGACGGCGCGGTGGCGATCGTGCTGCGCCTGGATACCCCGGGCGGTCTGGCCGATTCGATGCGGCAAATCATCACCGGTATGCTGGCCTGCAAGGTTCCGGTGCTGGTCTATGTGGCGCCCGGCGGTGCGCGGGCGGCTTCTGCCGGCACGTACATCCTGTACGCCGGGCAGATTGCCGCGATGGCGCCGGCCACGCATGTGGGTGCGGCCACGCCGGTGAGCCTGGGCGGCGGCACGCCGATGCCGTTCCCGAAAATCGGCGACCAGCCGGCGAGCGCAGAAAAGCCTCCGGCGCAGGCACCACCGGCCGAGAACGAGCGATGCCGAGTCGCACAAGGTTTTGAACGATTCGATCGCCTACATCCGTTCGCTGGCGCAACTACGCGAGCGCAATGTCGAGTGGGCCGAACAGGCGGTGCGTGGAGCGGCCACGTTGACCGCCGGCGAAGCGGCGCGAGCAGCACGTGATCGATTTCGTGGCGACCGACATCTCCGACCTGCTGGCCAGGGCGGATGGCCGCAAGGTACTACTGGGCGATCGCACGGTGAGCTTGCATCTCAAGGGAGCTACCGGTGCGCGATTACGCGCCGAATGCACGTTCGCGTTTCCTGGCGATCATCACCAACCCGACCATCGCCTATCTGTTGTTGTTGGCCGGCATCGTCGGGCTTGTTCCTGGAGGCGACACATCCCGGTGCGCTGTTGCCGGGCATCGCCGGCGGCATCTGTCTGCTGGTCGGCCTGTATGCGCTGCAACTGCTGCCGGTGAACTATGCCGGGCTGGCGCTGATGGCGCTGGGCATCGGCCTGCTGGCGGCCGAGGCAGTCACGGCGTCGGTCGGTGCGCTCGGCGTCGGCGGGGTGATCGCGTTCGTCGTGGGCTCGGTGATGCTGATGAATACCGGGGTGCCGGGCTACGGCGTCAATCTGGGCGTCATCGCCGGCATCGCGGTGTGCGCTGCCGGGTTTCTGGCCTTGATCGTGCGGCTGGTGTTGCGCGCGCGCCATGCGCGCCCGTTCATCGGTGACGACGCGCTGCTGAATGAAACGGCGGAGTTGCTGGAGCCGATCGCCGCCGGCGGCGAGGCTTGGGCGAGTGTGCATGGCGAGCGTTGGCGGATACGCTGCGAGAGCGCGCTGCCGGTCGGCGCGCGTGCACGTATCGTGCGCCGGCAGGGCCTGCTGCTTTGGGTTGCACCGGTGTGAGGCCGCGGCCGGCGAACCCGTTCCCATGGATGCGAAGCAAGGCGATCTCGACAGCTTCAAGAGGCGATACAGGAGAGATTTTCATGTTCACATTTGTCGGCGTGTTGGTAGTACTCGGTGCAATGCTGTTGTTTGCCTCGGTCAAGGTCCTGCCGGAGTATCAGCGCGGCGTGGTGCTGACGGTGGGCCGCTACACCGGCACCAAGGGTCCGGGGCTGGTGCTGCTGATTCCGGTGGTGCAGCGGATGATCCGAGTGGATCTGCGGATCACGGTGATGGACGTGCCGCCGCAGGACGTGATCTCGCGCGACAATGTGTCGGTGCGGGTCAACGCGGTAGTGTATTTCCGCGTCGTGCAACCGGACAAATCGGTGCTGCAGGTGGTGAATTTCTTGCAGGCCACCAGCCAGCTCGCGCAGACACGGCTGCGCTCGGTGCTCGGGCAGCATGAGCTGGACGAGATCCTGTCGCAGCGCGAATCGATCAACCGCACGCTGCAGGCGATCCTGGACGAGGCGACCGATCCGTGGGGCATCAAGGTCGCCAACGTCGAGATCAAGGATGTCGACCTCAATGAAACCATGGTGCGGGCGATCGCACGGCAGGCCGAGGCCGAGCGTGAACGCCGCGCCAAGGTGATCCATGCAGAAGGCGAGATGCAGGCCGCCGAGAAGCTGCGCGATGCCGCCGCGATGCTGTCGCAGCAGCCACAGGCGCTGCAGTTGCGCTACCTGCAGACGATGGCCGACATGTCCAGCAACGGCAAATCCTCGATCATCGTGTTTCCGCTGCCGCTGGATCTCATCAGGCCGCTGATGGAGGCGTTTCCGTCGAAGTTGGGCTGATCCCCACGGATCATAACTGGGTCAAGGGCGGGAGGGAGCACAACGGGTAGGTGCGTTTCCTGTGGCGGCAGTCTGAAACCCGTTCGTAGTCGGATAAAACGGTAACGGCGTCTTTCTGCGAGCGGTGCTGCTGAATGGACCTTGAGCTGACTCGGTAATCACACCGCAATGCGCATGTAATCTGCGCCGTCAACCATCACCCTGCACTCACGCACGCTCAAAAAGCGATGGGGCTCGAGGTGTGGGTATACTGATTCTTGGTGTGCAGATGACCTGGGGTTTGAAATGGCAAAACGTAGGAAAGGACCGACGCGCGGGACTCAGGCACAACCGACTGGCGGACCCGCCGGTCGAACCAAGCGATCATTGGCGGCTCCCGTTTTCGCGCAACCTGAACCGACTCCCGACCCATCGACATTCAAGATCAAGCATCCGTCGGACGCCGACGCCTACAAGCTGATCGATGAGCTCAACGCGCAACACAAGATCGTGCCGCTACCGTTTCCGCTGCCCAGGGGAGGCGCACCAGAACCTCAATTGAGCCTTACGCAGGTGTTCGGCGGGAATGCTGCCGCCATTGGACGAATCCAGAGCAACGGTCAGATTGTGTTTCATTCGACAGGTGATTGCGGGAGCACGCGCGGGCCCACTACGCAAAACGAAGTCACCGACAAAATGATCGGAGACTTCACGGAAGCTGCACCCGCAGAAGTCCCGCAGTTCGCGCTTCTGCTCGGTGATGTCGTCTACAACTTCGGCGAGACCGAATATTACTATGATCAATTCTATGAGCCGTACCGAAACTATCCGGCGCCCGTGCTTGCTGCTGCCGGAAACCACGATGGCATGGTTTCGCCGCTCGCGCATGCGACCAGTCTCGCCGCATACCTGCGGAATTTCTGTGCGGACCCTGCCGATGGCTACACCGTAACACCGGAGGCGGGCGGCCTTTCCCGGACCGCGCAAATCCAACCCGGGGTGTTCTTCACCTTCGATGCGCCGTTCGTTCGCATCCTCGTCTTCTACAGCAACACGCTCGAGGACCCCGGCGTGATTGCCGATGGCAACATCGGCAAGGCGCAAATTGACTATCTGACAGCCGCACTCGCACGGGTCAAGCAAGAAGGCTTCGGCGGCGCGCTGCTGTTCGCCCATCATCATCCGCCCTATGCGGTCGGCGGCCAGCACGCCTCGAGCGTGCAAATGCGCGCACAAATGGACGCCGTGTGCGCCAAGGCCGGTATTTGGCCGCACGCCGTGCTCGCCGGCCACGTGCACAATTACCAACGCTTTACCCGCCATCGCTCCGACGGCACCGATATTCCGTACGTCAATTGCGGAAATGGCGGCCACAACGTCCAGAAGCTCCACGCGGCCGGCGGCATGACGCTGCGCACGCCGCAAGTGTTTCAAGCCAAGACCGCCACCGATGACGCCGTGACATTCGAGAACTATGACGACATGAATTATGGATACCTGCGCGTCATCGCCACCGCAGCGCAGTTGCGCATCGAGTATCATCCGGCCAGCGACAGTGTGGGTGCCAAGACGCCCGACGATAGCGTCACGATAGATGTGAAAAGCCGGAAACAGACCATCTATTCGGCCAAAGATCTCGGCTTACCGGCGCGTGCGCAGGAGATCCGGGATCTCCGTCAGTCCAATACTGCCGGGCCTGCCAATCTCAGGCGAAGCGCGCTCGACCTTGACACCGCCGGCGTCGGTAGAGGAAATCAGAGTTGTCATGATAGAAGTAACTTTTGTCAGTTTTACCGGGAAGGCCAGCACCGTCAAGGTGCCTGTTGGCACGACGCTGATGCGTGCTGCCACCGACAACCGGGTGCCAGGCATTGACGGAGATTGCGGCGGCAATTGTGCCTGCGCCACCTGCCATGTCTACGTCGATCCGCAGTGGACGGTTCGGGTAGGCGCGCGCAACGAAACCGAAGAGGAGATGCTCAACGCCGTCGACGAGCTGCGCGGCAACTCTCGGCTCGCGTGCCAGATCACCCTGACGGAGGCTCTGGACGGCCTTGTCGTCAGCACACCTGAAGCGCAGCATTGAGCCCGCCGCACGGCCTGGGAGGTGCATTGTGAATTCCATGGAGTCTGTTGAGGTAGCGGCCATTCGCTCTGCCGCACAGTTGCGTGCCGCCGTATTGCCGCTGGAAGAGCTCAATCCGGCTGATCCGCAGGGCTTCGTCGACGATACCGTAGGGTATGTCTTCGAGCGGCTGCGCCGTGAAGATCCGGTCCATCGTTCTCACAGCCCCATACCGGGTATCGATACTTATTGGTCGGTGACACGCTATCGGGACATCATGCAGGTGGATACCAGCCACGGCATCTACTCGTCGGAAGGCGGCATCACCCTGATGGACTTCCCGCCAGGTGATGAACAGAAGCTGCCGATGTTCATCGCGATGGATCCTCCCAGGCACGATGAACAGCGCAAGGCGGTCGGGCCGATCGTGGCGACGGCGAATCTCAATAACTGGCAGGATCTGATTCGCGAGCGAACGGGCAAGGTACTCGACAGTCTGCCCCGCAATGAGACATTCAATTGGGTGGACAAGGTCTCGATTGAGCTGACCACCTACATGCTTGCGACCCTCTTTGACTTCCCGTTGGAAGACCGCCGCCTGCTGACGCACTGGTCGGATATGGCCACTTCCAACAAGCTGACCAATCCGGACGCGCCCGATCCGGAAGTACGCATGGCCGAATTGCACAAAATGCTGCAGTATTTCACCCGGCTGTGGAACGAGCGCATCAATGCGCCGCCGCGTAGCGACCTCGTATCAATGCTGGCCCACGGGCCTGCGACCAGGAACATGGGGCCCGCCGAGTACATGGGAAACCTGGTATTGCTGATCGTCGGGGGCAACGACACCACGCGCAATTCAATGACCGGCGGATTACTGGCCTTACACGAGAATCCGGAGGAAATGGCCAAGCTGCGCGCCAATCCGGCGCTGGTAGAGAGCCTGGTGCCCGAAATCATCCGCTGGCAAACGCCGCTGGCTTACATGCGGCGAAGCGCGCTGGTCGATACGGAACTGGGCGGCAAGCAGATTCGTAAGGGCGACAAACTGGCGATGTGGTACCTGTCGGGCAACCGGGATGAATCGGCGATTCCTCAGCCGAACCGATTCATCGTGGATCGTGAGCGGCCGCGGCAGCATCTGTCGTTTGGCTTCGGCATCCACCGCTGCGTCGGCAACCGGCTTGCCGAGCTGCAGTTGAAGATTCTCTGGGAAGAGATTCTGCGCCGCTTTGAGCGGATCGAAGTGGTGGGCGAGCCGACGCGCATCCGATCCGCATTCGTGCGCGGGTTCAGCCACCTTCCCGTGCGGATTCCCGGCTGACGCGTAGCGCATCCGCTTCAGACGGCGTCGAAGCGGCATTCTTTCGCCCGTCATTCCGCGTACAGTGTTCCTTCGGATTCATCTCTAACCGAGAACGAACCATCAGAGGAGGATCAACATGGAACACGAACAGCTTATTCAGGCCGCGGCCAGTATTGCCGGTGGCATGGCGGCGGCTCACTACGACAAGTTCAGCGGGCTGGTGGCAACCCGGATAACGGACATCGCTGAAACCGCGGTAAAGATCGCGAGGGCAATCGACGCCGAAGCCCGTAAGAAGCCATAGGGCGGTAGGCCGGCAATCTTGAAATTTGGGTACTGTGAGGCCGGCGTTTGCCGCCCACACTCACCCGACCAGAGAGACAACCATTGCGATCGTCAGCAAAGCCATCGTGGCAATCAAAACGTTGTGCGCCCAGCGGGCAATAGATCCAAGCATGTTCAAACTCCCGTAAACCTCAAAATGCCGTAGCCTGGGAGTGGCTTAGGGCCAGGCAGCTGATATGGGTGCAATTGTCGGCAGTTCAACCCCGGAATCGGGGTGACTGAGCGTCGAATGGAAATAACTGCGCGGTTGGCAGGACCCAGTAATCATATTTATCGAAAAAACGTCGGATCGATCACTGGCGGGCGGTCTACTTGATCGTGGCTGCGCCGGCCTTGCACACCACTTCGTCTTGCGAGCCGGTGCCGCCCGAGCAGCCGATCGCGCCGATGATTTTTCCTCCTTCGATCAGAGGGATCCCGCCGCGCGAGGCAATCACGCCGTCGAGCGTGAGGGCGTAGTAATTCTGTTTCAGCTGGATGGCATCCTCAAAGACATGGGTCTCGCGCCTAAAGCTGACGGCCGTGCGCGCCTTATGCTCTGAAATGGCGATCGATGCCAGTTGCGCACCGTCCATGCGTTGGAAGGCGACCAGATTGGTTCCTGAGTCCACCACGGCGACGTTGAGTTTCCAATGATGCTTCTTCGCCTCGCTTACCGCCGCCGCGATGGCACTCTCCGCCCGATCGAGCGAGATCGGAGCCCCATAAGGGACATCGAAGGGCATGCTGTCGGGAACGGTATCAAGGGGATTCGCGGGCGCGGGCGTCTGTGCCTCGCCGGAAATGCTGGTGCAAAAGCCGGTTGCGGCAAGCGCAAGAGTCAGAATTTGAAAACGCATCGAAGTTCTCCTCTCCATGAAAGTGACAAGGTTGCGTGGGCGACGGCGATTCTACCGGGCGCCGAGATCTGCATACACCGATCCCGCAGACTCGCCGTTGGATATGCCGGCGGCGTGATGCGGGTTCGACATGGTGTTCTCGACGTTCGGTGTTCTTAGCGGGCCAGGGTTGCGCCGGCCAGCCTGCCGACGGCCCCCAATGTCGTTTGCGCGGCGTTCAAGCCGAGACGAAAATCGGCATCGTTGTATGTTGCGTATACATCGGAGGGCTGGTGCCATTGCGGGTCCCATCCGGCGCCGATCTCCCGTCCACGTTCGTTCTCGCGCACGCTGATGGCGGGCACCAGATCCATGAAAGGCGTGCTGTCGGTGTTCGTCATGTGCGGGCCCACCGCCGCCGGATAGTCAGCGGCATAGGCTTCATTTGCGGTGTAAAGGGCCCAAGCCAATTTCTGCGCACCGTCCGCCGCCTTGGCGAGCGACTGAAATTCGATGTTGACATCCGCTTCCGGCCGCTGCTCCGGAGGTATGCTGCCGTCGGCGCGGGGCATGCCGTGATCGAACAGCATCATGTCGTGCTGAATCATGCCCAGCCACCGGGGTTCCGGGTAGCGCCCGGAACCCGCCGGTTCTTCCCTGCCCTGAAGCGCGGCGCGCTGATCAACGTACGCCCGGGCGCCATTGAGCCCGGTTTCTTCATTGTTCCAAAGCGCGAATCGAATCGACCGCTCGGTCTTGACGTCGTGCGCGGACATGATGCGTGCCAACTCCATGACCAATGCCGTTCCCGAGCCGTCGTCGTTGGCCGCCTCTCCCCAACCGTGGCCATCCATATGGGCACCGACGATGTACATTTCATCCGGGTGCGTTGTCCCGATCTTCGTGCAATAGACTTCTTCGCGCGCACCGGGCTCGGTGGGTTGGGAATTCAGCGCACGCAGCTTCGGATCCGTCTGCAGCATGGGATCGACATTGACTCCGGTATGGGTCCGTGTGCCGCGGTAGCGTCCGCCGCCGACTGCGGCATCTGCGTTTCGTGCGATGGGCGGCCCGCTCGGACGCCTCGCCTCGCTGGGGGAATAGGTGTACTTGATGCGTGCGATGTTGGAACAACCATAGCTCTTCAACTGCGCCTCGATCCAATCCACTGCGGCGCGATTTCGGTCCGTTCCCTGGCGCCGGTCGCCGAATTGCGTGAGACCCTTGATGGTCGCCTTGTAGCGCTGCAGGTCGAGGCGTTCAACGAGAGCTTTGATCGGGTCTGCCTGCGTCGCCGCGGTCTCGCCGGCTGCCGGCACCGATGCCGCCGGTATGGCTGCCAATACGATGACAAACGCTATCGCCGCTGTACTTCGCAACATGATCCCTCCTTTTTAGGTGCGGCATAGTCTACACGCACGGCTGCATCCCCCGTAACGCGCGGCAGGCCTTGTCCGGCAACCCCCAGCGATCGAGCCGCCTCGAGTTGCCGCTGGCCTTGTCCGGCAACCCGCAGCCATCGAGCCGCCTCGAGTTGCCGCTGGCCTTGTCCGGCAACCCGCAGCCATCGAGCCGCTTCGAGTTCGGCATCAAGGACCAGGAGTGCGGATTCGGTCGGTTCTCGATGCAACGGTTTGGGCGCGAGGGAGTGCGAAACCAAGGGGTTCGAAACCACTTAGACTTTGCGCTCAAAACAGTTTACCGTCGATGGTATATAACGGGGGCGGGGCGCAATGGCGTTGGCAGAGGATGTCATTCTTGAGACGCATGGTCTGGTCAAAGAGTTCAATGGGTTCGTTGCGGTGGATGGCGTTTCGGTGCGCGTTCGGCAGCGGGAAATCCATGCGCTGATCGGCCCCAATGGCGCCGGGAAGACGACGTTTTTCAATCTGCTCACCAAGTTTCTGCAGCCGACCTCGGGCACCATTTTTTATCGCGGCCGGAACATCACCCGGGAAAAGCCGGCCGATATCGCGCGCCACGGCATCGTTCGATCCTTTCAGATCTGCGCGGTGTTCCCCCACCTGTCGGTGCTGGAGAATGTACGGGTGGCTCTGCAACGCAAGCTCGGCACCTCATTTTATTTCTGGCGTTCGGAAAAAAGCCTCAAAAACCTCGATGGCCGGGCGATGCAATTGCTGGCGGAAGTTCATCTTGAATCTTGGGCGCGTACCCTCGCGGCCGATCTTCCCTACGGGCGCAAGCGCGCTCTGGAACTGGCCACCACGCTGGCGCTCGAGCCGGAATTGATGCTCCTCGATGAACCCACCCAAGGCATGGGCCACGAGGATGTTTCGCATGTCACACAGCTGATCAAACAGGTCTCCGCCAACCGCACGGTGCTCATGGTCGAACACAACATGAGTGTCGTTGCGTCGATCGCCGATACCATTTCCGTTCTGCAGCGGGGCCGCGTGATCGCCGCAGGTCCCTATGCCGAGGTCTCCAAGAACCCTCAGGTGGTCGAGGCATACATGGGCGCCTCCAGCGGCGGCCTGTCCGGAGCGGTCTGATGGGCGGCGAGATGCTGAAAATCACCGATCTCGAGGCGTGGTACGGCGAATCACACATCCTTCACGGCGTGCAATTCGCGGTGAACGAGGGCGAGGTCGTGACGCTGTTGGGCCGCAACGGCGCCGGACGAACCACCACGCTGCGCGCAATCATGGGGCTGGTCGGATCACGTACCGGCTCGGTGCTGATCAACGGGATCGAGGCGGTGGGGCTGGCGCCGCATAAAATCGCGCGCTTAGGTGTGGGCTATTGCCCCGAGGAACGGGGCATCTTTGCGGGATTGTCGACCGAAGAGAACCTGTTGTTGCCGCCGCGGCTGAAGGCTGCGCGGGGGATGCAGCTCTCAGAGATTTACGATATTTTTCCGAACCTGCTCGAGCGCGCTTCCAGTCCCGGCACACGCCTTTCCGGCGGAGAACAGCAGATGCTGGCGGTGGCGCGTATCTTGCGCAGCGGTGCCCGCTTGCTGCTGTTGGATGAGATTTCCGAAGGCCTGGCGCCGGTCATCGTGCAGAAGCTGGGTGAGGTAATCCGCACCTTGAGGCAGAAAGGCATTACCGTGGTGCTGGTCGAGCAGAATTTCCGATTCGCGGCGCCGCTGGCCGATCGGTTCTATGTGATGGAGCATGGCAAGATCGTCAAGCAGTTCGGACAGGCCGAACTCGCCTCGCAGACGGGATTGCTGCAGGAATTTTTAGGCGTTTGAACCAACATTTGAACAAGGATAACGTATGACGCGCAAATCAAAATTCGTGGCACTGGGGGCGCTGCTTGGGTTGTACATATCCTCGCCGGCGGGCGCTGCCGCCGATCAGGTGGTGATCGGCGATATCGACGACATGTCGGGCGTGTATGCGGATGTCCTCGGTCAGGCCGGCATCGAAGTCATCAATATGGCCATCAGCGATTTCGGCGGCACCGTGCTCGGCAAGAAAATCACCGTGCTCAGCGTCGATCACCAGAACAAGCCGGACATCGGGGCCTCGAAGTTCCGCGAGTGGGCGGACCAGAGCGGCTTGACCATGGTGCTCGGCGGATCCAACACGGGCGTCAGTATTGCCATGTCCAAGGTGGCGGCGGCGAAAAAGGTGCCCTTCATCGCCATCGGTGCGGCCGGCGCCTCCCTGACCGGCTTGGACTGCACGCCTTACACCGTGCACTACGCCTACGACACCACGGCGCTGGGCAACGGCACGGCAGGCGCCATCACGAAGGAGGGCGGCAAGACCTGGTTCTTCATTACCGCCGACTATGCCTTCGGTACACAGCTGCAAGACGCGGCGACCAAGGTGGTGCTGGCCAACGGCGGCAAGGTGCTGGGTGCCGTGCGTGCGCCGCTGGGCACGACCGATTACTCCTCGTTCCTGTTGCAGGCTCAAGCCTCGGGCGCGCAGGTGCTGGGGCTCGCGAATGCCGGCACTGATTTTTCAAATTCTCTCAAAGCAGCCAACGAGTTCGGCATTACCAAGACCATGAAGCCTGCAGCGCTGCTGGCTTTCCTCACCGATATCCATGCCGCGACGCTGCAGACCGCGCAAGGCTTGTACTTGACCACCGGATTCTATTGGGACCTCAACGAGCAGACGCGCGCTTTCGCCAAACGCTTCTACGCCAAGGTCAACCGCATGCCGACCATGGATCAAGCCGCTTTCTATTCCGCAACCATCCAATACCTGAACGCGGTCAAGGCGGTGGGTTCAACCGATTCGGACAAGGTGATGGCGCAGCTCAAGAAGACCAAGATCAACGACTTCTTTGCCAAAGACGGCTACATTCGCGAAGACGGTCTGATGGTTCACGCCATGTACGTCATGAAGGTCAAGACACCCGCGGAATCGAAGTATCCCTGGGACTACTACAAGGTGATCAAGGTCATGACGGGCGAGGAAGCTGACGGCTCGCACCCCGATCAGACCTGTCCCATGGTCAAGAAGTAACCAAGCAAGTTGCAGCCGCACACGCCGGTCTTTCGCGAATGATGGTATCCGATCCGTGAGCACCGTCTTCGGCGTGCCGTTGCCTGCGATCCTGGGCCAGCTGATGCTCGGACTGGTCAACGGATCGTTCTACGCACTCTTGAGCCTTGGACTGGCGGTGATTTTTGGCCTGCTGGGCGTCGTCAATTTCGCGCATGGGGCCTTCTACATGCTCGGTGCGTTTGCGGCCTACTTCGGCCTGCAGGTGCTGGGGATCAATTACTGGTGGGCGCTGCTGCTTGCGCCGCTGGCGGTGGGGCTGTTGGGCGTTCTCATCGAGCGCTTGTTGCTGCGGCATCTGTATCAAGTCGAACCGGTGTATGGCCTGCTCTTGACGTTCGGCATTGCGCTGATCGCCGAGGGCATCATGCGCAGCCTGTTCGGTGCCTCGGGCAAGTCCTATCCGGTGCCGGTGCTCCTGCAAGGAGTCTTCAACCTCGGTTTCATGATATTGCCCATCTACCGCGCGTGGGTGGTGCTGGCGTCGGTGATGGCGTGCGGCCTGACCTGGTTCCTGATCGAGCGCACTCACCTGGGCGCGAGGCTGCGGGCGGCGACCGAGAACGCGCAACTGGTGCAGGCGTTCGGCATCAACGTGCCGCTGATGGTGATGTGCACCTACGGTGCGGGCGTTGCGCTCGCGGCACTCGCAGGCGTGCTGGCGGCGCCTGTGGTTCAAGTCAGCCCCCTGATGGGTTCATCGCTCGTGATCGTCGTGTTTGCGGTGGTGGTGATCGGCGGCATGGGATCGATCGTCGGCGCCATCGTCAGCGGCCTGGCGCTTGGACTCATCGAAGGTCTGACCAAAGTCGTCTATCCGGAGGCCTCGAACATCGTCGTGTTCGTCATCATGGCCGTGGTGCTGATCTGGCGGCCTGCCGGTCTGTTCGGCAAAGAGCAGTAGATGCGCGCCCAAATCGCGGTCTACGTCGTCCTGGCGGCTCTGGCAATGATCGCGCCATTCCTGGGGCTTTATCCGGTATTTCTGATGAAGCTGCTGTGCTTTGCGATGTTCGCCTGCGCCTTCAATTTATTGCTGGGCTTCACCAAGATGCTCTCATTTGGCCACGCAGCCTATTTCGGGGCTTCGGCCTACATCACCGGGTGGCTCGTGACGGTTCACGGATGGGGAACCATGGAGGGGATTCTCGGCGGCGTCGCGGTGTCGATGATGCTCGGTATGGTGATTGGTGCGATCGCCGTGCGCCGACAGGGAATATATTTTGCGATGATCACGCTGGCGCTGGCCCAGGTCGTGTACTTCGTCTGCCTGCAAGCCCGGTTCACGGGGGGCGAGAACGGCCTGCAGGGCATTCCTCGCGGCAGCGTCTTTGGGCTGCTCGGCCTCGGCAACGATCGGACCATGTACTACTTCGTGCTCGCCGTGTTTGTCGGGGTGTTCTTTTTCATCCGCCGCGTCGTTCACTCGCCCTTCGGCCAGGTGCTCAAAGCCATTCGCGCGAACGAGCCGCGTGCCGTCTCGTTGGGATACAAGGTCGATCGCTATAAACTCACCGCCTTTGTGCTCTCGGCGAGCCTGGCTGGATTGGCCGGCTCTCTCAAAGCATTGGTGCTGGGTTTCGCCACGCTCTCGGACGTGAGCCAGGGAAATTCCGGAGAGGTCATTCTGATGACTCTGCTCGGGGGCAGCGGTACTTTTTTGGGGCCGGTAGTGGGCGCCAATGTCGTGGTCACGCTGGAGGAGTACCTTTCCGACCTGGTGGGCTCATGGGTCTCCGTGATCATCGGCGCCATCTTCGTCGTGTGCGTGTTGCTCTTCAGGCGTGGCTTCGTCGGGGAGATCCAGCGCCGCTTCGCGCCGCGAGTCGGCCACCATCGAAAATGATCATCAGGACCCGAGAATGGATCAAGAATTGCGCCTGAAATTTGCGTACCGCCAAGCGCCGCTCATCGGAGCGCTGATTGCCGGGACGGCCATGCAGGTTCAGGCCGCGAACTACCAGGTCTACGTGACCAATGAAAGGTCAGGGGACGTGACCGTCATCAACGGCGGCGACTTCAGCGTTGCCGCGACCATTCCGGTGGGTAGGCGGCCGCGCGGCATTCACGTGAGTCCCGATGGCAAAACCGTCTACGTGGCGTTGAGCGGCACACCGATTGAAGCGCCGCCTCAGATCGACGCGAACGGCAATCCGGTATTCGAAAAGAAAAAGGGCGCTGATGATGACGCGAATGCGGATAAAGCCGCGGATGGCATCGGTGTACTGAATGTCGCAACCAAGAAGCTGACCGGCAAGCTCAACGCCGGATCGGATCCGGAAGAATTTGCGCTGAGCAAGGATGGACGCCGCATCTATATTTCCAACGAGGATACCAAGACCGCGAGTGTCATCAACATTGCCGCGGCGAAGCTCGAGCACATCATCCCCGTTGGGCGGGAGCCGGAAGGCGTGACCACCACGCCCGACGGCCGGCGGTTTTACGTCACCTGCGAAGCCGGCGGCGACATCTATGTCGTTGACACCGCATCCTATTCAGCGGTGACGCATTTCAAAGTGAACGGTCGACCTCGCAGCGTGGCGTTTCTGTCCTCCGGCGCAATCGGATTCATCCCATCGGAATCGGTGGGTGAGCTGAATGTCATCGACGCGGTCAATGCGAAGGTGATGAAGACCATCGCCTTGCCGGCCGGTTCCCGCCCGATGCGGGTGAAATTGTCACCCGATGAAACCAGACTGTATGTCAGCAATGGGCGCGCGGGCACGATTTCCGTTTTCGATGCTCACAGCTATGAATTGCTGGACACCATCAAGGTGGGAACGCGTCCGTGGGGACTGGGGATATCGCCCGACGGAAAATTCCTTTTCAGCGCAAATGGGCCTTCCAACGATGTGTCCGTCGTCGATCTGAAGACGAACAAGGAAGTGAACCGCATCAAGGCGGGCTCGAGCCCATGGGGCATAGCCGTTACTTCCCGACGATGAATACCTGCTGCTCCGTGATGCTTCGGGTGAATCCTTCCTTGAAGGCTCGTGCGCGCAACACCGTTGGGTGGGTCAGCCTGATCGGCTTTTCATAGCGCAAATCCGACGTGCCCGGTACGGTGCCGTCCAGGGTATAGCGTATCTCGGTCCCCGGTTCGCTCACCGTCAATGAAATCTCGACGGGTGCGCGGAAGGTTCCTCCCTGCGGCGACATTGCCGGGGGCGGCAGCACCGGTCGCCCGGGCATGCCGTTGATCCATTCGTTCAGGAGGTTCACGCCATTTCGATCGATGGTTTCGCGCGCCAGCGGCGGCATTTGGATATCACCGAGGGTGTTTACCCGCATGTATGCGATCGAACGCCAAATGTCATGCGGTGAGATGATTCGTGGGCGGTCGATACCTTGATCGATCAATACCGGTCCGTCGATGAGGGCTTGGTCGGCAAGCGGTGTGTCATAGCGTGCGTCGAAATTTGCCACCGTGCCGCCGGGACGATGACACTGCGAGCAGTTTGCGTCGAGATATGATCGAGCCCTGTCTTCCAGCGTCCGCGAGATGTCATCGGCGGCAGCGAGCGTTGCAAACGATCGCAAGTCCTGGTCTTTGAGCGCCGGCGCAAACAGACCAAGATGATTCCAGGTCCGCAGCTGGTTGTCGGAAACCCCTGAAGGATAGGTGAAAACCCGATTCATCTGCCGGGTTTTCACGCCGAGCACGCCGCCGGCGTTTGCCGTGTGGCAGGTCAGGCAATCGTGTCTGCTCGGGTAGTACCACGTTTGCGGATGGACTTCCCCATGGTCTGACCGCACCGGGATGGCTTCAGTCTGACTGCCCGCGAGCAACTCGGCATCGCTGCCATCGGCTCTCCACTTGTACACTGCGCCGTAAACGCCGCCGGCTGAATCGCGGACCAGCAAACGCGTCTCCAGCCTCCGTTTGGCTTTCGGGTCAGCGGCGTCTACTCCTAGGTCAAAATTCTTTACGAAAACGGTGCCAGGGGGAAAGCGCCATTCACCGCTGGGAGAAAAAGTTATTTTCCCGCTCGGCAAGGCAATCAAGCGTGATTTATCGGCGCCGTCCGACCAAAAGGCCGCGATGAGTCCGTAGGGAATCAGCCCGGTATTCGGAATCCGCCTCGCGGTGTCGCTGAAGACCCCGGTTTGGGAAAGAAGTGCGGGGATGTGGCCGTCCGCCAACGCTGGCATCTGCAGGTAAGGCTTCGTCGGAACCCGCGAGGCGAGACCATACGGTGTCGGCGGCGTGCAGCCGATGAGGGCCAGCAGGCATGGCGCGAGAATCGTTCCTGCCACGGGCTTCAATCGGTACGTGCTCCTTGTCGCGGGTTTCCCTAGTATAATGTCCGAACACTAACAGTGTCCGAACAACAATGACGTCCGAACAACCAACGAGCGGGGGCATGATGAAATCGATATTCGCAATGGCCGCGATTCTTTCCTTCGGTATTGCGGCGCTCAATTCCAGCCGCGCCGAGACGCCGGCGGCCGCAGTGCCTGCGGCTCCCGCCGCCGATTATGCCGATACGTCCGTGTGGCTGTGCCGGCCCGGCCGCCAAGATGCCTGCACGGTTTCTCAGGATGCGACGATCGTTGCCGTGGACGGTTCCTTGACGCGCGAGACTTTTCATCCGGCGAAGCATCCCCCCATCGATTGTTTTTACGTCTATCCCACGGTGTCCAACGAACCGGGCGGCAATTCCGACCTGACCATCACCGGCGCGGAAAAGTTGGTGGTGGACGCGCAATTTGCGCGCTTTGCGTCCAAGTGCCGTCTGTTCGCGCCGATGTACCGTCAAGTTACGCTGACCGCACTGCGCGCGTTCATCGCCGGCAAGCCCCTGCCGATGGATCGCGAATTGGCGTACCGCGATGTTCTCGCGGCATGGAACTACTATCTCGCGCACGACAACATGGGCCGCGGCGTCGTGCTCGTCGGACATAGCCAGGGATCCGGCGTCCTGACGCGGTTGATCAAGGAAGAAATCGACGGCAAGCCGGTACAGGGCAGGTTGATTTCCGCGATTTTGATGGGAACCAGCCTGCCGGTGCCGAACGGCGCCGATGTGGGCGGCGCATTTCAGCATATTCCTGTCTGCCGTTCGAATGGTCAGACCGGCTGCGTCATCGCATTCGCCGACTTCCGCGCCAATGTGCCGCCGCCGGCCAACACGCGTTTTGGCAAAGCCCCCGAAGGCATGCAGGCGGTTTGCGCCAATCCGGCCGCCCTTCGCGGCGGTTCCGGGATGCTCGATGCCTATCTGTCCGCGGGCCGGATTTCCACCGGTTCCGACGGCCCCCGAGAACCGTTCGACTGGACTCAGCCGGCCAAGCCCATCAACACCTCGTTCGTCAAGGTACCCGGCTTGTTGAGCGCGGCCTGCGTAACGGATGAACACGGTTCCTATCTCGCCGTGACGGTTCATCCGGCCGCGAACGGTGCGCGCACCAATGACATTTCCGGTGACGTGGTCGTGAACGGGCAGGTTCTGCAGGACTGGGGTCTGCATTTGATCGATGCCAACCTCACGATGGGAAACTTGATTGCTGTCGTCGGCAATGAGACCAAGGCTTACCTGAAGGCGAAGAAATAGTGCGGCTGCCGCGCGCCGCCGGCCTTGGAATCATGCTGGCCACGTGCGCCCTCGTGCTGATGGGGGCCGGCGCGCCGCCCGGGTATTCGATCGAAGCCATACGCTACGGCGTTTCTCCCGGAATTCCCGTCGGCGCCTTGGTGGTGGGCGGTCCAAAAGACGAAAAAGTCGACGTCGACTTCGTGGTCTGGCTGATTCGCGGCGGCGGCCGCAATATCCTCTTTGACAGCGGCTTTCACCGCGAGCGCTGGTTCAAGCAATGGGCCGTCACGGATTACCTGCGGCCCGATGAGGCGGTGAGCCAGGCGGGCGTGAAACCGGAAGACATCACCGATATCGTCATCAGCCATGCGCACTGGGATCACATGGGCGGCATCGACCTGTTTCCCAAGGCCGTCGTGTGGATTCAGAAGGAGGAGTTCCGCTACTACACCGGAGACGCCTGGCAGGCCGGCGGCCAACATGGCGGCGTCGATCCCGATGATGTGCAGCAGTTGGTCACGCTCAACACCGAAGGACGGCTGCGCTTGGTGGACGGCGATAATGTGGAGATCATCCCGGGAGTTCACGCCTACACCGGGTCCCGGCACACCTTCGCGTCCCAATATCTGCGCGTAGACGGCAAACTGCCCTATGTGCTCGCGTCAGACAACGTGTATTTTTACCGCAATTTGAGCGAGCACAAGGCGAGCGCGACGTTCAGCAATGCGGACCACCCGGCGAACATCAAGGCGCAGGAGCGCATGATCGAGCTCGCCGGCTCCGTCGAGCGCGTGGTTCCCGGGCACGACGCGCTGCAATTTCAAAAATATCCGACCCAAGGACGCGTCGCAAAGATCGAGTAGACGATGAATCGGTGCTGGAAAGATACTCGTGCACGAAAAAAATGATCGTTCATGAATAGTGCGCGCTAGAGCGACGCCAGCGCGCGCGCCTGCTCGGCCGCCCACGCGCTGAAGCCGGCGCTGAGGACGCCGATCGCCAAGAACATCGCGGCAAACAGCTGCTCGCGCCTCACCAGATGCTTCGAGTCCATCGGGGCGATCAGGAAGGGTTCGCCGTGCGTGGTGTCGCCGATACAGCTGGTGCGAACGATGGACGACTGCAACGCATGCGTCTGGGACTCGGCTGCGGCTTCGCGGCGCGCTTCCTCCCACTCCGCTGCATCGATCTTGCCGTCGTGATTTTGGTCGAAGCGCTTGAGCAACGCCGGCTGGTCCGATTTCCACCGGCGCAACAGCGCAGCGCCCGCGGCATCGGCGGTCTCGATGTCTGAATTGGAACGCAGTTCGCCGGCCACCGACAGTTGATCGCCGGCGCAGAGCATCCGCTCGGTGTATCGATAGGCGTGACTCTCCATGAATCCATGGGGATCGCTCGGCAGCCGGGGAGGCGAGGGGGAGTCGCCGTACCAGACATCGTGCTTGGTCGGCGTGATTTCGGCATTGACAGGCCCCACCAGGCACTCGCCGTCGGCATCCGCCAGGACAAAGGGAACGATGCTGCTGGCGCTGTCAATCGAGCGCCACGTCGTCTCTCCTTTTCCGTTGCGCTGTTTCTCTTCGACCTTGTAGCTCCACCAGACGCAGGGCCGCGAACTCAAGGGTGCCACCGTGGCATCGCCCGGGGGCGCCTTGGCGCTCCCGAAGACCTTGACGTAACCCTGAGCCGCCGAGCGGATCTTGACCAGCGGCGTGTCTTCGAGGTACCGATCACGGCGGATGCCGGCCGCGAACTTATACAGCGCCCAGCACGCGACCGCGGCCAGGGCTCCGGCCGCAAGCCAGTAATGTAGTATCGTTGAATTTCCCATGCCGCGCGAGATCCGCGATCAGCGCGCGGCGAACAAGCCCTTTACATCCACGTCCGATTTCTCCTCGCTCAAGAATTGCAGCAGTTTGGCAGGATGAAAATCTCCGAAGCTCGCCACCAGCGTATCGGGAAAGGTCTGCAGGCGGACATTGTTGGCATTCACCGAATCGTTGTAGACCTCGCGCCGATCGGCAATGGCGGTCTCCAATCCGCTGATTCGCGCCTGCAGTTGTCGAAACGCCTCGTTCGCTTTGAGATCGGGGTATTGCTCGGCAACCGCGTACAGCCCGCCGAGCCCTGCGCGCAGTTCCTGTTCCGCCGCACCGACGGAGTTCACATTGCCCGAACCGCGCGCCGCATCGACGGCGTTGCGCGCCTTGGTCACACGCTCCAGAGTATCGCGCTCATACCCCATGTATTGGCGGCATACTTCCACCAATTTGGGCAATTCATCGTGGCGCTGAACCAGCAGCACGTCGATGTTCGACCAAGCGAGCTTGACGGAAGCGCCGACGCGCACCAGCCCGTTATAGATGCCGACCAGATAGGCCAGCAGGGCGAGGACCAAAAAGGCCAGGACGATGAGGGTAACCATGTTTCACTCCCTGTTCGGGCGGATTCTAGCCGCACGGCCCGGCAATTACAGCGCGGCGCCGGCAGATTGTGATGTCAGTCTCGCCTAGGCTCCTAGCCCCCTTGGTTGATGTAATATCGATGCGATGTCATCGCCTTTCCCCATTGCCTGCATG
This sequence comes from uncultured Gammaproteobacteria bacterium, assembly GCA_963761345.1. GTDB lineage: Bacteria > Pseudomonadota > Gammaproteobacteria > Steroidobacterales > Steroidobacteraceae > Bog-1198. Next base: position 51,085 of record CAVXGV010000005.1, read on the forward strand.
TTGCCACGTTCGAATATGCGATACCACCTCCCATGAGCCGAGACGACGAAGATCGCATCCTGCACGGCTTGTACTACTACCGCGAGAACATCGATGAGGATGTACAGGTCTCCCGCGAGCAGTTGCTGTGGCTGGCGATGCATCCTTTGCGCGAAGGCGAGGTTTGGCAGAAGGATGGAAAGCTTCAAAGCCTCGATGCATCCGAGTTTCCCGAGGACGTTCGCGCCAAGCTGATCACCGCAAAGCTCGAGCTGCCGCTCCGGTACCTGCAATACCGGCGCCTAATTACCTACGCGCGGCGCAGCGATGGAATGTTTTACGCAGCCGTCACGTTTGCCGGCGCCGATCGCGCCATACGCCTTCATACACGGCGGGGACGAATGGATTTGTGGTACCGCGAGCACCGGGACGGCATCATTGGCATCACCATCACTGTTTTGATATCCCTCATCACGGCATTGATCACGGTCATCGTGACGAACAAGATACTGAAGCCCTAGGAACCTGTGAACCGCTGCACATTTGCGCATTAATTATGTTGCGGCCGCATTTGAGCAGGTGTTTACATATAGGACGCAGGCTTGATAACTGAGACGTGCGTCACGCGTGTTATGACCGGTGACGCTGTTTTTAGACGGGCCGAATTGTGAAAATGCTGCTATCCGAAGTGTTGCTTCGGCAATAGGAAGGACGCATCATGCCAAGAACGTACCACCGCCCGCTTTTGTTGCTGAGCGCAGGTGTGCTTGTAACCCTGGTTGCAACACTGGCTCTGAGGGAGTCGACGTACCGTAGCGCTGCGCCCGTGGCGAGGTGTTGCTGCGGCGCCGACGGCGGTTAGGCAGCCGCAGACGGCGGCATCGCTGCCTGTCACTCTCGCCATGGCGGCGAATTTCGCGCGGCATCGTTTCATCGTCCAGTCGCAGAGCGCGGAGGAGGCAGGCGCTGCCGTGTCGCGCGCCGGCGGCGTGGTGACCGGCGATTTGAGCATCATCCGTGCAGTTGCCGCATCCTTGAGTGAACATGAAATGGCCGCGCTGCGGGCCCAGCGGGTTTCGCAGCTGCACATCTACAACGACACGGCGGTCGTTGCGAGTTCCCTGGGTGCGCTGCCCGAGACGTACTATCCGAGCGAAGTAGACGCCGCCAATTTGCACCTCGGTGGCATGACCGGCCGCGGCGTCACGGTGGCCGTCCTGGATTCGGGTCTGTGGAATCAAGAGGGACCGTTGCAAAGCGCACCCGGCGAGAGCGGCAGCCGTGTGCTGGCGCAGTACGATGTCATTTTGGCGCGCCAGAATCCGCAGTACTACCTGCCGCCCTGGTTGGAGACATACCGCCGTGACATCAACGATCCCTACGGCCACGGTACACACGTCTCCTCGATCATAGCCAGCAGCGGTGTTGCAACCACCGGGAAATACCAAGGCGTCGCACCCGGCGTCAACCTGGTCTCGGTGCGCGCGCTGGACAGCAACGGTCAGGGTCTTTATTCCGATGTCATCAGCGGCGTTCAATGGGTCATCAAACAGCGTCAGCGCTACGGCATCCGCGTGCTCAATCTGTCTTTGGGTGCCCCGCCTTCCGGGCCCTACTGGCAGGATCCGCTCAATCAGGCGGTGATGGCTGCGTGGTCGTCGGGAATCGTGGTGGTTGCCGCGGCCGGTAACCGCGGTCCGGATCCCCTGTCCATCAATGCGCCCGGCAACGTGCCTTACGTCATCACCGTCGGTGCCGTGACCGACAACTACTATCCGCTGCAGCCGAACCAATACCGATTGGCTTCGTTCTCGTCCGCCGGTCCGACCTTCGAGGGATTCGTGAAGCCCGACGTGGTCGGAATGGGCGGCCATGCCATGGCGTATGCGCCCGACAACGGTACCCTGGCGAGCGAGCATCCCACGTGGATCACCGAACCCTACAGCGACATGACCATGTCGGGCACGTCGCAGGCATCCGCGGTCGTCAGCGGTGTGGTTGCCTTGATGCTGCAGGTGAGTCCGTCGCTGACCCCGGATCAAGTGAAGTGCCGGCTCATTTCCGGCGCGCGCCCGGCCGTCGACTCGGCTGGAATTCTGGCTTACACCGTGTTCCAGCAGGGCGCGGGCCTGGTGGATGCGCACAACGCGGCATACGGCAACGCATCGGGATGCGCCAATCAGGGCCTCAATGTGGCCCTTGATCTTGCCGGCCTGCAGCACTACGGCGGGCGCGCAAACGAGGATGCCAACGGCAATTTCTACATCATGCAGGTGTCCGCCGCAAACGCCAATCCGGTGCAATCGCTGGTCGGCGGCTTGCTGGGCGGCGTCGGCACCTTGGTGTCGAATATTCCGCTGGTCGGCACCCTGTTGGAAGGCGTGCCGTTGCTGGGTGACGGCCTGCTGTGGAACGGCGCCTACACCGCGAGCAGCGGGTACGCCTGGAGCAACGGTTACGCCTGGAGCAACGGTTACGCCTGGAGCAATGGCTACGCCTGGAGCAATGGCTACGCCTGGAGCAATGGCTACGCCTGGAGCAACGGTTACACGGGCATCGATGCACCGCTGCCGGAATAGACAGACACTAATGCGGAACCGCAGGCGCATTCTCGACACATTGGCAGCCTGCATCGCCGCGGCGGCGCTGAACGTGGTCGCGAATGCCGCCCCGCCGACGCCGGCGATCCGACCGATGTACTTCGAGCATCTTACGATGCGCGAAGGACTCTCGATGAGCACCATCAACAGCATCCTGCAGGATTCTCAAGGGTACATCTGGCTTGCGACTGAAGCGGGACTGAACCGCTACGACGGCTACACGGTGCGCCAATTTCGGCGCGAACGCGGCAATGCGCACGGGCTGGCCAGCGACTACATCTGGTCCATTGCCGAGGACTCGCACGGCGATCTATGGCTGGCCACGGACGGCGGCGGGGTGGAGCGTTGGGAGCGGCGGACGGAAGAGTTCCGGCAATTCAGGCACGATCCGTCGCAGCCGCAATCGCTGGCCAGCGACGGAGTGCGCGCGCTGTTGATCGACTCGCGAGGAAAAATCTGGGCGGGCACCAAGGATCAAGGCCTCGATGTGCTCGACCCGGACACCGGACAGGCGCGTCATTTTCGCCATCAAGATGCCGACCCCCATTCATTGCCGGCCGACCGGATCGGCGCGTTGTATGCCGATCACGAGGGCCGGATATGGGTGGGTACGGACGGCGGATTCAGCCGCTTCGATCCGGAGACCAACGGGTTCATCAACTACGGCGAAGCGATGAGTGCGGCGCATATCGGCGATCTGCGCGTTCGCGCCATCCGTGAGGATCATACGGGGGCCATGTGGGTGGGGACCGTCAACGGCGGCCTTGCCCGGCTCGATCCGAACGACATCATGTTGACGGTGTTTCACCACGACGCCATGAATCCCCATTCGCTGAGCCATGACCATGTCTGGGCGGTGTTGGAGGACGACGCAAACCGGGTATGGGTTGCAACGGCGAATGGTTTGGATTTATTCGATCGCAATTCCGAGTCCTTCGTCCGCTACGGCCACGATGCAGACAATCCTCAGAGCCTGCGCGACAGCGATGCGCTGTCGCTTTACCAGGATCGGAGCGGCGTCTTGTGGGTGGGCACGCGCGAGGGGGGCGTCAGTCACTGGAATCCGCGAAGCTGGGTGCTCGGCCACTATTTCAGCGATGCGTTTCGCGCAGCGCAAGTCATCTCGTTCGCCGACGACGGCGCCGGAAAAATCTGGGTGGGTACCATCGGTGGGGGACTGATCGAAATCGACGGTCCTTCCGGCCACGAAAAGCACTACGGCGCGGAAAAGATCGCCGGCGGCGCGCAACTCTCGGATGACCACGTCATGGCGCTGCTGAACGACCATCAGGGATCCTTATGGATCGGCACCATGGCAGGTGGCCTCGACCGGCTCGATCTGGCCAGCGGAAAAATGCGCGTGTATCGCTCGACCGCCGGCGATGCGAACACACTGCCGGCCGACGGCATCATGACATTGTATGAAGATCGGCTCGGAACGCTTTGGGTGGGCACCTTCATGGGCGGCCTGGCCAGCATCGATCGGACGACCGACAAGATCACGCGCTATCCTTTCGAGCTGCCGAACGCCAACTCACTCAGCAACTCAAAGGCAAGTGCAATCGTCGAGGATGCGCTTGGCAATCTCTGGGTTGGAACGGCGGGCGGAGGCCTCAATCTCTTCGATCGCAAGACCGGACTATTCCATGTCTATCGGCGCGACGATCGTGATCCACAGAGTCTGAGCGACAATACCATTTATGCATTGCACGTCGATGCACGCGGTGAGCTGTGGGTAGGTACTGCCGGCGGCGGCCTTGATCGTGTCGTGGGCACTTCCGCGCAGCCGCAAGCGGTGCATTTTGAAAATCAATCCGGGCTCGCCGGCATGCCTAGCCAGGTGGTCTACGGAATCGAATCGGATCGTGAATCCCGCCTATGGCTCAGCACCAACAACGGTCTCGCTCGGTTCGACCCCGTTTTGCATACCGTCAAGCTGTTTCATCAAGTGCATGGGCTTCAGGACGACGAATTCAACGTCAACGCCCACTTTCGAAGCGCCGACGGTACCTTGTATTTCGGCGGCAACCGCGGCTTCAACGCCTTTTATCCGAATCTCATCACCTCTGAAGGGTCTGCGCCGCGCGTCGTACTGACCATGGCGGCGAAGCTCAATCAACCGATCGCAGCCCAGGAGTTGCCGAACGAAACGCGCCCGTTGGGCCTGGCCTACGACGACAAGTTGGTCACATTGGATTTCGCCGCGCTGGATTACACCTCGCCGGCGGAAAACCGCTACTCCTACCGGCTCGAGGGCTTCGACGGTGATTGGATCGACGCGGGAACGACGCACCGTGCCACCTACGCCAATCTGGGCGCGGGTGACTACGTATTCAAAGTGCGTGCCGCGAATGCCGACGGCGTCTGGAGCACCGATGGATTGAGCATCCCGGTGCATGTGGCGCCGGCCCCGTGGAATACCCTTGCGGCGCGCATATTGTACGCGCTGGCCGCGGCGGCAATATTGGCTTATCTGTGGCGCTTCCAGCGCCGGCGCCGTGAACGCGAGCTGCGCTACAGCCGCGAGCTCGAGCAGACGGTGCGTTTGCGGACGCATGAGCTCGAGGAGCGCAATCAGCAGCTGCAGGTGCTCAGCCGCGCCAAGAGCGACTTCGTGGCGCGCATGAGCCATGAATTGCGAACGCCCATGAATGGCGTGCTCGGCATGACCAGCCTGCTGCTCGACACGCCCGTCGATCCTGCGCAGAGGAGATTTGCCGAAGCCATCCATCGCTCGGCGGATTCGCTGCTGGCCATCGTCGATGATGTGCTCGATTTTTCGAAAATCGAGGCCGGAAAGCTCCATCTGGACGCGGTCGACTGCGATCTGGTCGATTTGGTCGAACAGACGGTCGAAATGCTGGCCGCGCGCGCCGCGACCAAGGGTATCGAGCTGCTTTGCGATTCACCGGCCGCCGCGCTGCCGCGGGTGAAGCTGGACGCCATGCGCCTGCGCCAGGTGCTGGTCAATCTCGGCGGCAATGCACTGAAGTTCACGGAGCGCGGCGAAGTCATCGTGCGGTTGGAGTTGCTGGGCTTGGAAGGCGGCCTTCTCAAGGTGCGCATCGACGTGGCCGATACCGGAATAGGCATCGCGCCGGAAAATCAGGCGAAGATATTCGAGAAATTCGCGCAGGAAGACGCATCGACGACGCGCCGTTTTGGCGGCACAGGGCTTGGCCTGGCCATTTCGCGGCAGCTGGTCGAACTGATGGGAGGCCGGCTGGCGGTGAGCAGTGCGCCGGGCAAAGGTTCCACATTCTCGTTTGAACTGGCCGTTCCGCTCGCGGATTCGTCCGTGCAACAGGCGGCGCTCGTGCAACCTGCGGCGCCGCCCCGCAGCCTCAATGGCCTGCGGGTGCTGGTGGTGCATGACAACGCGGCAGCGCGAATGCTGATCGGCAGGACACTCCGGGCATGGTCGGCCGGTACCACGGAAGTTGCATCGCTGGCGGAGGCCCTGAGCGCGTCGGCCGGTGCAACCTATGACGCCGTGGTCATCAATGATGAATCGATCGCGGAGGCGGACGAGCCTCTGGAAGGAAGTGCGCGGCCGCCAAGGGGAGGATCTGCGCACCGTTCGCCTGCTCAGTTTCGTCAGTCTCGGCTCGGACGCCGCGCCGGGTGCGTCGCGGTTCGATACGCAACTCACCAAGCCCTTGCGGATCGAAGAGCTGTATCGCGCGCTCAGCGCCTGCGGCAACGGGAGCACGCCCGTGACGGAACGTGCGATCGCCCTGAATAGACCGGTCGGAATGCTGCCGCCGCTGACAGGCCGGGTTTTGGTGGTTGAAGATCAGCCGCTGAATCGCGAAGTGGCGATCGGCATGCTGACCTCGCTGGGGTTGGAGGTGCAGACTGCACATCACGGTCTGCAAGCGTTGGAGTTCCTGGAAACGCGGTCATTCGATGTCGTCTTGATGGACTGTGAAATGCCGGTGATGGATGGATTCTCGGCGACGGCTGCGCTGCGCAGCCGCGAGGCTCCGGGAATTCGCATCCCGGTCATCGCCCTCACCGCGGACGTGACGAGTTCGGGCCGTGCGGCCTGTCTGGCGGCCGGAATGGATGATCATCTGGCCAAGCCCTTCAGGCGCGAGGCGATGCACAGTATTCTCTCGCGATGGCTCGGCAATCCGCTGCGGACGCCGGCGTCGCCCACGCTGCCCCTCGAACCGGTACTCGACGAACCGGTGCTCGACGGCGCGATCTTGAACGCGCTGCGCGCGCTGCCGAACCGCGGTTCGAAGGACATGCTCACGCACATCGGCGAGCTGTACCTGTTGGACTCGCGCGGGTTCATCGCCTCGATCGAACAATCCTTGGGCGCCGGCAGCGCTGCCGATCTGGCGCGTGCCGCTCATGCTTGGCGCTCCTACAACGGCAATGTCGGCGCACATGGTCTGGCGAAGTTGTGCCGGGAATTGGAAGACGCCGCGCGCGCGGAGAAATTCGAGGCGGCGCGCCGGGTCTACGCGCAAATCCAAACGTTGCATGCCCAGGTTCGCGACGAGCTGCAGTCTGAAATGCGCAAGTCCGCATGAACAAGCCGAACACACCCGTGCGCGTACTGCTCGCCGATGACGATGCGACCCTGCGCGAGATTGCCTGCGTGATGCTGAATGAGGCCGGCTTCGTGGTGCAAATCGTATCAAGCGGTGACGCTGCCGTTGCCGCCTGTGCCTTGCGCATGCCGGATATCGCGCTGCTCGATGTGGAAATGGCGCAGGGCGATGGGTATCAAGCCTGCAGCAACATCCGGTCCCTGCCGGGCGGCGCAGACCTGCCCATCATGATGGTTACCGGCTGCGACGACACCCTGTCGATCGATCGTGCCTATGAGGCCGGTGCCACGGACTTCGTGGTAAAGCCGATCAATTGGGCGCTCCTGACACACCGTATCCGCTACGTGATGCGCGGCGCCCGCACCATCGAAGCGCTGCGGTTCAGCGAACAAAAAAATGCGGCCCTGCTCAAGGCAATCCCCGACGGCATCCTTCTGGTCAACAGTGCCGGCTCGATCGCACATCGCTTCAGCCCCATCGCCGGATTGTGCCGGACGCCTCGAGAGACCGATCCGAAGTCGATTTTCGATCTCGTTCCCGAAATCACCCACGGCCTCGCCATGGACTGTCTGGGCTCGGCACTGCGGGGCGAACCGGCCGTGTTCGAATTCGCCCTGGAAAGCCAGGCGCGGTCGATCAGGCACTTTGAATGCAGGTATCTGCCCAATTCCACCGGCCACGCGCTCGCCATCATTCGAGATATCACCGCACGCAAGGAGGCGGATGCGCGCATACACCGATTGGCGTATTTCGATGCGCTGACCGGGCTTCCCAATCGAGAATGGATCCGCGATTATCTGGCGCAATCGCTGGCCGAGGCTCGCCGCCGCAACCGGCGCCTGGCATTGCTCTACCTTGATTTGGATCGATTCAAGCGCATCAACGACACCTTGGGGCACGCGACGGGCGATACGCTTCTGCGCCAGGTCACCGAGAGGCTGCAATCCACATTTGAGCAGGATGGCTTTGAAGGCCTGCAAGGGCAGATTGCGCGCGTAGGCGGTGACGAGTTCATCGTGGTCCTCACCGGGATGACCGATGCAGAGCAGCCGCAGCTGGCGGCGCAGAAGATATTGTCGGCGCATGCGGCACCATTCCGAAAGGCAGGCTACGAGCTCGTGGTGACGCCCAGCATCGGCATCGCGACGTTTCCGGAGCACGGCGATGATGTGCAAAGCCTGCTGAAGAATGTCGAGGGAGCGATGTACGAGGCCAAGTCGAGCGGCGGCAATCAGCTGCGTGTCTATGACAGCGTGGTGAATGCGCGTGCCTTGAAGCGATTGTCGCTGGAAATGGAGCTGCGGCGGGCGGTGGAAAATTCCAGTCTCGAGGTGTACTACCAGCCGAAGTACGACACACGAACGCTCAAACTGCTGGGAGGCGAGGCACTGCTGCGTTGGTTCCACGCCGATCGAGGCCAGATTCCGACCGCCGACTTCATCGCAGTGGCGGAGGAAACGGGACTGATCGGCGACATCGGCAAGTGGGCGCTGCAGCGGGTATGCCGCGATCTGGGCCACTGGCGCGGCCAGGGATTGGTGCTGCCCAGCGTCGCCGTGAACGTGTCCGGCCGCGATTTCATGCATCCGGATGCGCTGCTGCGGTTGAGCGATATCATCATCCAGGCGAATCTGTCGCCGGCGCTTTTCGAGCTTGAACTCACCGAAGGCGTTTTGATGCGCGATGCAGAAGCCGGGCGCCGCTCGCTGCTCGCGCTGAAGGAGCTCGGTTTCGCGCTGGCGGTCGATGATTTCGGCACGGGCTATTGTTCGCTGAACTATCTGAAGCGCTTCCCGCTCGATACGCTGAAGATCGACCGCTCATTCGTGGACGACATCAGTGAGGACCCGGAGGATGCCGCGATCGTGCGGGCCATCATCGCGCTCGGCCACAGTCTCGATCTTAAGATCGTCGCCGAAGGCGTCACGACGCTGGCGCAGCTGAAGTTTCTGCGGGCCGAGTCATGCGACGCCATACAAGGATTTCTGATGAGCGCCGCGGTTCCCGCAGCTTCATTCGCTGAACTTCTGCGGCTGCCGAAGCCCGCGGTCGCCCCGTCCGATGCCCTGCCTATACGCCACCTTGCGTGACTTGCCGGCGCGCCTCGGCACAGGAGATGAACGCCGCGTAGCTCCATGCCAGCTGCTGCGCAGACCGTTGAACGCCGGTGCGCTGATCGAATTGTTCGGATAATTCGCCGCTGGCAGGCGTAAAGGCGCGAACCGTGGCGAGGAAAGCATCTCCGCGCGCAAGCAGCGGCTCGAACGCGGGTGACTGCAACGCCGCACGGAAGCAGAACTCCGCTGCCGCCAGCGTCGAAAAATAATAGGCGCCGCCCGAATAATAAACATCGCCTGCGTAGCGGCCCATCGCCGGCGCCCTGCTGCCGCGGTCTCGATTGATGGCATATTCAGCGTCAAAGAGCGCTTCGAGCTTTGCCAGCGTGCCATGCATGCGCGGGTCGTTGACCGAATGGCTCGCGCCGCGGCCGGCCGCGTGCAATGCGGCGAATATGACCGAGATGTCGAGTTCCTTGGCCGAAGGTGCATTCGATTCCAGCACGCGCGAGCGGTAGAACTGCAAATCCTCCCTCCAGTACCCATCGAGAATATGCAGGATCTCGGCGGCTTCGGAGCGGCAGGCGCGGGCATCGGCACTCGCTCCTCGCTGCTCGAACCAGGCGGCACCGGCTTCGAGCGCCCCCGCGGCCACGCGCAGGGTGTAGTAGTGAAGTCCTTTTTCTTCCTCCCAAATGTCGAAACACGGTTCGCGCCAGTGCCGGCGCGTAAATGCCAGATCCGCTGCCAGCAGGGCATCGACGGCCTGACCGAGACCGGTGTCGAAGTGCGCACTTTGCCGCCAACGCAACAGGGCGATTGCGCGCATCGACGGGCCATCGGTTTGCGGACGCGGCCACTTGGACAGATCGAGGGTGCCGTCGGGGTTGACGCGCGTCTCCTCTGCGATCGCCTCGCCGTGCGCTGCCGCGAGATCCTGGTCGGTGCGCACGTACTGTCGATAGTCCGGTGCAATGGCCTCCCGCCATGACGAGGATTCGCTCAAGGTACGGCCGTCAATCTCCGAAAGCGACAGGCTGAAGCGGACGAAGTCGGCAAAATGCTCGAGGGCGTGGCACTCCACGCTCGGGTCCTCGAACAGAACACGCAGGGCATCGACGACGACGGCAGAATCACGGTACCAGTGGAAGAAGTAATCCGGCTCCGGATCATAGGCGCCCAACACCGGGGATGCGACGATGGAGCCTTTGCGCGGCCTCACGGTTTGCGCGAATCCGGGGCGATGTTTCACAATGCCCACGGGTGAGATGCTGCGCATCATGGCTGCCGCGCTGTGGCGGTACTGACGCTCTATCCACAGATCGAGCGCTTCGCTCACGCGGAATGCTCAGGCAGGCTCCTGGTGAAGCTCAGCGCGCGTAATCCGGCTTGTATTTCCGGCGCCTGCATGAACAATTTCCATAGAAGACCGGTGCGGTGGTTCTCGATCATGATGATGATCGGCCCTTGATCGATGGCCAGATACGTATCGGCGTACCAATCCTTTGCCTCGCAAAACGCATCGACGAAGCCGAACCGGCCCCAAATCCTTTCGCCATGGACGTTCAGAAAATGACGAATGGCCTGGATCGCCTCTTTGGGGGCATAGGGCATGCTCGACAGGGCAGCCGTGGGCGATATGGTGCCGTCGTCATTCTCCGCGGGGCAGTGCGTTGCATACCCTTCAGGACCGTCGCTCGCGGTCAGTCCCCAGCAGGATGCGCCGTAGCCCTTGTGATGCCGCGGATTCTTCACGCAGTGGGCGTGATTGATGCGCACATGGCTTACGTTTTGCTGCCAGTAGTCGGCATAGCGATCCTTCAAGCCGCGCGGGTCGATGCCGCAAAAGGAATAGTGCGTAAAGAACAGCGGTCCGCCGTAGGGCATGCCCAGACCTAAGGGAATGCCGTAGTAGGAATTGCCGTTGAGAAAATGCCGGCCCACGGTGAACCCTGTTTCGTAGGCGTTCGCGTCGATGGCGTAGCGCGGGGCGCCGGCCGCCAGGACATACGTGATCAGGCATTCATTCCACCCGCGGATGTCCAAGCCCTGCGCCCAGCCGTTGTTCGGACTCCAATGCCATCGGAGCACGCTGTGTCCGCCTTGCGAGTACCAATCCCATTCCACGTCTCTCCAGATATGGTTCACGAGCCCTCTGATCCTGGACTCCGCGGGAGTGTCGCGGCTGAAATATTCGCGTGCGCATAGGAGCCCCATGACCAAGAATGAAGTCTCGACCAGATCGCCGCCGTCGTCCTTGCGGGTAAAGGGAATGGTGGCGCCCGTGCGCCCGTTCATGAAGTGTGGAAAAACGCCGTGATAACAGGTCGCTTTGACCAGCAGATCCAGCATCTGCCCGATCCGCTCCGCCGCCGCCGCCCGCGTGACCCAACCGCGTTCGGCGGCGACGATGACCGCCATGACGCCGAATCCCGAACCGCCGGTGGTGATCAGATCATCCGCAGGCCCCGCGATAGTCTTGCAACGATCGGGCGCCAGACCACTGAGCGGATGTGACGCCTCCCAGAAAAAGCCAAAGGTTTGCCTCTGCACCGCCTCGAGCAATTCCTCGTCGGGCAATGCGGCAAGATCGGACGGGGTCAAGGACTTCGGTTTGCGCATGCTGAGAACCCATGTTAAGTGTTTGCCATTGCCGGCCGCAAAGCGGCCGGCGACGCCGGGGGGATCAATTTCTTTGCGGTGGAATCATTCACCAGGTGCAGTACCCGCGAAAAGAATTTATGCGCATCGCTGCGTCCGATATGAATGACGCCGCAATGCGACAGGTGTCTGGTAAAAATCTCGACGAACCGATCGAGCTGCTTGTCATCCAGAGAATCCAGCACCTCATCGATGACCACCCACTGCGCCTCGTGGATGAGCACGCGGGCCAGCGCCAACGCGTGCAGTTCGTCCTCATTCAATTCCCGCTCCCAGCGCTGCGTCGAATCCAGCAGCGGCGTGAGTCGCTCGAGTCCGACACAGGCCAGTGCAGCGGAACAGGCCGCGGTCTCGAACAGTTCGACAGCCTTCGGATAGGCCAGCACTTCGCGCAGCGTGCCGGGAGGAAGATAGGGTGTACGCGGTACGTATAAGATCTCTTCCCCGGCAGGATAGGCGATCTTCCCCTTGCCCCAGGGCCACAATCCGGCCAGGGCGCGAAACAGCAGGGTCTTGCCGGTTCCGGAGTCTCCGACCATCAGCACGCGTTCTCCGCCCTTTATCCGCACCGTTTTTTCCTGAAGCATGGTGCAGCCGCTCGGCGAGGCGATCTGCAGATCGTCAATCTCGAACTCGCCGGCTTTCCCGGCCGCATAGGCGATGCGGCTTTCGACATCGTGCATGACATCCATGCCGAGCACGGCGCGGCGGAAGCCCGCCACGCGCAACAAGGTCGCGCGCCAATCGGCGATGGTGCTGAAATTGTCGACGAACCAGCGCAAGGATGACTGCACCTGCAAGAAGGCGCCGGATGCCAGCATGAGGCCGCCGAAGGTCAGGTTGCCGGCGAAATACAGCGGGGCGGCGACCAGGATCGGAGCAACCAACGTAAACCATCCGTAGCCGGCGGTGATCCAGGTGAGATTGGTCAGGCCTGTGACCAGCCGCGCGGTGGCCTTGAGTACGCCTGCAAGATCCAGCTCGATGCGCCGCGCTTCGTTCGCTTCGCCGCCGTTGAGTGTGATGGCATCGATATGCTCGTTCACGCGCACCAGCGAGAAACGCAAGTCCGCCTCCCGCGCGTAACGCTCCGCATTGCGGTCGACGAGGGTCTTGCCAACCCAATAGCTGACCAGCGAAGCGGATCCCGAGTACACCACCGCCGCCCACACCATGTATCCAGGGATCACGATTTGCCGTCCATCGAAGTGGAAGGCAAAATTATTGGACAGGCTCCACAGTACTTTCACGAAAGTGGCGAGCAGGATTGATGACTGAAGCAAACCAATGCCAAGATCGGCGGACAGTTCCGTGAGATGACGGGCATCCTCGTGCAGGCGCTGATCCGGATTGACGCCCATGGGGCCCGCGTTGGTCAAGCGGAATGCCCTGCCGGGCACCAGCCAATTCTGGATGAGGTCGTGAACCAGGCCCTGTCGCAACTTGAGCTTCAATGTCTCGGTGAGCCAGCGCTGACCGACATTGAGGACCAAGAGGATGCCGGCGATCAGGCCAAAGATGCCGAGCTGGTAGAGGAATTCCGTAAAATTGCGGTGCGACAGGGCATCATAGAAGGGTTGATTCCAACTATTGAGGCGAATTTGACCGTAAGCCGTCGCAGCGATGACGAAAAATATGGATCCCGACAGCATGAACAGCGTATTGCGCACCGGCGCCGCCAACAGGGCGCGTGCCATCATTTGAAGCTGCGGCACGAGTCGCGCATCGGCGACTTCCTCTGCCACAACGTTGGAGCCTGCCGTGCCGGCCTGCGGTCTGTCGTTATTCATGCGCTTGCCTCGAGCGTTGTGATCCCGCCATTATCATTCATGCGCATCCTAGCGGGAGTAGTTAAGTGAGCCGTATCGAGAGCTTGATCGATCGCATGACGCTGTCTGAAAAACTGGGGCAGCTGACCATGACCGCCTGTGGGCAGGCGGTGACCGGACCCACCATTGCCGGGGATTCTACCGCGGCGATCAAGAGCGGCGCGATCGGCAATCTGCTCAATATCGTCGGCGCGGAAAACGTGCACGAGATGCAGCGGTTGGCGGTGCAAGGAGTCGCGTCTCGGGATTCCGCTGCTCATCGGCTACGACGTCATCCACGGGCATCGGATTCTATTTCCCATTCCGCTTGGGCGAAACGGCGGCGTTCGATCCTGAACTTTGGGCCTCGAGTGCTCGCGAGTCGGCGAAGGAAGCCGCCGCGGACGGATTGGCCATGACTTTTGCACCCATGCTCGATGTTGCGCGGGACCCGCGATGGGGCAGGAGTGCCGAGGGTCCGGGCGAGGATCCGCTGGTGGCGGCGCGGGTTGCCGAGGCCAAAGTGCGCGGGTTTCAGGGTGCCTCGCTGTCGCATGCGGATTCGCTCGCCGCGGTCGCCAAGCACTACTGCGCCTATGGGTCGGTCACCGCGGGACGTGACTATGCCCCGGTGGACATCTCCGAACGCACATTGCACGAGGTTCATTTGCCGCCGTTTGCGGCGGCCATAGCCGCCGGCGCGGCGGCCATCATGCCGGCGTTCACCGACCTCAACGGCGTCCCGATGACGGCCAACAAGGCATTGCTTCGCGACTTTCTGCGCGGGCGCTTGGGCTTCGATGGCGTCATCATCAGCGACTATAACGCGATCGCTGAATTGATCCGCCACGGTGTGGCTGCGGATCTGCCTGAAGCGGCGGTTCTGGCGCTCAAGGCGGGAGTGGACATCGACATGATGGCCGACGCCTATCGCCATGGCTTGCCGGTCGCTCTGAAACGCGGATCGATCGGCATCGCTGAGATCGACGAGTCGGTGCGCCGCGTATTGATCCTCAAGGAGCGGCTGGGATTGTTCGATGACCCCTATCGCCGCGGCAAGACACGCGAATCCGCGGCCGCGCTCACGAACCGCCGGCATGTTGCGCGCAGCATCGCGACCCGCTCCATCGTGATGTTGAAAAACGCCGGCGACACGCTGCCGATGGCAAGCTCGGTGCGGCGTGTGGCGGTGCTCGGTCCCTTGGCGGATGCCTCAGCCGAAATGCGTGGGGTGTGGTGGGGCGCCGCCGCGCCGGAGGGTCACGTGACGGTGCTGGCGGCATTGCGCGCGGCACTGCCCCATGTCGAGATGTTGCACGCCGAAGGCGTTGCGATCGAAAGTCCTGATTTCAACGGGATTGCGGCCGCGCGTGAATCATTGCGCGAGCGGCGGACGCCATCATTCTATGCCTCGGAGAAGCAGCGGCCATGAGCGGGGAGGCGTCCAGCCGCGCGCATCTGGGTCTGCCGGGAATGCAACGACGGCTCGCGGAAGCGGTATTCGAGCAAGCCAAGCGCTCCTCCACTCCGGTGGTTGTGATTCTATTCTCAGGCCGACCGCTCATCGTGCCCTGGCTGGTCGAGAAGGCGGATGCCGTTCTCGCGGCCTGGTTCCTGGGCAGCGAGGCAGGCAACGCGCTCGCGGATGTCATCACCGGCCGGTGCAGTCCCAGCGGCCGCACGCCGGTGACTTGGCCCCGCGCCGCGGGTCAGGTGCCTATTTTTTTCAGTGAGCGCCCGAGCGGCAGGCCCTTCGACAGCAACGATCGATTTACCAGCAAGTATCTCGATGTCGCCAATGAACCATTGTTTCCCTTTGGTTTTGGGCTCACCTACGGCAGATTCGAGTTCGCGAATCTTCGCCTGTCGAGCGGCGCGATCGGAATCGACGACACTGTTACCGTCCAGGTCGACGTCACCAATCGCGGTGCACGCGCGGCGCAAGAAACCGTCTTTTTGTTCACCCACGACAAGCTTGCGAGCCTCTCGCGGCCCAAGCTCGAACTGAAGGGATTCGGCAAGATTGACTTAGGTGCTGGCGGCAGCGGCACGGTATCCATTTCGCTGCGCGCCTCGGAGCTGCGCTTTCTCGGCATGGACCTCGAGCCGCTGTTCGAGCCCGGTGATGTCGAGATTCTGGTGGGCCCCTGTGCCGACAGAGCGCAGCTCCTGACAGCGACCATTCAATTGGTCGCCTCCCGCCCCTGCGACTCAACGGAATGACGGTGCAAATCGTCGGAGGCGCCAGCCGGCAATGTTGGGCGGCGCCTAGAAATGCCCCTTGCCGTTGGCGGCTTCGCACGCCCATTGATAAACATTTTCGCTGTCGGTTCCGGGCACGATGGGCACCCAGACGGCCTGTTTGACGTCGGTCGCCTCGCTGGTCTGGCTGCCGGACAAGTTGTTTTCCGAGTAATAGATGATCAACAGCGCCCGAGCCTGCTGATTCGCGCAGTCGAATTGGATTTTTTCCACATGACTGAAGTAAATGTCGCCGGCATCGTTTCGTTGCGGCTCCGGATATTCCTGCCGGATCCACACCGTGATGAGGTGGCCCGAGCGTTTCATCTGATGTTCGGTGCTGAAGGATGCCCATGATCCATCCGGCCCGACGGCCCTGAATTGCCAGCCGCCCGCCGCCATGGGATTGAGCGTGCGAACCCAGGCCATGGGGTCCGCTTTCCTGGCGGCACGCTGCGCGGCCAGCAGGTCTGCCTTTGCCTTCTCCACTGCCTGGGACTTGGCGCGCTGTGCGTCCCATAGCTGCTGTTGCTCCGGAGTCTGCGCAATGCCGACCCCGGGGGGCAAAAGAGAGGCGCCCGCTGCCAGGGCGCAGGCGATCAGCCGCAAAAATTTACGCATCATGACGCTCATTTTAAGTCATTTCCCGGGTGCCGCGAGACTTCGATAGCCGAAAGCCAGCCGATGATAGTAGTGCCGGATGATGATTCCGTTCCGCCGACAGCACATCATCTTCGATGGGCCCGAGTCGTTCAACTTGCGCATGGATCGATTTGTCCTCGAGTTCACCCGGACTGAATGCGACGAGCAACAGATTTCGGTGCTCCTGCGCCTGGGGGGGCATCCACTGGCTGTACATGAGACCCATGCCGCCGAACAGATGGCTGTTCGCGGTTTCCACGCCCGGCGTATGAGCGCCGCCGTAAAAGGCCAGCTCGCTGGCAATGGCATATCGATCCATGCCCACGATGAGCACGTCACCGCCCCCGGTATTGCGCTGGGCGTTCGCGGTTTCGCGGATGTGCGCGCTCAAATCGCGCCAACCGACCGGGACCACTTCGATGTGCTTGCCGTACCCCAGACCCGGCAGCCCCAACACCAGATAGTGCAAGCCGGCGCCATAGATGAGCAGCATGCCGACGATCGTGGGCACCCAAGCGGCGCGAAGCCAACGATTCAGCCTGCCGGTATCGGCGTCCGCGGCGATCATGGCGCACCCGATCGCGGGCAGCGCGCCCGTCCATAATGCACCGGTCCAATCGAGCTTCACTTCGTGGCGCAGACTGAACACGGCGAACACCGAAAGCGGCAATAGAATGGCAAGACTGAACAGGCGCCGCGTACGGGAGGCATCCGGCTGCTCGCTGCCGGCAGGCCATGCCAACAGCACCCCGGCCGCGGCCAACAGCCCCGTCGGTGTCATCAACACAATGATGGAACCGATCAGTTTATGCAGCGCGAACTGGTGTGCTTCTGCCAGCCGGCGCGAGGTCTGGAAGGCGAAAGAGGCCCATTCGTGCTGCGCATTCCAGATGAGAACCGGAGAAAAGATGACCAGCGCCAGCAGCGCGGCGACATATGGATCGATGCGGCGCCACCAGTGGCGCGCTTGCGAGTCCAACAACATGAATGCCATCGTGACCGGAACGAGTGCCCCGATCGTGTATTTTGAAATCATCCCCAGGCCCAAACTGATCCCGGCAAGCCACCATGCGCGGGATCGGTTGGCGATCAGGGCACGTTCGAGAAAGTACAACGAGGCTGCCCATGCGGCGGCCAGCGGGGCATCGGGCGTCATGAGAAAGCCGGAGAGAAAAAAATACGGCAGAGTTTGCGCCAGCAGCAACGCCGCCAGTGCACGGGTCTCACCGAAAAGATTGCGCGCCAGCTTATAGACAAAAATGGAGGTGACGGTCCCGCAGCACAGCGCGCCTGCGCGTACGCCGAACTCGGTTTGACCGAACAGTGCGGTGCCGAGCCGGATCAGCCATGCCACCATCGGCGGGTGATCCAAATATCCAAAGTCCAAGTGCCGGGAATAATTCCAGTAATAGGCTTCCTCGGGCATCAGTTCGACCGAGCCGGCATATACCAATCGCAGCACGACGGAGTATCCAACCAGCCCGAACACCAGCGTACGCCACGGCCTTTTGTCGACCGCGCAAGACGCATAGGAGAGTCCGGGCACCGTCACGGCCAGCCCCAGCGCGACCGTCGGCAGGATCGAGAGTTGCGGCGGCCAACCCCAGCGCTGGAACAGCGCCAGGGCGCCGCCGCGCAAGAAAAGTCCCATGAATCCGACCATCAAGATGCGCAGGTACAGGCCTGCATCTTGGGATGGCCGTTCGGCCGGGCTCATGGCCCGCCATCGCATCAGCCACGCGATGACCATGTCCGCGGCGAAGGCAAAAGAATTGCCGGCCCGAAGCGAGAGGCCCGCGCCGATCAGCGCGCAGAACGCGAGAACATCGACCAGGGGTGCCAACAGAACTGCGCTGCGCCGGTACAATCAGATCCACTCGGCCTTTTTGAAAGGAAAATTCAGGAATGCGTCGCAGCTGATGAGCATGCGTTGATCTTACGACAAAGCGGCCCGGCGCAAGAGCCTTAAGGCAGGGAGGCCAAAGTCGGGTGCGCCGCTGCAGCGGCCGCCGTCGAATCTTGCTGTACCGTCTCACGCTGCGCGGGGCTCGATTCGTCGATCATCAGCGTCAGCACGGCGCGCAGCCCGGGAGCGTTATCACGCAGCTCGAGCGGGCTGCCGTGCAGCTTCGCCACGGCTTGCACGAGGCTCAAGCCCAAGCCCACCCCAGGCGTGCCGCGGCTGGCATCGCCGCGATAAAAGCGCTGCACGACCTTGATTTTTTCCGCCTCATCGATTCCCGGACCGTTGTCGGAGACGGAAATCTCTGCGCCGGTCCCGTGCCTGTGCACGCCCACTTCGATCGAGCCGTACTGCGGCGCATATTTGAGCGCGTTGTCGATCAAGTTGCTCAAGGCCTGGGCGAGGAGCACCGGATCGCCGGATACCGGAAGCGGTCCTTGCGATCGAAACTTAAGATCGATGTGCTTGAGTTCCGCCGCCGGCTCATAGAACTCGACGGCATTGGCGGCCAGATCGGAGACGTCCAGCGACACGAACCCCGAGCGGCGCATGCCGGCGTCGATTTCAGCCAATCTCAGCAGCGCATCGAAAATCCGAATGACGCGATCGACATCCGCCACGGCGCCGTCGATCTCGGCATAGGTCTGCTCCGTCGAAGGCCGTATCAGCGACAGCTCCTCGAGCCGCGAGCGCAGTTCCGCCAGCGGCGTGCGCAGGTCATGTGCGATGGAATTCGACACGTTGCGTACGCCGTGCACCAACAATTCGATCTGGTCGAGCATGCCGTTGATGGTGCGCGACAATGTGTTGAGTTCATCGTCGTTCACGTGGGTCGGCAGCCGGTGCTTCAGGTCGCCGTGAATGATGGCCGACACGGTTTGCCGGATGCTGTGGACCCGTGTCATCAACGCGCGGCGCGTGATGATGCCGACGAACAAGCCGGCAATGCACAGCACCGCAACCGCCGCGGCCAGCCCGTACCAGAAACGGGTCTGCAGCGGTTTGAACAGCAGATTGTCCCTGCCCACCAGCAGGTTGTAGCTTGCCCAGATTGGTAACATGCACGAGCGCTTCTTGAATGCCGCGGTCGCGCGAGCCCTAGCTTGACTTTATAGTTCCCCGGCGTTGGCGGCACGCTGGCAGGCCACGCCTGCAGGTTGCCGGCGAGCGGATGCAGGGATGCGTCGGTGAGCAGCAAGATTCTCTCGCCGGGGATTTGCATGCCGACGCGGGCATCGATGAAGCTCTTCAGGGCATCCGCACCCTCGTGGCGGTACACCTCGGTCAGGCGCTGCGCATCGATCTGTAGGTACTCGGCGCGCCCTTCCTGTATGGTGACCTGCCAGGCATACCACAGCGGCGCGGCGAACAGCACCAGCGCGGCCAGCCCCAGCGCGACGTAGCCCATCGCCAGGGACAGGGCCGAAGAGCGCATCATGCTGGTCACTTGCGGTCACTCACTCGCGGTCACCGTATATCCGGCATTGCGGACCGTACGCAGCAGCGGCCGCTCGAACTCGGCGTCGATTTTCTGCCGCAGCTTGCTGATGTGTACATCGACCACATTGGTTTGGGGGTCAAAATGATAGTCCCAGACATTCTCCAGGAGCATGGTCCGCGTCACCACTTGATCTGCATGCCGCATGAGATACTCGAGCAGCTTGAATTCGCGCGGCTGCAGCGTAATCGGCCGATTACCGCGGGTTACCTTGCGCGTCAGCGGGTCCATGTGCAGGTCGCCGACTACCAGCGGAGCTTCATGATTGACGCCCTCCGCCCGGCGATGCAAGGCATCGATGCGCGCCAGCAATTCACCGAAGGCGAAGGGCTTGGTCAAATAGTCATCCCCGCCGCTGCGCAGTCCCCGGATGCGATCGTCGACCTCGGACAGCGCACTTAGAATCAGAATCGGCGTGCGCTTGCCGGCCTTGCGCAGCACCTCGATGATGGCGAGGCCGTCGATATCGCCGGGCAGCATGCGGTCCATGATGATGACATCATAGGGCTCACTGGCCGCCAGGAACATCCCGTCGCGGCCGTTGGCGGCATGATCCGTCGTGTGTCCGGCTTCTTCCAAGCCCTTGACGACGAACTGGGTGACCCGTTCGTTGTCCTCGACCAGCAGAATCTTCACGAGTGCTCTCCGAGCGGCGGCTCGGTGGCGCCGCGGCGCGGCGACCAGGGCTTCGGCGCGTTTCTTTTGCCGGCGGCCCCGCATCTTCACGCTGAATTCATCCAGGTACAGATATATGACCGGCGTCGTAAACAGCGTCAGTGCCTGACTGAGGATGAGGCCGCCCATCATGGTATAGCCCAAGGGCCGGCGCAGTTCCGAACCGGTGCCGTGACCCAGTGCCAGGGGCAGCGCGCCGAGCAATGCCGCCATCGTCGTCATCATGATGGGGCGGAATCGCATCAAACAGGCCTGGCGGATGGAATCATGCGGCGACAGATGCTGTTCACGCTCCGCCTGCAGGGCGAAGTCCACCATCATGATGCCGTTCTTCTTGACGATGCCGATCAGCAGAATGATGCCGACCAACGCAATGACCGACAGCTCGATGTGAAACATGAGCAGCACCAGGAGCGCACCGACGCCGGCCGAAGGCAGGGTGGAGAGAATCGTCAAGGGGTGGATGTAGCTCTCGTAGAGCATGCCGAGGATGATGTACACGGCCACGAGCGCCGCGAGAATCAAGTACGGCTGGCTCTTCAGGGAGCTTTGGAAAGCCTGCGCCGTGCCTTGAAAGTTTCCGGTGATGGTCGCCGGCAAATGCATCTGCACGGATGCGCGATTGATGGCGTCGACCGCGTCGCCCAGGGCGGCGCCGGGCGCGAGATTGAAGGACAGGGTTACCGCCGGAAACTGTCCCTGGTGGTTGATCGACAGGTAGGTCACATGCTGGGTGTCGAACTTCGTCATTGCGGACAGCGGCACCATTTGCCCGGTCAGCGGCGATTTCACATAGAGTTTTTTGAGGGTGTCGGGATCGCCTTGCAGCGACGGGGTGATCTCCAAAACCACGTGATAGCTGTTCGCCTGCGTAAAGTACTGGGCGGCTTGGCGCTGGCCGAACGCATCGTAAAGCGCCTGGTCCACGGCCGCCGGCTGAATGCCGAAGCGCGCCGCCTGATCGCGATCGATTTCCAAGGACAACATGCCGCTGCTGGTCTGCTGATCGGAGGCGACGTCGCGCAGGGCCGGCAGAACCTTCAACGCCTCCAACAGTTTCGGCGCCCATTCGTTCAATTCGCTGATGTCCGAGTCCTGCAAGGTGTACTGATACTGTGTGCGGGAGGTGCGGCCGCCCACATTGAGGTCCTGTGCCGCCTGGACGAACAATTGAATGCCCGGCACTTTGGCGAGCTGCGGACGCAGGCGATTGATGATGTCGTCCGCGGAGGCGCTGCGCTCATCGCGCGGTTTGAGGCCCATGACGACAAAACCGGTGTTGAGCGGCCGGCTGCCGCCGATGCCCGTGCCATAGCTGGCGATGTCCGGATCGCGGGACACCACATCGAGTACGGCGTGCTGGCGGCGCACCATCTCATCGAAGGAAATGTCCTGCGGCGCATCGGTCAGTCCGGAAATCACGCCGGTGTCCTGCTGCGGGAAGAAGCCCTTGGGGATATAGATATACAGAGCCACGGTGGCGGCGACCGTCAGCAGAAATGTCACCAGCGTCGCGCGCTTGTGATCCAGGACGAAATCCAGGCCGCGCGTATAGCCGGCCAAAATCTTGTCGAAGGCGCGCTCCACCAGCATGTACGCCTTGCCGTGCTTGGCATGCTTTTCATCGCGCAAGAATAACGCGCACATCGTGGGCGACAGCGTCAGGGCGACAAAGGCGGACACGACGATGGTCGCGGTCAAGGTGATGGCGAATTCATGGAACAACCGGCCGATGATGCCGCCCATCAGCAGCAAGGGAATGAACACCGCGATGAGCGAAACGCTGATCGACAGAATCGTGAAGCCGATTTCACCGGCACCTTTGAGCGTGGCCTGCAGCGGCGTCAGGCCCGCCTCGATGTGCCGGTAGACATTCTCGAGCATGACGATGGCATCATCGACCACGAATCCCACGGCGATGGTCAGCGCCATCAAGGACAGATTGTCCAGGCTGAAGTTCAGCACGAACATCATCGCCACGGTGCCGAACAGCGCGAGCGGCACGGTGATGCCGGGAATGATGGTCGCCCAGGAATTGCGCAGGAACAGAAAAATCACCGCCACCACCAGGACGATGCTGATGCACAGTGTGATTTCGACGTCGCGCACCGAAGCCTTGATGGTGGTGGTGCGGTTGGCCACGGTATCCACCTTGATCGAGGGCGGCACCGAGGCCAGCGCATGCGGCAGCAGCGCCTGGACGCGGTCCACGGCCTCGATGACATTGGCGCCGGGCTGTTTGAAGATCAGCAGCAAGATGCCGCTGCGGCCATTCTGCCATGCCGTGATCAACCGGTTTTCAGGTCCGTCGACCGCGACGCCGATGTCGCGAACGCGCACCGCTCCGCCGTTCTTATAGGCCACGACCACATCATTCCAGGGGGCGGCTTTCAGCAGCTGGTCGTTGTCGTAAATCGTCATGCTGCGCGCCGGACCGTTGATCGCACCCTTCGGGGCATCGACCGTGGCCGCGACGATCACGTTGGCGACGTCTTCCATTTGCAGTCCCAGCGCCGCCAATTTCACCGGGTCGATCTGCACGCGCACCGCCGGCTTTTGCTGGCCGCCGATGCTCACCTGGGCGATGCCGGGAATCTGCGATATCTGCTGCGCGAGAATATTCTCGGCATAGTCATCGACGGTGGTGACCGGCAGCACGTCCGAATGCACCGACAACAGAAGGATGGGGGAGTCGGCCGGATTGACCTTTTTGTAGTTGGGCGGCGTGGGCAGATTCTTCGGCAACTGGCCGCCGGCGGCATCGATTCCCGACTGCACGTCCTGCGCCGCCGCGTCGATATTGCGATTCAGGTCGAATTGCAGGGTGATCTGCGTCGTGCCGAGCGCGTTCGTCGAGGTCATCTGCGCAAGGCCGGAGATCTGCGCGAATTGCGTCTCCAGCGGCGTCGCAACCGAGGAGGCCATGGTCTCTGGACTTGCGCCGGGGAGCGATGCGGACACCGAGATGGTGGGAAAGTCCACCTGCGGCAGAGGCGCCACCGGCAGCAACGGAAATACCACGAGGCCGACCAGAAATATGCCGCCCATCAACAGGGATGTGGCGATCGGCCGGCGGATGAACGGTTCTGAAATGCTCATGATGCTTTCGCTGACTTGCCGCCGGCGGCGGCAACCGCAGCGGCAGCGTTGTCGCGCACGCGAACTCCGGGCTGCAGGCGGTATTGATTGCTGGTCACCACGCGTTCATTCAAGGCGATGCCGCTTCTGATCACGGTCTTGCCGCCGCTTTCGCCGCCCAGCTGCAAGGGACGCGCTTCCAACGTGGAGTCGCTCCTGACCACATAGGTAAAGGGACCGTTCGGCCCCAGCTGCACCGCCGAACTCGGCAGCGTCAATGCGTTGCGTTCCGTGCGCACCAGCACGCGTGCGTTCACATACTGCCCCGGCCACAGCGTGTTGCGCGTGTTGGCGAAGATGGCCTTGAGCTTGGCCGTGCCGGTGGTTTGGTCGATTTCATTGTCGATCAGCCGCAGCGTGCCCTGGTCGAGTTCGGTATTTCCGTCCCGGGACAGCGTCGTGACCGGCACGGTTCCGGCGGCAAGCGCGGCGCCGACGGCGCCCAGCTGTTCCTCCGGCAGGGTGAATATGACGGCTATGGGCTGCACCTGCGTGACCACGACGATTCCCGTGGTGGCCGCGGCGCGCACGATGTTGCCCGGATCAACCAGCCGGATGCCGGTGCGGCCGTCGATGGGCGAGGTGATGCGGGTGTAGTCGAGCTGCGTGCGCGCGTTATCGACCATGGCCTGATCGACCTGCACCTGGGCTTTGAGCTGATCGACCGTGGCGCGTTGCGTGTCGACCGTCTGCTTGCTCGCCAGATCTTCGGGCTGCAGCAGAATGAAGCGTTCCAGATCGCGCTTGGCATTCTCGAGCGTTGCGGCATCCTTCGCCTTGGTGGCGATCGCCTGCTCGTACGCGGCCTGGCTGGGGCGCGGATCGATTTGCGCCAGCAAGTCGCCCTTGTGGACCTGTTGCCCCTCCGTAAAGGCGATTTTTTGCAGCTCGCCGTCGACCCGCGCGGTCACCGTCACGGTGTAGAAGGCTTGCACCGTGCCCAGGCCTTCGAGATAAATGGGCACGTCCACATGGCTTGCGGAGGCCATGTCGACTGCGATCGGCGGCGGCCCCGCGTGCGCGGTGGCATCGGCCGGTTTGTGAGCGATACGCCACGCAAAAATCAGTACTGCCGCCAGCGCCAGGCCGCTGAGCAGCGCACGTTTTTGAGGGGTCGAAAATTGTTTCATCTACATCACCCTTGTTGCCATCCGCCGCCAAGCGCCGTAAATAAATCCACCAGCGATTGCAGGTGCGAGAAACGGGCTTGGACCAGTTCATCCTGCGCGCTGAAGAGCGCGTTTTCCGTGTTGAGGACGGTCAGTATGTTGATGGTCCCCGCCGACATCTGGGTCTGCGCAAATTGAAATGCCCGCCGCGCAAGATCCACCGCCTTTTGCTGCCGCGCCTGTTGCTCCTTGGTTTGGCGGGCCGCAACCAACGCGTCCTCGACGTTGCTGAAGGCCGAAATCACCGTCTTGTGATAGGTGCTCAGCAATTCAGCATAACGGGCATTGCTGAATACCACCTGGCCGCGCAGAGCGCCGCCATGAAATATCGGCTGCGTGAGGCCTGCGGACGCGGCCCAAATGCCGCGTGCCGGATTGATGAGCGAGCTCAGAGCCTGGCTCTCATAGCCGCCGCTGGCGGTCAGCCGGATGTCCGGAAACAATGCGGCGCGCGCCACGGTGATGTTGGCGTTGGCAGAGATCAGCTGTTGTTCCGATTGCGCAACGTCCGGACGGCGCGACAATAGCGTCGAGGGCAGACCCTCGACGATCTGGGGACTCGTGAGCGCGGTCAGCGTTCCGGTATCGATGTCGATCGATTCCGGCGTCACGCCGATCAGCACGGCCAGGGTATTCACCGCCTGTCGAAACTGCTGCTGCAACGGCGGTATCGCTGCATCCAGAAGCGCTACGGCTGTCTCTTGCTGGGCGACGTCCAGCCCCGTGGCGGTGCCGGCCGTCCGCTCGAGTTGCAAGCCGTGCAGAATTTTCTGCCCGTTGGCGAGATTCCCGCGGGCGACGTCGAGGCGATCGCGAAATTCGAGCGTTTGAAAATACGTCGTGGCGACGCTGCTGATGACGGTGAGCGCCACCGTCTCTTTGTCATAGTGGCTGGCAATCGCGGTGGCGCGAGCGGCGGCGCGCAGGGCGCGATTCTTGCCCCAAAAATCCAGTTCGTAGGCGGCCGCGAACTGCGGCGTGAATGTGTTGAAAGTCGCGGAGCCCCGGCCGGAGGCGATTCCCGAGACCGGTGCGTGCTGCCGGATCGCGTCGCCGGTAAAATCGAACGACGGCAACAGGGCGGCACCGGCGATGCGCGCCTGCGCGTCGGCCTCTTGAATCCGGGCGATGGCGCCGGCCAGGTCGTCGTTGCCGCGCTGGGCCTGCGCAATCAGTTCATCGAGTTTTTCCGAGCCGAAACCATGCCACCAATCGGCACTCGGCCAAACGGCGGCCGCCTGCTCGTCGGGTGTATCGCGCCACTGCGCCGGTGCAGGGATGTCGGGGCGCTTGTAGGCAGGGCCCACGCTGCACGCAGCCAGTGCGGCAAGTGCACAGCCGAGAGCGCCCTTTGCGAATGGGTGAAGCTTCATGCCCGCCACGCTGTGCTTTTGGCAGTTAAGCGCGCGTGGCCGTATTGTTAAAATAAGTTAATCTCAATGGTTAACTGTTCAAGGATCGTTTTGTTGTAGGTGCAGGCCGACACGGGCCGGCACGGCCGGCCGTCGGGGAAATCGCTTGGACCTGCTAGCCTAACGATGCATGAAATCGACCATCCTCCCATTCGTTTTTGTGTGCGGGCTCCTGGCGTCCTTCGCCGCGCGGGCGGCCGATCCGCAGGCATACAAGGTCACCCTCGCCTCGGTGGGCGACGGCAACATCGATCAGACTCTCAAAGCCACCTCGGACTTGCTGTCGCTGCGCACTTCCGCGCCCGTCAGTCCCTTTGGCCTGATCGCGCGCGCGCGCAGCGATACGGATCGACTCAAGACGGCCCTGGAGAGCTTTGGATACTACGAGTCCCAGGTGATCACTCGCATCAACGGTTTGTTGCTCACGGATCCGAGTCTCGGCGATACCCTCAGCGGCCTGCCGAAGAACAGCACCGCCCAGGTGGCGCTCAGCTTCAACTTAGGAACGCTGTATCACCTGCGCCGAATCGACCTCGATGGAGAGGTGCCGGCAACGATAGACGCCCGTGAAACGCTTGGCTTGAAAACCGGCCAGCCCGCGGTGGCAGCGGTGGTACTGGCCGGCGGCGCTCGCCTGCTCTCGGCATTGCAGGAGCAGGGCTACGCCTTCGCACAGGTAGATGCGCCGGTTGCCTTCGAGGCGGCCGATGCGCCGGTGCTCGATTTGAGCTTTCATGTGGTCGCCGGGCGCAAAGTGAATATCGGAGAAATTCACATCGAGGGTTTGAAGCGGGTGCACGAATCGCTGCTGCGAAAGCGCCTGCTGTTGCGCACCGGCGATTCATACAAGCCCTCCTCGATCGAAGCCGCGCGCCGCGATTTGCTGGCCTTGAATGTGTTTGGTCAAGTCAGCGTGCAGATCGGCTCGCAGGCGGACGAATCCGGCGGCGTGCCCGTCACCTTCAGGATCGTGGAACGGCCGCGGCATGCCATAGCCTTGAGTGCTGCCTACTCGAGCGATCTGGGCGGCAGCGGCGGAGCGAGCTGGACCGACCGTAATGTATTCGGCAATGCGGAGCAGTTGAGTTTCGCCGCGAGCGTGATCAACCTCGGCGGCAGCGATACGACGGGAGTGGGTTACAACACCAGCGTGAAGTATCTCCTCCCGGAGTTCTTTCACCGGGATCAATCGCTGGAATTTGCGCTCAGCGCCATCAAACAGGATCTGCTGGCATACGATCAGACCGCAAAGACCGCCGGCGTCACCCTGAGCCGCAAACTGTCGAGCGTCTGGCGGGTGAGCGCCGGGCTGTCCACGACCGAAGAGCAAATAATCCAGGTCACGAGCGTCACGACGGCCTCGAATGGCCAACTGGTGGGGGTTCCGCAGACCTTCAATTATACGTTGGTCGCATCGCCGTTCACCGTTGCCTACGATTCGACCGATCTGCCCACGCCGCTGGATGATCCGCGCCATGGGTACCGTGGATCGGTGAGCTTGACGCCGACGTTGGCGATCGGGCATCCAAACGCGAAGTTTCTCATTTCCCAGATCAAGGTCGCCACTTACTTCGATCTGAACGATCTTTTGCCGATTGCCCCGGGCCGCAGCGTGCTGGCCGCCCGCGCGCTGGCCGGGATCGCGCAAGGCGCCGGGGAATTGAGTTTGCCGCCCGATCAGCGTTTCTACGCGGGAGGCACGAATACCATCAGGGGATACGGTTACCAATTGGTCGGACCGTTGTTTCCGAACACCAAGAGCCCGGTCGGCGGTACGGCGATCGCCGCCGGCGGGTTGGAATTTCGCCAGCGGTTCTACGCCAATTGGGGCGCGGTGGCATTTGTAGACGCCGGACAGGTCAGTGCCAGCCTCAAGCCGCTGCCGAGCGACGTCCGGGTCGGCACCGGCGCGGGTGTACGCTATTACACGCCCATCGGGCCAATCCGGCTCGACATCGCCTTACCGGTGAAGCGTCGTGCGGGCGATGACTCTTTCGAGGTCTACATTGGATTAGGACAGGCATTTTGACGCGACGATCCCTGAAAGTGGCTGCTTGGGTGCTGGGCGCGCCGGCACTGCTGCTCGTGCTGTTGATCGGGACCGTATTGATCGTGGGCAATTCAGGCACCGGCCGCGTTCAAATCGAAAGGCTGACCGCCCGGCTGACCGGCGGACATGTGCAATTGTCAGGTTTGGGAGGGTCCTTCCCCGGCCATTTGACTCTCGCGCAGCTGCAGTTGCGCGACGCCGCCGGGGTTTGGTTGACGGCAACACGAATTGAATTGGACTGGACACCGCTCGCTTACCTTGAAGGCCGGCTGCAGATCGAACGGCTGCACGTGGCAGCCGTGGATATGGAACGGTTGCCGCAGAGCTCCGCCGCGCCCGGCGGCGGCGAGGCATCGATACCCCGCATCGATGTGGCGCAGGCATCCTTCGACGTGGTGCACCTGGGACCCGCACTGGCGGGAGTGCCGGCTTCGTTGGCGGCCGCCGGCAGTGCTCATTTGCGCACCATTCACGACATGCTGTTTGACGCCGCTGCGCGGCGTATTGACGGGGACGGCGAGTATGATCTGCATCTGCACTTCGATGAGAAGCGCATGGACGGTTCGCTCAAGTTGCATGAGCCGGCCGGCGGACCGCTGGAGAATATTCTCTCCTTGCCCGGCTTGGGCGCGCTGCAGGCCGCGGTGAAGCTGACCGGACCGCGCTCGGCGGAACAACTCGAGATTTCGCTTCAGGCCGGAAATTTGACGGGGCACGCGCAGGGCAGCCTCGACTTGAGCGGGTTGTCCGCTGACCTGGCGTTTTCATTCGACTCCGGTCCGATGAATCCTCGGCCCGACCTGGGCTGGGAGCGCGCCGTGCTCAACGGCCGCTGGCATGGCAAGGTGAAGGCGCCAAATGCCGAAGGCCATCTCGAACTGGCGCATCTGCGCGTCCCAGGCGGTGCGCAGGCGGCGACGCTGAGCGCCGATCTTGCGGCAAATCTCGGCAAGGCTGAATTGCATGCGCTCGCCCGAGGCTTGAAGATTCCGGGCGCTCAGCCCCGGTTGCTGGAAGATGACCCGTTGCAGATAGATGCCTCCGTGCGCCTCGACGATCCTGCGCGGCGCCTCGAGGTCACCGCTTCGCATCGGCTGTTTGCCTTGCGTGGGCAGGCGGTGACGGCCGGTGAACAGAGCGCAACCGTGGAATTGCGATTGCCGAATGTGACCCCTTTCGCCGCCTACGCGGCGCAGGACCTGCGCGGCAGCGCCGTCATCAATGCCCGAGTGAGCGGTTATCCCGGCGCCACGCAAATAAAACTCGATGCCAGCGCTGCGCTCATTCCGGGTGCGCAAGTTTGGGCACGCGCGGTCGGGGATCGGCCGAGGTTGGAATTTTCGGGCTCGTTCAAGGACGCCGCCTTGACGGTCGACGATCTGAAACTTACCGGCCGCACGCTCGCGCTTGGCGCGAGCGGCAGTGTCGGCGCCAGATCCATCAAGGCACGTTGGGATCTGGCATTGTCGGACCTTGGGTTAGTGTCTTCGGCGCTCGCAGGTACGATGCGGGTATCCGGATCGGTGGAAGGCCCGCCCACGGCCCTCGCCGCCGAAGCGACTCTCAGTTCCACGCTCTCGATAAGAGGCTCGCAAAGCGGCACGCTGTCCGCCGCGGTGAAGGTGCGCGGCCTGCCGTCCACGCCCGCCGGCACGCTGATCGCACAGGGGTCTTTGGACGGAGCGCCGCTGAACCTGGATGTTGCGATGGAACGCCGCGCCGACCGGGCATTGCACGCGGCCATTCATCGGGCCGATTGGCGCAGCGTGCACATGGACGGCGATATCACGCTGGCGACCGACAAGGCGGAGGTGCATGGCCGGCTGGTCTTGGCCGTCGCACAGCTGCAGGACTTGCAGCATCTGCTCGGCACGGAAATTGCCGGCAGTCTGGCCGCAAACCTTGCCCTGCATCCTGACGGCCCGCGCACTCGCGCGCACCTGCAGATCGATGCACAGGACCTGATGCTGGCAGGCCTTGCCGGAGGCGCGCATGTATCGGGCGAGGGATTTACAGATTCGTTCGCATTCGATGCCGGCGTCAAAATTCCGAAATTGAAAGGTGCCGCCGCCGGTCTGGAGACCAGCGGCAATTTGAACCTCGACGCCGGCGAAGTCTCGATCACCGGCGCGCTGGGCAGTTACCGGGGACAGGACTTTCATTTGCTGGAGCCTGCGCGAATCCATTTTGCCGGCGGCGTGTCGGTTGATCTGCTCAAACTCGGGTCACAGAAGGCTGAATTCGATCTGCAGGGGCAGGTTACCCCGGTCCTCGAGCTGCGCGCGTCGCTGCGTAATGTACAACCCGCGCTCATCAACGTATTCCTGCCGAATCTTTTGGCGGCCGGCGTCGTCGCCGCCGATGCGGATTTGCATGGCAGCATTGCCAAGCCATTTGGCGAGATCACGATCGACGCGCTGGGGATTGAGTCCGCGGATGACGCCGCTCTGGGATTGCCGCCAGCCAATATCCGGCTCAAGGCCGCCCTGCGCGGACACACCGCCGACATCGACGCGCGCTTGGACGCCGGCTCCGCAACACAGTTGAGCGCCACCGGCGAAGCCCCGCTGGCGAGCGACAGCGAAGTGGACATGAAAATCAACGGCAAGCTGGACATGGGGGTGATGAATCCATTTCTCGAAGCTCGCGGCCAGCACGCCTCGGGTCAGCTGGATATCAATGCGACCATCACCGGCAGCGCAGCGGCGCCGCAGATCGCCGGCACGCTGGATCTCAAGAACGGCAAGGTCAATGACTACGGTCGCGGGGTCAGTCTGACCGACATCACCGCGCAAATTGCCGGCAACGAAGGAGCGCTGCAAATAAAAAATTTCACGGCCTCGGCCCCGCCGGGCACTGTGTCGATGAGCGGTGCGGTCGGGATTTTGCAAAAAGGAATACCGGTCGATCTGAAAATTACCGCGCGCAACGCCCAGCCCATCGTGAGCAAATTGGTCACCTCGAATCTGAATGCTGATCTTGCCATCAAGGGGACGGCGCGCGAGCGCCTCGATGTGAGTGGCAGCGTGCACCTCAACCGCACCCTGATAGGCATTCCGAACGGGCTGCCGCCCAATGTCGCGGTGCTCGATGTTCGCCGCCGCGGCAATAAGACCGCCGTCGTGCCCGAAAAGCCGCTGACCATCGGCCTGGGGGTGTCGGTGCAGGCACCCCAGGAAATTTTGGTACAAGGGCGGGGTCTGGATGCTGAAATGGGCGGAGACCTGCAGATCAGCGGGACCACGGACTCGCCGTTCGTCACCGGCGGATTCGATCTGCAGCGCGGCACCTTCTCGCTCGCCACCGGCAGACTGAACTTCTCCGCAGGACGCGTGAGCTTCAATGGCGCCGGGCTCAGGAACAAAATCGATCCCACCCTGGACTTCACCGCGCAGGCGACCGTCGGCGATACGACCGCCATCTTGCACATCACGGGCCTTGCCGATGCGCCCCAATTCGAATTCACCAGCAACCCAGCGAAGCCTCAGGATGAAATCATGGCGCTGTTGCTGTTCGGCGCGCCCACTCAACAGCTCACGCCTTTACAGCTGGCGCAAGTCGGCGCGGCGCTCGCATCGTTCAGCGGGGTGGGTGGAGGCGGCGGCCTCAATCCATTGGTGAAGATCCAAAGAAGCTTGGGATTGGACCGGCTCACCGTCGGTGCCGGCGGCGCCACGACGCCGACCGGGTCCGACACCGGCGCCAGCATCTCGGCAGGGCGCTATGTCTCCAAACGCGTCTACCTCGAAGCCAAACAGAGCACCGCCGGCGCCAGCCAGCTCGAGGCCGATGTAGATTTGACCAAGCACCTGAAGCTGCAAACCAGATTGGGAAACGGAGCCGCGTCGGTTCAAGGAACCACACCGGACAATGATCCGGGCAGCAGCGTCGGCCTGCGCTATCAATTTGAATATTAAAGAGCGCTTGCGCTTACAATAAACACTTGAGCCCCTACCGAGATCATAAAAGCATGGATTTGAATATCCGCGGATTGATGTGCACCTCGATATTGAGCCTCGCCCTCGGCGCAGCCTTTTCGCCGGCGGCCGAGCGGACTCCCGGCGACGCTCCGGACACCAAGATAGCGCTGGTGCCTGAGCCTACCGAATCGCCGCGCTACCTGAAGGATGAGCAGCAAACCAGTTCAGGCTCGGTAACGATCGGCGGCCGCTCTTTCGGCTACCAGGCCGAGGCCGGCATCTTGGTGGTGCATGTCAAGGATCCCTTGGACGATGATCCGCCGCCGCCGCGCGAAGACAAGAGCGGACCGCCGCCGCCGCAGCCACCCGAAGTGGGCATGTCGTATGTCGCTTATTTCCGCGGAGATAAAGAGGATGGCCACCGCGCCATCACCTTCATTTATAACGGTGGCCCCGGTTCATCGACCGTGTGGCTGCACATGGGCGCGTTCGGTCCGAAACGGGTGGTAACCGCGGATGATACGCACAGTCCGGCGGCACCGTATCGTGTCGTCGACAATGAGTACACGCTGCTGGATGCCAGCGATTTGGTGTTCATCGATGCGCCGGGTACGGGATTTGGCCATTTGCGCGGGGCGGACAAGGAAAAGGCATTCTATGGCGTCGACCAAGATGCCCACGCCTTTGCCAACTTCATCGTGCAATTCCTCTCGCGGCACAATCGGTGGAACTCACCAAAGTATCTGTTCGGGGAAAGCTATGGAACGACGCGTTCGGCGGCCCTGGCAAACATTCTCGAGAGCGAAAAGTCATTGGACTTGAACGGCGTGATTCTTCTATCGCAAATTCTGAACTTCGACAACAGCGTCGACGGGCCGCAGTTCAACCCCGGCATGGATTTGCCTTATGCGCTGGCGTTGCCCACGTACACGGCAACGGCGTGGTATCACCACAAGCTGCAAAATCAGCCTGCGTCCCTGGAGCCGCTGCTGCGTGAGGTGGAAACCTTTGCGATGAGCGAGTATTTGCCCGCGCTCGCGGCCGGCTCGACCTTGAGTGCGGAGCGCAAGTCGCAGATGGCCGCGAAGCTGCACGACTATACCGGCCTGCCCGCGGAGTACGTGGAGCGGGCCAATCTGCGGGTAAACGGCGGAGAATTCGAGAAGACCTTATTGGGCGCCGAAATCACCACGGGCCGGCTGGACACGCGGTTTGCGGGCCCTACGATCGATCCGATGAGCAAAGAGGCCGATTACGATCCGCAGTCGGCGGCCATTTCCTCTGCCTACGTTTCAGCGTTCAATGATTATGTCAGGACTGCGCTCAAATTCGGCGCCAAGAAGATCTACAAGGCCGAGAATGATGTGAGCAAATACTGGGATTTTCTGCACCAGCCGCCGGGGTCGCCGACCAAGATACCCGGTCCCGTGAACGTCATGCCGGATCTGGCGGTTGCCATGAAGCAAAATCCCAATCTTAAGGTGCAATTGAACGGCGGGTACTACGATCTGGCCACCCCCTATTTCGCCGCCGAGTACGAGTTGCATCAGCTACCGATCCAGAGCACGCTTCAAGGCAATATCGAGATGCATTTCTATAGTTCTGGGCATATGGTGTATGCCCATGAGCCGGATCTGAAGGCGCTGCATGCCAACGTAGCCGCGTTTATCGAACGCACCAAGAACGGGAATGGCAAGTAAGAGCGCCGTGCGAGACGAAAGTTTTAGGAAAACCGGAATATCTATGTAAGAAATTCATCGCTAATCCCCCAAAAGTCTTTGATTTTTAGGGTAATTTCGCGATGACGCATATTGCTTGGCTTCGTATGTACACGTAGGGGAGTGTCTGTATGACTAATCAAATGCACGCTGAGTCCGCATTGCGCGAAGGATCGCCAGCGCCCGGGCAGGCATCCGCCGCGCCCGGTCCGGACAGCGCCCTGGCGCGATTCCGAGGCGGCGAGCAGGCTCGCGAATTATTGACGCGACTGTTTCGCCGTTACCCGGGCAGTGTTGCTTTGCGCCTGTGGAACGGCACCGCCTTTCGCGTGGGCGCGAATGCCGCCGACGGCCCGGATGCACCCTTTACCCTGGTGTTCAAAAGTCCGGAGACCGTCTGGTCAGCGGTGCTGGGACGTGATCCGCTCGCGCTCGCCGATGCCTATTTCAGGGGGGACCTGGACATCGAGGGGGATTTCTTTGCGGCGCTGAGGATCAAGGATCATCTCGATGTGCTGCAGATTGCCCGTCGGGGAGAAGCTTCTGGCCGCCTTCAAGGCGCTGCACTTGAAGATGATGAATGCAGCCGCACGTCACAGCCAGGCGCTGTTTGCCCCGTCACATGCGCCCAGGATCAAGGCGCACTCGAAAACCGAGAATCGCGACGCCATTCATTTCCACTATGACGTCTCGAATGAGTTTTATTCGCTGTGGCTGGATCGCGCCATGGTGTATTCCTGCGCGTATTTCGAAACCCCGGACGTCGGCCTGGATGCAGCTCAACAGGCGAAGCTCGAGCACATATGCCGCAAGTTGTTGCTCAAGCCGGGAGATGAATTCCTCGATATCGGTTGCGGCTGGGGCGCGCTGGTGATTTATGCGGCGAAACACCATGGCGTGCGTGCCCATGGCGTCACCTTGAGCCCGCAACAATTGAAAGTGGCGCAGGAACGGATCGAACAGGCAGGCCTGTCCGACAGGGTGCGCGTCGAATTGCTGGACTACCGGGATTTGCCCGGAGAGGCGGTCTACGACAAGATCGCCAGCGTGGGCATGTTCGAGCATGTCGGACTCAAAAACCTGCCGACGTATTTTTCCACGGTGCATCGTTTGCTCAAACCACGAGGCCTGTTCCTCAATCACGGAATTACGCACGACTCGGAAGGTTGGGATGAGTCGGTGTCCACGGAATTCATCAATCGCTATGTGTTTCCGGACGGACAGCTAGACACCATCGGCAACATTCAGCGCTTCATGGAGCGCTCGAAGTTCGAAATCGCCGATGTCGAGGCGCTGCGGCCGCACTACGCGATGACCCTGAGGCACTGGGTTGCCGGGCTGGAGCGCAATCGATCGCGCGCCCTATGTCACGTCAATGAGGCGACCTATCGCGTATGGCGGCTCTACATGTCGGCCTGTGCGCTGCAATTCGAGTCCGGAGAGATCGGCATCTACCAGGTGTTGGCGAATAAACGGGCAGTCGGCGTCCCCGGCTTGCCGTTGACCCGACGCCATCTATACAGCTAGCGCCTCAGCGGTCTCCTGGTTTTCCTTGATGGCATGCATTGCCTTTCACTGTAGGCAACCGCTTACATCGGTCGCGCTCTTTACGCGATAGACTGCAGGTGGCCATCCCAAAGGAATTGCTTATGCGCTCCATGATCGGCTTGCCCGCGGCGGCCGCGATGCTATTCGTCCTGTTGTCGCAGGCTCATGCCGGAAACGCCGACTGGCCAACCTACAATCGCACCCTCACCTCCGACCGCTATGCGACGCTCGACACAATCGATAACAAGAACGTGAGCGGACTCAAAGTGCTCTGCACCTTCGATACCGGAGAACAAGTCTCTTTTCAAAGCGGATTGGTGCAAGTCGATGGCGCCCTATTCGCGACCACCGAGCACGATACTTTTTCCATCGATCCCAATAACTGCAAACAGAATTGGCGCAGCCATGAAGATTCGGCTCCCGGCGATCTGAAGGTGAACCGTGGGCTTGCCTGGCTGGACCACCGCGTGTTCAGGGGAACCGCGGACGGCAAAGTCATTGCTTACGATGCCAAGAACGGCAAGCGCCTGTGGACGACCGTGATAGCGGATGCAGCCAAGGGCGAATCGGTGCCCGCGGCGCCGATCGCTTGGGATGGACTGGTGTTCATCGGTAATGCCGGCGGCGACAACAAGGGCGTGAAAGGGCGGATGTATGCGCTCGACGATAAGGATGGCCACATCGTGTGGGAGTTCTACCTGGTGCCCAAGGGCTCGGGTGATGCGGCGCGTGGACCGGCGGCGCCTGACCCCAAATCGCTAAATGCCGCAACCTGGAAGGAAGCCAAGGGATTTCCGGTCACGGGCGGGGCTACTTGGACGTCGTATTCGCTGGACCCTAAAACCGGACTCTTGTATGTCCCTTCCGGCAATCCGGCACCCGATTTCTTGAAGGAGCCTCGGCAAGGCGAGAATTTATATGCCAGCTCGATCGTGATACTCGACGCCAAAACGGGCGCCTTTCAACGTCATTTCCAGCTGGTCAAGCGCGACTTCCACGACTGGGACGTCTCCTCGCCGCCGGTATTGTTCCTCGGCAAAACGGGCCACCGCATGCTGGCAGAAACACCGAAGGACGGCCACTTGTACTTGATTGATCTGAATAGCGGCAAGCTGGTCTACCGCAAGCCGGTCACGACGGTATCCAATGTGGAGGCGCCGATGACACCGCAGGGGACGCGATTTTGTCCCGGGGCGCAGGGCGGCGCGGAGTGGAACGGGCCCGCCTTTGACCCTGCGGACAATCTCATCTTTACCGGTGAGGTGGATTGGTGCACGACCGTGCAAGCCGTCCCGGTGGCCTCGCTGGCGAGCGCGCCGTCTGGCAAGCCATGGAGCGGCGCGAGCCAGGGTTTTGGCAAACAGGATGACCCGAAAAGGTGGTCCGGCTGGATGACCGCCAGCAATGCGGACAGCGGTGAGCGCAAATGGCGATTTCACGCGCCCTTCCCCCTCATGGGAGGAGTGACGCCCACCGCCGGCCGATTGGTCCTGTTCGGCGACATGGGCGGAAATCTATACGCCTTCGAAGCGGCGAGCGGCAAGAAATTGTGGTCAAAGGATCTTGGCGGCGCGATTGGCGGCGGGGTGATTACCTACGACACCGGCGCCGGACAGAAGATCGCGGTGGCATCGGGCATGACGTCGCCCATCTGGCCGACGCCCAAGGTCAACGGCAAAATCGTCATTCTGGGGCTTTGAACGCGGCTGCGGAACGCGCGGCTGCCATGAGCACGTGACTGCCATGGGCGCGGCTGCGCACAGCAGGCGCAGCGTTGCCCGCCGGCTATTTTCAATTCTTGAGCCGGTATCCGGTCTTGAATATCCAGGCGACCAACCCGAGGCATATCGCGAAGAAGCCCACCGTCATCAGCATGCTGACACCGACGCTGACGTCGGCGGCACCGTAAAAACTCCAGCGAAAACCGCTGATCAAGTACACGATGGGATTGAACAGACTGAACGCGCGCCAGGCCGGCGGCAGCATGTCGATGGAATAAAACGCGCCGCCCAGAAACGTCAGCGGTGTGATGATCAGCATCGGAATGAACTGCAGATGCTCGAATCCCTTGGCCCAGATGCCGATGATGAATCCGAACAAACTGAAGGTGCAGGCCGTCATCAGCAGGAAAGCCACCATCCACAAAGGATGCAGGATCTTGATCGGCACGAACAGCGATGCCGTTGCCATGATGATCAATCCCAACACCACCGATTTGGTTGCCGCGGCTCCGACGTAGGCGAGGACGATCTCCGCATACGACACGGGCGCCGACAGCAGCTCGTAAATCGTGCCGGTGAACTTCGGGAAATAGATGCCGAAGGACGCGTTCGACAGGCTCTCGGTGAACAGCGCCAGCATGATCAGGCCGGGCACGATGAATGCACCGTAACTGACGCCGCTGGTCGTGACCAACCGCGAACCGATCGCCGCGCCGAAAACGACGAAGTACAGCGAAGTGGTAATGACCGGAGTCACCAGGCTTTGCACCAGAGTGCGCAACGCCCGCGCGATCTCGAATTTGTAGATGGCCCATACGCCGTGGCGGTTGAACCCAAGGACAGCGGCTGGTCGGTTCATGTGCGCTCGGTCACCAGATTGACGAAGATGTCCTCGAGTGAACTTTGCTGCGTCTGCAGATCCTTGATCACGATCGACAGCTCGCTCAAGCGCTTCAGCAGCGTGGAGATATCGACGCTGTCCGCGCCATCGACGGTGTACACCAGATCATTGCCGTCGCCCTTGAGATCCAGAGCCCAAGACTGCAGTTCCGCGGGGATGCTCCGCAGCGGAGTTTGAAGGTGCAGCGTCAGCTGTTTCTTGCCGAGCTTTTTCATCAGCTTTTTCTTGTCCTCGACCAGCATCAGCGTCCCCTTGTTGATGACGCCGACTCTGTCGGCCATTTCCTCGGCCTCTTCAATGTAGTGCGTGGTCAAAATGATGGTCACGCCCTTTTCGCGCAGGCCGCGCACCAGATTCCACATGTCGCGGCGCAACTCGACATCCACGCCGGCGGTCGGTTCGTCCAGGAACAGGATTTGCGGTTCATGCGACAGCGCTTTGGCGATCATCACGCGGCGCTTCATACCTCCCGACAAGGTCATGATCCTGCTATTGCGCTTGTCCAACAGCGACAAATCGCGCAGCAACGCTTCGATGAACGCCGGATTTGGCGCCCGGCCGAACAGGCCGCGGCTGAAGGAAACGGTGGCCCATACCGTTTCAAACGCATCGGTGCTCAATTCCTGGGGCACCAAACCGATCATGGATCGGGCCGCTCGATAGTCCCGCACGATGTCGTGGCCATCCGCAGTGACCGTGCCGGCACTTGCGGTAACGATGCCGCAGACGATGTTGATCAGTGTGGTCTTGCCGGCGCCATTCGGCCCGAGCAGGGCGAAGATCTCGCCCTTGTGGATGTCGAGATTGACGAGCTTCAATGCCTGGAAGCCCGAAGCGTACGATTTGGTTACGCCGTGGATCGAGACGATGGGGTGCATGGGCCTCACTGGCCGATGCGCTGGACCAGCGCGCGCGTAAAGTCGGCGGTGCTCGCGCGGCCGCCCAGGTCGCCGGTTCGAACCTGGTCCAGGTTCAGGGTTTGGTCGATGGCGGTTCGTAAGCGCGTCGCCATGTGCGGCAAATGGCAGTGCTCGAGCATCATCGCTGCTGCGAGCAGCAGGGCAATCGGGTTGGCAATGCCCTTGCCGGCGATGTCCGGAGCGGAGCCGTGAACCGCCTCGAAAATGGCTGCATCGGCGCCGATATTTCCGCCGGGCGTCATGCCCAGACCGCCCACCAAGCCCGCGACCAAATCGGACAGGATGTCGCCGAACAGATTGGTGGTCACCAGAACGTCGAATTGCCAAGGATTCAATACCAGCTTCATGGCGCAGGCGTCGATGATGACGGTTTCCAGGATGAATTTGCCCTGGTACTTGCGCCGGTACAACTCCTGTCCGGTCTCCAAGAAAATTCCCGTCAAGGCTTTCATGATGTTCGCTTTGTGCACGATCGCGACTTTCTTTCTCCCCGTCGCGACGGCGTGCTCAAAGGCAAACTCCAGCAAGCGCCGGCTTCCCTGACGCGTGTTCACGCCCGTGGCCATGGCGACGGCATGCGGGTCGTCGTCGATCGGGATGTAGAGTTCGTGGCCGATGTACAGGCCCTCGAGATTTTCTCTCACCACCACCAGATCGATGTTGTCGAAACGGCCGCCGGGAATCAGCGTTCGAGCCGGACGCAAATTTGCGTATAGCTTGAATTCTTCCCGCAGCCGGACGTTGGATGAACGATAGCCACCGCCCGACGGCGTCTCGAGCGGTCCCTTGAGCGCGAGCCGGTTGCGCTTGATGCTCTCGATCGTTTTGGGCGGAAGTGGATCACCTGCCGCCTTCACGCCCTCCAATCCGGCAATCTGCCGGTCCCATTCGAACGGCGCGCCCAGAGCTTGCAGGGCGGCGAGTGTGGCGTCCATAATTTCAGGACCGATTCCGTCTCCGGCGATCAGCGTGGCAGGAATCCGTTGCGGCATCTATGGGCTCTCGGGTGGTGAAGGCAGCTAGGATACTCGAACTCGCTGATCCAGACTGCGTTGCGCGCCTTGGGAGATTCGCTCATGACGATCGACGATGTCACTTCAGCAACCAAAACGTGGGTGGAAAGGTCGGTCATCGGACTCAACCTTTGCCCGTTTGCGGATAACCCCTACCGCGGCGGACGCGTGCGCTTCCATGTCAGCGAGCAACGCACCGCCGCCGGATTGCTCGATGAACTCGCCTCGGAGCTGACCCACCTCGCCGCAGCGGATCCCGCTGCAATGTGAAACCACGCTGCTGATTCATCCCTGGGTGTTGACGGATTTCATCGAGTTCAACGATTTTCTCGAGGCGTGCGACGCAACGGTCGCAGCGTTGGGTTTGGAAGGCGAGCTGCAAGTGGCCAGTTTTCATCCGCAGTACCAGTTCGCGGGGTCGCAACCCGAGGATATCGAGAACTACACCAACCGCTCGCCTCATCCGATCTTGCACCTGTTGCGCGAGGCCAGTGTGGAGCGCGCGGTTGCCGCCGTCGGCAATACGGACGAGATCTACCTGCGGAATATGCGCACGCTGCGATCGTTGGGCCTCGAGGGTTGGCGGCGCTTATGGCGAGGTTAGCCAACTATTCACGAACGGTCGGTTTTTTCGGGCTTTCCGAGGTTCATGAATGGTTCCGGCCAGGGCCGCAGCGACTTGCTCATGGGGATGAATTGAATGATTTCGCCGGCCCCGACATCGAACTCAACCTGGGGGCTGCCGACATATCCCCGGGCGGCATAGAGCTTGACGCCCGGAAGCGTGGCCATCAGTTCGACACGGGCGAATCCGCGCGTGCGTGCTTGTTGCTCGCAATGCTCCAGCAGCAGGGAACCGATGCCGCGGCGGGCATGACCGGATCGACGAAGAATGCGCGGATCTTGGCCGCTTGAGTCGCGGGGTCGAGGGTGGATGAATCACGCCCGGCGCGGGCGTCGCCGCCGAACAGCGTCGAGCGAAAACTCCAGCCGCCGCAGCCGACGATCCGGCCGCCATCTTCGACCACGAAATATGTCTCGTCGGCCAGCAGTTGAGTGTCGACGCCGAAGGCGCCGCGCAATGCCCCTTCTATCTGCGCCGCCCGGTAGTCCCCGGTGCTCAAGCCCCGGGCGGAGCGGGCGATCAGCGCATTGAGCGCGGGGATATCGGCGAGGGCGGCTTTGCGTAGGGTGAGGGACATTAAGTTCTCCAGGGACGAGGACGACCCCGCCGGCTCGAGCCATTGCGCGCAATGTTAGGCGCGTCGCTGACTCATGTTAAGCTTTGGCATCACAAGATTCAGGGAGGATCGAGGTGTATACAAGACCAAATGCGCCCCGCAGCATCGGAGGCGTGCTCGATGATGGACTGAAGCTGTGGCGGGAGAGCCTCTCGAAGACCTGGCCGCTGGCGTTGGCTGCGCAATTGCTGTTCGCGATCCCATTGGTCATGTTGCGTATGCAACTCAAAGACCTGCCGGTCGTCCCAAGCTCGAACGCCTTCACCGCGGCGAATGCGGCAAACACCCAACTCATGCTGGCGATCATAAGATCGCCGACCCTTGTGCTGGCATATGTAGTGACCGTCTTGCTTGCCGTGGTGTGCTACACGGCCATCCTGATACGAATAGAGGGTGTTTCGACGAACAACGCTCCACCTCTGCAAGCTTCCTTGGCGGCCGGATTTCGCTTGTTGCCGCGCGTGCTGCTGCAGATACTGGTGTTCTTTTTGTGCGCGATGGTGATTGCTCTGGCGTTGGGGATCGTGGCGGCCATCGTCGGCGGCGTCGCGGCGGCCGGGATGGGTGGCGCGAAATCTTCCGTAATGCCGATCATCACATTTACTGTCGTATTCATATTCATGTTTTTCCTGTTGGGCCGGCTATTCCTGTCGTATTTTGCGCTGGTGGTCGATGACGCGGGAGCGGTTGCATCCATCAGGTTGAGCTGGACGCTCACCCGGGGAGGTTGGTGGCGGTGCTCGACGATACTCGTTGTGTTGGTGATCATTGGTACCGTGTTCGCGCTCGTGATTGCTTTCGCCAACGGGCTCATTGCGGTCTCTTTGGGCCCGACCAGCGTGGGAGCCACCGTGCTGGCGCAACTGGTGGGCGCTGTGGCGAACGCGTTTCTCGGATCTTTGTACCCTGCGGTTCTGATAGCCATTTTTCACGACCTCAAATTGCGCAAACAGGGCGTGGATTTGGTCGGCCGGGTGAACGCGCTAGCGCCGCAGTGAGCGCATATCGTGGCAGTGCGCGAATGCGGCTCGCCTTGACGTTCGCAGGCCTGTTCGCGTCGGCGGCGCTGGCCGCGGCGCCGCTCGATGTGGTGCGCGAATGCGCAACCATTGCCTCGCCGACCCTGTCCGGTCTCAAGAATCTCGATGCAGTGTGTCCGCAGCTCGACGCCGCGCTTGCCGCGCTTGGGCTGAACGAAATTCTCTTCGAGGGCTGGCAGGACAAAGTAAGCGCCCACGCGCTGCGGGACGCGGCCGTTTTGACAGAGCGCTATTCAGAACCGAAGCCGCAAAGATCGCTCGACCAGGGCGTCCTGCACGGGATTCTGGGGTCATATAAATCCCAGCAAGTGCCGCACTCGTGGTGGCACGCCCTCGAAGACTGGTTCAAGGGCTGGCTCGCTCACAGCAACTCCTTCCTGGCGAGTTGGCTCAATCGATTCTGGGACCGTTGGCTGTCGCAGGCCGAGGTGTCGCCCGGTTTTCTGAAACTCTTTACGTATGGGTTGACGGTGCTGGCGGCGGCGGCGGCAATCGTGGTGATCATTCGCGAACTCAAAGCTGCCGGTATGGCGCGGCGACTCGGCGGTGTTGCGCGGACAAGGGGTGCACGCCGGGGCGCGAGCCAACGTCCGGCTTCTGCCGCGGAAGCTGCGCCGGTGAGCGGTATCGCTGAGCTGCTGCGCGCGCTGGTTCAAAGATTACTGCAGTCCGGGCGACTCGAGGCGGAACGCAGCCTGACGCATCGCGAACTCATCGCGCACAGCGCTTTCGACAGCGAGGCGCAGCGGATCGTCTTCGCCGGAGTGGCGCGCACCGCTGAGTCGCTGCTGTATGGCTCGCAACATGCGGCGCCGGAAGAGTTGGAGCAGGTGACGCGCCGGGGTCAGGCTCTTCTGCTGCAATTGTCGAATCCGACCGGCGTGCCTTGAAGGAACGGCTCGTCACACTGGGATTGGCGATCGCCGCGTTGTTCCTGTGCTACGCCTTGTTCCTGCCAAAGCCCGCCGTCGAGGCCTCGGCACCCTCAAGACCATTGAGCACCGATCAGGGTCCGGCAGGCTATCAGGCGGCATGGCGCTGGCTGGACGCAGAACACGTTCCTCTCCTGGCGTTGCACGACAGATTCGACCACTTGAGCGGCGCCGGTCAGCCGCTGCGTCCGGCCGGAAATGTGCTGTTGACGACCTTGCCGAACAAGGTGGCAATACGGTCCGAAGAAGCCTCGGATCTGAGTGCCTGGGTCGAGCGCGGCAACACTTTGGTGGTCGCCGCCGCGCTGGACGACACGCCTGATTGGGCGCTGGAAAATAGCGCAAGACTGTTCAAAGACATCGGGCGCTTGACACGTCTGAGTTTTGAAACTACCGATGAGGACAAGGACAGCAAGACCCCACGCCCTACGCGCGCGCTGAAGTCGGCACTGGGCGCGCTGTCGCAACCGCGCACCATCGTCATCGAGCCGCGCGGTGCGCACCCGCTGACGGAGAAGGTCCATACCTTGAGCGTGGTTTCCGATCTACCGGCGTCGCGCTGGCACGCAACCCCCATGGACAGCTCCGGCGTGCTCCAGGTTGCACGGACGATGAGTGGCGGTGCCGGCGCGATTTATGTGAAGCGCCAGGAAAAGGGGCAGGTGATCACACTTGCCGTCGCCGGCTTGTTCAGCAATCGAGACATTGGTGCGGCGGACAACGCGGCCTTGTTGGCGAACATCATCGCGTGGTCTCTGAAGCCGGGCGGGGCCGTGATATTCGATGACGCCCATCAGGGTGCGGTCGGCTACTACGACGCCAAGGCCTTTTATGCGGACCCCCGCCTGCATCGAACCCTCGGTTGGTTGGTGCTGTTGTGGTTCATATTCGTGCTGGGCATTCAACGCCTCAGGGCCGACACCGCCGATTGGCGCCCCGCGGACGTCAGCGAATTCCTCGGCAGGAGCGGCGATTTTCTGGCTTCCAGTGTGACGCCGGCAACCGCCGGGGACCGCTTGATGGCGAATTTCTTCAATTCAATCCGGCGTCGCTTGAGCATGCCCGAGGATGGCGTTCCCGCGTGGGAATGGCTGTCCTCGCAGGCTGCCGTAAGCCGGGGCGAAGTGACCGAGCTGCGGGAGTTGCACGATCGCATCCAAGGCGGCCGGCGTTTCAATCTGCCGAGGCTGCAAAACCTTTTGTCTGAATTGCGAGGAAAAACCATATGAGTACGGCCTTGGAAGAGTTGGAGCGGCGTCTGCAAGAGGCAATGGGCATGAGGGTCATTGGCCTGAAGCCCATCATTCGTGCGCTGACCATTGCGGTGGTGGCTCGTGGACACGTCTTGTTGCAGGGCCCGCCGGGCCTCGGCAAGACGCTTCTCTCCAAATCTCTGGC
Organism: uncultured Gammaproteobacteria bacterium; assembly: GCA_963761345.1. GTDB lineage: Bacteria > Pseudomonadota > Gammaproteobacteria > Steroidobacterales > Steroidobacteraceae > Bog-1198. The sequence continues at coordinate 95,895 of CAVXGV010000005.1, forward strand.
GGCCGGTTTGGGCGGTACATTTCGCCGGGTGCAGGGTACGGCGGACTTGATGCCCTCGGACATCATCGGTGTGCATGTGTTCGACACGGCGAAGCGCGAGTTCGAATTTCGCCCCGGCCCCCTGTTCGCAGACGTCTTGCTGGTCGATGAAATCAATCGCGCCAGTCCCAAAACCCAATCCGCGCTTCTCGAGGCGATGGAAGAGCGGCAGGTGACGGTGGAGCGCAAAACTTACGCGCTCCCCGCGCAATTCTTGGTGATTGCCACGCAGAATCCCGGCGATTTCGAAGGGACATATCCCTTGCCCGAGTCGCAACTGGACCGGTTCATGCTGCGCATCGATATGACTTATCCGTCCCGAGAGGACGAACAAACGATTCTCGCGCGCTATGCGGCCTTGAGCGTTGCCGAACGCAATTCGCCGTTCGTCGTCTCGCAATCCGTTCTCGATACGGTCAGGGCGGAGGTCGACCAGGTGCACGTGGCCCCGGAACTGCTTGCCTATATTCTGGACTTGGCGCAGGCGTCGCGACAACATTCCCACTTGACCTTGGGGCTCTCGACGCGCGGTGCGCTGGCCGTGCTGCGAGCGGCGCGCATTGCGGCTGCGCTGCGCGGCGGGGCTTTTGTCACGCCGGATGACGTCAAAGAGATGGTGCCGCCGGTCATCTCGCATCGATTGGTGCTGGCCCCCGAAGCGATGCTCGAGGGGGTCAGCACTCGAGCCCTGGTGCAGCGCATACTCGATCAGGTGCCCGTACCCCGATGAGCGGCGCGAGTTTGCGGCCCAATGCCTTCGGGCTAATTCTATTCACCGTCGCCGTTGCGATCGCGGGCGATTGGAGCGGCGGGCAAATTTTGGCGGGGCTGTGGCATTTCCCCGCAGCTCTGTTGCTGCTGGGCCTGGCGTATGAGTCTTGGATACTGTCTCGAAGCAGCTTGGCGTTCGAGCTGGAGGCGCCCGAGCGGCTGTTCCTGGGCCGCGGCAGCGCATTTCGTTTTGTTTGCAGCCACGGACTCGAACGCAATTTGATTCTCGAGGTCGCACCGATTGCACCGCAATTCTTCGACGTCGAGGGTCACATCGAGCGCTTGACTGTCCGGGCGGGGGAGCGCGTCACACTCGAACGACGAGTGACGTCCACCCGGCTGGGTGCTTGTGAATGGCCGGCTTTGAGAACCCGGACGGCGGGGCCTTTGGGACTTGCATGGTGGCCGAGAGAGGTGCCCTGTACCGGACGAATTCAGGTGGTGCCGGATCTGTTTCGCACGCTTGCTGAAGTGAAGAGCGTTGCTGCCATGGGATCCCAGACAGGCGCCGATATCGGCGCGGCAGCGGAGGTTTTACGATTGCGCGATTATCGCGCGGGCGACCCACCGCGTATCATCGACTGGAAGGCCACGGTGCGGGCCGATCGATTGATCAGCCGCGAGTTTTCGCAGGACTACGGTCTGCAGATCGTCATTGTCGTCGATGCGGGTCGTTCGAGCGCGCTGCGATCCGGAGCGCTCGACCGCTTCGGCCACTACGTCAATATTGCGGCGCGCCTGGCTCAGTTCGCCGCCGAGCGGGAAGATCTTGTGGGGCTGGTCGTGTACGCGGATCGGCCACTGGCCGCGCTGGCTCCCGCTCGTGGCGCAAGCGCGGTGGCCAGGCTGCGGGCGTTGCTGGCGGCCTCACGCGTGGAACGCACGGAATCCAATCCCTTGTACGCGGCGACGCGGGTGAGGTCGCTGGTGCGCCACCGCAGTCTCGTTGTCATTCTCACCGACATCGATGATGCGTCCGCGCAAAGCCAGTTGGCTCAAGCGGTGCGCTTCTTGCTGCCCAAGCACTTGCCGTTCATCGCTGGATTATCCAGTGCGGCGGCAGAATCCATGGCGCAAGCGCCGGCCCATCAGTGGTTGGACCCTTACCGATCCTTGGCCGCCCAAGAATACTGCATTGGTTTGGAACGCAAGGTTCGGGCCCTGAAAGCACTTGGCGCGCCCGCGCTCGTCGCCAAGCCGGAGCAACTCGAGCACGCCGTATTCGCGGCCTACGCCGATTTCAGGCGGCGACGCCGGGCTTAGTACCTCGGCACTGTGATGATGACCGGTTGGTGTAGTACTCGCCCGGAAGTGTAAAAGCCTCAAGGTTACGAAGAGAAAGTAACCTTGAGGCTTTTACACTTCCTGACGAATACTCGAACCGATGGACATCACGTGCCGATGCTCAGTGGGTGTTGGACAACAGCGATTTTCCGGCCGACGAGTGCGGAAGAGGCCACACGGCCGAGAATGGCGCTTCGAAACTCCTCCTCTGCACCGTGATGTTGAGCGGTCCAGCGCGAAAGGCCTGGGGCTCGGAAACTTCAAGGTAACTTGCTCTTCTCTTCGTTACCTTGAAGCTTCCGATCCCCCAGGGCCATCACGAACGCGTAAAATTCACGATGCCGAGGAACTAGGTTCCTTTCACGGATAATCGGCCGCTCATGAGCGCCCACATGACCAGCCAATAACCGAGCCCAATCGTAACCCGGCTGGCGAAGGGGAAGCGCGGGTCAGGGGATATGAAGCCTTCGATCAGGCCACAGCCAACCAAAAGGACTGCGCACAATTGGAGCACGGGCGCCACCCGGTGCGCGCACGCTTGAAAGGAATCACGCCTCGAGTTGAGTGTGGGACGAATGATGGACTCGCCGAGCGCGACACCGGTGGCGCCCGCAATGCATATCACCGATAGTTCGACCGGGCCGTGAGCGATGATGAATTCGAATAGCGCGCGCGCCAACCCATGTTGGTGAACGAATGCAAACGCGGCGCCGAGCATCAGGCCATTCATGGCGATCAGATACAGCGTGCCGAGGCCGAGAAATATTCCGGCGCAGAACGCCAGCACGCTGACGACGATATTGTTTGCCAGAATGCCGATGGACAGGATCGAAGAGGGCATGATGTTGAACATTCCCTCCGTCCAAAGATGGCCCTGTTCGACCTGCTCGATCATATTCTCGCTCGCGAAGAGGCCGATCAGGGTGGGGAAGGTTGCGACCAGCCACCAGCCGGCAAAAGTGCCGGCGGCCATGAGTGCCGCCATACCCACTATGCGGGCCCGCAGTTCGCGTGTCGCACCGGGAATGTCGAAGGCCAGTATGGCGCGCATGGCTGCGAAACCGCCGCGGGGGCGGCGGTTGATCAATACGTGAAGTTGGCGGAAAAGGGAGTCGAGTCCGGCCGTCGTCCGGGTATTCGGTGCCACCCGCCGAGCCGTCGCCAGATCTCGAGCAAGTCCGCGGTAGGCCTCCACCGCACCCAACGCCTCGTCCACGCTCGCGCGCCGCTGCGAACGCAGTAGCTCGGCGTGTTGGACCATCGTTCGCCACGCACCGGCGCGCGCCATCAGCCACTGGCGAATGTCGGCCCCCTCAACCATCGGCGCCGGCGGAACCAAGATGGGCTTGCAGCATGCCCCGCAAAGCGACGTCGCTCACCCCTGCGAGCGCACCGGAGTCTTCCCTGGGATCGAGCCGTACGAGCAATGAGCGGGCAATCTGACCGCGATTGCCTGCTTCGAGCGAGTCCCAGCGCTCCAGTACCTGATCCACCAGTTCCAAGGCTTCAAGCGATAACTTTGAACCTGCCGCAAGCCTCTCCATGCGCAGCAATGACTGATCCGCTGCCGCGTTGTCCAGTACCAGCAAGGTTCCCGCGGCCATATCCCCGATGCGGACGCGATTTGCGGTCAGAAAACAGGTCAGGAGCCCCAACAAATAAGTTGCCGGCAGGCTGTCGATCAGGCGGAACAAATTGCGCAGCAGCAGCGCCACAGTGCTCGGCGGACCACCATCGCGGCTCAGAACGCGAACACCGGCCATGCGCTTACCCGGTGTCCGCCCCTGCATCGCGACTTCCAGAATCGGGTGGTACAGAAAGTAAATGATCGCCGCCGGCAGCAAGCTCAATAGAGCGCCTGGTGTTTTCGGGTCGAGCGTCGCGTTGAATGCATAATGGGCAACGAGCAGCCAGGCACAGGCGAGCAGCAATCTTATGTGCCAGTCGATCACGAAGGCGTAGCTTCGGGTTCCCGGACCCGCGATGCTCAACGTCAGGTCGACGCCCGTGACGCTGTGAACGGTCAATTGATCGTCTGTCATTGATATGGAACTGGCGCGGCGCGGCTATTCGGGTGTCCGTTGCGGCACAGGATTGCGAGAATCGCGCCCATAGTAATCGGGATAATCGCTGCTCAAGCCCTTGAACCGCCGGTGCACCCACAAATACTGATCCGGCACCAAGCGGACCTGCGCCTCGAGCAGTCGGTTGTAACGCTCCACATCCTCCACCGGATCGGCGCCGGGGAAATTCTCGAAGGCAGGTCCGATGACCACGCGGTAGCCGGCATTGCCGGGCAGTCGCTCCCCAAAATAGGTCATGACGGCGGCGCCGGAAATACGCGCCAAGCGCGAGGTGGCCGGGTTGCTGGCGGCGGGGATGCCGAAGAAATTGACCATGGCCGCCCCCTTGTTGCGGTAGCTCTGGTCCGGCGCAAACCACACCGCTTCGTTCTTCTTGAGCGCGCGAACCATGGTCCGTATGTCGTCCTTGGGGATGGGGTTTCCGTGGCGGCAGAAGCTGGTGTACATGATGTGCGACAGCAGCGCATTCTTCATGGGACGATACACGACATTCAGCGGCACCACGGTACCCAGTATGCGGGTCGAGATTTCGATGGTGGTGAAATGACCGCCGACCAAGATGGCACCGCGGCCCTTGGCCAGGGCCGCTTGCAGATGGTGCAGCCCCTGCACATCGGCGAGCTTGTTCAGACGGCTGTCGCTGCTCCACCAGGTGTCGGCCGTTTCGCACAGTGCCATGCCTAAGCTTCGGCAGTGCCGATCGAGCAAGTCGGAGCGTTCGCTTTCCGACAGCTCAGGCAGGCACAGCGCGATATTCCGGCGCGCGATGCGCAGGTAACTCAAGGGGAGGTGCCGCAGCAGGAAGCCGATTGTGTCGCCGACACGGCGTTGCGCCGGGAAGGGCAGCCGTTCGACGGCGCGCATGACCGCCAATCCGACCCAGGTGATCCAATACTTGGGCAGGAAGAAGGCTAGGCGCACCGAATGGGGTCATGAATGAGGGATTGTGGCGGTTTGCGACTGGCGCAGAGAATAGCCGCCTTGGGTCGAGGTTGCCAAGATTGTTGCATGGCAGCATCGCGCGGTTCGGGCAAGAATATTCGTACTTATCAGTAAATTGCTGTAATATTCGCGCCGGTTCGTGATTTCTACTTGGTCCGTTTCTGGTCACCGCGCCGCTCCGGCGTCACTTGGCCACAACCCACAAAGCAGGTTTCTTCGATCCAGGTGGCTGGCATTCCGCTTAAAGATACTCAAAACGTAGGCACGCGTGACCGGCCGATAGTTTCTTTTGCAGTAGGTATTCTTCACATGACGAAAATGTATGTTGGCAATCTCCCGTTCTCGATGGACGAATCCGCAGTTCGCGCGCTGTTCGAAAAGCATGGCGCGGTACAGTCGGTGGCGTTGATCAATGATCGTGACACCGGTCGGCCCCGTGGCTTCGGCTTCGTTGAAATGGCGAGCGCAGATGCTGCGCGCGCTATGCAGGCTTTGAACGGCCACGACGTCGACGGGCGAGCGCTGAAGGTGAATGAGGCTCAGGAGCGCACCGGTGGCGGTGGCGGCGGTGGTGGCGGTGGCGGCGGCGGATCGCGCGGTCCGAAGCGCTGGTAACAGTGTTTAAGATTTAAGCGATTACTTAAGGCCGCTGCATTGCGGCCTTAAGTTTTTTGGAATGGGCGACTGCGATCAGGGTTTACGCCCGAAGTCGCATTGCCTATAATCGCGGCCCTCGGCGGGGGGGCTGGATTTGGCTTTAGGCTGGAAGCCGTTGGGTTGCACCGGACCCAAGGGTTGCGCGGCTATTTGTCGGCCCCTTCTAGGGGCTTTTTCGTTGCAGGATATGGGGGCCGATGGTCCCCTTTTTTGTTTTTGTGCTGGGGCTTTTCAAAATGCGTGACGCCTTGATGCGCTTGTTAGAGCCGCCGGTCGAGGCGCTTCGGTTCGAGTTGGTGGATGTCGAGTTCGTACGCGAAGGGCGCGGCGGGGTCTTGCGGATCTTCATCGATCGGCCGGCTTCGGGCGGGCCCGTCACGGTGGATGATTGCGCACGCGTGAGCGGTGCGGTAAGCCAGGTGCTCGAGATCCAGGATCCGATCAAGGGGCATTACACGCTGGAGGTTTCCTCACCGGGTTTTGATCGGATTTTGCGTACGCGCGCGCATTTCGAGCGGTTCTTGGGCGAACGGATCTTTGCCGAGCTCAAGTTGCCCATGGATGGCCGGCGGCGTTTTGCCGGGGTATTGAAGTCGCTGGTGGGCGACACGATTGTAGTGGAAGTCGACGGTGAGGCGCATAGCCTGCCGCTCGATCGAATTCAGAAGGCGAGATTGCGGCCTGAGTGAGCAGGAGTCCTTGGTTTTATGAACAAAGAAATTTTAATGGCGGTCGATGCAGTCTCGAACGAGAAAGGCGTCGATAAGGAAATCATATTCGACGCGCTCGAAGCCGCGCTCGCGTCCGCGACTCGCAAGAAGCACGGCGAAGAGCTCGATGTCCGGGTCGCGATCAACCGCAAGACCGGCGGGTACGATACCTTTCGGCGTTGGAAGGTGTTCGCGGACGACTCCACCGAACTCGAAGTGCCGGAGCGCGAGCTGCGGTTGGACGATGCGCGCGACATCGATAAAGACGTGGAACCGGGCGGGTATGTCGAGGAGCCGATGGAGTCGGTGCCGTTCGGACGAATTCTTGCGCAGACCGCCAAACAGGTCATCGTGCAGAAGGTGCGGGAGGCCGAACGCGCGCAGGTCGTCGATGCGTACAAGGATCGCGCCGGGACTTTGGTCAGCGGCATCGTCAAGCGGGTCGACCGCAACGGCGTGTATGTCGACCTTGGGGCCAACGCCGAAGGGTTCATCGCGCGCGAAGAAATGATTCCGCGCGAACCCGTGCGCTCCCAGGACCGCATCAAGGCGTACTTGAAAGAGGTGCGCACCGAGCCGCGCGGACCGCAATTGTTCCTGTCGCGCACGGCGCCCGAGTTCTTGATCGAATTGTTCAAGCTGGAAGTGCCGGAAGTCGGCCAGGGCCTGATCAACATTCTCGCGGCGGCGCGCGACGCGGGCGTGCGTGCGAAAATCGCGGTGCGTAGCAACGATCCGCGGGTCGATCCGGTGGGCGCCTGCGTCGGCATGCGCGGTTCGCGCGTCCAGGCGGTATCCAATGAAATCGCCGGCGAGCGCGTCGACATCATTCCTTTCGACGACAACAATGCGCAGTTCGTCATCAATGCGATGGCGCCGGCCGAAGTGACCTCCATCGTCGTGGATGAGGATTCGCACTCGATGGATATCGCCGTTTCCGAGGACAAGCTCTCGCAGGCCATCGGCCGCGGCGGCCAGAATATTCGCCTGGCCAGCGAATTGACCGGCTGGGAATTGAACGTCATGAGCGAATCGCAAGCCGAGGCGAAGAGCGAGACCGAGTCGTTGGCGCTGCGCGAGACTTTCATGAAGCAGCTCGATGTCGATGCCGACGTCGCCAGTATCCTGGTGCAAGAGGGCTTTTCGACCATCGAAGAGATCGCCTATGTCCCGGCAAGCGAATTGAACGGCATCGAGGAGTTCGACGAGGAGATCGTCAAGGAGCTGCGCACGCGTGCGCGCGATGTGCTGTTGACGCAGGCGATCGCCAGCGAGGAATCGATGGATGGCGCGGAGCCGGGTCCTGATTTGATCGAGATCACCGGCGAGACCCTGGGCAAGGCATTGGCCCGCAAAGGGGTTCGAACGCGGGATGATTTGGCGGACCTGGCCGTCGATGAATTGGTCGAGATGGGCAGCGTCGATGAGAAGAAAGCAGGCGAACTGATCATGAATGCCCGCAAGCACTGGTTCGCGGAAGAAGCTAAGGTTTAGGTTTAGGGAGCAAGTATGGCAGATGTAACGGTCGCGCAATTCGCTGAGGTGCTCAAGGTTCCGGTCGATCGGCTGCTGCAGCAGCTGGATCAAGCCGGAATCAAAGTCGACGGCGCCGAAGACATGATCAGCGAAGACGCCAAGCACGAGCTGCTGACGCATCTGCGCCGTAGTCACGGCCATGACGAGTCCCAGGGCGATGCCGCTCCGCGCAAGATCACGCTGCGCCGCAAGTCGCAATCGGAGCTGAAACTGGCCAGCCCGCAGGGGCGCGCCCGGACCGTGAATGTCGAGGTGCGCAGCAAGCGCACCTACGTGAAGCGCGAAGTCCTCGAGGATCAGGCGCGGCATCAGCAAGAGGAGATCGACAAGCAGCGCGAGACCGAGGAGCAGGCCAAGGCAGCCCTGGAGCGTGCGGAGGCTGAGCGGCTCGAGAAAGAGCGCCTCGACCGCGAGCGTCAAGAGGAAGAGAGCCGGCGGCGCAGCGATGAAGAGAATCGCAAGCGCACCGCCGAGGAAGAAGCACGCCGCGCCGCCGAGGTTCAGGCACGTGAAGTGGCGGAGCGCGAGCGCAAGGCCGCGGCGGCAAAGCCCGGCAAGGCCGTGCGCGAGGTGGTGGACGACAAGGCGACCCGCTACGGCCGGCAAGAGCTGCACATCGTCGGCGACGTGAGCTCACGGCATAAGAAGAAGAAATCCCGGGACGGGCGCCGCCGCTCGGTGGGCGGAGATACGGATACCAAGCATGGTTTCGAGATGCCGACGGCGCGCGTGGTGCGCGAAGTGGCGATCGGCGAGGCGATGACGGTCGGTGAGCTGGCCCAAAAGATGGCGGTCAAGGCCACCGAAGTCATCAAAGTCATGATGAACATGGGCGTAATGGCGACGATCAATCAAATGATCGAGCAGGACACCGCGGTGCTGGTGGTGGAAGAGATGGGCCACACGGCCGTGCTGCGCAAAGAAAATATCATCGAGGACGATTTGCAAGGGGAGACCGATTCCTCCCTCGAAGTATTGCCGCGGCCGCCGGTGGTCACCGTCATGGGTCACGTCGATCACGGCAAGACCTCTTTGCTCGATTACATCCGGCGCAGCAAAGTGGCGGCGGGCGAGGCGGGCGGTATTACCCAGCATATCGGCGCGTACCACGTGGAAACCGCCAAGGGCATGGTGACCTTCCTCGATACGCCCGGCCACGCGGCATTCACCTCGATGCGTGCGCGCGGCGCACAGGTGACCGACATCGTGATTTTGGTGGTCGGCGCCGATGACGGAGTCATGCCGCAGACCGTGGAGGCGATTCAACATGCGCAGGCGGCGAAAGTACCCATCGTCGTGGCGCTCAACAAGATGGACAAGCCTGAAGCCGATGCGGAAAAGGTCAAACAAGAACTGACCAAGTACGGCGTCATCCCCGAAGAGTGGGGCGGCGAGAATATCTTCGTGCCGGTGTCGGCGCGAACCGGCCAAGGCGTCGATCAGCTGCTCGACAGCATTCTGCTGCAGGCCGAAGTGCTCGAATTGAAGGCGCCCACCGCCGGCCTTGCGGCCGGCTATGTCATCGAATCGAGCCTCGAGAAAGGCCGTGGAGCGGTGGCCACCGTGCTGGTGTTGCGTGGCACCTTGAAATTGGGTGATCCGCTGCTCATCGGCCAGGAATTCGGCCGGGTTCGTGCCTTGTTCGATGAGGCCGGCCATCCGGTCGAATCAGCCGGGCCCTCGATTCCGGTGGTGGTGCTGGGCTTGTCCGGCGCGCCGAATGCCGGCGACGAATTGCTGGTGGTGGAAAGCGAGCGCAAGGCCCGCGAAGTGGCCACGCATCGGCAATCGAAATCGCGCGACGTCAAACTGGCGGCGAAAGCGACCAACATGCAGGACGTGTTCTCGACCATGGGCGAGAACAAGGCCGACCTGGTGCAGCTGCTGGTGAAAGCGGATGTGCAGGGCAGTGCCGAGGCTCTGCGCGATTCCCTGAACGCCTTGTCGACGGGCGAGGTGGCGGTCAATATCGTGGCCTCCGGCGTCGGCGGTCTCACCGAGTCCGACGTCACCTTGGCGGCAGCCTCGAAGGCACGCATCATCGCCTTCAATGTGCGCGGCGATGCGGCTGCGCGTGCCGCGATCAAAGAGCATGGCGTGGATGTTCGCTACTACAGCATCATTTACGAGGCCATCGACGACATCAAAGCCGTGCTGACGGGCATGTTGTCGCCGGAGGTCAAGGAACAGATCGTCGGACTTGCCGAAGTGCGCAGCGTGTTCCGCTCGAGTAAATTCGGCACGGTTGCAGGGTGCATGGTGATCGATGGCTATGTACGCCGTAATTTCCCCATTCGCGTGCTGCGCAACAACGTGGTGATCTTCGAGGGCGCTTTGGAATCCCTCAAGCGTTTCAAGGACGATGTGAACGAGGTGCGCGCAGGAACCGAGTGCGGCATCGGCGTGAAGAATTACAACGACGTCCAGGAAAAAGATCAGATCGAGTGCTACTCGCGGGTGGAAGTTGCCCGAACGCTGTAAAGGCGATGCGCGCCACTTTCCATGCGCTTCGCGCAACTTTCCATGCGCTTCGCGCAACTATTAACGGGGTCGAAGCGACCCCGTCCTTAAGCGCTCGCTGGGCGAGCGGAAGAAATTATGGCAAAAGATAACCCTCGGGCAAAACGGCTGGGTGAGCAGATTCAGCGCGAGCTGACCGATCTGCTGCGCCGCGACGTCAAGGACGAGCGCATCGGCAACGTGACCATCACCGCCGTGAATGTCACCGGTGACCTGCGCACCGCGCGCGTGTACTACCTGGTGTTCGGCAAGGAAGGCCCGGATCCGAAGGTACAGCAGGGACTGACCAGTGCCGCGGGCTTCCTGCGCAATGCGTTGTCCAAGTCATTGATGATTCGCTACACGCCTACGCTGACCTTCGAACTCGATACCTCGATCGAACACGGCGTGCGGCTGACGCAGCTGATCGACTCGCTGAAGAAGCCGGCCCCGGGCGACGCTTGCAGACCCCAGCCATGCTGCGCAGTCCAGCGACTCTGCGGAGTCCGGCGGCAGCAACGATCACGACCACATCATCGACGAAGGCTGAACACGGTGGCCGTCGATATTCACGGGATTTTGTTGCTCGATAAACCCTTGGGATTGAGTTCCGCCGGCGCGGTGGCCCGCGTGAAGCGCCTGTTCAATGCGCGCAAGGCGGGGCACACCGGTTCGCTCGATCCGCTGGCCTCGGGCTTGTTGCCGATTTGCTTCGGCGAAGCCACCAAATTCGGTGCGCAGCTATTGGAGGCCGACAAGACTTATCGCGTGTCGGTGCGTCTTGGTGAACGCACACCCAGTGCCGATCGCGAATCGGAAGTGGTCGAGACTCGCGCGCTGCCCGCCTTCTCGCGAGAGCAGCTGGAGCAGGCACTGGCGGCGTTTCCGCGCGATTACCGGCAAGTACCGCCCATGCATTCCGCCCTGAAGCAGGACGGCAAGCCCTTGTATGAATATGCGCGCGCCGGCATCACCCGCGAGCGCGCGGCGCGGGCCATCGTCATTCACGAGCTGCAATTGCTCGATTGGCAGGCACCGGACCTGTGCTTCGATGTGCGCTGCACGAAGGGTGCCTACATCCGCGTGCTGGCGGAGGATTTGGCGGCGCAATTGGGGACCATCGGTCATCTGGCGGCTTTACGCCGTATCGGCGTGGCACCGTTTGCCGCCGAGCACCAATGGATCGTTCGAGGCACTGGAATCCCTGTCCATGATGCAGCGCCACGAGGCCCTGCTGCCCGTGGACGCCGCGCTGGGTGCCTGCCGGCGCTTTGACCTGCCGGTCAGCGGCGTCAGCGCCTTTCGCCAGGGCCAGACCGTCAGCGTTCGGGGCGGAATTGCCCGGAACGGCGCCCGGCACGCTGCGAATCTATGCAGCCGGCCTGGGTTTTCTGGGTTTGGGGGAACTCGAGGCGGCGGGCCTCCTGAAGCCACTGCGACTTATTTCATCCGCCGCGAATCGTGCTTGAGAGCAGGTGCCGCGACGCGTACAATGCGCGGCTTCTTAAAAGGTCCTAAGTTATTGATTGAGGTTTGATTTCAATGCCACTTACTCGTGAAGAAAAGACGGGCGTCGTCGGTAAATTTCAGCGCAGCGCGCAAGACACCGGTTCCCCCGAAGTTCAAATTGCCTTGTTGTCCGAGCGCATCAACGGCTTGAGCCAGCATTTCACCACGCACAAAGCCGACCATGCATCGCGTCGCGGACTGCTCAAGATGGTCAATCAGCGCCGCAAGCTGCTCGATTATCTGAAGAGCAGAACTCCCGACAAGTACACGCAGTTGGTCGAACGCTTAGGGTTACGCCGCTAACAGGCGCCGCTGCAGGCGCGCATTTAGCGTCTGCGTCTTTCACTTCGAATTACGCAAAGGGGCTCTAAGTGAGCGCTATCAAAAAAAGTTTTAAATATGGTGATCACACGGTAACCATAGAGACGGGCGAGCTTGCCCGGCAGGCCGACGGCGCCGTGCTCGTGACCATGAACGAGACGGTGGTCCTGGTGACCGCGGTGGGCCTGAAGAAGGCGACACCGGGCCGCGACTTCTTTCCGCTCACCGTGAATTATCAGGAAAAAACCTATGCCGCGGGCCGCATCCCCGGCGGATTTTTCAAGCGTGAAGGACGTCCCACCGAGAAGGAAACTCTCACCTCGCGTCTGATCGACCGGCCGATCCGGCCGCTGTTTCCCGAAGGCTTCATCAACGACGTGCAAGTGGTCGCCTCGGTGATTTCGGTGAACGCCGAAGTTGATCCTGATATCGCCTCGCTTGATCGGCGCCTCCGCGGCGCTGGCGATTTCCGGCATGCCGTTCATGGGGCCCATCGGCGGCGGCGCGCGTCGGCTACATCGACGGCAAGTACGTGTCTGAATCCGACGACGACGCAGCTTGACGACGTCGAAGCTCGACCTGGTCGTGGCCGGCACGCAGGAAGGCGTGCTGATGGTGGAGTCGGAAGCCGACGGGCTCAACGAAGAAGTCATGCTCGGTGCGGTGACGTTCGGCCACGAACAGATGCAGATCGCCATCAAGACCATCAACGAACTCGACCGCGGAAGCGGGCAAGCCGAAGTGGCCATGGGTCGCGCCGGAGCCGAATAAGGAATTACAGTCCGCGGTCAGCGGATTCGCGGAGACGGACGTTGCCGCCGCGTACACGCTCACCGAAAAGATGGAGCGCTACGCGAAGATCAAGGAGATCAAGGCCGCGACGGTCGCAGCGTCGCCGAAGGGCGAGACGCCCAAGTTTACCACCGAGCAGGTGGCCGCCGAATTTTCCAACCTGGAATATCGCTTGGTGCGCGACAAGATCCTCGACGGTCAGCCGCGCATCGACGGTCGCGATACCAAGACGGTGCGCGCCATCAATATCCGCACCGGCGTGCTCGCGCGAACTCACGGCTCGGCGCTGTTTACGCGCGGTGAAACCCAGGCCCTGGTGGTCACGACCTTGGGAACCGGGCGGGATGCGCAGATCATCGACGGCCTGATGGGCGAGAAGAAAGAGCCCTTCATGCTGCACTATAATTTTCCTCCCTTCAGCGTCGGCGAGACCGGCATGATGGGTTCGCCGAAACGCCGCGAAATCGGCCACGGCAATCTGGCCAAGCGCGGCGTGAAGGCCGTCATGCCGGGTGTCGAGAAATTCCCGTACGTGATCCGGGTGGTCTCGGAGATCCTCGAATCGAACGGCTCGAGCTCCATGGCCTCGGTGTGCGGCACCAGCCTGGCCCTGATGGATGCGGGCGTGCCGATCAAGGCGCCGGTGGCCGGCGTGGCGATGGGCTTGGTGAAGGAAGGCGCACGTTTCCAGGTGTTAACGGACATTTTGGGCGACGAAGATCATCTCGGCGATATGGATTTCAAGGTCGCCGGCACCAAGGACGGCATCACGGCCCTGCAGATGGACATCAAGATCACGAGCATCACGCGCGAGATCATGAAAGTGGCGCTGGATCAGGCGCGCGACGGCCGCTTGCACATCTTGGTCGAGATGAACAAGGTGCTCTCCAAGCCGCGCGAGAACATGTCCGAGTGGGCGCCGACCATCATCACTTTGAAAATCGATCCGGAGAAGATCCGCGATGTCATCGGCAAAGGCGGCGCGGTCATCCGGCAGATTACCGAGGAGACCGGCACCTCCATCGATATCGAGAACGACGGTACGGTGAAGATTGCCTCGGTACAAGGCGCCGCGGGCCGTGAGGCCCAGCGCCGCATCGAATTGATCACCGCCGATGTCGAAGTGGGGCGGGTGTATGAAGGTAAGGTCGCGCGCCTCATGGATTTCGGTGCATTCGTGACCATTCTTCCCGGCCGCGACGGCCTGGTGCACATATCGCAGATTTCCGAGGAGCGCGTCGAACGCGTCGGCGACAAGCTCAAGGAAGGCGATGTGGTGCGCGTCAAGGTACTGGAAGTGGATCGTCAGGGGCGTGTGCGCCTTTCCATGCGCAACGTCGACGCAGCTTAAAGTTAGGCACGGTGACGGTGGGCTTGAGTGCAAGCCCGCCGCTCATCGAACCTGACGGCTAGCCGTCGCGCAGCGGATTCGATGCAACCCGCGGACGGGGAGGTTCTGCCGGCGCCACGGTCTTGACCCGTTCGCGAAGCTGGGGTGTCGGCTGCTGGCTCAAGAGCTGCTTGAGGCTCTGTTCCAAATGCGGACTCACCTGGCCTTGCAATCCTGTACCGTAAGCGCGAATCACGCCGACCATGAATTCCTGGCTCAAGATCGGCTCAGCCAGATGCTCCTGTTCGGCAATGACCTGCAGCAAAATACTGCGCGTAATGTCGGCGCTGTTTTTCTTGTCGACGACGACGAATTCTATCCTCTCGAGGACCAGGCGCCTGACATCAGCCAAAGTGATGTAGCGGCTTTCGACGGTGTCATAGAGCCTTCGATTCGGATACTTCTTAATCACTCGCGGTTCGCTCATGGGGCTCCTCGCTCGTGTTGGCCGGCACCGCCGGAGGATGCCGGTTCGTGCCAGTCCACGTTTGATCTATATTGGACCTACGGCTCAAGAATAGCGCAATGCAGCGCTAAGGCAAACCGGCATTTTTTTAATAGGTTTTTAGCCGTTTACGCGCAAATTGAGGCGTTTCGGCACCTTTTCGACGCTCCATGCGGCGGTCGCCCAAGCCCAGGCCTCGTAAACTGAGGCCGCCCTGAGCGAACCGGGAGGCGCCAATCCGAGCATTGAAAAGACCGATAACAGCTGGGGCAGGGGCGAATCCGAACTGACGTGCACGCTGCGCCGCGTTTTGGCCAACTTCGCGTCGTTGGCCTCGGTGAGCACCGGAACATGTGCATAGATCGGTTGGTCCAGCCCCAATGCTTTCTGCAGGTAAACTTGGCGGGGTGTGTTATCCAGCAGATCCGCGCCGCGAACGATATGCGTGACTCCCTGGGCGGCGTCATCGACCACGACTGCCAGGACGTAGGCGAATATTTGATCACGCCGCTTCAGAACGATGTCCCCGACGGCGGCGGATACGTCCTGACGGTATACCCCCTGAATGCGGTCCCGGAAGCTGATGTAGCCAGGTTCGATTCGCAGGCGGAGCGCGCATTGTGCCCCCGCCCTCGCCGCACCGCTGCGGCATGTCCCGGGATAGCGCAGCTCATCTTCCAATTGCAGCCGGCTGCATGAACACGCGAACGTCAGGTTTCCGGCGGCGAGTTCGAGCAGCGCCGCATCGTAATGCATGCCGCGCTCGAATTGGCGCATGACCGGCCCGTCCCATGCGAAGCCGAACCGCTCGAGGGTGTGCAGGATTCCGGCCGCGGACCCGGCAACCTCTCTGGGCCGATCGAGATCCTCGATCCGCACCAGCCACCGCCCGCCATGGGCGCGCGCGTCCAGATAACTGGCTGCCGCGGCGTACAAGGAGCCCAAGTGCAGGTCGCCCGAGGGGGTGGGCGCAAATCGCCCGACGTAGGGCCGCGCGGTCAGGCTCCTATCGGTACCGGTCGTCGCGGTCGCCGTACTGCTTTTCCCGGCGCTCGCGCCGTTCCTGGGCTTCGACGGACAAGGTGGCGACCGGGCGGGCCTCCAAGCGCTTGATGCCGATTTCCTCGCCGGTTTCAAGGCAATAGCCGTAGGAGCCGTCTTCGATGCGCTTCAACGCTTCGTCGATCTTGCGGATCAGCTTGCGCTCGCGGTCGCGCGTTCGAAGCTCCAAACTGAATTCTTCTTCCTGCGTGGCTCTGTCGTTTGGATCGGGAAAATTGGCCGCCTCATCTTTCATGTGCAGCACGGTGCGGTCGACCTCGACCATGAGGTCTCGCTTCCAGTTCTGCAAAATGAGGGCAAAGTGGTCCAATTGCTCCTTGTTCATGTACTGCTCGCCACGGCGGGCGATGTACGGCTTTACATTGCGCGGGCCTGCCAGCAGGCTGGCGGACGCAGAGTGTTCTGCCTCGCCGTCCTCATCGTTTTGCAGCGCGCGCGGCATCACGAGGGGTCGAGGGTCGAAATGAATCGGCGCTATCTTTTCGGCGGCGGCGGGTCGGGTAGCCGGCGTCGGCACGGGCTTCAGCGCTGCGGGTTTCGCGCGCGGTGTGCTGACCGCAGGTTTTGCGGTCACGGGATTGGTCGCGGGTTTGGTCGCGGGTTTGGTCGGTTTCACTGTTACCTTCGATGTGGCGATGGGCTTTGCTTTCGTCGGCGGCCGCGCCGCCTTTTTAGGAGCGGCTGCTTTATGAGTCGCTTTTTTGGGGGTCGCCTTGCCTGGCCGCTTGGCCGTTTTATTTGGTTTCTTCGAGGGCATTTGAATTTTCCGCCTCCTAACGAAAGAGCGCGCGATTATACCGACGCATTCAGGCCTGTACAGAGCGCACGCGAAACAATATTTTTAATCTTAAGCCTATGATTGGGAAGCAAATCCTCCGCAGGGGAAAGGTCCCGCGCGGGGCCTCGGCAGGCCGATTACCCCCAGGAGCTCCTAGCCAAGGGCGACCGGGGCAGGTACGAGCCAGCCGGGGGCCCGGTGTTCCGCCGTGACACTGGTGTAAATGCCTCCGCGCACGTTGAATTTGGCCATAATCCGCATAAACCGGGGCGTCGTGGCGGCAACCAGATCCCGCAGAATTTCATTGGTCACGGCCTCATGGAATACGCCTCGATCCCGGAAAGACCAGATATACAGCTTCAGGGACTTCAACTCGATGCAGCGCTCATCCGGCACGTACTCCAGTTCCAGCGTGGCAAAGTCCGGCTGGCCGGTTTTCGGGCACAGGCACGTGAATTCCGGAACGGTCATCCGGATGGTGTAGTCCCGTTCCGGGGCAGGGTTGTCGAAGACTTCGATGCGAGTGTTGGAATTTGTCATGGAAAAATGGGCGGCGATCTTAAGGGGTTTACCTGTGTGACGTTTACTTTACACTACGCGCCAAGTCGTGGCCCGTGACGCTAGGAGCCTGTCCGAGTAATGATCGCCGTCGCGAGGGCGACCCAGATCGAGCAGAAAGATGCCGATGTGGGGCGGCCGCAGCAGGCGCATCATTGCTCGGACAGGCTCCTAGGTCCAGGCCGGCAGGAATTGAAAGGTCACTGAAGAAATGCGCTTAACGAAACTCAAAATCGCCGGCTTCAAATCCTTTGTCGATCCCACGACAGTCACCTTTCCCAGCAGCTTGACCGGCGTCGTAGGTCCCAATGGATGCGGAAAATCCAACATCATCGACGCGGTTCGTTGGGTGATGGGGGAGATCTCGGCAAAGCACTTGCGCGGCGAATCCATGGCCGACGTGATCTTCAACGGCTCCTCGTCCCGCAAGCCGTTGGGGAACGCCTCGGTGGAGCTGGTATTCGACAATTCCGACGGCAAGATCGGCGGCCCCTATGCAAACTACAACGAAGTGGCGCTGCGCCGCGCGGTGAGCCGCGACGGCAGTTCGGATTATTTCATCAATGGGCTCAAAGTACGCCGCAAAGACATCACGCAGCTGTTTCTCGGCACCGGACTGGGAACCCGCAGCTACGCCATCATCGAGCAAGGCATGATTTCGCGCGTCATTGAAGCGCGGCCGGATGACCTGCGCGCGTTCCTGGAAGAGGCGGCGGGCATTTCACGCTACAAGGAACGGCGCCGCGAAACCGAAAGCCGCATCGGCCACACGCGCGAGAACCTGGATCGGCTCAACGATCTGCGCGAGGAGGTCGAGAAACAGATCCGCCATCTGCAGCGCCAGGCGGCCACCGCCCGGCGCTATCAGACGCTCAAGGAGGATGAGCGCAAGCTATTCGCGGAGTTGCTGGTGCTGCGCCTGCAGAGTCTCGATCACGAGGCCGGCGCGCGCGATGCAGCCACCGCGAGCTGCGAGACGGCCATGCAGAGTGTGCTCGCGGATCTGCGGGAAGCCGAGGCGCGGATAGAGCGCATTCGCGCCGATCAATCTACGAAGACCGACGCCTTGAGTGCGATCCAGGCGCGTTTTTACGAAGCGGGCGCCGAGGTGACGCGGATCGAACAAAGCATCGAGTACGCGCGCGAGCTGCGTCAGCGGCAGCGCTCGGACTTGGAACAGATCGATTCGCAGGCCGGCGAACTTGCCGGCGTGGTGCAGCTCGATCGGGTCCAGCTGGAATCGCTGCAGTTGGAACTCTCAACCATGGTTCCCGCCCTCGACGCGGCGCATGACCGGGAAAGAACAGCGTCGCTGGCGCTCGACGGCAGCGAACAGGCGCTTGCATCGTGGCAGCAGTCTTGGGACAGGCATTCGCAGGCGGTGGCCTTGGGTCAGCGCGAGACGCAAGTCGAGCGCGCGCGCATAGAACAGCTGGAAAGCCAGCAGCGGCGGCTGTTGCAGCAGCAGGAGCGCCTGGACACCGAACGATCCGTGTTTGCGCAATTGCAGCCGGCGGTAGCGCTGGAAACCCTGTCCGAGCGGGCGGAAGCTGCGCGCACCGTGGGCGAGAAGGCCGCCGCCGAACTGCAAGCACTGCTCGCCGAGATATCGGCCACGCGGGAGCAGGAGCGGGAACAGAACCAGGCGCTCAATGCACTGCGTACGCAGTTGCAGAAAGCACAAGGCGAGCAGGTTTCGACCGAGGCGCTGCAGCAGGCGGCGCTCGGCAAAGCGTCGGGGAAGGTAACGCAGTGGCTCAAGTCCCAGTCGCTCGACCGCCAGCCTCGCGTCGCGCAGCAGCTGCGAGTGGACAAAGGTTGGGAGCGCGCGGTCGAGACCGTGTTGGGATCGTACTTGGAGGCGGTTTGCGTCGACGGCCTGGACACCGTCACGGATTTGCTGGCGAGCTTCGACGGCGGTTACCTGGCCGCGGTCAGCACCACGGAAAGCGCCGGCACCGTGCGCGATGCCGCCTCGCTGCAGGCGAAGGTGCAGGGCACCAGCGTGCTCGCATCGGTGCTGTCGCCGGTGTATACGGCCGAGAGCCTGGAGGAGGCAATGAACCTGCGCCGCCGGCTCAAAGCCGGCGAGTCGGTGGTCACGCGTGACGGCATCTGGCTGGGCAACGATTGGCTGCGCGTGTCGCGCGACGCCGATCCGCACACCGGCGTGATTGAACGCGAGGAGACCTTGCGCGAAATTCGCGCGCAGGTCGCCGTGCTCGAGAACCAGGTGCAGCAGTTGCAGCGCAGTCTCGATGAAACCCGCGAGCGGGTCCGCGACCATGAAGATCGCCGCGAGCGGCTGCAAACGGATGTCAATCGGCTGCACCGCGAGCACGTCGACCGGCGTGCCGAACTGAATTCCGCACGAGCCCGCACCGAGGAGACGACGCGCCGTTTGAGCCTGCTCGAGACGGAGCTTGCCGATGTGGGGGCCGAATTGTCGCGCAGCGAGACCGAGCTGCGCGAATCGCGCGGCCGGATGGAATCCGCCATCGATGCGCTCGCCGCACTCGAGCCGCAGCGGATGGAACTCGAACAGGAACGCGAAAGAATGCGCGCCGCTTTGAGCGATGCGCGGGCGGCGGCAAGCGCGGCGCAACAGCATGCGCGCGAACTGGCAGTGCAGGTGGAATCGCGGCGCTCATCGCATGCCTCGTTGATCACGACTCTGGGCCGCCTCGAGAAGCAGCTCGAGGATTTGGAAACGCGCAGGCTCGAACTGGCCGCGCAATTGGCGGATGGCGAAGCACCGCTGGCCGATGCGCAGCGCCGGCTGGAGAGAGAGTTGCAGCTGCGCGCCGGGGTCGAGGGCGAATTGCGGGCGGCGAGAATTGCCAGCGACGAATTGGAGACGCTGTTACGAGAGCACGACGCAGACCGGCTGGCGGTGGACCAGCGCTTGCAGGCGGCGCGAACCAGCCTGGACGAAGCGCGTCTGGCGGCACAACAGGTGCGCGTGCGCCGCGAAAGCGTCGCAGAACAGCTGACGGCGACGAACTACGAATTCAGCGTGCTGGTGGCGCAAATTGCGCCGGAAGCCACCGTGGGCGGCTGGGAGTCGCAGCTGGAGGAGACCAAGGGCAAGATCGAGCGCTTGGGACAGGTCAATTTGGCGGCGATCGGCGAATTCAAGGAGCAATCCGAGCGCAAGGAGTACTTGGATCGGCAGTGCAAGGATTTGACCGACGCGCTGGAAACGCTCGAGTCCGCGATGCGCAAGATCGATCGGGAGACCCGCACACGATTTCAGGATACCTTCGATCGCGTGAACGCCGGTTTGAAGGAAAAGTTTCCGCGACTCTTCGGCGGCGGCCATGCCTATCTGGAGTTGACCGGCGAGGAGTCGGCGGTGCCCGGCGTGTCCGTCATGGCGCGTCCACCGGGCAAGCGCAACAGCACCATCAGCCAGCTATCGGGCGGCGAGAAAGCACTCACGGCAGTGGCCCTGGTCTTCGCGATATTCGACTTGAATCCCGCGCCGTTTTGTCTGCTGGACGAGGTGGACGCACCGCTCGATGAGAACAACGTCGGGCGCTTCTGCGACATCGTGCGCGACATGTCGCGCAGTGTGCAGTTCATATTCATCACCCATAACAAAAGCACCATGGAGATGGCGTCGCAGCTGGTCGGCGTCACCATGAACGAGCCCGGCGTATCGCGTCTCGTGTCCGTTGATGTCGATGAGGCCGTGCGTATGGCTGCGATGTAGCGCGGAAGTCTGATGGCTGCCGAGCTGCGTTGGATACTGTTGGCCTCGAGTCTGGTGCTTCTCGCCGGCATCTGGTGGTGGGGCCGGCGCCGATCGACACAGGCTCCCGGAAACGCCGCACTGCGCGAGATCACGCCCACGGCCGAACCTGTGCGCCATGAACCGCCCGCCGCCGAGGCTTTGTCCAATGTCGAAACGGAGCCCGATGCACAGGCGCGCGAGTGGGGCGTGCCGCCTTTCGAGCCCCTGAGCATCCATACCCAAGAGTACGACCACGTTCCAATATTGGACGGCCCCATGATGGTGGATGCCGATCTCGTGCCGATGCTGAGCGCCGCCGGCATCGGGGCGAGCGCGGCCGGTGCGGCACGCACGACCGCGCCGGCGCCCGGGCGCGTGCCCACGCTGCTGCCTGAGTCCGGCGATCGAATGACGGCCGCGGCTGCGCAAACGCCCAACTTGAGCCCGCAGCAAAAAATCGTCACCGTGAGGGTGTGCGCCGCGGGTGAGGCACGCTGGTCCGGCGCCACATTGCTGTCCGCCCTGGAATTGCATGGCCTGGCCTACGGGCGCTACCAGGTTTTTCACCGCAGACATGTCGACGGCCGCAGTCTGTTTTGTGTGGCCAGTTTGATTGAACCCGGTACATTCGATGTTGCCAGCATGTCCACGGAGGAGTTCCGGGGGGTCACGCTGTTCGCGGTGTTGCCGGGGCCCATCGAGCCGCTGCTGACCGTCGATGAGTTGCTCGGCGCGGCCCGTGGCTTGGCGCAGGAACTGGCCGGGATGGTGCAAGACTCCAAGGGCATGCCGCTGTCGCCGCAGCGCGCTGCGGCCCTGCGCGACGATGTGGCGCGTTTCCAGGCCTCGTTGCCGCGAGCTTAGCCAATTTAGATCATATGAAGGACATTTTTTTAGTACTCGTGATCTGTGTCATGCTTGATGAATAATTCGGGCTAAGGAATCAGCTCATGTGCCCGCAGAACCCAGCCGCTCCGCCCATTCGAGCAGCGGCGCGCGCGGCGGAATTGCGGGAGCTGCTGGAGCGCTACAACTACCGCTATCACGCGCTCGATGACCCTGAAGTTCCGGACGCCGAGTACGATCGGCTCATGCTGGAGCTGCGGGCGCTGGAGACGCAGTTTCCGCAGCTGCGCGTTCCCGATTCGCCGACCATGCGGGTGGGCGCCGCGCCGATCGCCGCATTCGGTACCGTGAAACATCGGGTCGCGATGCTGTCCTTGGACAATGCATTCAGCGAGGAGGAGGTGCGCGACTTCGACCGCCGCATTCACGACCGCCTCGCGCAGACCGGCGCCGTGCGCTATTCGGCGGAGCCGAAATTGGACGGCTTGGCAATCAGTGCGCGCTACGAAAATGGCAGCTTCGTGCAGGGGGCGACGCGCGGCGACGGCGAAACGGGCGAGGACATCACCCAAAACCTGCGCACCATCAAGGCACTGCCGCTCAAGTTGCGCGGTGCCGATGTACCGCGTGTAATGGAAGTGCGCGGCGAAGTCTTCATGCCATTCGCGGGCTTCAGGCGCTTCAATGAAGAGGCGGCGGCCCGCGGCGAAAAAATCTTCATCAACCCGCGCAACGCCGCCGCCGGCAGTTTGCGCCAACTTGATCCGCGCCTGACGGCGGCGCGTCCACTGGATCTGTTCATCTACGGAGTCGGGGCCATCGAGGGCGGCGAACTTCCGCCCTGCCACAGCGAGACGCTCAAGGAATTGCGCCGTTTCGGCTTCAAGATTTGTCCGCAGTCCAAGGTGGTCGAATCGATCGACGGCTGCCTCGAATACTACCGGGAAATGGCTGCGCTACGCTCCGCGCTGCCGTACCAAATCGACGGCGTGGTCTACAAAGTGGACGAGGTGAAGCTGCAGCGCAGGCTGGGATTCATCTCGCGCGCGCCGCGCTGGGCCATCGCACACAAATTCCCGGCTGAAGAGGCGTTGACGGTGGTCCGCGGCATTGAATTTCAAGTGGGCCGCACCGGCGCTTTGACGCCCGTCGCCCGCCTGGAACCGGCGTTCGTCGGCGGCGTCACGGTGAGCAACGCAACGCTGCACAACATGGATGAATTGATCCGCAAAGACGTGCGCGTAGGCGATACGGTCGTCATCCGCCGCGCCGGCGATGTGATACCCGAGGTCGTGCGGGTGCTGCCGGAACGCAGAACCGGCGGCGCGCAGCTCGTGACGCTGCCGAGCGTGTGTCCCGTGTGCGGCTCGCCGGTGGTCCGTGAGGGTGATCAGGCAGTCGCGCGCTGCAGCGGCGGGCGGCGCTGTGCGGCTCAGCGCAAAGGCGAAATCCAACATTTCGCGTCGCGCCGTGCCATGGACATTCAGGGGCTGGGCGACAAGCTGGTGGAGCAGCTCGTCGACGGCGATTGGATCAAGACACCGGCGGATCTTTTCTCTTTGCAGGCGGAGCAATTGGCGACCTTGGAGCGCATGGGCGAGAAGTCGGCGCAGAAATTGAGCTCGGCCATCGAGAATGCCAAGCACACCACGTTGCCGCGTTTTCTCTACGCGCTCGGCATACGCGACGTAGGCGAGGCCACTGCACTGGCGCTTGCGCAAAATTTCCCGGAGTTAGGGGATTTGCGGCGCGCCTCGGAGGAGCAGATCCAGCGCGTGCCGGATGTGGGTCCGGTGGTGGCGAAGCAGGTGGCGGCTTATTTTCGCGATGCCGACAACGCCGCCGTGGTCGATCGCTTGCTCGCCGCAGGGATGAGCTGGCCGCGGCCACCGCCGGTGAGCGCGAGCAGCGCGCAACGCGACAAGACCTTCGTGTTGACCGGCACTCTGAACTCTCTGACGCGCGAGGAGGCGACGCAAGCCATCGTGCAGCGGGGCGGAAAAGTGAGCGGCAGCGTCTCGAAGAAAACGCACTACGTGGTGGCGGGCGCGGAGGCCGGGTCCAAACTCAAAAAGGCCGAACGGCTCGGCGTGCCGATTCTCGACGAAAACGCGTTCTTGAAGCTGTTGAAATCGTAGCGGATTCACCCGAATCCGCTACGTAGTTTCGGCGAGATTACAGCGATTTTTCGATCTTCGAGGTTTTCTTCAAGCCATCCACATACGCCTGAAGCTTCTTTTGTATCACGCCGTTGTTGACCTGCTGCTTGACCTGCTCGAACGGCGGGGGCGCGGTTTCGCGGGTATCTTCCAGCTTGATGACGTGCCAGCCGAATTGCGTCTGCACCGGTTCCTGAGTCATTTCGCCCTTTTTCAGAACCTTTACGGCGTCGCCGAAAGGCTTGGCCATGCGCGTGAGCGTGAACCAGCCCAGGTCGCCGCCATTGGCCTTGGAACCATCTGTCGATTGGGCCTTGGCCACGTCTTCGAACTTGGCGCCGCCTTTGATCTTCTTGATGACCTGCTCGGCCTGTTCCTTGTTCGGTACCAGGATATGCCGCGCGTGGTATTCGGTCTTATCCATGGCGGCGATGGCCGTGTCATATTCGGCGTGCAATTCCGCGTCCGTCGGTTCCTTGTCTTTCAAGTATTTCTGCGATTCCGAATCTGCCAGTACCCGCATGCGCACGACGTCGAGACGTGCCGCCACGTCCGGATCCTTTTCAATGCCGTCCTTTCCGCCCTGCGAGGCCAGCAGCTGCATGCTGATCAACTCATCGAGTACCTGGGCGCGTTGTTCTGCGGTCAGTTCAGTGGTGGGCCGGCCCTGGAGCAGACTCTTCAAATAGATGTCATATTCCACGCGCGAGATCGGCGTGCCGTCGATGGTGGCAACGGGCGCGGGCGCCTGGGCTGCTGCCTTGTCGGTCGCGGCGGGCGTTGCCGCCTGTTGGCCCTTTCCGCAAGCCGTCATGACCACCACCAGCGCGGTCACGGTGGCAATCCGGATCCACGGTGTACTCAAGAATTGGCTCATTTGGTCCTCTGCAAAAAAAAAGCGACTATGGCCAAATGGCCGACGCGCCCGGGGGCGGCAGTTTAGCTCAACAGTGGGATCTCACCAATTTTTGATGCGACGAGAGCATCGAGGTGCTGCTGCGTTGCAACAATCCGCGGGGTCGCGGTCAATCGGGGGCCAGCGCTTCAATCGCCAGCGCATGGATATCGCTTTTTAAAAGATCATCGACGGCGGCGTAGACCAGCCGGTGCCGGGCCACGGCGGAGATCCCGCGAAACGCTTCGGACACGATCCGAATTCGAAAGTGGCTTTGGCCCCCCTGCGCGCCGGCATGGCCGGCATGCAGGTGACTTTCATCCTCCACCGTGAGTTGGGCGGGATCGAAGCGTTCCTGCAATCGTGCACGCAGACGTTGCGCGCGAACGGCTGCGGGCTGATTCGCTGCGGGCTGATTCATCGGACTGGCGGCTCGGACGGTGCGGCTGTGGGCGGTCCGCGGCCGGTTTTCGTCTTACTGCTGAGCCATAGAACCTGTGGAAACATGAAGATCATGGTTGCCGGCGTAATTCCGTACACCTTGAAGTGCACCCAGGTGCTTTCGGTGAAATTTCGCGCCA
Source organism: uncultured Gammaproteobacteria bacterium (assembly GCA_963761345.1). Lineage (GTDB taxonomy): Bacteria > Pseudomonadota > Gammaproteobacteria > Steroidobacterales > Steroidobacteraceae > Bog-1198. The sequence goes on from CAVXGV010000005.1 coordinate 121,489, forward strand.
CGTACAGGTTGATCACTGCGAGCAACGCAAACCAGGCCGCCCACAGACAGTTGATTGCCAGCCAGGCGCGCGCTGATACAACCAAAGGTTCTTCGAACACCCCCTCGAACATCCGGCGCACCAGCGGTTGCTTGCCAACGATCAAGCTGCCGAGAAACGCAGCTGCCGTCAGTGCCAGGAGGACCGTCGGCTTCCACTGAATGAAGCGGGCATCGTGCAGCAGCAGCGTGGCGGAGCCGAGAATCACGACCACCGCCGTGGTAATGGCGTGCATGGTCTTGAACTTTCCCGTGCGCACGCGATGAATCACCAGCAACAGAACACACGCGATCATCAACGCCGCGGTGGCCCAATAAATGCCGAGAAGCTCGAAGGCAACGAGGAAAACGATGAGCGGGGACAATTCGAGGAGTTGACTCATCCGCGTATCATAGCTGACGAGATGAGCATCTATCTGCAACTGCATCCGGTCTCCCCGCAACGGCGCTATATCCGCCAAGCGGCCGAAGTGCTCCGCGGCGGTGGGGTCATCGTGTATCCCACGGATTCCTGTTATGCGCTGGGTTGCCACATCGGCGACAAAGCGGCGCTCGAACGTATCCGCGACATTCGCCAAACGGACCGAAATCACCATTTCACGTTGGTGTGCCGGGATCTGGCGGACGTGGGCAAGTACGCGGTGGTGGACAATTGGCAGTACCGGCTGCTGCGCGCGCACACGCCGGGGCCATACACCTTTCTGCTCAAGGCCTCGCGGGAAACCCCGCGTCGTTTGAAGCACGAACGGCGCGGCACCATTGGGTTGCGGGTGCCGGATCACCCCGTCACTGCGATGCTGCTGAGCGAATTCGCCGAACCTGTGATGAGTTCGACGCTGCTGCTGCCGGGCGAAGACCTGCCGCGCACCGACGCGAAAGAGATTTTCGAGAAGCTCGAACAGAGCGTGGATATGGTTTTGGACGGCGGCAATTGCGGCCTGACGCCGACGTCGGTGATTGATTTGTCCGGCGACCACGCAGTCGTCATGCGCCAAGGGCGCGGCGATGTCAGCCCCTTTGCGCCGACGCTCCCCGTATAATGTGCGCGCGCCTGCGGACGAAGAAGCTCTTAAGTACTTCAAATAATGAGTGCAAGCATTGGATTTAACTGTATTTCTCTACATCATTTCGATTTGGGCGATCCCAGTGCTGTTCGCCATCACGCTGCACGAAGTCGCACACGGCTGGATGGCTCGATATTTCGGCGACCGCACTGCCGAGTTGCTCGGCCGCTTGAGTTTGAATCCGCTGCGCCATATCGATCCGGTCGGTACGCTGCTGATTCCCGGATCGCTCCTGGCGCTGGGTTTGCCTTTGTTCGGCTGGGCCAAACCCGTGCCGGTCGAGACCAGTGTGCTGCGCAATCCGCGCCGGGCGATGATCACGGTTGCGCTTGCCGGGCCGGCCGCGAATTTTCTCATGGTGTTGTTCTGGTGCGGCGTGTTGGTTGCGGTTCTACAAATCAGGCGCGGCCAAACATTGGATGACTGGGTGGTGTTGATGGCCCAGGCCGGTATCAAGGTCAATGCGGTGCTGGCGCTCTTCAATCTGTTGCCGATCCCGCCGTTGGACGGCGGCCGCGTGCTGGTGGGCCTTTTGCCGGCGCGCTTGGGTGCCGGGCTCCAAAAACTGGCACCGGCGGGGATGTTCATCGTGGTGGGATTGTCGGTGCTGGGCTTGCTCGGTTGGTTGTTCCGTCCGGCATACCGGGCCATCAGTCACCTCATCAATGTCCTCGGAATCGGCATGGCGACATGAGCGGGCCCATACAAAATCGACGCGTATTATCAGGGATGCGCCCGACGGGGCAGCTGCATCTGGGCAACTATCATGGGGCCCTGAAGAATTGGATCGAACTGCAATACCAATATGAATGCTACTACTTCGTGGCGGATTGGCATGCGCTGACCACCGGTTATGAAGATACTTCCAAGCTGGAAGAAAACACCTGGAGCATGGTCATCGACTGGCTGGCTGCCGGACTCAACCCCGGGGTTGCCACGCTGTTCATCCAGTCAAAGGTCCCGGAGCATGCGGAGCTGCACCTGTTGTTGTCGATGATCACGCCGCTCGGCTGGCTGGAGCGCGTTCCGTCGTACAAGGACCAGCAAGCGCAGATGGCCGATCGCGACCTGGGCACCTACGGTTTTTTGGGTTATCCGTTGCTGCAGAGCGCGGACATCCTGCTGTACCGCTCGCAGTTCGTGCCGGTCGGCGAAGACCAGGTGGCGCACGTCGAAATCACGCGCGAGGTCGCGCGCCGCTTCAATCACATCTATGGGCGCGAGCCGGAATTCGAGCAAAAGGTGGAAAAAGCCATCAAGAGCCTGGGCTCGCGCAACTCCGCGCTGTATCGCGCGCTGCGCAAGGAGTATCAGGAAAAGGGCGATGCGGACGCGCTCGATAAGGCGCAGGCGCTGGTCGAGGCGAACGCGCGGCTCACGGTGGCGGACCGCGATCGGCTGCTCGGATTTCTCGAGGGCGCCGGGATATCGATCCTGCCCGAACCCGATGCGTTGCTGACCGCGACACCCAAGGTTCCGGGGCTCGACGGGCGCAAGATGTCCAAGTCCTACGGCAACACCATCGGCCTGCGCGAGGACACGGACTCGGTCGTCAAAAAACTCAAGGCCATGCAGACTGATCCGGCGCGCGCACGGCGCACCGATCCCGGCGATCCGGAGAAATGTCCGGTGTGGGATCTGCACAAGATTTACTCCGGCGCAGAGACCCAGGAGTGGGTGCAGAAGGGCTGCCGCTCCGCGGGAATCGGCTGTCTGGAGTGCAAAGCGCCGCTGATCGAGAAGATCGTGGAGGAAGTGTCCGCCATTGCCAAACGCGCCCAAGAGTTCGAGGAGAATCCAGACCTGGTCCGGGGTATCATCGCCGAGGGGTGCGAGCGCGCACGGGCGGTGGCACGCGACACGCTGGATGCGGTCCGACAAGCTATGGCAATGAACTACCGTTGACATCCTCCTCGCCTTCGATGGCCGAGGAGTCCTTCTGCAAGACGGCGATGTCCCGCCGCCAGGATATTGTGAGTAGGATGAAACCTGAATTGACCTTGGTTCAAAGCGCTTCGCCCCAGCCGCCGCCCGGCGTGGTTGCGCCGGCCCAGGGTGAAATGCCGTTTGCGGTCGTGGAGGGACAGCCGATTATCGAGATGCCGCGAGACTTGTACATTCCGCCGCAGGCGCTCGAGGTGTTCCTCGAAGCGTTCGAGGGCCCTCTGGACATGCTGCTGTATCTCATCCGGCGGCAAAATCTCGACATTCTCGATATACCGATCGCGGAAATCACCCGCCAGTACATGCGCTATATCGAACTGATGCAGGTGATGCAGCTCGAACTGGCAGGCGAGTACCTGCTGATGGCAGCGACGCTGGCCGAAGTCAAATCGCGCATGCTGCTGCCGCGAGTGGGCACCGATCAGGCCTCGGAGGAGGCGGATCCGCGCGCCGAACTGGTGCGCCGTCTTCAGGAATACGAACGCTTCAAGCGTGCGGCCGAAGGAATCGATCGGATGCCACGGCTGGAGCGTGATACCTGGGTCGCCTCGGCGGAACTGACGGACCGCAAGGTCGTGCGCATTCCGCCGCAGGTGACGCTGCAGGAAATGCTGATCGCCTTTCAAGATGTGTTGGCGCGCAGCGACATGTTTGCCCACCACCACGTGCAGCGCGAACCTTTGTCGGTGCGTCAGCGCATGACCGATGTCCTGTCGGCTCTGCAGGCGAACGCGTTCGTGGATTTCGTGCGGCTGTTCAGCGCCGAAGAGGGCCGGCGCGGTGTAACGGTGACGTTCGTCGCCGTCCTGGAACTATTGCGTGAGGGGTTGATCGAAATAGTCCAATCGGAAGCATACGCGCCATTGCACGTGCGCTTGGGAAATCCGGCCCGGCACCTGTCGCTGGTCGGCGACGATAACGCCGCCAACGACGATCTTGCGAGAACTCAATGAACCATCAATACGTGAAAAATGTGATTGAGGCGTCGCTGCTGGCAGCCGGCCGGCCGCTGACGGCCGAAGATCTGGCGAGCGTGTTCGACGAGCGCGACGGATCGATCGCCGATGAGGTCCAACAAGCGATTGCCACGCTCATCGAGGAGTACGAGACGCGCGGTCTGGAGCTCAAGGAAGTGTCCAGCGGCTATCGAATTCAAATCAGGGCGGCGGTCGCGCAACCCGTCGCGCGCTTGTGGCAGGAACGGCCTGCAAAATATTCCCGCGCACTGCTCGAGACGCTGGCCTTGATCGCTTACCGGCAGCCGATTACGCGCGGTGAAATCGAGCAAATTCGAGGTGTCGCGGTCAACCCCAACATCATCAAGACCTTGCATGAGCGCAATTGGATCCGCGTGGTCGGCCACCGCGACGTACCGGGCAAACCTGAACTGCTGGGCAGCACGCGGGAATTTCTCGACTATTTCGGATTGAAGAAGCTGGACGATCTGCCGACCTTGGCGCAACTCAAGGAACTCGAAGATCTGCGCGTGCAATTGACGCTGCCCGGCGCGGACCCTGAAGTGTTGGCGGACGGTGACATCCCAATGAACGCCGATGCGGCTGCCGCTGCGGATACCGATGCGCACGACGCTGCGGATGCGGATGCGGATGCCGATGCCGATGCGGATGCGGATGCCGATGCGGCCGCGGACATCGACCCGCCCGCTGACGATGACGAAGATTCGGCTGCACAAACCGAGGTGCGGCGGACGCAGGGTTTGGTCGCAAGCGGTGCCGAAGACGACACCGTTTGATGCGACCGCGCGCGCTTAAGGGAAGGCCGCGGTCGGCCGCACCTGCTGCAAAGAGTCCGCCGCCCGGCGAACGTGTGCAAAAGCTATTGTCGGCCGCCGGCATCGGTTCGCGCCGCGAAGTGGAGCGTTGGATTCGCGAGGCCCGGCTGAAGGTCAACGGTGAGGTACCGGCGCTGGGTGCGAAACTTACGCCCAAGGATCGCATCACCTTGGATGGCCGCCCGGTCCGATTGCATGCAGCGGCGGCGGCCAAAGAGCTGCGTGTCCTGCTGTTTCACCGTTCTCCGGGCGAAAATCTCGACCTGAAGGCCGCGACCTCGCGTGCCGCGGAACACCTGAAGCTGCCGCGGTCATCGGGCCGCTGGCTCGCCATTCAACCGATGCCGCCGGTGGACGGGGGCTTGGAAATCCTCACCGACGACGGGTCGTGGGCGCATCGGGTGTCGCAGGGCGTGCACGCATTGACGATCGACTATGTGCTGAGAATGCGCGGCCCATTGAAGCAAGATCTGGTCGAAGAATTCCGCGCGGCGACCGATTGTGAGGGCGAGCCGATGAGCATTCTGCAGGCGGAGGCGAAATTCGGCGAGGGATTCAACCACTGGCTCACCGTCACGGCGCGCGCCACCCGCTCCGCGCAAGTGCGGCATTGGTTTGCCGCCCGCGGCATCATCGTGAGCCGTTTGATGCGCGTGCGCTTCGGTCCGGTGCACCTGGGCCACGATTTGCCGCGAGGCCACTCCCGGGCCATGCTGGCGAGCGAACGTAATGCGCTGATCAATGAGATCGAGGCCGCCAAGCCGGCGCTGCCGACGCCGGAGGCTGTTTAGGCTTCCCCTTGGATTTGCGCACAAAAGTGCCGATGAGAGATCCGTCTCCGCGACGCGAACGGATTCGATCCGTTACGTGGACTTCAGTGCGTCGACCACAATGGAAATGGGGCGCGGGCGATCCGCTACGCGAGCATCGTGATCGGGAGTTCGCTGTATGTACCCAAGGCTGTAGTCAATCGGATCCAATTTGAAAGTGCCGTCAGCGTTGGTGTATTGAATATACTTTATTGCCCCTCGAGCGGCGAACAAACTGTCATTGAAGAGATCACGGACAATCTCTATTTTCGGAAACCACACGTGTCCGCCCCCAATGACCCGGCCGTCAACGAATTTACCGCCGCCGCCGGGATCGAACACGATCTCTCCACGAGGTCCTCGCTGGCATCGCTGGATATTATGATCAGAATGATAGTCAGGCAAACTCAGGCGAAATAGGCCGCCGGGCGCAAGCACGCGGTGTATTTCGTTGAACAGCTGCACCATCTTGCTGAATTCAATATGCTCGAAAACATCCTCGGACTGAAATACTTCAACCGACCCATCGGGAATTGGAAGCGGCTCGGTGACATCATGATGGATGTTTCGCGTCGACCCATAGAAGGGGGTAATACCTAAATGCGTGGCAAATTGCGGTATAGCGCGCCGCAGTTTGCCCGCATAGAGCTTCCTCGAATTGCGTGCCAGGAAATCCTCCCACGAGGGGAAAGAGAGCGGTCCGTAGCGGCATAACATATAGTCCGCAGCGTCCACGTAACGATAAATCTGTTCTTTCAACTGCATCTCATGACGACTGTTTGTTCCGGTGGTAGAGTTTTTACCATAGGACGACGCTCCGGTGCAGTTGTAATAATTACCCTGCATACCTGGACATCTTCGTGCGCCCGAATATGCGCCGAGGGTAGATAAATTACGGTGTTGCGGCTATCGTGTATTCGCCCGAATTTACCGCGCCGCTGATCGCTACCTACCGGTAACCGCGCCGCTGGTCGCCACCTACTGGTAAATGTCCGTTCGGCAGCGGGTCGGAACGGAAAAGCATTGTTGATCATAAGCGCGCAGGAATGGTAAATCTGAGAAAGAGCACTCTATGGTCCATCGCAGAATTCGCCGCGGTGGTCCTGATCCAATTGTTCGTCATGCGCTATATCGTCGTCGTGCTCGGAGTAAGAGCGCTGGGCATCTGGTCGGTTCTCATGTCCGCTGCGCAACTCGCGCGTTTTTTTGATCCTGGAGCGTCTGCCGGAACGGGACGATTTTTGGCAATAGCCAGTTTGGACCGGAATATCCGCCAGATAGAAAATATTTTAGCGACGATCATTTATATCACCGTCCCCCTGTATCTGTCGCTTTCGGCGATTCTGTTTTTCCCTCTCCGCGAAGCCTTGACGTTCGTATTGAAGGATCAGGCGCTGATTGAAGGCCGTCATTTATTGATTTACGCTCTGTGCTCCTATATCGCGCAAGTCCTGTCCAGCGCATTCGCCGGCTCTCTTATAGGACTTCACCTCAGCTTTCGCAAAAGCCAAATAGCAATTTCGGCGATCACAATTCAAGCGATCGTATCCGTGACCCTTATCAAACGCTACGGGCTGCCAGGACTCGCGATTGCGCAGATCGCAAACTATTCTTTCACTATCTTCATGTCGATCCTCATCATGAAGATGACCGTGGGCGTCCGATTGAAAGGACTGTTGCGTTTCAATTGGGATACGATTCGTAGGATCATGTCTTTTGGAATCGGGATTCAAGCATCCTCGCTCGCGTGGGGCGCGTTCGAAACTTCCATTCGTTTCATCATGTCGCGGTTCGCCGGCGTCGAACAGGTCGGTACTTATGAAATCGCCTACAGGGTATCCAGCCAGGCGCGCGTACTGGCCTATTACGTCAGCCAGTCGCTTGCTCCCGTGTTTGCGAGCCTCGGTGTGAGTGACAAACAAGGATTGCTGGCCTTTTACCGCCAGATATACGCTCGATATACTTTGTTCGCCGCAGCGGCGGCCATCGCCATCATTGTATTCTCGCCACTCACAAGCTTGATCATGTTGGGTCGAATCAACGGGATGTTCCTGCTGTTCTCGGCCCTCACTGCGGTGGGCACAATGGCCCACATAGTGGCGTCTCCATCGGAGCTTACGGCCGTCTCTATGGGCCTATTCCGGTACAACGTTGCGGGAATATTTACAGCGCTGATTGTCATGTTGCTGTTCGGTCCCTTGCTTGGTTATTTGTTTCAAGGAACTGGCGTGGCGTCGGCAGTCCTATTGGCGGCGTTGATTGGCGTTTCCATTCCGCTGTTCTTCAATAACGGAGCCTTGAATTTGCCGCGTCTTCCGGCGTTCCGCCGGGATTTGAATCTCGCGGGATTGATCGAGGGTATTCGCTGGCCAAGTGGGCAGTGATTTACCCCGGGTTCTGCCAAGCGCGCGAGTTGGCTGTGGGGCGGCGCGAATTGACCTCGCGAACTGGAGAATTTTATGGCTTCCATCTTTGATACTGTTTCGAGCCACCGAAAGACGCTCAGCGGCTTTGCCGGCCTGCGGGATCAGGCTCTGTACATTTATGGACGGATTTTGCGGCGCTGTTCTTGGTCGCTGCCGGGCCGGCACTCGATTGCGCAGGTGCGCCTACGCGGTCAACGTAATCCGTTTCACCTCCGGCTTGCTTCCACGGACTGGCTTGTCTTGGAGGAAATATTTCAGAGGGACGAATACGCCTGTGTGCGGGAGGCCATCAAAGAGGCGGGCTGTATCGTGGATCTCGGAGCAAATGTTGGCTACAGTTTGCGCTACTGGCAGACACTCTTTCCCAAGGCCCGCGTAATTGCCATGGAACCGGAACCTGACAATTGTTTGATCTGCTCGCGAAATATCATGTCCGGCGGATTGGAGGGCCAGGTCAAGCTTCTGCAGGCCGCTGTGGGGGCCAGCCGCAGTCGTTTGCGTCTTTTGGACGATGGCAAGGGTGAGTGGGCTTATCGTACCGAGGCGGATGATGCGACCGGGGGCCGGTCGGTGGACGCGCTGCCGCTTGCCGGGATTCTTGCGGAATATGCCAAGGATCAGATCGTTGACCTGCTCAAATGCGATATCGAAGGTGCCGAAAAGGAACTTTTCGCGGATTGCCAGGCGTGGATCGGGCAGGTGGAAGCCATCGTGATCGAACTCCATCAGCCTTATACTCTGGATGATTTACTGGCGGCATTGAAAAAAGCCGGCGTCGATTTTCAGATCGTTTCTCAAATGAACCGCAAATCAAATCCCGTGGTCATGTTGCGCCGGACCAAGTCGCTTCACTGAAACCATCAAAATCCAATAAACGGAGCGTACTCAAATGATTCTCGAGGAGTTGATCACGATCACGATCACGACCAGGAACCGACCCGACGATTTGGCGTTTACGCTCGAGAGGCTGATTTCGCTTGATTTGGCGCACCTTCCTCTCATCATCGTCGACGACGCCTCGGACGCTTCGATTGTTTCGGATGAGTGGCTGAAGAGATTTCCGAGAATCCAAATTGTGCGAAATGAAGTTCAACGAGGATTGATTTCAAACCGAAATAAGATGGCCTTACTATCAAACACGCCATATGTCCTGAGTTTGGACGATGATTCGTGCTTCAGAGAAGTGCCCGATTTGACGGGCGCGGTCGAATATCTGGCACAACAACCGCGCTTGGTGGCGTTGCAATTCAACAACGTCGACATTAATTTCGGTGAGGAAGCGGTTACTGAATCCGAACCCTACCGGGTTCAGACCTACACCGGCTGCGGTCATCTGTTGAAGCGCGCGCTATTCTTAGAGATTGGGGGATATCGAGCGGACTTTGTGCACATGGCCGAAGAAGTGGAGTTTTGCCGCAAGGCATGGAAGGCGGGGTTGGAAGTCCACATGTATCCAAAAATAATAGTCGACCATAGGCGAACGCCTGTGGCCAGATTTCCGGCGAAAAACCTCTATTACCTGACGCGCAATCTCGTGATCATCAGCTATTTGCATCTGCCCTTGGCGGCGATGATGCCGAAGCTGTTTTCAAATGCCCTGTTGAGTTGGTGGCAACATTTCCGGCGGCGATATCTTTGGTCCAGCGTGTTCCGGGGTTGGGTCGATGGAATAAGATATTGCATTGCACATTTTCCCGAGCGCGTGCCGATGTCCGGGCGTCAATATCGGGAATATAGGCGCGCACCGGTTTCCAGGTGAGCATGCACCGGATTGGCCGTCACGGCCTGGTCTTCGAGGCGTCCAGCAACTGCGCCAAATACTGCTGCCAAACCGCCGCCCAGGTGTGCGTACCGTGACCATGAGTTTGATCCGAGGCCGCCAGCAGCACGAAGCGCCCGCCGTTTACCCGCTTGATTTCCCGCTCTGCGATGCCAAGCTCCGGCGGGTTGATGAAATCATCGCCCGAGTTGATCTGCAGCAGCGGCGCCTTGATCTTTTCCAATCCCGGTGACGGATCGTAGTCCCGCGAGGCGTTGACCTGGTAGAGAAAATCGTTGGCGTCCAGACCTTCCATCTGGCGCTGCATGTACTTCTGGACGAATTCATCCGCGGCATCACGAGTGGGAAGGCTGATTTGCATTTGAATCGGTGCGCTGCCGGCGATCAAAAGCAATCCTGCCACCGTGCGCAACGCACTCGCCGGCTCGCTCGTATAGTCACCCTTCATCCACTCAGGATCGTTGCGAATCGCGTCCATGGCGAGATCGCGCCATACCCGATTGCGTCCGGCAATCTGCACCGGCAGGCAGGCGAGGGGCATCAGGGCGTCCATGAAATCCGGGTAGGCCTCGCCCCACATGAATGTATGCATGCATCCCATCGAGGTGCCCATGACCAGCCGCAGGTGATTCACCTCGAGACCTTTGGTGACCAAGGCATACTGCGCGGCCACCATGTCCTGATAGGAGTATTGCGGAAAGCGGGCATGCAAACCGTCGCTCGGTTTGCTGGATTTCCCATGGCCGATGCCGTCGGGAAGAATGATGTAATACTTTTCAGCATCCAGGAGTTGTCCCTTGCCGAACAGCACACCGGAAAATCTCTCGTTGATGAGGCTGCGGCCCGATCCTCCGGTGCCGTGCATGATCAGTACCGCGTTGGTGACCCGCCCTTGGGAATCTTTTTTCGGCTTCCCGAGGTACGTGTAATGGATGCGCAGCTCGGGCAGGGTTTCTCCCGACGCGAAGTGAAAATCATGGATGACGTAGTCGGCCTCGAGCGGCCGCTGTTCCGCCGCTGCGGCGCCATGACCCGCGCCCAATACGGTGCAGAGCAGAAGCGAGATCGCGCCGGGCATTAGTTTCCTCATTTGCATCCTTGGAGTCCTCGATTGTTATTGCGCATCTACGAACCGGCCATCAATACCGCGACCGCTCGAACTCAGCAAGTAAAGAAAGGTGCCGCTGACGGATTCCGCCGTGGGTACCGTGTTCGGATCCTCAGCCGGATAAGCGGCCGCCCGCATCGCGGTGCGCATCCGGCCGGGGTTCACGCTATTCACGCGAATGTTCGCCTCACCCTCCAGCTCCTCGGACAGCATGCTGCGAACCGACTCCAATCCCGCCTTCGATACCGCATAAGCGCCCCAAAATGGCCGCGATTGCTTCACCACGCCGCTGCTGACAAAGATGATCGAGGCGTCTTCGGACTTGCGCAGAGCCGCCAGCAACACTTGCGTGAGGATGAACGGGGCCGTGAGGTTCACGTGCAAAACCTTGCACCAGGTCGGCACGTCATATTGTTCGAGGGGCGTTCGATCGCCCAGCAAGCCCGCGGCGTGGACCAGGCCGTCCAGTTTGCCGAACTCCTCGTCGACAACGCGCGCCAACCGGTCGTAATCCACCGCGGTTGCAACCGCCAGGTCGAGCACGGCGATGGCGGGCTGAGGCGCGCCGATGGCCTCGATTTCATCGTACACACGATCGAGTTTGGCGCCGTTGCGCCCCGACAGGATCACGCTGGCACCTGCGCGTGCGCATTCGATGGCGAGCGCCCGACCGAGTCCGCTGCCGGCGCCGGTAATCAAAATCGCGCGTCCCCGGAGCGAGTCGCGGTCTGGGGTGAAGTCTTTGGGAATCATGGGTACCTAGTTTAACCGTGCGCGCCGCGCCGTCGACCACGCCAGCAGCATGTCCCGCATGCCGGAGGATTCGAGTTCTTTTGGCCCACGGCCGTTCAAATGCTTCAGTCCCAGTGCCGCAAGCACCAGCAGGTGCCGCAGTTGCGAGCGCTGTGTGCGGGGCAGCGCCTGCACGGCGACGGCGTAGCTTTGCGCGGCGCGTTCCCGAAGCTGTTGCAGGTAGTGTTCGAGCCGCGCAGGCGGCTGATCGGCGCACAGGTCGGTATTCTCGATGCCGGCGGCCAGAAGTTCTTCCACGGCGAACGGCACGCGTCCGAGCCGCGCCTCGCGCCGATAGTCGCGCGTCGAGCGCGATAAATAGTCGGCCACCGCCAACGCGCCGGCGCATCGTTGCAAGCCGGTCTCGTCGAGATCGCCGGCGGCGAGCTGAGACGCCAAGATCAGTGGATGGGCGCGCAAGGCACAGGCATGCGGCGCAAGGTCCGACGCACGCTCCAGCGGCGCACCGCCGGTTTCGGCCATCACGGCATCGATACAGAGGATCAGGGGTTCGAAATCGACTTCGCCGGCGCGCGGCTGCGAGGCAAGATAAGTAGCGATGGGATGTACCGGAGTTCCGGCGGCCAAGCGCCGCACTTCCTCCCGCCACCACTCCAATTTGATGCGCGCGGCGCTGTGTTCGGTCGCAGGATCCATCAGTGCATTCCACTCCGCCAGCAGTGCATATATTCCGAGCAGCGGCGCGCGCGCCGGCGCGGCCGCGAACAACCAGCTCCAATGGCGCACCGATCCCCTCGGGACGGCTCGCGCACGATAAGTCTCGTCAAGAGTTTTCAGGGCCTGGCTCATCGGCGGCACCGGGCCCGGCGTTCTCCACGCGCGGCGTACGGGCGAGGCTCGCGACCGGGTCGATGGGCTCGATCTCGCGATTTACCCTCAGCCCCAGGCCCTCGAAACGGCGCGCCGCCGGCAATACCTGTTGCTCCAAGGAGCCCACGGCGCGGTTGAAGGATTCGACGCTGGCGCCAAGCGACTTCCCCAATTTGCCCAGATGCTCGCCGAATACCGCCAGCCGCTTGTAGATCTCTTCGCCCAGTTGGCGCACCTCGGCCGCATTCTCCGCCAGGACCGTTTGCTTCCAGCCGTAAGAGACGGCTTTCAGGAGCGCAACCAAGCTGGTCGGGGTCGCCAGCATGACATTTTGGCGCATCGAATCATCGATCAAGCCGGGATTTTCCTGCAGCGCCGCCGATAGGAATTGATCGCCCGGCAGGAACAGCACGACGAAATCCGGACTGCGCTCGAATTGCGACCAATATTGCTTCGAGGACAGCTCTCGAACCCGCGCACCGACGATCTGCGCATGGCGGCGCAATTGGCTGCTGCGCTCGGTCTCGTCCTGGGCTTCCACCGCCGCGAGATAGGCCTCCAACGGGGTTTTGACATCCACCACGATGTCGCGCTGCTCAGGCATGTGAACGATCATGTCGGGACGGATGGAACCGTTGTCGGTCTTGCGGTGCTGCTGCTCCGTGAAGTCCACGTGCAAAGTCATGCCCGACAGCTCCACCAAGCGGCGCAAGGTTATCTCGCCCCATTGGCCGCGCACGTCCGGGCGGCGCAGCGCCGTCACGAGATTGCGCGTTTCGCGCGACAGCAGGCTCTGGCCGCTCGCCAACACCTCCATTTGCACCTTGATGGTGGCGAATGAATCGATACGGTCGCGTTCGATCGCCTGTATCTGCGACTCGGTCTTGGCCAAAGCCTCGCGAATGGGCCTTACCAAAGACTCGATCGCCGACTCGCGTTCCTTCAACACCTGAGAGGCATCCAATTGCTGCCGTGTGAAACGTTCGCGCGCGAGCGTCAGGAACACTTCGCTGTTGCTTTGCAAGCTCTCGCGCGCGAGTTCGCCGAACACGCCCTGCAATTGGTCGCGCGCGCGCGCCAAAGTCTGCTCGCGTTCCGCGCTCAACATTTCCTCGGTCTTGAGCCGCGCGCGCAATATTTCCGCGTCGATGCGCAGCGCCTGTTCGCGGCGTGCACGCCACAACAGTGCCGCCAGTGCGCCCACCACGACCCCGGCGATCGATGCCGCCCAAATCGTGAGGTCGCCCATGATCGTGAGGCCGCTCATAAGCGGCCGCCGGACTCGAGCCGGTCCAAGAGATCCGGGGGCTCTTTCAGGGCGACCGCCATGTCAGGCAGTGCGTTGGAAGTGCGCAAGGTAATTGACGTCGGTGTTCGCAGAGAGTCGAAACGCGCGCGTCAGCGGATTGTAGGTAATTCCGGTGAGGTCGAGCAGGTTGAGACCGGCCGCGCGCCCCCACCGGGCAAGCTCCGAAGGCTTTATGAATTTCAGATACTCGTGCGTACCTCGCGGCAGCATGCGTGCAATGTACTCGGCCCCGATGATGGCGACTGCAAACGCCATCGGCTTGCGGTTCAAGGTGGAAACGATGACGTGGCCGCCGGGCTTGACCAATTGGCCCAAGGCTGCCAATGCCGCCGCGGGATCCGGCACATGTTCGAGCATTTCCATGCAGGTCACCAGGTCGAATGAACCCGGGCGCGCCGCCGCCAGCTCCTCGACGGCGATTGCGCGGTATTCGATGGCCAGCTTAGCCGCAAGCGCATGCAGCTCGGCCACGTCGAGCACCGCCTGGGACAGGTCTATTCCAATCACGCGCGCACCGCTGCGCGCCATCGCCTCGCTCAATATTCCGCCGCCGCAGCCCACATCGAGCACCTGGGCATCGCGCAGTCCCACCGCGTTTTCGACGTAGCGCAAGCGCAGGGGGTTGAGTTCATGCAATGGCTTCGAAGGACCGGCAGGATCCCACCAGCTCTGTGCCAGCGAGGCGAACTTCGCAAGTTCCGCAGGATCGGCATTTCGCATCGACGCATCCATCTTTCAACCTCTCGTTTTCAGCCGCGTGGCCCACGCTGCCGATCGCGCGGCGACCTCAGGCCAATCGAGGCGGGTCAATTCGCCGCCTGACAGCAGCTGCCGGCCTGCGACCCAGACATCGGTCACGATGTCACGGCCGCCGCCGAAAACCAATCGCGCGAGCGGGTCCGAAGCGGGCTGAGTGCCGGGACCCGAAAGATCGACACAGCACAGATCCGCCCATTTCCCGGACTCCAGCGTTCCTACTTCACTCTCGAGTCCCAAAACCGCGGCGCCGCCGCGGGTCACGGCGTGCAGCGTATCCCAGGGGTCGGTCGATAGCGCGACGATCTTCATGTCTCCCCAAACGTCCTGGCCCAGCGCCGCAACATCGCCGCTGCCGAGGCCGAGGCGAACGCCTGCCGCCGCGAATGCCGCGATCTGCGGCAGCGTGTGGCCGTATTTCAAGCCCCATTGAGGACACAGGGTGACGGAGATTCCGGTGCGCTGCATCAGGTTCACGTCCGCAGCCGTCAGGTGCAACATGTGCACGGTGTTGAGCGCCGGCGTCAACAGGCCCAAATGCCAGAGGCGTTCGATGGGCCGCATGCCGTGAGCCGCGACGCAGCCGGCGATCTCATCCGGCGACTGATGCAGATCCATCATGATCCCAGCATCGAGCTCGTCGGCCAACAGGCCCAAGCGTGTCAACGTCTCATCGCTCAAGGTGCTCGCTGAACAGGGTGCGAAGGCGGTCGACGCCAGTGCCTCACCCTTGTATTTGTCGCGCAGGTTCAAGGCAGCGCGTCAATGACTGCGCCGCATTGTTTGCCCAGGGCGTCGAGGTCTCGGTTACCGGCATGCCGACAACCGCGCGTATGCCCTGTTCATTTGCGGTGCGCAGTGTTTCTTCCGGAAAATGAGAGCGATCGCAGAAGCACGTAATCCCTGACTTCAGCATTTCGGCGATGGCCGCCAAGGTGCTGTCGCGCGCAAAATCAGGGTTGACGATACGCTCGGCTGCCGGCGCATGATCCATCGCGCCGCGCAACAGCAGGTTTGCGGCGGCCGATTGCGCGTTGACCATGCCGGGCATCAGCAGGTGTGAATGTCGCTGCAGCACCGGTGCGGCGGAATAGCGTTGAGCGGCGATGGAACTAGGTAAAATGTCGAGAATTCGCCCATCGCGAACCACCAACGAATGATCTTCGAGGAGCGCGTTGCGCGCGGTCATGGAGGCGATCCAGCGGACCTCGATACGTAAATCAGCGGCAACAAGCGGCATGACGGAAGTATATCGGCAAAGCCCGCGCAGTAGGCTTAAGAACCAAGGCGATATGTGCTAGAATGGCGGGATGTTTCAGACCTGCCTTGCCCCCTTTAAACCCGCTGAATAGAAGCCCATAAAAGGCTCACCGGACTCTCGCAAATGGCCGAGATCGCTCGCGAAATATTGCCCGTAAATCTCGAAGACGAGATGCGCAAATCCTATCTCGATTACGCGATGAGCGTGATCGTCGGACGCGCTTTGCCCGACGTTCGGGACGGCCTGAAGCCGGTGCATCGGCGCGTGCTGTATGCCATGCGCGAGCTGAGCAATGACTGGAACAAGGCCTACAAGAAATCCGCGCGCGTGGTGGGCGATGTCATCGGCAAGTACCATCCGCACGGCGACGCATCGGTGTACGACGCGATCGTGCGCATGGCGCAAGAATTTTCGATGCGCTATCTGTTGGTCGACGGACAGGGGAATTTCGGCTCGGTGGACGGCGATCCGCCGGCCGCCATGCGCTATACCGAAGTGCGCATGTCCAGGCTGGCCGGAGAACTGCTTGCCGATATCGACAAGGAAACGGTCGATTTCAATCCCAACTACGATGAGTCCGAACACGAGCCGGCAGTGCTGCCCGCGCGCATTCCGAACCTGCTGATCAACGGCTCTTCGGGGATCGCGGTGGGCATGGCCACCAATATTCCGCCGCATAATCTGACCGAGATCATCACCGCCTGCATTGCGCTCATCGAGAACCCTGAGATCACCCTCGCGCAGTTGATGCAGATCGTTCCCGGCCCGGACTTCCCGACCGCGGGTTTCATCAACGGCGCCCAGGAAATCGTCGCCGCCTATAAGACCGGACGCGGCCGCTTGCATCTGCGTGCGCGCACGCATTTCGAGGACGTGGGCAAGGGCGAGCGGCAAGCCATCATCATCACCGAGCTGCCTTACCAGGTGAACAAGGCGCGCTTGATCGAGCGCATCGCCGATCTGGTGCGCGACAAGCTGATCGAGGGCATCGCCTCCGACGGCCTGCGCGACGAGTCCGACAAGGACGGCATGCGCGTGGTGATTGAATTGAAGCGCGGCGAAGTGCCGGAGATTTTGCTCAATAACCTCTACTCCCAGACCCCGATGGAGCAGGTGTTCGGCATCAACATGGTGGCGCTGGTCGATGGCCAGCCGCGCCTGTTGAGCCTCAAAGAAATGCTCGATGCATTCCTGCGCCATCGCCGCGAGGTCGTCACCCGGCGCACCGTGTACGAGTTGCGCAAGGCGCGCGAGCGCGGACATATCTTGGAGGGCCTGGCGATTGCGCTCGCCAATATCGATGAGATCATTGCGGCCATCAAGGCATCGCCGTCACCCGCCGAGGCCAAGGTGGTCTTGATGTCGCGCACCTGGACCTCCGGCGCCGTGCCCGAAATGCTGGTGCGTGCCGGCGCCATCAGCACCCGGCCGGACGGTGAAATCGCCGCGTTGGGGTTGGTCGAAGGCGGTTACCGTCTGACGGAAGTCCAGGCGCAGGCGATCCTGGAGATGCGCCTCAACCGTCTCACCGGCCTCGAGCAAGACAAGATCATTTCCGAGTTTCAAGAGCTGCTGGAGCAGATACGCGATCTGTCGGACATTCTTGCGCGCCCCGAACGGCTGCTCGCGGTGATCCGACAGGAGCTGGAGTACATCCGCGACACTTTCGGTGACAAGCGCCGCACTGAAATCCTCGTCAATCATGAAGACCTGACGACGGAAGATCTCATCTCGCCGGAGGACGTGGTGGTCACGTTGTCGCACGGCGGGTATGCCAAGGCGCAACCGATCTCGGACTATCAGGCCCAGCGCCGCGGCGGCCGCGGCAAGGCGGCCACCAGCGTCAAGGACGAGGACTTCGTCGACAAGCTGTTCGTCGCCAATACCCACGATACGCTGTTGTGTTTTTCGGACCGCGGCAAGCTGTACTGGCTCAAGGTCTATCAGCTGCCGCAGGCCAGCCGCGGATCCCGCGGCAAGCCCATCGTCAATCTGCTGCCGCTTCAGGAAGGCGAGCGCATCAGCGCGATGCTGTCGATCAAGGATTTCGAAGAGGGAAAATTCGTGTTCATGGCCACGAGCCAGGGGACGGTGAAGAAGACATCCCTCGCCCTGTTCTCCCGTCCGCGTGCCAGCGGGATCATCGCCGTGGCGCTGGATCCGGGCGACAAGCTCGTGGGCGTCGCGATTACCGACGGCACCAAGGACATTCTGTTGTTCACCACGGCCGGCAAGGCGATCCGATTCTTGGAGGAGGAGGTGCGTCCGATGGGCCGGGAGGCCGCGGGCGTGCGCGGGGTCAAACTCAGTGACGACCAACGCGTCATCGCATTGATCGTTGCGCAGGACGGCTACATTCTCACCGCCTCGCAGAACGGCTTTGGCAAGCTGACACCGCTCGAGGATTTCCCGAAGCACGGCCGGGGCGGCCAGGGAGTCATCGCTTTGCAGATCACCGATCGCAACGGAATCATGGTCGGCGCGCTGCAGGTCAGCCTGGACGACGAAATCATGTTGATGAGCCAGAATGGCGTACTGGTGCGTACGCCGGTCAAGGACATTTCCATCGTCGGCCGCAACACCCAAGGCGTGCGCTTGATCCGTCTGGAAGATGGCGATCAGCTCTCGGGCCTCGAGCGCATCGAGGGCCTGGCCGGGGAGGGCGAGGACCCTGAGCCTGATGGCACCGTGCCCGGTGCCGGTAACCCCGCGGTCGACGACTCGTAGGGCTTCGGTGCGCGTTTTCAATTTCTCGCCGGGGCCTGCAGTGTTGCCGCTCGAGGTTTTGGAGCAGGCGCGCGAGGAATTGCTCGATTGGCAAAACAGCGGCATGTCGGTGATGGAGATCAGCCACCGCAGCAAGGCATTCGTCGAGGTGGCGACGCAAGCCGAGGCCGATTTGCGCGAGCTGATGTCGATACCTGAAAATTACCGGGTACTCTTCATGCAGGGCGGCGCCTCCGCGCAATTTTCCCTGGTGCCGTTGAATCTCGCACCGCCGCAAGCCACCGCCGATTACATCGACACGGGCCATTGGTCGCAGAAAGGGATCACCGAGGCGCGCCGGTACTGCCGCGTTCACATCGCCGGAGATGCAGGCGGCAACTACAGCCGCGTGCCGCCCCAGGATGAGCTGCACTTCAGCGGGCAGGCCTGCTACGTGCACTACACGCCGAATGAGACCATCAGCGGCGTCGAGTATGGGTATATCCCGGATACGGGCGCAGTGCCGCTGGTGGCCGACATGTCATCCAGCATTCTGTCACGAGCGGTCGATGTGTCGAGATTCGGGTTGATTTATGCCGGTGCGCAGAAGAACATCGGACCTGCGGGGCTGACGGTGGTCATCGTGCGCGATGATCTCATCGGCCACGCACGTGCCGATACGCCTCACGTGTTCGACTACAAGGCGATTGCGGACCAGCAATCGATGTTGAATACGCCGCCGACATTTGCCTGGTACATGGCGGGGCTGGTGTTCAAATGGCTCAAGAGGGCAGGCGGCGTACGAGCGATGGGCGATGCCAACCGCCACAAGGCAAGAATGCTATACGCGGCAATCGATGCATCGCATCTGTACAAAAATTCGGTGGCCAAGGATTCGCGTTCTTGGATGAATGTCACATTTGCTTTGAGCGACCCGGACCTGGATCCGGTATTCCTGGAGGCGGCGGCGGCGGCCGGCTTGCAGGGACTGAAGGGGCATCGGGTGGTGGGAGGGATGCGCGCCAGCATCTACAACGCCATGCCGGCCGAAGGAGTGGAAAAATTGGTCGCGTTCCTGCGCGATTTCGAAGGGCGGCATTCATGAGACGCGGGAAGGGCGGCAGAAAACGCACGCCCAAGCGTAGCGCGGCTGCCGCGAAGCAGCCACGGGAGGCGGCGGCGCCGGAGGCGCAGGCGCGTGCGGCGAAAAGCGGCGGCGCAGCGCCTGCGGCCGTGCCGGGTGCAATGCCCGCCGGCGCCGGTCTCGGAAACATTCGCGACAGCATCGATGCCATCGACGCACGCATTCATGGCCTGCTCAATGAACGCGCCCGGTTCGCACAATTGGTCGGCATCTCCAAATCCGCGTCCGGCAAGGCGGTCGATTACTATCGTCCCGAGCGCGAGGCGGAAGTGCTGCGAATGGCGCTCAAGCGCAACCAGGGTCCCTTGCGCGACGAGGAAATCGCGCGGCTGTTTCGCGAAATCATGTCGGCTTGCCTTGCACAGCAGGAGCCTCTGAAAGTGGCTTTTCTGGGTCCGGAAGGGACGTTTACGCAGGCCGCCGTGCTCAAGCACTTCGGTTCCTCGGTCCGAGCCCTACCCCTGGCGGCGATCGATGAGATATTCCACGAAGTCGAGGGCGGGGTTGCGGACTTCGGCGTGGTGCCCATCGAAAATTCCAGCGAGGGAACGGTCAATCACACGCTCGACATGTTCCTGTCCTCGGGGCTGAAGATCTGCGGTGAAGTGGAATTGCGCATCAGCCATTTTCTGATGGGGAAGATGAGCGGCCTTACGGCCGTCAAGCGCGTTTGTGCGCACCCTCAAGCGCTGGCACAGTGCCGGGCCTGGTTGGACGAGCAGCTGCCCGAGGCGGAGCGCGTCGGCGTATCCAGCAACGCTGAAGGCGCGCGGCGCGCGCGCGACGAGCGCGGCACCGCGGCAATCGCCGGACGTGCCGCTGCTGAGATTTATTCACTGAACCTGCTGGCCAACGAGATCGAGGATAGGCCGGATAACACCACCCGCTTCCTGGTGGTCGGAAGAAAGCTGTTCAGTGCGAGCGGTGCCGATCGCACGACGCTGCTGGTATCGACCAGCGACACCGATGATTCCGGAGCGCTGTTTCAATTGCTGGAACCGCTGGCGCAGCATCGGGTCAGCATGACTCGCATCGAATCGCGCCCCTCGCGCAGGCGCAAATGGGACTATGTGTTCTTCATCGACATCGAGGGCCACGTCAGCGACCCGCCGGTGGCGAAGGCGTTGGCGGCGCTGGAGTCGCGGGCGTCCTTGTTCAAGGTGCTCGGCTCGTATCCGCGGGCCGTGCTCTGATGCAGGGGTTCGAAGCGCATCCGGCGATGCGCGTCTTTGGCGCGATGAGGGTGCCCGGCGACAAATCCATTTCCCATCGTGCACTGATGCTGTCGGGTATTGCGGATGGCGTCAGCGAAGTCAGCGGTTTTCTGGCGAGCGAGGACTGCCTGGCGACTTTGGGTGCCATGCGCGCCCTCGGGGTGCGCATCGAACTGCCCGGTGCAACCCATGTGATGATTCATGGCGTAGGCCTGCACGGTCTGCAGGCCGCCGGCAAGCCCCTCGACATGGGCAACGCCGGCACCGCCATGCGCTTGTTCACGGGACTTCTCTCGGCGCAGAGATTTGACTCGAGGCTGATCGGCGACGCATCGCTCATGAAGCGGCCCATGGAGCGCGTCGCCAGGCCGTTGCGCGAAATGGGCGCGGACGTGCGCACCCATGATGGCACCCCGCCCGTCGACATCAGCGGCGCCAAGCGCTTGCGCGGAATCGACTACCGCATGCCGATCGCGAGCGCCCAAGTGAAGTCGGCGATTCTCTTGGCGGCGCTCTATGCCGCAGAGCCGACCACGATAACTGCGCCCGCCGTGAGCCGCGATCACAGCGAGCGCATGCTGCAGGGCTGCGGTGTGCGCATCAGCACCGAGGGTTTGCGCACGACGCTGCATCCTGTACCTCGGTTGACCAGACTGGCCTTGGAGGTACCCGGTGATTTTTCGTCCGCCGCGTTTTTTATCGTCGCCGGCCTGCTGGCGGCACCGGAGGAGGGGCTGCTGATTCAAAATGTCGGATTGAATCCGACCCGCACCGGCCTGCTGGACATATTGCGCAGCATGGGCGGCCGCATCGAGATCTTGAACTCGCGCGACAGCGGGGGTGAGCCCGTAGGCGATTTGCGCATACGCACGTCGCCGCTGCGGGGCATTCGTGTACCCAAGGAACTGGTATCCCTGGCCATCGATGAGCTGCCGGTCTTGTTCATCGCCGCAGCCTGTGCGCGGGGCGAAACCTGGGTGACCGGTGCCGAGGAGTTGCGGGTCAAGGAGAGCGACCGCATTGCGGCCATGAGTGCCGGCTTGACGGCATTGAAGGTGGCACATAGCCCCTTGCCCGACGGGATGCGGATCGAGGGCCGTGGCGATGAAGGTCGCGGCGGGGAAACGGTATTCTCGGCTGGGCAGGTCGACAGCTTCGGCGATCACCGTATCGCCATGGCGTTTGCCATTGCCAGCCTGCGCGCCGCAGGACCGATTTGGATCCGGGACGTGGCCAACGTGGCCACGTCGTTTCCCGGGTTTGTGGGACTGGCCCAATCGGTCGGGATGGCGATACGTGAGACGGCCGGTTAGGGCTTTATGCACGATGTCCCCGTCATAACCATCGATGGCCCGTCCGGATCGGGCAAGGGTACCGTCAGCCGGGCGGTCGCAAAGGCATTGGGCTGGTCCCTGCTCGATAGCGGTGCGTTGTACCGGCTGGTCGCCCTGGCGGCCCGCCGGGCCTCTGTCAGCCTGGATGATGGAGCCGCGCTGGCGCAGTTGGCGGGTCGAATTGACATCCGGTTCGGCTCCAACGAATCCGGCGATGCGGTGGTGTGGCTGGACGGCCAGGACGCCACCCGGGCCATTCGCACCGAGGAGGCGGGCGGTGACGCCTCCAGGGTCGCAGCCCTTGGGGAGGTCCGCGCCGCGCTCTTGGACCGCCAACGGCGCTTTGCCATCCCGCCGGGTTTGGTGGCCGACGGCCGCGATATGGGCACCGTCATATTCCCCCGGGCAAGGGTCAAGATTTTTCTCACCGCAAGCCCCGCGATCAGGGCCCTCAGGCGCTATAAGCAGTTGAAAGAAAAGGGGGTTGCTGCTAACCTTGCCGCCCTTTCGCTGGAGATAGCGGAGCGTGACCGGCGCGATTCCACGCGCACCGCTTCGCCTCTTGTCGCAAGCGCCGACGCCACCATGTTGGATACAACGGGTATGTCCGTCGATGAGGTGATCGGGCGCGTCTTGGAGATCGCTCGCGAATTTGTTTAGGTTGCGGCTTTCATAGGATCGATCGCCGTTTTTTAGGGCAACCCCTTGGGCACGAAGGATCTGTGTCAGGGATTTAGTAAGAGAACACATGACAGAAAGTTTTGCGGAACTGTTCGAACAGAGCATTGCGAGCCAGCGTATTCGTCCTGGCACCATCCTCAATGGATTGATCGTCGAAGTCGGCCAGGATTACGTGATCGTGAATGTCGGATTGAAATCCGAAGCGGTCATTCCATCCGATCAATTCAAGAACGAAAAAGGTGAAATCGAGGTCGTCGTCGGCGAGACCGTTGAAGTTGCCTTGGACAGCGTGGAGGACGGTTCCGGTGAGACCCGGCTTTCACGCGAGAAGGCAAAGCGCGCCAGAACCTGGACGCGATTGGAAACCGCCTTCGAGAAGCAAGAGGTCGTCATCGGCATCATTACCGGCCGGGTCAAAGGCGGCTTTACCGTCGAGATCGACAATGTTCGGGCATTTCTGCCGGGCTCCTTGGTGGACGTTCGCCCCGTTCGCGATCCGTCCTACCTGGAAAACAAGCCTCTCGAATTCAAGGTCATCAAGCTCGATCAGAAGCGCAACAATGTGGTGGTCTCGCGCCGCGCGGTCGTCGAGCAGGAATACAGCGCCGAGCGTTCCGCGCTGCTGGACAATTTGCAGGAGGGCGCGGCGGTCAAGGGTGTGGTGAAGAATCTCACCGACTACGGCGCGTTCGTCGATCTGGGCGGCATCGACGGCCTGCTGCACATCACCGACATGGCTTGGAAGCGAGTCAAGCATCCATCCGAAGTCGTCAAGGTCGGCGAAGAGATCGATGTACGAATTTTGAAATTTGACCGCGAACGCCAGCGGGTGTCGTTGGGCCTGAAGCAGCTCGGCGCCGATCCCTGGCAGAACATTGCGCGGCGCTATCCTGCCAACACGCGTCTGTTCGGCAAGGTGACCAACATCGCCGACTACGGTTGCTTCGTCGAGATCGAAGAGGGCGTGGAAGGCCTGGTGCATGTCAGCGAAATGGACTGGACCAACAAGAACGTCAATCCCGCCAAGGTCGTGCATGTCGGGCAGGAAGTCGAAGTCATGGTTCTCGACATCGACGAAGAACGCCGGCGCATCAGCCTGGGTGTGAAGCAGTGCAAGGCCAATCCCTGGAAGGAATTCGCGGACAACTACAACCGCGGCGACAAGGTCAGCGGCCAGATCAAGTCGATCACCGATTTCGGAATTTTCATCGGATTGGCGGGCGGCATCGACGGCTTGGTGCATCTGTCGGACATCTCCTGGGACCTGCCCGGAGAAGAGGCGGTGCGCAGCTATCAAAAAGCGCAGCAGGTCGATGCCATGGTGCTGTCGATCGATCCGGAGCGTGAGCGCATCAGCTTGGGGGTAAAGCAACTCGCCAAAGATCCTTTCTCTGCCTACATTGCCGAGCATCCGAAAGGCAGCGTCGTCAAAGGCCTGGTACGCGAAGTGGATGCGAAGGGCGCGATCATCGATCTCGGCAACGGAGTCGACGGCCAGCTGCGCGCTTCCGATATCTCGCGCGATCGCGTGGAAGATGCACGCCTGATGCTCAAGGTCGGCGACGAAGTGGAGGCCAGATTTACCGGTGTGGATCGCAAGGGACGCAGCATTTCGCTGTCGATCAAGGCGAAGGACATCCACGAGGAGCAGGAGGCCATGCAGAATTACCGGACCGATTCACCCACCGGAACGAGTTTGGGAGATCTTCTGAAAGAGCAAATCTCCGGCCAGGATTGAGGGGAACACGGTGGCCGTTGCGCATTTGCAGCGGCTGCCCTCTTTACGCATGTCTAGTGATGCGCACGGATCGATAATGACGAAATCGGAACTCATTGAGATCATTTCTGCGAAGCAGAAGCATCTGCCGGCAAAGGATGTCGAACTGGCCGTAAAGCAGCTTCTGGAGATCATGAGCGACGCACTGGCAACGGGCGAGCGCATCGAGATCCGCGGTTTCGGCAGCTTCTCGCTGCATTTTCGACCGCCCAGGCAGGGACGCAATCCGAAGACCGGCGAGGCCGTCGCACTGGCCGGCAAACATGTACCGCATTTCAAGCCGGGCAAAGATTTGCGCGAACGCGTCAACGACGGCGCGGATCAGCCGATCCGCGACTAGCCTAGCCTAGCAGCCCCGCCACGGTCTCGTGTCCGAATTACCGCTGCTGACTTGGGCGTTGGTGCTTGCAGCGCTGGTGTTGGGAATTCTCGCGGGCCATTTCGGCTGGGGCAAGCGCTGGCCCGCATCTTTGGGCAAACTCCATCCTGACTATCTGACAGGACTCGATTACCTCGTGACCGAGCAGCCCGACCGGGCGCTCGACATGTTCTTGAAATTGATGGAGGCTAACGCGGAAACCGTGGAGACGCATTTCGCCTTGGGTTCGCTGTATCGCCGCCGCGGTGAAGTCGAGCGTGCCATCCGCATCCATCAAAGTCTGCTGGCTCGCAAAGAACTGGCTCCCGAGCACCGCGAACAGGCGTTGCTGGCCTTGGCGCAGGATTATTTGCGGGCCGGGGTTCTCGATCGGGCGGAAGGCTTGTTCCAGCAGGTCAGCGAAGTCCCGCGATTGCGTGCCAGCGCGCTCGATGCATTACGCGGCGTATACGAGCGGCAGCACGACTGGCAGCAGGCGCTCGGCATCTACCGGCAATTGGCGCGCATCAAGGCTGCGCCGGCGCGTACCGTGGCCGCACACTATCTTTGTGAACTGGCGGCCGTCGCCATCGAACGGGGCGACAATGACAGCGCCCGCAAGCTGCTCGACCAGGCGCGCCAGGAAGCGCTGCTGCCGTTTCCCCGCGCGGCGCTGCTCGGTGCGCAGATCGCCGAACGCGAAGCGCAACCCGGACTGGCGGTGAAACTTCTCAAGCAGGCGCTCACCGAATCGCCGACCCTGCTGCAGGAAGAGTTGCCGCATCTGCTCGAGCTGGTAGGCCCGGACGCACGAGACGCATTTCTGAGCGAGTTCGTGGCGCAAGCGCAGTTGCGTGATTTTGACGAACTCAAGCGCCTGGTCTTCGCGGCAATCGCCGCGGACCTGGGTTCGGCCGCGCCGCTGCGTGCATCCATCGAAAAAGTCTTCTCTCAAGACAGCACCTTGCAGGCGGTATGGCGCGAAGGTCCGGCTCAATCAGAGCGCATCGCGCAAGAAATCGGTGCGCTCCTGGCGCATGCGGAGAAATATCGGTGCAATGAATGCGGCTTTGCGGGGCGCAACTTTTATTGGCATTGCCCGGCGTGCCATTCCTGGGACAGTTTCGAGGCGTACGCCATAGTCAAGTTGCGGTAGGAGCCTGTCCGAGCATCGCATGTGGAAATGTCCGACGGCGAAGCCGCTGCAAATCCGTTATGATTTCTGAATGGCACAACAAGTAAAGGCAGCGGTATTTCCTGTCGCCGGGCGCGGCACCAGGTTTCTCCCGGTCACCAAGGCCAGTCCGAAAGAGATGCTTCCCATCGTGGATAAGCCGCTCATTCAGTACGCGGTGGATGAGGCGCTTTCGGCCGGCGCCGATACGCTGATATTCATCACCGGCAGTTCCAAGCGCGCGATCGAGGATCACTTCGATTCGAATCCCGAACTCGAGGCTGTGCTGCAGGCGCAGGGAAAGCAGGATTTGCTCGATACCTTGCGCGGAATTCTGCCCAGCTGGGCTTCCTGCGTGTACATTCGTCAGTCCGCGCCGTTAGGCTTGGGGCATGCGGTGCTGTGCGCGCGCCCCGTGGTCGGCGATGCACCGTTCATGGTGCATTTGGCGGACGATTTGATCGATGCGAAGGTCCCTTGCCTCAAGCAAATGGTCGACGTTTTCAACCGGCACCAGGTCAGCGTGCTCGGCGTTCAGAATGTTCCGAAGCAGGATACGGACAAGTATGGAATCGTATCGTTGGAGCGCTCGGTCGAGCCACGCATCGGAAAGATGGCGCACATCGTGGAGAAGCCCAAGCCCGACAAGGCCGCTTCAACGCTGGCAGTGGTGGGGCGCTACCTGCTTACAGGGGCGATCTTTGACGATCTTGCCAGGATCGGCAAGGGTGCCGGCGGTGAGATTCAGCTCACCGACGGAATCGCTCGCCTGATGCAGCGCGAACCGGTGTATTCCTTCGAATTCGAGGGCAAGCGCTATGACTGCGGCAGCAAGCTCGGATACTTGCAAGCGACCGTCGAGTACGGCTTGAAGCATCCGAGCTTGGGTCCGGAATTCGCGCACTATCTGCGCGAATTGGTGCCGAAGCTGTCCTAGGAGCCGAGACTCCTAGCGGAAACGGTTTCTGGCCTGGCCGAAACTTCGCGTTCCCGAATTCGATCCGGTGCCGGTATTCGAACGCGTGCCTGAACTTGCGGGACGGCGCGAATCGCGACGGTCGGTATTTCCATCCCGGCGTCCACCGCCACCGTGTTGATTGTGACCGCCGTGGCGGCCACCCTGCGCCTGCGCGGGACGGTTTTCACGGGGCGGCGGCGAAGCGGATTCGACGATTTTAAATGCCGGTGTCGGCAGCGTCGGAATGCTGCGCCGAAGAACCCGTTCGATGTCCCGCAACAATCCTGTCTCATCGGAAGACACCAACGAGATCGCTTCCCCGGCCGAGCCGGCGCGACCGGTGCGGCCGATACGGTGCACATAGTCCTCGGGGACATTGGGCAACTCGTAATTCACCACTTGCGGCAGCTCCTTGATGTCCAGGCCGCGAGCGGCAACTTCCGTGGCGACGAGGCAGGTGACCTCACCGCGCTTGAACATGTCGAGCGCTTTTACCCGTGCGGCCTGACTCTTGTTCCCATGGATCGCGGCCGCTTGAATACCGGCGCCTTCGAGCTGCTGGGTGAGGCGATTCGCACCGTGCTTGGTGCGGGTGAAGATCAGCACCTGGCGCCACTGGCCTTCTTGAATCAGATGCACGAGCAGGTGCCTCTTCTGTTCCTTTTGCACCCGATATGCACGCTGTTCGACGAGCTCGATCGGCGCGTTGCGGGGAGCGACCTGCACCGACAGGGGATTGTGCAGCAGCCGCTCAGCCAACCCGCGGATATCGTCCGAGTAGGTGGCGGAGAACAACAGATTTTGACGCTTCTGCGGCAGTAATTTGATGATCCTGCGAATGTCGGGAATGAAACCCATGTCGAGCATGCGGTCAGCCTCATCGAGCACCAGTACCTGTACGTGCGAGAGATCCGCGGCGCGCTGCTGAGCGAGATCGAGCAGGCGGCCCGGCGTCGCAACCAAGATGTCGCAGCCGCCGCGCAAGGCGCTGATCTGCGGATTGATGCTCACGCCGCCGAACACCTGATAGGTGCGCAGCTGCATGTATTTTCCATAGTCACGCGCGCTTTGAGCGACCTGGGCAGCCAGCTCCCGGGTCGGCGTCAGCACCAGCGCGCGCGGCGCCCGTGAGTGGCCGTTGGCTTGATCGGCCGCGAGAAGTTGCAGAATGGGCAGCACGAAGCCTGCGGTCTTCCCGGTGCCGGTTTGCGCGCCGGCGAGCACGTCGCGGCCCGCCAGCACGGCGGGTATCGCCTGGGTTTGGATGGGAGAAGGGGTGTCGTAGCCTTTATCGGCAACGGCACGCATCAATTCGGGCAACAGCCCGAGATCGGAAAATGACATTATTAAACCTTTTGTTGAAAGTGGACTCGCACGACGGAGCCTTAAGCATCCGCAGCGGTCAGCAGCGAGGAGGGTAAAAAAGCGTTGCGTCGAGGACGGACCGCGAGCCAAAGGCGGCACTGACCGAGCGCCAACCCTATAAAGCTGCGCGCACTATACACGCTTCTGCCGGTAGCGTCGAATCTGCCATGGCAGCCGCCTGAGCGATGCATTCGTTCAGGGCCGGACCCGGCGCACCGCGTCCAAGTTCCATTTCCGCGCAGGTTCGCAAGGGAGGCGCGAGGCTATACTGTGCTTCCTGAACAAGAACCGACGGACCATGTGGCCAATAACCCGGCGCGCGCGCCTGACCTACCGTGATGCAGTGACCTTCCGGATCGCGGTAACCTTGTGGATTGCAGCTTTTCTAATCATTGGCGTCGCAGCCATGGCGACTCCTACGGGCGCCGCTGAAGGCTTCGACATCATGGAAACGACCATTGAGCAGACGCAGCAGGCCATTCGCGACCACCGGGTTACCTGTCGCCGGATCGTCGATGAGTATCTGGACCGTATCCGGACCTACGACCAGAGCACGCGTTTGAACGCGCTCGTCGTTCTGAATCCCAATGCGCCGGCCGAGGCGGACCGGTTTGACGCGGAATTCAAACTCAGCCGGAAGATCGGGGGGCTGCAATGCATCGCGGTGATTGTCAAAGACAATTACGACACGAAAGATTTGCAGACCACCGGCGGTTCGCTGGCCATGAAAGGATTCCTCCCACACACGGATGCCTTCATGGTGCGACGGCTTCGCGAAGCCGGCGCCATCATTCTCGCAAAATCAAATATGGCCGAATGGGCATTCAGTCCGTACGAAACAGTCAGTTCGATTGCCGGCATTACACGCAACCCCTACGACCTCGAGGTGGTACCGGCGGGGTCGAGCGGTGGAACGGCGGCCGCAGTTGCGGCGAACTTCGGCGCGATTGGCCTTGGCACCGACACGGGGAATTCCATCCGCGGACCCTCATCCCACAATGCCCTGGTTGGCATTCGCCCGACAATCGGGCTCACCAGTCGCGACGGCATCATTCCGCTGTTCCTCAGCGCCGATGTAGGCGGGCCGATCGTGCGCACCGTCGAGGACGCGGCCGCGCTGCTCGACGCGGTTGCAGGCTATGACCCGGAAGATCCGATCACCCGGAATTCCGCGGGCCACATTCCGAAGTCCTACAAGATGTATCTCGACAAGAACGGCTTGCACGGCGCTCGTATCGGTGTATTTCGGCCGTATATCGATGCGCCGACCACCGACCCGCAAATCAAGGCGCTCACCGAAAGAGCGATCCGGGATTTGAAATCCCGGGGGGCGCAAATTGTCGATCCTTTCGTGATTCCGAATTTCGAAGCGCTGACCCAGGACATTTATTGCGGCGATTTTCAATCCGATCTGAATGGCTATCTTGCAAAGCACGGGCAAGGGGCTCCGTACGGAAGCCTGGCGCAGATCATCGACTCAGGACTGTATCTGCCCTATATCGAGAGCCGGCTGAAGCAAACGGCCGCTGCCAAACCGGCGAGCGACGCCGACCATACCGCTTGCCCGGATGTCTACCATAACGACAAGAAGATCGCGTTCCGCGCCGCGATCCGTGCGGCGATGACAAAGTCCCGGGTGCAGGCGATCATCTATCCCACCTGGAGCAACGCTCCTCGAAAGGTGGGCGACGACAAGAGTCCCGCCGGAGACAATAGCCAGGTCCTGTCGCCGCAGACCGGATTTCCGGCCATCACCGTACCGATGGGCTACACCTATGACGTGTTGCCCGCAGGGCTGACGTTTCTCGGCGACACCTTCAGCGAAGGCTTGCTGATCAAACTGGCGTACGCGTACGAGCAAGCGACCATGCATCGACACCCGCCGTCGATGTTCCCGCCGTTGAAGTGAGCAATCACCCCAGGAGAGAGTGAGAATGGCGAATGCATGCAAAGGACCGATCGGCAGCGCGATCGAGCAAGCGAAATTCTTCATCGGTTGGGCGCCGGCGCTGGCGCTGGTGCTGACGCTGGCGCCGGCAGGATATTCGCCGCTCTTCGCCCAGCAGCCCGCAGCGCACCCCATCGTGCTGCACGCGGCGCATCTGCTGGAGATCGACACGGGGCACGTGCTCTCACCGGGAGAAATCTTGGTCGACGGTGAGCGTATCGCGGCGGTGGGGGCGGCCGTGTCGCGCCCGGCGGGAGTGCAAGTCATCGATCTCGGGGATACCACATTATTGCCGGGCTTGATCGATGCTCATGTCCACCTGTTCCTGCACCCCGGCGCCGAAGACCTGCAGACGGTCGAAGAGTCGGTGCCGCAACGCGTGGTGCTGGCGATTCTCGCGGCACGGGACGATCTGATGGCCGGCTTCACCGCGGAACGAGACATGGGCACCGAAGGCGCAGGATCCGCCGACACCGCCGTACGAAATGCCATCAACAAGGGTTTGATCCCGGGACCGCGGCTGCGAATCTCCGGCAACGCCATCGACATACTCGGCGGCCACGAGGATGCCAATCACTTCAATCCCGCGCAGCAGGTCCTGTCGAACGCAACCTATGCCAACAGCAGCGATGAGATCGTCGCCGCGATTCGACAGCAGCACAAGGAGGGGTCCGACTTCGCCAAGATCTATGAGACGGGCGCGGATTCGATGCGCGACGGCGTGCTGCATACGCCTTACCAATACACGCTCGCGCAACTCAAGGCCGCGGTCGAGGAGAGCGCGCGCTTCGGCGGCAATGTCGCCGTGCATGCCATGGGCGAACCGGGAACCCTGTATGCCGCCGAGGCCGGAGTGGCCTCGATCGATCACGCAACGCAGCTGAGCGATGAGACCATGCGAATCATGAAGGCAAAGAACATTCCGGCGGTACCGACCTTCCAAATTTTCGAATATTTCATGAATGAATCGGAGGCCGGAGCGAAGCGCGAGCGTCCGATGTTCGAATACAAGGTCAAGGAATTCAAGAAGCAGATTGCCGCGGGAATTTCATTTGCGGTCGGTTCGGACGTGGGCCCGTTTCCCCATGGAACTCAGGCACGCGAGCTCGTGCTCATGGTGAAGTACGGAATGAAACCACTCGCGGTCCTGCAGTCGGACATGATCAACGGCGCAAGGCTGCTCGGCTGGGCCGGACAAATCGGCGAGCTGAAGCCCGGCTATTTCGCCGACATCATCGCAGTGCCGGGGTCGCCATTGGAGGACATCACTGCCGTTGAGCATGTCTCCTTCGTCATGAAGGGCGGCGTCGTCGAGAAGCCGTCGGCGCCAGCGCACTAGACATCATGGCCCCTGGCGTTCTGGCGGGCGCGGTTAAATTCAGGATACCATTCATTAAATCCAAAGGTGAAACCGCCGTATGCACGTAGCGATCTATCACAACAATCTCTGGGCGAAGCAAAAGGGCGTCGTCTTCTCCCAAGTGTACGAGCTCGCAAAGTCGCGCGGCGTCGATGCGTCGTTCATCCAAATAGCGGAGACTGAAATTGGCCGGGTCGGACTGAGCGATATCGATCTTTCGTACCATCAATACCCCTTTCGGCTATTGTTTCGGGGCGCTTATGAGAACGCTTCCCGCGTGCGCCGTATCATCCGTGTCGTAAAGGATATCCTCAGCCACCCATCCGATCTCGTTGTCATGCCGGGATACCATCTGATCGAATATTGGGCCATGCTTCTTACGCTTATGGTTCTGAATAGAAAACGAGCCGTATTCTGTGATTCGACAGACTTCGACCAGCCGAGATCCCGGCTAAAAGACCCGCTAAAAGACCTGGCGAAGCGCGTGTTCTTTCGACGATGCCATGGTTATTTCTGCTACGGCATCCGAAGCAAGGAATATCTGTTGAAATATGGCGTGCAGGAATCCAATGTCATATACCGCTACCAAGCCGCCGCGCTGCCGCCGGGTTACAACTCCTCGGATGTGCTTGCGCGCTACAAGGCAAGCCCGACAATCATGGGTCAGCGGTTTCTATATGTCGGCCGCCTTTCGGCCGAGAAGGGTTTATGGGACCTTTTGAATGCATTTGCAGAACTTAGGCGTCAACGGACCGACGTGAGACTCGACTTGGTGGGTACCGGTCCTCTGCGCGCGCAATTGTTGGAACGAGTGAAGCAACTGGAGTTGGAAGAGTGCGTTTCCTTTCTGGGTGCAAAGAACATCGCGGAGATCTCACCCTTGTACTGTGCCAGCACCGCACTGATCTTGCCAAGCCACAGCGAGCCCTGGGGATTGGTGGTGAATGAGGCATTGAGTTTCGGGTGCCCGGTTGTCGCCAGTGATGTATGCGGATGTGTACCCGCTCTAGTGGTGGAGGGTGTTACCGGATACTCATTTTGCAAAGCGGATGTGGCTGGATTGACTCGCGCCATGAACGCGGTCATCGTGCTGGCCGCCGATCGCGCAGCTGCTGCTGAGCGCTGCTTGGACGGGATTTCAGCGTTTACCCCACAGCGCGTTGCGGCACAGATTTTGGATGGCTGCGAACAGATAGTAGGTCGAGCGCTTCGAAGCTAGTGATTTGAGCCCTCGCCGGTGGTCGCGGACGCCTTTCTCTCGATTCTGCGGGCAGTCAGAATGACCTCGGTGTAGCCGTTGGCCTGTTCCCGGCCCTTGAAAATCAAATCGCAAGCCGCCTTGAAGGCCACATTGTTTTCAGCATTCTCTGCGAGGCGCCGATAGCCTGGGTCTGCCGCATTCTGTTGGTCCACGATGCGCGCCATATTTTGCAGGGCAGTCATTGTTTGCGCGGCGGTGCAGATGCCGTGGCGCAGCCAATTCGCCACATGCTGGCTGGAGATCCGCAGTGTGGCCCGGTCTTCCATCAGCGCCACGTTGTAATAGTCGGGAACTTTCGAGCAGCCCACGCCGGCGTCGATCCAGCGCACCACGTAGCCCAAGATGCTCTGCGCGTTGTTGTTGAGTTCTTCCTCGACCTCGGAACTGCTCCACTGCGGCGCGGCGACCAGCGAGGGTGTCAATATGTCGTCCAAAGAGGCCCGCCGCCGCTTGGCGAGACGCGTCTGTACTTCAGCAACATTCACCTGGTGATAATGCAGCGCGTGCAGGGTTGCGGCGGTGGGCGAGGGCACCCAAGCGGTGTTGGCACCCGCCTGAGGATGGGCGACCTTGACGCGTAGCATGTCTGCCATCAGGTCGGGCATGGCCCACATGCCCTTGCCGATTTGCGCGTGTCCAGGCAAGCCGCAGGCCAATCCGATGTCGACGTTTTGCCGCTCATAGGCGTCGAGCCAGACGGCTTTTTTCAGGTCGGCTTTTCGCGGGACGGCTCCGGCTTCCATGGATGTGTGAATTTCATCGCCCGTGCGGTCGAGAAAGCCGGTATTGATGAACGCGACCCGCTCGCGCGCGGCGCGTATGCATTCCATGAGATTCACGGTGGTGCGGCGCTCTTCGTCCATGATGCCGATTTTGACCGTGTTGCGCGGCAGCCCCAGAAGCTGCTCCACCGCGCCGAACAGCTCATCCGCAAAGCCGACTTCTTCAGGCCCATGCATTTTTGGCTTGACGACATAAATCGAACCGGTTCGAGAATTGCGGCGCGCACCCTCGCTCAGATCATGCGATGCAATCAGCACGGTCACCGCCGCGTCGATGAAAGCCTCGGCAATCGGCGCATCGTCCAGCGTTACCGCCCGGGTGAAGATGTGATGTCCCACATTGCGTACCAACATGAGACTTCGCCCCGGCAGGACCAGTTCTTTGCCGGCCGGCGTCTGGTAGCGGCGATCCGCGTTCAGGCGGCGAGTGATGGTGTCCTGGCCCTTCTCCACGCGTGCCTCCAGAGCGCCGGTCATCAATCCCAACCAATTGCGATACACATGGATCTTATCGTCCGCATCGACTGCGGCGACCGAATCCTCGCAATCCTGAATGGTCGTGATGGCCGACTCGAGCACGACATCGCTGATGCCGGCGGGATCGTCGCGGCCGATATGGTGAGTGCGGTCAATATGCATTTCCACATGCAGGCCGTGGTGAACCAGTAACAGGACTCTCGGCGAGGTGTTGTCGCCTTGGAAGCCGCTGAATGCGGCCGGATCCTTCAGATGCGTACCCTTACCGCTCTTTAGCTCGACATCGAGCCCCTGCGGTCCTGGGCGGTAGCCGACGGCATCGCGATGCGAACCCTCGGCGAGGGCGAAGTGTCGATCCAAAAAATCCCGCACGAACGCGATAACCTGCGCGCCGCGTTGCGGGTTGTACTTGCCGCCGCGAGGCGCGCCCTCATCGGGGATGGCATCGGTTCCATAGAGTGCATCGTACAAGCTGCCCCAGCGGGCATTGGCGGCATTCAGCGCATAGCGAGCATTGCTGACCGGCACCACCAACTGCGGTCCGGCGATGCGGGCAATCTCCGGATCGACATTCGATGTGCTGACCGCGAAACTCTCCTTTTCGGGCACCAGATATCCAATGTCGCGCAGAAACGCCTGGTACTTGGACCTATCGAAGCCGGGGCCGGGATTTTGACGATGCCAGGCGTCGATCTTCGCCTGCAGTTCATCCCGTCGCCGCAGCAGCGCGTCGTTGCGTGGCGACAATGCCCTGACCAAGGCGGAAAATCCGCTCCAAAACCGTTGTGCGTGCAGGCCCGTGCCCGCGATGGCCTCATCATTGACAAAATCGTATAGGGCTTTGTCGATCTTGAGCCGATCCACGCCAACAGTCGCTCTCATGGGGCATTCCTGGGCTAAGCTGAGGCGACAATGCTGCGGGCATTGCAGGGGCAAATCAATGGTTTCCTGCGCGCTTGATATATCCTAATTCGCGCCGGCGCGGGAGACGGTCTTGGGATTGGCGGCCGCCGCGCCGGCATTCTGCGCACTGTGCTCGCTCCAGCCACCGCCCAGGGCCTTGTACAGCGTCACGAGATTCTGCAGCCGCGACAGCTTCACGCCCACCAGAGTCTGCTGCGCCGCATACAACGCGCGTTGCGAATCGAGCACGCCCAGATAGTCGTCCACGCCGTTGCGGAAGCGCATTTCCGACAACCGATAGCTTTCGCCGGTCGCCTCCAGGAGCGCCTGATCGGCGGCAATCTGGCTGTCGAGCGTGCTGCGGCCGGCGAGGGCGTCGGCGACTTCGCGAAACGCGGTCTGAATCGCTTGCTCGTACTGCACGATGCTGACGTTGTTCTGCCCCTTCGCCAGATCGAGTGCGGCGACATGGGCGCCGGCCGCGAAAATCGGCAGGCTGAT
This sequence comes from uncultured Gammaproteobacteria bacterium, assembly GCA_963761345.1. GTDB lineage: Bacteria > Pseudomonadota > Gammaproteobacteria > Steroidobacterales > Steroidobacteraceae > Bog-1198. The sequence continues at coordinate 157,342 of CAVXGV010000005.1, forward strand.
CTGCGGCGAGAAGGTCCAGGCCGTCGAGCCGTGTTCGAACAATCCGGACAGCTGCGTGCTGGCGGTGCCGTAGTTGCCGGTCAGCGTGATGCTTGGGAAGAACGCAGCCCGCGCGGCACCGATGCCGGCATTCGACGCCCGCAGATTGTGCTCGGCGGCGAGTATGTCGGGGCGGCGCACCAAGAGATCAGAGGGCAGGCCGGCCGGCAGGTCGGCCAGTAGCTGCTGCTCGTCGAGTCCGGCGCCCGGCGGCAGATCGGCCGGCAGCGGCGTGCCGAGCAGCAGCACCAGTGCGTTCTGATCCTGCGCGACCTGGCGCGCGTACTGGGCGAGATTGGCGCGCGCGGTGTCGACCGAGGTTTCCGCTTGTCGCAAGTCGAGTGCGGTGGCGATTCCTCCCTCGTAACTCTGCTGAGTGAGGCGGTACGAGTCCTGCTGGCTGCCCAGCGTCTCTGCCGTGATGCGCAGCAGTTCCTGATCCGCGAGCAGGGTGAGATAGGTGTTTGCCACTTCCGCAACCAGGGAGATCTGCGCGCTGCGGCGGGTTTCGACAAAGCCGAAATACTGTTGCAGGCGCTGGTGATTGAGACTGCGGAGGCGGCCGAACAGGTCGATCTCGTAGGAAGTGAATCCTATGCCGCTGTCGAAGTAGCGAAAGGTGCTGTAACCGCTGCCGCTTCCCGCGAGGCTGCCGCTGGAGGCGGCCCCGATGCCCACCACGGTCGGTGGAAATTTCTCCACTTGCTCGAGGCCGGTTGCCGCGATCGACGGAAACAAATCGGCGCGCTGGATCCGATACTGGGCACGCGCCGCGGCGATGTTGAGCGCCGCGATCCGCGCATCCGGGTTGTGTCGCAGGGCCAATTCAATCAGTGTCTGCAAACGCGCGTCGGTGAAGAAGTTGCGCCAGCCAATGTCGGCCGCCGCCGGTGCAGTGCCATTACCGGCATTCACGCCTGAGGCACCGACTGACGTACTCTCCGGCCAGACTTCAGGCACCGGCGCATCGGGCCGCCGGTAACTTGGTTCCAGCGTGCAGCCACCGATGCCGGTCAGCAGGGCGATGGCCGCGCCGATTACCGCCGCCGACATGGTGTGGGGCTTGCGCGCGAAGGGGTGATTGTTCAAGCGGGGTTCTCCACTTCTCCATCGCTGAGCGGCGGCAATGGCGAATCGTGCTGCACGGTTTTTTTGCCGCCGAACAGTTTGACCGTCGCGACGAAGAACACCGGCACGAAGAAGATGGCCAACACCGTCGCCGACAACATGCCGCCGATGACGCCGGTGCCGATGGCGTTCTGGCCGCCGGAGCCGGCACCGGTTGCAATCGCAAGCGGCAGCACACCGAGCATGAAGGCCAGCGAGGTCATCAGAATCGGCCGCAGACGCTGACGCGCCGCGTGCACCGTCGCCTCGATCAGGTCCATGCCTGCATCGTGATTTTCCTTCGCGAACTCGACGATAAGAATCGCATTCTTTGCCGCCAGGCCTATGGTGGTCAGCAGTCCCACCTGGAAGAACACGTCGTTGGCCAGACCCCGCAGCAAAGTCGCAAGGATGGCGCCAATCACGCCGAGTGGCACCACCAGCATCACCGCCACCGGGATCGACCAGCTTTCGTACAGTGCGGCCAGACACAGGAACACCACGATCAGCGAAAAGGCAAACAGCGCCGGCGCCTGTGATCCCGACAGGCGTTCTTCATACGACAGACCGGTCCATTCGAGGCCGAAGCCCGGCGGCAACCGTTTCGCATAGCCTGCCATGGCATCGAGCGCGGCGCCGGTGCTGACGCCGGCGGCCGGCGCACCCTGGATTTCCACCGAGGGCACCCCGTTATATCGCTCCAGCTTGGGCGAGCCTTGGTCCCACTTCGTATCGGCAAACGCCGAGAACGGCACCATCTGCCCGGCCGAGTTACGCACGTACCAATCAGTCAGGTCCTGCGGCAACATGCGCGATGGCGCATCACCCTGGATGAATACGCGCTTGACGCGACCCCGGTCGATGAAGTTGTTGACGAATTGCGAGCCCCAGGCCGCCGACAGCGTGTTATTGATATCGTTGATCGTGAGCCCCAGCGCACCGGCCTTTTCCCAGTTGACGTCGAATTTGTACTGGGGCTCATCGTCGAGCCCGTTGGCGCGTACTTGTTGGAGTTGCGGATCCTTGCGCGCCATGCCCAGCAGTTCGTCTCGTACTTGTATCAGCTTGTCGTGGCCCTGATTGGTGCGATCCAGCAGTTCAAGGTCGAAGCCCGTGGCGTTCCCAAGTTCCAGCGCAGCAGGGGGTGCGAACGCAAAAGCCTGGGCATCGGCGATTTTCTGAAGACGTTGGTTTGCACGAGCCGCGACTGCTTGCACGCGATTGCGCGCGCCGGGCCGCTGATCCCAGGGTTTCATGCGCACGAACACGAGGCCGGAGGTTTGGCCGCGACCCGCGAAGTTGAAACCGGAGACGGTGAATACGCCCTCCACCGCCTGCTTCTCGTCATTGAGGAAGTAGTCGCGGACTTGCGCCAGCGCCGAGGCCGCGCGCTCGCTGGCCGCGCCGGGCGGCGTGGTGACCTGCGCAAATAGAACACCTTGGTCTTCGTCGGGCAGAAACGACCTCGGGATGCGCGTGAACAGCAACGCCATCAACCCGACGATGATGACGAACACGGCCAGGTAGCGGCCCCTGCGGTTCACCGCTCGCACCACGGCGCGCTGGTACTTTTGGCTGCCGCTCTCGAAGTTTCGATTGAACCAGCCGAATAGGCCTCGTCGCCGGTGAAGTCTCTGCTCGGCCGGCTTGAGCAGAGTGGCGCACAGGGCCGGGCTGAAGAACAGTGCCACCAGCACGGACAGCGTCATGGCAGACACCATGGTGATGGAAAACTGCCGATAGATCACGCCGGTGGACCCGCCGAAGAACGCCATCGGCAGGAACACGGCCGACAGCACCAGGGCGATGCCGACCAGCGCGCCGGTGATTTGGTCCATCGACTTGCGCGTCGCGTCGCGCGGCGATAAACCTTCCTCCCGCATCACCCGCTCGACATTCTCGACCACCACGATGGCGTCGTCGACCAGCAGGCCTATCGCCAGCACCATGGCGAACAATGTGAGCACATTGATCGAATATCCAAAGGCCTGCAGCACCCCGAACGTTCCGAGCAGCACCACCGGTACGGCGATGGTCGGGATGAAGGTGGCGCGGAGGTTCTGCAGGAACAGCAGCATCACGAAGAACACCAAAACGATCGCCTCGAGCAATGTCTTGACAACCTCTTCGATCGAGATGCGCACGAACGGCGTGGTGTCGTACGGGTAGATCGCCCGCAGACCGTGCGGGTACACCGGCTTCAGCTGCTCCATGGTGGCGTGCACTGCCTTTGCGGTAGCGAGCGCGTTGGCGCCGGAGGCGAGCTTCACTGCAATCGCGGCGGCGGGCTTGCCGTTATAGCGCACGTCATCGTAGGTGTAGGTCTCGCTGCCCAGGCCGATCCGGGCCACATCGCGCAGACGTACCTGCGAGCCGTCGGTATTCACCTTCAGCAGGATGGCGCCGAACTGCTCGGGTGTGTGCAGGCGGGTCGGACCGATGATGGTGGCATTCAGCTGCTGGCCCTTCGCCGACGGCAGGCCGCCGAGTTCGCCGGAAGCGATTTGCACGTTCTGAGCCGAGATCGCATTGCTGACATCGACCGGCGTCATTCCGTAGTTGTTCAGCTTGGCCGGATCGAGCCAAATGCGCATCGCATACTGCGAGCCGAACAACTGGTAGTCTCCGACGCCCGGTGTGCGGCTCAAGGCGTCTTGTACGTTGCTCGCGATGAAGTCGGCGATGTCGCCGCTGCCCAAACTGCCGTCGTCCGACACGAAACCGACCGCCATCAAGAAGTTCTTGGTCGACTTGGCAACGCGGATCCCTTGTTGCTGCACTTCCAGCGGCAACAACGGTGTCGCCAACTGCAGTTTGTTCTGCACCTGAACCTGGGCGGTATCCGGATTGGTGCCTTGCTCGAAGTTGAGCGTGATGGCCATGCTCCCGTCCTTATCGCTTTCGGACGAGAAATACAGCAGATGATCGATGCCGGACAGCTGCTGTTCGATGACCTGCACGACGGTGCTTTGCACGGTGTCGGCCGAGGCCCCCGGATAGGTGACGGTGATCTGGACGGCGGGAGGCGCGATGCTCGGATATTGCGCGACCGGCAAAGTAACGACGGCTATGGCGCCCGCCATCATGAGGACGATGGCGATCACCCAGGCGAAGATCGGGCGGTCGATGAAGAACTTGGACACGATGGCTCCGGCTATGGCGTCAGCGTTCGGGAGCTGGCGGGTCCCCCGGCGCCTGTGGGATTAGTGGAGGCGACCCGCCCGCTGTTGAGCTGATCCGGCGACACCTCCGTGGGCTTGACCTTCGCAACGCCGGACCCGAGCCGCTGAAGTCCGACGACAACCACCCTGTCGCCGGCTGCGACACCGTCGCTCACCAGCCATTGGTCGCCGATGGCCCGCTCGGTCTTGATCACGCGGGTGCTGACTGTGTCATTGGCGTCCACCACCATCGTGGTGGCTTCGCCACGCGCGTTGTGCGTGATTGCGCGCTGCGGGACCAGCAGCCCGTGTTCGTCGATGCCTTCGTCGATCTGCTCGTGCACGAACATGCCCGGCAGCAGAATGTGCCGCGGATTCGGAAATACGGCACGCAGGGTCACGGAACCGGTCCCGGCGTCGACCGCGACTTCTGCGAACTGCAGTGTTCCGCTCTGCTCGTAACGAGTGTTGTCCTCCAGCATCAGCTGGGCGCGTGCTTGGCTTTCGCCGACCTTCTTCAGCTGCCCGCTGGCAAGCTCACGCTGCAAGCGCAACAACATGGTACTGGGCTGGGTTACGTCGACGTAGATCGGATCGAGCTGCTGCACCACGACCAATGCCGTGCGCTGATTGGCATCCACCAGCGCGCCTTCGGTCACCGAAGAACGGCCGGTGCGTCCGGAAATCGGCGAGAACATCCGGGTATACGCCAGGTTGATCTGTGCCGTATCGACCGCCGCCTTGGCCGAGGCGATATCCGCCTCCGCCTGGCTTTGCGCGGCGATGGCGTTGTCGTAGTTCTGCTGGCTGACGGCGTGCACCTCCGCCAGCGGCTTGTAACGTTCAGCCAGAAGCGTGGCAGATTTCATGGTCGCACGGGCGCGCGCCAGCGACGCCTGCGCGCTTTCCAGGTTGGCCTGAAAGGGTGCCGGATCGATTTGGTACAACTGCTGTCCTGCCTTCACTTCGCTGCCCTCGGTGAACAATCGCTTGACGATCACGCCGCTCACCTGTGGGCGCACTTCGGCGATGCGGTAGGCCACCATGCGGCCGGGAAGGTCGGTGGTGATGGTCACCGGCTGGGAATGCAGCGTCACCACACCGACTTCCGGCGGCGGGCTGGGCGGCGCTGCCGTCCCGGACGAACACGCGGCCAACCCCGCGCTGCAGAGTAGACAGAGGCCGGCTGTTCTGTGAAAAGCGAAGAAACTGGGTTTGCGCACGGTGAATCCTTTTTCGCGATTACGATGGACTGCGGGCGGCCCGTTGCCGGGCAACGAACGGATCCTCGCAGTCAGTCAAACAATGGGCCGACCGGCGGCGGGTTGGACCAGCCAGTCGGGTTCGCTTCGATGCGGCATATACAGTATTGTCAACACGTATGCATGGTGTCAAGTTAAATCGGACAAAGTGGACATTTATTGCCATTCATGTCAAGCTGGCGAAATGGATGGAAAGGAATCGGCGAGGCAGACACACGTGCTCGAGACAGCGCTGGCTGTCTTCCTTCGGCACGGCTTTAGAAAAACCTCCATGGAGGATATCGCGCAGGCGGCGGGCATCTCACGCCAGGGGATTTATCTTCATTTCAAAGATAAAGATGCGATCTTCCGCGCGTCGATTCAGAAATCCTTGCACGATGGGCTGCAAGCCGCCAATATGATATTGGACGATGAGAGCCTGGCGCTCAAAGAAAAGCTGCTCAAAGCCTTGGATGAGTGGTTTGGCCGGCATGTCGGACTACTTCATCCAGAAGCGTCCGATCTCAAGGGGCAATGTGAGCGCGTTCTCGGCGACGCTGTCGGTGAAAGCCGCGCCGCGTTCAAAAAGAAGCTCGAGAAAGTCATTCTGGCGCAGTCTGCGAGGAAGACCAAGGGCGCCGACAAACGTGCTGCCACCGTCGCCGACATGCTTTGCACCTGCGGAGAGACTTGGAAACACGGTTTCTCCTCGCGGCAAGAGTTCTCAAAGAAGATGTTCGACGCGATCCACTTGTGCTGTGGAGATCTATGAGATTGGAAGATCCTTCTTCGCTTGCCTCTTGAGTCGCGGGTGCGTCTTTCACACGGATAGATCGACGGGGTGGACATATGTTGGACGGCGTTTCACTGGATCAACTGCGCACTTTCATCGCAGCCGCGGATGAGGGCAGTTTCTCGGCGGCCGGGCGGCGCCTGCGCCGTGCCCAGTCCGTGGTGAGCCAGACCCTGGCCAATCTTGAGGGCCAACTCGGCGTGAAGCTGTTCGACCGCCGCGGACATCTTCCGGTGCTGACGGTTCAAGGACGCGCGCTTCTCGCCGATGCACGCGCGGTTGCAGGCGACATAGACCTCCTCAAGGCAAAGGCGAAAAGTTTGGCCGGCGGCCTCGAGCCGGAACTGAGTGTGGCCGTCGACGTCATGTTTCCGGACGCGACTTTCACCGCTGGAGTGGCTGCATTCCAGAAGGAATTTCCTGCGACGCTGCTCAGATTCGACATCGAGTCGAGTGCGGTGATCGAGCCCGTGCTCGATGGGCGCTGCGCCATCGGCATCGTGGGGTCTTGGGCGCTGGCACCACCGCAACTCACTCACGAGCCGCTGCTGACGATCAGTACGCGAACAGTCGTCGCTGCACAGCACCCGCTGGCAACTCAGCGGGGGCAGATTCCGCTATCTATCCTCGCCGAACATATTCAGCTTACGCACATCGATCCGTCAGATCTGTCGCGAGGCTACGAACCCCGTCTCAAGATCCCTAGAGTCTGGCGCCTTTCCCATCTGGGCGCCAAGCTTGCGTTTTTGCGCGCGGGCTTTGGGTTTGGCGGTATGCCGCTGCACGTCATTGAGGCGGATCTTGCGAGCGGCACGCTCGTTGAGATCACGACCGAGGATGCGCCTCCCGGAGGGCGCTTGATAGAAATGTGGGCGGTCTATAGAACCGACAGCCCGCCGGGGCCGGCTGGGCGTTGGTTCATCGAGCGCCTCAAGAAAGAGCAGGCGCCGCTCCTGGGGCGAGAGCCATCACGATCGCCGCCGGCTGCCGCCGCGCGTCTGCGCGCATCCAGACGCTCGCCGGCATCGAAACGGAAGCTCAATGGAAAGGACGTGACGAAAGCTCCTGTGGCTTGATGAACGGGCGGACAGAAACGACTCTTTCGTGAGATGGTCCGCGGCTCTCCTCCTGGTCATTGAATGCGCGAAGCGCGCTAAACTGGACGCGGTCGCCAGAGTAGATGGGGAGCAGTGAGCTGGGATGAAAATAGAGGCAATGCTATGGATCGTGGTCTTAATCTTGGTCGCGCTGGCGTTTCTTTTTCCGAAAACTCGAGCGTTTAGCCTCTCCGCCATCGGAGTGGCCATTCTCGCAACCGTCGTCATCGTCGTCATTGCCAAGCGCGGAGAACCGGTTGCATCGGTTGCCGCGGCGCCGCCGGCCGTTGAGCAAAAGCCGGTCGATTTCGAGCGCTTTCATATCGAGAATTTGGATAAGGCGGATCCGGAGGCAAAAAATCGGATACGCGTCGCGGAGATTCGATTCGATCAAATACGGGCCCAGGCCGGAGCGGAACGCGGCAGCGTCGGCAGGATTGTGGCGCGACTTTACAACGACTCCGGGACTTACACATTGACCGATTACGGCTACGATCTGGTGGTGCAGGACTGCATCAGAGCCGTCTGTACGACGGTCTTCGACCAACATGGGCTGTCCGCTGCGTCGGTGCCGCCCAACCAGGCGCGCGACGTCGAGATTGCAATCCGAGACGGAAGTATGCGCGATCGGCCGCCGATCAAAATACTCGGAACTGCGAATATCCTGCTCACACCTGCTGCCACGCGCGCGCAACCCGCCAGCAGCCAAAAACCCACCGACTAGGTACCACCCTTGCCGCTCGGATTCAGAATCGACGCAAACCCTTCGCCCGGCGGCTTGCGCAAACGCCGGCTACTTCAAAAATAGTCATTGCAGTATTCCTTGATTCATTACGGGGTCAGTTACCAATTTCGAAGATGCTCTCTAAGACGACACACACGCCCACCGGGAGAGCCTTCTGTTTCACCTTGTTATGACCGAAGTTTGTTATGACCGAGGTCAGCGCAGCATGCGTCGCCAACGAAAGTGCCCGGCCGGGCCCGCCGTTAGGTCAAATTCAGCTTCAACGAGGCCGCGGCCGATGCAATCTTGGCTTGAGCATCCTTCGCTGCGGTCACCGCATCTGCTGGATTGCCTGTTTTGAAGGCATCTTGAGCCTTGTCCCACGCCGAGGTGGCATCGGCAAGTCCGGACTTCGCCGCAGCGAGATCAATGCCCTTGGGAACACGCTTGGTTTTTGACAAAGCGTCGACCCGGGCTTGCACCATGTCGAGCGACCGGGGAACGGAGGCGGCCAGGGACCTCCACTCATTTCCCAATGCTTTCACCATCTCGTCTTTCTTGGCGGCCACGGCATCGGCCAATCCTTTGGCTTCGGCCAGTACTGCAGGCGCGCCGGCAACTACCGCCGCGTAGTCCTTCTTTTCATAGGATGCGGTTAATGCGGCCACCTTGTTCTGTGTTTGGGCAAGTTGGTCGGGTGTGTACTTTTGTGCATCCGCGGACACCGAATTCAAGGTGGTATTGATGTTATCGAGAGCATTCTTGGCAGGCTCCATCTGATTTGCGCAGGCCACAAAGAGGATCGCGACGGAACACAATGTCAGAAATCCGGTATTTCTTTTAATTGATCTCATGGTATGGATCTCCTCGCAATAAAAATATACGCTACGCTATGTCTCGAAAGGATTGCAAGTTACTTTCTCAACCGCGGTTTCACTGATGGAAGGCGACGAAAGCCGCCAACTGCCGCTGGCGCAGCTCGCTTTGTTGGCGCTTGGACTCGGCGTCGTCACCGGCATCGGCGCCGTCTTATTCCGCGATTTGATTGGCCTTATTCACAACTTATTGTTTACCGGGCGCGCATTGCTTCACTACGATGCGAACGTTTTCACGGCGCCCGCGCCGTGGGGCGTGTTGGTGATCTTGGTACCCGTGATCGGCTCCATTGGCGTCACCTTTCTGGTGACTAATTTTGCGCCGGAAGCCAAGGGACATGGCGTGCCCGAGGTCATGGATGCGATATTTCACAAGGGCGGCACCATCCGGCCGGTGGTGGCACTGGTTAAATCCTTGGCCTCTGCCCTGGCAATCGGCAGCGGGTCATCGGTAGGGCGGGAAGGGCCCATTATCCAGATCGGATCCGCGCTCGGTTCGACATTGGGGCAGCTGGTTCGCATGCCTTCAGGCCAGCGAATTGCCCTCGTCGCTGCCGGCGCCGGCGCGGGGATCGCTGCCACCTTCAACACTCCCATCGGCGGCGTGATGTTTGCCATCGAGTTGATGATGCCGGAGGTGAGCGTCGAGACCTTCCTTCCGGTGGCCATCGCGACTGGAACTGCGACCTTTGTGGGCCGCTGGTTCTTCGGCGATACGCCCGCCTTTCATGTGCCGCCGCTTCAAGCCATGCCTGTCGATTCGAACGCGCTGATTGTGCTGATTCTATTTGCGGTGCTCGGCGCACTGAGCGGAGTGGCGGCGGCGGGATTCATCAAAACATTGCATCTGGCTGAGGATTTGCTCGATAGGATAAAGTCGCGCTATTTGCGCCATATGCTCGGCATGCTGACCGTCGGCGTGCTCATGTATGCACTACTGCGCCTCTTCGGTCAGTACTATGTCGATGGGGTCGGTTATGCAACGGTGCAGGCGGTGTTGGCGGGGCAGATCTCGACTTTTTGGCTGCTCGTATTCCTCGGCCTCTGCAAAGCATTTGCAACATCGATAAGTCTGGGATCAGGTTCATCGGGCGGCATCTTTTCGCCTTCGTTGTACATGGGCGCCGCCGTTGGCGGCGCATTTGCCGCCCTTTGGAATGCAGCCGGTCTTCCCATTCAGCTCAGCGTTCCTGCGTTCGCAATGGTCGGCATGGGCGCGATGGTGGGCGGCGGCACCGGGGCGGTCATGACGGCCGTGACCATGATTTTCGAAATGACGCTCGACTACAGCATCGTGATGCCGATGATCGTGGCGGTGGCAATGAGCATCGGCGCGCGCCGCGTGCTTTCTCGCGAGACCATCTATACCTTGAAACTTGTACGCCGGGGACGCGCGATTCCGAAGGCACGGCATGCCAACATGTTTCTCGTCCGCTCGGCACGCGAAGTAATGGATGACGACATCCAGGTTCTCCCGGCAGAACAGAGTTTCGATGAGTATTTGCGTCAGCCGGAGCATGCCGGCCGACTGCGCCATGTCGTCGTCACGGACAAAGGCCACCTGTTCGGTGTGATCCGGGTGAATACGGGACTACGGCGAGGCTTGGAAGGTGCGCATACCGGCGTAAGTTTAGGCGATGTTGCCAATCGAAATTTCACCGTGGTGCGCGAAGAGGAGACCGCTTTTGATGTCATCCGCCGCATGTGGCGGCGCAAGGCGATCATGGCGGTGGTTGTGCGCGGCCGCGGAGTGCCGCGTGGCAGCGATGTTGCGGGCGTGATCACCAAAGAACACGTGGCAGACTCGGTGGCCGACAGCGTGAAAGGCTATCCTCAGTAGTTCTGACCATCAAAGGGCGGGGTCGTCCTCGACCCCGTTGAAAGGTGGCGCGCAGCGCCTTAATAGGTGGCCGCGTGGCCGGCGTGCCGCGCTCGATTCCGACCATGACGTAATAAACAAGGGTCTTTCTTGGTCTTCTAGCCATGCATAATCAATTAGAAGTGACGGGATGGTCGCGGTTTTGGCTCGCACGGTTCGCTGTGGTGCGTTTGCTCGCCAACTTCTGGAACTCGCTGGCTTACGGACTGGCCTGGCCATATGCTGAATTGATCATTCGACTGTGGATCGCAAAACTCTTTTTCTTCTTCGGCATTCAGCAGATCATGCATTGGACGGCGACCCTGCAGATTGTCAATGACGAGAATCCCTTCCCGCAGCTCGCGCCGGTAATATCGGCGTACCTGAGCACGGGCGCCAACCTGGTCTGCGCGATCCTGCTGGCGCTGGGGGCGATGACGCGCTATGCATCTTTGCCTCTGCTGATACTCGCGGTCATCACGCAATTCCGCTTCGAGCCGTTCGACACCCAACTGTTTTGGATCGCGTTGTTTTGCTGGTATGTCGTCCATGGCGCCGGTCCAATTTCGCTCGACCACTTGCTGCGTCGCGGCCTGGCTGACAGCGCGATTCCACTCGTTCCAGGCGCGATTCGATTCTCCCAATGGCTGAGGTCCTCCGGCACGCCGTGGTATCTCGCGGGGTTGCGCCTATGGCTGGGCGCGGCGCTCGTAGTAGCCGCCTCGGCGCAGGCGCGGCTGTCACTCGGTTCCGGCGAGCGCTGGTTGCCGTTGGACGTCGCCATGCGTCCGCCGATGGTGGCCGCGCTGGCAGGCGGTATCGCGTTGATGATCGGCGCTGGTACCCGATATGTCGCCTTGCTGTTGCTGCTCGGTCTATTCGCGTTTTCGATGGTCGATCCGCGGCTGAGCGATTCGATCTACCTGCTGATGCTCCTTGCCATACTCGCCGTACATGGGGGAGGCGTGCTGGCGGTCGATGCTCAGGCGAGGCGGTGGGGGAGTCGCTTTTTCTCCATTTCGAGTAGTAACCAACCGGCTTCGCAAAATTGGCCCAGAGTGGTGATCGTCGGCGCCGGGTTTGGCGGCCTGAGCTGCGCGCAAGCGCTCAAAGGCGCGAACGTGGGGGTTACTCTGATCGACCAAAACAACTTTCATCTGTTTCAGCCGCTGCTCTACCAGGTCGCTACCGCGGCTCTGTCGCCGGGAGACATCGCCATGGCGACGCGGCAGGTCTTCCGGGACGCCCCCGCGACGCGGCTGTTGTTGAGTACCGTCACCGGGATCGACACGGAGAAGCGCCTGGTGCTCACCGAACGCCGTCAAGTTCCGTACGACTACCTGGTGCTTGCCACGGGCGCCACGCATAGCTACTTCGGCAAGGATGAGTGGGCGCGCCACGCGCCGGGGCTCAAACACGTTGAGGATGCCCTCGAAGTCCGACGGCGCATTTTGACCGCGTTCGAACGTGCCGAGGAGAGCGAGGATGAGTCGGAGAAGTCGGCGCTGTTGACCTTCCTGATCGTCGGCGGCGGCCCAACGGGAGTAGAACTTGCGGGCGCCATCGCGGAATTGGCCCGTTTTGGACTGAACCAAGACTTCAGGACCTTTGATCCAACCAAGGCACGCATCATCCTCGTACAAGCCGGCCCGCGGCTGCTGCCGTCTTTTCCCGAGAGCCTGTCCGGTATTGCGCAGCGCGCATTGGAGAAGTTGGGTGTGGAAGTCCGGCTCGAATGTCGCGTGAATCACATCGATGAACAGGGTGTTGGGGTCGACGCTGAACGCATTGAGGCGCGCACGATTTTATGGGCAGCGGGCGTGGCAGCATCGCCTGCCGCGATCTGGCTGAAGGCGCCGTCGGATCGGGCGGGTCGCATTGTCGTCGGTGAGGATCTACGTGTGCCCGGAATGGCCAATGTATTTGCCATCGGGGACACGGCAGCCAGCAACGCTTGGAATGGCCAACCCGTTCCTGGATTGGCTCCGGCGGCGAAACAGGGGGGCGCGTACGTCGCCAGGCAGATTCGGGCTCTCATCAACGGTGGAGACCCTGGGCCGGCGTTCCGTTATCGACACCTTGGCAGTCTTGCCACCATCGGCCGGAAGGCCGCGGTTGCGGACTTTGGCGCTTTCAAACTGTGGGGTGCGCCGGCCTGGTGGCTGTGGGGCGTGGTGCACATAGGTTTCATGCTCGGCGTCAGAAATCGCGTCGCTACTCTGCTCAACTGGTTCTGGTCCTACCTTAAGTTTGGCGGCGGCATCCGCTTGATCACGAGCGATAAGACCTAGTCAAAATCCGAGCTTCTCGCGGTGGGCTCCGGCGATACTACGTCTGCCCTGTGCTGACGGCAGATGGAAAGCTGGATTGCGCACCGAAGTAGCACTCGATGGCTTCCACCTTGTCGTCTTTAAGCCGCAAATACTCCACGTTGCGGAAATGTTTGGCGTTCTTGGTCCGACAAACGTACATCACAAACGCCTCGTTGCCGCTTCCAAACACCCGTTGCAGGTCAAACCTCTCGATAAAATCAATCTGTGACTCCCAGCATTTCGTTTTGAAAGTGCTCTTGCTGATGTGGTCGTCACCGGCTGCGCTCGTAAATGTGAAGTCGTCCGCCAGCAGGATGTCGACCGGGTGCCAGTCCTTTTTCTCCCATGCCGCATACCATTTACGGATGGTCTCGTCGTTTTTCGGGCTCAGTCCGGTCTCCGCGTGTGCACTTGTAATTTGCGGGATGCCCGCCGCCGCTGCGGCCAGCGCGCCCGCCGCCGCCCCGAGAATCGTCCGGCGCGACATTGCTTTGATTTTCATGACTCATTTCTCCCTTTATTACCCGGCCTGGCCTTCTTCGTCGGACGACGGAACAGCAATTCAACATAGCGACGCAGGTGGTCGACGCTCGTTTCCGCCACCGCGGCGTTGCCCTTGGCTTTCGCCAGGATGAACGCGCCTTGCAGCACGGCCTGGGTGTGCAGCGCGAGAGTTTCGGCCGTCCATCGCCCGCGGATGCGGTAGCGCTTCATCGCCTCGGCTATGTCGGACTCCACTGCGGCGGCAGCACCGCCGATCGATTCATCGCACGCGTGTCGAATGTCAGGGTGGGTCCTGTATGTTTCCTGGAGCATCGTGCCGGCGAGGCACGTGAATTCCGCGACGTCACCGCGCAGCATCGACCTGCGAAAATCGAGGTATCCGAGGACACGAGCGAGGGGATCGTCGAAGCGATGGTAGGGAGCGGCGGCGAAAAGCGAGTTGCTCAACCCAGACCAATAATTCGCGGCCGCGACTGCAAGCGAGTCCTTGGTTGGGAAGTGGTGAAAGAACGCACCCTTTGTCACGCCTGCCCTCGCACAAAGTTCGTCAACGGACGTCGCAGCGTAGCCCTTCTCGCGGATGATGGAGATGGCCGCATCGAGAAGCTTGCTGCGCGCGCCGCCCGACCGTGTTGGCTCGATGGATTGCAGACCCACACGCGAAAGCTACCAACCAGTCGGTATGTTGTCAAGCATTGACTGAAAGTGGCGCGAAGATGCCGGGCCGTCAATCACTTCGGCCGCTCTCGAGAGCGGAGCGATCAATCAACCAATCGGCCTGATAAGTGTTGGTTGATGGCATCCGACAACATGGATATAATTTGGAGCATGTCAAACATCCATATTACATCCGTGCTGCCTCCTTTTGAGGAGGAGCAACTATATCCCCGGGCGACACGCTTTCTGCGACGGGCCGACGCCATGGGGCTTCTGCAAGAGCCGATTCAAGAACTGAGCGCAAATGTAGTGCGTCGCGTGGCGCGAATGCTCTCGAAGCGCGGACTGGCGAGCGATCTCGGCGCGCATCTTACGGTCGCAACCTCGCGCGACGAGTTCGTCCGATATCTGGACGCAGCACTTCGAGCTCTGGATGAATCACCTGTCCCTGAAGCTGAACTCGCCAAACTGGACGCAATCCTAGGCCACGAGCTGCTCATTGAGATGCTCGATATTTCGGCGGCCAGTTTGCAGCGATATCAGAACGGTGATCGCGAGGCCCCGGATGCAATTGCGGAACGGGCGCATTTCTTGACTTCCGTCATCGCGGCCCTTGAGGGGACCTATAACGACTTCGGGGTGCGGCGCTGGTTTGAGCGGCCGCGGTCAGTTTTCGGCGGGCGAACCGCCCGCCAACTGTTGTCTCGCCGTTGGAAGCCGAGCGATGAGCCCGCCCGCTCTGTACTGGCAGCCGCCGAGTCCCTGCAACACCTCGGTGCCACCTGAATGTCATTTGCACCGCGGTATGGATATTTGTTGTCGTGATTGTTTTTCGGGTCTGCGATTCGCGATTTCCGTTTCTGTGGACGCTGAGTGGCGGGTCGAGACAACGACCGGCCCGCTGGCATGGGATAGGGGAGGGTCCTGTGCAATATTTTGCCGATACCCCCGCTGGCGCGTGGGCAGAGTTGCTGCGACACGAGGAAATCACAGACCCGGCAGATCTAGTCGGAATCTCGACGCGTTTGTGGGCCGTCCGACTTGGCGATGTTGAGATGTACGAGCCGAAACTTCCACTCGATGTCTTGACCTCCGCTCCGGATGGATATGAAATCTGTCGCACGGAGGCCCGCCGGCTTCGCGCGGCTGGGGCAATGCGGCTTGTGACGGTTGGCGCGGCACTCCAAGCCGGAGAGGCAGCCGGGTTCCGCGTCGGCACCGCGGGGCTGATCCGTGCGGCGCCTCGCGACGGTAAAGTCGTCGTGCATTTCGGGGCGCTCCCCGATGCCGAAGGTTGGTGTGCGGCAGATGCCGCTCGTCCGGATGCCGACCTGTTAGGTTACATACGGCCGCTGCGCCCGGCCTAAGCCCCCACAGCGCCCAGGGTGACGAGCAACTCATCCAGTTGATCGAACGACTCGCCCATTCCACCCGTACTCCCAGAGGCGATGGCACCGTCGAGAGCTTCCTTCGAGGGATAGAGCTCGTGCATAACGACCAGCGTCTCGTCACCTCTTTCCTCAAAGGTCACCGTGGTGACGGCCCCACCTTCACCGCCTTCGTCGTTAGTCCAGACGACGCGGGAGTGCGGCGTCACTTCGATGTACCTGCCGAAGAACTCCATAGGCTGCTCAGAGGCAGCGTGGCCGAACACGAAACGGTACGTGCCCCCCGTGCGAACATCGGCCTCACAGGAAAGGAAGGACACTCCAAACGACTTCGGTGCCCACCATCGCTCGAGCAACTTAGGGGTGGTCCACGCCTCGAACACGATGCGCGCCGGGCCGTTGAAGGTTCGCGTAACGATTATCTCACGCTCGGACTTCCGTTCCACCGTCACACGGTTCTTCATGGGGGTAGGCTCACTCTCTTCTCTTGCGTCCATCGACCTTCTCCTTCTGTTTCAGTTCTTCGACAACCTGGTCCAGCTCGTCGAAGCGTGCGTCCCAGAGCTGGCGGTACCTCTCGATCCATGCTGCCTCTTCCTCCAGTCGGCGCATGCCGAGCTTGCAGGTCCGCACGCGTCCGACCTTCTCAGTAGTAACGAGCCCGGCCTGCTCCAAGAGGCCGACATGCTTCTTCATGCCCGTGAGGGTCATGTGGAACTTCTCTGCAAGGTCCGTGATTGAAGCGTTTGCACGCCCGAGCTGCTCCAGAACGCCGCGTCGGGTGGCGTCCGAGAGCGCGGCGAACGAGGCATCAAAGCCGCTCCGAGTATACTGAACCATATGGTTCAGTATGTAACACACGAATTGGCCTCATGCAAGGGTAGGTGCGAGGATCTGCGGCGCCTCGCCCTACGGAGCGAGAAAACGTTGGGAATTCCAGCGCTTTCGGCTCGCTAAGTAGAGCGCGCCCCGCACTCAGGTTCGACGAACCGAGACACGGCGACGCCCCGCGCTCGGGCGCTCCTCAGTGGGTGTCCATGGCTTGCCGGTGCGAAGCTCTATGTATTCCCGTATCAAGCGCCGCACGACCTGCGAGGGTGTCAGATCCTCTTGTGCACACAGGCGCTCAAATAGTTCCTTCTTGCGTGGGTCAACCAAAATCGTAAGCCGAGCGGTGCGATCTTCCGTCGTCAAATGAGACTCACATTAGGTGACAGGTCAATACGCATAAGATTATAATAGAACAGCACATGATCGCAAATGGCAGCCTTCGGTTATCAGTGGTATTAACCGATTTCACGACAATGAGAACCGGCGCCTGATGAGCTTTGGTTCCACTGTCGCCATTGACGCTCTGCGGACTGCTGCTGGCGGCATGGTGCACGCTCGGGCTCGCGGGAATGGTGCGACCCTTAAGTCTCGCATTCGTGGGACGGACGCTCTTTCCGTTGGGCGCCATTGTCGGCGCTGCGCTCGCAGTCGTTGCTGCGACAAGTCTTGGCCACGTCACCGAACAGCTCGTATTGCCCATCGGGTTGCCGGACTTACCTGTTCACTTGCGCCTCGATGGACTCTCGGGCGTGTTTTTAGTGTTGCTGGGCGGAGCTTCCGCCGGAATTTCAATTTTTGCGGCCGGCTACTTCCGGCAGGGTGAAGGCACGGCGCCGGGACTTCTGTGCCTGCAATACCACTTATTTCTCGCCAGCATGGGCTTCGTGTTGCTCGCCGATGACGCGTATGCATTTATGTTGGCGTGGGAAACCATGGCGCTGTCGTCGTATTTTTTGGTCACCACCCAGCACCGCATCCCCGAAATTCGCAAGGCCGGGTTTCTCTACCTGCTGATGGCCCACTTGGGTGCGATCGCGATTCTCTTGAGCTTTGGCATCCTTCAGGGCGGCAGCTGGCATTTCACTTTCGATGCGATGCGCAGCGCGCACCTGAGTACAAATTGGGCGACGGTTGCTTTCTGTCTCGCGCTGATTGGGTTTGGTGCCAAGGCGGGCCTCGTGCCCGTGCATGTATGGTTGCCGGAAGCACACCCCGCCGCGCCTTCTCCGGTCTCGGCGCTGATGAGCGGCATCATGCTCGAGACAGCGTTGTACGGAATGATTCGGATCAGTTTTGATCTTTTGGGTCAGCCGCCCCTATGGTGGTGGGGTTTGTTGCCGCTGTCTCTTGGGCTTTTTAGCGCGCTGTATGGCGTCGTCTTCGCAGCCGCTCAAACTGACATGAAGCGTCTGCTGGCCTACTCATCCATCGAAAACATTGGGATCATGTTTACCGGCCTGGGGCTGGCGATAGTGTTCGCGGGCGTGGGTATGCGTGCCGCGGCAGCGCTCACATTGATTGCCGTCATGTACCACGCGCTCAATCATGCATTCATGAAAAGCCTGCTGTTTCTGGGCACGGGTGCGGTATTGCACGCAACCGGGGAACGCAATCTAGGGCGCCTGGGTGGTCTGATCCATCGCATGCCGTGGGTCGCGTGGCTGACGCTCATCGGCGCGCTGGCTATTGCTGGATTGCCGCCCTTGAATGGATTCGTGTCGGAATGGTTGCTACTCCAATCCTTCCTGTTCTCGTACAAGGTGCCACACGCATTCATCAACATGCTGTTGCCGTCTGGGCGCCGCGTTGCTCGCACTTGCCGCTGCACTTGCGGGCTATGTCATGGTCAAATTCTTTGGCGTGATCTTTCTCGGACAGCCGCGGGAACCCGCATTGCAACAGGCCCACGACGCTGGATTTGCAGAGCGCCTGGGACTCGCGTGGCTTGCGCTCGGCTGCGTGCTGCTCGGATTCTTCCCGACCACCGTTATTTCCTTGTTCAGCATCGTCACTCAGCAACTGGGGTTGGGCGAACTACCGTCGAGCGATGCACCCTGGTGGCTGCTCGTGCCGATTCCCGAACGAGAATCGTCTTACGCACCCCTGGTGTTCTTCGCAGTAATTCTGGTCGTGGTGGCGTTGGCGATCGTCGGCGTGCGTATCTTCTATCATCAGCGCGTGCGTAAAGGGGCCGCTTGGGACTGTGGATTCGGCGGGCTCACGAGCCGCATGCAAGACACGGCGGAAGGATTCGGTCAGCCGATTCGCCACCTATTCCAACCACTCTTCTTTCTCGATTCGCGAGCTGCCGCGCCCCTTCGACACAAAACCCAAGTACCGCTTGGAGATTGGCGATCGCATTTGGCGCGCTCTGTATGAGCCCTTGGGTCCGCTCGTTCGGCGAGTCGCGGATAAGGTCGCCTGGCTGCAGCAGGGTCGCATCGCGACTTACTTGCTCTACAGCTTCGTCACACTCGTCGTCTTGCTGGCGCTCATGCTATGAAGATATTCGACTGGGCGGTGCAAGTGATGGGAATCGTGTTGGCGCTGGCCGCGGCACCGGTGTTTCTCGGCTGGGTGAATCAGTGCCGAGCGTGGCTGCAGAATAAATCCGCCCCAAGCATTCTGCAGCCGTATCGCGGTATCCGGAAGTTATTCCACAAAGAGGCGGTGATCGCGCAGAACGCCTCGCAACTATTCCGGCTCGCGCCGTACGTGGTCTTTGGCACGATGGTGACGGCCGCAGCCGTCATTCCCTCGATTGCGACGCGCTTGCCCATCACGCGAGCCGCCGACGCGATCGCGCTGGTCGGACTTCTTGCGACTGCGCGCGTGTTCTTGTCTTTGGCGGCGATGGACATCGGGACCGCCTTCGGTACGCTGGGTGCACGCCGGGAAATGATGATCGGATTCCTCGCGGAGCCCGCACTGCTGGTGGTGATCTTCGTCGTTTCCCTGACCTGCGCCACCACGGCATTGCCGATTATTGCCGAACGTCTCTCGGCGCAGACCTTCGCACTCAATCCGAGTCTCGCCTTTACGGCAGTCGCATTCACGATGGTGCTGCTGGCCGAAAACGCCCGCATCCCGGTTGACAACCCCGCCACGCATCTTGAATTGACCATGATTCACGAAGCACTGCTGCTGGAATATTCCGCACGTCATCTCGCGCTCATGGAATGGGCCGCGGCGCTGAAGCTTTTCAATTATGCGTGCATCGGATTTGCCGTATTCATTCCCTGGGGCATGGCGACGAGCGACGCGCCGTTGGGATTGGCCCTGTCGGTTGTGTTGCTGGGCGCGAAACTCACCGTCGCCGGCGCTGCATTGGCGCTCATCGAGACGGTATCGGCGAAACTGCGCGTCTTTCGCGCACCGGAGTTTTTGGCAACGGCTTTTCTGTTTGCAGTGCTCGGATTGCTGGTGCGGTTGTTGTTGGGAGCATGAATATGAATGCGCTGTCGTGGGATCTTCAACTGCTGAACACACTGGCCGCGCTATTGCTGCTGCTTTCATTCGCCATGCTCTCGCAGCGGCGCATCGTCTCCCTGGTCAATCTGCTCGCGCTGCAAGGGCGCTCTATTGTTTGTCGCGACCTATTGCTCGCTTGGCGGACGGGCGATCGCAACTTGTACTTATCCGCCGTGATTGACCCTCGGACTTAAGGTGATTTTCCTGCCATGGCTATTACATCGTCTCATCCGTCGCCTCGGTGTTTACTGGGACACTGAACCGCTGCTCAACATCACCGGGACCATGCTGGTGGGCGTGCTGGTCGTCATTTTTTCATTCGGATTGGCCCAACCGATTTCGGCACTGGCGAGCACGGCCACGCGCAATTCGATCGGCATCGCCGTGGCGGTGATTCTCATTGCTTTTCTCACCATGATCACGCGCCGCAAAGCGATGTCCCAGGTGGTCGGATTCCTATCGATGGAGAACGGATTGTTCTTCGGCGCGATGAGCGCCACTTACGGCATGCCGATGGTCGTTGAGCTGGGAGTTGCGCTCGATGTCTTGGTGGCGATGCTGGTTCTCGGCGTATTTTTCTTTCAGATTCGGGAACAATTCGACAGTCTGGACCTGAAGAACTTCGAGACTCTGAAGGAGGATCAATAAGGTGGAGTTCATCGTTCTTCTGGGCACGCCGCTGCTGGGCGCCCTGACGCTTGAGTATGTTAGGCGGCCGGCGCTGGGCACCCGAAGCCAATGTGGTCTTTTCATTGGTCACGTTTTTCGCGGCATGTGCGCTCACAGCAAGGGTCGTTGCGCACGGCAACTTATCGGTCGGACACGAGCAATTCTTTATCGATGCCTTTAACGTTTTTCTGGTGACGCTGACTGCATTCGTCGGCCTAACCACTTCATTGTTCTCGCGCCCCTATATGCGCATCGAGGCAGAGCACGGGCGGGTAACTGTTGGACAGCTACGCCTGTATCACAGCATGTACCAGATGTTCATGGCAACCATGCTGGTTGCCCTCACGACCAACAACATGGGGCTTATGTGGGTGGCGATGGAAGCTGCAACCCTATCGACCGTGCTGCTGGTGACGCTGTATCGAACCCCCGCGAGCCTTGAGGCAGGCTGGAAGTATTTCATTCTCTGCGGCGTGGGGATTTCCCAGGCGCTGTTCGGCACCATCCTGATGTACTTTGCGGCCGAGAAGATCTTGGGCTCCGAGGGCGTCAGTGCGCTGCTTTGGACGCATCTTAATTCGGTCAAGGCTCAACTGGAGCCTTCGGTTCTCGGGCTTGGCATTTGTTTTTCTGCTCGTGGGATATGGGACCAAGGTGGGCCTTGCACCGCTGCACAATTGGTTGCCGGATGCGCACGCTGAAGGCCCGACACCTATTTCCGCGGTTTTGTCAGGACTGCTGCTCAATGTGGCGATGTACGCCGTCGTGCGCTGCAAAGTGCTCGTCGAGGGCTCGCTGCATTCGGCCCTGCCGGGCCGAATGCTGATGGGTTTTGGCTTGCTGTCGGTGGTGCTGGCGGCGTTTTTCCTGTGGCGACAACGCGATGTAAAGCGCCTATTTGCCTATTCCTCGATCGAACATATGGGGATCGTTGCCTTCGCCTTCGGAATGGGCGGGCCAGTGGCCAACTTCGCCGCGCTATTGCATATGACGGTGCATTCACTGACCAAATCGTCCATTTTCTTTGCCGTGGGACACGCGACGCAGAAAGCCGGCTCCCAACTCATGGACAACATTCGCGGGCTCATCACCTTGAGCCCCACGGTGGGTTGGGGATTGATGATGGGCAGCCTCGCCATTCTCGGCACGCCACCGTTCGGCGTATTTGCGAGTGAATTTCTGATTTTGACGACCGCCATGAAACAGCAACCCTGGGCGACGCCGATATTGCTGTTGGCGCTCGGTGTGGCCTTCGCGGCAATCTTTGGTCGTGTGCAGTCGATGGTATTTGGAGATACCACAGCCAAACGCTTGCCGCATCCGCCCGCGCTCGTACCCGTGTTTGTTCACCTTGGCTTGGTGCTGTTGCTGGGTTTTTTCATTCCGCCTTATCTCGCTGACTGGTATCGCGCTGCGGCGCGCCTGATCGGCGGAGAATGAGATGGCTCTGCAACGATGGTTCCAACAGGCGGCCCAGAACTCCGATTCCAGTGGAGGGAGCGTGATCGCGGGCGCGCCAAAAGTGCTTGGCCTTGTAGTCTCACGCGACGAATGGCAGCAAGCCGCCGAACACGTGGCGACCGGAGGGGGTCGATTGCAGGCTCTCTGGGCAAGTCGCGATCGAGATGGCCGTGACAGGGTCCGAGTCGCGTATACGGCTGACCAGGGCGTGCTCGTGCTGAGCTTGCCGTTACCCGAAGGGGAGGCCCATTACCCGGGGATTCAGCAATGGTTTCCGAGTGCAAGCCGCATGCAGCGCGCCGTAGCGGATCTGTCAGGATTGCGCTCGACTGATCCGGATACGCGCCCGTGGTTGCGTCATGCGGCTTGGCCGGAGAGCTTTCATCCGCTTATTGAGACCCACGCACCGCCATCTCCCTCGATACCCGGTCATTGATAGGTACGCATTCATTCCCGTGGAAGGGGACGGCGTGCATGAAATTCCGGTCGGGCCCGTGCATGCCGGTATCATCGAACCTGGCCACTTTCGTTTTTCGGTGGTCGGCGAGAAAGTGCTCCGGCTGGAGGAGCGCTTAGGCTATGTCCACAAGGGCATAGAGCGGCGCTTCACTGAATTCTCGCTGCTTCAGGGTCACCGATTGGCGGCCCGCATCTCCGGCGATTCTGCCGTCGCATTTTCGTGGGCTTATTGCCAGGCGCTGGAAGGTATGGCCGCGGCGCACTTGCCCGATCGAGCCGTACGCTTAAGGGCGCTCGCGCTGGAATTGGAGCGCCTGGCCAATCACCTGGGGGATCTCGGCGCGATTGCGAACGATGCGGGCTTTTCCTTTGGACTCACCCAGTTCTCGCGGCTCAAGGAGCAGCTGCTGCGCGCGACCGAGCAAGCGCTCGGACAGCGATATCTCATGGATTTCGTTGTGCCGGGCGGCACGCGTGTGGATCTTTCATCCGCCGGAGTACACTTGCTTGTTGACTCGATCGTATCGATTGCTCCGGAGGTCAAAGCACTGCGTGCAATCTACGACGATCACGCCGGTTTGCGCGACCGGTTTGTAGGCGCGGGCGTCGTCACGCCGACTCTGGCCGCGCAATTAGGCTTGACCGGCTTGGCAGGACGCGCGAGCGGACAAGCCTTTGACCTGCGCTGCGATCTACCCTGCGACCCGTATAGTCACCTCGCGCCAAAAAAGATCGTGCAAACTGAAGGCGATGTGGCAGCGCGCGTGGCCGTGCGCTTCGATGAAGTGACCGAATCTGCACGTCTCGTGCAGCAGATCCTGTGGGAACTGCCTGCGGGGCCGCATCAAGTGACAATCTCAGTACCAGATGAAGGCGCACAAGGCGTCGGAATGATCGAGGGATGGCGCGGCCCCATATTTCTCGCACTGGAAGCAGGCACTGGATGGAATGATCCGACGATGTCACCCGCATGATCCATCATGGCAGAACTGGCCGGTGATTGAGCACGCCATCATCGACAACATCGTGCCGGATTTTCCGCTGATCAATAAGTCCTTCAACCTGTCCTACAGCGGACACGATTTATAGCCATGCTGAAAACGTTAGAGCAAAATCTGTCGCACCGGGATCATCACCGAGCCTTCTCCGCCGAGTGACGAGTCACTGCGTAGTCGTCGACGCGCTGCAGTCCCGGATTCTCGATGTCCTCGGTCGTGCCCTCTGCATTCGAGCGATTGATGCCGGGTCGTGTAACGGTTGCGAGTTGGAGATTCACGCGCTCAATAATCCTCTTTACAATATCGAAGGCCTTGGCATTCGGTTTGTAGCCAGTCCGCGGCACGCAGACCTATTATTGGTGACGGGGCCCGTGGCCAAAAATATGGAGGTGGCGCTGCGCCGCACTTACGATGCGACGCCGGATCCGAAACTTGTCGTCGCAATCGGGGATTGCGGTTGCACCGGCGGAATATTCGGCGAGAGCTATGCCACGTGCGGTCGCGTCTCCACAGTAATCCCGGTCGATGTGGCGGTGCCCGGATGCCCGCCGAGTCCTCGGCAAATCCTCAGTGGTATTTTGACGGCGATTACCAAAGCGGTGCCCAAGATATTGAATCAGCCGCAAAGTGTGTGAACTTGATGCGCGCGGGCCCGCACTGAACGCTACTCGAGGGCATGGTGCGCTCCGTTGATCCACCAATCTGCGATTTCACTCAAGCGCTGAATCAATGTGGGGAAAAACAATCCGAGTCTTTCTTCAATTCGCTTGGCATTGCGTACGGCCATTCTGACGCGCCGCGGTCGCGACTGCTTCGCGTCAAAATAAGCAGAACTACGTATGGTCGCTTCTCGTACCTTGAGGCAATGTGACGGCTGAAGGAAACCACTCGAAGGACCCTGCCGTGAGCGATTCGACCACCGTGCAGTTTGATGCGGATATGATGGCGCGCTACGGCCAGGCGGGTCCGCGCTATACCTCCTATCCTACCGCCCTGCAGTTCAAGGGCGAGATTGCGGCACAAGACTACATCCTGGCCGCCACTCAGAGCGATCAGGCGCTCAAGCGTCAGCCGCTGTCGGTATACGTGCACATTCCCTTTTGTTTCAGCCCCTGTTTCTACTGCGGATGCACTCGAGTCATCACGCGCGATGTGGCACGGGCGGAAAAATATCTGCACTGTCTCGAGCGAGAGATCGCGATGCGCGGCCGGCATTTTGATCGGCGTCGACCGGTTGAGCAACTGCATTTGGGCGGCGGCACGCCGACCTTTTTGCCGAAGCCATTGCTGAGCGAACTGATGGGCGAACTGTCGCAGCAATTTCAGCTCATCGATTCTCCCGAGCGCGACTATTCGATCGAAATCGATCCGCGCACGGTGGATCGGAGCACGCTGGAGCTACTCAAAGAGCTGGGGTTCAATCGCGTGAGCTTGGGCGTGCAGGATTTCGATCCTGCCGTGCAACGGGCGGTCAATCGCGATCAGCCGGCGAAACTGGTGGAAGGCATCTACACGGCCGCACGTGAGTTGGGTTTTCAATCGATCAATTTCGACCTGATCTATGGGCTGCCGCTGCAGACGCGGGAGTCCTTTAGTGCGACGCTCGAGCGGGTGATTGCGTTGCGGCCCGATCGTCTCGCCGTCTATGGCTACGCTCACATGCCGCAATTGTTCAAGGCGCAGGGAAAAATTCGCCCCGAGCAACTACCGGATGGGGCGATGCGCATGGACTTGCTGCAACTGGCGATCGAGCGGCTGTGCGCTGCGGGTTATGTGTACATCGGATTGGATCATTTCGCATTACCGTCCGACAGTTTGACGCAGGGCGAAACAAGCGGCAAGCCTGCATCGGAGCTTTCAAGGCTATACCACGCATGCCAATCGAGACTTGGTGAGCTTTGGCGTGAGTGCAATCGGGCGTGTGGGGGGTCTCTATGTGCAAAACCACAAGAATCTGAAGGACTACGAGGCGGCGATCGAGCGCGGCGCGCTGCCCTCCCAGCGCGGTACGTTGATGGATGAGGACGACTGTATCCGCGCCGATGTCATCCAGCAGATCATGTGCCACGGCTTCATTCAGCCTCAGCGTGATTGAGTCTCGTTACGGCATTGTGTTTCGCGAATACTTCGTGCGAGAACTGCGGCAACTCGCGATTCTGGAGCGAGACGGCCTGATCCAAATCGGTGCGGAGGGTGTGCGGCTGACGCCGGCTGGAAGGCTTCTGATGCGGGCTGTGGCGATGACTTTTGACGCGTACTTACATCAGGCATCGCCCGAGCCGGCGATGTCACGGGTGGTGTGAAGGTCCGCAACCCGTAAAGTCCTACGTAGAAGCCGCTCTATCCAAGCACGCCGTCCTTCGGATACTGTCTCATCGCTGACCGGTCACCACTCTTTGAGTCTACGACGGAAAGGAAGATCATGATGCAATTCAGACTCTCGCGCCGCACGTTGCTGACCGGCAGCCTCGCTTTGAGCGCCGCCGCACCCTTCTTAGGCTTGTGGTCGGACGCTGCGAGCGCCGCGGCGCCACCGACGCTCGACCCGAATGATCCCACGGCCAAGGCGCTGGGATTTGTGAATGACGCCAAGGGCGTAGACGCTGCCGCGAATCCCACTTTCAAACCCACGCAAAAGTGTGCGACCTGCGCGCAGTATCAGGGGAAGGCGAGTGATCCCGTAGCTCCTTGCGCCATCTTTGCGGGTAAGAACGTGCCAGCGGCGGGTTGGTGCAAGGTGTGGGCGCTCAAGCCCGGTAGCTAACGCCCAGGTCGACGAGCAACT
This sequence comes from uncultured Gammaproteobacteria bacterium, assembly GCA_963761345.1. Taxonomy (GTDB): domain Bacteria; phylum Pseudomonadota; class Gammaproteobacteria; order Steroidobacterales; family Steroidobacteraceae; genus Bog-1198. Next base: position 183,772 of record CAVXGV010000005.1, read on the forward strand.
CATCCAGTTGATTACGCGTGGCCGCGGTCGAAGCGGTCGAAACGGAAGTCATTGGGACATTGCGTCAGGGGGAGCGGCGGACATATACCGGACAAATAGTTCGAATGAGTCACAGGGATAGGAGGTAACTTATTGAATTATTGGCTCCAGGGGACGGATTACTCGGCGCTGCGCGCTCACCCTTCGGGTCGCCCTGCGGGCGATCGCCGCCGCTGCGCGGCGCTGTCGTCGAACCGTCTTGTCTATGTCGGGAGTTCGAATTTCCGCCGACAGATAAACCGGTCCAATTGGCAGCAATTGGACCATTTGATAGTGGCTCCCCGGGAGAGATTGTTCGCGGCTGCCGCGAATCCTCCGCTGCGCTCCGGACCGCCGCCGCGAAACGCGTCGGCGTCCAACTTGGCCTACGGCCAAGTTGTCGAACCGTCTTGTTTATGTCGGCGGTTCGAATTAACGCGCCAAGCCGTAGTTGGCCGGCGAGCGTTTGGAAAAATCGTGAAATGTGGCTCCCCGGGACGGATTATTCGCGCTGCGCGCTCACCCTTCGGGTCGCCCTGCGGGTGATCGCCATCGCCGCTGCGCGGCGCTGTCGTCGAACCGTCTTGTCTATGTCGGGAGTTCGAATTTCCGCCGACAGATAAACCGGTCCAATTGGCAGCAATTGGACCATTTGATAGTGGCTCCCCGGGAGAGATTGTTCGCGGCTGCCGCGAATCCTCCGCTGCGCTCCGGACCGCCGCCGCGAAACGCGTCGGCGTCCAACTTGGCCTACGGCCAAGTTGTCGAACCGTCTTGTTTATGTCGGCGGTTCGAATTAACGCGCCAAGCGAGTTGGCCGGCGAGCGTTTGGAAAAATCGTGAAATGTGGCTCCCCGGGACGGATTATTCGCGCTACGCGCTCACCCCTTCGGGTCGCCCTAAAGGGCGATCGCATCGCCGCTGCGCGGCGGTCGTCGAACCGTCTTGTCTATGTCGGCGGTTCGAATTTCCGCCGACAGATAAACCGGTCCAATTGGCAGCAATTGAACCATTTGAAAGTTGGCTCCCCGGGACGGATTCGAACCGCCGACCAACGGATTAACAGTCCGTCGCTCTACCACTGAGCTACCGGGGAATCGGAAGAGGCGCGGATTGTCGGGAAGGCGGGCGTTTAAGTCAAGAAACCAACGCGCAATCAGGTATGCCCGGTCATGGCGCGCGGCGCACAGGGCGTCCAATCGCGCGATTTCGTGGCTTGGCGCACCTTCAGCCCCCGGCAATGCGCTCACGCGCGTTTTGCGACGGCCGGCGAAACAGCTTGTTCGATGCGGCGAAGGGCGTCCTTGAGGGTGTCCATGCCGCAGGCGAACGAGATCCGAATGTGATTTGGCGCGCCAAAGCCTGATCCGGGGACAACCGCGACCCCGGCGTGAACCAGCAAATACTCGGCGAACTCGTCGTCGCTCTTCTGGCCCAGGTCGCGCATGGCGCCTTCCACGTTTGCGAACGCATAGAATGTGCCGGCACCGGCCAGACAGGATATGCCGGGAATGGCGTTCAATCCGGCGACGACGAAGTCATGCCGCGACTTGAAAGCCTTGTTCATCTCGGCGACACAGGATTGATCGCCGTTCAACGCAACGGTGGCGGCGCGTTGGGAAATGCTCGAGGCATTGGATGTGGACTGGCCCTGAACCGTCGACATGGCCGCAACGATCTCTTTGGGGCCCCCGCAGTAGCCTATTCTCCAGCCGGTCATGGCATAGGCTTTTGAAACCCCATTGATGGTAATGGTCCGGTCGTAGAGCTGTGGATTCGCTTGAGCGAAACTGGTAAAGGCTTCTGCGGCCCAATAGATGTGCTCGTACATTTCATCGGAGGCGATGACGATCCGTGGGTGTTTGGCGAGCACCTGTCCCAGGGCTTGGAGCTCAGCTTGGCTGTAGGCGGCGCCCGTGGGGTTGCTCGGGCTGTTGATGATGAACAGCTTGGTGCGGGGCGTGATTGCCGCGGCGAGCTGGGCCGCCGTGATTTTGTAGCCTTGAGCCGGTCCCGCGTACACGCTGACCGGCGCGCCGTCGGCCAGCAATGCCATGTCGGGATAGGATACCCAGTAGGGGGCCGGAATCACGCATTCATCGCCCGGATCGAGAAGTGCCAGGCAGGCGTTGAAACAGGTCTGCTTGGCGCCGGAAGAGACCAAAATTTGCGTGCGGTCATAGGTGAGCCCGTTGTCGCGCTTGAACTTGCCGATGATGGCATCCTTCAGTTCGGTCGTTCCGTCCACGGCCGTATAGCGGGTGACCCCCCTGCGGATCGCTTCGACGCCCGCATCTGAGATATGCACCGGCGTGTCGAAATCCGGCTCGCCGGCGGCCAATCCGATGATGTCCTTACCCTCGGCCTTGAGTTTGGCGGCCCGAGCCGTCATCGCAAGGGTCGGGGAGGGCTTGACCTTTTGAACGCGCTGGGAAACGGAGAGGGCCAAGGTGGAAATTCCTGTGTTAAATGCGGCGCATTCAGTGTACGAAAAAAGGCCAGGTGACGCCAGGCAATGCCGGACGCGCCGGCGTGACGCATGACTGCTGGAAATGCGGAAGAGTGCACTGCGCCATGGGTGCGATGCCTCGAATGCCTGCAACATGAGAGAATATGCCCAATGACTTTTGAACTTTTTTCGGATTACCAGCCGGCCGGGGACCAGCCGCAAGCGATCGAAAAGCTGGTGGATGGCTTGAGCAGCGGGCTTGCGCATCAAACGCTGCTTGGGGTCACCGGCTCGGGCAAGACATTCACGATTGCCAATGTCATCCAACGGGTGCAACGCCCAACCCTGGTGCTGGCGCACAACAAGACCCTGGCTGCGCAGCTGTACGGCGAATTCAAGCTCTTTTTCCCGAAGAACTCGGTCGAATACTTCGTTTCGTACTATGACTACTACCAGCCCGAAGCCTATGTGCCGGCATCGGATACCTTTATCGAAAAAGACGCCTCGATCAACGAGCACATCGAACAGATGCGTTTGTCGGCCACCAAGGCGCTGCTGGAGCGGCCCGATTCCATCATCGTCGCGACGGTGTCCGCCATTTACGGTTTGGGTGATCCTAACGCCTACCTGAGCATGGTCTTGCACATGTCGCGCGGCGACATGCTCGAACAGCGCAAACTGCTGAGGCGCTTGGCCGACATGCAGTACACGCGCAACGAAATCGATCTGCAGCAGGGCACGTACCGGGTGCGCGGCGATGTCATCGACATCTTTCCCGCGGAATCCGAGCGTGAAGCGGTGCGCGTAGAGCTGTTCGATGATCGCGTGGAGAGTCTGAGCTTCTTCGATCCGCTCACCGGCGAAGTGCTGCGCAGAGTGCCGCGCCTCACCGTTTACCCCTCATCCCACTACGTGACGCCCAAGGAACGAGTGCATTCCGCGGTCGATCTGATCCGCGATGAGTTGCGCACGCGGCTTCTGGAACTCAATGCCGCGGGTAAGCTGGTCGAGGCGCAGCGGCTGCAGCAGCGCACCTTGTTCGATTTGGAAATGATGCATGAAGTCGGCTATTGCGCCGGCATCGAGAACTACTCCCGCTATCTGTCGGGGCGTGCCGCCGGTGAGCCGCCGCCATGCCTGTTTGACTACCTGCCGAAAGATGCGCTGTTGGTGATCGATGAAAGCCACCAGACCATCCCGCAGCTCGGAGCCATGTACAAGGGCGATCGATCGCGCAAGGAAACCCTGGTCGAGTACGGGTTCCGGTTGCCCTCGGCACTGGATAACCGTCCGCTGCGATTCGAAGAGTTCGAACACATGGCGCCGCAAGCCATCTACATATCGGCAACGCCCGCGGCCTATGAGAAGCGCGTGTCGGCGCAGGTCATCGAGCAACTGGTGCGGCCCACCGGGCTGATCGATCCGCCGGTGGAGATTCGCCCGGTGCGGGCGCAGGTGGATGATTTGCTCTCCGAGATCCGCCTGCGGGCCCAGGTCAACGAGCGGGTTTTGGTCACGACCCTGACCAAGCGCATGGCCGAGGATTTGACCGAATACCTGAGCGAGCACGGTGTGCGGGTGCGCTACCTTCATGCGGACATCGAAACGGTCGAACGTTCTGAAATCATTCGCGACCTGCGCTTGGGCAAGTTCGACGTGATCGTCGGCATCAACTTGCTGCGCGAAGGCTTGGACATGCCCGAGGTATCCTTGGTGGCCATTCTGGATGCGGACAAGGAAGGTTTCTTGCGGTCTGAAGGTTCTTTGATTCAGACCATCGGGCGCGCAGCGCGCAACTTGCAGGGCAAGGCAATCTTGTACGCAGACGTGCGCACCGGTTCGATCGAGCGCGCCATCGCCGAGACCGACCGGCGCCGCAGCAAGCAGATTCAGTTCAACGTGGAGCATGGCATCACCCCGCGCAGCATCGTCAAGGCGGTCGCCGATGTCATGGAAGGCGCGCGCGATGTTCAGGACGAGCGCTACGGATCGAGCGCCGAAGTTGCCATGCTGGCGCCTGAACAGGCCGTGAAGCGGATCAAGAAGCTCGACGCCGAAATGACCCGGCTGGCGCGCAATCTCGAGTTCGAACAGGCCGCGCGCGTGCGCGATGAAATTCAAAAGCTTCGGGCCTCGGCATTTGGCTTGCCGACCAGCCGGGCAGGGTAGGCGAGCCATGGCAACGGAAAGCGGCCGGCCCCAAGAGGTCGGATCTCGATGCAACGGACAAGCTCCCGATCCTCGAAGGCGTACCGTTCGACGACGATGTTGCCGATGATGCCGTGCAAATGGATCGTGCGGCAGCGGTGCCGGGCGTGTCCCCGGCCGCGGCCGGCGCACCGGGCGAGTTCATCCGGCCTCCGTCGATAGACCTGCCCTCGCTCGCCGAGAGCATGCGTTCCGTGGAGGAACGTATCGAGCGGCAAAGCGCCGACTACCAGGTCTTGAGCCGCAACTACGAACGGTCGCGCGACGCCGAAGCGGCAGCCGCCGCGCGCGCCACGGCGTTGGAGCGGGATCTGGCAGCGCGCGACGCGACCATCGTTCAAGTCCTGCACTCGCTGGGCGAGCGTGATGCACAGCTTTCAGCACTGCAGGCGGAGCACGCCAGGGTGTTGCCCGCGCTGGAAGCGCGCGCCAAGAACGGCACGCAACTGGAACAGGAACTGCTCTCGGTCCGGGGGCAGTTGAACGCCGCAGCGGCGGATTTCAAGTCCAGCCAAGACCAGCTGCGCACCTTGAGCGCGCAGCTCGAGCGCGGCGAGTCCGAAATCACGGCCGTGCGGGCGGATTTGACGGTGTCCAAGACCCAGGCGCACTCCTATTTTGAGCTGCTGCGAACGCGTGATTGGCGCAGCGGTTTCGAACAGAATCTGTTCCGCGACGTGGATGCCAGGGTGGGCGCTGCGCAAGCGGCTGCTAAGGCGCTGGCGGCCGAGCGGGACCGGATTCAAGCACAGGTGACGGCGCTGGAGGCAGCGGTCGCCGCACAGAAGGTGACCATCCACCAGTTGCAGGCGGCCGCCGGGGTGCAGGTGAACGCCGCCGCCCAACGGGCGCAGGATGCGGCGCAGGCCGAACAACGCCGCGCCGAATGGCTGGCAACGCTCTCCGCGGCGGAGACGGAAAAGGCTCGCCTGACCGCCGAACTCGCCGCCCGCGATCAAGCGCTGGTCGCTCGCGACCGGGCGCTCGCGGAAGCGCAGGCGGCCCTCAGCGAGGGAGCGCAGCAGCTGGCACAGCTGCAGTCGGCGCACGCGGCGAAGATGGCCGAGCTGCAAGCCGATGCAAAACAGCGCGAGGAAGAAATGACGGTGCTCATGGCGCACCTGAAGGAAGCTCGGCGGCCCATCGAGTCCATCGAAGGCGATGCCAGGCGCGTGAAGGAAGAGCTTGCCGTGAAGACCGCCGCGCTCACGGAACTCAGCGACGAAGCGGCTAAACTGCGCGCGGCGCTCGAGCGGACCCGCGGCGCGCTCGAGGAGCGCGAGTTTCTCATCCGCCGGTTGGAGCGCAGCGAAAGCAACAATGCCAATGTGTTGGGGCGCATCCAAACCAGCATGGAGAGATTGGGATCCGTGACCCCGCCCGGGACAGGCGTGGCCGCGGTTGCGGAGTGGTCGCCGGAGCTGATCAGGATCGACGGCGACCGAAGCATCACGCACACCTTGGGCCGCCGCACCCGTATCGGCCGTGCAGCGGGTTGCGAGCTGCACATCGATTCCTCGTCGGTGAGCCGTCACCATGCGCTCATCCTGGCCGGAACCCGCGAGGCCATCATCGAAGATCTCAACAGCACCAATGGCGTGATCTTGAACGGCCGCAAGGTGACCCGGCAGGTCCTGAACGATGGGGATATCGTGACCATCGGCGAGATCCAATTCCGCTACGTGGCAAAACCCTTAAGCGTGCCCCCCAAGGGGTGATTTTTAGCCCGTTCGGCCACTTTTCCCTTTATCGGCGCCCACGAATCCGGTATCTTTCGCGCCCTTCGTGCGCGCTTAGCTCAGCGGTAGAGCATCACCTTGACATGGTGGGGGTCAGTGGTTCGATCCCACTAGCGCGCACCATCCCTTGAATCTGGGGATGCCGGCCCCTTGATAAGATATCTCTATGCCAGCCATTACACTTCCCGACGGTAGCCAAAAGCACTTCGATCACCCGGTTTCCGTGGCGGCGGTGGCCGCCGGCATCGGCCCCGGGCTCGCCAAAGCCGCACTGGCCGGCAAGGTCAATGGGGCATTGGTCGACACCTCGGCAGCGATCGATCGGGACGCGACCTTGAGCATCGTGACTGACAAAGACCCGGAAGGGTTGGACATCATCCGGCACTCGACCGCGCATCTTCTGGCCAATGCGGTGCAAGAGCTGTTTCCCGAGGCCCAGGTCACGATCGGCCCGGTGATCGAGAACGGCTTCTACTACGATTTCGCCTACAAACGGCCATTTTCCACCGAGGATCTGGCGGCGATCGAAAAGCGCATGGCCGAGATTGCCGCGAAAGACCTGCCGGTGCACCGGCGGGTACTGCCGCGGGATGAGGCAATTGCGCACTTCAAGAAAATCGGCGAGCACTACAAGGCCGAGATCATTGCCGCCATCCCGCAGGGTGAATCCATCAGCCTGTACGGACAGGGCACGTGGGAGGATCTGTGCCGCGGTCCGCATGTTCCCAGCACCGGCAAACTCAAGGCTTTCAAGCTCATGAAGGTTGCGGGCGCCTATTGGCGCGGCGATTCGCGCAACGAGATGCTGCAGCGGATCTACGGTACCGCGTGGGCCAACGAGAAACAGCTCAAGGAGTATCTGACCCGGCTGGATGAGGCGGAAAAGCGCGATCATCGCCGCATCGGCAGGGAGCTTGACCTGTTTCACTTGCAGGAAGAAGCGCCGGGCGCCGTATTTTGGCACCCCAAAGGCTGGGCGCTTTTCCAGCAGCTGATCGCCTACATGCGCGAGCGGCAGAACGCCGCCGGGTTCCATGAGGTCAATACGCCTGAAATCATGGACCGCGAGCTATGGGTCAAGTCGGGTCACATCGAGACCTTTGGCGAGAACATGTACATGACCACCACGCCGGATGAACGCACCTTTGCGATCAAGCCGATGAATTGTCCCGGGCATATTCAAGTCTTCAAGCAAGGCTTGCGCAGCTATCGGGAGCTGCCGCTGCGATTCGCGGAATTCGGCAAGGTGCATCGCTACGAGCCCTCCGGCGCCTTGCACGGCCTCATGCGCGTGCGTGCCTTTACCCAAGATGACGCGCACATTTTCTGCACACCGGATCAGCTCACGGCGGAAGCGGTCAAGGTCACCGAGCTGATCTTGAGCATTTATCGGGACTTCGGATTTGACGATGTACGCATCAAGTTTTCCGACCGGCCCGCCAAGCGCGTGGGTTCGGATGAGATTTGGGACACCTCGGAAATGGCCCTCCGGCATGCCTGCGACGCCGCCGGCATCGAGACCACCTTGAATCCGGGGGAAGGAGCGTTCTATGGCCCGAAGCTTGAATTCGTTCTAAGGGACGCGATCGGGCGCGATTGGCAATGTGGCACCCTGCAGGTGGATTTCAATCTCCCGGGGCGTCTCGGGGCCAGCTATATCGCCGAAGACAGCCAAAAGCACACGCCCGTCATGCTGCATCGGGCCATGTTCGGCTCCCTGGAGCGGTTTATCGGCATTTTGATCGAACACCATGCCGGCAAACTGCCCACCTGGCTGGCTCCGGTACAGGCCGTGGTGATGGGAATTACCAACCATCAGGACAAATATTGCCTGGAAGTGGCGGAAAACCTGAAAAATCAGGGGCTTCGAGTAGAAACGGACTTGAGGTATGAGAAAGTAGGCTTTAAAATCCGCGAGCACACAATTAAGCGTGTTCCTTTCCTTCTGGTCGCGGGTGAGCGGGAAGTCGAGGCACACACCCTGGCCGTTCGCACGCGCGGTGGCAAAGACCTAGGTAGTTTGGAGCTTGCCGAGCTCACCACCTTGCTTTGCGACGAAGTCGCGAGCCGCGGCCGTCTTGTTTTGGAGGATCGTGTATCGCAACGTCGAAGCGGGTAAGGCGCAATGAGGAGATCTCCGCACCATCGGTGCGAGTGATCGCAGCGGATGGAAGCCAAGCAGGGGTCATGACACGTGCGGAAGCGCTGCAGATGGCCCTCTCGCAGACTCTGGATCTGGTAGAGGTTTCGCCGATGGCGGAACCGCCTGTGGTTCGAGTCATGGATTTCGGCAAATTCTTGTTCGAACAAAACAAGAAGGCGCATGCGGCGAAGCGTAAGCAGAAGCAGATTCAAGTCAAGGAAGTAAAGTTTCGTCCCGGGACGGAAGAGGCGGACTACCAGGTCAAACTGCGTAGCATCATCCGCTTCCTGACCGAGGGTGATAAGGCCAAGGTGACCTTGCGTTACCGCGGCCGTGAGCTCGTGCATCAGGACATCGGCCGCCGGCTACTGACGCGGATTTCTGAAGACCTCGCACCGTATTCGGTGGTGGAGCAGAACCCGTTGATGGAAGGCAAGCAGATGATCATGGTGTTCGGGCCCAAAAAGAAGTGAGCGACAGACCTTAAAAATCTGTCACCCCGCCTGTAGCGGCCTGCAGGAATCTTGAGATTCCGGTGTGCCTGTGAGCAGGGCCATAAAATTAGGAGTCGATCATGCCCAAGTTGAAAACTAAGCGGGCTGCGGCGAAGCGTTTTCGCAAAACAGCGAATGGCTTCAAACGCGGTCAGTCCCACCGTCGTCATATCCTGACGAAAAAGCCGAGCAAGCGTAAGCGCCAGTTGCGCCGCGAGATGCACGTCAGCGAGTCTGATGTAAAACGCATCAAGCAATGTTTGCCGAACGCTTAAAGAATCAGGAGATAGAACATGGCACGAGTTAAACGCGGTGTCGTCGCAGGCCGGCGGCACAAGAAAATTCTCAAGAAAGCGAAAGGCTATTTCAACGCCCGCCGCAAGGTCTTCCGCACCGCCAAGCAGGCGGTCATCAAGGCCGGTCAATACGCCTATCGGGGCCGGCGCGAGAAAAAACGTGAGTACCGCGCATTGTGGATCACGCGTATCAATGCGGCATCCCGCCTCTGCGGCATGACGTACAGCACGCTGATCGACGGCCTGAACAAGGCAGGTCTTGCCATCGACCGCAAGGTGCTGGCGGATTTGGCGATGCACGACATGCCGGCCTTTACAGCGATCGCGGATAAGGCCAAAGCCAGCCTCGCGGCGTAGTGGTGAGCGCAGCGGAATCCCTGTCGACGCTTGTAAACCAGGCGCTCGCCGATGTGGACGCGTCGGCGGACTTGGGCAGGTTGGACGAGGTCCGCGTGAGATTCCTGGGCAAGAAGGGGTTGCTCACCGAGCAGCTCAAAGGGCTGGGGGCGCTATCGGCCTCCGAACGCCCGGCCGCGGGCCAGCGAATCAACGATGCCAAGGCCGCCATTCACGCGGCGCTGGAAATGCACCGCATCCGCCTCGAGCAGGCGGCCATGGAGAAGGAGCTCGCGCGGGGTGCGATCGATGTGACGCTTCCCGGTCGCGGTCCCGATGTGGGCAGCGTGCATCCGGTCACGCGCACGCGGCTGCGCATCGAAAGGATCTTCGCTCGAGCGGGGTTCACGGTGGTATCGGGGCCGGAGGTCGAAGATGACTTCCATAATTTCGAAGCGCTGAATATTCCGAAGAATCATCCCGCGCGCGCCATGCACGACACGTTTTATTTCCCCGACGGCAGGCTGCTGCGCACGCACACCTCGCCGGTGCAGATTCGCACCATGCGGTCGCAGCCGCCGCCATTGGCCATCATCGCGCCGGGCCGCGTGTATCGCATCGATTCGGACATGACGCACACGCCGATGTTTCACCAGGTCGAAGGCATGGTGATCGGCGAGAGCGTCAGCTTCGCCAACTTGAAAGCCATGCTGCATGCCTTCGTCGAGCGGTTCTTCGAGCGGCCGCTCGGCATGCGGCTGCGGCCCTCGTACTTCCCCTTTACCGAGCCTTCGGCCGAAGCCGATATCGAGTGTGTGTTCTGCGACGGCAAGGGATGCCGTGTTTGCAAGCAGACCGGCTGGCTGGAAATATTGGGGTGCGGGATGATTCATCCGAACGTACTCGAGGCTGCGGGCATCGACAGCGAACGCTGGCAGGGCTATGCCTTCGGCATGGGAATCGACCGTCTGGCCATGTTGCGCTATGGCGTCGATGATCTGCGCCTGTTCTTCGAGAACGACCTGCAGTTTCTCAAGCAGTTTCCGTGAGTTAAGGGGCAGACATGAAAGTCACCTATCGCTGGCTGCGGGAATTCACGCCGATCGGCGCATCGCCTGAGGAACTGGCCGCGCAGCTGACCATGGCCGGCCTCGAAGTCGAATCGCTCGAGCCGGTGGCGCCGCCATTTTCCGGTGTGGTGGTCGGCGAAGTGCTGGAAGCCGGCCGCCATCCGGATGCGCAGAAACTCTCGCTGTGCCAGGTCACCACGGACGGCAAGAACCGGCTGCAGATCGTCTGCGGTGCGAAAAACGTACGCGCGGGCCTGAAGGTGGCCGTGGCCATGGTGGGTGCGCGTTTGCCGAATGATGTGCTCATCCAGCGCGCAAAGCTGCGCGGCCAGGAATCCGAAGGGATGTTGTGCTCCGCGCGCGAGCTGGGCTTGGGCGAGGAGCACGACGGCATCATGGAACTCGAGCGTTCTCTGCCCTTGAATCAGAACGTGCGCGAAGCGCTGGATTTGGACGATCACGTGTTGGACGTGAATGCGACGCCGAATCGTGGCGATTGCATGAGCGTGTTCGGCATCGCGCGCGACTACAGCGCCGCGCGCGAGCGGCGCTATATCCAGTATCAAGCGGCACCCGTCGTGCCCGACGCTGATGCGGTCTTTCCGGTGGCGCTGGAATCGCCGGGCTGCCCGGTGTTCGCGTCCCGGGTGATTCAAGGCGTGCGGCCCGATGCGCAGTCTCCCGAGTGGCTGCGCGAGCGCTTGCGCCGCGTTGGCATCAACAGCATTTCAGCGATTGTCGATGTCACCAACTACGTGATGACGGAGCTGGGACAACCGATGCATGCGTACGATCTGGCCAAGCTGACGAACGGCATCACCGTGCGAGCCGCCGGAACCCAGGAACGCCTCACCCTGTTGGATGACAAGGAATACGGACTCGATCCGGATTTCTTGGTCATTGCCGATGCAAGCGGCGCGATTGGGCTGGCGGGAATCATGGGCGGGCGGCGCACCGCAATTTCCGGGTCCACCACCGACGTGTTGTTGGAGTCGGCCCACTTCGCGCCGGACGCGGTGTCGGGACGCGCGCGCCGCTTGGGACTGTTCACGGATGCTGCGCAGCGTTTCGAGCGCGGCGTCGATCCCACGCTCCCGGCGATTGCCATCGAGCGCGCGACCGCGCTGCTGATGGCCTGTGCCGGCGGCCTGCCAGGACCGGTTCAAGTGACGCGCAGTTCCACGACCACGCCCGGCGACCAGTCCTGGGTGCCGCTGCGTCGCGGTCGATTGACACGCTTGCTGGGCGCGTCCGTCCCCGATGATGAGGTGCATGCGGTCTTGGCAGCGATCAGCCCGCGGATCGAAACCACAGCCGAGGGTTGGCGCGTGCTCAAGCCACCGCATCGTTTCGACATCCGAATTGAAGCAGATCTCATCGAGGAGGTCGCGCGGCTGCGGGGCTTCGACAGCATTGCGGAGATTCCCGCGGTGGCTCTGCAAATTCCCGGCACCGCGCCGGAGGGGCTGGTGCCGAACGAGCGGTTGTTGGCGGCAATGGCGGATCGAGGCTATCGCGAGATCATCAGCTACGCCTTTGTCGACCCGGTATTGCAGCGACAGCTGTTTCCCGATACCCGGGCCCTCAAGCTTGCGAATCCGATCTCCGCCGAGTTGAGCGAGATGCGAGTGTCTTTGTGGCCGGGACTCGTCAACGCCTGCCGCGAAAACTTGCGGCGGCAGCAAACGCGGGTGCGGTTGTTCGAGATCGGTAACAAGTTCAACTTGCCTAAAGATGCCCAGAACGGTGCACTGCAGGAGATCGAGACCCTGGCCGGCATCGCGACGGGTACGCGATGGCCGCAGCAATGGGGCGGTCGGAACGAACCGGCGGATTTTTACGACATAAAGGCGGATGTGCTCGAGGCGTTGGCGCTGAGCGGCGATGCGTCGAGTGTGCGATTCGAAGCGGATTCGTTTTCCGCGCTGCGTCCCGGGCGCGCTGCGCGAATCTACCGTGGCGCCAAGCCGATCGGCTGGATCGGAGAGATCCACCCCCAGGTGATCAAGGCGCTTGATTTGCCCACGACCGCATTTTTATTTGAGCTAGAAATAGAATCAGCATTTAGCTCTAAACTACCGCAATTCCACAAGATATCTAGGTTTCCGAGCGTGCGAAGAGACCTGTCCATAGTGGTGGATGAGGGGGTGCCCCTCGCAGTTTTGCAGGAAAATGTTACTGTTAGCGCATCAGGCTTATTGAGCGAGTTGCGGGTGTTCGATGTCTATCGGGGCCCCAGCATAGAATCTGGACGAAAAAGTGTCGCTTTAGGCTTGATTTTACAGGACTCTTCCCGCACTCTTACTGACGTCGACGCAGACGCCGTAGTAACCGCAGTGGCTACTCGGTTACGGGATGTACTGAGCGCCACAATAAGAGATCAATAAGCATGGCAGCCCTGACAAAGGCGGAAATGGCCGAGGCCCTGTTCGATCAATTGGGGCTCAATAAGCGCGAAGCACGTGAACTCGTGGATCTTTTCTTCGAGGAGATTCGTGCCGCGCTCTCTTCGGGCGAGCAAGTAAAGCTTTCCGGATTTGGTAATTTTGATTTGCGGGATAAGAATCGCCGTCCTGGGCGCAATCCTAAAACGGGTGAAGAAATTCCCATCAGCGCCCGTCGCGTTGTCACATTTCGTCCTGGTCAAAAACTAAAGGCACGCGTCGAGGCATATGCTGGAACCAAGCAATAACAGCGAGCTGCCGCCGATACCGGGGAAGCGCTATTTCACGATCGGTGAGGTGAGCGATCTGTGCGGCGTCAAGCCGCATGTGCTTCGCTATTGGGAGCAGGAGTTCCCGCAGCTGAAGCCGGTCAAGCGCCGCGGCAATCGACGCTATTACCAGCGCCAGGACGTGCTGATCATCAGGCAGATTCGCAGCCTGTTGTATGAACAGGGATTTACCATCGGCGGCGCGCGAAATCGGCTCACGGGCGATGATGCGCAAGTCGACCTCAATCAAAGCCAGCAGCTGATTCATCAGATGCGGTTGGAGCTCGAAGAGCTGATCAAGATTCTTCGCCGCTAGGCTCCTGGTCCGACGCGGCATTCAAGAACTTCAAGGCCAATTGGGCTATCATTCGCGGTCTCGGTCGGGGCGTGGCGCAGCCTGGTAGCGCACTTGCATGGGGTGCAAGGGGTCGCAAGTTCGAATCTTGTCGCCCCGACCAATATTTACAGGTCTGTTGAGGTCGCGATCCTTTGCGGGAATCGTACGGAAGTGCTGTACTTAACCCCATGACCACAGACACAAAGCTCGAAGGGTCCATCGCGCAATCGCCTTACGCGGGCCGCAGCGCGCAGATGTTTCCGCACCTGACGCCGGCGCAAATCGCGCGCCTCGGTGCGCATGGCCGCAAGAGCGCCGTTCAAAATGGCCAGGTGCTGGCCGAGCCGGGCGACCGGTTGCCGATGTTTGTCGTGCTTTCCGGAAGCATTGAGATCGTGCAGCCGACCTTGGCGGGGGAGACGCTCATCGTCGTCCACACCGCGGGAAGTTTTTCCGGCGACGTGAGCACGCTGCGCGGCAGCAGCGCCGTCGTGCGCATGCGGGTGCGCGAAGGCGGCGAGGTGCTGTCGATCGATGAGGCGCATCTGCGCACGATTTTCCAGACCGACGCGGAGCTGAGCGAGCTTTTCATGCGCGCCTTCATTTTGCGCCGCGTGGCCCTCGTCTCGACCCAAAGCAGCGACGTCGTGTTGCTCGGTTCGACCCGCTCCGCGGGCACGCTTCGGCTGCAGCAGTTCCTGACCCGCAACACCTACCCGTTCGTCAATCTCGACGTCGACAGCGATCCAACGGTGCGCGAATTGCTGGACCGCTTCCACGTCAAGGTCGAAGACTTCCCGGTGGTGCTCTGCCGCGGTTCCGTCGTGCTCAAGAATCCGAGCAACGAAGAGGTTGCCGCCTGCTTGGGGATGAATCAGGCAATCGACGATGACCGGATCCGGGACGTGGTCGTGGTTGGCGCCGGGCCGGCGGGGCTTGCCGCGGGAGTCTATGGTGCATCCGAGGGTCTTGACGTATTGGTGCTCGAAACCGGCACTCCCGGTGGGCAGGCCGGATCGAGCTCGAAGATCGAGAATTACTTGGGATTCCCCACGGGAATTTCCGGTTTGGCCCTGGCAGCGCGCGCCCTGGTTCAGGCGCAGAAATTTGGTGCGGAAATCAGGACTGCGTACTCCGCGCTGCACTTGAATTGCGATCAGCGGCCCTACGCCATTCAATTTGCGAATGGCCACGCCGTGCGCACGCATACTGTGGTGATTGCAACCGGCGCCGACTATCGCCAGTTGTCGCTGGATAACGCCTCGCGCTTCCTGGGTATGGGAATCTACTATGCGGCGACCACCACCGAGGCGCGACGCTGTGGAACCGCAGAAGTCATCGTCGTGGGCGGCGGCAACTCCGCGGGTCAAGCGGCCGTCTATCTTGCAGCCACTTGCAAGCGCGTCAATTTACTGGTGCGGGCCAATGGCCTGGCGGACAGCATGTCGCAATACCTGATTCGCCGCATCGCGGACACACCGAACATTACTTTGCGTACGCGGACCGAAATCACCTCGCTCGAGGGCAATGAGCAGCTTACCCGCGTGACCTGGAAAACCGCGCCCGGCAACGCTCCGGAAACCCACGATATCGGCCACGTGTTCCTCATGACCGGAGCGCTGCCTTGCACGAATTGGTTGAATTCATGCGTGGCGCTCAACGAAAAAGGCTTTATCCGGACCGGCTCCGATTTGCGCGCGGAAGATCTGCCGGCGGCAAAATGGACCAATGCCCGTCAACCGCAGTTCTTTGAGACCAGCGTCCCCGGGGTCTTTGCGGTCGGCGATGTCCGCTGCGGGAGCGTCAAACGCGTCGCGGCTGCGGTGGGAGAGGGCTCGGCTTGCATCCAACAGGTTCATCGTGCGCTTCACGAATGATCGCCATGAGCTCCAACAGGTTCATCGCGTGCTACACGAGTGATCGCCATGAGCTCCAGCAGGTTCATCGCGTGCTACACGAATCATTGCCATGAGCGCGAGCAAGGTCCCGGCTACAGTTCAGCCACTTTTTCCGGACGACAAGCGCCTGACAGCAAATGCATGACACCGAGCAGGTTTCCATGCAGACGACCGCGGCGATCGATATGGTTTTCGGGCCTAAACGTTTTCGCCGCATTTGCCACCAGCGCCTTCAGAATATTGGCGAGCGCCTCACGCAGAGAAAGAACATCTTTCTTGTATAAATACCAGGCGTTCACTACCTGCGAGTAGCCGTATCTCTTGCCTGACACCCGCCCCGACTGCAGCCCCAGGTGCACGCCGGTGAGCAAATTGCATTCGACCAGGCGTCCGTTTTTCGCCGCCTTGCGCGAGAATTCCTTGTCCTCGAGCCATCCGTAAAGGACCAGCCTTTCGTCGAATTGCAGATCTTTGATCGCGGACATTCTGAACGCCATGTTGCATCCGTACAGATCGGCACGTTCGGCCACGGCGCACGGATCTGTCGGCTGCCGCAGCGCGAGAATCTCCCGCGCTTGTCGCCAAGAGAGGGGCTGCGTTTTCGCACCATCTAGAATCACGGTGCCATTCGCTCCCGCAATGTCGGTCGTGGACGAAAACAGCCGCATGCATTGTTCGATCCAATTTTCCGCCGGCGCAAAGTCATCATCGAAAAAAATGGCGACCTCGGCGCGCGTTCGCACCAACTCTAAACCGCGGTTGCGTTGCACGGCCGATCCGGCGGGGCCGAATACGTGTTCGAAGTTCAATTTGGTTGACGGGGTGTGGCCAATGTCCGACGGTCCCGTTGCAGAAATTACAATCACCGCCGGCGCGCAGGATTGCTTTTCCAACAACGCCAGCAGTTCGGTAACGGCCTGCGGCCTGCCTTTGGTGGCAACAATGACGGCGACCCGGAGCGGTGCGTCGAGAGAAGCGTTTTGGGAGTGGAAGATCATTCGGTGAGTTACCCTGGAAAAGCTCTGCGCCACAAAGGTCCTGAAGAATCTTCCGGATACTGACACGGAATTGTTGTAAGCGTATGACGGGAACTGTTTGTAAGCGTATGACGGGAACTGTTTGTAAGCGTATGACGGGAACTGCTTGTCAGCGTATGACGGGAATCGTTTGTCAGAGTATGACGGGGACTTGTTAAGGTAATGACCGCGCATTCGTGATGCAGCGGATTTTAACTCCACGGAAGATTGGCTTCATCTTCCGCTAAATCGCTGCGCACGCGGCGGTGATGGCAAATCGCCGCTGGCAACGACATGCCGGCTTCCTGTATGTTATTGCATCTTATCCAGGCAAAGCAGCAATTAGTTTTTGGCTCATGAGCACATCCGACATCCGTAGCATTCGCATTTATCACAACAATCTTTGGGCGAGATACAAAGGCGCCATCTTTACCAAGGTTTTCGCCAACAGCGCCCGCAGCGGCGTATCCACCGCTTTCATACAAGTGGGGGAGACGTCATCGGATCGCAAGGGTTTGGGCGGCGCGGATCGCTCCTATCATCAGTATCCATACAAGCTCATGTTCGAGCAGTCATACGAAAGGATTCCCTCCTACAAGTTGATCACCTCGCTGTCTGCGGATTTGATCAGAAACCCCAGCGACTTGGTGGTTCTGCCGGGCTATCACCTTCCTGAGTACTGGGTGATGTTGCTCATATGCATGGTGCGGCGGCGCAAGCGCGCAGTGTTCTGTGATTCGACCGCTTTCGATCGCGCGAAGAGCCGGTGGAAAGAGAAAGCGAAGGCGTTTTTTCTTCCGTCGGTGCGATGGCTTTTTCTGTTACGGCACCCGAAGCAAGGAATACGTCGCGAGCTATGGCGTTGACCCGAAAAAAATCTACGATGGCTGCCAGGCGGCCGCACTCGCGCACGACTACGACGCTGCGGCGATACGCGCGTACTACGCGGTCCACTCATTCAGCGCCGCATGCTCCTCGAAATTTCTCTATGTGGGGCGGTTGGCGCAGGAGAAAGGGCTGTTCGATTTACTCGACGCGTTTTGCCGCATCCGCAAACAGGACCCCGCCGCGACGCTCGACTTGGTGGGCTCCGGATCGCTCGGGGAGCCGCTACGGCAGCGCGCGCGACAGCTGGGGATCGAGTCCGCTGTGGCATTCCTGGGTACAAAAACCCCTGAAGACATCGGGCGGTTGCTGATGCGCAGCGCCGCGATGATTCTCCCGAGCCACAGGGAGCCCTGGGGGTTGGTGGTCAACGAAGCGCTCAGCTTCGGCTGTCCGGTGGTCGTGAGCGATGTCTGTGGCTGCGTTCCGGAACTCGTTCGTGACGGCGTCACCGGATATTCATTCCCTACCGGCGATGTGGATGCGCTAACCAAAGCCATGATAGGTGCCGCGCTGCTATCGAAAAGTCGAGGCGACGTCGCCCATCGGTGCATGGATGTCATTGCAAAATTTACACCCGAGCAAGCGGCTGCGCAGATCTTGCGCGGTTGCGTTTCTATTTTGAACGCACCACAATAACTCGTTGCGCTTCGTTTTTAAGGCCTTTGTCCCGGTCGGAGATTCGCCGGCCGGTGCGATTGCGCGGCAGACCGGGGGCCAATTTTGAATAATTCCAATACAACTAATTCCAATACAACACTACTTCCACTTGCTGCCTACTGCGTTCTGCTTCAGCGTTGTCGGAATACGCGCCGCCGCATGCACGCGGCAACTCCATGAGGCGGGTCCTGACTTACGGCACTTTTGACCTGTTCCATGTCGGCCATATACGGCTGCTCGAGCGCGCGAGGTCCTTGGGGGACTATCTTGTCGTGGGGCTGTCGACCGATGAGTTCAATCTGGGGAAGGGCAAGAAGAGCGTCTTCAGTTACTCGGAACGATTCGCGATACTCAGCGCAATAAAACACGTCGACAAGATCATTCCGGAAGATAACTGGGAGCAGAAACTGAATGATGTGCTCGCCAATGAGATCGATGTTTTCGTCATGGGAGATGATTGGCTGGGCAAGTTCGATTTCCTCAAGACGCACTGCGAGGTCGCGTATCTGCCCAGGACCGCCGGCATCTCGACCACCTATATCAAGTACCTCATTTCCGAGCAATGAATAAGCTGGCCACCATCCTCAAATGCGGCCTTCGCTTGTTTGCGGCCGGTGTGTTCTATGCCTGTGACTATCTGGTTCCCAAGGACGATCGGATCGTGCTGGTCACCCGTCCCGACGGGGACGATCAAGGGGTTTCATTGTCTTTGGCGCTGGAGAAATTGCACTGGAAGGGGAAAATACACTGGCTGGTGCATCAAGATCCTGCTCCCTTCGCGGAGTGGCAACAGCGGCGCGGCCTGGGCAACGTGAATATTGTTTTCTCGAATTTATATTCGCTGCGCGGCATTTGGGCTTACTTCAGAGCGCGTTACGTTTTTTACACCCATGGCGCCTTGTTCAACTACGCCGCGCCGAAGCAAAAGTTGGTTGTCAACCTATGGCACGGCATGCCGATCAAAAAGATATGGCGGGGAGTACCGGGTTCGGAATTGCCGCTGTCGACGTATCTCATCAGCACCTCTGACTTTTTCAGCAACGTGTTGGTTCGAGCCAGTGGATTCAACCACGATCGATTGCTGGTAACCGGACTGCCCCGCAACGATTTCTTGACGGCGGCGCGCCCGGCATCGGTTGAACATGCGGCGCGCCTGCGCGGCGGCGCGGAGCGGCTCATCTTTTTCATGCCCACGTACCGGAATTCTGTCCGCGGATACATGACGAAAGATGGGATAGAGACCAATACGGTGTTGGGATTGAGCGCGCCGGACGCGCGGCAGCTGCATTCCTGGCTGAAAAGGAATCACTGCAAGTTGCTGGTAAAGCCGCATCCCATGTCGATCAATGCGGGAAAGCCGTTCGAAAATGACGAGCACTGGGCAATGATCGACGAGCAGGCGCTTTTCAAACACGGTGTCGGCCTTTACGAATTGTTGGCCCAGGTGGACCTGCTGGTGACCGACGTTTCGTCCGTTTATGTCGATTTCTTGATTACCCAGCGGCCGCAGATCCTGTATTTTCCCGACATGAAGCGCTATGAGGCCACGCGCGGACTGCTGCTGCATCCGCTCGAGGATTATTCTCCGGGCCCGATCGCGCAAACGTTTCCCGAGCTTCAGGCCCATCTTGATGCTTGGATGGCGGGTGAGGATGGTTGGCAGACGCGCCGCCGTCAGCTTCGCGATCTCATGATACCCGCATCGCGTCAATCAGCCGCGGAATCGTTGCTCGCGGCCCTCGCCATCCGCGGGACGCACTGATCGCTCAGTTCGCGGGATTGCCGGAGAAGAATGCGACAACGCGCCGTTGTATATCCTTGGCCAGCCGGTCGACGTAAGGCTCGTGCATCATGCTGATGTGGGTTCCGACTATTTCGACGACTTCCGCTTGAGGAGCGAATTTTCGCCATATTCGCCCGATTTGCGGCAGGTACAGCAGCGGCTTTACCGTCGCCTCATAGACAACGACGCCTCCGGAATAGTGTTTCGGCCTGTAGTCGAACAAAGCCTGGAACAAGCGATTGACGAATGATTTATGGACCGGTTGATAGCGCGAGACGTCCATGATCCCTTCTATCGCGTATCCGCCGCCCAGCTTTTGTCCTCGCTTGAGCCCGAGTGCTCCCTTGCCGATCGCCGTTGCGTTGTTGCTGATGCTCCAGAGCAACGAATGAAGCGTGCGACTCCGCATCAAATCTCCGTGATTGAACCAACCGCGCACGTTGCGGGCAAGTTCAATCCAGTAGCGCAACTTCCAGCGGGACAATGCCACGCCGGTGTTTTCCGGCACACCATCGATCATGAGGAGCGGCCCGACTTCGCGGCCGAGTGCTCGTAAATTGTCGGCCATGGCCAGCGCGATAACCGCCCCAACACAGTATCCACCCAGCAACAAAGGACCTTCGGGCTGGAACTTGTTCAAGGCGGCTGCATAGTAGTTCGCCAGCGATTCCACGGAGGTGCCAAATTCGAGATCAGGCATCTGCTTCGGCGGCGCTTGGATTCCGTAGAAGCGGATGCTCGGCTCGAGATGCCGCGCCAAATCCAGGAAATCGGTACCGGCTACTCCCGATGCCGAGTGGACGCAATAGAAGGCGGGGCGGGGCGCGTCTGCCGCAACGGCACAGTCGTTGATCGGCACGATCGTGCGCTCGGAATTGCGCGATGCGTGCGCGAATAAGGCATTGGTGTTGCGAGGCAAGGCGGTGCTCAAGGGTGCGCTCATGAACGGCCTCGCGCCAGCGGTTGAGAACTGTCAAAGGCCTGATCGTGGTCGGGGCTCAAGTCCCAATCAATGTATATTATTATTATAGACATATTCCGCCATTTCTGCGGTTCGGAACGTCGTTCGTCCGCTGGCCGTCGAACCGGCTGTTGATGTCGGTATTTATCACGATTGCCGCAACTTTGCGCCGAAAAGCCTCGGGTTCACCCACCATTGTTGACGTTGTATTTATACCGGGCATATTTGACGTTTTATTTATACCGGGCAAATTGTTTGGCAGCCGCGCCAGATGGTGTAGGACGAATTGAAGCCCTGAGTGCGGATTAGGCCGACACGCGCTTCCGGCGCGCCAATGCTAGATTGCGCCGCCATGGTCGCTGAAACCTCAATCAGGGTCGGGACGTCCGCCGCAAATTTGGTGGCGAACCCCATCGTGCCCGCGTGGATCCTGGACGGCAAACCGGTCGCGCGCCTGGAACTATTGTCGAGCAGCGCGGACGGAACGGCGAGCACGTACTTCTGGGATTGCACCGCGGGCCGTTTCAACTGGTTTTATCGCTTCGATGAGACCCTCCACATCCTGGAGGGCGCGGTTACCCTTAAATTCCCCACCGGTGCCTCACAGCGCGTCGCAGCCGGCGATACCATCTTCTTCCCGGCCGGTTCCAGCGCCGAATGGACGGTGGATACCTATGTCCGAAAGCTGGCTTTCTGTCGAACGCCGCTCCCGGGTTACCTGATCTTTGCGCGGCAGCTCATTCGCCGCCTCCGGCACGTGGTGGGCGGCGGCTCCGGTCAGGACGGCGGCTCAGGGTTGCTTTGATTACAGCGAGACGCCGGCTCAGGGTTGATTGATTACAGCGAGCAGACGCCGGCTTTCGAGGCGCTTCCGTTCCAGTAGGTCAGGTCCTCGACTCCCGACGGAAGGCCGCCGGTACCATAGATTTGCACGCCACCTTTGAATGAAAAGACGTCTGCGCCGCTTCGCGATAGCGCGAAGACCGGTGTTCCCGCCGCTGAAGGCACGTTGAAGGAAGACACGCCTGCGGCAGCGTTCTTGGTGTAGGTCTTTCCGCCGACGGTGATTTTCAGCACGCCGGGGCTGGTCAGGAAGGCCAGCAATTCAATCTCGTTTTGCGCCACGCCGGTGGCGATGACGTCTCGCTGGCTTTGCGCCGGCACTGCCGCTGTCGTGGCTTCACGGCGGTAAAAGTAATACAGGACGTCATGGGTGATCTGGGGCTGCTGGCCGGTGAGGAACCACGCTGCATAATACCCGGTAAGATCGTAATACCCGGTTCCGATGCTTCGCTGCAAAGTCGCGTCGGTCGAAGGCGATACTGCGCTGCTCTCCGAAAAGTCATTCCAGGTCACCAGTTGGACCCAGTCCGCATCCCCTTGGATCGAACCGGCTCCACGCCGCCCGGTATGCCGCGCTGTTTCCCGCTTCCCAAAAAAGAAAGTCCTTGGGGCGGTATTGCTGTGGATCGACCGGCATCATGAAAATCTTGCCGTAGGTACTATGAATGATTTCCGCATCGCTCTGCATTCGCGTTGGCGGCGGGCACCGTGGCCGAGCCCCAGTCCGCGAAGCCGTAGGAGAAGGCGGCATAGGCATCCGCCGTAGCGGGCCAGGCCAGAAATGTCGGCACGAAGGCGATGTGAATACCTTGAGCAGTCAACCGGCTGATCACCGACAGCCACCAAGCGGGCGAGTTGAGTCCGGCGTCAAACGCCGACACGACCAGGCGTCCGTCGCTCAACCGATAGGCGGCTGGGCTGGAGGCCGCAGCTGCAATGATGGAGACCACGGCGTTGCTGTCTGACCCGAGCACGGCAAGGTCAGGCATGACGACAATTTTGAAGCGTGAATCGACGGCGTGGGCCGCAGCGAGCATGAGCTGCAAGCGGCCGTTGGAGTCGGTGGCATCGCTCACACCCAGGACGTCAAAGGTAAAACCCGTAATGCCGCGCGCAATCGCGGCGCGTACCTCGTTCTCCATGTTGAGCTGGGGCCAATTCGCGTTGGTGCTTGCTGCCACTCCCAAGGGTCTTTGGCGCAGGTAGCCGCCTTGATTCGACCATTTGTCGGATTCGCCGCTTTTACTGAGATATTGCGTGTTGTAGTAGTCCTGCGCCGATGCGGCATTGTCGATCGACACCGGGAATGGGTGAAAATAGTGTGCGAAAACCTTTTTCGATGAATTGAACAGAGCGTCTGCCGAAGGCATCGTTGAGGGGAGGCACGCGTCTCCAGCCTTGATGGATGCGACCGGGGGCGCAACCGGCGGCGGTGCCGGTGCGGGTGCCGGTGCGGGCGCCGGTGCGGGTGCCGGTTTGGATGCCGGTGTCGGCGCCGGGTTCGATGTTGCAGAAGGGGTTGGTGTATCGCTGTTGGAGTTGCTGCTGGATCCGCAGCCGCTCGTTGCAAACATCAGAAAAAACGCCAGCGGAGCAAATGCTGTCAACGCGCTCGACCGATAAACCATAGCCACCTAACCTATCTCTTCGTGATTCACGCCGATTGCGTAGCCACGCGTGAGTTCACAAAGACGGCGCAGTGGCCATCCTCGGAAACCCCGCTATCTGTTGCTTACAGACCGGAAGCTTTGCGTCACCGGCTTACGCCGGGTATGCCCTTGAACGAGCGCGAGTAAATCACGCGATATGCGATCGGGCACGCTGTCGTGGTGCACAGACAGGCAGCAAGAACATCGAACGCAAAAATGTGACTCAGTACCGGCAAATCGCGAATGCGCGAACGACGCCGAGGCAATCTGCAAATGTCGTTTAGGAGTTTAAAAAGAAGGGTTTTTTCGTTCGACGATCGCCGCGCTAAATCACCGTCAACGGCTAGCCGCAGATGACGGAAAAAAAAGACGCGATGTCAAGTATTGGTTTGCGCGCGCCGACGACCGCAAAACGATGCGATGTCAAGCATGGTTTGCGCCGCCGGCGACCGCAAAACGATGCGATGCCAAGAGGGTTTGCGCCCGCAAACCGCCGCAAAACCCCGAGCTCAATATTTTTCCTCCGGCCTCTTCCTCCGGCCGAATCCGGTGGCATGTCTGCAATCGCCGACAGGGTCATTGGCGAGCGGCGCGTGTAAGACCACAGCTTACGAGCAGGAGCGCAGATGTCTGGCATCTTTGTTGCGGCATGTCTGGCGAACTAGGGGCTTCGAGGATCCGAGGTCGGACAAGGGGCACTGATGCGAATACTGATTTACAGCACGAACTTTGCGCCTGAGCCTACCGGTATCGGCAAATACTCCGGTGAAATGGCCTGGTGGCTTGCCGACCACGGGCACGAAGTTCGCGTGGTGTGCGCGCCGCCGTATTATCCGGCGTGGCAGATAGATGAAAAATATCGCTGGCCGCTTTTCCGGCGCGAACAGTGGCGCGGCGTTGACGTGTGGCGAACTCCGCTGTGGGTTCCCAAGTCGCCGGGCGGACTCACTCGAATATTGCACCTGCTGTCGTTTGCGATCAGTTCGTTCCCGGTGATGCT
This sequence comes from uncultured Gammaproteobacteria bacterium, assembly GCA_963761345.1. Classification (GTDB taxonomy): domain Bacteria; phylum Pseudomonadota; class Gammaproteobacteria; order Steroidobacterales; family Steroidobacteraceae; genus Bog-1198. Next base: position 208,270 of record CAVXGV010000005.1, read on the forward strand.
GTGGCAAATTCCGTGGCGACCCGATGTGGTGCTGACGGTGGCCCCGGCGTTCATGTGTGCGCCGGCGGGCCTGCTGACGGCCCGGCTATGCCATGCCAAACGCTGGTTGCACTTGCAAGACTTCGAGGTGGACGTTGCGTTCAGCATGGGGCTGTTGAAGGGCAGGCTCTTGCAGCGAATGGTCTTGCGCATGGAAAGATCGCTGCTGCGGCGATTCGATACCGTGTCGACGATTTCGGGCCGGATGATCCAGCGCCTGCTGTCCAAGGGGGTGGTGGCCGGTAAAGCCCGCTATTTCCCGAACTGGGTGGATCTTTCTCGAATCAAGCCTCCGAAGAACGGCGGCTTTCGCACTAAACTCGGCATATCCAAGGATCTCATCGTGGTGTTGTTTTCCGGGACGTTGAGCGGCAAGCAGGGACTGATGGTGATACCTGAGGCGGCCAGACTGCTGGCAACGCGCAGCGACATTTTGTTTGTCGTTTGCGGCGACGGGGTCTTGAAGCCGCAACTGGAGTCCGCGGCGGCGGGTTTGTCGAATGTTCTATTCATGCCGCTGCAGCCTTCCGGGCGGGTATCGGATTTGCTCGGGATGGCAGACATTCATCTGCTGCCGCAAAGTCCGGACGCCTCAGACCTGGTTCTGCCGTCGAAACTGTGCGGCATGCTGGCCAGCGGCCGGCCGGTGATTGCGACCTGTCGTCCGGAAACGGAAATCAGTGAGATTGTCTCGGAATGCGGCTTGGTGGTGGCGCCGGAAAACGGCCCGGAACTTGCGCGGGCGATCACCAGGCTCGCGGACAATCCGCAATTCAGAGCGGCACTGGGCCGGCGGGGCAGGAGCTTCGCGGAACAGAACTTCGAGCGCGACGCCGTTTTGAACAACATGTTTTCGCCGGTTGAGCCGGTTGAAATGGAGGGTGGGCTGGCCGCAGCGCCAAATGACGTGGCCGCATGAAAAAGAAACGAACATCAGCTCTATAAACGAGGTTGACGGTACCTTTGAAGCATTCTTTGGTCGGGCTTTGCACCAGCAGAAGTAAAATATTATGAGCGCAGCGCACGCAGCCGTGAATCCACACCTCCCATACTCAGGCCGGGCTCGCCGCCGGCTTAAGGTTCTGGCGTCCTGCCTGCTGTGCACCATTTGGTTCGGTGCAGCACCGGCAATCGCGCAGCCGGAGTATCTATTGGCTCCCGGCGATATCTTGAAAATCAGCGTGTTCAAGAATCCCGACTTGAGCCTCGACGTGCGGGTGTCGGAGTCCGGAGTCATCGGTTACCCGCTCATCGGTTCGGTGCCGGTCAAGGGCCTTACCCTGCCTGCTGCGGAGGGAAAGATCGCGCAAATGCTCAGGGACGGCGGTTTCGTCGTCAATCCGCAAGTAAACATACTGCTGACCGAGGGCTTCGGGAATTTGGTATCCGTCATCGGTGAAGTCAACAAGCCCGGCCGATATTCAGTCGATGCAGCCGGCGGCCATGTCTCGGGAATGCTCGCCACCGCCGGGGGAGTTTCGCCGACCGGTTGGGAGATGGTGTCGGTATCCGGCACGCGCAATGGCAAGCTCTTTCGCCGCGACGTCGACATCGTCAAATTGTCCTCGACCGGGAACACGGCCGAGGATATCGAGCTCTACGGCGGTGACACGGTGTATGTCAATCGCGCCCCCGTGTTCTATATTTACGGGCAGGTTCAAAAGCCCGGCCAGTACCGCCTGGAGAGAGGCATGACGGTGATTCAGGCGCTTGCGACCGGAGGCGGCGTCACCGGCAAGGGAACGCAGCGCGGCATCGTCCGGCACCGGCGGGACGCCGGCGGCAAGGTGAAGGAAGAGGGTGTTTCCTTGGACGATGACGTCCAGGACAAGGACGTCATTTACGTCAAGGAGAGTTTGTTTTGATCAAATTCCACTTAGCAGGTTGCTGCCGAGGCTGCGCAAAATGAGCTTGAATCAATTCCTGGTGATACTCCGTGCGCGATGGCACATCGCCGTCGGCACCTTTTTGGCGGTGCTGTTCCTGGTCACCTTCACGAGCCTCATTTGGCCCAAGCAATACACGGCGACCGCTTCCATCGTGGTTGACAACAAATCCGATCCCGTGGCGGCCACCGGCGGCGCCGGCGGGGGGATGGCCGGGCAGCCGCAGGCCACATACGTCAATACGCAGGCCGACATCATCGCCAGCGAGCGCGTGGCACAGCGGGTGGTGAGAACGCTGAAGTTGGACCAGCAACCTGAGGCGAGAAAGCTATGGGCGAAGGGCCCCGGCGATGATATCAGCGTGACCATTGCAAACCTTTTGCTGGAGAAGAAGCTCATCGTAGCACCGGCGCACGATAGCCCGACACACGCCAGCAACGTCATCGATATATCGGTGCAGTGGTCGGATCCGGTTACTGCCGCGGCGCTGGCGAACGGCTTTGCGCAAGCCGCGATTGAAACCAATATCGAGTTGAAGGTGGAGCCCGCGAAGCAGTATGCAACCTGGTTCGATCAGCGCTCGCGCGCTCTGCGCGCCGATCTGGAACAGAAGCAAAAACTGCTGTCCGATTTTCAAAGCAGGAATGGAATCGTTGCCACGGACGAAAAACTCGACGTCGAAAATGCGCGCCTGGCCGAACTTTCAACGGAGTTGGTAGCCATCCAGGGACAGCGGCAAGACAGTCAATCGCGCCAGCGTCAGGTCGGTGCCGACATCAATTCGTTGCCCGAGGTGCTGCAAAGCCCGGTGATCCAGTCGCTCAAAGCGGCTCTGGCACAGGCGGAGGCAAAACGCCCGGACATCGCCGCCCGGCTGGGCAAGAACCACCCGGATTACCAGGCAGTGGAAGGTGAGATCAGCAATCTGCGCACCCGCATCGCGCAGGAGAGCGCCAATATTGCAGCCTCGCTCGGCAGCACCACCCAGGTGAATGTGCGCCGTGAAAATGAGGTGCGCCAGGCGCTGGAGGCGCAGAAAAAACGCGTCCTCGAGCTGAAATATCAGCACGATCAGGCCGCAATCTTCCAAAGCGACGTGACCTCGGCGCAGCGCGATCTCGATGAAGTCTCCCAGCGGCTGGCGCAGAGCAATCTGGAAAGTCTTACGCAGCAAACCAACGTCGTGCAATTGAGCACGGCATTCGTACCCAAGGGCCCTTCGAGTCCCAAGCTCATCATCAATCTGATACTGGCAATATTTCTGGGTGCGATACTGGGAATCGGAGCCGCTGTGGCAACCGAGATGCGCAACCGCCGTGTGCGCGAAGACGAGGACATGGTGGAGATTCTTGGAGTGCCCTTGCTGGGCAAGATTGGTTTCATCCAAGTCCGCGGCAGCCAAGCCCGGGTTCCGCAGGCAGCCTCTGCGCGGCTCGAGCCATCGGTCATTTGAATGTTTGCGCCGTTCGCAACGAAGAGTCCAATATGAATAAAATCATCGATAGGCCGGTCAAGCGCAGGGATGGTCCGCCGGATCGCGGCCGTGCGATAGGCGCCATTCTCGTTGAGCAGGGCCGGCTCACGGCACAAGATGTGGATGACATTCAGCGCTTCGCCAATGCACAAGGCATGCGATTCGGAGAGGCCGCTGTGCAGATGAAACGCATCACGGAACACGACATCGAGCTGGCACTTGCCCATCAGTACAACTATCCAATCCTGGCGCGGGGCGGCCAGGGCGGCGTCGGCGACGATGTGATCGCGGCTCATCAGCCGCAGAGCGAGACGGTGGAACCGTTGCGCGCGCTGCGCAGCCAATTGATCTTGCGCTGGTTCAACACCGCCAACCGCAAAGTGTTCGCCGTTACCAGCGCCGAACGCGGCGAGGGCCGCAGTTGGCTGGCCGCGAATCTGGCGACGATGTTCGCGCAGCTCGGCGAGCGAACGTTGCTGATCGATGCCGACATGCGGCATCCGCGCCAGCATCGGTTGTTCAATCTCGACAATTCCGTGGGATTATCCGCCCTGTTGACCGGGCGGGCCGGCAGGGAAATTGCGCGCCGCATTCATCCCCAGCTGCGTTTGTACGTGTTGCCGGCGGGCATCATTCCGCCCAACCCGCAGGAATTGCTCGCGCGCCCGGTGTTCGACGTGATTTTGGAGCATTTTTCCGCTCAATTTGGACTGGTGATCATAGATACGCCGGCGGTGTCGGACACCGCCGATGCGCAGATCCTGGCTGCGAATGCCGGCAGTGCGCTGATGGTGGCGCGCCGCAATCATACGCAGCAGGCAAAGCTCGCAGCGGCCATGGAGATTTTGACCGACACCGGTGTAAACGTGATCGGGAGCGTTCTCAATGAGCATTGAGCACTGACGGCCGTGCTTGGCGGAGCGCTCAGGTACGGCAAACGATGAAGACGAAGAAAACGATCAACATCCCGAGTCTGCGCATACTGCTGGCGCTGGTGATCGTGCTGATCGAAATAGTGTTCATCAACAGCCTGGCCTCGGCAGGAATGGAATTCATTCTTTCCAGCGTGGTGGTGACCATCGCGCTGCTGATCCAGTTGCGGTTTGGCGTGCGCGAGACCGCCGGTTCCCCGGCGGATATCGTGGTTTTCATTTTCAATTGGTTGTTTCTCGATCTGGCACCCAAGGTCCAGCTGATCGATATGCCGCAGCATCTCATCAATACATCTACGGTCACCGTGGACGGAGTCGCGGTGACGAATCTGGTTTGCGCGCTCTTTATGATTGCATTTACGCTTTTTTACGAGTTCTTGAGCAGGCGCAGCGAAAAACCGCCGGCCGGCCCGGCAACCGGCTCCATACCGCGTGATCCCGGCGACTCCGCGCCGGAGGAGGCCCGGCAGGAGTTTACGGCGGGCGGGGTCGGACTGGCTCTCGCCGTCTGCCTCATCGTCGTGATCGTGGCGGCCCCGCACGCCTATGCCCAGGTGGAGAACGCCGTGGCGGCTACGCCGGCATCGCTGGTCGTGCAGAGGTTTCTGCTGTTCGTTCCTTCCGCGACCCTTTTGATCCTTCTGAATGAAACGGTCCGATCGGGCCGCAAAGTATTGTTCAGCCGCGTCTGCGTGCTGCTGCTGCTGCTCGTCTTGGTGATGATCACGGAGAATCCGTACACCGAGAAACGCAATGCCATCGGGCCGGTATACATCGCGCTGCTGCTGGTGCTGTTTTACAACTGGTTCGCCATCCACAGCAGGCGTCTGCTGTTGCTGGTGAGCGGCATGGTTTTGGTGTTCCCGGCGATTGTCGTATTCACGCACAATCATGCACAAACATTGAGCGGCCTGTCGCTCAGCCAATTCTCCGACCAAATCGCGGATCACTATTTTTCGATCAACTATGACTCATGGGCCAACATCTACACGGCCGTGGAGATCGCAAAAGTGCACGGCATGCAGTGGGGCCATCAATTGCTCGGTGCCCTGCTTTTCTTCGTGCCGAGTTCGATATGGGGCGGCAAGCCGCTGGCAACGGGCATATTTTTGGCCCAATACTTGATAGCGAACTACAGCATGTGGTTCACGAATCTGTCCGCACCCTTGGTTGCGGAAGGCTACTTGGACTTTGGGCCGGCAGGTGTGATCGCCTATGCGCTGGCGATGGCCTGGTTCGTCGTGTTTCTGAACCGGCTCGTTCAGCGGCGCGGAGGCTGGGTTGCGTTTCCATTGGCCACCTACGCGTCGGTGTTCTTGATGATCATATTGCGCGGCTCGCTGATGATTGCACTGGGATTCGCATGCGCGGCGTTTTTGGCTTTCTGTTTCGCCTCCGCACTGCTGTCCGCGAGATTCGGGGAGCGGCGCCGGGTCGGCGGAAGAATGGGTGCTCGTCCCACGATGGTGTCTTGATGCCTGCCGCGGCGGATCACGAGTGAGGCGTAGTGTGGCATTTGTCGGGCCGCTGCCGCCTCCCGTCAACGGCTTTTCGAGCGTGTGCGCGCTGATGCTGGAGCGCCTGAGAACGAGAATGCCGGTAGAGGTGTTCAACCGGGCGCCGAAATTGCACGCTCGTGCGTGGGGCGCCTTGCTGCAGCTCCTCTATCCGGCAAGGTATTTCGGCGCGTGCCTGGCGCGACGCGACCTCATCCTGTACCTGGCGCTGTCCGGCGGCCGCGGCCAGTTCATCGATTTGATCTATGTGCTCATCGGCAAGCTGTTTCGGCGGCCGATTTTCGTACATCATCATAGTTTCGTTTATATCAATTCCCCCTCATGGCTCAACCGATGCTTCTTCGCGCTGGTGCGCAACGCAACGCATATCGCACTGAGTCCCCACATGGGTCAGGCACTGGTGCGGGCTTATGGCTTGAATTCGGCCACGATCATCGTGTTGTCGAATGCGGCCTTCTACGACTCGGATGACGATGCGCGCGCCGTCGGCAATGATGCTGCGCCGCTGCAGTTGGGGTTCTTGTCGAACATCACCTTCGAGAAGGGCATCGTCGAATTCTTCGGCATTTTGGAGAAATTGAATCAATGCGGCGTTGAATATCGAGCGCATATCGCAGGTCCGTTGGCGCCCGATGCGCGGAAAACCTTCGACGACGCTGCTCGGTGCCGCCAGCGATGTCGAGTACGTGGGGCCGGTGTACGGTGGACAAAAGGAGCAGTTTTATCGTCAATTGGATGTGTTTTTGTTCCCGACGAATTACGCCAATGAGGCTGAACCGCTGGTCATCTACGAGGCCATGCGCCAGGGGGTGCATGTCATCGCGTGCGATCGGGGGGCCATTGCGGAAATGTTGCGCAACGGCGGCGGTCTCGCCTTTACCCGCGAACACATGGTGGAATCGGCGGCGGCGCACATCGCGAAATTCAATGATGATCGGTCTGCGTTGGCAGCAGCCAAACGCAATTCCATGCAGCAAGCCCAACGAGTCCGTAGCGCAGGCAAACTGGCGCTGGATGATTTGTTGGCTTATATGCAGGGCATGCATGAACCCGCGAGAATAACTCCGTGAAAAAATACCCTTGCCGGATTCCGTTCGCGTTGGCAATGACCGCCGGGGCATCGACTTCGATGGGCAGCGCCATTGAATACAAAGATCCACTGGATATCGCGCTTTCGCCCATCGGAGGAAACCCACTCTGCGCAGCGCACCGATCGGCTGATCTTGTCGGTCGGCGACACCTACACCTACGACGACAATATCTATCGGTTGCCCTCCAACGTCACCGATCTGACGGCACTCCCGGCCATAGGGCGCAATCCCAGCCGTCATGATTCGATCGACACCGTAACCGGAGGGCTCGACGGCGAATGGCTTACGGGTGCGCGACAAAGCGTCGATGTGAACCTGCGGGTCGACGACAATCGATTCTTTAGAAACTCGGACCTTGACAATGTTTCATCCACTGACCGCGTTGCGTGGAATTGGGACGTGGCCGGCGTGCTGTCGGGCACTCTGGGCGCCGACTACTCCAGATTGCTCGGCGGATTCGTAAACGTAGAGGTGTACTCGCAAGACATCATAAACAGAGCGGATTATTTTGGTTCCCTGCGTTATCAGATAGGCCCGCGGTGGGGGATATTCGGCGGCCTGCTCGGTACCACGTTTTCAGTGTCCTCGCCGCAGGCCAACTTCAACAATTCGACCTCCAAGGGTGGCGAGGGCGGAGTTGACTTCACCACGGAACTGAACCGCATAGGCTTCGACTACCGCTACAATGATTCGCGGACTCCCAATAGCGCGATATTGAATGGCGTGGCGTTCAATCCGGACTATCGAGAAGAAAGGGCGCGGATACTTTTCAGGCATGTACTGTCCGAAAAGACGATTTTCGATGCCAGCGCCGGGTATTTGAAGCGCGACTACCCCAGCACGGCCATAGGCAGTTTTTCAGGGGAGGTTTGGCGTGCCGCATTGCAATGGCAACCGACTCCGAAGACCCAACTGCTGTTTGGCGCATGGCAACAACTCGCCGCGGATTTGACGTCGCAGACCGACTACTTCGTCGACAAAGGGCAGAGCATCACGCCCCAGTGGACCCCGTCGGAAAAAGTCACGGTGTCGGCCACCGTGGCGCACGACACGAACGCCTATGTCGGCGCGAATCCCATCGGTCTCATACCCGTAGGTCTCATACCCATAAATATTATCGGGCAAGCCCGGCACGACAGCGCGACCAGCGAGACCGTCAATGTGGTGTACACGCCCATCCGCGCGATCGCGCTGACCTTCACCGCGGCCTATGCAAAACGCGACTCGAATGTTCCGGCATTTCAATTCAATGACTTTACCGGCAGCGTCAACGTCGCCTATCGATTTTTCCGCTATGGCGAGAGTCAACAACAATGATGCTCTGAAAGGATTCTAGGAGAATTCTAGGAGCCTCCTAGCCTGGCGCGGACAGGGCGCGCAGGAGATCCGACACAGACCATCATGCCCGGAAGATCGCCGAATACGGAGCTGCGCGAGCCGACCACCGCACCCCTGCCCACGGTGATGCCCGGCGCGACGAACACGTCCGCCGCAAGCCATGCTTCGTCTTCGATGACGATGGGGAATGCTTGGATGTCGAAGCCCGGCGAACGATAGTCGTGGGTTCCGGCACATAGATAAGTCTTTTGCGAGATGACGACATTCTTGCCGATTGTAATGTTTGCAAAACAGTACAGTACCGCGTGATCCCCAATCCAAGAATGGTCGCCAATTTGCAGCTTCCATGGATAAGGAATCGTAACGCTGGGGCGGACGATGACGCCTTTGCCGATCTGCGCACCGAACAGGCGCAAAAGCCAGCGCCGAAATCCGTACATCACCTGGGGCGAGCCGCGGAAGAATACGGTTTGAACGAACCACCATAGCTGTACGACGAGACCGGATCGGCCGCGAAAATCCGGCGGCAGCCTGAAGCGCTTCAAGTCCTGTATTACAGGAGCGCTCAAAGCGCACAAACTCCTGCCTTTGATGCGCTTCCGCTCCAATAGGTCATGTCGATCACACCCGAAGGAAGGCCGCCGCTGCCGAATATTTGAATGGGTCCCTGGAAGGAGATCACGACCGAGCCGGCGCGATCCAGCGCAAAGACGGGTGTGCCGGGCGCTGTGTGCACCTTGAAGGATGTGATGCCCGCAGGCGCATGTTGCACCGAGGTATGGCCACCGATCGTGATTTTCAGATCTCCGGGCGCGGTTAGAAATGCCAGCAGTTCTACATCGTTCTCAGGGGTGCTATTCGTCACTTTATTGGGTGCCGATTGTGCCGGGCCCGCGGCATCGGTCGGTTCGCGGCGGTAGAAAAAATACAGCACATCATGGGTGATGGGCGGCGGATTACCCGTTAAAAACCATGTAGCGTAAAAAGCGTTCAGATCGTAGAAGCCGGTGCCGATATCCGTGCGCAATGTCGCATCGGTGTAGGGCTCGAGTTGACTGGATTCCGAAAAATCGCTCCAAGTGACCAGTTGGACCCATTCGGCATTCCCATCGATGGCACTCATCCAGGCATTGCGGAAGGTCGCGCTGTTTCCGGCCTCCCAATAAATCGAATCCTTCGGACGGTATTGCTGGGGATCGACCGGCATCATGAATATCTTTCCGTAACTCTGGTGCGCCGTATCCACATCGCCTTTAAAACTCTGCGACACGCTTGCGGTGGCGGTGCCCCAATCGGCAAATCCATGACTGATCGGCGCAAATGCGGCCGCTTGAGCCTTCCAGCCCAAAAATGTGGGAACGAAGGCAACCGTAATGCCGCGGGTCTTGAGCTGCGCGAAAACGGAGGTCCACCAATCCGGCGAATTTGCGCTGGCATTGAAGGCTGTGACCACCAGCCGACCATCATCGAGGCGGTAGCCCGCGGGGCTGGCTGCCGCGGTGGCGATACTGCTGATCACTGCGTCGGCATCGGATTTCAGGGCAGCTATGTCGGGCATGACGAGTATCTTGAAGCGCGGATCAACGCTGTGGGCCGCGTCCAGCAGCATCTGCAGACGCGAGTCTGCGCCGGCGGCTTCCTTGGCCGACAAAACGTCGAAAGTAAAACCGGTGATGCCGCGGGCCATCGCCAGCCGTACCTCGTGCTGCATATTCGACAACTGCCAGTTATGCGCGGAATTGACGCCGACAGGCAGCGGCCGCTGGCGCAAAAACCCACCTTTCGACGCCCACTTTCCGTTCTCGCCCTTAGGGTTCAGGTAGTTACGGTTGTAGTAATCGTCTGACGCCGGTTTGTTCCCCACCGACACTGGAAATGGATAAAAATAATGCGCGAACACCTTTTTTGGGGAACTGAACAGGGCGTCCGAGGCGGGCATGGTGAATGGCAGGCAGGGATCGCCACCTCTGGTGCCCGAATTTGAACGCAACGCATCGGCAATGCTCTGCGCTGCAGGGAAGACCAACACCAACAGGCAAACGGCAATCACGGGATATCGGTGCAACATACTCTCACTCTCTCTGTTCCGCGGCGCGCGCCGCCTCTGGAATGTCTATTAATGTCAACTCGCACGAAAGCGACAAGCTATAACATGAAGACGCTGGGTTATGATATCGCACACGACGCGCGGCATTTCTGTAGGACTTTCTGCCGATCGTTGATCGAAGATCACTCGGACATGAATCTGAAGATCACTCGGACATAAATCTTTGGAACAGCCGCTTACCGCAGAACAAGTAGATGAATTCCGCCGGCTGGGATTTCTCGTCATCGAGAAACCGCAGATACCTGCGGCTGAGCTGGAGTGGTGCCGCGACATCCTGATGCGCATGATTGTCGGCGGAGAGCGGCGCAGCGAAGGCAGGAATCTTGATCTGACCGCCAAGGACGGCGCCGGGGACATGACCTCGCCCAGTGTGTTGCAGCCATCGATGTACGCCAGGGAGTTGCGGAAACTGTCGTATCGAAATACCGCCCTGGCCACGGCGCGGCAACTTTTGGGCGCCGATGCCGAATTTGCCGGCGATCACGCGATCTTCAAACCCAGCCACCGTGGCCATCCCACTCCGTGGCATCAGGACGAGGCGTTCCGCGAGCCGGGCTTCGACTATAACGAATTGAGCATCTGGATCGCGATCACCGAAAGCACGCTCGACAACGGTGCCATGGCATACATCCCCGGATCGCACCTTTTAGGATTGCTGCCGCATCGCTTGCACGGCGGAGGGAAGGACGCCAACACCATCGAGTGTTACCAGGGTTTCGATCCGCAGACTGCGGCGGTGCGTCCCATTCCGGCGGGTGCCATGATCATTCACCACGGCCTGACGGTGCACGGCGCCTTCGGCAACAAAACAGCCTCATCCAGACTCGCATATATTTTGCAGTACACCACGCCGGTGAAAATGAGCAAGCACATCCACAAGGCACCGTGGCTCGAGCACCTGCGCACCAGCAACCAACAGCAGCGCAAAAGTTACTTGATGCACGGCGGGATATTCCCGGAGTTGTTGCGGATTCTGCGATCCGATCGCCATTCGCATCGGCATTTCTTGTCGTTTTTCTGGCGCCGCAGACTCAATCGGCTGCGTGGGATGTTCAAGACGTAGTACCTCGGGATTTGGTTGGAGAGGCGGACATGGCAGCTACAGAACCTAGAGTACGGGTGTTGGAAGGCGCTAGTTTGACCCAGGACCTTCGCTATTACGGCGACAGCGCGTTCGGTGATCACAAGATTGCATTCATGGTGAAATACTGCAGGGACAAGGATGTGCTCGACGTCGGCTGCGTCCAACACGATCCGCAAGCCTACAACAGCCGCTACTGGGTGCATAAGGCCGTCAAAGCTGTGGCCAGGAGTGTCGTCGGTCTGGATTTACACCAGGAGGGAGTGAAAGTTCTCAAGGCGCAGGGTTTTGACGTAATTCTCGCCGACGCAGAGAATTTCGACTTGGGGCGTTCCTTCGATGTCATTGTCGCCGGCGATATCATCGAGCATCTTGGAGACCTCAACGGTTTTCTCTCGAGCTGCAAGAAGCATTTGAGACCGCATGGCCGATTGCTGATATCCACTCCCAATCCTTGGTACTGGCGAAATATTGTGAAGGCGGCATTGCACAAAGAGGTTCTGAACAATCCGGAGCATGTTGTTTGGATTTGCGCGCGCCTATTGCGCCAATTGGTTCATCGCCATGGAATGGAAGTGGGCGAGATCCAATTCGGATCGCGCTTCATGCGCGATCGCTTGCTTCCCTTACCCCGCGGCTGGAAGCACACCAGCTACCACGCAGAGGTTTTCGAGGCTAAGGTCACAAAAAAAGATTGAGACATTCCTGACTGATGGTGGGAAGCAAGATCGAAGTATCCGGTGGCCCCGCTGTCCCGCTGTCGCGCTGTCGCGCTGTCGCGCTGTCGCGCCACCCGCGGATCTGCTCAGAGGAAAGTCATCCCGGTGGCGATGCTCAGCGCAATTTCAAGCGTTCCCCATACCCCGTCAATTCCAAGTAACCGCGACCCACGAGAGAGTCCTTCTCGTAAGCTTTCACTGCGCCTTCCCAGTAGATGGCGCCGGTCGATAACCGCGTGTCATTCTCCTGATCGTCGAGCAGGGGCCGCAGCTTGATCTCGCGCGCTGCGGCGCGCACCGTCCACTCGACGGGATAGACAATGCCGGTGCGCGGCGATAGCCAGCGCCGGCCCGCATGGAAGTCCACGTCGCCGGGTTCGAGAACGCTGGTTGCGCCCTCGGCGCTGCGGAACGTCCCGCCGGCCCAACGCTGCTGCCCGGTCAGGCCGCGAATTCGAAATGCCATAAGCGCGGCGCCGTCGCTGAAATTGATGCCGATCCAATCCCAGCCCGCGGCTTCAGGGTCGAGATACTCGCTGGACCACTCGTGGTCGAACCAGGCCTCGCCGGTAACCCGATCCTTGGCTGAGTGACGCGCGATGACTCCCGCCACCCGCATGTGCGGCAGGCTGTAGTAGTCGCTCGCCGCCTGCGGCTCAGGTCCCTTGCGGCTGACGCCGTGATCTCCATTGATCAACATGGCCTGCGTTTCGGCGAGCGAAAGATCGAAGGAAAATTCGTCCGCATCGATCTTCGCGGTATAGGTTCGATCGGCGTGCCGCAAGGACCAAGTATCGATCCAGACATTGGTGTCGCCTTCGCCGGCCGCGGCAAGTCCCAAGCCGGCACGCCTGATTCTTTGGTCCTGCCAGAGACGACCGCGCTTCGGATCGCTGAGGGCGCAATGCGCCACCAAGAGTTGGCGCGGCGCGAAGGCGCTGGGATTGTCTTCCTCGATGTCCGGCTTGGTCCGAAAGAAGGTGATCTGAAATCCCAGAGACTCGCCGTGTTCGGTGGTCAGCCAGCCGGTGACGTACCACCATTCGGTGCGAAACTGCGGATGGCTGCCCAGGTCTTGGGGAAACCGCAGGGGTTGTCCCGCCGACACCGGCGCATACCGGGTACTCGCGGCAGCGAGCGCCGCGAGCAGGCAAGCGGCCAGCAGCAGGAGTGCTTTTCTCACCAGTCCTCACGCACGGCGCGCACGGCGTCCTGACTGAGCGCGGCGCGGCCGCTCCAAACGGCAGTGACGGCGGCGGCGGCGACCAATGCGGCGCTCAGCAATGCCAATTGCCACACGGGCACGGCCAAATCGATGCTCCAATTGAAGGACTGCCGATTGATGACGTAGACCAGCACCAAGCTCAATGCGACGCCGAGACCGAGGCCATAGACCACGCCGAAGGCACTGGTCAGAATCCCCTCATCGGCCAGCATGCCGACGATTTGTCTGCGCAGCATGCCGACGTGTCTCAGCATGCCGAACTCCGCGCGGCGGGCGAGGGCGGTTGAGCTCGCCGCGAAACTTACCCCGGTGAGTCCGATGATGACTGCAATGACCTCGAGCGCATAGGTAATGGCAAAGGCGCGATCGAATATCTGCAGCGAGCGCTCGTGCAGCGCTGTGCTGGTGGTGATCTCCAGGGCATCGCCATTACCCACCGCTTGTCGCAACTGCCCCGCGGCGGCATCGGCATCGGCCCCCGTGTTCAACCACAGAGAACCTTCATTGGCGGTCTCGTCGCCGGTGGCGGCTGTGTACGCCTGCCTGGAGACGACGATTGACCCTGACAGTCGTGCGTAGTCGCGCCACACACCGGCAATCAAGAATTTATGGGGCCGGCCCGCCAGGGGAATTTCCAGCGCATTCCCTATCTTGTAGCCGTAGAGATCCTGCAGCGCCTCCGAAATCCAAGCCGCCGGGGCTGTTTCGTCGGGCTTGACCGGTACACTGCGGATCAGCGGCAGCTCGGCGGCGGCGCTGCCGTCATTGGTCCCGCGAGCAATCAAGGTGACCGGCGCTCGCGCAGGATCCAGGAACACTTGCCGGGTTTTTCGAAATTCCGCCCGAGCGATGCCGTTCACCGCACCGAGCTTCGCTTGATCCTCTTTGGACCAAAATGCCGTGTCGTTGCCGAACGGTTCGCGCAGCTGCATGTCCGCGGGCAAGAGTTTGCCCAGCCAATGATCGAACGAGACTCGGAATGAATAGATCATGATGGCCATCGCCACCATCAGGCTGAAACTCACGATGATGGAGGCCAGGCTGAGCGCGGACAGGCTAACGTTTTCCCGCAGCTGGGATACCGCGGTGTCCAGGACGATGCGATGGGTTCGCGGCGCCCATCCCAAGCCCTTCTGAGTGACCGCAGGCACCAGCAAGACCGCGCCCAGCAGGAGCGCGGCGATCGCCGCGTAACCAAACACCGGCAGTCCGCCGACCGGCGGCAGCCAAGCCAGAGCCGACCCCAGGACCATCATTGCAACACCGGAGCGCCAGCCGGTTCTTGCCACTGCTTGGTAGTCGCTGTCGCCGCCTTTCAACGCGCGCGCAGGCGATTGACCGGCGGCGTTGCGTGCCGGTATCCATGCGCCGATACCGGCGACCACGATGCCGATCGCGAAGAACGCCGACATTTGCAGCGGCGCCGTGCGCAGGGACGCGCCGGCCGCGCGCAATTGGCCGTTGCCAAGATCGGCGGTGAGGAATTTCAAGATCGCCGCAGCGATGAGAATGCCGAAAACCACGCCGAGCAGCGAGCCTAGGGCGCCCAAGGTGAGTCCTTCGCCGAGCAGGGCGTTGCGCAATTGGCTGCGCGTCACTCCGAGCGCGCGCAGCAGCGCAAGTGACCGGCGTCTGCGCAACACCGAGAGCGATTGCGTGGAGAAAACCAGGAAGGCGCCGGTAAACAGCGCGACCAGCGCCAACATGTTCAGATTCACCCGGTATGCCTTGGTCACCGTGACCGCGCGGTCGCGTTCGACTTGCGGTGCTATGGCAAGAATCCCCGCGGGAAGCGTGGCGCCGAGAGCGCGGCGAAAAGAATCCACATCGGTGCCCGGCGCGAGCCGCACGTCGATGCGATTCAAGCGGCCGACGGCGTTGAAAACCCATTGCGCAGAGGCGATGTCCATGACACCGAGCGGCTGCGGATAGGTGCCCTGCGCCAGGATGCCGAGCACGTGCAGCGTCTTGGCCGAACTGCCGACGGTGACTTGGAGCAGGTCGCCGCGCCGAAGCTTCAGCTGTTGCGCGGCGGCGCTGCTCAAGTAAATCGCGCCGGGATCGAACAGCTGAAACACACCCTCGCCGATCTCGCCCATGATGGCCGGTTGCAGAGCGGCTGCCCTGAAGGGGTCCAATCCCAGCACCTTGAGCGTGTCTTTGCGGCCGGAGAGCGCCACGTCCAGTTCCAGCACCGGGCTCAGCGCGCTTACCGACGCGTTGCGCGCCAGATCCACGAACAGCTGTTCGGAAAAACCTTCGCGCGGACCGCGCACCACGATGTCGGCCTCTCCCACCAAGCGTTTGGTGGCCAGGCCGAATTCATTGAGCGCAGAGGTATTGACCAGGTAAACAGAGGATCCTAAGGCTACTCCCAACGCCAGGGCCAGCACGGTTACCAGGAATCGCGTGGGCTGCTCGCGCATCTGCGCCAGCAGCAATATCCGCCAAATTCCGTACGAGCCTGCGCTGCTCATGCCGATTCCAGGGCTTTGAGTCCGCGCGCATCGAGCACGACGATGCGATCGGCGGTTTCCGCCGCAGTTCTCGAGTGAGTAATGAGAATGCCGGCGCCGGCATTCGCCTTGACCTGTGCGCGCAGCAGGGCGAGGGTTTGCGCGGCGCTGCGCGTATCGAGGTTGCCGGTCGGTTCGTCAGCCAGCACCAATCGGGGTCGATGCACCAGGGCCCGCGCAATGGCAACGCGCTGTACCTCGCCGCCCGAGAGTTCTCTGGTATGCCGTTGGGCGAGGGCCTCGATTCCCACCGCGACCAACATTTCCTGCGTGCGCCGGCCGCGCTCCGGCCCGGCGACCCCAAGCAGGTCCAAGGGAAGCGCTACATTTTGTTCGACCGACAAATAGGGCAGCACATGGAAGGCCTGGAAAACGAAACCGACCGCGCGGCGTCGCAGCAACGTCGTGGCGTCATCGTCCAGCGTGGCAAGATCGACGCCCTCCAGAACCACGCGGCCCTCATCGGGCGTGTCGAGTCCCGCCAACAGGTTGAGCAGCGTCGACTTGCCGACACCGGACTCACCCATGATGGCAAGATATTCGCCGCTGCGAAGTTCGAGATCGACGCCCTCGAAGATCGCGGGCCGATCCTTGGAAAAGCGCTTGCCGACGTTCTCCAGACGTAGAACGGGGTCAATCACCCCGGCGCCTGTCCGGAGCTTGCATCCGCTCCTCCCTCCTGCCAATGCGGCTCACGCGGAATACCCGGACAGGCTCCTGGCCCGCCGGACTCAAGCGGCGTCGACTCCGATCACCGCCTTGAGCTCCAGGAAATCACGCAATCCAAACTCGCCGTACTCGCGTCCATTGCCGGACATTTTGAAGCCGCCGAACGGCGTGTTCATATTGCCGGAGGCGCCGTTCAAGGTCACCTGGCCGGCCCGGATCCGTGCGCCCACCCGCCGCGCGCGCAGATTGTCCTGGGACCAGACATAGGCGGCGAGTCCATACGGCGTGTCGTTCGCGATCTGCACCGCCTGTTCTTCGCTCTCATAGGGAAGAATGCACAGCACGGGTCCGAAGATTTCCTCGCGCGCGATGGTCATGTCATTGCGCACATTTGAAAATATCGTGGGTTTGACGAAGTAGCCCTTGGTGAGTCCATCGGGCCTTCCTGAACCGCCGATGACCACCTTTGCACCCTCGGCGATGCCTTTGGCGATGTAGCCTGCGACGCGTTCGAATTGCACTTTCGACACCACGGGCCCAAGGTTCGTCTTCTCAGAAGACGGATCGCCCGTGATCACGGATTCCGCGACGCGCTTTGCGATGGCTTCGACTTCGGCCAATTTGGCGGCCGGTACCAACATGCGCGTCGGCGCATTGCAGGATTGTCCGGAATTCTGGAAGACATGCAGCACGCTCTGTTTGACGGCCCGCTCGAAGTCGGCGTCATCCAGCAAGACGTTCGGCGATTTTCCGCCCAGTTCCTGGTGCACCCGCTTGACCGACGCCGCCGCATTTTTGGCCACCTCGGTGCCCGCGCGCGTGGATCCCGTGAAGGAGACCATGTCGACTTCACGGTGCGACGACAATGGTGCGCCGACACTTGGGCCATCGCCATTGATGAGATTGAAGACACCCGCCGGGACGCCGGCCTCATGCATGACCTTGGCCCAGATGACGGCGCTGAAGGGCGAGTATTCCGAAGGCTTGAGCACCATGGTGCAGCCGGCAGCCAGTGCCGGCACGACCTTGGCCGCCACCTGATTCATCGGCCAGTTCCACGGCGTGATCAATGCACAAACGCCGACCGCCTCCTGCACCAGGCGAACCGTGCCGCGCGTTTCCTCGAATTTGAAAGTTTTCAGCACATCGATCATGGCGCTGATGTGGCCCACGCCGATCCGGGTCTGCGCGCCTTTCGACAGCGTCATGGGTGCGCCCATTTCCACGGTCATGGCCTGCGCTATTTCGTCGTAGTGAGCCTTGTAGGCAGCCAGCATACGTTCCATGAGCGCGAGGCGCTCGGCGGGCGTCGTGCGCGAGTAGCTGTCGAATGCGCGCCGCGCCGCCATCACCGCCCGGTCGACATCCTTCCCGCTTCCCATGGAGATGACGCCGGCGACTTCCTCGGTAGCGGGATTGATGACCTTCAGTTCCTTCGGCTCGACCGGATCTACCCATGCACCATCGATGTAGAACTGCCGATTGTCATATGTCATTGCAACGCCCCTTCGAAATGCGGTTATTTGATCGCCGCATTCTACCGCGCCGGGAGGTCGCTGCGCAGGTGGGGATCAGGTGACCGAGGCTCGGATGCAGCTCAGGCTCCTGCGCGCTTTGTCGCACGCGGCCGATCCACTCGGCCCTGATTTAGCTTAAGTTTACGGTCCTGGTTCGCATTTTGGCCCTCCTTTAGTTGCTAGGCTCCTGTTCCATGAGACAAATCAGAATTGCACTCCTCAAGCCCGCGATTGCCGGGTTTCTGGCCTTGGCCTTGGGCTTGGCCTTGGGATCGGCCGCAGCCGCAGCGGCCGCGAGCTCAGAATGGAACCCGGTGCGTTCGCATCCGGTCGACATTGGGCCGCAGGCCAGCCGATTGGTCGTCGGGTTTCGGGCCACCCCGGGCCACACGATGACCCGGGCCATTCGCTCGCGCTCCAAGGCGCAAATCGTCAACGTCACCCAGGCGCAGACTTCCGATGCGGATGTGCGCAGCTTGAGTCAGCGAACCGGCATCGCGGTGTCGCGATCGCGCCAGCTCACGCCGAGCATGCACGTCGTGTTTTTGCAAAAGACCTTCTACGGCGCCGATGTCGATGCGGTGCTCAAACAGCTGAGAGCGGATCCCTCGGTGGCGTTCGCCGACGTCGACGCGAGGCGTTATCCGCACGCAATCCCCAATGATCCCTTGTTCGTTCCGACCGCCACGGCTACCGGACAGTGGTACATGCAGACGCCGAGCACCCTCACGCCCACCAGCGACGCCGCGGCCACCGACGCGGTTTCCGCTTGGAACATCACCAAGGGCAGCTCCGGCACCGTCATTGCCGATGTCGACAGTGGTGTTCGATTCGACCACCCTGACCTGCTGCGCGCCGGATTCGGGGGCCGCTTGCTGCCCGGCTATGATTTTGTCGGTGAAGATGTGGACGCCGCCAACGGCAACCCGTTGGGCACGTTTTTAGTTGCCAACGACGGGGATGGTTGGGATCCCGATCCTTCCGATCCCGGTGATTGGATCGACAGCACCGACCTTGCCAACACCACGGTATTCCCGAGCAAGAACTGCAGCGTGGGGAACAGCTCTTGGCACGGCACGCGGGTCATGGGCGTGCTCGGCGCCGTCACCAACAACGATGCCGGCATTGCCGGCATGACTTGGAATCCATACTTGCTGCCGGTGCGTGCATTGGGCAAATGCGGCGGGTTGGACTCCGAGATCATCACCGGCATTCAATGGGCTGTGGGCATGCCGGTAAGCGGTGTGCCGGACAATCCGTATCCTGCCGATATCATCAATCTGAGTCTCGGCGGCACGGGCAGCGCCTGTACTTCGGACTATACGAATCTGATTACCACACTCACCGGCATGGGCGTGCTGGTGGTGGCATCCGCAGGCAATGAAAGCGGTCCGGTCGACATACCCGCCAATTGCCCCGGCGTGCTGGCGGTCGCCGGACTGAGAAACGTCGGCACCAAAGTCGGCTACAGCAGCTTGGGTCCCGAGGTCGGTATCGCGGCGCCCGCCGGCAACTGCGTGAATCTCGGCAACCCCTGCCTACGTTCCATCGACACCACCGTGAACGAAGGGGCGACCGTCCCCGGAACCAATTCGTACACGGATCAGACAAATTCGAATCTCGGCACCAGCTTTTCCGCGCCCATCGTTTCCGGCGTTGCCGCGCTCATGCGTGCTGCGAACGCAAACCTCACGCCGCCCCAGCTCATTGCGCGCATCAAGGCGAGCGCAACGCCGTTTCCGCAGCCGACGGGGTTGGCGCAGTGCGTGGCAGGCTCCACATCGAGCGCCGAATGTGCCTGCACCGCAGCTACCTGCGGCGCGGGGATGGTGAACGCCCTGAGCGCCGTCAAGGCAGCGCTCAATCCGATTGCGGCGGTGACGATACCGGCGCGCTTTACCGTGGGAAGCGCAACCATCGATGCCGGCGGCAGCGCTGCCGCTTGCGGTGCCACAATTGCGTCCTACGCGTGGACCGGCACGGGCGCGGTGCAGATTGTTTCCGGTGCGGCGAGCTCCGCGGTGAATATCATGTCCGGCGGCGCGGGAACCTTGACGCTCGTGGTGAAGGATTCGGCCGGCAACACGGATACGGCCGTCGTCAATTTCACGGCGAGCGGCGCGACCAGCGCGGCGCCGGCGATCGCCGGTACCGCCGCCTCGGCCTGTATCACCGACATGACCGTTACGCCGGCAGCGCCGACGCTCAGCGCCGCGTTCTCGCCGGCCAGCGTCGCCGTCAATGCCGCCTCGGCATTCACGCTGACGTTGAACAATTCCAATCCATTTTTCTTGACGCAGTCGGCCATCACGATCCCGCTGCCGGCCAATCTTGTTCTGGCCGCTTCACCGGGGCTGTCGACGTCTTGCACAGGCGGTGCCATGTCGCTGAGCAGCACGACCGGCAGCGTGACGCTGAGCGGGGCCAATATTCCCGCCAATGGCGGCTGCAACATTGCGTTCAGCGTGCAGAGCGCGAGCGAGGGTACCTACACCACTGCCTTCGCAAGCAACGCCCTCATGACCGGTCCTGCCGGCGGCAATACGGTGGCAGCGACCGCCGCACTTACGGTGACGACGGCCGTCAGCGCCGGCGCAAGCAGTACCGGAAGTGGCGGCGGTGGGGGCGGCGGTGGTTCCATGGATTGGCTGGATATCATGCTGGTCACGGGAGTTCTGCTCGTCGTTCGCGGACACGCAGGCCGGCGGCCGCGACAGTAGTATCTTCCCAGTGCGGCGTGAGCCGTGCCCGGGACTGTATAATCGGCCAAAGATCCTTTGAGGCACCTTTAAGGCACCTTTAAGGCACCTTTAAGTCACCTTTAAGGCTTGTCCAGTTCGTAGCCACGCTTGAAATCGCGAATGTGCTTTTCCATCCAGTTCCGGGCTTGCTCACTCTTTTTGAGCTTGATGGCATCGATGATCTTGCCCTGTGCTGCCTGAATGCGCGCACCAGCCTGCGGCACGCGATCGATGATTCTCGACAGCGCGGGCACCAGCAACAGGTTGAGCGGGGCCTGCGAGAGCGCCAGCACCTGGTTGCCGCTGGCGCCGGCAACCGCGGTGAAAAAATCCACGACGGCGGAAACGGCCGCGGCGGTGTCGGCGATCTCACGGTTGAAGCGGGCGTTGGCGCGCGTGATTCCCCGCAATTGAGCGGCGGTGCGCCGCGTCGCTGCGTATTGGGCGGCGGCCGGCTCGATGGCCATCATGGCCTCCCACAACTCCATGAAGGTGACGTCGTGGAGAGCCAACGCGCGGCTGACACCCGAACTCACGCTGCCGGGCTCAGGCCGTGTGACGCGCAGGCGCTTCTCGCCGCGTCCGCGCCCCAGCAATCCGTGAGTCTCCAGTTCGCGAATCGCCTCCCGGATCGTCGAGCGGTTCACGCCGAACTGGCGCGCGAGATCGGTCTCGGATGGCAGCGCGTCGCCGGTGCGCAAGGATCTGGCGACGATGCGCTGTTCGATCAAATTCGCAATTTGCCGGTAGGCGGGGTGGTCAACGAGCGGCACGAACAGATCGGCCATCAAGCTTCCCCGAAGAGCTCGCGGCCTACCAACATGCGGCGGATCTCCGAGGTGCCCGCGCCGATTTCGTAGAGTTTGGCATCGCGCAGCAATCGCCCCGTAGGGTAATCGTTGATGTAGCCATTGCCGCCCAGCAATTGAATCGCATCCAGCGAGGCGCGGGTGGCCGCCTCGGCGCAGAACAAAATACACGCTGCGGCATCCTTGCGCGTGGCGTCACCGCGATCGCATGCCCCGGCCACCATGTAGACATAGCTGCGGCAGGCGTTCAACGCAGCGTACATATCCGCAAGCTTGCCCTGCACCAGCTCGAAAGTGCCGATGGCCTGTCCGAACTGCTTGCGTTCGCGCACGTACGGTACGGCCACGTCCAGCGCTGCCGCCATGATGCCGAGCGGACCCCCGGAGAGCACCACACGTTCGTAGTCCAGGCCCCGCATCAACACGCTCACGCCCTGATTCTCGGTGCCCAATAGATTCGCGGCTGGAACCCGGCAGCCATCGAATACCAGCTCACTGGTGCTCGAGCCGCGCATCCCCAGCTTGTCGAGCTTCTGCGCGGGCGTGAATCCTTCGAAGCTCTTTTCGATGATGAAGGCGCTGATGCCGCGTGCGCCGGCGTCCGGCAGGGTCTTGGCGTAAACCACCAGCACATCGGCTTCCGGACCATTGGTGATCCACATCTTGCGGCCATCGAGCACGTAGCAGTCGCCCTCGCGGACGGCCTTGAGCTGCATCGACACCACGTCCGAGCCGGCGCCGGGCTCGGACATGGCGAGCGCTCCGACATGCTCGCCGCTGAGCAGCTTGGGCAGATATTGCTGCTTCTGGGCGTCCGTGGCATTGAGGGCCAGCTGATTTACGCAAAGATTCGAATGCGCGCCGTAGCTCAAGCCCACCGCAGCCGACGCGCGTGAGATTTCTTCCATGGCGACCGTATGGGCGAGATACCCCAGGCCGGCGCCGCCGTGCTCGGGACTCACGGTCAGCCCCAACAACCCGAGATCGCCGGCTTCGCGCCACAAGTCCCTGGGGAAGATGTTGCTGCGGTCTATTTCGCTGGCACGCGGTGCGATGCGCTCTTGCGCAAAGCGCCGCACTTGATCGCGCACGGTATCGATCACCTCGCCAAGACCGAAGTTGAACTCGCGATAAGCAGAATTGGCCATTTTTACCGACCCCCATTGTCACGGGCTCAGGATCGTTGGATAATCGGACTGTCCGACAATTCTGCCACGCTCAAGGCGACAAAGCCAATGGCCAAATTAGTCTCCAAGCTCGATGTCCGCGCGCAGGAATTCGCCGCCAACGCTGCTGCGATGCAGTCGTTGGTCGACGATCTGCGCCTCACGCTGCGCCGCAATGCGGCAGGGGGCAGCGTGGCCGCGCGCGACAAGCACACCAAGGCCGGAAAACTGCTGGCGCGCGAACGCATTGCCGCGCTGCTCGATCCCGGTTCCCCGTTCCTCGAGCTGTCGGCGCTCGCGGCGCAGGGGGTATATGGCGAAGATCTGCCGGGCGCCGGCTTGATCACCGGCATCGGACGGGTCTCCTCGCGCGAATGCATGGTGGTTGCCAACGATCCCACCGTAAAAGGCGGCACCTATTATCCGCTTACCGTGAAGAAGCATTTGCGGGCGCAGGAGATTGCCGGCGATAACGCGTTGCCCTGCATCTACCTGGTGGAAAGCGGTGGTGCATTTCTGCCGCGGCAGGATGAGGTATTTCCGGACCGCGATCACTTCGGCCGTATTTTCTTCAATCAAGCAAGGCTCTCCTCACAGGGCATCGCGCAGATCGCCGTGGTGCATGGATCGTGTACCGCGGGCGGTGCCTACGTGCCGGCGATGTCCGATCACGCCATCATCGTTCGCAACCAAGGCCGCGTTTTTCTCGGCGGCCCGCCGTTGGTGCGCGCGGCCACCGGTGAGGAGATCGATGCGGAATCCCTGGGGGGCGCGGACGTTCACTGCCGCCGCTCCGGCGTGACCGATTACTATGCGGAAAATGACACGCATGCGCTGGCTTTTGCGCGCCGCGCCGTGGCGCGCCTGGCCAAGCCCAAGATGCGGGTGGCGACAGCCCGGTTCCATGCCGAGCGGCCTGGAAAGCCCCTATGACCCGGCCGAGCTGTACGGCATCATTCCGCAGAATTCCCGCAAGCCCTACGACGTCCACGAACTCATTGCGCGCCTGGTCGACGGTGCGTGGTTCGATGAGTTCAAGGCGCTGTATGGAACCACGCTGGTTTGCGGCTTTGCCGATATCCATGGCACCACGGTGGGTATATTGGCCAACAATGGCATTTTGTTCTCTGAGAGCGCACTGAAGGGCACGCATTTCATCGAGCTGTGCTGCCGCGAGGGTATTCCCCTGGTCTTTCTGCAGAACATCGCGGGCTTCATGGTGGGCCAGGCCGCCGAAGCGGGCGGCATTGCCAAGGACGGGGCCAAACTCGTCACTGCGGTCGCCTGCGCATCGGTGCCCAAGTACACCGTGGTCATCGGCGGCAGTTTTGGCGCGGGCAACTACGCCATGTGCGGCCGTGCCTACGGTCCGCGCTTTTTGTTTCAGTGGCCAAACGCACGCACCTCGGTCATGGGCGGCGAGCAGGCGGCCAGCGTCCTGGCCACCATCAAGCGAGAGGCTTTGGAGCGCAATGGGGATGCCTTCAGCGATGCCGAGGAAGAAAAACTCAAGGCGCCCATTCGGGAGCAATTCGAGCGCCAAGGGCATCCGTACTATGCTTCCGCGCGGCTGTGGGACGATGGCGTCATCGATCCGCTCGACACCCGGCGCGTGCTGGGACTGGCGCTTGCCCTGACCCACGCCCAGGACACCGCCGCCACGCGCTTCGGCGTGTTCCGAATGTGAGTGGCGCCATGATCCGACGACTGCTGGTGGCCAACCGCGGAGAAATTGTCTGCCGCATCGCGCGCACCGCCCGGCGCCTGGGGGTCACGACCATCGCGGTGTATTCGGACGCCGACCGAAATGCGCAACATGTGCGCGTCGCGGACGAGGCCTACCATTTGGGTCCCGCCGCGGCCGCGATGAGCTATCTGAACATCGACAAGCTGATCGCACTGGCCAAACGCGTGGGCGCCGATGCCGTGCACCCCGGGTATGGATTTCTCTCGGAGAACGCGCAGTTCGCGCAAGCTTGCCACGATGCGGGTTTGATTTTTGTCGGGCCGCCTGCCTCGGCGATCAAGGCCATGGGCTCCAAGAGCGCCTCGAAGGCTGCGATGGCGGCCGTGGGCGTGCCGGTGGCGCCGGGCTATCACGGTGATGAGCAAACGCCGCAGCGTCTGGCCGCGGAGGCGGCGCGCGTCGGATTTCCGCTGATCATCAAGGCGAGCGCGGGAGGCGGCGGCAAAGGCATGCAGGTGGTCAATTCCGCCGCCGAGGTGGCCGCTGCGGTGGAATCGGCGCAACGTCTGGCGCGCACGGCCTTTGGCGATGATCGCCTGCTCATGGAGCGCTACTTTCCCAAGGCCCGGCACGTGGAAGTGCAGATCTTCGCCGATTCGCACGGACAGACTTTGAGTCTGTTCGATCGCGACTGTTCGGTGCAGCGCCGGCATCAGAAGATCATCGAAGAAGCGCCGGCGCCGGGCCTGCGCGCCGAAGTGCGCGCGTCGATGGCGCAGGCAGCCGTCAAATCCGCCCAAGCGGTGGGTTACATCGGCGCGGGCACGGTGGAATTTCTGGTTGACGATGCTCAGAACTTCTACTTCATGGAAATGAATACGCGCTTGCAGGTGGAACATCCGGTCACGGAGCTCATTACCGGCATCGATCTGGTCGAATGGCAGTTGCGCATTGCGCAGGGCGAGCCGGTGCCGCTGACCCAGGCGGATATCGCCCGGCGCGGCTTCGCGGTGGAAGCGCGTCTCTATGCGGAGGATCCGGCGCGCGACTATCTGCCGAGCGTCGGGCAAATCACGCACCTGCGCTGGCCGGAAAGCGTTCCGGGCCTGCGCCTGGATACCGGGGTCGAAGCGGGCGATGAGATATCGACGTACTACGATCCCATGCTGGGAAAAATCATCGCCTGGGGCGAATCGCGCGCCGCGGCCATCGAGCTTTTGCACCGCGCCTTGAGCGAGGTGCAGATCGCGGGGGTGGCGACCAACCGGGCGCTGCTGTCCAGCGTGCTGGCCGATGAGGAGTTTCGCGCCGGGGCCGTGGGCACCGACTTTCTCCCGGTGCGGCGCGCGCAATTATCGTTCGGCGAGCCGCAGGCCGGGCACGCCGACATCGCTCTGGCGGCGGTGTGGTGCGCGGCGAAGAACACGGCGAACGACGCGCTGTGGGCCGATACCAGCGGCTGGCGGCTGGCGGCGCCCCCAAGCACGACCTGGCGTTTCGCGGAAGGCAGCGCTCGCGTTGAGTGCTCTGCGCCGGACATCTATGTGGGGCGGGTGGGCGAGGACCTATATACGGTGCGCGTACTGGCACGCAGCGCCCAATCGCTACAGGTGGAATTCCAGGATCGGGTGCGAAGGATCAGCGTGTTCGATGCGGATCCTAAGCTGCATTTCTTTTGCGACGGACGGCACGTGATGCTGACCTTGGTGCGCACCGACGATTCCCTGCTGGCTGCCGGGGGCGCAGAACAAGGTTCGCTGCTGACGCCTCTGCCGGGCACCATCGTGGCGGTGCACGTCTCCACGGGCCAGCAAGTCGTTCGCGGCACCCCATTGGTGACTGTCGAGGCGATGAAAATGGAACACACGCTCACGGCGCCCTACGACGGTGTCGTGTCACGAATCGCCTACGGGTTGACGGACCGGGTTCAGGCGGGCGCAATCTTGGTGGAATTATCGCCGCAGTAAAGGAATGAATCGCCGGGTAAAAGTATTATCGCCGCGGTAAAAGCAGCGCATCAGGCAACTTGCGCATCGCTCGCCATTTCCAGCGTGGGCAGCGTCACCTTGAAGCGGGTCTCCTGGCCCACGACGCTGGCGAGCGCGATCTTGCCGCCCGCTTCGTGTACATAGCGGCGCACCAGCGACATGCCGCTGCCGTGTTTGGTATTGCCATCGCCATCGGCCAGCGTGGTAAAGCCGGATTTGAATATCAGTTTGATGGCCTGACGATCGCGCAGGCGGCTTGCGTCCTCCTCGGTGACCAGCCCCCTGGCGACGGCAACGCCGCGGACTTTGTCCGGATCCAACCCGCGCCCGTCGTCCTGAAACGTCAGTTCGAAGCCGTTTCCCGGCATCGCTTTGAAATCCAGGCACAGCGCGGCCGTATCGGGCTTGCCGGCGGTCGTGCGCTCGGCGGCAGCCTCGATGCCGTGCACAACCGCATTGCGAATCAGTTGAATCGCCACATTCTTCACGGTTGCCTGATAGCGCGCGGGCACCAAATCCAATCCACTGCAGGCGAGCGCGACGGACTTGTGATTTTCCTGTGCCACCAGATCGGTGAGCGTGCTCAGCGTGCTTTCCAGGCTGCCCACGGCAGCCATGCGCTGTCCGGCGGGCGCTGCGTGCTGCGCCGGTTCAGCGAAAAGTTTCGGGGCTTCGATGATTTGCGCGCCGTTTTGGGTGGCGCGCGCCTCGGCCGGCACTCCGTCGATCTCCCGCCCCGGGCTGGCTTGCGATGTGAGCGATCGCAACAGGGCAAATTGCCCGTACAACGCATCCAGCTTCACGGCCAGGGGCAGGAAATCACTGCCGCTCAATGTCTGGCGGCTGCGCAATTCCTGCAAGGCGTCCTCGAACTCGCGCGCCGCGCTCTGCAGGCCGGTGAGCTTGAGGGCGCCGGCGTCGCGCCGTATGCGGTCGACTTCCTCGAGGGTTTCTTCGAGCTTGTGACGAAAGGCGCCGGCCTCGCGCGCCGGTTTCTTCAACACGCCGTTGATGCTTTTCATCGAGGCGTCGGTTCTTTGGAGGAAGGAACCGAAACGGGCGCCGCCGGCCTCGAGGACGCTGCGCAGTATTTCGCCCTGTGTCAGCACCTGGACGCGCAGGTCCTCCAGTTCGCGTTGCTGCTGCGAGCGCGCCGTGATGTCGGTGACTCGCACCATCCACGAACGCGGCTCGTGCTCGATCCCGGTGGGGCTGAATTCGAAGGAATAATGGGCGCTGACGAAACTGCCGTCGGCGTTCGTCAATTTGACCTCGACATCCTGAAGCGGATCGGAATCTGCGGCCTCGCCGTGGCCCATCTCCAGGAAGTGCGTCATGTGGGCGCGCACGACGCTCAAGGTTTTCGCCGAGACCAGCGGAGCGATCAACTTATCCAGCGTCAGGTTGGCAAACTCTTGGCGGCGAAAAAGCGTGCTCAGCGAGTTCGATACCTGCGGTTGGATCTTGCCTCTGGAATCCATGAGGAACAGTCCGACGGAACTCGTTTTCAGAACGGCGTCGGTCAGCCGGGTGCTGGCGCTGATCAGTTCCTGTTTTTCGCGCTCGTGGCGCTTGACGGAGATGAACATGACAGCGACAGGGTGCCAAACGCCGCGCGCGCCCGTCATGATGGCTGTCACAGCCTCAACCCGGCAATTGACTTAATATGCGCCGTCGCAGCGGCCTGTGACGCATGTCACGTTCAGGACCCTGTCTGCAGGCGGCCGTGCAAGCGGCTAGGCCACGGCTGCCATGGGTCCTAGGTCCGCCAGCAATTCATCTGCGGATGCGTAGCGCGCGCCGGGCAGCTTGGCCATGAGCCGGTCCAGCAACGGCTGTTGCATCGCCGTGGACTCGGGCAGAGACGGTACCGGCGAGTTGGTGTGCTGCGTCATGATGGCCACGGCACTGCGGCCGCCGTAGGGTCGTTGGCCGGTGAGCATTTCGTAGAATATCACCCCCAAGCTGTATAGATCGGTGCGCGCATCGACCCGCCGGCCCTGCGCCTGTTCGGGACTGATGTAGTAGGGCGAGCCGAGCACCTGGCCGACCCCGGTGTTGCCGATTTCATCGAGTGAGCGGCGCGCCAGGCCAAAATCGATGAGCACCGGTGAATTGTCCTCTCGCAACATGACATTGGCCGGTTTCAGATCGCGATGCAGTATGCCGAAGACATGAATGACGCGCAGGGCCTCCGCAATGGCGCGTAAATAGTAGAGGCTTTCATCCACGCTCAAGGGATTGCGCAAGCGGTCGCGCAGGTCGCCGCAGGGAAAGTATTCCATGGCAAGGTACAAAATCCCCGGCTGCGAGCCGAAGTCATGGATCTCTGCAATCGCCCGGTGCGTGATGCTGGAGATGATCTCGTACTCTCGCTGGAAGCGCTCCGCATCGCCCAATTCCCGCTCCGATTCTCCGCGCTTCATCACTTTGAGGACGACGTTTCTGCGCAGCCGTTCGCTGCGTGCGAGAAACACGGACGAGAAATTGCTGGTGGCAATTTCCTTGACGATGGAATAGCCGGGAACCTCGACGATGGTGGAATTCTCGCTGTTCGCCATCATCGCGGCCGCTTGTGCGGCGGTGCGCCGCTTGGCAAGTGCTTCGCCGATCGCCGTCAGCAGGTTGTCGCGCGTAATTTGCGCCAGTGGTATGTAATCCTTGGCGCCGATCTTGAGGGCGCGGACCGCCGACATTTCATTGCCGTTGTCGGCGAGCAAGATGCAGTGCAAGGCAGGCTGCATGCGCAGCAGTTGGGTCATGTTGTCGAGCGTGCCGCCGGCCAGCGCATCATCGGCGAAATCGACCTGCAAGATGACTGCGTCGGGAGTACCCTCGCTGACCAGCCGGCTCAAGGGCGCCGATTCTCCGGCTCGAAGGGTCGTCACCTGGGCACTGGGCCAATGGCTGGTGACATGGTGCGTAAGCCATTGCAGGCGCTTGGTATCGCCCCCTACCACCACCAGAATTGGACCTGCGTCTGCCATACTGCAAGGGTAGTCGCTGACAGACCTGGATTGCCCGTGGGGAATTCACATTTCGACGCCCTAGAGACGCGGATGGCTTGCAAATTTCCCCGTTTAGCCTGGAAAATTGAAACAAACCCCCCAATCTTGCGGTCTGTAATTTCAATCCAGGATCATCTGTAGAGGACGAATTTAATGGGAAGCATCAGAACTTGGTCGCTCGCGGCGGCAGCGGGCATCTTGGTGACGGTCGTAGCTCATCAGCGTTCGAACGCCGATGCGGGAGCACCTTCATCGGGTTCACCTGCCGTCGCCGTGGCGGGCGCCGCGGCGATTGCCTCTGGCGCGCGAGTGACGGGACTGCCGGATTTCTCCGGTTTGGTGGCGGAGGCCGGCGGTGCGGTGGTGAATGTCAGTGTGACGGAGAAGGCCCAAAAGGTTCCCGGCTTCATCGGGCAGGGGCCGGGCCAAGGCCAAGGGGACGGCGATGACCCCCTGTCGCAATTCCTGCGCCGCTTCCAAACGCCCGCGCCGGGTCCGGATCGCACGCCGCCCAGCAGAGGGGTTGGCTCAGGCTTCATCGTCAGCCCGGACGGCTATGTGCTGACCAACGCACACGTGGTTGCCGATGCGTCTGAAGTGATCGTCACTCTCACCGACCGCCGCGAATTCACCGCAAAAGTGGTTGGCATCGACAAAGCCAGCGATGTGGCGCTGATCAAAATTGCGGCGACCGGCTTGCCGACCGTGCGCTTCGGCGACCCGTCGAAATTGCGTCCCGGTCAATGGGCCATTGCGATCGGCTCGCCCTTCGGTTTTTCGAACAGCGTGACGGCGGGCGTCATCAGTGCCTTGGGACGTCCCTTGATCGACGGCAGCAACACCACTTACGTGACCTTCATCCAAACCGATGCCGCGGTGAACCCCGGGAATTCGGGTGGTCCGCTGTTCAACATCGACGGCGAGGTCATCGGCATCAATTCTCAAATTTACAGCCGCACCGGCGGCTATATGGGTGTGTCCTTTGCCATACCCATCGATTTGGCCATGAACGTCAAAGAGCAGCTGCAGAAGAACGGCAAGGTGCTGCGCAGCCGCATCGGGGTCGCGGTGCAGGATATTCATCAGCAACTGGCACTGTCATTCGGCTTGGCCACGCCGCATGGCGCACTGATCAGCTCGGTCGATCCCACCGGTCCGGGCGAGAAGGCCGGCCTCAAGACGGGCGACGTCATTACCAGTGTGAATGGGCACAATGTCGACCACTCCTGGGATTTGCCGGCCCTCGTATCGCAATTGCCCCCCGGCACCCAGGCACGCCTGGGGATATGGCACGACCGCAAAGCCACGGAAATCTCGGTCAAGACGGTGCTGCTGGAAGATTCGCCCGGTCAGGCGGCGCACAATTCGACCGAGGACGGCGGCGGCAAGCTGGGGTTGGTGCTGCGTTCGCTGCAGCCCCACGAACAGCAGGAATTGCATACCAAGGGGCGGCTGCTGATCGAGGATGTGACCGGCCCGGCCCTGGCGGCCGGATTGCAGCCGGGGGACGTCGTTTTGGGCGTCAATGGTGTCGGGGTGGCCACCCTGGCCGACTTGAAGCGCGAGGTAGCGCGGGCGGGGCATAATGTGGCGCTGCTGGTGCAGCGCGAAGATGCGCAGCAATATTTCCCGATCGACGTCGGGTGATGGGTTTCGTTGTACTTAAGCCTTGCAATCAGGCCTAATCGCCGGCGTGCAAGGCGCCGCCCCCCTGTTTTCGAATCCTGGTTCAGGTGTCGCCGGTTCATCGCCGGCGACCTTCCTGCCGACCTCGCGCGCGGAAATGACGGCGCTTGGCTGGCAGCAGTGCGACATCATCATCGTCAGCGGCGACGCCTATGTCGATCATCCCAGCTTCGGTATGGCCATCATCGGGCGGGTATTGGAGGCGCAAGGATTCAAGGTCGGGATCATTGCGCAGCCGGATTGGCATGGCACCCGGGACTTCGAAGCGCTGGGCGCACCGCGCCTGTTCTTCGGCGTGACCGGCGGCAACATGGATTCGATGGTCAATCGCTACACCTCGGATCGGCGGGTGCGCAGCGACGATGCGTATACACCCGGCGGGGTAGGCGGCAAGCGCCCGGACCGCTGCGTCATCGTGTATTCGCAGCGCATCCGCGAAGCTTACAAGGGCGTACCCATCGTCATCGGCGGTATCGAAGCGAGCCTGCGGCGAATCGCGCATTTCGACTACTGGTCCGAACAGGTACGCCGCTCCGTATTGGTCGATGCGAAAGCGGATCTGCTGGTGTATGGCAATGCCGAGCGCCAGATCGGCGAGATTGCGCGCCGGTTGGATGAAGGCTCGCTCATTGCCGACATTACTGATTTGCGCGGCACCGCGTACCTGCGCCGCGGCATGCCCTCAGGCTGGGTGGAAATCGACTCCAGCGAATTGGACACGCCGGGGCCGTTGAGCCCGCCGGTGGATCCTTACGCCGGCGAGGAGGAGCGCAGGAGCACCCTGGCCGCGGCAGACGCGGCGACGCCGCTCAACGCCGCGCAATCCGCGCCGGTGCAGCCCGGCGCGGCGGCCGGCGCGCCCGCCCGACCCGGCCCCGCGGCCGGCCGCCCCGCGGCGTCCGAAAAAATCGTGAAGTTTTATCGCAAGGTCCCGAACGCGCAGCGCGAGCGCAGCGTCATCCGCATGCCTTCCTTCGAGCAGGTCAGCCGCGATCCGGTGCTGTACGCACATGCCTCGCGCATCCTGCACCTGGAATCGAATCCCGGAAATGCACGCGCATTGGTGCAGCGGCACGGAAACCAAGAGCTATGGCTGAATCCGCCGCCCATTCCCTTGGCGACGCCCGACATGGACGCCATTTACGAATTGCCTTACGCGCGCCGGCCGCACCCCGGCTACGCGGACGCAAAGATTCCCGCCTACCACATGATCCGCTTCTCGGTGGCGATTCAGCGCGGATGTTTCGGCGGATGCACGTTCTGTTCGATTACGGAACATGAAGGCCGGATCATCCAGAGCCGCTCGGAAGATTCCGTCATCCGCGAGATTGAAACCATCCGCGATGAAGTGAAGGGCTTCACCGGCGTCATCTCGGACCTGGGCGGTCCCACGGCGAACATGTATCGCCTGCACTGCAAAAGCCCAGCGATCGAATCCGCGTGCCGCAGACCCTCCTGCGTGTTTCCCGGGATATGTCCCAACCTCAACACCGATCATGCTCCGCTCATCAGTCTGTACCGCCGTGCGCGAGCGCTGAAGGGGATCAAGAAGGTATTGATCGCGTCGGGCGTGCGCTACGATCTGGCCATCGAATCGCCCGAGTACGTCAAGGAACTCGCGACCCATCATACGGGCGGTTATCTGAAGATTGCGCCCGAGGCCATCGGCGACGGGCCTCTGTCCAAAATGATGAAGCCCGGGGTCGGCAGCTACTACAGATTCAAGGAGCTGTTCGACAAGTATTCCAAGGAAGCGGGCAAGGAACAGTATCTGATTCCTTATTTCATCGCCGCCCATCCCGGCACCCGCGATGTGGACATGCTGGAGCTCGCGCTGTGGTTGAAGAAGAACGGGTTTCGCGCCGATCAGGTGCAGGCGTTTTTGCCGTCGCCCATGGCCACCGCCACCGCGATGTATCATTCGTCCAAGAATCCGCTCAAGCGCGTCAGCCGCTCGAGCGAAGAGGTGGTGATCCCGAAGGGCATCAAAGTACGCCGATTGCACAAGGCTTTTCTGCGCTATCACGATCCTGGCAATTGGCCGGTGTTGCGCGACGCGCTGAAGCGCATGGGCCGCGCGGATTTGATCGGCAACGGCAAGCAACATCTCATTCCTGCCTATCAGCCCGTCGGACCGGGCCGCTCGGCACCGCTCCGCCCGTTCCGCACGCAGCACACCGGGCTGCCGAAATCCGGCCGGGGCGGCCGCAGATAGAATCGCTTGCCTGCCTCCCTTTGGTACGATTAGAGTTCCGGGCTCCGGGCTGTCTGGCGATGCCGCCGCATTTCATCAACGATTACTTTTTGGGAGCGCGAGCACGCCTGGGCTGTCAGGCGCGTGTGCAGAATGGACAAGTGGGTAGTACATAAATTTGGCGGCTCCAGCGTGGCTGATGCCGCCTGTTTCCGCCAGGTTGCCGAGATCATCGAGGCATCATCGAACCCGCGCGAAGCCATCGTGCTGTCCGCCTGCCGCGGGGTCACCGATTCGTTGCTCGAACTGGTCACACTGGCCGAGCAGCCCGACAAGGAATTGGGACCCCACATCCGGGCGCTGAAAGCCCGGCACTTGGAACTGGCGGCCGAATTGATTTCGACCGGCGCTTACGAGATTTACAAGGCGCAGTTCGAACGTGATTGCCTGGATATCGCCGGCATGCTGCAGACCATACGGCTGATCCGATCCTCGACTTATTCGATGCGCGATGTCATCGCAGGGTTCGGCGAAATATGGTCGACGCGCTTGTTCGCCCCTTACTTGCGCGAGCGCGCCCGCGTCAAGGGCGAGATCGTGTGGCTCGATGCGCGCGAAGTCATCGTCGTCGAGTGGGGCTCGCTGGGAGCGGCGGTGCAGTGGACGGTGAGCGAGGCCAACCTTCGGAAATTGCTGCCGCCGGATTTTGCAGGCCGCCTGATCATCACCGGTTTCGTCGCCACCACCACCAAGGGAAAGCGCACCACCCTGGGACGCAACGGCAGTGATTTTTCCGGCTCCATCTTCGGGGCGCTGCTCGATGCCGTGGAAATCATCATATGGACCGATGTCGACGGCGTGCTGTCGGCCGATCCGCGACTGGTGCCGAACGCGCAGGTCATCGACCAGCTTTCGTACAACGAAGCGATGGAACTGGCCTACTTCGGCGCCAAGGTCATTCACCCGCAGACCATGGCCCCCGCCGTGGCGCGCCAGATTCCCATATTCATTCGCAACACTTTTGCGCCTCAAAAACGCGGCACCTTGATTTGTGCGAATCCTGTTTCGGCGCTCAAGGTAAAGGGGATTACCAGCATCGATCCGGTTGCACTCGTGAATCTGGAGGGTGCCGGCATGATCGGAGTCCCGGGCACGGCACATCGGTTGTTCGGTGCCCTGCGCGACACCGGAATCTCGGTCATCTTGATTTCGCAAGGCAGTTCGGAGCACTCCATTTGCTTCGCGATTCCCGAGGCGCAGGCGGTGCGCGCGGAGGAGGCGGTGCGCCGGGCATTCGAAGCAGAACTGCGCGACGGCCAGATCCAGCACGTGGAAGTGGCGCTCGGCATGAGTATTTTGGCGGTGGTCGGCGATGGCATGGCCGGCGCGCACGGTGTCGCCGCGAAGGTATTCAATTCACTCGGCGCTGCGGCGATCAGCGTACGGGCGATTGCCCAAGGCGCGTCGGAACGCAACATCTCCGTCGTCGTCGACGGCAAGGGGGCCGCCAGGGCGCTGCGCGCGGTGCATGCAGCCTTCTACCTTTCTCCCAACACGCTGTCGATCGGCCTGATCGGGCCGGGCACGGTGGGTCGGGCGCTGCTCGGGCAGATCGACGGGCAGATCGAGCGGCTGAGGGAGCTGAAGCTGGACTTGCGGGTCCGCGGCATCACCAGCTCGACTCGAATGCTGCTCGATGAGAAGTCGGTGGATTTGAGCCGCTGGAAGGACAGCATGGCCGAGGCCGGCGAACCGCTCGACATGCAAAGGTTCATCAACCACATTCAAGCCGACTATATACCGCACACCGTGCTTATCGACTGTACCGCGAGCGCCGAGGTTGCCGGCCGGTATCGCGACTGGCTGTCGCGCGGCATTCACATCGTCACGCCCAACAAGAAAGCCAATAGCGGCACGCTTCCCTATTACCGCTCGCTGCAAGAGGCGAGACGGGCGGCGGGAACGCATTATCTGTATGAGGCCACGGTGGGCGCCGGCTTGCCGGTCATCCAGACTTTGCGCGATCTGCGCGGAACAGGCGACGACATTACACAAATCGAGGGCATATTTTCCGGAACGCTGGCCTACTTGTTCAACGTATTCGACGGCAGCGAGTCTTTTTCCTCCATCGTCCGCACCGCGAGGGCAAAGGGCTATACCGAACCGGATCCGCGCGACGACCTGTCGGGCGTGGACGTGGCGCGCAAGCTGATCATTCTCGGGCGCGAAATGGGCCTGACGCTGGAAATAGCGGATGTGCAAATCGAAGGCTTGGTGCCGGAGGCGCTCACCAAGTGCAGTGTGGAAGAATTCATGGCGCGCCTGCCGGAGTCCGACGCTGCGATGGCGGCGGCGTTTACCGATGCACGCGGCAGGAATCAGGTGCTGCGCTATGTGGGGCGCGTCGACGCCGCCGGCAAGGCAACCGTGGGTTTGATGCGGCTCAACGCCAAGCATGCTTTTGCGAATATCGCGCTTACCGATAACGTGGTGCGCTTCGTGACACGCCGCTATTGCGACAATCCGCTGATCGTGCAAGGTCCCGGAGCCGGGCCGGAGGTAACCGCCGCGGGCGTATTTTCGGATCTGTTGCGCCTGTCCGCCTATCTTGGCGCTCATCTTTAGGCCACGCGAGGACACCGTGCTCACTGACGTTACCGCATTTGCGCCGGCCACGGTTGCCAACGTCGGCATCGGGTTCGACATTCTGGGACACGCGGTCGATCAAGTCGGGGACCGGGTACGAATCCGCCGAATCGATGAAAATGAAGTGCGGATCCGTTCCATCACCGGCGTCGCCGGTGAGTTGCCGGTCGAGCCGAAGCACAACACCGCCGGGCGCGCGGTACAGGCCATGCATGCGGCACTGTCGCCGGGTTTTGGATTCGAGCTGGATATCGAAAAAGGCATCCCCCTAGGGTCAGGCATGGGTGGCTCGGCAGCGTCTGCCGTCGCTGCCGTGGTGGCCGCCAACGCGCTGCTGCACGCACCCGCGCCGCAGCTGCAGCTGCTCAAGTTTGCGATGGAAGGGGAAATCGTCGCGAGCGGCTCTGCGCACATCGACAATATTGCTCCCTGTCTGTACGGCGGCCTGACCTTGACCGTCGGCATCGACAACCCCCGCGTGAAGCAAATTCCCGTTCCGCGCGGACTGCGCTGCGTATTGGTGCATCCACATATGTATCTGGGGACCCGGGAGGCGCGCGCCATTCTCAACATCAATGTCAGCCGCTCGGATTTCGTTTGGCAGAGCGCCAATCTGGCCGGCTTCATCAGCGGCTGCTATTCCAATGACTTGGAAATGATCCGCGAATCATTCAACGATGTGATCATCGAGCCGCAGCGGCACTCCTTGATCCCCGGCTTCAAGGATGTGCAACGCGCTGCCATGTCCGCGGGCGCACTGGGTTGCTCGATATCCGGGGCGGGCCCCGCGGTCTTCGCGTGGTCCGTGGTTCAACATGCGGAGGCGGTGCGCGGCGCCATGGTGGCGGCATTTGCCACGCACGACCTGCGGTCCGACTCGTGGGTGTCCCTCATGCGCAATTATGGTGCTCGCGTGGTAAAGGCCTGATGGCAGGACTCGAGTTTGCAAGCACGCGCGGCGCTGCCCCGCCGGTGAGCTTGAGCGAAGCCATCGCGCACGGCCTCGCGCCGGACGGTGGGCTGTATATTCCGACACAGCTGCCGACCGTCGATGCGGATGCATTCGCCGGCATATCGGGCCTGCCGCAAATCGCGCGTGGCGCACTGGCCGGATTCTTTCACGGCGACGGCTTGCAAGCTGCGTTCGCGGACATCGCCGATGCGGCCTTGTCGGTACCCGCGCCGACAACGGCCGTTGCGGGGTGCCCCGATCCCCTGTTTGTACTCGAGCTTTATCACGGACCCACCGCCGCGTTCAAGGATTTCGGGGCACGGTTTCTCGCGGAGAGCCAGCAGCGCCTGCAGGTCCGTGCGCCGCTGCAGCCGCTGACCATATTGGTGGCGACATCGGGCGATACGGGCGGCGCCGTCGCCGCCGCCTTCAACGGTCGCGCCTGGGCCAGGGTGGTGATCCTTTACCCCAGAGGACTGGTGAGCCCCCGCCAGGAGCAACAATTGACCTGCTGGGGAGACAACGTGCTGTCGCTGCGCGTTGACGGCACCTTCGATGATTGTCAAGGATTGGTCAAGGAAGCATTCCGCCACCCCGCCTTGAGCCGCAAGTTTCGCTTCAGCTCCGCCAACAGCATCAATGTCGGTCGTCTGTTGCCGCAAATGGTCTACTACATCGCTTCGAGTCTTGAAATCGCCGAACGCACCGGGGAAAAGCCGTCCTACATCATTCCGGCAGGCAACCTGGGCAATGCGTGCGCAGCGCTGTGGGCCCGCGCGATGGGCTTTCCTTTGGGGCGCATCGTGCTGGCCCATAACATCAATCGCACCGTTCCTGATTACTTGAGCACCGGCCGGTGGCAACCCCGCCCAAGCATCGCGACATTGGCCTCGGCAATGGACGTCGGTAACCCGAGCAACATGGAACGCGCCCGCGCGCTTTATCCCACTTGGGAGACAATGCGCGATCATTTGAGCGCGGATAGCGTCGATGACGCTACAATTCGCGCTCGTATCGGAGGGGACTTCATGCAGTACGGACGCGAATGGTGCCCGCACACCGCGACTGCGGCGGAAGTCTACAGCCGCTTGAGCCCCGCGGAGCGGCGCGCATCGCCCTGGATCGTGGTCGCAACCGCGCACCCTGCGAAGTTCAATGAAATCGTCGAGCCCATCATCGGCAGGCCCGTCGCGGTCCCGGAGAGCCTCGACCGCCTGCTGCACCTGCCTCAGCACTGCGTGGATCTGCCGCCCACGCTCGAGGCACTGGCGGCATCGCTCGAATGACCAACATCAACATCGAACCGCAGTGGATGGGCCTCGGCGCAGCGCTGCTGCTGCTGGTGGTACTCGGGTTTTTTGGAGTGCGCGCCTATCGGCGCCGTGCGCGGCGCAAGTCCTTGCTGATGCGGTTGGAGCGGGTCGCCTTGGCGGCCGCGCATCAGGTTCTCGTTCCGGACGGAATGGGCGGCTTCATCCACATCGACCATATTCTGCTGACGCCGCGCGGAATCCTGGTCCTCGACACGCGCCGGGTGACCGGCCTGATCTTCGGCGGCGACCAGATGAGCGATTGGACCGTCATGGGCCGCGGACACCGCTACACATTCGACAATCCGCAGCCGGCGCTGTATGACCGGATCGCGGCGGTCAAGGCGCTGGTCGGCGAGGTGCCGGTCGAAGGACGCCTGTTGTTCTCCAACGTCGGAAAATTCACCAAGGGCATTCCGAAGTGGGTGGTGATGCTGGACGGCATCGAAATAGAATTTCCGGTGGTTGATCGCAGCCGCGATGCGCTCTTGAATTCCGAGCAGCACGCGGACACATGGAGCCGTCTGGTCGCGCAATTGCGGCCCAGCCCGCACTTGTTCACGAATCTGTAAGGCCGAAAAGCGCCACTGCATTGCGCGTCGTCATGGCGGCGACCGCCTCGAGGGATTCGCCGCGCAGCCGCGCGACCGTCGCTGCGATGTGCGGCAGATAGGCAGGTTCGTTGCGCCGCGACTTCGGCAGCGGGATCATGTCTCGCGGCAATAGATAAGGCGCGTCGGTTTCTATCAGCAACCTGTCGGCGGGGATGCGCGGCACGATGCCTCTCAGTTCAAGGCCACGCCGCTCATCGCAAGCCCAACCGGTGACGCCGATGTGGAGGCCAAGCGTCAGATACGCTTCCAGTTCGAGCCCGCCTCCGGTAAAGCAATGTGCGACGCCGCCGTGCAGGCTGCCGTCGAAATCCTTCAAAATCGCGGCAAAATCGTCGTGCGCATCCCGTTGATGGAGGAACACGGGCTTGGCCGTCTGCGCGGCGATCTCCAATTGCGCGATGAAAGCGGCACGTTGAGCCGGCGGCGGGGAGAGGTTGCGGAAATAGTCGAGGCCGCATTCGCCGACGGCCACCACGTGATTCGCATGCAAAAGATCGATCAGTTCGTCGCGCTGCGACGCGGTGAAGGACTGTGCGTGATGCGGATGAACACCGGCAGTGCTCCACAGGCGCGCAGGATGGGAGGCGGCCAACGCTGCGGCCTGCCGGGAACCCGCCAAATCGGCACCCGTGACGACTTGGCGGCGCACGCCGGCCTGCGCTGCACGCGTCATGACGGCGTCAAGATCCTGCGCAAAACTGTCATGCGTGAGGTTCGACCCAATATCGATCAGATCCAGGCTCAAGCGTGCAAACCTCGTTGTGATATCTTCGGCCATTCTAAGCGAGGGCGCCTAGCCTGAGCTATTCACTGAACGATTGGTATCTTGATGCACGGCCTCCTTCCAGCTTTTCCGTCATTCACGAATTATTGTCCAGCGCTTAAGGAAATTGGATGCCTATCCTCGGTTATATTCTGTTGACCCTCTTGCTCCTCGCCGCCTCGGCAGCCCGGGCGCAGGAGGGCGGCGATACTCAGGCCAGGATCGACTACGCCTACCAAACCGAGGATGGCAACAGCCTCGAGAATCTGATTCAAGAATTGGCGGCGCAAGTCAAGAGCGATGCCGGCGACACGAATGCGCACTACCACTTGGCGCATGCCCAATACCGTTTCGGGCAGCTGGCGCACGGGCAAAACGGCCGGGCGGCGGAGGCGGCATTTTCGGATTGCATCGACGAGCTGAAACCCGTAATCGAGAAAAATGCCAGGCCGGCAGAAGGCATGGCGCTGCAATCCGCGTGTTATTCGGGTCTTGCCGACTCCAGGGTCCTGGAGGCCGTGCTGTTGCGGACGCGTGCCGCGGAGCGCTTGAAATCCGCGCTCGAGCTGGAACCCCGCAATCCGCGTGCGGTATTCCTGTCGGCCATGCAGGAGATGCACCACGCCAAGCCCGGCTCACCGGAGAATCAGCGGGCGTCCGCACGGCTGCAGTTGGCGGCGCAATTATTCGAACAATCTTCAGGCACCGGCAGGGATGCGCCGGGGTGGGGCCATGCGGAGGCCTACCTGGCGCTCGGCCGAGAGTTGCAGAATCGCGGCGACCATTTGGGTGCACGCAACTGGATTGAAAAAGCCCTGATCGCCGCGCCGGATTACAAGATGGCGCAGCGCGAGCTTGCGTCATTGGCGAAGCCATAACTTCCTGCCGCGCGGTCCGCGACACCGCTAACCTGGTATCATTCGGCGCGATGAAGCCACATGGCACGCAGCTTTCTTTGTTCGAAACGCGTAGCTCGAGCGACCCGTTCGCGGTCCGGGTAAGTCCACGCGCGCGGCGCCTCACGGCGCGGGTGCATGTGGGCGGGCGCGTCGAAATCGTCGTACCGGTCGGCGTAAACGCACATGCGGTGCGCGACTTCGTGCAACGCTTCACGCCGTGGATCGATCGCAAAGTCGCGGCGATGCGCTGCTTCGTCGCCCCGATGGAGCCGGTGCCGCCGCTGATAGAGTTCGCCTTCAGCGGCGAACGCTTGGCGGTGGAATGGCGCCGCGCGCCGATCCGCAATCTCGAGCAGTACGGCGGCAGAATCGTGGTGCAGGCGCCGGACGATTCGTCGGCACGGGTGTTGCTGCAACGCTGGCTCAAGGTGGCGGCGCAGGAGCGGCTGGCACCGCGGCTGCTGCAGCTTGCGGCGGAGCTGAATTATTCCGTCTCACGGGTGAGCATTCGCTGCCAGCGCACGCGCTGGGGAAGCTGCTCGACGCGCGGTACCGTGAGCTTGAACTGTTCGCTGGTGTTTCTGCGGCCGGCGGTGGTGCGCTATCTGTTCATCCACGAATTGGCGCATACCAAACATATGAATCACTCTGCGAGCTTTTGGCGCTTGGTCGAAAAACTCGAGCCCGACTATCGGCGGCTGGACCGCGAATTATTGGCCGGCTGGCGCACGGTTCCGGCCTGGGTATTCAAGAATTAACCGTCGAACGACATTCAGCCCATGAACGAAACGCCGCCACGGGTCAAACCCTTCGTGGATTTGAGCGACGAGCAGGTCCATTGGGACTTGAGCGAGGCCTTGAGCTATTCGCAGTATCTCAATCTCGATAAATTGCTCACCGCGC
The DNA here is from genome assembly GCA_963761345.1 of uncultured Gammaproteobacteria bacterium. Classification (GTDB taxonomy): domain Bacteria; phylum Pseudomonadota; class Gammaproteobacteria; order Steroidobacterales; family Steroidobacteraceae; genus Bog-1198. Next base: position 249,747 of record CAVXGV010000005.1, read on the forward strand.
AGCAGCCATTGTCCTACCAGCACGACGAAATGCTGTTCATCATCATCCACCAGGTATCGGAATTGTGGATGAAGCTGTGCCTGCACGAGCTCAATGCGACGGCCGCCTGTGTCCGGCGCGACGATCTTGGCCCTACATTCAAGATGCTGGCGCGCGTCTCCACCATCCAACAGCAGTTGCTGCAATCGTGGGATGTGTTGGCGACCATCACGCCTTACGACTATTCGGCGTTTCGCAATACCTTGGGAAAATCCTCCGGATTCCAGTCGCCTCAGTACCGGATGCTGGAATTTCTGATCGGCAACAAGAATGCCGACACGATCAAGGTGTTCCGCAATGACCCGGCGGTTTACGAGACTCTGGATCGAGCGCTGCGCGCGCCCAGCTTGTACGATGAGGTGCTGCGCCTTTTGAGCCGGCGCGGGCTGGATGTGCCCGCGGAGGCCATCGATCGGGATTTCACCCAGCCGTATCAGCCCAGTAAACAGGTTGCCGCGGCCTGGCTCAGCGTCTATCACAATTCCGTGAAGGAATGGGACTTGTACGAGTTGGCGGAGCGCTTGGTCGACCTGGATTATAAATTCCAGCTTTGGCGGTTCGCCCACGTGAAAACCGTCGAACGAATCATCGGCAACAAGCGCGGCACCGGCGGCACGGGCGGCGTGTCGTATCTGACCAAGGCGCTGGAACTGAAGTTTTTTCCCGAGCTGTGGACCATTCGCACCTCGATGTAGGCAGGCATGGCAAACATTCAAGACCAACTGCAGAACGTCAATGTTGCCTCCAGCGACCTGTTGGCGACGCCGGAGGAGGTCAAACGGCGTCTGCCGCTGACCACCAAGGCCGCCGAGACGGTACTGAAGTCGCGAGAAGCCCTGCGTGGCATATTGGAACGCCGCGATCGGCGCTTGTTCGTGGTCGTGGGCCCTTGTTCGATTCACGATGTGGCGGCGGCGCGCGAATACGCACAAAGGCTCCAGGAATTGTCCGCCCGGGTCGAATCCCTGCTGTTGATCATGCGTGTGTACTTCGAGAAGCCGCGCACCACCGTGGGTTGGAAGGGATTGATCAATGATCCCGACCTGGACGATTCCTTCCACATCGAAAAGGGCATTCTGCTGGCCCGGGAACTGTTGCTGTACGTGGCGGAGCTCGGCCTTCCCGCGGGCACCGAAGCGCTCGACCCGATCATGCCGCAATACCTGTCGGAACTGATTACCTGGACCGCCATCGGCGCGCGCACCACCGAATCGCAGACGCACCGGGAAATGGCAAGCGGCCTGTCCACCCCGGTGGGATTCAAGAACGGCACGGATGGCGCCTTGGCGACGTCGATCAACGCATTGCAGTCAGTGCGCCATCCGCATCACTTCCTCGGGATCACGCAGCAGGGTCAATCGGCGGTGTTTCGCACGCGTGGCAATCCCCACGCGCACATCGTATTGCGCGGCGGAGGCGGGCGCGTCAATTACGATGCCGTCAGCATTGCACTTGCGGAACGGGAATTGACCTCAGCAGGGTTGCCGGCCACCCTCGTGGTGGACTGCAGTCACGGCAATTCGAACAAGGACGCTGACCTGCAGCCTTTGGTCGCGGAAAACTGCATTGCGCAGATCGCCGACGGCAACCGCTCGATCGTCGGCCTGATGCTCGAGAGCCATTTGAAGGCTGGAAGCCAATCGATCCCCAAGGATTTGACCAAGCTGGTGTATGGAATGTCGATCACCGATCCATGCATCGACTGGGCCACCACCGAGAAGCTGTTGCTCAGGCTGCACCGCACGCTTGACGGGCTTTCGACTCACCGTTGAGCGAAATCCCAGGTGGTCATCGGCGTTGCTCGAGACCCAGCGTGGTCAGGACCCAGCGTTAGGCCCAGTCTTGGTCAAGGCCCAGCGTTGGTTAAGACCCAGCGTTGGTTAAGACCCAGCGTTCGGTTAAAACCCAGCGTTGGTTAAAACCCAGCGTTGGTTAAAACCCAGCGTTGGTTAAAACCCAGCGTTGGTTAAAACCCAGCGTTGGTTAAAACCCAGCGTCAGTTCCAGTACGAGACGCCAATATTCCATTTCGCCGCCAGACGGCGCGCGGCATCATTGCCGTTGACCAGCAGCGCGCGCTCGGCATGGCGCATATGGTCCAAGTCCGAGGCAGAATTTCCGTAGGCGATGATGGCCAGGCCTTGGTATTGCTCGCGCAGCGAATTCATGCAGCGCAGTTTTTCCTCGCCGCGCCGGTTCGGTGTCTTGAGATGTCCATCGAGCCGCTCGCCCTGCCACGCAACCTCGGTGCACACGGTTCGTTCGAAGCCCAGAAGCCGGCCGATGAGCGGGACGTACAAATCCGGGCTTGCGGACATCAAGACCAGATGATCGCCGGCGGCGCGGTGTGCCTCCACGACGGCGAGAGCCAGCGGCCGAAAACGCTGTCCGGGCTTCAGGCGGTCGACGAAGATCGCCGCCCACGCATCGATGACGGAACGTCGCTCGCCCCCCATGATCATGCGGATGACACGAGATTTGAGCATGCCGCGATCGCGATCTTGCCAGTAGCGCCATAGTGCGAAGGGCAGCCGCCAAAGACCCAATACCCTATGCGGCCGCCGCCGCACGAATCCGGAGAGGAACGGCAGCAGCGTATCCCGCCAAGTCAGGGTGCCATCCAGATCGAACAGCGCCACCCAGGGTTGCGATAGCGGCATGTCTGGCTGTTTTTTATTCAGATAATTACCTGTATAAACAATATGATATTTATATTATCTCAACCAATTTATTATCGTGATAAATATTGTCCCTAAGTCCGACAGGCTCGCAAGTCTATATCGGCGGCTCCCTCACGCTGCTGGTATCGTCGTCTTTATGAGTACATCAATAGCCATCGTCGGCGCGGGCGCGATCGGGATTTGGATGGGCGACGCCTTCAACCGGGCAGGATGGGATGTCTCCATGCTGGCGCGAGGTGCGACCCTCGAGGCGTTGCGCGCGTCCGGAATGCGCGTGGCTCATGGCGCGCAGAGCCGCACGAGCCGACCCCGGGCGGGATCTGCCGTCGAACTTGGCGTGCACGATTATGTGTTTCTCGCCGTCAAGGCGCAGCTTCTGCCGCAGCTCGCACGCAGCTTGAGCCCGTTGATCGGACCCTCGACGGTCGTCATCAGCGGCACCAACGGCATTCCCTGGTGGTTCTTTCATGATTTTGCCGGCCCGCTGGCCAATCAATCGCTCCAGTCTGTGGATCCTGACCGGTCCCAGGAACAGGCGTTTCCGCGCGAACGCACCTTCGGGTCCGTGGTCCACGCCGCGGTGCGCGTGGCATCTCCCGCGAGTGTTCAAGTCGTGGCCGCCGATCGCTTCTTCCTGGGCGAACCCGGCGGAGCGCTGTCACCGCGACTCGAATCGGTCGTCAACGCGTTGCGTGCCGGCGGCATCAACGCCCACGCTTCGGATTGTATTCAGCGCGAGGTTTGGACCAAACTTTGGGGCAATATGACCATGAATCCGCTCAGTGCTCTTACCCGTTGCGGTACTTCAAGGATGCTCGCCGATGCGGAGGTGCGCGAGCTGTGCATTCGCATGATGGAGGAGATGCAGCTCTGCGCAGAGCGGCTCAACCTACCGATCGCCATGTCGGCCGCGGAACGCATCGGCGTCACGCAGCGGCTCGGCGACTTCAAGACCTCGATGCTGGCGGATATGGAGGCAGGACGGGCATTGGAGCTTCAGCCGCAACTCGGCGCGGTGGTTGAGATTGCGCGCTTGCTGGATGTTCCCGCTCCCTTTATGCGAGCGGTGCTTGGGTTGACCAACCTGGCGGCTCCGCAATGATGATACGACTTGGCTATGAATTGGCATGACTTTCGGACCCAGCACCGTGCAGCTGTTCAGGGTGTGGACGGACGAAGTCCAGGCGATCGCCGTATAGAATCCGCGCCCATGCTCGAGCGATCGCGCGAATGTAGCCCCTCGCGTGCCAGAAAGAATTAGAATTACCGATTACCCTGTGAAATGTCGGGAGAGAGCATGTGCGAGATGGGCATCAGCAAGTCGTGCGCGTATTGGGCGGGCGTGGCCGGCCTCACTTTGGCCGCCGCCATCCATGCGGCCCCGCTCAGGAGCGCATCCGCCGCGGCGCCGGCGCCCGCTCAGAGCGCACCGGGTGCCGGTTTCTCGCATGTCAAATCGCTGGGCGGCATCGATGAGTATCGGCTCGACAGCAACGGTTTGACCGTGCTGCTGGTGCCGGACCATTCCGCGCCGGTGGTCACTTTCGAGGTCACCTACCAGGTCGGATCGCGCAACGAAGTGACCGGCACCACCGGGGCCACGCATATCCTCGAACACATGATGTTCAAGGGCAGCGAGGCTTTCAATGATGCCAAGGGCAACAGCGTGAAGCAGTTGCTGGAACGAGTGGGCGGGCAGTTCAACGCCAGCACTTCTTTCGACCGTACCAACTACTTTGCCACCATAGGCCGCGAGAATCTCGAGAGCTACATCGCCGTCGAAGCGGATCGCATGCGCCACCTCTGGCTGCGCGAAGCCGATCGACAGGCTGAAATGACCGTCGTGCGCAACGAGTACGAGCGCGGCAAGAACGATCCGGAAAGCGTCCTGTTGGAAGAGGTGGGTGCCGCAGCCTACGTGGCGTTGCCCTATCACCATCCGACCATCGGGTGGAAGAGCGACATCGAGCACGTGCCCATCGGCAAATTGCGCGAGTTCTACGATACCTTCTACTGGCCGAACAATGCGACGGTCACGGTAGTGGGCGATATAGACAGCGATGCGGTATTGGGATTGATAAAAAAATACTACGGCGTGTACCCGCATTCGCCCGCGCCGATTCCGGTCGTCTATACCGAAGAGCCGGCGCAGAGCGGAGAGCGGCGCGTCATGGTGAAGCGGCCGGGTGAACTCGGCAGCATCATCGTGGCGCACAAGGTGCCGAACGGCAGAGACGCCGATCAGGCGCCGCTCGAGATGCTCGATGCCATCTTGAGTTCGGGTAAAAACGCGCGGCTGTACCGCGCGCTCGTCGACCAAGGTCTTGCGTTGAGCGCCGGTGCCGGCACGGATCTGCATCACGACCTGTCGTTGCACACTCTGTTCGCGGCGTTGACGCCGGGAGCCACCCACGATGAGGTGGAAAAGGCGATGCTGGCGGAAATCAACAAGATCAAGAGCAGCGGCGTGACACCTGCCGAGGTGGCCAGGGTGAAGCAACAATACATCGCGGAGGATGCCTACAAACGCGACGGCACGGCAGCGGTTGCCGGCGAAATCAGCGAATGGATAGGTGTCGGCGATTGGACGCTTTATGTGACGTTTCCGCAGAAAGTGCAGCAGGTCACTCCGGCGGACGTGCAGCGCGTCGCAAAACAATATTTCGCTGCGGACCAGAGCACCACCGGCTGGTTTGTGCCGGTGGCGCCCAAAACGGAGAAAGGCTCGTGATTCGACTTTCCACGATGATCGTGTTGCTGCTGTTGGGCAGCGTCGCAGCGGCCAACATGGCTGATCAGGCGCACCGCTCAAAAATCGATGGAATCGATCTGATCACCTACCACACCAACGTGAAGGATGTGGTCATCATCATGGGCGTTCTGCCCGCCGGCGATGCCATGGTGGAGTCCGGCAACATCGCCATTCCAACGCTGTCCGGAATGATGCTGGATCGGGGCACCAAGGCGCTCGATAAGTTTGCGATCGCCGACAAATTGGACAACGTCGGCGCGGAAATCAGCTTTGCCGTCGGTGTGCAGTCGCTGGAGGTCCGCGCGAAGTGCCTGAAGAAGGACTTGCCGATGATCATCGAAACGATCGCGGCGGAGCTGCGCACGCCGGCGCTGCAGGTTGCGGAATTCAGTAAAGCGAAACAGCAGTTCATCGGCGAGCTGGAGGCCTCGGCGCAGGACACGGGTGCGCGCTCGGCAGAGGCCTTCAATCGCGCGGTGTTCCCCGCCGGCCACCCCAACCGCCCGCATACCTTGAGCGAATATATCGCAGCCGCGCGCAGCGCCAGCATCGAGGAGATCAGAGCCTTCCAGGCTAAATACTACGGGCCGGCACACATGACGCTGGTAGTGGTGGGCGACGTTTCCGATGCCGATACCGAAGGCGAAATAACCAAGGCGTTCTCCGGATGGAGCGGCGGCCAGGACTACGTGCGGCCCGCGAAGCCCGCCTCGGCCACCGCCGCAAGCGACGTGACGGTGCCGCTCGCGGACAAGCCCAGCGTGACGATGCTGCTTGGCCAAGCCACGGGACTTCGCTACAGCGACCCCGACACCCTGGCGCTGCGTGTCGGTACCGCCATCCTCGGGCGCGGCTTTACCGGCAGGTTGATGGGCACGGTACGAGACAAGGAAGGGCTGACCTATAACATTGGCGCCAGCATGGCCGATGACAGCATCGTCGATGGCCTTTGGCAGATTTCTGCCTCGTTCGCGCCGGCATTGCTGTCGAAGGGTGTCGAGTCGACCCGCCGCGAACTGGTCAAATGGTGGACGGACGGCGTCACCGACCAAGAATTGGCGACGCGAAAGCAGGGGGCTGTCGGCGGCTACTTTGTCGGTATGTCGACCACCTCAGGCCTGGCCGAGACCATCCTGATCAATACGCAGCGCGGTTTCGATCCCACATGGCTCGACGCCTACCCCAAGGCAGTGAAGGCGCTCACCCGCGAACAAGTCAATGCCGCCATCAAAACTCATCTGAACCCCGGCTCCATGGTCCTGGTGGAAGCCGGCAGCGTCCCTGCCGCCGCCAAATGAGGCCCGTACGCCGGCCACGGAACTTCAAGCAGAAGGACGTTCGGCAAGTTTCAGTGCGGTAAGCGAGGGTGGTCATTGTCACTATACGACACATGGCGTAATGTATGCGCTATCTGTCGTAGTGGTGAATCATGTACAAACGCCAGCCTTCGCGTCCGTCGCAAGACCCGTTGCTCAGCGCTGAGCACGTGCGCAAAGGCGTACCGGTCAAGGCGCTGAACGACCTTGCCCGGCTCCTAAACGTCGAGCGCGGCATTCTCGCAGAAATTTGCGGCACGTCGCTGCGCACGCTGCAGCGCAAAGGTGGGGACCATGACCGGCTGGGGCCGGCCGCCTCCGATCGCTTGGCGCGTATTCGCCGTATCGTCGATCTTGCCACCGAGATTTTCGGCGAAACCGACAAAGCTGCGCGCTGGCTGACGTCTGAAAGCCGCGTGTTGGACGGCCAAATTCCTTTATATATGCTCGATACCGACATTGGCGCCCAGCACGTGCAGCAGGAACTGAGGCAAATCCAGTTCGGAATTCCGCTGTAGATGGATCTGTGGCGGCTTTATCGCAAGGCCCATGGCCCTGGCCTCGACGGCGCCGGCGGCCTCTATGCCCCGGGCCGATGGCATGCGCTCGGCCGGCATGTAGTCTATTTCGGCGCCTCACCGGCCATCGTAGTGCTGGAGAAATTGGCGCACATCGATCCCCAGGTTCTCCCAAGCGATCTCATCTTAGCGTGCTTCGAGGCTGACATTGCCACCGACGAATTGACCGATCCGTCGATTCTTCACGACCTGGCAAAAACCCGGGCGAACGGCGAGATCTTCTTCGAGAGTAAAGCCGTTGGCCTGCTGCGAGTACCTTCCGTGGTGCTCCCAGAAGAATTCAATCTGGTCATGAATCCTTTACACCCCGATGCGGCGCGGATTCATGCGGTGTCCCAGCGGCCCTTTTTGTTCGACCATCGCTTGTTGCAAGTTACCGTTCATGGCCAGGAGAGTATCCTTGGGAAGCCGGCCACTTAGATCGTAAACCGACCGTCCGTCCACTTCATCAAACGGCCGATGGGCGTGCCGGCCCGGACTCAATGCTCCCAGTGGCCGGACACATGCTGCCAGTGCGCGCCTACTTGATCCCATCGATCGGGAACCCAGTGAGCGCCACGGCGCTCGAATAGATAGCGGCCCGACACCCAGGAATACGAGTGACCCCCCCAGTCCCAATAACCAGGAGCCCAGATATAGCCGTCTCGCGCCGGAGGCCGCTCGTCGCGCGCCGGCGGGGGTGCCGCATCGGCTTCGACGCCGGATCCGGCGAGGACCACGGTGGAAGCTCCCATGGCACCGGCGCCGAGGCACGCCGCCAACAACAATGCCTTGCTGATAGTCTTCATTTCGGGGCTCCTCTTGGTGTTTATCCTTGACTACACAGATCGGTGTAAGTAAAACGTTAACCATGCCGCCTGTCAAGCAAAAGTTACACAGACCTGTGCAATCATGAGCCGTTGGGCCGCCAAGGAGGCGATGCAAGAGAGAATTCTCGATACGGTCGGCCGCCTATTCTACGGCCAGGGAATCCGCGCCGTCGGGGTGGACACCGTCGCGGCAGAGACCGGCATCAGCAAGCGGACCCTCTACAATCATTTCCCGTCGAAGGACGCACTCATCCTGGCCTATCTCGCGCGCCACTTCCTCGAACCCAAGACCTCCGACCGGCCGCTGCTCGAACAGATACTGCGCCAATTCGATTGGTTGGAGCGCTGGTTTGCCACCGACACCTTTCGCGGATGTCCCTTCGTGAACGCGGTGGCCGAGCTCGGCGACCCGACGCACCCCGGCACCCAGATGGCCGTGGCCTTCAAGGAACGGCGGCGCCTGTGGCTGCGCGACGCGCTGACTCAGTTGAATGTGGTGGACCCGGACACGCTCGCGACGCAAGTGGCGATTCTGGTTGAGGGTGCCATCATCGCGGCGCTGGTGCGCGGCGATCCCGGGATGGCCCGCGCCGCCAAGGCCGCGGCTCGAGTCTTGCTGACGGCCGCCGGAGTACCGGACCCCGATGCGGCGCCTCAGCCGGCACCGCAGCCCGAGACACCCCGGGATAGTTGCTTTTCTGGCGAGTAATGTAGTAATGTATCTACATTTAATGGGGCAACGCATGGTCGTCACCACACTGTCTAGCCGGGAATTCAATCAGGACACGAGCCGGGCCAAAAAGGCGGCCCGGCAAGGGCCGGTGTTCATCACCGACCGGGGCCGTCCGGCGCACGTGCTGCTGAGCATCGAGGAGTACCAGAAACTGGCGGGCCGCTCCAAAACGCTTTCTGAAGCTCTGCATACGCCCGGGGCAGCGGAGATTGAGTTCAACCCGCCGAAGACGGATTGGATGCCGAAGCCTGCAGCGTTCGACTGATGTTCGTTCTGGACACGGACGTCGTCTCCGAGTTGCGTAAGGTCGAAGCCGGCAAAGGTCACCGGCAGGTCGCAGCCTGGAGTGAACAGGTGACCCTGGGCGAAACTTTTCTCGCATCCATTACGATCCACGAACTCGAGCTTGGCATCCTCTTGCTCGAGCGCAAAGACAAACGCCAGGGCGCCATCCTTCGCGCCTGGATCGACACACGAGTGCTTCCAGAGTTCGAAGGGCGAATACTGCCTATCGATGTAGCCGTGGCGCGGCGCTGCGCCAAGTTGCATGTACCGGACCCAAGACCCATGCGGGATGCGATGATTGCAGCGACCGCCCTGGTCCACAGCATGACAGTCGTCACACGTAACGTGCGGGATTTCGAGCCGATGGGTGTTGAGATCCTCAACCCCTGGGAGTGGGAGGAGCCGTGATTAAGAAAGTAGTTAGGAGCCTGTCTGAGCATTCCCCAGGTAGTCCTGCTTGCCGATTTCCAGGCCCGCCTGCCTGAGAATGTCGTAGGCGGTGGTGACATGGAAGTACACGTTGGGCAACAAGTGGGTCAGCAAATAGGGCATGCCTTGCATGCTCTTGGCGCCACTGCGGGTTTGCCAGTTGATCGTTCTAACTTCGGAGCCTTCGAACTGCTGCGGTTTCAATGAGCCCAGATAAGCGACCGTGCGGCGCGTATTGGCGATCAATTCCGGCAAGCTCTTATCCTTCCCGTCGAATGTCGGCACCTCGATCCCTGCGAGGCGCGCGGCCCCGCCGCCGGCAATATCGTTCGCAATGAAGATTTGCGAACTCAGGGGCAGCATGTCGGGAATCAGCCGGGTATTGAGCAGCACCGCCGGATCGATTTTGCGCGTTTGCGCCGAGGTGACTGCCTTGTCAAGAATTGCCGACAGGCTGGTCAATGCCCGGCTGCAGGGGAGTATGGTTGCTTGATGCATCGTCAGAGTCATGTCATGCCGCCTTGGTTGTTGCCGCGAGTTGCCGTAATACGTATTGCAGAATGCCGCCGTGTTGATAGTAGTCGAGTTCCTTCGGGGTATCGATGCGCAGGCGGGCCTCGAACTCCGTCGTCAGCGTCCGCGTTCCGTCATCGGATTTGGCGATGACGGTCACGATTTTCGCCGCGCCGCGCTTCAGTCCCGCGATTTCAAAGGTTTCCTTGCCCGTCAGCCCCAGGCTCTGAACGCTCTGGCCATCCTTGAATTGCAGCGGCAGCACGCCCATGCCGATCAGATTCGAACGATGGATGCGCTCGAAGCTCTCCGCGATCACCGCCTTGACCCCCAGTAGCATCGTGCCCTTGGCCGCCCAATCGCGCGAGCTGCCCGTGCCGTATTCCTTGCCTGCGAGAATCACCAGCGCCGTGTTCGTCGCCTTGTATTTGACCGACGCGTCGAAAATCGACATTTGCTCGCCGCTCGGAATGTGCAGCGTCACCCCGCCTTCGGTGCCGGGCAGCAGCAGATTGCGCAAGCGAATATTGGCGAATGTGCCGCGCATCATCACCTCATGATTGCCACGGCGCGCGCCGTAGGAATTGAAATCCGCCGGCTGAACGCCTTGTGCCAGGAGGTACTTGGCGGCCGGACTGGATTTTGAAATGTTGCCCGCCGGCGATATGTGATCGGTGGTCACCGAATCGCCCAGCACGGCAAGCGCGCGGGCGCCCTTGATGTCGCTCAAGGGCGCCGGCGTCATGGTCATGCCGTCGAAGTAGGGTGGATTCTTCACATAGGTGGATTTTCCGTCCCAGGCATAGATCTTTCCTGCCGGCGTTTTGATCGCTCCCCAGTTGGCATCGCCCAAAAAGACGTTGGCATAACCCTTCTTGAACATGGCCGAATCGACCGAAGAGCCGACCGCGGCGGCGACCTCCTGAGCGCTCGGCCAAACATCCTTGAGGTACACCGGCTTGCCGTCTTTGCCCAAACCCAAGGGTTCGGTCGTGATGTCGATGTTCAGACTGCCCGCCAGCGCATAGGCGACCACGAGCGGTGGGGACGCCAAGAAATTCATTTTGATTTCCGGATGCACGCGTCCTTCGAAATTGCGATTGCCCGACAGCACCGAGCATGCGACGACATCGGCGCCTCTCACTGCTTCGGAAATCTCGGGCTTCAATGGCCCGGAGTTGCCGATGCAAGTCGTGCAGCCGTAGCCCACGGTGTAGAACCCGAGCTGCTCCAAGTCGTGGAGCAGACCGGCTTTGGCCAGGTAATCCGTCACCACGCGCGATCCGGGGGCGAGCGAGGTCTTCACCCAGGGTTTCGAGGCAAGGCCGCGCTTCAGCGCATTGCGCGCCAGCAGTCCGGCGGCCACCAAGACCGCGGGATTCGACGTGTTCGTGCAGCTGGTAATGGCTGCGATCAGCACCGCGCCGTCCTTCACATCGAAGCTGTCGGTTCCGACCTTGGCGGCGGCGCTGCCGGTAGCCTGCGGGTTTTTCTGCGTGCGTTCCTCTGCCATCTTTTTGACGCTGCTTTGATAGACAGCCTTGGCATTGCGCAGCGCTACCCGGTCCTGGGGACGCTTCGGCCCCGCGAGGGAAGGCTCTACCGTCGATAGATCCAGTTCCACGACATCGGTGTAGTCGGCTGCGGGCGCGCCGTTGATTCGCCACAAGCCCTGCGCCTTGGCATACGCCTCCACCAGGGCAATCTGCTCGGCCGGCCGGCCGGTCAGCTCGAGGTATCGAATGGTTTCTTCATCGATCGGAAAAATCGCGCAGGTCGAACCGAACTCCGGCGACATGTTGGCAATGGTGGCGCGATCGGCGAGCGGCAGGCCCTTGAGGCCGTCGCCGAAAAATTCCACGAATTTGTCGACCACACCCTTCTTGCGCAACATCTCGGTGACGGTGAGCACCAGATCGGTCGCGGTCGTGCCCGCTGGCAGACTCCCGCTGAGCTTGAAACCAATCACCTGTGGAATCAGCATGGTCACCGGCTGGCCGAGCATGGCCGCTTCCGCCTCGATTCCCCCGACCCCCCAGCCCAGGACTCCCAGTGCATTCACCATGGTGGTATGTGAATCCGTACCCACCAGCGTGTCCGGATACGCTGCCTTCCTGCCGGATGCATCGTCCGAGAAAATCACCCGGGCCAATCGCTCGATGTTGACTTGATGCACGATGCCGGTGTTCGGCGGGACGACCTTGAAGTTGCTGAAGGCCGTTTGTCCCCAGCGAAGGAACATGTAGCGTTCGCCGTTGCGCTTGAACTCGATTTCATTGTTGTGCTGCAACGAATTGGCCGCGCCGTATTCGTCGACTTGAACCGAGTGGTCGATGACCAGTTCCGCAGGCGCCAGCGGGTTGACCTTTTGCGGATCGCCGCCCAGCTTGACGATGGCCTCGCGCATCGCGGCCAGATCCACGATGCAAGGAACCCCCGTGAAATCCTGCATGATGACGCGCGCCGGGGTGAAAGCGATTTCGTGGCTTGGCAGCGCCTTCGGATCCCATCCGAGCAGCGCCTCGATATCGCTCTTGGTGACATTCACGCCGTCTTCGAATCGCAGCAGGTTTTCCAGGAGCACTTTCAAGGAGAAGGGCAGGCGCCCGACGTTGAGCGACTTCAGCGCCGCGAGACTCGAGATGTCGTATTGCTGTGCGCCTACCATGAGCGTCGTTCGTGCCTTGAAGCTGTCCGTCATGACCCCTCCGCGGAAAAAAGAGAATTATAGGTGATTCCGTGCGCGCCGGGCGGCGCGCCGGTCGCGAGTTCGGAATTGAAGCGCTGCGCAATGATGCCCCCGCCCAGACACCGTTCACCGCGATAGAACACTGCGTACTGGCCCGGTGTGACGGCGCGTGCCGCGCGCCGCAACGTCACATGCCAGTGGCCGTCGCGGCCTTCGCCGCCGTCGCCGCCATCGCCGCCGTCGCCGCCATCGCTGCCCGTGCTGCCGGCGCTGCCGGCGCGAATCGAGCATGGCAGATCGCTCTGGCGATAGCGGGTCTTCACCATGCAGTCGGCCGGCCGATCGTTCGCATCGCCCGGATTGATCCAATGCATCTGGTCCACATCGAAAGCATCCGACAGGAGCAAGGGATGGTTTTGATCCTGCACGACGATCAGGGCGTTGCGCGCGTTGACTTTATCCGCCACATACCAGGGTGCGGCCGCGGCCCCGGCACGCCCTCCCACCCGCAGGCCCGAGCGCTGCCCGAGCGTGTAAAGCGCGAGCCCGCGATGTTCGCCGACGACGATGCCCTCGGCGGTCTCGATCGGCCCCGGCTCGGTGCGCAAATGGCGGCTCAAGAACTCTTGGAAAGGCCGCTCGCCGATGAAGCAGATGCCGGTGCTGTCCGGCTTGTCGAACACCGGCAAGCCGGCCGCATGCGCCATCCGGCGCACCTGCGCTTTTTGCAGACCGCCGATGGGAAACAGCGTTTTCGAAAGAGCGGGAACTGGCACGTTGTGCAAAAAGTAGCTCTGATCCTTTGCCGTATCCGCGGCCTTCAGCAGTTCGGGATACGTCTCGGTGCGGCGGATCTGCGCGTAGTGGCCGGTAGCGATCCACGCGGCGCCCAAGCGCTGCATGTATTCCAGGCAGACGCCGAATTTGATCTCGCGATTGCAAAGCACATCGGGGTTCGGTGTTCGGCCCGCGGCGTATTCCCGCAGGAAGTGACTGAAGACGCGCTCGCGATACTGGGCGGCAAAGCTTACGCGGTGCAGGGCGAGGCCCAAGGTATCGCAAACCCGGCGCGCATCTTGAAAATCGGTCGCGGTGGTGCAGTAGCCGTCATCGTCCTCCCAGTTGGACATGAAAAGGCCTTGCACGGAATACCCGGCGTCGCGCAGCAGCAGAGCGGCGACGGCCGAGTCGACGCCGCCGGACATGCCGACGATGACGGTGCCGTCGGACGGAGAATTGGGGAGGCTCTTCTGCATCCACCCATTATACGGGCAATGCCTGAAGACGAAGGTTTACATGAGCATTTGCCGCATTTGCGATTCTTGCATGCTCGTCTGCCACACTTCATCGAAGAAGTTCAAATAGCGGCGCACCACGGACGGATCATTCATATCTGAAATTCCGTCCCACCGGTCTGCCTGTAAGCGGTATACCAACGCCTTGTCGTCGGCGATGATGAAAGCGCCGGCGCTGGCCGGATATTCCGGGCTCATCGCGCGAAGGTCGATGCAGCTGGTAAGGCGGCGCGCGAGCGCGAGAAATCGGTTGTTATCGACCATGGCGCGCGATGGGTCGGCGAGCAGCACCCTGACTTTGGCATAGGAGCGCGCCAGCACCAGCCGCTTGATGGCCTCGAGGAAGGGCTCCTCGCCGTACACCAAAGGCTCCAAATCCTGGGTAAAGATCGACAGCAGACGCTGCGCGGACTTGGCCACTTTGAGACTGGCATCGCGCACTTCGGGCATCGTGCTCAAGATCGTGCGCGTGCCCGATCCCATGGAAGTGTCGCCGCCGGGCGCAGGGATCCTGTCCGCCGCCGGTTTCGAGCGTTCTTCCGTATTACCCGCCATATTTTTCGACCCCGACCCGCGTAGTTTGAGCTTGATTTTACAGTCTCGCCGTAGGGATACCGTGCCAACTGCGTCACGTTTCGAACAACCCTGAAAACCCACGCACTCAGGCTCAGAACGCGCCTAGGCGGGTTTTTCGGGGCCGTGCCCGCGCAGCGCCAACCGGGGCGCCAGGCCGACATAGGCCCCGGGCGTCAGCTCCATCAAGCGCGCCTTGTCCTCAGGCGGCAGGGCGAGGGAAGCGATGAACTCGCGCATGGCACGTTCGTCCACGGGACGGCCCCTGGAGAAGGATTTCAGCTTATCGTAGGCATCGGGGATGCCATGGACGCGCATCACGGTTTGCACAGCCTCGCTCAATACTTCCCAAGCGCGGCTCAAATCCTCCGCCACGCGCGCTTGATCCAGGTCGATTTTCCCCAGCCCGGTGGTCAGTGACTTGAGGCTGAGCACGGCGTGGCCGATGGCCACGCCCACATTGCGCATGACGGTGGAATCGGTCAGATCGCGCTGCAACCGTGATATGGGCAGCTTATCGGCGAAATGGCCCAACAGAGCGTTGGCCAGTCCCAAATTGCCTTCCGCGTTCTCGAAGTCGATCGGATTGACTTTGTGCGGCATGGTCGAGGAGCCGACTTCGCCGGCGACGGAGCGCTGCTTGAAATAGCCTATGGAAATATAACTCCACATGTCGCGCGAAAAATCCAGCAGCACCGTGTTGGCGCGCATCAGTGCGTGACAGTATTCGGCAATCCAATCGTGAGGCTCGATCTGGGTGGTGTAGGCATTCGACTGAAGCCCCAACGACTCGACGAATGCGGCACTGAATGCCGGCCAATCCACGTGCGGCAATGCGGCCACATGCGCATTGAAATTGCCCACGGCCCCATTCATTTTCCCCAAGATCGCCACGCGTCCGAGGCCGGCCCGCTGCGCTTCCAGTCTTGCGGCGACGTTGGCAAGTTCTTTCCCCACCGTCGTGGGCGTGGCGGCCTGGCCATGGGTTCGCGCCAGCATGCCGACGCCGGCGTGACGGGCGGCCAGCGCGTCAATTTTGGCGCCCAGGTCCGCCAGCATCGGCAGCAGCAGCGTGGCGCGGGCGCTTTTGAGCATCAACGCATAGGCCAGGTTGTTGATGTCTTCCGAGGTGCAGGCGAAGTGCATCCATTCGAGATCGGCGGCGCTCGCGCCGCGCGACTCGAGCTCACCGCGCAGCCAATACTCCACCGCCTTGACATCATGGTTGGTGCGCGCCTCGATCTGCTTGATGGCAGGGACATCGGTTCCCTGCGGGTCCTTCGCGAGCGCCGCGAGCAATTCCCTGGCGGAGTCCGGCAGGTGAGACAGCGCCTTTTCAGCGGGTCCCGCTCCGAGCGCGAGAAACCACGCGCATTCCACGCGCACGCGTTCGCGCATGAGGCCGGCTTCGCTGAATATGCGCCGTACGTCGGCGAGTTTGCCTGCATAGCGGCCATCGAGGGGAGACAGGGCGTCGGTGAAAGAAGTGTGCATCCAGGGAGCCGGCGGCTTGAGTGGTAGAATGCTAAGGATTCTACCGTAAACAGCCCGGAGTAACGCGCGTTGACATCTTCCTCGCCCTCAAGGGCCAAGGATTCCTTCTGCAAGACGGCGATGTCCCGCCGCGAGGATATTGTGAGCTGCATTGACGTTACGATCATGGATCGCTCCGCACACAGTGCACTGCCATCCCCTTATTCCAAGATCTTTCCGGCCTTTGGGGCCGGCGCGGCTGTTACACACGCTGCAGTCTCGGGTGGAAAACGCTTCATCGACTTCATCAAACCACACGCCTGCGTCATCGCATTTGTACAGCAGCATGGTTCGGAATGTACTCCAGCCCGCATCGAGCACCGACTTGGCCATTCGGGTCTTTGCGAGCGCGGAGGCATTCACGTTGCCGACGGAGATAGCACCGTAGGCCTTGACCAGACGGGTGCTCAGTTTGTGAAGGAAATCTTTTCGCCGATTCGCGATCTTGGCGTGAATCGCTCGGGTTCGGTTTCGATGGCCGGCGCGCTGCGCGCGGGCCAGAGCCGGTTCCAAGTCGCGGTAAAAGCGCTCCGCCTCGATCGGCGGCAGAGCTTTATCGGTGAACGCTGCAAAGGTCGTCAACCCCAGATCGATTCCCAGACTCGGGATCGAGCGATCGAGAATCGATGCGACGGAGGGTTTATTCCTTTCGTCCCCGACTCGCTGCGCGCGGGGCACACTGACATTCAGATACCAGCGTCCGCGGCTGTCTTCGCTAAAGTTACCCGCACGCAATTCAAAGTTGCCCAAACCATAACTGTCCCACAGCGACAACCACCGTCCCGCGAAGTAGATCTGTCCCCCGCGATAACGAATCGTTCTGACCTTAAACGGAATCCAGCCGAGGGACCGACGTGCACCGCCACTCTTGCGCCAGGCCAGTCGGACTTTTCGATGTTGTCGGCGCTGCCGCGCATATCCTTCCGCGATCTCCTGCACCGCTTGGACCGGCAGATGCAAGGCACAGTCACCGCGCGTGACCCCTTTGAGGAACGGCCAGAAATCGAATCCCGACAGAAACCGCCGCTCGCGCTCGAACACTTTGACCGACAGTTCGTTGCAGTAATTGAACACCGTGTTGACCTCGCGCGCCAAGCCGCAAAGCCACTTAGCGTGCTTGTCCTTCACCCGCAGGCGCAGGACCCGAACAGCGGTAGGTCGAGAACTGGACATCCATACAGTATATCAAATTTCCATCCCATAACACGTTGGGAAACATCGAGAAATGCGAGTCGCGGGTGGCACGCAAGGCCACTCGTTTCGCTATCCATCGCCGGTTTGAAGGCCAGCGTTTCTCGCGGAGAAATTGAATGACAGCAACCACCCGCGTCGAGCGCGACAGCATGGGTCCTCTCGATGTGCCCGCCCATGCGCTGTGGGGCGCCCAGACCCAACGCGCAATACAGAATTTCCCGCCGACCGGGCTGCGCATGCCGCGCATGTTCATTCGTGCGCTGGCCCTGATCAAGCATGCCGCCGCGGGTGCGAATGCCGAGCTTGGCGATCTGCCCACACCCGTGGCCCGCGCCATTCAGGAGGCCGCGCTCGAGGTGGCGGCGGGTCGCCACGACGATGAATTTCCGGTGGATGTATTCCAGACCGGTTCCGGCACCAGCAGCAACATGAATGCCAACGAGGTCGTTGCGACGCTCGCGTCGCGTTCATCTGGGCGCTGCCGTGCACCCGAACGATCAAGTCAACATGAGCCAGAGCAGCAACGATGTCGTGCCGACCGCGATTCACGTCGCGGCTGCCCTGATGCTGAATGAGAATCTGCAACCGGCTCTGCGGCGATTGCGGGAGGTGCTGGCGGTGCGCTGTGCCGAGTTCGCCGATGTGGTGAAGACCGGGCGCACCCATTTGATGGATGCCATGCCCATCACGCTCGCCCAGGAGCTGGGCGCTTGGATGTCACAGATCGCCGCGGCCGAAGCGCGCTTGTCGTCGGTGACGCCGCGCTTGTATGCGTTGGCGCAAGGCGGCACCGCCGTCGGTACCGGCATCAACGCGAGGCCGCAGTTCGGAACGGTGTTCGCACGGCATTTGGCCGCACTCACGAACATCGCGTTTCGTCCCAGCGACAATTATTTCGAGGCGCTGTCGAGCCAGGATACCGCGGTCGAACTGTCCGGCCAGCTCAAGGTCCTGAGCGTAAGTCTCATGAAGATTGCAAATGATTTGCGCTGGATGAACAGCGGTCCGTTGGCCGGCTTGGGTGAGATCGCGCTGCCGGCTTTGCAACCGGGCAGCAGCATCATGCCGGGCAAGGTGAATCCGGTGGTCGCCGAGTCGGTCACGATGATCGCCGCGCAGGTGATCGGCAACGATGCGACCATTACGCTCGCCGGTCAGTCGGGCAATTTCCAGCTGAATGTGATGCTTCCGGTGATTGCCTATGATCTGCTGCAGAGCATGGAATTGCTCGGCATCGCCTGCTGCAATCTGGCCGAGCATGCGTTGAAGGGCTTTACGGTGAATCGCGATCGCATGAACGATGCACTCGCGCGCAATCCCATTCTGGTGACTGCGTTGAATCCGCTGATCGGCTATGAAAAGGGTGCCGCAATTGCGAAAAAAGCCTATCGCGAAGGTCGGCCGATTCTGGAAGTGGCGGCGGAAATGACCGGCTTGAAAATCGATGAGCTGCGCCGGCTGCTGGATCCCAAATCCCTGACCCGCGGGGGCATCAAGGGTTCTGGTAGCTGATATCGATGGCTACGCTTTACACCAAATCGCACATCCGCGAGGCGCTGGATCCTGCGCCTTCGACGCCCTCGGAAGACATGCATTGGCTCGCCGGAGCCTCGCCCGAAGTCGTGGCCAGCGTTCGCGCCACGCTCACGACGCGCCGCACGCCGGCAGCGGTGCTGGTGCCGCTGGTGGAGCGTGCGGCCGGGATGACGGTGCTGCTGACTCAACGCGCGACGACGCTCAAAGATCATGCGGGTCAGATCAGCTTCCCGGGCGGGCGCATTGAGCCCGAAGATGCCGACGCCTGGCACGCGGCGTTGCGCGAGGCGTATGAGGAAATCGGCCTGCGCCCGGAGATGGTTGAGTTCGCCGGCTATCTGCCGGACCACGTCGTGATATCGGGCTTTCGGGTGACGCCGGTGGTCGGCTTCGTCAAGCCGGAGTATCAGCTGCAGATCGCCGCGGCTGAGGTGCATGATGTTTTTGAAGTGCCGCTGGATTTCATTCTGGATGCGGCCAATCATAAATCCCGGCAGCGCAAAATCGGCGAGTTGACCATCGACATTCATGACATTCCCTATGGGGAGCGCAATATCTGGGGAGCCACCGCAGGCATGTTGATGACGTTGCGCCAACGCCTGCAAACGCGTTCGGCTCTGCAGTGAACTCGCGTTTGCCTGAATTGCTGGCGATCATGGCGCGCCTGCGTGCCGACGACGGCTGCCCGTGGGATCGCCAGCAAACCTTCGCCAGCATCGCGCCGTATACCATCGAAGAGGCCTACGAGGTTGCCGATGCCATAGAACGCAGCGACATGGGAAACCTGAAGGACGAGTTGGGCGATCTGTTGTTTCAAGTGGTGTTCCACGCCCAGATCGCCCGCGAGGCGGGCGCGTTTGATTTCGAGGCCGTGGCCGCAGCCATTTGCGACAAGCTCACCCGTCGCCATCCACATGTTTTCGGCGCTCGAGGCGCTTTGAGCATCGCCGAGCAAGGCGTCGCCTGGGAGGACATCAAGGCCGCCGAGCGCGCCGCAACCGATCCTTCCGCACTACAGAATGTGCCGAACGCGCTGCCGGCGCTGGCGCGTGCCTACAAGCTGAGCAAGCGGGCGGCGCGCGTCGGATTCGATTTCGAGAACGCCGGCCAGTGTGCGCAGAAAGTCGAGGAAGAGCTGGCCGAAGTGCGCGCCGCGGCGCGCGACTCGCCCGGCGTCGGCGCAGCGTCCGGCGTCGGCGCAGCATCCGGCGTTGGCGCAGCTTCCGGCTCCGTTGCCTCCGGCCCGTCCGCGCAGGTCTTCGAAGAAATCGGTGATCTGCTGTTCGCGGCCGCGAACCTGGCCCGAAAGCTCGACGTCGACGCTGAGGCGGCCTTGCGCGCGGCCAACGCAAAATTCGAGCGCCGATTCCGCGCCATGGAGTCCCTCGCGGCGCAACGCGGTCAGGAGTTTTCGCGTTTGGATCTGGCCGCGCAGGAAGATCTTTGGCAGGCCGTCAAACGAGGCGAGTGAGCAATGATCGGCGACAGTGATGATCGGGACGGCGCCGCAAGCGCGGCAGCCGCCCGCGCGGCTGCAAAGCTGGTGTTCAAGCGCGATCCTGAATTGCCCATCACCGCGCGCCGCGAGGCAATCCTGCAGGCCTTGCAAGAAGAACAGGTGCTCATCGTGGCAGGCGATACCGGTTCGGGCAAGAGCACGCAGTTGCCGCAATACTGCCTCGAACTCGGCCGGGGTATTGCGGGACGGATCGCGCACACGCAGCCGCGAAGATTGGCGGCACGCGCCTTGGCGGCACGAATTGCCGAGGAGTTGAGCCAACCTGTAGGCCGCAGCGTCGGATTTCGCGTCCGGTTTGCGGACCAGGTATCCGAGGCAACGCGCTTGGTGCTGATGACGGACGGATTGCTGCTGGCAGAACTGGCCTCCGACCCATCGTTGCGCCGCTATGACACCATCATCGTGGACGAGGCGCATGAACGCACGCTCAACGTCGACTTGCTGCTGGGTGTGCTGAAGCGATTGCTGCCGCGCCGCCCGGAACTGAAACTCATCGTGACATCCGCGACACTCGACGTGGAGCGGGTGGCGCAATTCTTTGGCGGCGCACCCATCATCACGGTAAGCGGGCGCAGTCATCCCATCGAAGTTCGCTACGTCCGGGCAGGCGAGGACCGGGCGGAGCAGGACCGGGAGGATCCGGATCTGGCGTTGGCGGTGCTCGAGGCATACCAGGAAATCGCGGCCGAACCCGGAGAGATCGGTCACGGCGATATCCTGGTGTTTCTTCCCGGCGAGCGTGAAATTCGCGATGTCGGCGAATTTCTGGAGCGTGAATTGCAATCCGGTGTCGAGATCTTGAGCCTGTACTCGCGTCTGTCCTGGGAGCAGCAGAGCAAGATATTTCAGCGCGGCAGCCGTCAGCGAATCGTGCTGTCGACCAATTTGGCCGAGACCTCGATCACGGTGCCCGGCATCCGCGCCGTCATCGATTCAGGCCTGGCGCGCATCAGCCGCTACAGCGTGCGCAATCGCCTGCAGCGCCTGCCCATCGAGCCGGTTTCCCGCGCCAGCGCCGATCAACGCAAGGGCCGGTGCGGCCGGCTCGCGCCGGGTCTGTGTATGAGGCTGTACAGCCAGGAGGACTTCGAAGCGCGCGCGCCCTTCACGGAGCCGGAAGTTTTGCGCACGAATCTGGCAGCCTTGCTGCTGCGGTTGGCCGCGGACGGCCTGGGCGGAGCCGAGGACTTTCCGTTCATCGACCCCCCGGATTCGCGCTCACTCAATGATGGCTACCGCTTGCTGCAAGAACTGCAGGCACTGGATGAGGAGCGGCACATCACGCGCCGCGGCCGCGCCATGGCACGCCTGCCGCTCGATCCGAGACTCGCCAGAGCGCTGCTGGAAAGCAAGCGCTTCCACGCTGAGAGTGAGTTGCTGGCGATCGTGTCGGGATTGAGCGTGCCCGATGTGCGCGTCGGCGAAGATCCCCCGGCCGACGCGGTGTTCGAGGACGGCAAGTCGGAATTTTCCGCGCTGCTCAAGCTCTGGCGCGCCTACCGCACGGCGCGCGAAGGCACGCGCCGGGAACTGCGGCGCTGGTGCAAGGAGCGGCATCTGTCGGTGTTGCGCCTGTCCGAGTGGGATGACGTCCATACCCAGGTGGTCGATCGTGCCCGCGAACTCGGCATCGTGGCACAGCGCCAGGCGGCCGGTTATACCGCCGTGCATCGCTGCTTGCTGGCGGGTTTCTGCACCATGGTGGGGGTGCGCGGCGAGGACGGTGCCTATGCCGGGACGCGCGGCGTGCGTTTTCACATCTTCCCGGGATCGCCGCTCGCGCGGCGGCGGCCGCGCTGGGTGATGGCGGCCAGTATCATCGAGACCTCGCGGGTCTTTGGGCGCCGCGTCGCGGAAGTCGAGCCGATGTGGATCGAGGCTGCGGCCTCGCATCTGGTGAAGCGAGAGTATCTCGAACCCGATTGGGACGAGGCGCGCGAGGAGGTCGTGGCGCGAGAGCGCGTGGGTTTTCTCGGCCTCATCTTGAGCGCCGGGCGATTGGTGAACTACGGGCCCATTGCACCGGAGGAGTCGCGCCTGATCTTCGCGCGCGAGGCGATCGTGTATCAGCGGCTGCGCCGGCGGCCGGACTGGTTATTGGCGAACGATGCCGCGGTGCGCGAAGCGCAACGGATCGAGGAGCGTCTGCGTACCCGCGATCTGCTGCAGAGCGCCGAATCCTTCGTCGAGTTCTATGACCAGCGATTGCCGCGCCAGGTGTCGAGCGCCGCGACACTGGAATACTTCAGCCGACACCTGTCTGCGGAGCAACGGCCGGCGCTCAGCCTGACGCCGGCACTGATTTTCGCGCGCCTGCCCGACGCCGGGATGTTGGCGCAGTTTCCCGAGAACACCCGGGTGGACGCGTTGAGCGTGGCCGTCGAATATCATTTTGCCCCAGGGGAGAGGCAGGATGGTGCCAACCTCAAAGTGCCGCTGTTGGCGCTGACCGGGCTGACGCGCGCCATGCTCGACGCGGCAATCCCAGGCCTCGCGGCGCCGCGCGTGGAGGCTTCGCTGCGCTCACTGCCCAAGGAGGCGCGCCGCAACTTGATCCCGATTGCGGAAACTGCAGCTGCTTTTCTCACAGATGCGACCATCGCGGCGGCCGACGCAGGACACCTGAAGAAGTGGCTCAAAGAACGACGCGGTGTCGCCGATGCGCTGATCCGATTTGATCCGGCTGCAATACCGGCCCATCTGACCGTGCAAGTGAGCGTGACGCAGGACGCCCTAGAAATCGCGCGCGGCAGTAATCTTGCGGATTTGCGCCGCCGCTGTGCGGCCGCGGGCAGGGCAGAACTCGAGCGTCGGGCGCGCGCGGACTATGCGGTTCCAGGGTGTTGGCGTCGATTTGAAGCGGAAGAATTGCCTGAAGACACGGCGCTGTCGTTGGAGCAGGGGACGCTGCAGGTGTACCCCACCCTGATGCGGCACGGAGCTTTGCTGCAGGTTCAGTATGAATGGTCCGCCGCGGAAGCGCAGCGCACCTGGCGCGTCGGCGCGGCGCGCCTGGCCAGGACGATGCTCGACGCCCTGGCGCGCGACCTCGCCAAATCCATTGCCGGCTCGACTCAATTGCTGCTGAGTGCCAGTCCCTATATCAACAGCGACGATCTCACCGATATGTTGCTGCAGCTTGCCTTTCGCAGCGCATGTTTCGGCGAGACCGATGCACCTCGCACGCGCGCCGCATACGAACGCGCAGTCGATGGCGGGCGCGAGCGTCTGTACCCGAGTCTCGATGCGGTGAGCGCCATGGTATCGGGATGGCTGAAGGAGGCAGCAGCGGTGCGCCAAGCACTCGAAGATCCTCGCATCCGGCTGCTGTCCGATGCTGCCGAGGAAACCCGCCGGCACCTACGCCGGCTCTTGAGTCACGGAGTGATCGAGACCGCGGCGGCGGACTGGCTGCGTCAATTGCCGCGGTATTTGAAGGCTGAGCAGCGCCGCTGGCAGCGCAATGCAGTGCGCGGCGGCGAATCGCCGGCCATTGCCCGGGAACTTCAGCAGTGGTCCGAGCGTTACCAGGATCTGGAGAGGCAACTCGGCGCGGAGTTGCGTTGGACGCCCAAGCTCGAGGAATTGCGGTTCTGGATCGAGGAGTACCGGGTGTCCCTGTACGCCCAGGAACTGAAAACCTTGGCGCCGATTTCCGCAGCGCGCCTGAGTGATCGCGCCGCAGAAATCGAAGCCTGGCTCGAACGCTAGACATCAGCCCGGCGAATTTGACCGGTTCTTCTATTAGCGCTGGACCGCTCAACATCATTGGCATGTGATGTCGATCGGCTCGAGTATTCGTCAGGAAGTGCGAGAGCCTCAAGGTAACTTATCTCGGCGTTACCTTGAGGCTCTCGCACTTTCGGGCGAATAATACCGACAGGTCATCATCACCGTGCCGAGGAGCCTAGACGTCGAAGCGGATACCCTGTGCCAGCGCCATCCGCCCGCTCCAGTTGATGGTGTTCGTTTGACGGCGCATGTAGGCCTTCCAGGAATCAGATCCGGCTTCCCGGCCGCCGCCCGTATCCTTCTCGCCGCCGAAGGCGCCGCCTATCTCGGCTCCCGAAGTGCCCAGATTGACGTTCGCGATGCCGCAATCGCTGCCATCGGCGGACAAAAAGCGTTCTGCCGCCTGCAAGCTGTCCGAGAATATCGCCGATGAAAGTCCATAGGGCACCGAGTTTTGCAGTGCCACCGCCTCATCGAGCGTGTCGAAACTCAACAAATACAAGATGGGTGCAAAAGTTTCGGTGCGCACCACCGCCATGCGAGCGTTTGCACGAATGATGGCGGGCTCTACAAAATGGCCCGGCCGTTTCAGTACTTTGCCGCCGCACACCAGCACGCCGCCTTCGGCCTGCGCGGCCGCGATTGCCGCCGAATAGCGCGCCACCGCGCCGCCATCGATCAACGGTCCCATGAGCGTGTCGCTGTCGAGCGGATCGCCGATGCGCACCTGCGCATAGGCCGCGACCAGGCGCCGTTCGATTTCGGCGGCGCGCGCGCGATGGACCAGGACGCGCCGCGTCGTGGTGCAGCGTTGACCGGCGGTTCCCACTGCGCCGAATACGATCGCGGGTACTGCCAGATCCAGGTTGGCGTTCTCATCGACGATGAGGGCGTTGTTGCCGCCGAGTTCGAGCAGGCTCTTGCCCAAGCGTTCGGCCACGCGCACGCCGATCTGTCTGCCGACGTGCGTCGAGCCGGTAAATGAAACCAGCGCCACGCGCCGGTCATCGACGAATCGGGCCGCGAGTTCGGTACCTCCGTCGATAAAAATCTGAAATACCGCCGGTAGACCGTGACGTTTCAGAACGCGATTGCAAATGTGCTGAACCGCCAGCGCGCACAACGAGGTCTTGGGCGAGGGCTTCCAAACCGTGGCGTTGCCGGCAATGGCCGCCAAGAATGCATTCCACGCCCATACGGCCACCGGAAAATTGAATGCCGATATGACCCCCACAACGCCGAGCGGATGCCACTGTTCGTACATGCGGTGCTGCGGACGCTCCGAGTGCATGGTGTTGCCATACAACATGCGCGACTGCCCGACCGCGAAATCGGCGATATCGATCATCTCCTGCACTTCGCCCACACCTTCAGCTTTGATCTTGCCGTTTTCCAGCGACACCAAGCTGCCAAGGGCATCCTTGTGGGCGCGCAGTTCCTCGCCGACAGCCCGCACCGCCTCTCCGCGTTTCGGTGCCGGCACGCCGCGCCACGCCGCCGCCGCCGCCACGGCCGCATGCATGACATGTTCGTAATCATCCGAGGTGGCGCCGCGGACTTGCGCGAGGCGCTGACCGGTCGCAGGATTGATGGAGTCAATCAGGGGGCCGGTGGTATCGGTGCTCCAGCCGTGGCTTGCGGACCATGCACCGGCGTTGATGTCCTCGAGTTCCAAGGATTCGAGCGGGTTGTTGCTGTGCTTCATAGGTATCGCGGTCGGTAGGTGAAGGGGGCGCATTTTGACTTGGCACAGCGGACAACGCTAGCATCCTGCGAATGTCGAACACCCCCGCATTGACGAATTGGCACCCCGCGACCTGGCAAAGTCGTCCTGCGGCACAACAGCCCAAATACACCGACGCGCAGGCATTGGAGCGTGCGGTAGCCTCTTTGAGCCGATTGCCGCCCCTGGTGGTCTCCTGGGAAGTCGAGGCGTTGACGGCCAAGCTGGCCCAGGCGCAGCGGGGGGAGCAATTCCTGCTCCAGGGAGGCGACTGCGCCGAAAGCTTCGAGGATTGCGAATCGGACAATATTGCCAGGCGTCTGAAGATTCTTTTGCAAATGAGCTTGGTGCTGCTGCAGGGCCTGAAAAAGCCCATCGTCCGCGTGGGTCGATTTGCCGGCCAGTACGCCAAACCCCGTTCCGCCGATACCGAAACCCGTGAGGGCGTTACGCTGCCCTCCTATCGCGGCGACAACGTCAACCGCCCCGGTTTCACCCGGTTGGATCGGGAACCTGATCCGGAGCTGTTGCTTCGAGGCTATGAGCGAGCCTCGTTGACCCTGAATTTTGTGCGCGCCTTGATCGACGGTGGTTTCGCCGATTTGCACCATCCGGAATACTGGGATCTGGGGTTCTTGCATCACGCGCCGCTGCGCGATGCGTATCAACAGATCGTGGATTCGATCGCCGAATCCATGGATTTCTTCGAATCGATGAGCGGACAGCGGGTGCATGCGGCATCGCGCGTCGATTTCTATACCAGTCATGAGGGATTGCACCTGCTCTCGGAGCAGGCTCAGACGCGCTACATCGAGCGCCAGAAGCGTTGGTACAACCTGTCGACGCACATGCCGTGGATCGGCATGCGCACGGCCAATATCGACGGCGCACATTTGGAATATTTTCGCGGCATTGCAAACCCCATCGGCGTGAAAGTGGGTGCCTCGATGAGTGCGGAATGGCTGCAGGAACTCATCCAGGTGCTCAATCCGCAAAACCAGCCGGGCCGCCTGACCTTCATCCACCGGTTCGGGATCAAGGATATCGGGAAAAGATTGCCGGACATGATCCGTGCGGTCCGGGCGACAGGTTCGCAGGTGCTATGGGTGTGTGATCCCATGCATGGCAACACAGAAACCACCGCGGGCGGAGTGAAGACGCGGCGCTTCGACAATATATTGGGCGAAGTGGAGGCAGCATTTCGCATTCACCGCGAAGAGGGGTCGATGCTCGGCGGCGTGCACATCGAGCTTACCGGCGAGGATGTGACCGAGTGCATCGGCGGCGCACGGGGATTGACCGAGAATGATCTGGCTCGAGCCTACCGATCGCAGGTTGATCCGCGCTTGAATGCCGAACAAGCGCTGGAGCTGGCGATGCTGATCGCGCGCCGCGCGGGGGCGGGCTACCGCCAGGGCAAGACACGGCGATTGGCCACTTGATCCGCTTGGCATTCGATCGTTGACTGCGCATGACGATCAGCGCTTTTCTGAAGGAGCCGTTGCAGGGGAAGACTTCGCTTTCCAAGGTTATTTGGCTGTATGGCGCCGTGGGCTCGCTGCTCGTCGGCGCCGTCGAGTTGTTTCTCGATCCGGAGAATCAATTCGTCATGCGCGTGTACACGATTCTCGGCTTCTTTTTCGGCGTGTACGTCACGCTCGCCACCTACCGGTGCGCAAAGAATTCCAAATCGCAGCTGCTTGCGCGGGTGGTGCGGGTCTCGGCGGTGATCACCCTGGTGCTGCTTCCCGTGTTCACATATCTCGAACTCAAAGGCGCGCTGACCCTGACCGATCTGATGCAGGGGCAGTTGGCCGAGTAGCAACGCGGAACTTACTACGTTGCGCAGCTTGCTACGTCGCGGGACGTGCTACGACGCGGGACATGCTACGTCGCCGGACATGCTACGTCGCCGGACATGCTACGTCGCCGGACATGCTACGTTGCGGGGCGTGCTGCGTCGCGGGACGTGCTACACGCGATCGCGGTTCAGGTCCTCAAATAACTCGCGCCGTTGACATCGATGACGCATCCCGTCATGGCCGCGGGGGCATCGAGGGCGCAGTACACGGCCGCATTCGCGATCTCGCCGGTGCGGTTCACGCGTCCCAGCGGGTGCTGGGCCAGAATGGCAGGACCGTCCGGCCCTTCAAGATGGCTCGTGGCCATCTCAGTCTCGACCCAGCCCGGGGCAACGCAGTAGACGTAGATGGCGCGCGGCGCGAGCGCCTTGGCCAAGGATTGGGAGAGGGCATTGAGTCCGGCTTTGCTGGCGCCGTAAGCGGGCGCGTCGGGCTCGCCGCGAAACGCGCCGCGCGAGGAAATGTTGACGATGCGGCCGCGGCCGAAGGCTTCATCGCGCGCATCGTTTCGCACCGCCATGCTCTGCGCTGCGAGCAGCGAAAGATTCGCAGGCGCGGCCAGATTCGTGGCCAGCGTCTGCCGCCACACGGACGCCCAATCGGCGTAGCCGATTTTGAGAGGCGAGTGCTCGATGTACACGCCGGCGTTGTTGATCAGGACGTCGACCGCGCCGAGCCGTTCGGTGATCTCCTGCCACAGAACGGCCGCTGCCGCGGGTTCCGACAAGTCTGCGGCGAAGAGGGCATGACCGCTGCCCGCAAGACCCGCGAGGCATTCCTCGGCGGCGGGCCGGTTGCCGCGATAGTGAATCGCAACGCGCACACCGCGCTGCGCGAGCTGCACGGCGATGACTCGACCGATACCGCGTGAGGCGCCGGTGACGAGTGCGAGCGGTTTGGCGTCAGGGCGCAATGTCTGGTACCACCCCTAATTTCTCCGCGGCACGGCGCCGGAATTGTGATGCGATTCGCCGGAATGCTGGTTCGATTCGCCGGAATCGCGGTGCGACTCGGGTCGACGGGGGTGCTCGAGCCTTCTTCGCGGCAGGAATGCAAACCCTTGGACACCGGCATAGGAGGTGCCGGCGTATTCCGCGTTGTCCGGGTCGGAGGTGTCTTGGCCGGCGTACGCGTTTTGGCCGCCGTAGGCATCTTGGTCAGGGTATTGCGGCGCGTAGTGCGGCTGGCGGCCGTATGCCGGTGCATCGCGCACTTCCGGCGTCGGATTCATGGTGTTGATCGGGCGCATCGCGAGCAGCGTCGACTTCTCGCCGCAGGGATTATTGGAGAAGGTCTTTTGACCGTTCGTCATACATTCCCAAATCTGGCCGCTTTGTACCGTTGGTTCTGCGGTGGTTTGCGCCTCTGCCGTCGGCGGAGGCACCGAGGTGCCCGGCATGGCAGCCGCTTCAACCGCCGATGCCACCTGGGTCGCCGGAGCCGCTTCAGCCGGAGGGGTCGGCAAGGGCGGCGAGACGGGCGCAGAGATCGGCGCGGTGACCGCGCCTGCCCGCGGCAAGCTCGGCGTCACCGGCCGGCCGGACGAGACCATGATGGCGGCCGCAACGCCCGCCATGGTCAGACCGCCCAATATCCAGGGGAGGAGGCCGCGTTCCTTGTTCATGGCCCGATTATCCTCCCTCGACGCCACAGTAAGACGAATATCAACCGGAATTAACCTGCATCAGCCGTGAGGCGGATATTTGACAGATTGCGGCGCTCTCGAGGGCATGTTGAGGTCTCGTGTTAAATTGCGGCAATGACCACTCTGAACGATCCTGTCGCAGCGCCGGTGTTGCCGGCCCCCGCACCCAGGCAGCATCGCCTGTCGTTCTTCGAGTTCGTCGATGCGCTGCGCGACAGCGCGATCACCTCCTTCGCGCAAGAAGCCTACGAACTCGACATCATCGAGAGAAAGATGTTTGGCCGTCGGTTGTTCGTGGTCAATGATCTGGCGGCGATCAAGCATGTTCTGATCGATAACGCGGCAAACTATCGGAAGACCGAACTCACACGCCGGATACTCGAACCCGGCCTGGGAAAGGGTCTGATCACCTCGGAAGGCGAGACGTGGCGGCGACATCGGCGCACCATGTCGCCTGCTTTTGACCATCGAAGCGTAGCTGCCTATACGCCCATCATGACCGGGGCGGCCGAAGAACTGCTCGCGGAGTGGTGCAAGGTTCCCGCTCGGCACCGGCATCGACGTCTCCATGGCGATGATGGCAGTGACGCTCAATATCATTTCCCGCACCATGTTCTCGAACGACTCCGACGACGTCGTCCAGATCATGGCGCGCAGCGCCGGGCGCTACCAGGTGGAAATGCGCCCGAATATCTTCGACATACTGGGCTGGCCAAAATGGCTGGCCGGACTGTCCCGTTTCGGAGTTGCGCAGCGCACGCTGGGCGAGTTCGACAAGGTGATCGATCGTCTGATCGAGGAACGTGCTCGGGATCCCGGAAGCCATCCGAAAGACTTGCTGACGCGACTGATCGCGGCACGCGACGAGCAAGGGGGCGGTGGCATGACGACCCAAGAAGTGCGCGACCAAGTCATTACCATTTTTTTGGCCGGCCACGAAACCACGGCCATGGCCATGACCTGGACGTGGTTTCTCCTGTCGCAGCATCCGGCAGAGGAAGCGAAGTTGCACGCCGAGCTCGATGCGGTCCTCGGGGGTCGCGCACCGGAGCACGACGACCTGCCCAAGCTGGCCTATACGCGGATGGTAGTTGAGGAATCCATGCGGATCTATCCGCCGGTGCACACGATGGCGCGCCAAGCGATTGCCGAGGACACGCTCGTTGGCCGGCGCATACCGAAAGGCTCGACCGTGATGATCGCGCCCTGGCTGCTTCATCGCCACGTGAAACATTGGGAGAATCCGGGACGCTTCGACCCGGAGCGCTTCTCCGCGGAGCGCGCCTCCGCACGGGCGCGTTTTTCTTATCTGCCCTTCGGCGGCGGCAAGCGCATCTGCATCGGCGCTGCGTTCGCGCTGGCCGAAGCGACGATTCTGCTCGCGACCCTGGCGCAGCGTTATAGTCTTCGGCTGGTGCCAGGGCATCCTGTGGAACCGCAAGGCCTGATCACATTGCGTGCGCGTCACGGGATGAAAATGCTGTTGACTCCCCGCAGCCCGATATCGGCCCCGGCGTCAATGCCTGCCGCCTGACGAATTAGATTATGACAGGCTAGTGAATTCATAAATATCAATATAATCAATAAGTTATTCGACAAAGTGCGATTTTGAGTCTTTTTTGGGCGGCAGTTTTTGAAAACCCGGCTTGCCCCGATGGCAGCAGGTGCTATTCTGATCTCGAACCTTCCCCGCAGCCCGACACTTGAGCGCCATATGGCCGCTTGAGGCTTGGGACAGCCAACAAAAATAATTGGCTAACTGTGTGGAATCTTTTCCCTGATGTGGGGGTCTGACGGGTTCTAAGCCTACTGGGCTAAGGTTCAGTTGCGCTCGGGTTAGTCCAAAGTCCAAGCGCGATCGATGGCGGGCTACGTGGTGATCCGCGTAGCCCGTTTTTTCATTGCGCCCGGCGTTGTGTAATCCTTCTCGGATATGAATCCTATTTTTGACGCCGATTGCAGGCGCTGCCCGCGTCTCGCGGCATTTCTCGATGCCGTTCACCTCGAGGAGCCCGGCTATCACTGCCGTCCGGTGCCCCCGTTCGGCGATCCCGCCGCGCGAATCGTGCTCGTGGGCCTGGCACCGGGCATGCACGGCGCCAACCGGACGGGGCGACCCTTCACCGGCGATCATGCCGGTATATTGCTATATCGCACCCTGCACAAGTTCGGGCTCGCCTCGGGACCCGAGTCGCTCGCCCCCGACGATGGGCTTACGCTATTGGATGCGCGGATCACCAACTCGGTGAAGTGCCTGCCGCCCGCCAATAAGCCGCTGCCCGCAGAGATCAAGGAATGCAACGTGTATCTGCGGGCGGAACTCGGGCACAGCCACAGCGCGCGCGTGATTCTGGCGCTGGGCGTGATTGCGCACGCGGCGGTTCTGCGCGCCTTCGATTTGCCGCTGTCGGCTTTCCGCTTTGCTCATGCGGCGGAGCATGCATTGGGCAGCGGCCGGGTGTTGCTCGACTCCTATCATTGCAGCCGCTACAACACGCAGACGCGGCGGCTCACCACCGAGATGTTCGAGGGTGTCATTGAAAGAGCGCGCCATCTCGCGCACCTGGAGTTCCCGACCGGGGGCGGCGTGCCGTGAGTACCGAGCTTTCCACACCGCCGGCGCGCTTCGACGCCAAGGTGTTCGTCGACAGCCTTCCCGCACGCCCGGGCGTTTATCGCATGCTGGACCTGGGAGGGCAGATTCTCTATGCCGGCAAGGCGCGCAATCTCAAAAGCCGGGTCGCATCGTATTTTCAGCCGAGCAATGTGCAGCCCAAGGTACAAGCGCTGATCGCGAAGACGGCCAATATGGAAGTCACGATCACGAATTCCGAAACGGAAGCGCTGTTGCTCGAATACAATCTGATCAAGAAGCATCGGCCGCGATTCAACGTGGTGTTGCGCGACGACAAGAGCTTTCCGTACCTGCATCTGGAAACCAAGCATGAGTTTCCACGCTTGAATTTCTACCGCGGTTCGCGCAAGGAGCCGGGTAAATATTTCGGGCCGTACCCTTCTGCGGGTGCAGTGCGCGAAACGCTGCAACAGCTGCAAAAGCTGTTCCGCATCCGCAATTGCGACGATGCCTATTTCGCCAATCGCTCCAGGCCCTGCCTGCAGTACCAAATCCAGCGCTGCACGGCGCCGTGCGTCGGCCTCGTGTCCAAGGAACACTACGCAAGAGATGTGGGCGCTGCGATCAAGGTGCTGGAAGGACGGAATGACGAAGTCAGCGAAGATCTCGGCCGGCGGATGGAAGCAGCCGCCGCGCGCCTGGACTTCGAGGAGGCCGCCCAGCTGCGCGACCAATTGGCGAAGCTCAAAGTCATTCAAGCCCAGCAGATCGTCACCGCCGGCGCCGAGCATGATGCGGACGTCATCGCGATTGCCGCCGCCAACGGCGAGTACTGCGTGGCACTGATGTTCGTACGCGCGGGCCGCAGCTTGGGGAGTACGACTTTCTTCCCGAAGGGCCTGCTTGCCGAACCGCCGGAAGTTCTTGCGGCCTTTGTCATGCAATATTATTTGGAACGCGACGCGCCGACAGAGATCATCGTGGAGCAAGACTTCGATGAGATGCGGTTGCTGGAGTCCACTTTGGCGGAGCGCCTGTCGCACAAGGTGCGAATTGTTTCCTCGGTGCGCGGCATTCGCGCGCGCTGGCTGGAGATGATGCACAACAACGCGGAACAGGCCCTTACCATGCGGCGGCTTGCGCGCGCCGGCATCGAGTCGAGCCTCGAGGACTTGCGCGAGGCCTTCGATCTGGAGGAACCACCGAATCGGCTGGAATGTTTCGACATCAGCCACACCGGCGGCACGGATACCGTCGCATCCTGCGTGGTGTTCGGCGTGGAGGGGCCGCTGAAGAGCGACTATCGGCGCTTCAACATCAGCGGCATTCGACCCGGCGACGACTATGCGGCGATGTACCAGGCATTGACGCGGCGCTACAAGCGGGTGCGCGAGGGCGAGATAGTCAAGCCGGACGTGCTCTTGATCGATGGCGGCAAGGGACAATTGGCGGAAGCGGCCAAGGTGCTGCGTGAGCTGGGCGTGGAGGGAATTACACTGATTGGCGTCGCCAAGGGCGTCGATCGGCGCGCCGGCCAGGAACAACTGTTCTTGTTGGGCGAGGATACCCCCACTATACTGCCCCCTGACTCGCGCGCATTGCATTTGATTCAGCGCGTGCGCGACGAAGCGCATCGTTTCGCGATCGCGGGTCACCGCCGCAAGCGGGCCAAACGTCATAACCAGTCGATACTCGAAACCATTCCGGGTTTGGGGCCGGTAAAACGGCGCGAACTGCTGAAACAGTTCGGCGGCCTACAAGGGATACTCCGTGCAGGCATCGATGACTTCATACAGGTTCGGGGCCTCGGGCGGGAACTGGCCCAGGTAATCTATGAGCACCTCCACCCCGGACGTTGAACCCAGATCGCATTGGAATCTGCCGAACACGCTGACGTGGTTGCGCATCCTGATGATCCCGGGCGTGGTGATTCTCTTTTATTTGCCTTTTTGGTGGGCACATCCCGCCGCAGGAGTGGGTTTTGCGCTGGCGGGCATCACCGATACCCTGGATGGCTATTTCGCGCGCAAGCTTGGATTGACCTCGCGGCTCGGCGCCTTTTTGGATCCGGTCGCCGATAAATTGATCGTCGCCGCTGCACTCGTGCTGATCGTCAGCGCCGATGCGCGTTGGTTCATCACCCTCATGGCGACAGTGATCATCGGCCGTGAAATCGCCGTATCGGCACTACGCGAGTGGATGGCGGAAATTGGCGCGCGCGGCCGCATCAAGGTGTCGATGCTGGGCAAGTACAAAACCATCATGCAAATCACCGGGCTGTCGATGATGCTGTTTCGGCACGACCTGCTCGGCATTCCCATCTACAAGCTCGGGCTGGTGCTGACAGTCATCGCGGCCGTGTTGACCCTGTGGTCCATGATTTCATACCTGCGGTTGGCATGGCCCGAATTGCGCGACAGCTCGCGGCTGTAGGCGATGATGCCTTAGCAGATGCTGCCCGCGAGACGGCACCCGCCGCCGCGCCTGAAACGGCGCTCAAAACCGGCGGATACCCGCCCGCCAGGCTTCTGTACTTGCCGAGCCCGCCCCGTCCACCGAAATTGTCGGACAGTTCAAGGCTTTAGCTGCATTTTTATCAGCGTCCTTCTTGACTCTCGGCGGTTCGGCCCTACAATTGCGCCTCTGTTTCGGGCGGGAATAGCTCAGTTGGTAGAGCGCAACCTTGCCAAGGTTGAGGTCGCGAGTTCGAGTCTCGTTTCCCGCTCCAAGATTCCTCTTGTCGTCAATGACCTGCGGAATCCGCGCTCGCCGACCGTTCTCAGCAGCGCCGAAACACCAGCGTGGCGTTGGTGCCGCCGAAGCCGAAACTGTTGGACATGACGGCGTCAATTCGGCGCCGTTCGGTCGCCCGTAGAATCGGATAATCCGAGCAGGCACCGTCAAGTTCATCGATATTGGCGGAACCCGCGGCGAATCCATCGCGCATCATGAGTAGGCAATAGATCGCCTCCTGGACGCCGGCCGCGCCGAGCGAGTGGCCGGACAGCGACTTGGTGGACGAAATGGGCGGCATCGCGGCGCCAAACACTTCGCGCACCGCTTTAAGCTCGATCAGATCGCCGAGCGGCGTCGAGGTGCCGTGGGTATTCAGGTACGAAATCGGGCAAAACACTCCGGTGAGCGCCTGCTGCATGCAGCGCACCGCACCCTCACCCGAGGGCTGCACCATGTCCTGCCCATCGGCGGTAACGCCGTAGCCGACCAATTCGGCATAGATGCGCGCATTCCGCGCGCTCGCGTGCTCGAGCGATTCGAGCACGATCATGCCTCCGCCGCTTGCGATCACGAAGCCGTCGCGCCCGGCATCGTAGGCGCGCGAGGCGGTTTGCGGCGCGTCGTTTCGCGCCGTAGACAACGCGCCCATGGCATCGAATAGCGCGGTCAGGGACCAGTGTTCTTCTTCCCCGCCGCCGCAAAACATCACATCTTGATTTCCCCAGCGGATCTGCTCCGCCCCGACGCCGATGCAATGCGAACTCGTCGCGCAAGCGGACGTCACTGAGAAGCTCACACCCTTGATGTGAAAGGTGGTGCCGAGGCAGGCGGCCACGGTGCTGCACATCGTGCGCGGCACGCGCGTCGGGCCTATCTTTCGCACCCCGCGTGCGCGCAGGATATCGGCCGACTCCACTACGTTGGCCGGCGAGGCGCCGCCGCTGCCGGCGATGAGGCCGGTGCGCGGGTTGCTCACGTCGGCCTGTGTCAGGCCCGCGTCGAGTATTGCGGACTTGAGGGAAATCGCGGCAAACGCCGCAGCGTCGCCCATGAACCGAAGATCGCGCCGGTCCAGATGCTGATCGATCTCGATTTGCGGAATCCCCGCGACCTGGCTGCGCAAGCCCATATCGGCATACCCTGGCGCGACGCGGATACCCGGCCGGCCCTCCGCCAGGGAGCGGCTGACGGAATCAAGATCGTTACCCAGGCAGGAGACGATACCCATGCCAGTAACCACAACACGACGCATCAGCCGGCTACGCCTGGGGCTGGCGGCTGAAGCACATTCGCGTTCTCGAACAGGCCGACGCGCAAGCCGGTCGCGGTGTAGATTTTTCGGCCGTCGGCCGCGAGCGAACCCTCCGCCGTCGCCATGATGAGCCTGCGGGTGATGACGCGCTTGATGTCGATTTGATAGCTCACTCGTTTCACATGCGGCTGCACTTGTCCAAAAAAACGCACCTCTTCGACGCCGAGTGCGCGGCCCAAGCCGCGGTGGCCGCTCCATGCCATGAAAAAGCCGACCAATTGCCACATGGCGTCAAGACCGAGGCAACCCGGCATGACCGGGTCGCCGCGAAAGTGACAAGCGAAGAACCACATGGACGGATCGATGTCGAGTTCTGCGTGCAGTACGCCACGCCCGTGCGCACCGCCGGTGAGGGAAATCTGGTTAATCCGATCGACCATCAGCATTTGACCCGAGGGCAGCCTCGGGCTGTCCGGTCCGAAGAGCTTGCCTTCTCCGCAACCTATAAGCTGCTCGCGAGAAAAACTCGACTGTCGCGGATCGGATGTGTCGACGTCGTTCACAATGACGGGACCTTTGAAGTCTTGATCCTCGGCCCACGAATTAGGCATACGGGCAATTCCTAAGCGGACCCAGTTAATCAATCGCGTAATCCAATGAGAATGACCATCCATTCGTTCTGGCGCATCTGCGAAAGACATCCAGCCCTTCGGCGGTGAATCTACACGCGCTGATCATGCGCGAGAATAGGTAATTGCCGCAGCTGATTCGACGCGCGTGCAATCCTCGATAGCTGGTAGGGTTGGATGATCTAGAGCCCAATCTTGCCAAGGTTGAGGTCGCGAGTTCGAGTCTCGTGTCCCGCTCCAAGTTTCTCTCGAGGCCCTCGTCCAGGCGAGGTCTGCCGCCATCAAGCAGTGGGATCCAGCCCATGAGCTTGGATGCTTGCGGAGATTTTGGCCCTAACCTGTCTATCCAATATGCGTTCATTTGAAGAAGCGCAACGGCAGTTCTTCCAATGGGCCAGAGGCCGGCGGCCGCGATTCATCTGCTCTTCGTCTTGCGCCAGCGATCGAAGTGAGGCGTCAACTCGGACGGCAGTTCGTCGCGAAATGCATCGTCGAGCGGAAAATGTGGCATGTGCTCGTCTATCGCACTCAACAGCAGCGCGCCTTGTTTCGCGTCCTTGGACTTCTTCAATGGATTGCGCGAGGGTTTCTCCGCCAGCCACAATTTTTGCAGCGCGAAGCGTCGCGGATCCGGCGCGATCACGCGCGTGGGCAGTCCGTCAAAACCGCACACGACATGCTCCACTCTTCTGCCGGGTAGCAGCCAGTCCTGCTCTGGCAGCGCAATGGGAAACAGGGTTTCGTTGTGCGGCAAAGTTCCTGCGAGGCTCTTCGGTAGCAGAAGCTCCACTTCATAGCCGTTCGAGTTGCGGACTTGAAAGCGGCGCTCCGTGTTGACCGTGTAAGTAGAATCCACGCGCTTCATGACATCCAAGAGCGTGCGGGGTGCGGCGCCTACCGCAGTAAGCGTGGTCTGTCTGGCTTCTGAAGCAACCCAGGTCATGTCGAAATCCAGTGTGCTGTCCACGCCGGCCGCCGTCGCAAAGCGTACGCGTGCTTCAATTTCGTAGACGGCCATCGCGTTGGTACCCACCACCACCAGGCTGCTGCCGAGCAATTGATACCGATCGAATTCCCGAAGGAGATCGGCCGCTGCCGAAGAAATACGCGGCAGGCGCAGGGTGCGATACATCGCGCCCTCGCGACGTAGGAGCGGCCATAGCGTTTCCGTGCTTTGGCGCGCCATCTGCGCGGCCTGGTACTGAGTTTCCGTTTTCGGTGAGCGAGGGCCTAGAGAGCGGCCGTGACCGCGACCATTGGTAAGACGGTACAAATAGTCCCGTTTCGCCACCGTTTTCCAGGCAAGCCGGCCGGGTAGCAAAACGCGTTCTGCATCGATCCACGCCGCGTAGTGCTGTTCGAGATTGGCCAGCAATCGCAGAGATTCGTCATCCATAGCTTAACTACATGATATCAATAAAATTATCTTTTATACATCAATTGTTTAAAATAAAGGATAAAACGTGTAAAATTAAACGCTAACATGTTTATTTGGATGTACAAGTTTATAAATAGTTATCGGCTCAAAGACTTGTGGGCCGGTATCTACTTTGCAGCTCTCCCGTCCATGAGAACGGTATGATGATCCATCGATCGACCGCCATGCAGTGCCGCTCAGTGTGCATGGTTTGACGCGCGCCCGGCTGCATCCAAACGATGATGACGAACTTTACTGCCGGCCTTTCGACCGGCAACCTGCAAATGATACGGGCATGCGCAAAGGCGGATTTGCACACTCATGGCGCTGCCAACGGCGATCGTGATTATATTCGCGAAAGGACCGGTCGCGATATTGCACCGCTGTCGGCGCCTCTGAAGGCGATGGATGAGATGCACGCTTGGTCGAAGGCCAATTTCGCTGAACTTTTCGACGGAGCGCAGGGCCGCGCTCTGTGGATCGAAGCGAGCTTCGTGCGAGCGTTGAAGGACGGACTGACCCGCATCGAGTTCGGCGACGATGTGTGGATGGTGACGCAAGGGCTTGGCTCACCGCAGGACCTGATGGAGTCCATCACACGCATTCACATGCGCGTTGCGCCTAACGTCGAATGGATTCCACAGCTTGGCCTCTCCCGGCATTGCGAGTTGCAAAGGCTGCAGGAATGGATGGCGCCGTGGCTGGAACTCGGTTTCCACAAGACCTTGGATCTGTCAGGCGACGAGTTCGCGCAGCCCATCGAGGTTTTCAAGCCTCTGTATCGTGCCGCGAAAGCAAAGGGCATGCGGCTCAAGGCGCATGTCGGCGAGTGGGGAACGGCTGAGGATGTACAGCATGCGGTCGAGGTGCTGGAGCTCGATGAGGTTCAGCACGGCATCGCGGCGGCCGGATCGAAATCCGTCATGCGATTTCTGGCTGACCATGGAATACGACTCAACGTCTGCCCAACATCGAACATCCTGCTTGGCCGAGTTGAGAGCCTGGCAAGCCACCCGATTCGCGCGTTGTACGATGCGGGCGTCAAAGTCACCGTGAATACGGACGACGCACTCATATTCGGAAAATATCTGTCGGAAGAGTTCCTCGGACTGTTCCAGGCGGGGCTTTTTACGGCCGGCGAGCTCGACGAAATACGCTGCAACGCGTTGAATGACGACGACTGACATAAGTTAGCTAAAATCCCCCGTTTTTGGGGTCTCGTGCGGTCGCACCTTCGCCCCGGACAGTCACAATCAAAACTGGTTGGTTTCGCGATGCTGTTTGTGGCATCGGTGCTGGTGCGTTTCAACTCACGGGTTTTAGATCAATGGCATTTTGCAAAGCCCTGGGTAGAGGTTGCGCACTCCCTGTCTGCGAAGGTGTCCTACATTGCTGCGGAAACGTTCGAAGCGCTGGAAACGCGGTCAGCAGTCCGCCGAGCATGCGCGGCCTGATTGCACAGAGAGACGGCCTTGCTGCCGTCGCTGCGTGTGCACTCGCTGTGTGTGCCTGAGCCGTCCATGGGAGCCTCCTGAAGGACTGGATGGATATCCATATCCTACCCCAATCGGCTGTGAAAATCACGTTCTTATGTACGGCTTTACTCCTGTCTTTTCAATTAGTTAGGTATGCTGAGGTATGCTGCACTTAAGGTAGGCAATCGGCCAACTCGCGTTGAGTCCGCTGGGGCGGCAGATCGCCGCCTCTTCAGGCCCAAAGGCATTCAACCCCAGCCGCGGCGGCAATCTGCGGATCTCGGGTAATCAGCGGAAGGTCGAGTACGAAGGCGGTCGCGGCAATCAGGCGGTCACCGCGTTCCGCAATCGCATAGAGCCGCTGGGCAACGTAGACAATTTCGGCTGTCAATTCCGCTTCATGGTATTTGCCGCTGGCAAGCGCAACGCGTGCCCATTCTTCAAATGGCAGCGACAGCGTGACACGGTCCTTGTGGCAGGCTTCGCCGAGTTCCGCCAGAACGAGAGCCGGGATATAAATGGCGCATTTGCCGTCGTCGGCGTTTTCGAACTGCTTGCGAGCTTGCTTGCCCAATCGCTTGCGGTTGCCATCGATGGCCCAGATGAGCGCGCGTGTATCCGTGACGGCGAGCGGCGGTGCCTTTGGATCCATGTTTATTTGTCGAACGAAACCAACTTCCTTTGCCACAGCACGTTCGCATCGCGTCGAATGTCGGCGAGGGGATCATCAATTCCGTCGGCGATTCGCCCGCTCCCGATTAGCTTGAAGTCCGCCGCGGGATGCGCGTTGCCAGACTCGATGTCCCGCAATCGCCTGGCCGCCGCCTCGAGCTCGTTGAGATATGACTCGCCCACCAACACGGCGTGGTTGTCGCTGCCGCGGCTGGTAATGACCACCTTTCGTCCGCGGTGGCCGGTGACGGCCTGGAATAAAGCGAAAAATCTTTGACGAGCGGTAGAGATGGTAAAACTGGGAGGTGCCATGACATCGGTAACTTGTACAGGTAACACGTACATGATAGGCGAATTCCGGTTATGAAGCAAAAAAGCGAAGTGTGGACTCAGCGGTGAAAGACGCCAACCGCGGATCCGAGATCGCGCTCAACGAATACCAAGCGGGCACGGGCCGGGTAGAATGGCGCTTCCCATGCAAATATGTAGAATCGCAGGATAACGGGAGGAGCGCATGGAACTGCAGATCAACGATCAGAGCGTCACGGTGGCCGCCGAAGGGGATCTAGCGCTGTTATGGGTGCTGCGCGACTTGCTCGGCATGACCGGCACGAAATTCGGCTGTGGCATGGCGCTGTGCGGTGCCTGCACGGTGTTGGTCGACGGCCAGGCGGTGCGCTCATGCGTGTTGCCGGTTGCGCAGGCAGCGGGAAAAAAAATCACGACCATTGAGGGTGTAGGCTTGACGCCCGTGGGCGCCGCTTTGCAGGGCGCGTGGCAGGAAATCAATGTACCGCAATGCGGCTACTGTCAGGCCGGACAGATCATGTCCGCGGCCGCACTTCTTCAGGCCACACCTCAACCGAGCGACGCCGATATCGATGCCGCGATGTCGGGCAATATTTGCCGCTGCGGGACCTACACGCGTATTCGCTCGGCGATCAAGCAGGCGGCCATGCATGTGGGGCAAACGACATGAGCGCCGTTCCCGATACTTTTTCCGTGCGCAAGGGCGTGACTCGTCGCGAGTTTTTGCAGCACCTGCAAGCAATGGGCGGGCTATTGCTGGTCGCGGACGGTTTGCAGATCGCCAAGGCGGCGGATGCCCCGAAGTATGGAGCCGAGGGCATGCCGCACGGCACCGTCGACAATCCATTGGTGTTTCTCACCATTGGCGATGACGGCTGGGTGACGATCGTCGTGCACCGCTCTGAAATGGGCCAAGGCGTTCGCACCGGTATGCCGCTCATCGTGGCTGACGAACTGGAGGCCGATTGGGCCAAAGTGAGGGTCGAGCAGGCACCGGCCGACGAGGAAAAATACGGTAATCAGGACACCGATGGTTCGCGCAGTACGCGGCATTTCCTCGACCCCATGCGTCGCTGCGGCGCCGCTGCGCGCATGATGCTGGAACAGGCGGCTGCTTTGTCCTGGAAAGTGCCGGTGAGCGAAGTACGTGCGCTCAACCATGAAGTGCAGCACCAGAAAACCGCCCGCAAACTCTCCTACGCGACGCTCGCAAAACGTGCCGCGAAGCTGCCGGTCCCTGCGCCAAGCACGCTGCGCCTCAAAACCTCGGACGAGTTTCGCTACGTTGGCAAGGGCGGCGTTCCGCTCATCGATGGCCACGATATCGTCAGCGGCAAGGCGCAATACGGCAGCGACCCTTGGTTCAAGGACATGTGCTTCGCCGTCATTGCGCGCTCGCCCGTACTGGGTGGCAACGTCAGGGAGTTCAACGGAGAGGCAGCAGCGGCAGCACCCGGCGTGCAGAAAATCCTAAAGATGCCTGCGCCGGTGGCTAAAGCGACGTTTCATCCACTTGCCGGTGTCGCCGTCATCGCCAACTCCACCGGCGCGGCGATTGCTGCGCGCAAGCTGCTGAAAATACAGTGGGACGACGGCGCCAACGGCAGCTACGATTCCGATACTTATCGTGCCGCGCTGCAGGAATCGGCGCGCAAACCGGGCAAGGTTGTGCGCGAGTCAGGCGATGTCGATGCGGCCTTCAAGGCTGCCGCCAGAACAATCGAGGCCGAGTATTACATCCCGCACATCGCACATGCCACCATGGAACCGCCGTGCGCCGCCGCCCGCATCATCGCCGGCAAATGCGAAGTCTGGGCACCTACCCAGGCGCCGCAGGTCACGCGCGAGGATGTCGCGAAGCACCTTGGCTTTGCGCTGGAAAATGTCACGATCCACGTGACGTTGCTCGGCGGGGGTTTCGGTCGCAAATCGAAGCCGGACTTTGCCGTCGAGGCGGCAATTCTATCGCAGGCAATGGACGGGCGACCGGTCAAAGTGATCTGGACCCGCGAAGATGACCTGCACCATGATTTCTTGCACACCGTTTCCGTGGAATATCTGCGGGCCGGCGCCGGCGCTGACGGAAAAGTCAGTGCGTGGCTGCATCGCAGCGTCGCGCCTTCGCTTGCGACCATCTTCGCACCCAGCACCAATCACGAAGTCGGGGCCGAACTCGGCATGGGCTTTATCAACATGCCCTATGACATTCCGAATCTCAAGCTCGAGAATCCGGAGGCCAGCGCACATTGCCGCATCGGTTGGTTCCGCTCCGTTTCGAATATACCGCACGCTTTTGCGGTGCAATCGTTCGTTGCCGAATTGGCGGCGAGCGCCAACAAGGATCATCGCGATTATTTGCTGGAACTCATTGGACCTGCGCGCAAGATCGACCCGAAAAGCCTGCAGGACGATTGGAATCATGGCGAATCACCGCAGCGTTATCCCGTCGATACCGGACGCTTACGGCGCGCCGTCGAGACAGTCACACGGGAAGCGGGCTGGGGCAAACAATTCGCGCGCGGCCACGGCCAGGGGTTGGCTGCCCACTATAGCTTTTTGAGCTACGCAGCGGCGGTGGTCGAAGTGGACATCGATGATGCAGGACGAATCCTGGTTCCGCGGGTCGATGTGGCATTCGATTGCGGGCCGCAGGTGAATCCCGAAAGAATTCGCTCGCAACTGGAAGGCGCCGTCATCATGGGCCTGAGTCTGGCGATGTTTGGCGAGATCACCTTCAAAAACGGTCGATCGCAACAAGATAACTTTCACCAATATCGCGTCACGCGAATGAGTGAGGCGCCGCGCGAGATCCGCGTGCATTTGATTCCGCAACCCGATTGGAGCATGCCGCTGGGCGGCGTAGGCGAGCCGGGTGTGCCGCCGATCGCACCCGCGCTCTGCAATGCGGTATTTGCGGCGACCGGCAAACGAATCCGTAGCTTGCCGATCCGGGATCAGGCTAAACGCTCATAGGACCAGGAGAAGGGCTACGCCAAGACGGCGTTCGGGCTGCGCGACTTGGGCACCGGATCGCTGCGTGGGAGAATGGGCGTGCGCCGGTGCGACCGTCACCTCGGGTCTTGCGCGTTTGACGCCGAAGAAGGCGAGGGCGCGTGGCGCCCGCGCGCCGGTCAGCGGGACGCACTCATAAGTCGCTGAGTCCTACCTGCGGTCGTTATGCTTCACTGCAACAAAACCGCAATCAGATCGTAATACAAGCACCGGATCATCTGCGCCCCTGCTTTGCTCGGCAAAGCGGTATGACCGACCGGCAATGCGGACGTTGTGTGCCTTGCTGGCCGACGCCTCCCAAGCAATCCCTGGTTGAGCTTCCAAAACACGCTTGCGTGGAGTCGGCAGCGCGGCTGCAGGATTTGTCGTGACGATGAGTGTCAGTGATTTTCAATTTAACCTGGAGCCGAATTGATGATGAATTCAAAATGGGCGGGCGCGCGCCATGCCGTTCTGTTGAGTTTGCCCGCGACCTGTCTCGTTCTCGGTGGTCCGGCCCTCAGTGGTCCGGAGGCGAGCACCGATGCATCTGCGCTGCCGACCGTGGTGGTCTCGGGCGCCGTGGACAAGGACTCTGCCATTACGCAGGCGCCGACGTTGGCGCCGCTCACGGTCACTCAGCCCACTTCGCTGCTCAGCCAGTTCTACATCGAAAACAACATCGCCCCGTCGGCCAACTACGACGACATCGTGAAAATCGCACCCAGCGTGTATTCGGTGTCGCCGAACGGACCCGGCCTAGCCGAGAATCAGCTGCTGAGCATCCGGGGTTTCGCCGACGGCTTCTACAACGTGACCTTCGACGGAATTCCCTGGGGAGATTCGAACGATTTCACCCACCATTCGACCTCGTACTACATGGCCCACGACATCGGCAGTATTTCGGTCGACCGTGGGCCGGGCACCGCTGCGACCATCGGCAACGCGACTTTCGGCGGCACCATCGGCGTCAATTCGAAGAACCCGTTGGCGCAAACCACGGTTACGCCGTATGCCAGCTACGGCAGCTTCAACACGTCGGTCATCGGCGGTCAATTCGATACCGGGCCCATCGCCAAATACAATGGAGCGGCGGGATTCATCGACGCCGAGAGCCTGTCCAGCGATGGCTATCTCACGAACCTGGGCCTCGATCGCAAGAATCTGTTCACCAAGTTCGCGATTCCGGTGGGCGACAACACCGTGGTCAGTTTCGTCGGGCTGTACAACGAACTGGTGCAGTACATTTCGCTGGGAGCGACGG
Source organism: uncultured Gammaproteobacteria bacterium (assembly GCA_963761345.1). Lineage (GTDB taxonomy): Bacteria > Pseudomonadota > Gammaproteobacteria > Steroidobacterales > Steroidobacteraceae > Bog-1198. The sequence goes on from CAVXGV010000005.1 coordinate 294,502, forward strand.
CGGCCCAGATCGCGCAATTCGGACCTGACTATGGGCTGTCGCGCGACCCGACCAATCAAAATTATTTCCGCTACAACAACGACCACATCCACGATGATTTCGAGTACATCGGTGTGGTTTCGCAGTTGGCAGGCGGCTGGACCTTGGACAACAAGGTGTACACCTATGCCTACTATCATACGGGCGAAAATGGCTTGGATCCGAACGGTGAAACGCCCAACGGCACGACCTACGGCGCGAACAATGTGCCCGGCCAACTGCTCGTCAACAATTACCGCTCATGGGGCGATACGCTGAACGTGAAGGATGATCTGGGCTTCGGGACCGTCAGCACGGGTGTCTGGTTCGACCGGCAGTCGAACCTGCGCCAGCTCACTGAAGTCGACTTCACGCTGGGCGGCGCGCTCAACCCGGCCGGCAGTCCGGCGACCGGCGGCATCGATCGTGAACTCACGCAGGTGCTCACCACCGTGCAGCCCTTCGTGCAATTCGATTGGAAGGCGCTTCCGGGTCTGATCGTGTCGCCCGGCGTGCGCTACGACCACTTCGAACGCGCCGTCGACGCGCAGGTTGACGTGAGGTCGGGCTTCGCGATTTCCTACAGCAACACCTACACCGCGACCTTGCCCTCGCTGGTGGTGCACTATGACCTTGCCAAGGATTGGGCGGCCTACGCACAAGCCGCGAAGGGCTTCCTGGCGCCGAACGAGAATTTCTTCAATTACACCAAGCAGAATCCTTCGGCGATCAGTCCGGCCTCGACCAACCTGAGTCCGCAGCAGAGCTGGAACTATCAGGCCGGTACCAGCTGGCAGACCAAGGCGTTGTCCCTGTCCGCCGATGTTTACTACATCGACTTTGCCAACCTGATCGGCTCGACAACCACCGGCGGCAATGTCCTCTTTTTCAACCAGGGTGGTGTGATCTACAAGGGAGTCGAAGCGGAAGCCACCGCCTACATCGGCGGGGGATTCAGCGCCTACGCCAACGGGTCGCTCAACAGCGCCAAGGACAAGGGCGAGGATCCACAGAATCCTGGCGCGTGGATTGCCAACGCACCCAAATCCACCGCGGCTCTCGGCGTGATTTTCAACCGCGCCGAATGGTACGCCTCGTTGGTGGACAAATATGTGGGTTCGCGTTTCGGAGACGTCGGCGAGGCCATTCCCCTCGGTTCCTACAGCACCTTGGATGCCGCGCTCGGCTACACGGTGGGGGAGAACGGACCGGCAGCGTTGCGCAAGGCAACGATCAAGCTGGCGTTGAACAATCTCGTGGACTCCCACAAGATTTCCGCGCTTGCCGGCTACACCGGTGGCGCGGGTACGCCGCTTTACTGGACGATTCCCGGCCGCAGCGTATTCGCGACGGTGTCGGTGCCGTTCTAGGGCGCAAAATCGCGCAGATCGCGGACGGGCCGGCCAAGTGGGGCCGGCCCGGCCGTCTTGTGTGCCCTGGCCTGAGCTGCTAAACTAGGAAATTAGCTGGGAAACCAATGGCTTAATGGCTGTGAACCGCAAAGGCAAAGGGTGCGGGCGCGGACCAGAGCTTCGTTTCTCGCTCCAAACCTAAAGATTAGGAACCCCGGCCCGTCCGGGGTTTGCTGTTTTTGATGCTGGGCTAAGTGGCAGAGTGGTCATGCAGCGGCCTGCAAAGCCGTGTACGCCGGTTCGATTCCGACCTTAGCCTCCATACCTCTGTTTCGCGATATTCCGAGACATGGCGTGACATCATGGATCGCGGCTCTTAAGCCAAGAGGAGATGATGTTATGTGGATTCGGACTGCGATGATTCTCGCCCTGATGCTTGGCTCTTTCGTCAACGCCGCCGGCGCAAGCGATCTTCAAGGCTCCTGGCAGGCGGAAAGCTACATCATGAAGGGCGGGCAGATTACCTATCCGGTTCGCGGTCTGATCATCTTCTCTGACAAGGATTTTGCAGAATTATTTCTTACCTTCAAAGATGGTGTGGTAGTTCGTGGATCGGGTGAGGGTGGCTATTACCAGGCCTCAGGGGGCAAGTTGGTACTTTTCCATCGCTTTTTTGTGGGCCCGGAATTCGCGGCCATTCCCGGGCTGAAGGCCGAGGAAGCCGCGGCAAAGTTCAAGGATCCTCCACAGCGTGAAGAGGCCACCTACAAGATCGAAGGCGATCGCTTGACGATCAGTTTCGGGCCCAGCGGGAACAAGTTGACCTGGATTCGAAGCGCGAAATAACGCAGAGTTCGACAGGGAACAAACGGATTGGGCGGCAGCGGCCTGGCGAGCAACATGACAATTGGCAGCCAACCGCGACCGCTGCGCCGAGAGCCGGCGAACCGGGGCGTTTTCCATGTCACCCATGTCAGCTTCATTTCGCTAATGCGTCCACCTTCGCTATATCGTCGTCTTGACCCAGCAATTCCCATCGTTGCAATGAAAATGGCACATTACCGTTGTTCCAAACGAAATCGTGAAACTCACGAAGTTTGAACTCCGCGCCCTGCTGGAGGCGCCGTTCAGCCAACAACCGCTCGATCTGCAGCTTGCCGATTTCATAGGCAAGACCCAAGCCGGGAGTCGTCGCGAATTCCGCCGCATCGCCTTCGGCCGTTCTCCTATCCATTGGGACGGTGCGCGCCAGGTAATCGGCCGCCTGAGCGATGGAGAACTGCCCGAGAGCGAGCTTTACGTCCACTTCAACGCGCAAGGCGCGAAGGCGTGCAAAATTGTAGATGATCTCACGCGATCGCGGGCTGTCGTCGTATAGTCCGGTGTCGAGCATCATTTCTTCGGCATAGAAAGCGATGCCTTCGTTAGCGCTGGAATCGTAGTACTGTCGTCGGATGGGGTCGGAATTTCGCCGCGACAACGATAATTGGAAGAAATGTCCGGGCACGCCCTCATGTACACCCACGGTGCGAGCGTCTTGCGCATACGCTTTCTGGAAGTAAGACAGATTGCTGGAGGGCGGCTGTATCCAGCGCGTTCCATTCTGGCGCGGACGCGACGGTCCGGTGAAGTCATCGAGTTCTCCCCATCCGTCGAAGGCTGCCACGTAGTCCGGCGCGGGGCGTAGCGTCCAATGCGGCAAATCGGGAGGAATCGTCAGGATTTCGTGCTCGATCATATGGCGGCGAATGTTTGCGTCATCGCGCGCCATGCGGGCGGACTGTTCCTCCGCCGTCACAGCCATCTTCAATTCCGGTGCGCGTAGGTCACGCTGGTGTTCATCGCTCTCCATGGCAAGTACGCGCTGCAAGTCCTGCCGCGCCATGGTGAGCAACTGATCCGGCGTGTAGGGCAATAAGGCGACCCGGTGCAGGAAGAATCCGTAAGCTTGGTCGCCGAGAGCGAAATCCTGCCGCATGTTGGGCAGGGTCTGCTTCAGCCATTCCCGATAGCCAACGAGTGCACGGCTCGCCGCGGCAATCGCCAGGCGAAAGCGCACCCGCTGATCATCGCCGGTCAATAACGGCGACACACCGCGCTCCACCCGAACCAGGCGCGCATCGATATCGGCGAGCAATCCTACGGTTAGCTGCGCGAACGGTGCGATGGCCTTCAGATTGAGCTTGCCCTGTTCGAGAATCGAGGGAATGTTTTCCGTTCTCGCCACGATCTCGCGCGAACGTGCGTCGTCGAATGGTGGTGGAGGCATGAGTTCCTCCTGTAGTGCATCGATGGCCTGCTCTGCATAAAACGTCGGGTCGCGCTGCCACGCCGGATTTATATCCAATTCCCACCGGACGCGTGCAATGGCGGATCCAATCAATCGATAGTCAACCATCCGTCCAACCGGCCGGCGGCTGGTCCGCATCTCTTTCCATCGGCGCTCGAATACGGCAAGATCGGCGCGCTGCTTGGCGACGGCAGTGGCGGACCAGTTCCTCATGTGGGCCACGTGCTCCATGCGCGGCACGTCATCGAAGGTGAAAGGCCGATACTCCGCGCGCCACGTCCAGAATTCGGACGCCAGCTGGTCCAATGGGTCGGTTTTACCTTGGGCGAAGGAAAGAGCCGGCAACAACAACAACGCCCACAGTACTCGTGACATTCAAGACCTCTTCGCGTCATCGGCGATCAGTTCGGCATCGCATAGCCTCGATGACACGCATTCAAAATGCGACCTTCCATGCCATGCGCTTCGCGCCTACGTCCGCCAACTGAAGCGCCGTAATGCCCGCCCTGCGATGCCCGCACTCCCCAACATGAGTTTCGGAAGGTATTTGGTGAGCATGAACGCCCCCACCGGTACGGGATGTTCGAAAGGCACTCGGGCCGACCGGTCGCTTTCATCGGCCAGTCGCTTGGCGAGTTCCATGCCGATAATCGTGTTCAACGCAATGCCTCGCCCATTGCAGGCCTGCACGGCCATCAGTCCCTCATCGACGAGGAGTACTCGCGGCAGCAGACTGCTGTTGAGCCACGCGGTTCCCTGCCATATATGCTCGAGTGGGGTACTGTGGTAGTCAGGGAGCAGTGTCTCGAGGCGTCGGTTGATGAGATCGTTGACCTGAGCATAGTCGATCTTGCGGCGCCCTGGACAGGCAGTGATCAATCGGCCCACGCCATCGAAACGAATCGAAAATATATCGCTCGACGAATCCGTGAGCGTATGACCATAGGGTAGGATTCTGTCCCGCAAACCCACCGGAAGCGGCTGAGTTGCCACCTCGCACACGAGCAGCGGCAGTATGGTGCGCGCGAGCGCCGGATGTAGAGTGGCGTTCCCCCCATTGGCGCACAGCACGACACGCCGCGCGATTACTTCTCCGGACGTTGTTTGCGCCGTCCAGCGCTCCCCGCTACGGGTGAGAGACAGAACGCGACTGTTCGAGAATATGGGTATGCCGCCGGCCCGAATAGCATTCGTGAGTCCCCGGCTGTAGGCCACCGGATCGAGACCGCCGCCCGTTGAGTCGATGAGGGCGGCTGAGTAGCCGCGACAGCCCGACATGGCTTGCACGTCGGCGCCATGGATCAGCCGCAGATCGTCGCGGAACGGCCGCCATTCTTCCACCAGTTGAGCGAGGCGCTCCGTGGCCTGCCGCCCCGCGACCGGGTTTAGAAAGCCCGATTGAGTTGCACCACAGTCAATGCGCAAGTGACGGATCAGCTCGAACGTATAGCGGCCGGAATCCGCAATCATGCGCAGCAGGCGGCCGCCGGCGTCCCCGCCCAGTCGTTTCCGCACGCCATTCGGCGTGGCACGAACGAGTTGCGGAGCGACGATACCGGCGCTGGCGCTGGTCGCGGCGCCTGAATCATTCTCTGCCTCGAGAATCACCGTGTCCGACTTTCCCTCAGCCAGATGCACACCGAGCGAGAGCCCCGCGAGGCCTGCACCGACGATCAATACATCGACCGAGAGTCTATCCTGTAGAGGAACCGCCTGAGGAAGCGGAGGATTGACCTTCTGCCAGAGCGAACTCACGGTGGACCCATCCCCGGTTTCCCTGCTCATCTCTTCAACGATCCCGCGCGAAATGATTTGAATCGACAATGCCCCGGCAACGCAGTGCTTCGCCCGGATCGAGAAACCCAGGCGCACGTGGCATCACAATGTATCACCGTTTTCACATGATATCACCCATATATCAGCGTAATCAATTCCCTGCGGAGTACGAGACCCTACACCCAAGATGCTGACAAATTCCCATAAAATGGCTACATAATGCGACCAGACGCGAGATCGGCGTTGCCGATCGAGAAATGTAACTTGCAATGCACCTCGCTTTGTCGTACGTTTTATATTCAAAATCACATAATTTGATTGGTTCTAAATTTAGGACAATCCAAATGGGGATCTCAATCAAGAGGATCAAGAGGCTGGGGATGAAGCTCCCCGGCCTACCTGGCGCCGCGGACCGTTCATGGCAAGTCGAGATTCCGGCGGATCCAGGATCACGACCCGGCGAGCTGCCATGCAGACGTTGATGGGGATTGCCGACAGCTACGTTTTACCCTGGTCTCTTTGGCTGGTCATGTTCTCCATTGGGACCGGACTCAAGGTGGCGGATTTTGTCGGCATCCTGTCGGGCCGCCGTTCATTCGTGCTGGGGCTTCTCAGCATGCTTCTGGTGATGCCGCTCTGTGGAGTCGTACTGGCGCTGTTGTTTGCGCCGAGCCCCGAGCTGTTCGTGGGCCTCGTTCTGCTCGCGACCACGCCCGGCGGAATCCTCTCCAATCTCATCACGGATATTGCCAAGGGTGATGTGGCGTTATCTGTGTCGTTGACCCTGGCACTGAGCACGATTTACGTCTTTACCCTGCCTTTCATCGCACATTGGGCGCTGCAGTTCGCCTTTCACAAATCGCCGCCCATCGACATTCCACTGCAGTCCTCGATCACTCACATCATGATGGTGACGCTGATTCCCATCTGCTGCGGCATGATCGCAGCCCGCCTGTGGCCTCGCTGGTGCATCGCATCCGGGCCGCGCATAAAGGCGGCAGCGACCACGACGCTGACCATAGTGTTTGGCTTGATCGTGCTGCAGCAGTGGCCGGTGCTTCGCGCCTCATTCGGCCGGCTGATGGCCATCGTGGTTGCGATGAACGTGACGGCGGTGATCGTTGCGTTGGTGATCTGCCGGCTCGGCCATCTCAGCCGCGGCGAGACGATTTCGATTGCCGTCGAACATACGATCCGGCAGGAGGCCACCGCGATCTTCGTCGCCGTCACCTTGCTGCATCGTCAGGATATGTCGTTGCCGATGATCATCAACACCGTCATCGGCATGGCGGTTTGCATCACTTTCGTTGCCGTTGTACGTCGAATTCGCCCGGTCAACGGGCTCATCGCCGCCTGAGAGATCAATGACACGCATCGCCGACCGTATCACCACCTGGGCACCAAAGGACTTCGGCATGTATGCCAAGGCCGCCCGGGAAGCAACCGATAAATGAAGACCATCGACTATCGCAAGCTCTGCCATCCGACCCATCCGGACTTTCGTTTGGCGATATCACCCTTCTATTTGATGTCGCATGCCGACTTCGATTATCACGAGGAGATGAGCAAGGTTTTGGAGAAGCATGGTGTCAACCGCTCGATGTATCGGATCATGACCGTGCTGCGCGAGCATGACTCGGCCAACATCGGCTTTCTGGCGGAACGAGCGCTCATCAAGCGCAATACCGTGAGCCGCATCGTGGAACGCATGACCCAGAAGGAACTCGTGAGGGTATTTCCGAACCCGAACGACAGCCGCGTTACCGAAGTGGTACTGACTCAACCCGGCAAGAAATTGCTCGATTCGCTCACCCCCATCGTGGGCAGGCTGTTCCAGCACGCCATTGAGGGCATCGGCGACGAGGAACTGGCGAACCTCATCCTTGCGCTGCAGAAGATCGCGGGCAATCTCAATCGGCTGCTCATCGAAGCGCCCGCCAAGGTCCCGGCCGACAAGCCGATGAGGGCCGTTTCCCTGCCGGCGGGCCAGGCCTGGGCGGCCAGCGCAAATGGCCCCGCCGGCTCCATGACAATCTGCCGGCTCGAGGTTTCGGAGGGTCGCGGGCGCGGCGTCCGCCTGCTCAATGAACCGACGACCGCTGCGCTTCGGGCGGCCGGCAAGGCCGCCAAGGACTATCTGTACTTGCACTCGGCGGAACTTCTGGGCTCGCGCGATCCCAAGAGCCGTGAACTCATCATCGATGTTCATTCGCTCGACGGCGCCAAAGTCGGCGGCTGTTCCGCCGTGGGTTTGGTGCTCGCCGCCTGCTCCGCGTTGCTGAAAAGACGGCTCCGCGACGGGTTGGTCATCGTCGGTGAACTCGCTCAAGACACGGTCCAACCCCTGAAGGCGCCGGCAGAGTTCGTCGAAACCGCCGTCAGGGAGGGCGCGCGCGCAATATTGCTGCCGGTTTCCTGTCGGCGTGCCCTGGCTGACGTGTCCGACGAGATCGCGACCGGCATCGAGATGCTGTTCTACGCCAACGTGCATGACGCGTTCAACAAGGCGGTTCACGTATGAGCCGTTACATTCGTATTTTGGAACCGGCCTCGGGCCTCGATGCCCGAGTGTTGCTGCTGGATCAGGTGGCGCCGCGTTCCTCCGAGGCGCTCTGGCAGATCGCCGGCGCGGTCGGCGGCACGTACGAGGCCATGCATGCCATGTGGACGGGTCCTGAGATTTCCTGCCCCATCCCCGCTGCAAAACTACCCCCGCAACTGGACCTGACCGGTCTACCCCTCGAAAACGCCACGAGCTATCCCGAAGAAGGCGATATCGCCGTCGTCAATGTGCCGGCGAACACCTGGAAAGGGCAACCGCCGTTCGGCTTCTTCGACATCGGCGTGTTCTATGGGCGCGGTGCACGTCTGCTGATGCCCATGGGATGGATCAAAGCCTCGGTCTGCGGCTGCATCGCCGACACAGATTTGTCCGCCGTGCGCGCCGCCTGCCAGTCGATCCGCTCCCGAGGAGCCTGCTGCTTAAGTTTTCTGCAGGATTCGTAAGCCATGAGTTCCGGTGCCTCAAAGGCGATCGCGATATGGGCATCAGGACGACAATTTCAATATTCGAAGTGAGGATATGCGTCAAAGGCTCGTCTTCATCTACAGAGACAAAAGTCACAAAGGGATGCCACCAATGTTTACCGTAACCATGAGATCCGTATCGTTAGCGTTTGTTTGCTTTCTATCCGTTGCAGCCGTCGCTGTACCGCCGATGGCGATCGCGGATGCTCCGTCAAGTGCAGGTGACGACGCCCGCCTGGATGAAATCATTGTAACGGCGACGAAGGAAAACGAGCCCGTGCGTTCGATCGCGGGTTCGATCACCGTGCTGTCGGGGCAGGAGTTGGACGCGATCGGCGCGCAAAGCTTTGTCGATTATCTGACGCGCGTACCCGGTGTGGTCTTCAACGATACTCAGCCCGGTATATCGTCGGTGACGATTCGCGGCATCTCGACCACCACCTTCCTCGATCTGAGCCAGGGAACCACCGCGTACTTTCTCAACGATGTGCCTCTGACCGACCCCGGTTCCACGCTGGCCGTCGCCGACATCGATACTTTCGATGTGAACAATGTATCTGTTCTCAGAGGCCCGCAGGGAACTCTGTTCGGATCGGCGTCTTTGGGCGGCGCGATCAACTATGAAACTGCGCAGCCCGATCTCACCAAATTCGAAGGCCGTGTACAAGGCACTGTCGCGGGCGCAAGCGTCGGCGCGGGCAGTCAGTCCGAAAAAATAATGCTCAATCTTCCTCTCGTGGAGAACCGGTTGGCGATCCGCGGCGTCTTCGTCTATCGCGAGGACGGAGGCTACATCGACAATATAGGGACGGGAGCCAAGAACGTGAACGAAACCCTGGTCCGCGATGGGCGTATCGAATTGCTATGGAAACCAACCGACGGAACCCAAATCAATTATCTGTTCTTGAAGCAGAACGAGGATACCCGGGACTATGGGTATCAGGAGCCGGTGGTTGCAGGCCCCCTGGAAAAAAAGACCCTTATCTCCGAACCATTTGCTTTCGACACGACCATCAACAACCTGCGACTCGACCAAGACGTCGGGTTCGCCACGCTGACGGCAACCGCGGCCTATCACCAAAAATCCCAATTCCACATTGGGGATCTCACTGTGCCGTTCAGCGGCCTGTTCGGCAATCGGCTTTCGCCCATCAGCGTCCAGCAGGATGCCAGTGCGAACGGAACGACCTTCGAGTTGCGGTTGGCTTCCAAACCGGGCGGGCGCTTCGACTACCTGGTGGGCCTCTATCATGATCTGACCCTCGAATCATTCTTGGACGTATTTGCGGTCCCGGGCGCGCAACAGTACGTAACGACGGTTTTTGATCCGATCTTTGGCGCCGGTTTCGGCCAACGCGCGACCATTGGGAATATCTTCTTCAGACAGGCCGTCAAATCGAAGTTCGAGGAAGAGGCGATCTTCGGCGAGGCCAGCTTCCATTTCAACGATCAATGGAAGATTACGCTGGGCGGCCGCGAGTTCGTCACCAAGGACGCCGTGGACAATTCTGCGTTCGGTCTGCTTGAATTCCTCAGCAGCCATACACTCAATTACAACGCTCAGAGTCCCGAGAGGGCGACGGGATTCACGCCCAAGGCCTCGATCACCTGGAACCCCACCGGCAACATCATGGCCTACGCGCTGGCATCGAAGGGCTTTCGATTCGGCGGTCCGAATATCAGCCCACCGAATGCAAGGGCCCCATTTCCCCCGACCTTTGCGCCGGACACCTTGTGGAATTACGAGATCGGTACACACACCGATTGGTTCGATCGGACGCTGCAAATCGATGCGGATGTGTTCTACATCGATTGGCGTGACATCCAAGTGAGCTTGAATAACGGGGCCTTCTCATACGACACCAACTTCGGCAAAGCGAGAAGTTATGGTTTCGAGGGCACTACCCGTTGGCAACCAACCAGGGGGTTGACCGTGCAGGGAAATGTCACTTACCTCGATGCCACGCTGAGACAGTCCGTCAAATTCGGGCCGACCAATGAACCGGCGGGTTCACCGCTGCCCGGTGCATCGAAATGGAATCTCGGCGCAACCGTGCGCTACGACTGGTTGGCCCTTCCGTTACAACCCGCCGTGCAGCTGTCCGATCAGTTTATTTCCACGGCACTGGGGGGTTACGGCTTCGCCGAGCCGGTGACGAAGGGAAATTACAACCTGCTGAATGCCAGGGCGAGCGGTAGGTACAACCGTCTCGAAGCCACGGTATTCTGCAACAACATTGCCGACAAGCGCGGCGTCTCGGATACCTCTTTCGGTACCGGTGCACCGTTCACGCAGTATATCGTGCGCCCTCGAACCTATGGCCTCACGTTGGATTACCGGTTTTGAGTGACGGCGTCGGCGTGACGATCTGAGGAGCGAACATGTTTCGGTATTGGGTTTCCGCGGGCATTGCTGCCTTGATCGCAGGATCGAGCGGCCAAGTGCTGGCGGAGGCATCTCTTCAGAGTGCCGCGGCCACATCGGGTATCGATCTACAGTACGTGGATCCCTCAGTTCGCCCTCAGGACGATGTGTACCGCTATCTGAACGGCAAATGGTTGGACAGCTATCAGCTGCCGCCGGACAGGGAACACTACGTCACGTTCACCGCCGCCCAGGATGCGACGGAACTGCGGCTGCGCGGCATCGTCGAGGGCCTTGCACAGAGCGCCTCCGGCGATGCCGATGCGGTGAAACTCGACGATCTGTACGCCAGCTTCATGGACGAGCGGCGGCTGGACACGCTCGGGGTCAAGCCGTTACAGAGGGAATTTGCCGCGATCGGTGCCATCACCAATGCGCGCGAGATTCCCGGACTCATCGCTCATCTGACCAGGATCGGCGCCGCCGCGCTCTATGACGTCGATATACAGCCGGATGCGAGAAACTCCGCGCGGTATGCGGTCATTCTGGAGCCAGGCTCTTTTGGGCAGACCGGACTGGGATTGCCGGATCGCGACTACTACCTCAAGGACGACGCCAAACTCAAGGAGGTACGCGGCAAGTATCTGGTGCACATCGGCAAGATGCTGGGCATGGCGGGTGACGCCGGCGCGGCGGCGTATGCCGCTGCCATCCTGGCACTCGAAACCGAGATTGCGCGGGCGCAGTGGACGCGGGTGGAAAGCCGTGATCCGGTGAAGACCTACAATAAGACCGCGCTTGCCGATCTGCCCAAGCTGATGGCGCACTACGACTGGCCGCGCTATCTGCGGGCCGGCGGGCTCGAGGGCCGCGTGGATTCGGTCATCGTCAGTCAACCGAGCTATTTCACCGGTTTGGGCGAACTCATGGCGAGGACTCCGCTGCCGGTCTGGAAGAGCTTCTTCAAGTGGCAGGTATTGCGGGTCGCAGCACCCTATCTGTCGAAGCCGTTCGTCGATGAGAGTTTCGCCTTCAACTTCACGGAGATGAAGGGCACTCCAGAGAACAAGCCGCGCTGGAAGCGTGCCCTCATGCTGATCAACTACGGTGCCCTGGGCGAGGCGCTGGGCAAGCGCTATGTGGCGCAGTATTTCCCGCCGCAGAACAAGGCGCGCATGGAAGCGTTGGTGCACAACCTGCTCACGGCCTACGCCCGGGACATCGATACGCTGGACTGGATGAGCGCCGAGACGAAGGTGGGCGCCAAGGCGAAAGTGGCCAAGATGGTGACCCAGATCGGTTACCCGAATACCTGGCGCGACTACGGCACGCTCAAGATCGTCCGCGACGACCTGTGGGGCAATGTGGTGGGCAGCCACGAGTTCGAGTACCGGCGCAACATCGACAAGCTTGGCAAGCCGGTCGACCGCAACGAATGGACGTCGCCGCCGCAGACCGTCAATGCCCAATACGTTTGGCAAATGAACAAGATCGTGTTCCCCGCCGCGATCCTGCAGCCACCTTTCTTCGATGTCAACGCCGACGATGCGGTGAACTACGGCGACATCGGGGCCATCATCGGTCATGAAATCAGCCATGGTTTCGATGACGTGGGCAGCCAGTACGATGCCGACGGCACTCTGCGCGATTGGTTCACCAAACAGGATCACGACAAATTTGCCGCCAAGACCCGAGCGCTGATCGGCCAATACGACGCCTACGAGCCGGTGCCCGGCCACCATCTCAACGGTGAGCTCACCCTCGGTGAAAATATCGCCGATAACTCGGGTTTGGCCATCTCCTACAAGGCCTATCATCTGTCGCTCGAGGGCCGCCAGGCGCCGGTCATCGACGGCTTGACCGGCGATCAGCGGCTGTACCTTGGGTGGGTTCAGGTGTGGCGTGCGAAGGGTAGGGAGGCCGAGGCCATCTATTACCTGAAAACCGACACTCACTCGCCGCCACCGGTGCGCGGCTTTGCACCTCTGCTGAATCAGGCCGGCTTCTATGCGGCGTTCGGCGTCAAGGAAGGCGACAAGATGTACCTGCCACCTGACAAGCGGGTCAACATTTGGTAGGGCCTGAAAAAGTTTTGTCTCATACCGCACGCGAATCGCCCACCCCCGGCGGACCTGCTTTTCCGACCGCAGCCTCTGCGAGGTTTGCGGAGTTCTGATCGAGGAGTGAACATGTTTCGATATTGGGGTTCAGCGGTCATTGCTGCCTTGGTCGCAGGATCGAGTGGTCAGGCACCGGCGAAGTCATCTCCTCAGAGTGCCGCGCCAACATCGGGTATCGATCTACAGTATGTGGATCGCTCGATCCGCCCGCAGGATGATTTGTACCGTTATCTGAACGGCAAATGGTTGGACAGTTATCAGCTGCCGCCGGACAGGGGATTCTACGTCTCGTATTCCGCCGTCCAGGATGCGACCGACCTTAAGCTGCGCGGCATCGTCGAGGACCTTGCGCAGGGCGCCTCCGGTGACGCCGATGCGGTGAAACTCGGCGATCTGTACGCCAGCTTCATGGACGAGCGGCGGCTGGACACGCTCGGGGTCAAGCCGTTACAGAGGGAATTTGCGGCGATCGATGCTATCGCCGATGCACGGGAGATTCCCGGAGTCATCGCTCACCTGAACATGATCGGCGCCGCCGCGCTCTATGATGTGGATATACAGCCGGATGCGAGAAATTCCGCGCAGTACGCGGTCATTCTGCGGCAGCGCGGATTGGGACTGCCGGATCGCGACTACTACCTCAAGGACGACGCCAAACTCAAGGAGGTGCGCGGCAAGTATCTGGTGCACATCGGCAAGATGCTGGGCATGGCGGGTGACACCGACGCGGCGGCGCATGCCGCCGCCATCCTGGCGCTCGAAACTGCGATGGCGCGCGTGCAATGGACGCGGGTGGAAAGCCGAGATCCGGTGAAGACCTACAACAAGACCGCGCTTGCCGATCTGCCCAAGTTGATGGCGAACTACGACTGGCGGCGCTATCTGCAGGACAGCGGGCTCGAAGGCCGCGTGGATTCGGTCATCGTCAGTCAACCGAGCTATTTCACCGGTTTGGGCGAACTCATGGCGAGGACTCCGCTGCCGGTCTGGAAGAGCTACTTCAAGTGGCATGTATTGCAGGCGGCGGCCCCCTATCTGTCGAAGCCATTCGTCGATGAGAGCTTCGCGTTCAGCGGCCCGGTGGTGCGTGGTATTCCGGAGAATCGGCCGCGCCGGGAACGCGCCCTCATGCTGATCAACTACGGTGCCCTGGGCGAGGCGCTGGGCAAGCGCTATGTGGACCGGTATTTCCCGCCGCAGAACAAGGCGCGCATGGAAGCGTTGGTGCATAACTTGCTTACTGCCTACGCCCGGGACATCGATACGCTGGACTGGATGAGCGCCGAGACGAAGGTGGGTGCCAAGGCGAAAGTGGGCAAGATGGTGACCCAGATCGGTTACCCGAATACCTGGCGCGACTACGGCACGCTCAAGATCGTCCGCGACGATCTGTGGGGCAATGTGGTGGGCAGCCACGAGTTCGAATACCGGCGCAACATCGACAAGCTGGCCAAGACGATCGACCGCAACGAATGGGGTTTCCCGCCGCAGAGCGTCAATGCCGATTACGATCCGCCAACGAACAAGATCGTGTTTCCCGCCGCGATCCTGCAGCCGCCTTTTTTCGATGTCAACGCCGACGATGCGGTGAACTACGGCGGTATCGGGGCGATCATCGGCCATGAAATCAGCCATGGTTTCGATGACGAGGGCGGAAGGTACGATGCTGACGGCAATCTGCGGGATTGGTTCACCAAAGAGGACCACGAGAAGTTTGCCGCCAAGACCCGGGCGCTGGTCGGCCAATACGAGGCTTACGAACCCGTGCCCGGGTACCATGTCAACGGCGAACTCACCCTCGGTGAGAATATCGGCGATAACTCGGGTTTGGCGATCGCCTACAAGGCCTACCATCTGTCGTTGAAGGGCCGCACGGCGCCGATCATCGACGGCCTCACCGGCGATCAGCGCCTGTACCTCGGGTGGGTACAGGTGTGGCGCGCGAAGGTCCGGGAGGCTCAGTCCATCTATCTCATCAAAGTCGATACGCACTCACCGCCCACGGTGCGCGGCACCGCACCCCTGCTCAACCAAACGGGTTTCTATGCGGCATTCGGCGTCAAGGAAGGCGACAAGATGTACCTGCCGCCCGATAAGCGCGTCAATATTTGGTAGGGAGATTGGTTGCGTGGATGGAATAGATCGCAAGATACTGGCTCTGCTGCAACGTGACAGCACGCTCACCGCGGAGGAGATCGGAGAAAAGGTGGGCTTGTCGAAGGCTCCGTGTTGGCGAAGGATTCAGCGCCTGACCCAGAGCGGCGTGATTCTTCGCACGGTGGCGCTATTGGACCCGAAGCTCGTCAACTTGAAGACGACCGCTTTCGTGATGGTCAAAACCTCCAGCCATAGCAGCGAGTGGATCGAGCGCTTCGCGAAAGCCGTGCAGAAGATACCCGAAGTCATCGAGTTACATCGCATGAGTGGGGACGTGGACTATCTATTGCGTGTCGTCGTGCCGGACATCGCCGGTTACGATGCAGTCTATAAGAAATTGATTGGTGCGGTCTCAATGTTCGATGTAAGCGCAAGCTTCGTGCTGGAGACCATCAAGAGCACAACTACCTTGCCCCTGGAGTACCTACCCCTAGAGTGAGAGCGGGTCGCTCTTGGCGGTGCGGGTGCCGGTGCCGGTGCGGTCGGCCTGCATGCACTGAACTGCTGTCTGCGGTATTCAAGGAGCTAACGAAGCGGATCAGCCAACGAGGCGGATCAATGCGCGCGCACCAGTGCTTCGAACCCGAGGAGTTCGATTCGAGGTGAGAGGTAGTCACCCCGGACGGGTTCCTCGCGTAGTAAATCCGTGCTGAGGTACTTCTTGTTGTCGTCGCAGAAGACGGTGGCCACGACGGCGTCGCTGCCGTAGCGCTGCCGGGCGCGAACCGCTCCCAAGAAGTTGGCGCCGGCGGAGACTCCGACCCCTAACCCCAGGGTCGCGGCTAGTTTCTGCGCCATGAGTATGGCGTCACCGTCGGCGATGGCGAACACAGGATCCAGGACGTCAAGCTCGCAGATGACGGGTATGAACTCATCGGAGATGCCCTGGATGCGATGGCGCCCGACTTTGATCCCGGTGGACAGGGTAGGGGATTCGGCAGGCTCCAGCGGATGCACGCGCATTGCGGAATTCAGGCTCTTAAGATACTGACCGACCCCCATGACCGTCCCGCCTGTCCCGACACCGGCGACGAAGACATCGGCTTTTAGGCCTGAGCGCGCGAGCTGCTGGGCAATCTCAGGGCCACTCGTGAGCCGATGTGCGTCCACGTTCGCTTTGTTCGAGAATTGGCAAGGCAGAAAGACATCGTGCCGCTGTCGCGCCAAGGATTCGCATAGGGCGATGCTGCCCAAAAACCCACCCTGCGCACTGGATACAGGTTCAATGCGCGCACCGAAGGAGCGGATCAGGGCGGCGCGCTCGGGACTCATCCAGTCGGGCATGAAAATCACCACCGGATGCCCGAGCGCGCGTCCGATGGCGGCAAAGGCGATCCCAGTATTGCCGCTGGAGGCTTCGACGATCGTATCGCCGGGACGAATGTCGCCCCCGCGGTACGCCTCATGAAGCACATGCAGCGCCATTCGGTCCTTGATGCTGCCGGTGAGATTGAGGAACTCCGCCTTGGCGTAAATCGTGTGCTCCTGGGACTCCAGACGAAATCTCACCGCGAGCAAGGGGGTATTGCCGACCATGGCATCGAGGGCACGAAATCGTTCGGTGACGGCAGGAGCGCAGCGCATGGGGCATAGTAGGCGCATTGCCGCGCAACACGAACGCGAAGCGCCGTCCAAAGTCTGCCATCTACGCAACAATGTCGCGCGCCATGAGTACAAAATGAAGAGTGGTTGCGTGGATGGACTAGACTTGCGGTCGGTGCAAGTAGCAGCAAAATTCCGCGCCCGAACCGGGAAGGCTCGTGGCCACGATCTCTCCGCCATGCAGCTCCACGATGCGTTTGGCGATCGCGAGGCCCAGACCCGCTCCATGCCCAACCGATTTGGCGGCATTCGTTCCGCGGAAATAACGGTCGAAGATGTGCGCCAGGTCGGCCGGCGGAATACCATCGCCGGTATCCTTTACGCAAATTGCAATGCGAGAGCACTCTTCTTGAATCCGTATTTCGACCCTTCCACCATGGGGCGTATGTCGAATCGCATTGGATATCAAATTCTCCAACACCCGCTCGAGCAAGCCGATGTCGACATTTGCATAGACTCCCGCATGCGGCGAGGTGACCGTCAACTCGATACCCACGGCACCGGCCGTCGCCATGAATTTCTGGCAAACGTCGTGAATCAAATCGGACAAGGACGCGTTTTGAGGGTCAAAGGGGAAAGCCGTCGAATTGAGCATGGCAAGATCGAATTGCGCTCGCACCAGGGCAGTCAGGCGGTGGTGCTGCGCAAGTGCTAGGTCGAGGTAATTGTCGAGCTCGCTCGATGAAAGCTCGGCACCCCGCACTTTTATCGTTTCCAGATACCCACCCAGAGCAGTCAATGGAGTGCGCAAATCATGGGAAAGCGCGGCAATTGCCTCACGCAGCAGTATGTCTGCATTTTCCAACTTCAACACATGCTCGTGAATGACGCCGGCCAATTCCGCAAAACGCGCGCGCAGCCGATCCAATTCGTCTGCGGCCGCAAAAGAGCGATCAGGCGGAACTAACGCAGGCAGTCGCGTAAAGCCGCTACGGCTGAAGCCTTCCATCTCCGATGCAAGACCGGTGATGCGGCGGGTAAAGAACCAAAAACCCACGAATCCGCTGATGGCGCCCAGTGAGATGACGACTCCCACGCCAAACGCCGCCGCTTGCAAGATGCGGCTAAAGCGCAGTCGGCTGACGATATCTTTGTACAGTTCGCCGCCCACCACGACGTATGCGTATCCGAGCGTGTCGTTCCCTGCGCGTATGGGCGCGGCGGAAAACACCTGTCGGGCATCGGGATTGCGCGGGTCGGTGCCAAAAATAGGCAGCATGGCCGGCAGGTTCACGAAGCGCAAAACGGGCTCGATATCGACATGGTCCAGCTTGACATGGCCTCCGGGTGCGTTGAACGCAAGGATTTTTCCGCCAACATCCAGCAGATAGACCTCGATGTTTGGATTGACCCTCATGGCGTCGCCGAATACCAGCGTAATTCCGGTGGTATCGATATGCCCATCGCGTTGGAAGTGATATTGATTGACGAGCCAGCTTGCCAGATCTCGATGCAAGCGCTGATTGGCTTCCTGATGATACATTCTTGCCGTGAAGTCGAGGCCGTAGATCGCCGCGACAGCCAGCAAGATGCCCATCCCCAATGTGAATATCGTGACGCGTGCGGCGACGTTCGCCAGCAGCCTCATGGATTTCCGAGTTTCGTGCCGTCCTGCGGTGGGACCAGCTTGTAACCTCCGCCGCGAACCGTAATGAGAATGGCCGGATGCGAGGCGTCGTGCTCCAATTTTGCACGAAGACGGTTCAGATGTGAATTCACCGTGTGCTCAAAACCGTCGTAACCACTACCCCACACCGCATCGAGCAGCTCCGCCCGGCTGAATACCCGATTCGGATGCCGCACGAACCAGAGCAGCAAATCGAATTCGCGAGCCGTGAGAGTAATCGGCACTCCACCGAGCCGCGCGCATTTCTCCCAACGATCGAGCAATAATCCGCCGGCTCCAACAATGTGCGCTTCGTCGCGGTTCAACACCTGCGCGGCAAGCGGCGGCCGACGAAACAGCGAGCGCACTCGAGCGACCAGCTCGAGGACGCTGAACGGCTTCGTCAAGTAGTCGTCGGCGCCCGATTCGAGGCCGATCACCCGCTCGTCTACCGCGCAGCGGGCGGTGACGATCAAAATCAGCGGCCGCGGTACGCGCGCGGTCAGGCTCTTGCAAATGTCCAATCCATCGACCACCGGTAAATTCAAATCAAGCACGACGAGGTCCGCGGACTCTCGCACGGCCGCCTCGAGGCCGGAGCGGCCGCTATTGGCAACCCTTACGCGAAATCGCGCGTCTTCCAAGTGAATCCTGATGACCTCCGCAATGTCGATATCGTCTTCGATGATCAGCACGCTGCCATTGCAAGACGCCTGCTCGTCGTCGCTCACGACCGCGCGGCCTTGATCCACCGCGTCCGTCGGAAGCCGAGAGACCATCGGGCCAAGATGTTTGCACCATGGGAGAAACTCCAAGAACGGAAGGCGATCCGTTATCCATCGACAGTGCTGAGTATAGGCCAGCTTCGGCAGCCGTTAATACAGGAGAAACAGCATTTTCCGACCTTTGCGAAAAATTCATATTGCCGTGAAGTTCCCGTGAAGATCGGCCATCGGATTTGCACTAGATTAACTGTACGGCGAAGCACGGGTACTCGACAATGCGGTATCCGATAACAAGAGAGCCGCGCCACGTATCACCTTTTACATCCCGTGAGATCATTATGGCAAACAAGAAACCCAGTGGACCAAGCAGTGCGGTCGAGGCGCCGGCGCCGCGCAACGCGCCCGAAATGCTTCTCGCTATCACACCCGAAGAACGGTACCGCCGGATCGAGAAAGCGGCTTATCTTCGTGCCGCCGCCCGTCACTTCATCGGGGGCGATCCTCTGCAGGACTGGCTCGAAGCGGAATTGGAGATCGACAGGGCGATCGAACGATGATCGCGCCGCATGATTGCTCGATCGAACAACCCCCCTTTCCAACCCCGATAGAGTTGGGGCGCGACGCACTCGGCAGCTTCGCCGAGACCAGCAGACGGGAATGGGTGGTCACCAACGGCATCGGAGGGTTCGCGGCCGGCACGATCAACCTGGTCAATACGCGACGTTATCATGGCCTGCTGTTCGCCGCCCTGCGCCCGCCGGTCGACCGAGTAGCCATGGTAGCCAAGCTCGATGTCACGGCAATATACGGAGGCGCGCAGGTATCCCTCGCCACCAACGAGTTCGCGGATGGTACAATCGCTCCGCAGGGCTTTTGCCAACTCGAGTCCTTTCGTCTCGAGGGCCTCATTCCGGTCTGGACCTGGCTCCTTGCAGATGCCCGTTTGGAACAGCGCCTGTGGATGCGGCACGGCGAAAATACCACCTATGTGGAGTTCACGCGCATCGGCGGCTCGAAAACCATGCGCCTGATGATCGAGCCGCTATGCACCTATCGAGACTACCACTGGCAACTGCGCGGCGAACGCGCGTTTCGCATCGAGCCGATCGCGGGGGGCCTCACGATTCAAGCCTACGAAGGCGCGCGGCCCTACCGCATTTTGAGCGCCGGCGCCGAGGTCGCGATACAGCCGCTGTGGTATTGGAACTTCAAGCATCGTGAAGAGAGCGCTCGCGGACTCGACGATCTCGAGGATTTGCTGCGGCCGGCGAGCATCGCTCTGGACCTCGAGGCCGGCCAATCCGCGGCCGTGATACTCACCGCCGAACCGCATGAGCCCATGCCGCACAACGGCGCGCGGGCGGCGGAGGTTGCGCGTCAGAACGAAATCATCGATCGTTTCGGGCATGCGCATCGCATCCAAGCGCCGGGCTGCGCATTCCCACAGGCCGGTCGGCTCGCGCTCGCGGCGGATCAATTCCTGGTCGAGCGCCGCGATGCGATGGGAAAGCCCGTGGGCAAATCAGTCATCGCCGGATATCCTTGGTTCAGTGATTGGGGCCGCGACACGATGATTGCGCTGCCCGGGCTCACGCTGGCCACCGGGCGCAGCGAGATCGCTGCCAGCGTCTTGCGCACCTTCGCGACATTCGTCGATCGAGGCATGGTGCCCAACCGCTTTCCCGACGCCGGCGAGGCGCCGGAATACAACACCGTCGATGCCAGCCTCTGGTTCTTTGTGGCGACGTACGAGTATTTACGAGCGAGCGACGATCGGGCCTTTGCGGAGGAAATGTATCCGATATTGAAGGACATGCTGGATTGGCACATCCGCGGCACGCGCTTCGGCATCCGCATGGACGCCGACGATGCGCTGCTTCGAGCCGGCGAGACCGGCGTACAACTGACCTGGATGGATGCCAAGGTCGGCGACTGGGTGGTGACGCCGCGCATCGGCAAGCCCGTGGAAATCAATGCGCTGTGGTTCAACGCAGTCTCCATCCTGCGCGACCTGGCGGCTGACCTCAATCAATCCCAAGATCAGATGGACTACGCGGCGCTCGCCGGGCGCATTCATGCGAGCTTCGAACCGGCGTTTTGGTTCGAGGCCGGCGGATATTTGTACGACGTCATCGATGGCCCGGAGGGTGAGACGGACGATGCCGGACGCCGCCGTGACGGCAGCCTGCGGCCCAATCAGCTCTTCGCCGTGTCGCTGCCGCATGCGCTCGTCAGCGGTGAGAAAGCAAAACGGGTGCTGGAATTATGCGCCGCGGAGCTGTGGACGCCCGTGGGATTGCGAACCCTCGCACCTGACGATGCCCGATACATTGGGCACTACCGCGGCGGTCCGCTCGAGCGCGACGGCGCCTATCACCAAGGCACGATATGGCCTTGGCTGCTCGGTGCCTTCGTTACCGCGCATTATCGCGTTCATGGCAGCGCGACGGCTGCGCTTGAATTCTTGCATGCCATTCCCGCGCACCTGCGCGAAGGCGGCATCGGACAAGTCAGTGAAATCATGGAAGCGGACGCGCCATTCGAACCGCGCGGCTGCTTCGCGCATGCCTGGAGTGTTGCCGAAATCTTGAGGGCCTGGAGCGAGATCAACGAATGCGAGAACCGGCGCCGCCCGGCCGCCGCAGCCAAGGGATGATTCAGTGAACACAGAACAACGCCGTCTGGCCGAATGCACCTCCACCTCACCCGCATGGAAAAAATGGGGACCCTACCTGAGCGAGCGCCAGTGGGGTACGGTGCGCGAGGACTATAGCCCGCATGGAAATGCCTGGGAGTATTTTCCGCATGACCATGCCCGCAGCCGCGCCTACCGATGGGGAGAAGACGGGATCGCCGGTTTCTCGGACGACACCCAGACTCTGTGTCTCTCTCTGGCGCTGTGGAATGAGCGCGACCCGATTCTCAAGGAACGGCTCTTCGGCCTGACCAACGGCGAAGGGAATCACGGCGAAGACGTCAAGGAGCTCTACTACTATCTGGACGCAACGCCGACCCATTCGTATTTGAAGATGCTATATAAGTATCCGCAGGCGGCCTTTCCTTACGCGGATCTGGTCGCGGAAAATCGGCGCCGCGGCAACGGGGCACCTGAATACGAATTACTCGATACCGGGATATTCGACGAACAACGGTATTTCGACGTGTTCGTCGAGTACGCCCAAGCGGGCATTGACGATGTCCTGATGCGCATTACGGCGCATAACCGCGGCACGGCATCGGCCCCTCTGCATCTGTTGCCGCAACTCACATTCCGCAATACCTGGAGTTGGAAGGAAGGCCAGGCAAAGCCCCAAATGAGCGTGCGTGACGGCCACTTGGTGGCCGAGCACGAACGCCTGGGTGTCTATCATTGCTACGCCGACAGTGCGAGCAGCCCGCAGGCGCGGTGGATTTTGACCGAAAACGCGACCAACGTGCCCCGACTGTACGCCGGTGTGGCCGATGGACCATTTAAGGATGCCTTTCACGAGTATCTCGTCGGTGGCCGAACGGATGCCGTCTCGGCAAGCGGGGAAGGAACAAAGGCCGCTGCGGCGTTTCGCTTCGATGTACCCGCGCAAGGATCCATCGTGGTGCGCCTGCGGCTGTCACGCAGCTCTCAGGCTGCGCCGTTGGACAAGTTTGATCCAATGATGAAGCAACGCATCGCGGAGGCCGATCAGTTCTACGCGGATCTGCAGCGTGAGATCGAGCACACTGACGCGCGTCTCGTACAGCGTCAGGCGCTCGCCGGCATGATCTGGAACAAGCAGTACTTCTATTTCGACATTCCCGAATGGATCAACGGCGATCCCGGGCAAATCCCGCCGCCGGCAGAACGACGGGGCGGTCGCAACCGTGAATGGATGCACCTCAATAACGCCGACATCATCTCGATGCCGGATAAGTGGGAGTACCCCTGGTACGCGTCATGGGATCTCGCCTTCCACACCCTCCCGCTCGCCTTGATAGATTCCGCGTTCGCCAAGGAGCAACTGCTGCTGCTTACGCGCGAGTGGTACATGCATCCGAATGGGCAGATTCCGGCATACGAATGGGCCTTCGGCGATGTGAATCCGCCGGTGCACGCCTGGGCTACCTGGCGCGTGTATCAGATGGATCGCAATCAAAACGGCGGCAAGGGCGACCTGGGATTTCTGGAGCGCGTGTTCCACAAGTTGATGTTGAATTTCACCTGGTGGGTAAACCGAAAGGACGCGGAAGGCCGCAATGTCTTCCAAGGCGGATTCCTCGGCTTGGACAACATCGGGGTCTTCGACCGCAGCGCCCAGCTTCCGACCGGAGGGCATATCGATCAGGCCGACGGCACGAGCTGGATGGCCATGTATTCCCTGAATCTCATGCGTATTGCATTGGAACTGGCGCAACACAACAACGTGTACGAAGATATTGCAACGAAATTCTTCGAGCATTTCCTGCAAATCGCCGCTGCAATGAACAATTTAGGCAACGCCGGCATCGGCCTATGGGATGAGCAGGACGAGTTCTTCTACGACGTCCTGCATTTGCCCGACGGTGGCATGGCGCCTCTCAAAGTTCGCTCCATGGTTGGATTGATCCCGCTATTTGCCGTCGAGACACTGGAACCCGAGTTGCTCGAAAGAGTTCCGGAATTCAAACGGCGGCTGGAATGGTTCCTGAAATACCGCCCCGACCTTGCCTCGTTGGTGTCGCACTGGAACGACGAAGGCCGGGGACATCGGCGCCTGCTGTCGCTGTTGCGCGGCCATCGGATGAAGCGCCTGTTGGCGCGCATGCTGGATGAAACCGAATTCCTGTCCGACTACGGTATTCGAGCACTTTCCAAGCACCACGATCGGCATCCGTACATATTCCATGTCAATGGCATGGATATGAGTGTGCGCTATTTGCCGGCGGAATCCGATTCCGGAGTATTTGGCGGCAATTCGAATTGGCGCGGCCCAATCTGGTTTCCCGTCAACTATCTGCTGATCGAATCGCTGCAAAAGTTCCATCACTACTACGGCGATGATTTCAAGATAGAATGCCCCACGGGTTCGGGAACATTCATATCCCTCGACGAGGCCGCGAGCGAGATCGCGACGCGATTGACGAGGATATTTCTGCGGGATGAGACAGGAAAGCGCGCGGTCATGTCGAAGCATCCGCGATTGCAGGACGATCCTCATTTTCGCGATCACATCCAGTTCTACGAATATTTTCACGGCGATACCGGGCGGGGCGTGGGTGCTGCTCACCAGACCGGCTGGACGGGATTGGTCGCCAAATTGCTGCAGCCACGCCAACGCCCGCGCAAATGATCCCTATTTCCTCAGGAGCTGATTTCATGGAAGCCCCAATGCATCCCGCCCATCTGCCCAGACCCGTCATGCCGCAGTGTCCGCCGCAGCACATGCTGCAGGGACAAAAAGCGCTCGTCACCGGCGCCGGGACCGGTATTGGCCGGGCCATCGCGTTGGCGCTCGGGCAGGCCGGCGCAGACGTGGTGGTCAACTACGTTGCCGGTGAGGACACCGCCCAAGAAACCGCGGCGGAAATCCGCGCATTCGGTGTGCGCGCAATGGCGGTCCGCGCCGATGTATCCGACGAAGGCCAGGTGCAGCAAATGTTTCAGCAGGCCGTCAAGGCCTTCGGCACGGTCGATGTGTTGGTCAACAATGCCGGCCTGCAGCAGGATGCCGCCTTTGAAAACTTGACGCTTGCGCAATGGAACAAGGTGATTGGAGTCAATCTCACCGGGCAGTTCTTGTGCGCACGCGAGGCCGTGCGCGAGTTCAAGCGGCGCGGCGTTCAGCCCGAGGTGTCATGTTCCGCGGGTAAGATACTCTGCATCAGTTCGGTACACGAAGTGATTCCTTGGGCGGGGCATGTGAACTACGCAGCTTCCAAGGGCGGCGTGATGCTGATGATGAAGAGTTTGGCCCAGGAAGTGGCCCCCTATCGAATTCGGGTCAATAGCATCTGCCCGGGGGCGATTCGTACGCCCATCAATATGGAGTCATGGGGCACTCCCGAGGCCTACCACGATCTGTTGAGACTCATTCCCTATAAGCGGATCGGCGAGCCGGATGAGATTGGGCGCGCAGCGGTATGGTTGGCGTCCGACTATGCCGACTATGTGCACGGGATCAGTTTATTCGTCGATGGTGGCATGACGTTGTACCCCGGATTTGAAACGGGGGGATGATCCGGTGGCGCACGGACCATTGAGGCCGGGTACCGCCCTGCGAGCGCACTGGCCCGAATATCTCATTGAAGCCTGGGCACTCGGCCTATTCATGATCTCGGCCGGGATTTTCTCGACGCTACTCGGCTATCCCCGCTCTCCGCTCGTCGCAGTCATCCAGAATGAGGCCCTGCGGCGTGCCCTGGTGGGCATCGCCATGGGACTGACCGCCGCCGCGCTCATCTATTCCCCCTGGGGCAGGCGCTCCGGCGCCCACATGAATCCCGCTGTTACGCTGACGTTCTGGCGATTGGGAAAAATCGCGCGTTGGGATGCCATATTCTATGTCTGCGCACAATTCATCGGTGCCGTTTTGGGCGTGCTCATCGTCACCGCATTGCTGCGCGACGCTTTCACCGCAGCACCGGTTCGCTACGTGGCCACTGTCCCGGGCGCGCAGGGCGTTGCCGCGGCATTTGTCGCGGAATTCGTGATTTCGTCCCTGTTGATGACGGTGATCCTTTGGGTATCGAACACCCCGCGCTATGCCAGGTTCACGGGTTTGTGCGCGGGCGTGATGGTTGCCATCTACATCGCTTTGGAGGCGCCCCTGTCCGGCATGAGCATGAACCCCGCGCGCTCGTTTGGTTCGGCTTACCCGGCTGGCCTGTGGGGAGATCTGTGGGTCTATTTCACGGCCCCCGTCCTCGGCATGCAGGCGGCGGCGGCCTGGTATCTGTATGCGCGCGGCCGGCGGGCCGTGGGTTGCGCCAAGTTGCTGCATACGAGCGACCAACGCTGCATTCACTGCGGCTACGACCCGGCCGGGCACCAGACATCAAGCTCAGGGGATGCGATTTCGTGACGATTGCCAGTCCGTGGGATGCCATCATTATCGGGTCGGGTGCGGGCGGATCGGCAGCTGCGTACACCCTTGCGCGCGCGGGCCTGCGCGTTGTGTTGGTCGAGAAGGGCACGATGTTGCCGCAGGATGGAAGCACGCTGGATTTCAACCGGGTCGTGCATGAGGGTCTGTTCAAGAGCCGGGAGCCATGGCAGGACAATCAGGGTCGGCGTTTCTGTCCCGAAGAATATTTCAATTTGGGGGGAAAGACCAAGTGGTATGGCGCAGCACTCCTGCGCTACGGGCCGCAGGAGTTTGTGGGCGATGCGGCCTACCAGTACGCCGGGTGGCCGATCACCTACGACGAATTGCTGCCGTTTTACGAACAAGCAGAACGATTGCTCGGTGTCCGCGTCTTCGATGTCGAGCCCGATCTAAAACGGATCGCGGAGCGACTGCTGCGACGCAAGCCATCCTGGCGTTTTGAGCCGCTGCCCATGGGTCTATCGCCGAGCATCCTTCAGAACTCCCGCGAAGCGCGGCACTTTGACGGCTTTGCTTCCGTGGCCCACCTTAAATCCGATGCGGAGACCACATTCTTGCAGCCGGTGCAAGACTTGAACAATTTAACCATTATGACGGGTTGCGCCGTCACCGCACTCATCGGCGACGCAGACGACCCCACGCGAATCGAAGCGGTGCGCCTTCGAGACGGGTCGGTACTGCGTGGACGCGCAATTCTGCTCGCTGCAGGCGCCCTGCATTCGCCGCGCCTGCTTCAGAACTATATCGAGACCGAGGGAATAGCCGAAGAATTGCCGTGCGCAAAGATCGTCGGCCGCAATTTGAAAACTCACCTGCTGACTGCGCTCATCGGCTTTTCGAGTACGCGCGTCACCGACACGATCCGCAAGACGCTTGTCTTCCTGAATTCCTCGTTGCCGCACAGCAGCGTGCAACCATTGGGTTTTGACGGCGAACTCATGAGTACCTTGATTCCTAAAATCGTACCGCGTGCCATTGCCCGAGTTCTCGGCGACCGCGCCTATGGATTTTTCCTGCAAACCGAAGACGGCGCCCACCACGACAATCGCGTCGTTGGCACTTCCAATGCCCCGAGCTTGCCCATGCTTGATTACGACTCCGCCCGGACACCGGCGGCGGCGAAAGAGCACCGGCAATTGGTGCGAAGCTTCAAAGGGGCGCTTGCTCGGATCGGCATGATTGGGTTTTCTCAGCGGGTCGGTCTTGCGGGCACAGCTCATGTGAGTGGAACGCTGATGACCGGCAACGATCCGAACCAATCCGTGGTTGATTCGCTGGGTCAGGTACACGGAATGAAATCTCTCTATGTGGTGGACGGGAGCATTCTGCCGCGCTCGAGTCGGGTGAACCCGTCATTGACGATTTATGCCTGGGCGCTGCGTACGGCAGAACACCTCGCGGGACGATTGAGCCGCGGCAGCAGACTATGAAGGTAACTTGGATGACGGTACTCCTACAGAAGGCCGAACTCATGGTCCTCGCCTCCCTGCTCTGTCTGCTCGCCATCCCACGCCGCGGAATGAGCGAGCCATCCGCGCCTGTAGTGCACGGCATCGATTCCATATCCGTGACGGTGAGCGACATGGACCGCAGTGTGGAATTTTACCGAACGGTGCTGGCCTTCAAGCCGGTGTCGGAACGAGAAGTCGCCGGCGACGACTACGAGCATCTGTATGGAGTGTTTGGGGCGCGTGTGCGCATCGTTACGCTCGAGTTGGGCGGTGAATACCTGAAGCTCGAACAATTCCTGGCACCGCGCGGGCGGCCAATTCCGGTCGATTCAAAGAGCAATGATCGCTGGTTTCAGCACATCGCCATCATCGTCAGTAACATGGATCGCGCCTTCGCTCAGTTGCGCGCGCAACATGTTCAGTTCGCCTCCGCGGGACCACAGATGCTCCCGCAATGGAATCGCGATGCCGGCGGTATCCAAGCATTTTATTTCCGAGACCCGGACGGCCACAATCTCGAGATATTGCATTTCCCGCCGGGCAAAGGCGACTCGAAATGGCAAGGGGCGAGCGACAGGCTATTTCTCGGCATAGACCATTCCGCGATTGTGGTAGCCGACACGGATGCCAGCCTGAGGTATTACCGTGACACGCTCGGCCTCAGGGTTGCAGGCAGCAGTGAAAATTATGGCATCGAGCAAGAACGATTGAACAACGTGTTCGGCGCGAGGCTGCGTATCACGGCATTGCGCGCCCGATCGGGACCGGGAATTGAATTGCTCGAATATCTTGCCCCGCGCACAGGTCATCCAATGCCGGTCGATACGCAATCCAACGACCTTTGGAATTGGCACATCGATATGGATGCCGATGTGGCGGCGGCCGACTCGGCGGTTCGCGACCGGCATTACGGCTACGTGTCGCCCGGACCGGTCCATTTTGGCGCGGGCGAGCGCCAATGGTCCTTGCTGCTGCGAGACCCCGATGGGCATGCGACGCTGCTGCATTCGCAATGATGCCGTGCGAGGCTGACTCGTCACCTCTCGCTCCCGCGCACAATCGGCCGGTTCACGCGAGGATCGTCTGAGGGTCTCTCACTTCAAGTCCGAGGCCGCTCGCCAAAGATCCTCACCGCTCAAACGCACGCGGAAATCGGGATTGGAGTACACAAATCGAATGATACCGCTCTTATCGATGATGAACACTGAGGGGACGGGCAGCGCGTGCAGCTTCGAACCCGTGGTTTTCTCGAGATCAAACCCGTATTTCAGTTGCTCGGCATAGACCTTGTCATCGACATGAAAGGCGATATGGAGGGCTTGGGCGGCCTGAAGGGTCGGGTCTGAGAGCAGGGTGTAGTGAATCGATACCGAGGGGTCCTTCAGGCTTGAATAGAGAAGCTCGGGCCGATCGGTACTCACGAACAGGACCTCGTATCCTGCCGCGCGCAGTTTCGGCTCGACGATGTGCATATCGGCGAGCTGCCCATTGCAATAGGGGCACCATCCGCCACGATAAAAAATGAGCACCACGGGGCGTGAAAGGTGCTCAGCGGAAAACGTGTAGCTCGAATTATCGACCCTATGCGCGGTGAAATCGGGCGCCCGCATGCCCACGGCGAGCGGCCGTGCGGCTTCGGCACTTGGGGCTATGTCGGCCCATGCGGGTGCGACTGCCGCGCCTGAAAGAACGAGCGCCGACAGCAGCGCCGAAACGAGGATTCCCAATCGCATGCGTGCCCCCTCAATGTCCTTGCCAAGTTGTCGATGAATTCCGGCAACTTCGGCCTTTAATACCGCTGCCAACCTCAACAACGTATTCAGGCGACACATCCTCATCGGCGGTAGGTGTCTTCGGCAAAAAAATTGTTCGGAGCGGCCGAAGCGACGTCAAAAAATCCGCCTGGTCGATGAGGATTTGACCGCGCAAACCGTCCCTGTGGGCAGGGGATGGGTCTTTCATCATGAATAATGGGGTAGGCGTTGACGCGGCACATGTCCATGACAATTAAGGGCGCATTGACGGGTTCGGTCCGGGGTCTTCATAGAACCGGCGGCCTCCAGGCCTTGGCGTCACTTTTCCTCGTGATGATCTGTCTTTTGAACATGCCTGGACAGCGGACACAGGCGGAATCGACCGGACCGTTGCCAGGCAAGATGTATCGCGTCGGCTATTCGCAATTTGTGGATCATCCTGCCCTCAATACGGCGCGTCTTGGATTCGTCGACGGATTGCGCGCCGGCGGATTCATCGAGGGTAAGAATTTGGTTTTCGAGTATCAGAACGCGCAGGGCGATGTCGCGACCGCCCGCAACATTGCCGAGAAGTTCATCGCCGACGGCGTCGATTTGCTGGCGGCCTGCGCCACGCCCAACGCGCTCGCGACGATCAAGGTGGCGCGCGGCGGCCGGGTTCCGGTGGTGTTCGGCTGCGTGACCGACCCGGTCGCCTCGGGGGTCCTGACGTCGCTGGATCGGCCGACCGGAATCAACGTAACGGGTCTCTACGACAGCCTGCCCGTTGCCGAGCTCATGGATCTGCTCGCCGAAATCGTGCCTAAAGCAAAGACCATCGGTACTGTTTACAACAGCGGCGATGCCAATTCGGTTCATGGGAATGCGACGGCCAAGGCGATCGCCGCGCAGCGCGGTCTGCGTTGGGTCGAAATCCATATTACTTCGAGCGCCGAGGTGAAAACCGCCATCGAGTCCCTGGTCGGCCGCGTCGACGTGTTTTACATGCTGGAGGACAATACGCTGGCCTCGGCCTTCGACGCGGTGGTGAAGACGGCGCGGGGAAATCGTATTCCGCTGTTCTCGCTCGATTCTACCAGCGCCAAACGCGGCGCCGTGGCTTCCTACGGGACCGATGAGTACAAGATGGGATATGCCTGGGCAACACAGGTTGCGGTTCCGGTACTGAAGGGCAGGAATCCCGCAACGCTCACGCCGATCCCTTACAAAATCCATAATTTGTATCTGAACACCGCCTCCGTCGCTTTTGACAAGGTGACCTTGCCGCCGACGGTGCTGCAGAGCGCGGCCGAGACTTACACCAAGTGAGCATGGCAGTGCGAATCGCACAGAGTTTGTCGAATGCCGAGATCGGGGATCTGGTGCAGCCAGTGCGCGTTCATCGTCGTGTGTACTCCGATCCTGCATTGTTCGAGCTCGAGCTCGAGCGAATTTTCGCGCGTGCCTGGTGCTATGTCGGGCATGAAAGCCAGGTCGCCCAACCGGGCAGCTTCTTGCGGGCGTCGATCGCGCGTCGTCCTCTCGTCGTCGTTCGCAACGACAAAGGCAATATCTCGGTACTCCATAACCGATGCGGCCATCGGGGGTCCTTGGTGGTGGCCGCGAACACCGGCCGCGTCAAGGGGTTCCGTTGTCCCTATCACGCCTGGACGTTCCGCACCGATGGCAGCTTGCAAGCGGTTCCCTGCAAAGCCGGCTATGAGGGCACCGGCCTCGATTTGACCGATCCGGCGCTCGGGATGCTGCCGGTGTCACGGGTTGGGGTGTATCGCGGATTTATCTTTGCCAGCTTAGCGGTGCACGGTCCTGGACTGGAAGAGTTTCTCGGACCCACCAAGAGCGCAATCGACAATATGCTCGCGCGTGCGCCCGGAGGACGTATCGAGGTCGTGGGCGGTTGCTTCCGGGCTCGCCAGAACAATAACTGGAAGATTTATCTGGAAAACATGCACGACGGGCTCCATCCGATGATTGTGCATCGGCCTTCCATCGACCCCGCGATTCGCGGTGCCAAGGCGGAGCCGTCCCCGGAGGGCAACAGCGCATTCGCACTCAAGGTTATCGCGGCGAATGGACAGACCTACGAGAGCATGGCGACGCTGCCGGTAAGGAACTATCCATTTGGTCATACGGAGATGGCGGCATTCCGGTCGAACCCCGCCGCGGAGCCTGAGTTCCGTGAGTATCGCGACCAGCTGGTGGCAATGCACGGCGCCGAGGTGGTTGACCGGCTGCTCAGCGACAACCGTCTCAGCACGATGATCTACCCGAGTGCCTCGGTGCAGGCGACTTCACTGCAAATGCGTGTGATCATTCCGGAAGCGGTGGACCGGACTTTGATCGAGATCTGGAGCTTGCGTCTGGTGGGCGCCCCCGACAGCCTGTTTCATCGCACCATCGTGCTGGCCAATACCGCACATTCCCCTTCATCCATCATCAAGCATGATGATTTCGGCATTTATGCGCGCGTACAAGCGGGCGTGGCCGGGGAGGGCATTGAGTGGATCGACTATCGCCGAGGATTGAACGACCCATCCACGTCCATGAGCGAGGCCTACATCCGCAACCAATTCCAGGCTTGGCGTGCCTACATGACGGCGCCCGCGACATGATCGACACCGCCGCCGCCCGCTTCCTCTACGAGGAGGCCGATCTGCTCGATCGGGGCGCCTACGAGGTGTGGCTGCAATTGTTCAGCGAGGATGCCCGCTACTGGGTGCCGTCCCATCCCAATCAGAAAGACCCGCTCAACGAGATATCGCTTTACTACGAAGATCGGGCACTGATGCTCGCCCGCATCGGGCGTCTACGGCACCCACAGGCGTTGGGTGCTCCGGTGCGGACCAGCCATGTGATCGGCAATGTGCGGGTGATGGACCGCTCTGAGGCCGGGGCCCTGGTCGTGCATTCACGCTTCCAGATGATCGAGTTCGTCGCCGACGAGCAGAGACTGTATGGGGGTGAGGTCCTGCACCATCTCGTCGATGAGGGCGCCGGATGGAAAATTCGGCTGAAACGAATCGATCTCGTCAACGCCGGCGGAGTGTTCGACCTGCTGCAGGGCTTCTTTTAGTCTGAGCTATTCATGAACGATTGGCATATTGATGCACGAAGGCCCCGCCTCCTTTCAGCTTTCCCGTCATTCATGAATTTTTCAGGCTAAGGGGCCAGGACATGGCACAGCTGCAGGCGCTCGCGGTGAACACGTTCGAGCAAGGATTTCTGTTCGCCTTTCTCGGTCTCGGCGTCTTGATTACCTTCCGCTTCTTTCGTTTTCCGGATCTGACCGCAGAGGGCAGCTACACCCTGGGCGGCGCCGTGGTGTCGACGCTGCTGGTCGACGGTGTGCATCCCGTGCTCGCCATCGCTGTCGCCGTCGTCGCCGGCATGATGGCCGGAACGGTCACGGCGCTGATTCATACCAAGCTGCGCGTCAATAACATCATCTCCGGCATCATCGTCATGACGGCCCTCTATACCGTGAATTTACGGGTGATGGGACGTGCCAACGTCTCGCTTTTGTCCGTCGCCACCCTCTACGATCATGTTTCGACCTGGCTTGCCGCCCATGGTGTGGCCATGCCGGACTTCCTCGTGTCGATCTTGCTCACCCTTCTGATGCTCACGGTCGTTGCCGTTCTGCTCGCTCGCTTCATGGCCAGCGATCTGGGACTTGCCGTGCGCGGTACCGGGGAGAACGAGCCGATGATCCAAGCGCTCGGCGTGGACACGGATGTCACCAAAATGATCGGATTGGCCTTGTCCAACGGTGCCGTAGCCCTATCCGGAGCCCTGGTCGCGCAGGACAACGGCTTTGCCGATATTGGGATGGGCATAGGCGTACTGGTCACGGGTGCAGCCGCGGTGATGATTGGGGAGGCGTTGTTCGGCGACCGTTCGATCCCTCGCTGGATCGTCGCGACCATCCTCGGTGTGCTGATCTATCGCTTCCTGGTGGCCCTGGCGCTGCGCGTCGGTCTGTCGCCGGTCGACCTCAAACTGGTGACGGCGGCGTTGCTGCTCGCCAGCTTGACTCTGCCCCGATTCCGCAACCTGATGGTCAAGGGGTAGGGCCTGTGCTCGCGCTCGATCGCATCGTCAAGACCTTTCTGGCAAGAACGCCCGACTCGGTGCGGGCTCTCGACGGGGTGAGCCTCTCGCTGGCGGAGGGCGATTTCGTCAGTGTCATCGGCTCGAACGGTGCCGGCAAGTCGACCCTCCTGAAAGCGATCAGCGGTGTGGTGGTCCCCGATTCCGGGCGCATTACCCTCGATGGGCGCGACATCACCCGCGAGCCGGTTCATCGTCGCGCGGCCTTGATTGGGCGTGTGGCTCAGGATCCGACGGAAAGCACCTGTGCGGCCATGTCGATCGCCGAGAATCTCGCCATGGCCGGACGGCGCGACTGCGGGCGCGGACTAGGGCGCGCGATCACCGCGGCCCGCCGGGCCGAATACCAGACACGGCTTCGCGCCATCGGTCTTGGGCTGGAGGACCGGTTGGATGCGCGCCTCGGCATGCTCTCCGGCGGGCAACGCCAGGCGGTGGCGCTGCTGATGGCGACGCTGGCGCACCCACGTCTGTTGCTGCTCGATGAGCACCTGGCGAATCTCGATCCGCGCACGGCGAAGACGGTGATGGCACTGACCGCCGCTCTCGTGGAGGAAAGCAAGCTCACCACTTTCATGGTGACGCATGACATGGGAGAAGCCATCCGTTGGGGCAATCGGTTGCTGATGATTCATGCGGGACGGATTATCTTCGCCGCCGACGGTGCCTCGAAGACCGCACTCACCGTCGCCGATGTGATCGAACGGTTCCACGCGGCCAGCGGGCGAGCCATGGCGTCGGATCGGGCGCTTTTGTTGCCCTAATCGAGCCGGGCCCGTCTGACTCTGCTCAACATCATCGGCATGTGATGTCGATCGGCACGAATATTCGTCAGCGAATTACACCAACCGGTCATCATCGCGGTGCGGAGGTCCGACAGGCTGCTAGGACCTGCGGGTCCGCAATGCGTCGATGGCAGCGCTCACGGTGCGTATCACCAGTTGACGCTCCTCACCCACGAGCGGCAAGCGGGGCGGACGAGTCCATTCGGGTGTGCCGTAGACCAAATGCTCCGCCAGCTTTATGTACTGAACCAACTTCACGTGCGTGTCGAGATGGAATGACGGAGTCAACACGCGGTACAGCTTGCGCGCCTCGGAGAACTTTTCCTGCATGCACAGATTGAAAATCTCAACACACTCCGCCGGCCAGGCATTGGTCATGCCGGACACCCAACCCGTGGCGCCCAGTGCCATGCTCTCGACGATCAGGTCATCGACCCCGCAGAACAGACTGAAGCGATCACCAAACAGGATCGACAGGTCCGTAATGCGGCGAACATCACCGGTCTCCTCCTTGATGCAGACGATTCGCGGCGTGTCGGCGAGGGTCTTCAGGATCTCAGGTGTCACATCGACGCCGTAAGCGATCGGGTTGTTGTAAATCATGATCGGCAGCGACGAGGCGGAGGCAATGCCCTGGTACCACGCCGTCGTTTCGCGCGGGTCGGTCTTGTAGCCGAGACTTGGAAAAACCATCAGCCCTTGGGCGCCGAAGCTTTCGTACGCGCGGGCGTGCGTCGTTGCGGCATCGAGCGTGATCTCCGCGAGACCCGAGAGGAGGGGGACGCGTCCATGGACCACCTCGACCGCCGCGCGAATGACCTGCTTACGTTCGGCCGGG
Source organism: uncultured Gammaproteobacteria bacterium (assembly GCA_963761345.1). Lineage (GTDB taxonomy): Bacteria > Pseudomonadota > Gammaproteobacteria > Steroidobacterales > Steroidobacteraceae > Bog-1198. The sequence goes on from CAVXGV010000005.1 coordinate 329,536, forward strand.
GTGAGCGAGGCGTTTTCGCCCAGCATCGGAAGGACGATTACCCCCGAAACACCGTTCTCCACCAATCGGTTGAGGCTCAGTTGCATGGACTCAAGGTCCAGCCGGCCTGCTGCGGTCATTTTGGTGGTTGCAGCAGGAAAGACCCCGTGCCAAATCGCCTTCATACCGTCCTCTTGTGCTCGACTGTAGATTGGATACAATCTACGTTATCGCCCGGCGACGCCCATGTCTACCTCCAAATCTGCAGTCAGGCATCAAATCAAGCCAGAGCGCCCATCGGGGTCGGAACTCGTGATCGACAGGGCTGATTGTTTTGAAAAAATATTTTCATCATTTCGGTGTGGATTGTTGGAGGTAAACCGTCCTTAATACGAGGGGCCCTAAAATATGTCAGCCGGCATTGCCAAAGTGAACGGCAGCTCAGCAGTCAAGACAAGGTCCGCGGACAGCCTGACCGTCGAGGCCCTGGCGCGCGTGCACCAGTCGGCGTTGTTGCGCTATTTCAAGAAACGTCGCGTAAGCCAACAGGACGCGGAAGACGCGGTCCAGGAAGTCTTTGTCCGTCTCAGTCGTCGTCAGGGTCTTGCGGAAATAGAGCGGATCGAGGGGTATTTGTTTGAAACTGCGGCCAATGTCGCGATCGACGCAATTCGACATAATCGGGTGCGGCATTCCGATTCCCACGATGTGTATGACGATACGCGCCACGGCAGCGCGCAATGTTCCTGCGAAGCGGTCTGTGAAGGCCAAGAAGCCCTCGAGCGACTGCTGCTCGCGCTGCGGGAGCTCCCGGATCGAACCCGCACCGTCTTCATGCTGGCCCGGCTCGAGCATATGAAGCAATCGGAAATTGCGCAGCGGCTCGGCATTTCGGTGAGTGCGGTAGAGAAACAGTTGACCAAAGGACTCGCGCATTTGGCGCTAAGGACAAGCCTGCCATGAGACTATTCCCCTCGCCGGGGCGATCGCCTTTCTCCGGCATCCATGAAATTGCGGCCGCCTATGTGCTGCGCGAGCAGTCGGGGCAGAGTGATATTGAGGACCAGCGGCATCTCACCGAGTGGGTCGAGGCCAGCCCCGAACATTTGAAGGCCTATGAGGCAGCACGCCGGATCTGCGCGGTCGTTTCGCAGAACGCTGCTCACCCCGACATCATGGCGATGCGAAGCGTGGCGCTCAGCGCTCAACCGCCGCAGCGCGCGTCGCGCCATCTCTTGACCGCCGCCGGTTTGGCCGCCGCCGCGGTCGGCCTGGGATATCTGATGCTCGTCCAGTCGCAGAATCCTGCGGGAACGCCGCTACATGCTGCGTTGGCGCCGGCCACCCCTGCCACAGGAACCACCGTCAGTCCGAACCGCGCGATCTATCGGACGCAGAAGGGAGAGCGCTCGAGCGTGGCGTTGCCCGACGGCTCGGCAATCCTCCTCGACACCGACAGCGCCGTCGAAGTTGCGTACACCGACACCGAGCGGGGCGTGCGTCTGGTGCGCGGTCAGGCGCTGTTCGACGTGGCGAAGCGCCGGCCTCTGCCGTTTCGGGTACATGCCGGCAGCAGCATCATCACCGCCGTGGGCACGGAATTCGACGTGCGCCTGTGTGGATCGCCCGATACCCCTACGGTTCGCGTCGCCTTGCTTGAGGGTGCCGTCAACGTCACCCACGCCACCAGTCTGGAGACTGCGTCAATGGTTGCGGGCGAGGTGCTCCAAGCTCCGCCATCGGCCCCGATGCGGGTTCGGCGCGGCGATCCCGAGGTGCTGGCGAGCTGGCGGACCGGAGTGCTGGTGTTCAATGACCGTCCGCTCGGTGAGGCGGTTGAGGAAATGAATCGTTATACGACGCAGCCAATTGTGTTGGCTGACGAGTCCAGCCGAGGCTTGCGGGTCAGCGGAGTGTTCAACACCAGCGATCCGGAACATTTTGCAGAGACGATTGCGGAGACGTTCTCGCTGCGTCTCAACCGGCACCAAGACGGCGTCGTCAAGCTGATGGGAGGTCATTGATAGATCGGCGGCAACAGTTGCGGGGGAGGGGCGAACGGCGTTGACCGGGGACAGGGCATGAGAATTCCGTCACCGGATCAGGCGATGCGGTGTGCGGAACACGGCCTGCGACGGTACTTGATTGCAGCGCTTGCCGCGTCCATGCTGGCGCCGGGCGTTTTTGCCGAAGGATCGACGTTCACATTCGATATCGCGCCGGAGGATCTGGCCCGGGCGCTGAACGAGATGGCCCAGAAGAGCCACATCGAGATCTCTTACAGTGCCGAACTGACGCGAGGCAAGACCTCTTCCGCGTTGAAGGGTACGTATACGGTGGAACAGGCGCTCGACAGGCTTCTCGACGGGTCCGGACTGCGTGTGCGCCGGATTTCCGGTGGAGCCTGGGTCATAGAGACCGGGTGGAACGAAACTGCGCCGTCGGTCGTGCGAGGCTCATTGTCGGACGGCGCTTCGACGAGGCAACTGGACGAGATCATCGTGACAGCCGCCAGGCGTGCCGAAAAGCTGCGCGAAGTCGCGGACTCCGTCACAGCCTTCGGCGGCGATGAGTTGAGCCGGCTGGGCGCTCAGAGCTTCCGTGACTACATTGGACTTGCGCCCGGCGTGACCTTCCAGCAAGCAACCCCCGGCTTGTCGAACGTCACGATCCGCGGCGTCGGGACCACCACTTTTAGTCCGGACCAGGGACAGGGCACCACCGGGATCTACTTGAACGACATTCCGTTGACGGATCCGTCATACGCCGTCTCCATTCCTGATTTCGATACCTTCGATCTGCAACGTGTCGAAGTGCTGCGCGGTCCGCAGGGCACCCTGTTCGGAACGGCGACACTCGGAGGCGCCGTCAACTACATCATCAATCCCGTTCGGCTGGATGCCGTCGACGCCCGTGTGGAAAGCGGCGTCAGCGGTACGCAACACAGTACCGGCGTCGGCTATACGATCAAGGGGGCGCTCAACCTGCCGCTCATCACCGATGTGTTCGGCATGCGCATCAGTGCGATCAAGCGGTACGATCCGGGGTACCTGGACAACATCGGCACCGGCAAGACAGACACGAACAGCCATGACGACGAATCACTGCGTGTGAACACTTTATGGCAAGTCAATCGAAGAATAGCGGTCAGCTTCTTCTCGTTCTACGACCGTGAAGAGAGTCCGGACGCAAGCTATGCCCTGTCGAATTTGGGCGTTTTACGACGCGACACCTCGGTTCCGGAATACACGGATTTCTTGACCCGGATCAACAATCTCAAGGTCGATGCAGACCTCGATGTCGCGACGCTCACACTCTCCGGGGCTCGCACCTTGAAGAGCCAATCATCCATACTCGATTTCACGACGTATTTTGGTCCCAATGCATCCGTCGTTTCATATCCCACGACCAGCATGACGAGTGCCGAGGCTCGGCTAACCTCTCCCGGCGGCAAGACGTTTGAATGGCTTGCCGGCGTCTATCGCGGGGCCTTGCATGAGTACTATCCCCAGCCGGTCATCAAGGAGGGGCAGGTCCAGGAGGTGATTACCAGCGACTACGTCTCCAACGAAACCTCGGAATTTGGTGAGTTGACCTACCGCTTCGCCGATCACTGGCGTACCACGTTCGGCGGTCGTTACTACGAGATCGGCCTGAACACCGAATCGGACGTTGGAACCCCGGGCGCGGCCCAGATCATCGGGGGACGCATAGTGGGGCGAGGGTTCAGCCCCAAGGGCTCGATCACTTTCGAGCCTAATGCGGATCTCCTCACTTACGCTCTGGTGTCAAGGGGCTACCGAACCGGAGGAGTCAATCTTATTCCCCCACTGGGGAATTTTCCGACTCCGACCACGTATGGATCGGACAGCCTGGTGAACTACGAGATTGGTGTGCGCCCCGCATGGTTCGATCACCGGTTGGTGTTGGACTCGACGCTGTTCTATATCAACTGGAGCAACATTCAGCTGCGGCTGACCCGCCCGGACGGTTACGTCTATGCGACGAATGCGGGCGGCGCGCACAACCTGGGTGTCGAGAATGCGCTCAGCTGGACGGCGATATCCAACCTTCAACTGCAGCTCAGCGCAACGTTTCTGCAAGCGGAGATCTCCAAAACCACCGACCTCGGTAACGGGGTCGTGCTGCCGGAAGGAACGCGCATCCCCGGCGCTCCCCGATGGTCGGCTTCGGGGCTGGCCACTTATCGCTGGCAGGTCGACTATCGACCCTACGTCAGTGTCTCGGCGCGCTTTGTCTCGGGCGCCGGAAGTACTTTCCCCGGTATGAGGACGCCGAGCCTGCCGATCATGAACTACGCCTCTTTCGACTGTCGAGCCGGTATCAACCTCAGCCATTATGATTTCAGTCTCTACCTGAACAATGTCGCCGACCGGCGTGGTGTGACCGCAGCGTACTACGGCGGAGTGGGTGCCGATCCAAATACCGATAGAGTTTTCTACATCCAGCCGCGGACCGTTGGCTTGCGCATCGAGTGGCATTTGTAGTTTCAATAAACTCTGGACAGCCGATGAGGATTTGATCGCGCACGCCGTTCCTGAAGATGGGGACATAGGGATCCCCGTATCGGGAGCATAAGAAATGGGGCATTCCAAACACGGCCTGAAAACGCCGTTGGTGGCCGGGTTTTTCGCAGTGTTGGCGGCATTCGCGCAAAACACCCTCGCCGACGCATCTTCCGGGGTGCAAGGCACATCGTCGGACAGCGATTCAGCGAAGCCACTGGACGAAATCATCGTGACGGCATCCAGGCGCGCGGAAAAGCTGCGCGAAGTCGCGGATTCAGTCACAGCCTTCAGCAGCGATGAGTTGAACCGGCTGGGCGCACAGAGTTTCGAGGACTACATCGGGCGCGCGCCCGGCGTGATCTTCGATCAAGGGCAGCCCGGCCTGTCGATCGTCACCATCCGCGGCGTCGGCACCACCACCTTCAGTCCGGATCAGGGACAAGGTACCACCGGCATCTACCTCAATGACATTCCGCTGACAGACCCTTCATACGCCGTATCCATTCCGGATATCGACACATTCGATCTGCAGCGCGTCGAGGTCCTGCGTGGCCCGCAAGGCACGCTGTTCGGTGCCGCGACACTGGGAGGTGCCGTCAACTACATCATCACTCCCGTCAATCTCAGTGCCTTCGATGTCCGATTGGAGGGCGGAGTCAGCGGTACCCAGCACAGCACCGATGTCGGCTACACGGCCAAGGAGGCGATCAATCTGCCGCTCATACCCGATGTCTTCGGCATACGGATCACCGGCATCAAGCGCTTCGATCCGGGATACCTGGACAACATCGGCACCGGCCGGACGAATGCGAACAGCCATGACGACGAGTCTTATCGCATCAATGCTCTGTGGCAGGTCAACCAGAAAGTGGCGGTCAGCTTCCTTTCCTTCTACGACCGCGAACAGAGTCCCGACGCAAGCAATGCGTATCCCTTACCGAATCTTCTACAGCGCGATACGAATGTTCCGGAATTCACCGACTTCTTGACGCATCTCAACAGCCTAAAGTTCGATGCGGACCTGGATTTCGCGACTCTCTCGCTCACAGGGTCGCGCACACAGAAAAACCAGGTATCCCAATTGGATTTCTCCTCGGCTTTCGGTCCGGGGTCGACCCTCGGTGAATTTCCCGTGACCAGTTTTACGAGCTCCGAGGCGAGGCTCACCTCCCCGAGCGGCGGCAGGTTTGAATGGCTGTTCGGCGTCTATCACGGGGCCCTGCACGAGTACTTCCCCGAATCAATTTACAACGGCGGTCAGACGCTGTTGGTCGTCAATAGCGACTACGTCTCCAACGAGACCTCGGAATTCGGCGAGGCGACCTACCGCTTCTCCGATCATTGGCGCATCTCGTTTGGCGGCCGCCACTACGACATCGGTTTGAAGACTGCGACCATCGTGGGACCGCCGAATGCCACTCAGACGACGGGGGGGCTCGACGTCTCGCGTGGGTTCAACCCGGAGGGCACGATCACCTACGAGCCCAGCAAAGATTTCCTCATCTACGCGCGCGGGTCCACGGGATACCGCACCGGAGGGGTCAATCTCATTCCGCCGCTCAAGGGTTTCGCGACTCCGGCCACTTACGGTCCGGACAGTCTGGTGAACTACGAGATCGGCGTGCGCCCGGCATGGCTCGACCACCGGCTGACGTTGGACTCCACGCTGTTCTTCGTCAACTGGCGTGACATCCAGCTGCGACTGGGACGTCCGGACGGCTTCGCCTATGCGGCCAATGCCGGCGGCGCGCACAATCTGGGCGTCGAAAATGCGCTCAACTGGACGGCGACCTCGAACCTGCAATTCCAGGTCAACTTGACCTTTCTCCAGGCCGAGATCTCCAGAGTTACCGATCTCGGTCACGGCGTCGTGCTACCGGTGGGAGAACGCATCCCCGGCGAACCCCGTTGGTCGGCCTCGGAACTGGCGACGTATCACTGGAACACCGACTACCGGCCTTACGTCAGCCTGTCGGCTCAAACCCTCTCGGCCGCCCGGAATGTCTTCGTCGGTACGGGCACGCCGGCCCTGCCGGTGTTCAACTACAGCGTTTTCAATCTGCGTACCGGGTTCAGCGTCAAGCAATGGGACTTCAGTCTGTACGCCGACAATCTCGCCGACCGGCGCGGTGTCTCCGTGGCGTACACCGGCGGAACGGGTCCAGATCCTGCGGCCAATCGAAGTATCTACATCCATCCGCGGAGTGTTGGCTTGAGGGTCGACTGGCATTTGTAGTCGAGACATGTTGCTAGAGCCCAAACCCGGAAGGCGCCGAGTGATCGGCTTGAGCACGCTGTTTCTCGGTTTGTGTTTATGCCGGCACGACAGCGCCGCTGCGACCCAGTCGGAGGCGCCGAAGGACGATCTGATCTGGCTGGAATCCCCGCAGGATGCCAAAGCACTTGCCTGGGCGAAGCAACAAACCGACCGGACGATCACGCGCCTGCAAGCCTTGCGGGATTATCCGCAGGTGAAGGACGAGCTGGCGCAGGTGCTCGAGAGCCACCCGGCACAACAGCCGGACGTGATTCTCCTGGGGCGCCGCGCTCTACGTCATTTTCGCGATCAGGAGCACCCTTTCGGTCTTCTGCAGGTGGCCAAACGCGGACCCTCCGGCGTGCCGGGGACTTGGCACACGGTGCTGGATGTCGCCGCTCTGCGCGAGCGCGAGGGCGTCCCTTACGAGTTGCCGGACTACGCACTCAGCGGCGCATGCCTGCCGCCGAGCTACAGCCGTTGTCTGCTCTATCTGTCGCCGGGCGGCGGGGACGAAGTGGAGATTCGCGAGTTCGATCTGGACCACGGTCAATTCGTCCCCGATGGCTTCCGGATGCCGAAGGCGAGGAGCTCTGCGGAGTGGTTGAACAAGGACCTGTTGATGGTTGCAAATGGTGCGGCTGCGGGGCCCAAGACCATCAGTCAGTGGCCGACAGCGGTGCAGCTGTGGCAGCGCGGGGAAACCTTGAGCAGCGCCAGGACCGTGTATGTGGCCAAGCCCAGCGATTCGCTGGTTGAACTCGCGGCCGGCGGAAGCGGTGACTCCCGCTATGGCGTCATCAGCCGGGCCATCACATCGTCGGCCTGGGAGTTCTACGTCGTGGATCAGCAAGGACTGGTCGCGCAGGCGCAGTTGCCGGAGGCGGTGAAATCATTCGGGGCCACTGCGTTGCAGGCCGTCGGGGACCATGCCTTGATCGTCCAGCTGGGTCAGGACGCGGAAGTCGAGGGGAAGTTCTATGCGGCCGAATCTCTGCTTGCCTATCGGGCCGACCCTTCCACGCCAACAGGACAACACGTCAGCCTAGTCCATGCACCCAAGCGCGGAGAGTATGTGCCGGCGAATATGTACACATTGCGTGTGCATGAGCAGTTTGCCTTCGTGGTCACGCAACCGACGGTCCCCGCCATCTTGCTGGGTATTCCCCATAATGGCGGCTGGATGACACAAAAGCTGCTGGAGGGTGAACCCGGCCAGACCCTTAGCCTGGCGGAAAGCGCAGGAGCTGACAACGACCTTGTGGTGAAGACCACCGGGCTTACGACACCAACCCGGCAGGATCTGTACCGTGCCTCACAAACGCCGCGCCTGCTTGCGCAGGATCCCGCCCTTATCGATTCCAATCAGTACACGGTCGAACTCGGCTCCGCACGTTCAAAGGACGGTACCTCGATCGACTATTTCTTGCTAAAACCCAAAACGCCGCTCTGGCGCGGGCCGCAACCTCTGCTTGTAACGGGCTACGCAGCCCACGGCAGCTCGTTTCCTTTCGATTACCTCGGCAGCATCGTGGGCGGTCCAGCGTTGACGCTATGGTTGAATCGCGGCGGCTCGCTGGTTATTCCCATAGCGCGCGGCGGTGGGGAGCGCGGAGAGGCCTGGCATCAGGCTGCCATACGCGAGCGCCGGCAGAATTCCTACGACGACTTTATCGCCGTGATCCAAAAACTGATCGGCAGCGGCTACACGGTGCCTTCAAAGATCGGGGTGTTCGGCAAGTCCAACGGCGGCCTGCTTGCGGCGGTGCTGGGTACAGAGCGCCCGGATTTGTTCGGTGCCGTGGTCAGCGATGTGCCGTTGACGGACCTGATCCGGATGAAGGCGATGGGAATGGGCGGCGCCTGGGTGAACGAATATGGCGACGCCGCCGATCCGGCAATGGCCAAGGTGCTGCGCAGCTACTCGCCGTATCAGAACGTCCGATCCGGCACGCACTACCCGCCCTTTATGATCACAATCGCCACCTCGGACGACAGGGTGGGTCCCGGCCATGCACGCAAGCTCGCCGCAAGGCTGGAATCGGTGGGCGCAACCGTCTACTTTTATGAGGATACGGAGGGCGGACACCAAGTCAGCGACGCCCTGCGCAATCAGCAGCTGCTGGCCTTGCGTATGAGCTTTCTGATCGATGCACTCATGAAGAATGCAAGCGATGCGGAACAGAACCCCGGCGTGGATCTGGCCGGCATCGACCATGGCGTCAAGCCCGGTGACGATTTCGACGGCTATGCGAGCGGCGCCTGGCGCAAAGCCGCGGTGATTCCGCCGGACCGCCATGAGTCCTTTTCCCTGGAAGTGTACGAGAAGGCGGAGAAGCGCAGCGCCGAGTTGATCCGCGGTGTCGGCCTGAGCAACCCGGCGCCCGGCACCGACGCGCGCCGCATCGCCGACTACTACGCCGCGTTCATGGACGAGGCCGCGCTCGAGAAGAACGGCCTTGCGCCGCTTGAGCCGACGCTCGCGAAGATCAGCGCGATCAAGACCCGTGTTGACTTGGCGCAGGTACTGGGCGAGCAGCTGCGCGCCGACGCCGACCCGCTCAACGCCACGCACTTCAACCCAGAGCAGCTGTTCGGCCTGTTCGTGGCACAGGGTCTTGAGGACCCGGCGCACAACAGGCCCTACCTGCTGCAGGGCGGCCTCGGCATGCGCACCCGCGACTACTACCTGGCGACCGACCCCGACAGGAGGACGATCCGCGCCGGGTACCGGACCTATATCGGCGCGCTGCTCAAGCTCGCGGGCATCACGGACGCCGATGCCGAGGCCGGTGAGATCCTGGCGCTGGAGACCAAGATCGCGCAGGCCGAGGTCGGCACGGTCGACAGCGAGGATGTGCACAAGGCCGGCGCGCCGCAGCCGCCGGCGACGCTGGCGCAGAGCGCGCCGGGACTGGACTGGCTCACTTATCTCAAGGCGGCCGGCCTCGGCGGGCAACCGCAGATCGTGCTATGGCAGCCTGGAGCAATCACCCGACTGTCGGCGCTCACCGCGAGTGAGCCGCTTCGGGCCTGGAAGGACTACCTGCGATATCACCTGCTGAACCATTACGCGCGCTTCCTGCCCAGGACTTACGATGAGCTGTACTTCGGCTTCTATGAGCATACCCTGAGAGGCACGCCGCAGCAGCGCGAGCGCTGGAAGCGGGCGATCGAGGCGACCGACCGCGATCTCGGCGACGCCGTCGGGCAGATCTATGTACGGCGCTACTTCCCGGCATCGTCCAAATTGCAAGTGCAGCGGATGGTGAGCGAGCTGCTGGCGGCGTTCGACGCTCAGATCGACACCATCGGCTGGATGACGCCGGCTACGCGGCAGAAGGCCAAGGCCAAGATCGCCACGATGAAGATCGGCGTGGGCTACCCGGAAACCTGGCGCAACTACGCCGCACTCGTCATCCGCAGCGACGACCCGGTGGGCAACCACATGCGCGCGGAACTGTATGAATACCATCACCAGGTCGCGAAGCTGGGCCAACCGGTGGACCGCGACGAGTGGTGGGTGGTGCCGCAGTTGGTCAGCGGGGTGAACCTACCCCTGCAGAACGCGCTGGATGTCTCCGCCGCGCTCCTGGAGGCGCCGAATTTCGATCCCAAAGCCGACGCGGCTGCCAACTACGGTGCGATCGGCGCGATGATCGGCCACGAGATCGGGCACGGCTTTGACGACACCGGCGCCGAGTTCGATGCGCAAGGGCGCCTCGCCAACTGGTGGACGCCGGAAGACCGGGCGCATTTCAAGGCCGCCGGCCAGCGTCTGGTGGAGCAGTACAACGCCTACGAGCCGCTCCCGGGCCTGCACATCAATGGCCGGCAGACTCTGGGCGAGAACATCGCCGACCTGTCCGGCCTGACTGCCGCCTACCACGCCTACCGCCAGTCGCTCGGCGGCACGCCGGCGCCGGTGATCGACGGTCTGACCGGCGACCAGCGCTTTTTCCTGGCGTTTGCCCAGTCCCGGCGCAGCAAGATCCGCGATGGCGTGCTGCGCGAGCGCCTGGTGTACGACCAGCATGCACCGGAACGCTTCCGCGTCTTCACCGTGCGCAACGTCGATGCCTGGTACCCGGCGTTCAAGGTACGGCCTGGCGACAGGCTCTACCTGAGCCCGGACGCTCGGGTGAGGATCTGGTAATGGCCCGGAGACAGGTTGGCGCAATTTCTCCGGGACACTCGAAATACGATCTTGCGAGCGAATGAGAAGTGGCCGACAGTGAAGGACAAGGCCCTGTGACTCGGCTTTGCTGAGAGTCGGCCGCGGGGCCGAAGGGGTTTGACTCGGTGAGAGAGCATCCGATCGTCATAGTGGGCGCTGGAATCGTGGGTCTTGCCGTGGCATACCATTTGGTAAAAGCCGGAGCGAATGTCACGGTCATCGACCGCGATCCCGAAGGCGACAAGGCCTCCTTCGGAAACGCCGCTGGAATCGCCGTCACCGAGGTCATGCCGGCCTGCGCCCCCGGGGCTTTATGGCGTGCATTGGGTTGGATGCTCGATCCGCTGGGCCCGATCGCCATACGCCCACGCCACGCCCCCAGACTCATTCCCTGGCTCGTGCGTTTTGCAAAATTCGGGACACCGCAGGAAGTCGAACGGATTTCCCGGGCACTCGCCGCGATCAACTCGCGGGTCTATGACGATCTGGTGCCGATGTTGCGCGACACGGGCATGGCGGCCGAACTGCACCGGCATGGCGCATTGAGTGTCTATGAGACCGACGAAGGGTATCGGCGGGATGCGGCCGAGTGGGCCTGCAAGCGTTCGCACGGAATCGTCGTGGAAGACGTCACCGGCGAGGAGGCGCGGCACCTGGAACCTGCCCTGGGTCCCCGGGTTCATCGCGCGGTCCTGACACCGCAGTGGTCGCACGTCGGCGATCCGCAGCGACTGGTGCAGGGCTTGAGTGCATGGTTACGAAAGGCTGGCGTAGCCATCCTCGCGGGCGAGGTGCGTCACATCCTTGCCGGTTCCACCTCACCGCTGATGCTGGCGACCGAGGGTGAAGAACGGATTGCTGCCGCAAGAGTTGTCATTGCCGCCGGCGCATGGTCGGCGAAGTTGGCTCGGCAACTGGGCGATCGCGCGCTCCTTGAAAGCGAGCGCGGTTATAACACGACTCTTCCGTCATCCGGCGTCGCGATCAAGCGAGAATTGATCTTCTCCGAACGCAAGTTTGTGGCGACACCGCTCAGCTGTGGACTGCGTATCGGAGGAGCCGCCGAATTCGGCGGACTGAAAGCTCCTCCCAATTTCAAGCGATCACGAATGCTTGCGGAACTGGCCCGGCGATACCTGCCCGAGCTGAAAATCGAAGGCGGGACTCATTGGGCAGGGCATCGTCCAACCACGCCCGATAGCTTACCGGTCATCGGCGCCTCGAAGCATCAACCCAATGTGCTGTATGCCTTCGGCCACGGCCATCTTGGGTTGACTCAGGCTGCCACGACGGGGCGGCTCATATGCGAATTGCTGTTTCAAAAGAAACCATCGGTCGATTTGACGCCTTACGACATCGGCCGCTTCAGTTAACACAACAGGACTCCCTATGGCACGGCATACCTTCTTTTGCATTGACGCCCACACCTGCGGCAACCCGGTGCGCGTCGTAACGTCCGGCGCTCCGCTCCTGCCCAATGTGTCCATGGCGGAGAAGCGTCAAATCTTTTCGCGCGATCATGACTGGGTGCGCAGGGCGCTGATGTTCGAGCCGCGCGGACACGACCACATGTCGGGGGTGATTCTCTATCCCCCCTCTCGCGAGGACTGTGAAATCGGATTCCTGTTCATCGAGGTGAGCGGTTGCCTGCCGATGTGCGGACACGGGACCATTGGTACGGTCACGGCCATTCTCGAGGAAGGCCTCGTGGTACCACGAAGGGAAGGTCGATTGGCCATCGAGGTGCCGGCGGGACGCATAGAAGTCGAATACAAGAGGGACGGGCAGCGCGTCGAGGAAGTGCGACTCTTCAACGTTGCCAGCTACCTGCATGCTTCCGAGGTCACTCTGCAAGTGCCCGAACTTGGAGCACTCAAGGTGGCTCTGGCTTACGGCGGCAACTACTACGCCATCATTGAGCCGCAGGAATCGTGGAGTGGGCTCAGTGGAATGTCTGCGAGTCGAATTCTTGAATTGAGTCCGCTGGTCAGACAAGCGGCGAACGCGCAGCAGTCCCCCACGCACCCCGAAGACAACCGGATCGGGGGCGTCAGCCACGTCATGTGGTGCGATAGTGCGCGCAACCCGGGCGCTCATGCGCGAAACGCGGTGTTCTACGGAGAGATGGCGATCGATCGCTCCCCCTGCGGTACCGGGTCCTCGGCTCGCATGGCACAGCTCGCGGCACGGGGTGATCTGGGGATCGGGTCCACGTTCATTCATGAAAGCATCATCGGCACGTTGTTCAACTGTCGGGTCGAGTCGGAAACGCAGGTGGGTCCCTTCGCCGCCATCCGCCCCAGTGTGTCCGGCTGGGCGCGCGTCATCGGGCACAACACCATTTTCGTCGACGATGGTGACCCATTGGCGCACGGTTTTCAGCTGCAATAGCCCTCGATATGCCCGAGACGCGATTGTTCAGGACTCATGGTCGGTTATCTCCCGGCGTCACCCGCCGTCTCGTCGTACGGTCCGCATGAGCATCGGCGCGCAATTGCTGGTCGTCGCTCTTGCGCTCGTGTCCATTGGGTACGCCTTGCAATGGTTCCTGCTCGAACGCGCAAAAACGGCTCCCCAGAACCGAACGCCCCGTGTGCCGGACGTTGTCCTCGGATTCGTTACGGACTTCTTCGACACTCTGGGCATCGGGTCATTTGCTCCCACGACGGCGTTATTCAAATTGTGGCGACGGATTCCGGACGAACAAATACCGGGTACTTTGAACGCCGGGCATGCTCTGCCGACACTCGCCGAAGGACTCATCTTTGTCGCCGCGGTCAGCGTCGATCTGACAACCCTGTTGAGCATGATTGCCGCCGCCATTGCGGGTGCATGGTTCGGCGCCGGCACGGTTTCCCGACTTCGCCGACGAACGATACAGATCGCGATGGGTACCGCATTACTGATAGCGTCGTTATTGTTCATAGCAACCAACCTGCAGCTGATGCCCGGCGGCGGGCATGCCACTGGATTGACGGGTGGGCGTCTTGCCGTTGCAGTCGCAGCGAATTTCATTTTTGGAGGACTGATGACGCTCGGCGTCGGCCTTTACGCGCCGTGTCTCATCCTTGTCAGTCTGCTCGGCATGAATCCGCTCGCCGCGTTCCCCATCATGATGGCTTCCAGCGCGTTTGTGATGCCGATTGGCGGCGTACGATTCATTCGCAGCGAACGTTACAGTGCGCGAGCGGCTTTGGGGTTGGCGATCGGCGGCATTCCCGGCGTAATCATCGCCGCATACGTGGTGAAATCGCTATCGATCGTATGGTTGCGGTGGCTGGTCGTAGTCGTTGTCCTGTACGCCGCCGTTCTCATGCTTTCGTCGGCGTGGCGACCCAATAAGCAATCCCGGAGGTTGCTGCTGATCCGGTGACGTAGATTGCGAAACAGAGTGGAATTGAAGGTATGACTATGACGACGAACTGGCATGGCGGTTTGTGGCGCTCCGTGGCGAGCGCTTGGCAGGCGACATTCGGCTGTCGTCGCCGCGTCCGCGCTCCGCTTGCGCTGGGAGCACTCGGGGCTGTCCTGGTCGCGCTGCAGCCGTCCTTCGCCGGAGAGCGGACGCTCAGCGCAGCGCGGCGCGTGGCTGTCGACGCGGCCGTCAATGCCGTGCTCGAGCGCACAGGCGTGCCGTCGGCCTCCGTGGCGCTGGTGCGGGATCGCGTCATCGTGCACGCGAAGGCCTACGGCTGGGCGCAGCTCGAGCCGAAACGCGCGGCAAATGCAGACATGCGGTACGCGATCGGCTCCGTCAGCAAGCAGTTCACGGCAATCGCGCTCCTCATGCTTCAGGAGCGGGGCGCGCTCTCGATCGATGATCCCGCCGGCAAGTACCAGCAAAGGCTCGGGCCGGCCGCCGATGTCACCATTCGTTCGCTTCTATCCCATACTTCCGGAGTCCGCGATTACTGGCCGCAGGACTACGCCACGCCTGAGATGCTCGGGCCCGTCAACCCGCGCGACATCGTCGCGCGGTGGGCTGACCAACCGCTCGATTTCCCCACCGGTACGGCACAGCGCTACAGCAACACGGGCTACACGATCGGCGGGCTGATCGTCGAGGCGGCGGCGCGTGAACCGCTGTTTGAGTTCCTTAGGACCCGCATCTTCACGCCGCTCGGCATGACGAGCGCCTATGACTTTGACGCCGCGCCGCTGTCGCCGGGCGATGCGACTGGTTATTCTCGTTACGCCTTGGCCGAGCCGTGGCCCGCCGCCAAGGAAGGACGTGGCTGGCTTTTCGGGGCCGGCGAACTCGCGATGACGGCCGCCGACCTTGCGCGCTGGGACATCGCGCTGATCGAGCAGCGCCTTCTGAGCCCCGCCAGCTACCGCGACCTCACTACCGAGGTTCTGCTGGCCAACGGTGCCGGCACTCAGTACTCCCTCGGGCTCGGCGTGGCGCTTCAGTCGGGGCGGCGGGTACTCAAGCATGAAGGCGAGGTACCAGGATTCACGGCGGCCAACGTCATCTATCCGGACGACGGCGCCGCCGTCATCGTACTGACGAACGAAGATACGGCGAACGCTGCTGAAGAGATCGCTGACGCCCTGGGGACGCTCATCCTCGTCGATGACTCTCCGGCCGATGCGGCGGCGGTCACTGCTGCGCGCCTGATGTTTGCGGGCCTGCAGCGCGGACAAATTGACCCGGCGTTGTTGACCGATAATGCGCGCAGTTACTTCAAGCCCCAAGCGCTGGCCGATTTCCGCGCAAGCTTGGGGCCGCTGCATTCGCCGACCTCCTTCATGCTGTCGCGTACCAGCTTGCGAGGCGGACTCATCAGCCGTGTGTACGACGTCAACTGCGGACGTCGCAAGCTGCGCGTGATCGAGCGATCGGAACCCGGTGGACTCATCGAGCAGTTTACGGTGAGCGCCAGATGAAGCGCGGGCTTCAGCCTCGCGCAACGCCGCCGATGTCGCCGACTCCAGCAAAATGGGCAGCTTAGCCTGAGCTATATTCATGACGATTGGTTTATTGATGCACTCCTTCCAGCTTTTCCGTCATTCATGAATTATTCAGCCCAAGGCACGCTTTTAAGTCTGAATCCGAATCAAGCGTGAGGTAAAATATGAGGCATCACAATGACGGTACATGTAGAGCAATTGTCCTGGAAGCAGTGGCGCTTTTAATCGTGGGAACGGCTGCATATCCGGAAACTCCTGCCGGCGCTGTCCCGCAGCCCGCGGCAGCGTCGCTTCCCACAGCGCCGGAGTTGCACGGGCAGGTGACGTTCATCAATTGTACGAACTTGACGGCGATGAGCGAGTTCTATCGGACCATGCTGGGGAAGCCGCCCGAACTGGATCTGGACTGGGTCAAGATTTATCCGGTCACTTCAAACCTGTACGTGGGACTGATCGATAAAGATCATGGCACCAACCGTCCGTCGCCAAGTAAACCGGTGATGCTCAGTTTCTTGGCGAAGACTCCACAGGAAGTCGATCAATGGTATCGAAGACTCAAGGCGATGAACGCAGAGATCAAGCACCCGCCGAAGTGGGGAAAGCTGGAGAATGGCCGCCGGCTGTACTCGACGATGTTCAAGGACCCAGAGGGCTATTATCTTGAGGTATTTGCCTGGGACGGCTGAAGCACGGTGGGCACCCCCTCTAATGTGTTGCCGCTGACCTGAGCTATTCATGAACGATTGGTAATCGATGCGCGAAGACCGGCAGCTTTCGCGCTGTTCTGTTGGGCTGATTTGTTCGAGGTGGTCAGGCGTTGGGATACAATCTACACTATGCCGTTCGCCACTGTTTATTGGAGCGCCACGATGAGGCCCAGTCGGAAGATCACGCGTCAGGGTTTACCGGAAACCCTGGCCGAGTCGCTGCGGGAACGAATTCTCAATGGCGAGTTCAAGGAAGGAGAGGCACTGATCCAAGATGCAATCGCGCAGGAGTACGAGGTCAGTCGCATGCCGGTACGGGAGGCGTTGCGTCAGCTCGAAGCCTGCGGGCTGGTGGCGATGCATCTGCATAAGGGTGCCGTCGTGACCTCGGTTCCAACCGAGCAAATCGCCGAACTGTTCGAGCTGCGGGCCCTGCTGGAGTGCGATCTGCTCCAGCGCGCAATTCCGAGAATGACGGACGAACACCTGGCGGCATCGCGGACGATCTTGAGCTCCCTTGAGACCTCCTATTCGCATAGAGACGTAGCCAGCTGGGGACGGCTGAACTGGGAATTTCACCGCAGCATGTACCTGGCGGCTGATCGGGTGCAGACGCTCGCTATTCTGCAGGGAATCAATCTGCAGACCGATCGCTATATCCGCCTGCAGCTGTTGCTTACCGAGGGAATCGGCGATGCTGAAATGCAACATCGCGACCTATTGCGGTTGTGCGCGGCCAAGGATGTCGAGCGCGCGGTGAAGTGTCTGCGAAAACACATCCTGGCCGCCGGCCGCAACCTGCTCGTAGCGCTGCGCAAGAGCCGCGAGTCGGTTGCCGCCTAAGGTGTCGCAAGCGGCTCGGCGCGCCAGAGCCACGCCGAGCAGGATGCGAGAGATCGCGCGCGGCTGACCGTGCCGCGACGCCAGCGCAGCGATGGCCTCGACGTTGTGCGGACGCCGACGTTGACCGCGATTCTCAGGCATCTCGATGGCCGCCCGCGCGTCCGATGAAGTACACGGCAGAGAGCAGCGTGAGCCAGGGTATGCCGCATTTCCAAGATATGCTCCAGTCGTCGTCGAGACCCATGGTCACGAGCACGGCGACCAGTAGTGCGAGGCCCGCGACCTGCAGCCACGGGAACCAAGGCATTCGCACGACGAGGTCGGCCACGTCATGACTGCGGCGAAAGCTCAGATGACTGACAAGAATGATGATCCAGACGATGATCGAGCCGAAGAGTGACACACCGAGGAGGAGCCCATAGGCATTTGGCGTGAACATCGATACGGCAGCCGTTGCGAGAATACAGGCACCTGAGATGACAATGGCGCCGACGGGCGTGCTTCTCCGACCGAGCCTGCCTAGAAACCGTGGCGCGTAGCCGCCTCGCGACAACGAAAACAGCATCCGGGAACACGTATAGAGGTTGGTGTTCATGCTGGAGAGCGCAGCACTCAACACCACGAAATTCATGAATCCGGCCGCATAGGGAACGCCGGCGCTCGCGAAAACACGCACGAACGGGCTTTGCTCCACTACCTTGGCGCCGCTTTCCGTCCAGGGTATGAATGTCACGACGATGGCGAGAGCGGCGATATAAAAGAGGAAGAGCCGGAAGATCATGGTACGCAAGGCTGCAGGGATTGCCTTGGCCGGATCGGCGACTTCGCCCGACGTAACGGCAATGATCTCGATGCCATTGAACGCGAAAATGCCCATGATTACCGCGAGCCAGATACCGTGGAATCCGTTGGGAGCGAAGCCGCCCGGTAAGCCCCACAGGTTATGAACACCGGTCGCGGGAAGCCCGATTCCAAGGATGCTCGCTACTCCTAGGATGATGAATAAGACGATCGCGGCGACCTTGATCATCGCGAACCAGTACTCGATGGTGCCGAAGTTGCTGACGGAACGCGCATTCGCGTAGAGCACGATGAAGGCGAAGCCGATCGACCACATCCACACCGGGGCGTCGGGGAACCAAAAGTTCATGTACAGACCGGCCGCGACCGATTCGCCCCCGACGGCGATTGTCTGCGCGAGCCAGTACGTGTACCGCACCACGAACCCAGCCCACGGGTTGAGATAGGTCTCGGCATACACGCCGAAGGAGCCTGCGGCCGGATGTGCGACAGCCATCTCCGAGAGGCTGAACACCATAACCAGCCCGACGAAGCCGGCGATCGCGAAGCTGACGAGCACCGCAGGTCCGGCATAGCCGATGGCAATGCCGCTACCCATGAACAGGCCAGTGCCGATCGCGCCACCCAGCCCGATCATGACCACTTGAGCCGTGGAAAGAGCCTTGCGAAGCCCGACCTCGCTATCGATGATGTGTGACAGGGTTGAGTGCGGTTCCTCGGGTTTCATGGTCGGCCTCCGTGGCGTTCTCCCAACTCATCGTTTCGTACTCTAAACAATTCGCGATTCGCGATGGTTCTCGATTTTGTATCGAGTCCTCGAGTTATCCATTGCCGAAGCGGGCACCCTGGGCGGTGCCTGCGCTGCCGGCAAACCTTAAGCTCCGTCGAGGCCCCGTACTCGGCGGCCGCCAATGCGCGGGCCGGCCACTCCTGCACGATGCCCTCTTCACGAATAGGAGACCCCCATCCAAATAACGTGCTCGCGCGAGAAATCCACATCGCCTGTCGATTGCCAATAAATATGCAACAGCTGATGAGGATTTGACCGAGCGTACCGTTCCTGAGGTCAGGGACAAGGGATCATCCCGGCATCGGGTCGCCGCGGGTGGCGTTTATGGCAAAGCTCATTCATCAAATGATACGGGTCCTCAATCCGGATGCGGCAATCGTCTTCTATTCCGAAGCGTTCGGCCTGCAGCAAAGTCACCGGCTGGATTTCCCGGACTTCACGCTGATTTACTTGCGCGAACCGGAGAGTGGGTTCGAGATTGAGTTGACATGGAACAAGGGGCGCACTGAACCCTATCCGCATGGATCGGCCTACGGGCACATTGCATTCGCCACAACGGCCTTGGATTCATGCCGCGAGCGATTACAACGGCTTGGATTTGCGCCGGGCGAGATCAAGACTTTGTCTGCGCCGAGTGGCGGCGTGCGCTTTTTTTTCCTCACTGATCCTGACGGCTACAAAATCGAAGTGCTTGAAAGCGGCGGCCATTACGTCTGATCGCACAAAGTTCGAAAGGGGGGGGATATGACAACCACTACGCACGCCGGTACGCTCGGCGTCGAAAATTCGGCCCGGCGGGATTTCCTGAGGTTGTCTTCGCGTCTCGCAGGGGTATTAGTCGCACACAGCGCAATCGGAATGCTGGCACCCACTTTGAGCTGGGCATTGGAGCTGCAGCACCTCGCGCAGACGGAAGCGGACGGTGTCCTGATGCTTGCAAAAACACTTTATCCACACAAGGATTTGCCGGATGCGGTTTATGCGCTGGTGGTCAAGGATATAGACGATTATGCAACCGATAACTCGGCTCTTTCGTCCGTGCAGGCGGGCATCAAGTCATTAAACGCACAAGTCGGTGGCGAGTTCACGAGAGCCTCCGATGATCAACGGCGCCCAGCCGTTACGAGGTTGATCGACTCGCCATTTGTGCAGAAAGTTCGCGAGATCTGCATCACTACTTTATATAACAATGAGATGGCCTTCGCGCATTTTGGCTACGAGGGCGAGGCCTTCTCCAAGGGAGGCTACCTGTTGCGCGGCTTCAACGATCTGTCCTGGCTTGCGAATCCACCCCCGGATGCCAGCCCACCGTTTCCCGCTTGAACCCGAACGGCATTGGACAAAAAGGGGACACTGGAAATGGCGGTGATCGCACAGAATGACGATTCGGCCGTAGTAGTAATCGGCTCCGGCGCCGGTGGCGGCACATTGGCGAACGAACTCTGCCAGAAGGGCGTCAAAGTGGTGTTGTTGGAGGCCGGCGAGCGACAGTCATCGGCCACATTTATCAACAACGAATGGCCATCGTTCAAGCAACTGGCCTGGTCGGACCTTCGAACTACTTCAGGGAGCTGGCGGATTGCGCGTGACTTTCCAAATCTTCCGACCTGGATTTGCAAGACCGTAGGTGGAACCACGACGCACTGGGCGGGCGCCTCCCTGAGGTTCCACGCGGACGAATTTCGGGCCCGATCGATCTACGGCGCGATTCAGGGCGCCAACTTGTTGGATTGGCCGCTGTCGCTCGAGGATCTGGAACCATTCTATTCACGCGCTGAAAGCAAAATGGGGGTGACCCGCACAAACGACATTCCCGGACTACCAGGCAATAACAACTTCAAGGTCATGTATAACGGCGCCGTCAAGGTAGGCTATAAAAACTGCCACACGGGTCGTATGGCGATCAACAGCAAGCCGCGCGCGGGACGCGGACCTTGTTTGCAGCTGGGTTTCTGCTTTCAAGGCTGTAAGTCAGGCGCAAAATGGTCAACGCTCTACACCGAAATCCCCGCCGCCGAGGCGACTGGGAACCTGGACCTGCGAACTCGAGCACACGTGGTGCGAATCGAACATGGCGCTGCAAACAAGGTTAACGCAGTCGTTTATATCGATGCCCAAGGTCGGGAGCAGCGCCAGCGGGCCCGGGTGGTTTGCGTTGCCGGGAACTCGATCGAAACGCCGCGATTGCTTCTGTTGTCAACGAGTACACGATTTCCCGACGGCCTTGCGAATAGCTCTGGCCAGGTCGGTCGAAACTACATGCGCCACACTACCGGTTCGGTGTACGCGTACTTCAATGAGCCGGTCCATTTCTACCGCGGCACTGTCATGGCTGGGGTCATCACCGATGAGGTTCCGAACAAACCTGAACGGGGTTTCGTGGGGGGGTATGAGATGGAGTCCATCTCTCTCGGACTGCCCTTCTACGCCGCATTTGTGAATCCCGGCGCGTGGGGACCTGAGTTTGCGCGCCTGATGGATCATTACCAATACACCGCCGGAATGTGGATCGTGGGCGAGGACATGCCGCAGGAGCGAAACCAGGTCACCCTGAACCACCAGGTCAAAGACCAATTTGGCGTTCCCGTGCCCAACGTTCACTATGACGATCACGTGAACGATGTCTCGATGCGAAACCATGCGTACCAGCAAGGAGAGGCTATTTACCGTGCGGTCGGGGCGATCGACGTCATCCGGACGCCGCCGTATCCGTCGACACACAATCTAGGAACTTGCCGAATGAGCAAACGCCCGCGCGACGGTGTCTGCAACATGCACGGTCAGACTCACGATGCCCCGAATCTGTTCATTTCGGACGGCAGTCAGTTTACGACCGGCGGTGCCGCGAATCCAACGCTAACGATCGTTACGTTGGCCATTCGTCAGGCTGAATATATCTCACGGGAAATGTCTCGCCGCGATCTTTGAATGCGTCCAGGTACGGCTGCTCGGGATTGGAGCGCGCGCACCCTTCATATGACTCTCTTGTAAACGCAACTGTAGATTGGATGCAATCCACAACATTGGGGGAGTATAGGGCTCCGGACTCATTTCATGCCGGAACTACCGCGCTCGGCCACGAGAATCGCGCGGCGGGCTGCCGGATTTATGAACAGCAGCAGAATGCCGGCAACCGCGGCCGAACCCGCGAACAGCGCAAAGCTGGCCGCGTGTGAGAATTGGCTCCAGAACGAGCCCAAGGCGCCCGCGAGCAGGTTCCCCGCAAACAAGGCTAAGAACCACGTTGCGATAGTGGTTGCTCGGAGGCTGGCGGGCGCGAGCCGGCCGAAGAGCGCGAGACCCACCGGGAGGATGTAGAGCTCCCCGACGGTCAGTACGAAGAAGAATGCGGAAAGCCAAAGCCAGTGGGCATTCATGCCGTGCCGCCGTGTCCAGTACGAAACTGCGGATAGCATCAGATACGCCGCCGCCACGATCGCTGCGCCAAGGGCCATCTTCACCAGAGGTGATGTGTCCCGCCCTTGCTTCGCAAGCCTCGTCCAGCGGGCCGCCAACAATGGCGCCAGCAGAAACACAACAAAGGGATTGAGGGACTGGAACCACGTCATGGGAATGACCAGCGTACCGGCGACCCGATCGACGTCGGATTCGGCCCAGAGTGCAACGGTATTGCCCAGTTGTTCGTAAGCGCCGCGAAAAACCACAACGGCACCGGCAATGCACGCGAGCAGAACGAAGCGACTGGTGATGCTCTCCTTGCCGAAGTCTGCCGGCTTTGCAAGACCTCGTACGGGGCGTACCTGCTCCGGTGGAAGATACTGGCTGCCGGCCAGATAGGTCGTCAGTCCGGCTATCATGCCGACGCCGGCCGCGGTGAAGCCCCAATGCCAGCCGTAGAGTTCACCCAATGTTCCGCATACCAGCGGCGCGAGAAAGGAGCCCAGATTGATACCGACGTAGTAAACGCTATATGAAGAGTAGCGCCGTGGATCGTCCGTCGCATACAGCGCTGCGATCTGGCTGGGCAGGCTGGGTAGATACAACCCGTTCCCCACGGCGATGGTCGCAAGGGCCGCGTAGAACAGCGACTCCCAAGCCATCATGAAGTGGCCGAGCGCCATGATCAAGCCGCCGATCACCACCGAATATCGGCGACCCAGCCAGCGGTCGCTGATCATGCCGCCGGCGATGGGTGTCAGATAGACGAACGCCGTATACAAGCCGTAGATGTAAGAAGCCTGGTGCTGCGGAATCAGCAGCTTGCGCGTCATGTAGTAGACCAAGATCGCGCGCATCCCGTAGTAGGAGAACTTTTCCCACATTTCCGTCAGGAACAGAACGGTCAGCCCGCGGGGCTGCCCGAACCATTGCGCAGGCTCGGCAGAATCGACTCGTATGTTCATGGTGCGGCCGGGGAGAGTGCGGATGGTGCGCCCCATACCTGCGGCGGACACCAGATTCTGCCGTCCTCGTAAGATACTGTCGGCGAACGATCGCTGGCAAGGCAGATCGGGCCATCGAGATCGACGAGGTCGCACGACTGCCCGAGCACGAAAGCGGGAGCCATCGCGAGCGAAGTGCCAATCATATTTCCCACCATGACCTGTAAATTCAGCTCACGCGCACGGCGCGCAATCGCCAGACCCTCGGTGAGCCCACCACACTTATCGAGCTTGATGTTGATCGTATCGAAACGGCCGGCCAGCCTAGGTAGATCCTCGAGCGTCTGCAGGCTCTCGTCCGCCGCGATGGGGATGGGTGACTCCATGGCATCGAGCTGTGATTCTTGGCCCACGGGAAACGGTTGCTCGATCAGACGCACCTGAGCGTCGAGGAATGTAGGCATCAGACGCTGCAGCGATCGCAAAGTGAACCCTTGGTTTGCGTCGACGCCCAACCAGACATCCGAACGCGCGGCGCGAACCGCCCGAACGCGCTCCGCATCCACGTCGTCGCCCGTGAGTTTCAACTTGAGCGCCCGTGCCTGTCCGAACCGCCGCGCGGCGTCGGCCATTTTTGTGGGGTCGTCCGCGCCGAGCGTATAGGTGGTCACGAGAGGACGCGGTGGAGACAGCCCGGCGAGCTGCCAGACGTGCCGTCCGTCGCGCTTGGCCTCGAGATCCCACAATGCGCAATCGAGCGCGTTGCGCGCGCCGCCGGGGGGCATGAGCGAGCGCAGAGTGTTGCGATCGATACCGGCGGCGATTCGGTCACGCAACAGCGTGATCTGCGCCGCCATGCGCTCGGGCGCGTCCCCACGGTAATAGATTCCAGCGGCCTCCGCCCTTCCTTCCCGCTTACCGTCGTTTACCGTGAGTATCATGACGTCGAGCACCGTGAAGGTGTAGCCGCTGATTCGAAAGGGTGTTGCCAGTGGCCATTGCTCCAGGTGTGTCGTGATTTCGAGCGGAAAGATCGTTGGAATGTCCATTCATTCGGCCTTGTGAAGAACGCCGGCCGCAAGAAAACCGCCGTCTACGGCGAGCACATGTCCAGTGACGTATCCGGCCTCCTCACTCGCAAGAAACAGCGCGGCGGCGGCAACTTCCGCCGGTGTTCCGTAGCGATCGAGTGGTATCGCGCGGCGATAGACCCGCCGGGTAGTCGGCGAATGCATGCGGGCCACCAACTCCGTATCGATTGCGCCCGGCGCAAGCGCGTTGACCGTGATGCCATATTCGGCAAGCTCCACCGCCATTACACGTGTAAGCAGAATCACGCCGGCCTTCGCCGTACCGTAGGCGGCCCGACCCGTGCCGCCACGCACCCCGGCGGTGGATGCGAGATTGACGATGCGGCCGTAGCGGCGATTCATCATCCGACGTGCGGCAGCCTGGCCGACGTGAAAGGTACCGGTCAGGTCCACGTCGAGCATGTGTTGCCACTGCTCGGCCGTGGTACCGAGGAATGAGATCTCCTGCCCAATGCCTGCGCTGTGCACGACGATATCCAGCGCGCCGAGGCTCGACTCTGCTTCATCGAAGCCTGAGTTGACGGCCGCAGCATCGGTTACGTCGAACGGAATCGCGCGGGCAGCCGGGCAGGCCGCGGAGGCGATGGTACTCACAGTGGCGTTGGCGGCTGCCCCCTGTACGTCGCAGCAGACCAGTCGCGCGCCTTCGCGAGCGAACCTGAGCGCTATCTCCCGGCCAATGCCCGAGCCCGCGCCCGTCACCAGAGCGGTGCGCCCGGCAAGCCGGCCAGCTGCACGATCATCTTTCGAACTGTTCATTACATAGCCCCTGCAGAAATCCGGTTCACCCAAAGTAGTTCTGACCATCAAAGGGCGGGGTCGTCCTCGACCCCGTTGAAAGGTGGCGCGCAGCGCCTTAATAGATGATCTTTGCTATCTGTTCCGGCTCCTCGATCCGATAGCCGGCCGGCGGTTCCACTCCCAGCAGATTGCGGACGAAGTAGTCCCACTTCCTGCGGATGAAGTACCCGGAATAGCGAATGACATGGCCGGCATTCGGGACGATGAGCAGATCAAAATCTTTGTTCTCCCGGATCAACGCATCGACCAGTCTGAGCGTCTGCACCGGTGAGACGTTGTCGTCCATCTCGCCGTGCGCCAACATCAGCTTGCCCTTCAGATTCTTGGCCAGCGCCGTATTGGCCGCCGCAAGATAGCGGTTCTCCTCCATGGGCCCGATGTACAGCTCGCCCCAGTGTGAGTAGCCCACGCGCTGATCGTGATTGCCCGAGGCCGCCACGCCTACCTTGTACAAGTCCGGGTAGGCCAGCAGCGCGTGCGCGGCCGCATAGCCGCCGCCCGAGTGGCCGTCGACGCCGATACGGTCCAGATCCATGTAGGGATAACGCTGCGCCAGCTGACGGATCGCGGCGATGTGGTCCTCGAGATCGCTCGCCTTTTCGTAGCGCCCATAGGCGTAGTCCGAGAACGCTCGCGCCCGATGCGGCGTCCCGCGCCCATCGACGGTGACGACAATGAACCCAAGCTCGGCCAGGCTTTGCGCTTCCATCGAATCGAACGTGGCCCCCGAAAAGGTCTTTTGCGTGCGGATATTCGACGGCCCGGGGTAGATCGCGTCGATGACCGGATATTTTCTGTCCGGGCTGAACGTGCTTGGCCGCAGCATGTTGCCGTAAATCGCCGTCTTGCCGTCCGCCGCCACTGCCTGGAACGGCTCGATCGCGGTGTAACCTCCCTCACGCAGCTTGGAAATGTCCGCGGTCTCCAGCCGCTTCACGAGCCGACCATCGACGGCGCGCAGGACGAACACCGGCGGCAGGTCCGGCCGGGAGTAGTTGTCGATGAAGTAGCGGCCGGAAGGCGAGAACCGGGCGGTTTCGGTGGCGGCCACCTCGGATTCAGACGGACCGTCCGAGATGCCGCCGCCGCGATGCTCCGCCGTCTCCGGCGTCAACGAACGAATGCCGGAGCCATCGAAGCGAATGCAGTACAGATACTGCTGGTAGGGCTCCGCACCCGGTTCCCTTCCGCTGGCCGTGAAGTACAGCAGCCTCTTCGCTTCGTCGACGCGGACGATGCTGCGCACCACCCAGGGACCCTTGGTGATTTGGTTGCGCAGCTTGCCCGTGACACCGTCGTAGTAATATAGATGCGCCCAACCATCCCGCTCGGAAAACCAGATGACATCGCCGTTCTCGAGCGTGCGGACCGCGGGATGCCCCAGGAAGGTCCCATCCTCGTTGGTGATGCGTAGACCGACCTCTGCGCTTTCGCGCAGAATCTCACGCACCTTGCCGCTCTGGGCCTCGATCTCTTCCAGCCCGATGGATCTGGCGAAGCGGTCGATCCGCAGCGAGTACACCTTCCGGGAATCCTTCGACCACCAGGCATTGTGATGGTAGGTCACCAGCTCCGCGAGCACGGGCAGCGGCGCGGCATCGACCGCCGTCGTGCGCCTGCTCGCCACATCGATGATGACGGGGTGGACTTGTGCTACCTCCCGGTCTCCGGGCAGTGCGAACCGGTAGCTGTAGAACTTGGGGCGCAGGCTCCCATCCTCGGGCGTCGACTCGATCAGGTAGAAGTCCTTCACCCGGCGTTCATCCACTCGAAAGGTGAGAATGGAGCGCGAATCCGGCGACCAGAGTAACTGGGGTTTGCGTCCTCCATGACGCTGTCGGACCACGCCCGCCGCGTGCCCGGATTCCGTCGCGTAACCGTAGTTCTCAACGCCATCGGTGGTCAGGGCCACCTCGCGGCCACTGGATCGTTCTCGAACCCACAGGTTGTGCGCGCGTGTGTAAGCCACCCACTTCCCGTCGGGCGAGGGTGATTCGTCGGCCTTCGCTGGCTGCGAAAAGGCCCGTTCGCAAACCGCGGTCTTGGCCTGACAGGTCCACTGCGCATCCTCGATGTCGAACTGAATGGCCTGCTCGCCGCCGATGTACTTGAAACTCGAGAATGGCAACGCGCCGGGTTCAATCGGCTTGCCGGTCAGTTTGGACAGCGCGGATGCAATCCTCGCTTGATCGAAGGCTGGATGCCGCACGCCGTCGGCGGCGTTCACCACGACAAATTCTTGCGCACCATCCTCATTCTTGCGCCGGTACCAGAAGCGGTCCTTCGCACCGATCCAATGCGGCTGGATGTCGCCGTTGATGAGGTAGCGATCGCGATTCCAGGACAGAAACCGTTCGGCGCGTGCATAGTCCTGGGCGGTAACCGCCAGCGTTCCGGCCGCGGCGCTCGCGGCGCTCGCAGCGCTCGGGCACTCGCGGCACTCGCGGCGATCACAAACCCTGCCACCGCCAACAGTGACGTCGACACTCTCATATCCGCCGGACGGGAGTGTGCGCGCCGACTGCATGCGTGAAGAACGTTCATGATGTCGGCAGAGTTCCTGTCTTCACGACCAGCATCATTTCCGGGTCGAGGTGCCGCTTGATCGCAGTGTTTACCTGCTGGACGGTGAGGGCATCGATTGCCAAAGGGTATTGGTCAAGCCAGGTCACATCGCGTCCTTGCAAGACTGCGTTCAGAAGGGCGTGAGCCATTCCAGTCGTATCGGAGAGATCTACCCGATAGGTTCCGATCAAGTTCGTCTTGCGCGCCGCAAGCTCCTGATCGGTCACTCCGTCGGCCCACCAACGCCGCAATTCACGCTGTGCGGACCTCTCACCCTGATTGAGGAGCCCGGGGGCGAAGGTCCCAGTGATCTGCCAGCTGCCGTCGGAGAAGGTGTCGTCGGCCAATCGCGCATCGATTCCGTAGGTCAGGCCTTCCTTTCTGCGAACCGTATCCATGAGACGGCCCGTGAACGGGTTACCGAGAACAGCCGTTGCCACCTGCAGGGCCAACGCATCCGGGTCGGTGCTACGCAACCCTGTGGCCTGGCCAATGGTGAGGATGGTGCTCATCTTGCCCGGAATTTCGACATCAACACTGTGGTGTCGTGGCTCGGAACCCCCGGGGGATCTTACGTCCCGCGCGTACGCCACTCCTCCCTTCCAACCCCGAAAGGCACCGGCAACCATGCCGTCCACACGAGCCATGTCGACATCACCGACCAGCACGAGAGTCATGTGGTCGGGGCCGTAGTACTTTCGGTGAAAGGCCTTCACCTCATCCAGCGTAAGTTTTTGAGCGGCGGTCAGCCCCTCATCGATTGACGCCGGATGGTTGAGGTGCCCCGGCGGGAATACGCCCCTCTTGAACGTCTCGGCGGAGCGCTGTTGTACGTCATCCATCGCATTCTGCAACCGGCCGATCAGTTGTTGGCGGGCCTTGTCGAACTCGCTCTGCGAAAACGCCGGCGAGCGCAGTTGCTCTGCGATCAGGCCTATCAGAAGCGGCAAGTCGCTCTTCAGGCACCGCGCTCGTACCTCGAGAGTCTGGTCTTGCACGCTGAAATGCACCGAGGCACCGACACTCTCGAGCTTGCTGGCGATGGCGAACTTGTCGTGCTTTGCCGTACCCCGATCCAACATGAGGGCAGTGAGGGTAGCGGCGGCCACATTGTCGTGATTGGCTGCCGCAAGAACATCGCCTGCGGGCAGGGCCCCCACTACGGTCACAACATCCTTGACGCCCATTGGATACCCGATGACATCGATGCCGTCGATCGTTTTGCGCTGTACGCGTTCGACCACGCTCGCGAAAGCGAGCGCCGGTATCAACAGGGCCATGGATACCGTTGCGAACGACAGTCTCATTTGAATCACCTCGACCTGCCCTTCGCCACGGGGACGAACCACCCCGTCGTACTCTGGTCTTCATTCAAATAAGCCTTGGCAACGCGTTGCACATCCGCGGCCACTACCTTCTGCACCGCCTCCGGAAATCGAATGAACTGCGTCCAGTCGCCCGTGCCGATCCAATTGTTCAGTTCATTCGCAACCGGATACATCCCGTCGAGGCGATATGCGCGCTGCGCCCGGTATTGCCGGCGGGCTCTCTCCACCTCCTCGTCGGTGACCCCCCGAGTCTTAATCAGCTCGAGCTGCTCGAGAAGGGTTCTCTCCAACTGTTCATGAGTCGTTCCCGGAGCCAGATCCGCAGTCACGACATGCAAACCCATGTCGTGATTCGTACCACCGCTCGCGGTGGCGCTCAGCGCCAACCCTTGGTCGACCACTGCGCGATACAGCCGGGAGTTCTTTCCACCGCTCAAGATGACGTCAAGCACCGCGATGGCGGGCTGATCAGGACTGAGTCCGTTCGGTATCTTGTGGGCGATCGACACCGAGCCGGGTTCACCCGGCTTTTTGACGACGACCCGGCGCGGACCGGTTTGTTCCGGTTCCTCCGTGTAAACTGCGGGGATGGGATGCGGCGATTTGGGGTAGGCGCCGTAGAATTTGCGGATCATCGCCAGCGTCGCCGCAGGCTCGCTGTCTCCCACAACCGTGATGGTCGCGTTGTTGGGCCAATAAAAGGTGTCATAAAATTCGCGCAGTTTTTCGATCGGGATGTTCTCGATGTCGCTCCGCCATCCGAGTTCCGAATGGTGATAGGGCAATGCTTGATAGGCAGCTGCGTCGATCTCATCCATCAGCAGCACATGCGGCTTGTTCTGGCTGCGCTCGAACTCATTGCGCACGACCGTCATCTCCGACTGCCGATCGGTCTCGCGGAGCAACAGGTTACGCATCCTATCCGCGTCGATCGCGACATAACCTTCGAGCGCATCGCGACCGACGACGACGAAGTAGTTCGTGAGATCCGGTACCGTCTGCGCGTTGAATTGGCCGCCGACTCTCCGCTCATACTCTTCGACGTCGTTTCCGGCGGCAGAGTTGTAGCGGGCACTTCCCTTGTACATCAGATGTTCGAGAAGATGCGCGGCGCCCGTCGTGCCGGCTCCCTCGTTGCGGGAACCCACTCGGTAGGTGACGTTGAAGCACACGACGGGTGCCGAGTGCTCCGGCATCAGCAGCACCTGCAAACCGTTCGAGTCCAGACGGTATTCGTCGATCCCGTCCAGGGATTTCACATGGGAGAAGCCGGGCGCCGCAACGGGCGCGGCGGGAGACTGACAAGAGAACAGCAACGCGGACATGGCTGCGGCCCACGGCGCGGGATGCCGACAGGGCGGACGGTGGGAGTGAAGCGCCACCATGGGGAGTCCTTGCATCATTTCGCATCTAACGGCTGTGCGAATTCAGTCGGTGGATGCCCCATACACGGCGGCCGCGAATGCGCGCCGGTCCTGCACGAGCCCTCCGCACGGATAGCAGGACCCCCTGCTTCCAATGACGTGCTCATGCGCGAAATCCACATCGGTTGTCGTCCAAATCGGTTGTCGATGGAATTGCGGTGACTGACGCTCCTCACCGGTTCTTTGTTCAGTTTTCAGTGCGTTTTTTGGCGGAGATAATGTGTGTTATATCATGAATGCTTATCTATTCTGATATATGGAACATACATGGATAGCCTTTGAATGGCCGTTTTCATGACCGTCTTGGCGCTCGTTAGGGCGCCCGTTTCAACGAGGTTTCGAAGGGCGCTCTGATACCGGGGTAGGTGGCGGAAGGGCTGGTGTAGCAAATTATGCACATAGATCGCTCACCGATACGTTCACGGTCGCCGGCGGTTTGCGCCCTTGAGCATCTGCCGCCGCGCCAAAAGATCTGTAGAATCCACGCATGTCCGAGGATGGATCGAATTTGGCGACCCTGCGCGCAGCACCTGCGCCTGACCCGATCGATTTGCGACGCATAGGCGCGCATCCCGACCAGTGGTACCCGCTGGCGTGGTCCGATGAACTCAAAGTCGGCAAGACTTTGGCGAGGCGTTTCGCCGGTGATCCCATCGTGCTGTATCGCGGCACCAGCGGACAGGTATTCGCTCTCGAGGATCGCTGCGCGCACCGCCAGGTACCGTTGCACTTGGGGGTGGTCAGCGGCGATGACTTGAAGTGCCACTACCACGGCTGGGTCTACCACTGCAGCGGCAAATGCATCAACGTACCCTACATGGGCCCGGAGCGTTTGCCCACGGGCGTGAAGAGCTATCCTGCGCGCGAAATCGACGGTTTGATCTTCGTGTTCCCCGGGGATGCAGCGCTGGCCGACGCCCGCGCTCCCGCGAGTCTCGGCTCCTCGCAGCGCAGGGACTACAAGACTCGCCGGCTCAACCGCGAGGTTGCCTGTCACTACACGTTCATGCACGAAAACCTTTTCGACATGAACCACCAATTCATGCATCGCAAACAGATGGGCTCGATCAGAGCCCGTTGCCTGGGCCGCAATCACGGCGAGAACTGGGCGGAAGTCGAGTACAGTTTCAGCCGCACCGAGGGAAAATCCTCCGTCGGGGAACATGTCATCGTCGATTTGATGCGCAAGCGCGGTGAGGCAAAGCAAGATTTCTGTGATCACATGCGTATTCGCACCGACTACCCGACCCAAAGCCTCAAGGTCTGGGTGGGACGCAACATCCAGCTGGGCGACGATCCCGTGCTGGATGTGTGGCTGGGCTACACACCGCTGGATGCCGAGCAACGTACCAATCGCACGTATGGTTATCTGTCGGTGAAGAAACCGGGTTTTCCGGGAATCATTCACGCGGTGTGGCCCTTCGTGACCTGGTTTACCGAAAATATTTTTCGGGAAGACAAGGACATCGTCGAGTATGAGCAGCGGGCATATGATGCACAGGGCGCCGATTGGAACAACGAAGTGTTTCCGCCGATCAAGGATTTGCGCGCTGTGCTGACTCGCTGCGGCTTGCCGATGAGGTAGCGGATTTTCACGTCCGCTGCGCAGCGCAGCCGGCCGGCTGCAGCGAGTCATCGACAGGATCGATACCGTCGGCGCCGCCACCCACAGCATTTCATTTTGATGACAAAGGGCAATCTGGCGTAAAATAAAATTATACGCAGTGCACCAATGCTCCTAAGCTCCTATGCTGAACCCACAACGATTCGAATATCCGCTGACTGACGTGCGCCGCCCGTGGGATGCCCGTTTGGCGCGCCGGCTGGTTGCGCCGCTCGTCAATAGCTGGGTTACCCCCAACCATCTGACCAGTTTGAGGCTCGCTGTTGGCCTGGCCGCCGCGGCAGCTTTCACGCCGGGACGCTATGGCTGGTCCAATTTGGCGGCATTGCTGCTGGTTCTGTCGAATTTTCTGGATCACACCGACGGCGAGCTGGCACGCATGAGCGGCAAGACCAGCCGAGGCGGACATGTCTATGACCTGGCGAGTGATGCGGTCGTGACCATCCTGCTGTTCATTGCAATTGGTGTGGGCCTGGCCGGGAAACCCGGTTTCGGCTCCGCTCTCGCGCCGGTGTTCTTGGGGTTGGTGGCGGGTACTGCGATCGCGTTGATTTTCCTGTTGCGCATGCGCATAGAGGAACTGCACGGCAAGACCGCCACACGACAGGCCTCTCTGGGCGGTTTCGAAACGGAAGATGTGTTGTATCTGCTGCCGTTGGCGACGTTGAGCAATGCGCTCGCCCCGATGCTGTCCGTGGCATCGATCTGTGCACCCTTGTACGCCATTTGGGTGGTGATCGACCATCAACGGGCTGTGCGCCTCAATCAACGCATGGCTGACGAGATCGTCGGATAAGCGTGGCAGTATTGGGAACCGGCGGTGGCCCGGCCTTACTTTCGCGTTTGGATTCTCTGGACCTGCAGAGCTTGCGTCGCCAGTACGCCGCGCAGAGTTCATTTCTGCATGTGGATGACTTCCTGCCGGCGGAGCTCACTGCGCAGTTGATTGCCGCGGTCTCCGCCGTCGAAGGATCGATCAACCGCAATTATCTGCCCGGACATAAACAGGGCGGAAGTGTCGGTCGGCATGCGATCGACCGCCGGGCGCCCATCATCGCCGAGCTCTATCGCTCAGCGGCGCTGCTTCATTGGCTGGAGCAACTGACCGGAGAGCGCTTGCAATTGTCGCCGCCCGACGATCCGCACGCCTACGCGCTGTATTTTTATACCCGCCCGGGTGATCACATTGGTTGGCACTACGACACTTCGTACTATGCGGGCCGCCGCTACACACTGCTCCTGGGCCTGATAGATGACTCCTCCTGCCGCCTGGATTACCAGCTGCATACGCGCGAGAAAGCGGTGCCCGTCGTCTCCGGCTCGGTGAAAATCGCGCCCGGCGGTTTGGTGGTTTTCAACGGCGATGCTTTACGCCATCGCATCACGCCGTCGTTGCCGGGCGAAACGCGTGTGTCCTTGACCTTCGAATATGTGACCGATCCGCGTATGCATCCGTGGTGGCGCCTCATCTCCAACATGAAGGACGCCTTTGGCTATTTCGGGTTTCGTCAGGTGTTTCATCGGCTGCTGGGCCGCGGCGAATGACGCGGACGGCGAGTTGGCTGTTCAGCATCGGCGTGCTGCTGTTCGTGGGCGTGCTGATTTCGCAAGACCTGCCCGCCATCATGGCGACGCTCGCCCATGCCGGCTGGGGACTGTTTCTGGTCGCCTTGTTTCACTTGCTGCCGCTGCTGCTCGATGCGCTGGCAATCCGTGTGCTTTTCGAGCGGGCATCCAGCCGCAGTCCGTATTGGGATTCACTGCTGGCGCGCTGGGTTGGAGAGTCCGCCAACAGCCTCATGCCGGCCGGGCAAATCGGCGGGCCGCTGCTCATGGCCCGGCATCTGGCCCGGCGCGGTATGCGCATGCAACAGGCCGCCGCGGCGATCACCGTCAGTACGACTTTACAGACCTTTGCACAAATCGTGTTTGCGCTGATCGGCGTGGTGGTACTCGGTGCGCAGACGAGCCACTTCTCGTCCGTGGCGCTCCGGACCTCGGCGCTGATTGCCAGTGCCTTTCTGGCGGTGCAGGTAGGCGGATTTTATCTCATTCAGCGGCGTGGCCTTTTCGGTAAACTCACGCGGGCGGTAAGGCGCTTTACGGGCAACCCCAACTGGTCGCAGTGGATGACTCAGGCGCAGGCCATCGATAATGCGGTGGAGGGCATCTACCGGCGCAACAGTGCCGTCACAGCGAGCTTTTTGCTCAGTCTGATCGGGTGGATTGTCGGTACCGGCGAGGTATATCTGATCGCCTCATTTCTCGGTGCACCCGTGAGCTGGCGCGATGCATTGCTGCTCGAGAGCCTGGGCCAGGCCATTCGCGGCGCCGCTTTCGCCATCCCCGGGGCCCTGGGGGTTCAAGAGGGCGGATATTTGCTGCTCGCGCCGCTGGCAGGCATGTCGCCCGATGTAGGACTGGCTTTGTCGCTGGCAAAACGCGCCCGGGAATTGTTGTTGGGCTTGCCCGGACTGCTGTATTGGCGCGTTGCTTCGCGCGCCGGCGTCGTGGAAGGATTTTGA
The DNA here is from genome assembly GCA_963761345.1 of uncultured Gammaproteobacteria bacterium. Classification (GTDB taxonomy): domain Bacteria; phylum Pseudomonadota; class Gammaproteobacteria; order Steroidobacterales; family Steroidobacteraceae; genus Bog-1198. Next base: position 364,234 of record CAVXGV010000005.1, read on the forward strand.
TGCGTGCGATCATTTTGGCGGCTGGGCGCGGTGCCCGCCTGCAATTGCCCGAGGACAGCCAACTTCCGAAGTGCTTGCTGCGCTTCGGTGGAATGACGCTGCTCGAGCGGCATTTGCGCATGTTGAAAAGCGCAGGCGTCGAGGACGTGGTGATGGCGGTGGGCTTTCGCCACGAACTCCTGGCGGCGGAACTCGCTCGCTTGCGGTGGAAGCCGGCTCCGGAGATGGTGCTGAACGAGGAATTTGAACTCGGCAGCGTATTGACGGTGCATACCGCAGCCGATGCACTGTGCCGCGGCGGTGATATCCTATTGATGGATGCGGATGTGCTTTATGACGAACGTATCCTCAGGGCGCTGCTGGCGGGGAGCCACCCGGTGAACCGCTTGTTGATCGATCGGGACTTCCAGGCCGGCGACGAGCCGGTCAAGCTGTGCGTGCGGGGCGGCGTACCGATCGAGCTGCGCAAGCAGTTGGCAGCAGACCTGAAATTCGACACCATTGGCGAGTCGGTCGGATTCTTTCGATTCGAGCAAACCGCTGCACGGCGGCTCGCGGCCCTGGTCGCAGGTTACATCGACGGTGGACGGGCGCACATGCCGCATGAAGAAGCCGTACGCGATCTGCTCAGAGAGAGAGGCGACCGGTTCGAAGTGGCAGATGTCAGCGGATTGCCATGGATCGAAATCGATTTTCCCAACGACGTGGTGCGCGCCGCACAAGAAGTGCTGCCGCAACTTCAACCCCTATCGGGAGCCGATGAATGAATGCCTCGATTCACCAAGCAGCGGGATCCGTTGATCAGCGCGCCAAGAGCGGCGCGCAACCGTACAAGGCGCAAGCGCGCAGCGCGAAGTTGCGCCAGATGCTGCACAGCGCGGAACTCGAGTTTCTCATGGAAGCGCACAACGGCCTGTCCGCGCGCATCGTGCGCGAGGCGGGCTTCAAGGGAATCTGGGCTTCCGGATTGTCCATCTCGGCGCAGTTCGGCGTGCGCGACAACAACGAGGCGAGTTGGACCCAGGTCGTGGACATGCTCGAGTTCATGGCCGATGCCAGCGATTTGCCCATACTGCTCGACGGCGACACCGGTTACGGCAATTTCAACAACATGCGCCGCCTGGTGCGCAAGCTCGAACAACGCGGCATCGCGGGTGTCTGCATCGAGGATAAGCAGTTTCCTAAGACCAACAGCTTTTTGAACGGCGAACGCCAGCCGCTGGCCGACATCGAGGAGTTCGTCGGCAAGATCGCCGCCGGCAAGGACACGCAGCAGGATCCCGCCTTCTGCATCGTCGCGCGGGTCGAGGCTTTGATTGCGGGCTGGGGCATGGACGAAGCCCTGCGCCGTGCCGAGGCCTATCGGCTCGCCGGTGCCGACGCCATTCTCATCCACAGCAAGTTGTCGAAGGCCGACGAAATAGTGACGTTCGCCAAAGAGTGGGCGCGCCGCTCGCCCCTGGTGATCGTACCGACGCGCTACTACAGCACGCCCACCGACATATTTCGCCAGGCCGGGATCAGCACGGTGATCTGGGCGAATCATTTGGTGCGCTCGGCGGCATCCGCGATGCAAAGCGTCGCGAAAGAAATATTCGACAGCCAGACCTTGGTGAATGTCGAGGACCGGATTGCTTCGGTCAACGAGATCTTCCGCCTGCAGGATGCGGATGAGTATTCCGCGGCCGAGCGGATTTATCTGGCGGGTGCAGGGGCGCCGCGCGCCGCCGTCGTGCTGGCGGCCAGCCGCGGACGTGGCCTGGAAGCGATTACCGTCGATCGGCCCAAAGTCATGTTGCCCATCGCAGGCAAGCCTCTGCTGCGATGGCTGGTCGACGGCTTCAAAAAGGCCGATATCAACGACATCACCGTGGTCGGCGGCTATCGCGCCGACGCGATAGAGAACGCGGGCGTCAAATTGGTCGTGAACGAGCGCCATGCCGAGACCGGCGAATTGACCTCGTTGGCGTGCGCGCTTGGATCGCTGGATTCCGCCGCGGTCATCGCCTACGGTGACCTGCTGTTTCGAAGTTACGTGCTGCGCGATCTGGTGGAATCCAAGGCGGATTTTTCGGTGGTGGTGGATTCGCTCATGACCGGCAACGGCAATCATACCGTGCGCGATTTCGCCTACTGCTCGCGCGGCGATGATCGTGGATTGTTCGGCTCGCCGGTGCTGCTCGAGAGTGTTACCGGTGCCGCCGAGGCCGAACGTATTCCGCAAGGACGGTGGATTGGGATGCTGAATGTCAGCCACGCCGGATTGGCCAAGCTCAAGACGGTACTGGCAGGGTTGCGGGCCGAGGTGGGCTTTGACGCGCTGGACATGCCGGCATTGCTGAACGCGCTCATCGCCGCGGGGGCGGAGATCGAGGTGCTGTACGTGCATGGCCACTGGCAAGGGGTGAACGATTTTGACGATCTGCGCCGGGCCGTGGATTTTGCCCACGAGCAGACGCCCTTCGATCGATGATAGAAGCGCGGCATTTCGTCGAGGCGGCGCGCGAACGGGGGTATCACTGGTACGCAGGCGTGCCGTGCTCGTTTTTGACGCCGTTCATCAATTACGTGCTGCAGGACCCGTCGTTGCACTATGTGTCGATGGCAAACGAAGGCGATGCCGTGGCATTGATTGCCGGCATCGCCATCGCAGGGGATGCGGCGGGCCCGCATGGGCGCGGCATTACCATGATGCAGAACTCAGGACTCGGCAATGCGGTCAGTCCGCTGACTTCGTTGACCTGGACCTTTCGCCTGCCGCAGTTGCTCATCGTGACCTGGCGGGCCCAACCCGGTATTGCCGATGAGCCGCAGCATGCGTTGATGGGCCCGATTACGCCGGAATTGTTGCAGCTCATGCAGATACCCTGGGAGCTGTTCCCCACGGAAACAGCGGATATCGGACCGGCACTCGATCGCGCGACCGCACACATGGATCAGACCGGGCGTCCTTATGCATTGGTGATGCAAAAAGGCAGCGTTGCTGCAAATGCCTTGAAACACGGCGCCGGAGGGTTGGGCGGGCCACGGGCGGCGCGCAACAGCTCCCCGGGGAGCGGCGCCTCACCCGCGGTCGCTGCGCCTCGCCGCGCGGCGCCGGATGCCAAAGCGTCCAGGCAGGATGCCTTGCGCGTGGTGGTGGCGCAGACGCCCGTCGATTCCACCGTGCTGTTGGCATCCACCGGCTTTTGCGGCCGTGAACTATTCGCGATCGATGATCGCCCGAACCATCTCTATATGGTCGGCTCCATGGGATGTGTGTTGCCGCTGGCCCTGGGACTGGCGCTGGCGCGGCCGGACTTGCGCGTGATTGCGTTGGACGGAGACGGCTCGTTGCTGATGCGCATGGGAGCGCTCGCGACCGCCGGCGCCTATGGGCCGCCGAATCTATGGCATCTGTTGCTGGACAACGGGGTACATGATTCAACCGGAGGACAGGCAACGGTCTCACCGCACATTGCGTTCGCGGACGCGGCCGTCGCATGCGGCTACGCCTCATCGCTGGACACCGATGACCCGGCGCAGATTGCCGTGTGGCTGAAGGAACCGCCGATCGAGGGCGCGCGCTTCGCTCGCTTAGGCATCCGCGCCGGTGCACCAAGCGATCTGCCGCGGCCCTCCATGACGCCCGTGGAAGTAAAATCTCGCCTCATGCGGCACATCGGTGCGCGACCGCATATCGGCGCGCGGCCCGGAGCGCGCTGATGCTCCTGCTCAATCCCGGACCGGTCACATTGAGCGAGCGCGTGCGCCGCAGTCTGCTGCAGCCGGATCTATGCCATCGCGAAAGTGAATTCTTCGATCTGCAGGACGAAGCGCGCATGCGCCTGCTCTCGGCATACTCGCTGGACGGTTCGCAATGGGCGGCCGTGTTGATCACCGCTTCCGGCACGGCCGCGGTCGAGAGCATGGTCGCAGCCTTGGTGCCGAAAAACGGACGGCTGTTGATCGTCGAGAACGGCGTGTACGGCGAGCGGATCGCGCAGATCTGCGCGCAATACGGCATTGACCACGAATCCATCGTCGGTGACTGGCTGCGAGCACCCGACCTCGATTCGGTCGCCGCGAGGCTGGCAAATCAGCGGCCGAATGCGGCCTTTACGCATGTCGCGGTGGTACATCATGAAACCACGACCGGAAGACTCAATGATCTGCGCGCGCTGTCCGACATCTGCCGCAGCCGGGGCGCCGAACTGTTGGTCGACGCGGTGAGCAGCTTCGGTGCCGAGGCCATCGACTTCGACGATGCGGCGCTGTCGGCCGTGGCCGCAACCGCCAACAAGTGTCTGCATGGCGTTCCGGGAGCGGCGTTCGTGATCGTTCGGCGCCGTGCCTTGTTGAATGCGGCGAGCCGCACTTTTTACCTTGATCTGGGCCGGCTTGCACGCCTGCAGGATGAGCGTAACACGCCATTTACACCTGCCGTGCATGCGTACTACGCACTGGTGGAGGCGCTGCGCGAGTATGATGAGCAAGGCGGGCGCCCGGCGCGATATCGACACTATGGCGCATTGGCCGAACGCGCTGCGCTCGGGCCTGGCAGCCCTCGGCGTCGATTCGCTCATGCCGGCCGAACAATCTTCCGTCGTGCTGAGAGCCTACCTCTTGCCGCCGGGCATGCATTACGCCCGATTGCATGATGCGCTCAAAGCCGAAGGCTTCGTCATTTATGCGGGACAAGGCAATTTATCCGACAAGCTGTTTCGAATCTCGACCATGGGTAATCTGACTTCGGCGGATATCGACCGGCTTCTGGATTGCATTGCGCGGTTGCTGCGGTGAGACTTCTCATGACCGTGACCACGGCCGCCGGCTTGCTGGCGCTCGCCTCACCTTGTTGGTCCGACAACCCTCCCAAGAACAATGACACGGGCGCACAGGTGTTGGGGGTGCCCATGCCGGCGCCGCCGCCTGCGCCGGCGCCGGGTTGGACGAAGTGGTTCAATCCGGAGACCGCACCGTTCATTCCGGTGCCGCTGATCTCGGCCGATCCCAACAGCGGCTTGACGCTCGGGCTGATTCCCACCTGGGTGACGACCAATGACAATCACGATGTGAGCCGCATCGTCGCGCCCGACGTGCTCTATAACCCCAATTTCGGCTTTGGCGTACACGCCCGCATTTTCTCCTTTGCTTCGGCCGACGAACAATGGTCGGCGGTCGCGGGAGTCAAGCAACGCGTGGAACGCGAATTCGACGGCGAATATCAAATCGGGCGCTCGCGCCAGGATCGATGGTCCATCAGCTACAGCTTGATATACGACCGCGACGGGACCACGCGATTTTTCGGCATCGGCAATCAGACCCGGCAACGCGCGCAAACCAATTACACCGACCAACAGGAGTTGGGGCAGGTTCAGATCGGACTGAATCTGACTCATACCTGGCAGATCCTTTACACCGTGCATCTACAGGAGGTGGACGTGCTGCCCGGCGCGCTGGGCGGCGTGCCTTCGATTCAGAGCCGATTTCCCGGAACTCTGGGCAGCGATCAACAATTGCTCAATCGCCTCTCGTTGGTGTACGACAGCCGGGATGATGTGACCGTGCCCACCCGCGGCGTGGCATGGGTGCTGTATGCCGGTGCCGCCTCCAAAGGAGGTTTGATCAACGACTCCTCGTACAGTGAGACAGGAATCGACGGCCGTGGGGTTTGGCCGCTGGCGCCCGACACGTTGTTGGCCGCACATGTGTCGCTGCGTTATTTGCCCACGGTCCGCGATGTGCCATTCTGGGCGTTGAGCAGTCTCGGCGGCGGGGTGAGCGTGATCGGCGGCGAGCAGCCGCTGCGCGGCTACGGCGCCGGCCGGTTCTACGATCGAAACTCCTTTTCGGCCACCGTGGAGCTACGCCGCAAGCTGTTCACCTTCGATGCCGTCACGACCAAGCTCGATATCGAGCTCGCACCGTTCGTCGACGTCGGCCGGGTCTTCTCGCGCACCAGCACCGATCCGCTGGTTCACTTACATCCGGTCGCCGGGGTGGGTTTTCGGGGCATCGCGCGTCCCTTCGTGGTGGGTTACGTCGACGTGGGTTACGGCAGCGACGGTGCCGCGGTTTTCACCGGGCTCAATTATCCCTTCTGAGGCGGCGGATTTCTCGGGCTGCCGTTCGACGATTTCGTACCAAATGGCATTGAGCACCGCAAACGACAGCGCCAGCCCGGTGCCGAGAATCCAGCTGAAGTACCACATCAGTAGCCGCCCTCGTGATCGTGCATGTTCTCGAGGGTGACGCGGCCGCGCACCACCCTGAATACCCAGGCGGTGTACGCCATCACGATGGGCAGGAATACGAGCACCGCGCCGAGCATGATGAGCAGCGTCTTGGCGCTGCTGGAAGCGTCCCACACCGTCAGGCTTTGATCGGGAAAAGTGGAGGAGGGCATCAGGAATGGAAACAAGGCGAAGCCCGCCGTCATGATCGTGCCGCCCTGAACCGCGACGCTGGCCAGGAACGCGCCGACGCCGCGCCGAAGGCGCAGCATGGCGTGCGCCGCCACGGCTCCCAGCACGGCACAGACCGGCGCCGCCCACATCCAGGGCCACGCGTGAAAATTCTTGAGCCACGCACCGGCGATGATCACCACCGTCTTTCGCATCGGATCGGACGGCCCCGCGTGGTCCATCACGCTGGATACCTCATAACCGGGCAGCGCAGAGACCCAGTAGCCCGCAGCCAAGAAGGCGAGGAGAAAAGTGCCGGAAGCGATGCGCCCGAGCGCGCACGCGCGCGCGGCCATCGGCTCATCGAGCTTCATGGCCGCATAGGCATTGCCGTGCAGTACCAGCATGGACAGGCTGATGATTCCGCCCAGCAGCGCGAAAGGATGCAGTAGATTGAAAAATCCCCCCGTCGCCACCGGGCGTTGCAGGAAGTCGAAATGAAAAGGCACGCCGAGGAACAAATTCGCGAAGGCGACTCCAAATAGCAGCGCCGGAGCGCCGCCCGCCACGGTCAGGGCCACATCCCAGGCTGCGCGCCAACGAACATCGGCCAATTTACCGCGGTATGCGAAGCCTACCGGACGCAGTATCAATGAGATCAGAAGCAGGAACATGGCCAAGTACAGCCCCGAGAACGATGCGGCGTATAAGAGCGGCCACGCGGCAAACACCGCGCCGCCGCCCAATACGAACCACACCTGGTTGCCCTCCCACACAGGTTCCACGGATGCGAGCAGGGCTTGCCGCTGCGCATCCGTCCGCCCCAGATACGTGAAGCTTGCGCCCAATCCAAGATCAAACCCGTCCATGATTGCGAAGCCCGTCAGAAGCACCCCGATGATCAGCCACCAAACCACCCGCAAGGTTGCGTAGTCAACGGCCGCTGCAGTCATGGCGAATAGCCCAATCCGTCGGGCCCGCGCCTGATGGTGCGCGCGAGCAGAAAAGCGTCCACCGCGGCGAGGGCGGAGTAGAAAACCACGAACCCCGACAGCGAAAACCACACGTTGCCCGCGGATGTGCGCGACACACCGAGGAATGTGGGCAGCACGCCGTCGACTGCCCATGGCTGCCGGCCGTACTCGGCGACGATCCAGCCCAGTTCGACCGCAAGCCATGGCAGCGGCAGACTGAAAAAAGCCAGCTTCAGAAACCAGGGATGCCGCTCGAAGCGGTGCCGCGTGGCCAGATAAAACGCCGTTGCAAACAATCCGATGAAAAACAGCCCCAAGCCCACCATGACTCGAAAGCACCAAAACAGCACCAGGACATTCGGAACGGTCGACCACGCGGCCGCATCGATTTGTCGAGGCGTCGCCGCCGCGGGGTTGTCCGTAAAGCGCAGCAGCAGCAATGCATAGCCCAGGTCGGCTTGATTCGCTTCGAAGCGTTTGAGCACCGCCGCGTCGGTTGGCTCGGCAGGCCCAGAGCGAAGCAACTGCAGCGCTGAATAAGCCTCCATCCCCAGAAGGATGCGCGAGCGGGCCCGGGCGACGAGATCTTCAATACCCAAAACGGGCTGATCGATCGAACGCGTCGCGATCAGACCCAACATCCAGGGGATCTTGATGGCGGCGTGTGTTTTATGTGCCGCGACGTCGGGAAATCCAAACAACGTAAAGCTGGCCGGCGGCGGCTCGGTCTGCCATTCCGCCTCGATCGAGGCGACCTTCATCTTTTGATTCTCGCCGTCGAGATACCCCGATTCATCGCCCAGTACAACGACGGAAATCGAGCACGCGAGCCCAAAGCTGGCAGCAACCGCCATCGAACGCTTGGCGATGGCGACGTTGCGTCCGTGCAGCAAATACCAGGCGCTGATGGACAGCACGAAAATCGAGCCCATGACGTAACCGGCTGCGACGGTGTGCACGAACTTGGCCTGTGCCACCGGATTGAAGAGTACCTCACCGAATGAGGTCAGCTCCATGCGCATCGTGTGGTAGTTGAAGTGTGCGCCAACGGGGTGCTGCATCCAGCCGTTTGCAATCAGTATCCACAATGCAGAAAGACTCGAGCCAAGCGCCACCAGCCCGGTAATGATGAGGTGCCCGATTTTGGACACCTTGCCCCAGCCAAAAAAGAACAACCCGACGAAGGTCGATTCCAGGAAAAAGGCGACCAGGCCTTCCAAGGCCAGCGGCGCGCCGAAGATGTCGCCGACATAGTGCGCGTAGTAAGCCCAATTGGTACCGAATTGAAATTCCATCGTGATTCCGGTTGCGACACCCATGGCGAAATTGATGCCGAACAGAACCCCCCAGAATTTGGTCATCTGTTTCCAGATCTCGCGCCCGGTCATCACATACACCGACTCCATGATGAACAGAATCATGGACAAGCCGAGCGTCAGGGGTACGAACAAAAAGTGATACAGGGCGGTGAGCGCGAATTGCAGGCGCGAGAGGGTGACGACGTCGAAATCGATCATGAGCCGTGCCCTCTGAAGAACAGAAACCACAGCAGCACCAATCCCAGCAGCTTGGCGGCAAGCACCCAGGCGATTTTGACTTTTAGTTGCCGCTGCCAGGCATCGACGACAGGTTGATTCTTATCCACGCGCGACGCCTCGATCGCGTTAGGCATGCGAACTTAAGGTTGCCGCCCAAAAACTACGCCATTCGGCAATCCTTGGCAAGGATGCGGCAGGGTTTGCCGCCGCGCCGGATAAGCGAAGTGTCACCGCAGTTGGTGCATAATCGGTGCCATGAGCGAATCTCGAACTCCGCCCTTGAGGCCTGCGAGCTCCCTCCTCGTCGCACGCCTTCGACGGCCCGCCGAGATTCGTACCGGCTGCGCCACGGTGCTGTTTGCCGACCTAAGAGGCTACACCGGCATGGTGGAGAGCCTGCCGGCAGCGCGCGTGGTCCCGCTCTTGGACGAATTTTTCCAGGTACTCGACACGGCCGCCAGGAAATACGCCGGCAAGGTCTATTCCATGGCGGGTGACGGGATCATGGCCGGCTTCGGCGGGACCGGCGAAAGCGGCGGCGGCGCGGCGGAGGCACTGGCGGCGGGCCATGCCATGCTGGACGGCTTCGCACCGGTTGCCGACCGTTGGCGCAGCGAGTTGTCGGTGGATGCCGGCATCGGCATTGGGCTGCATTTGGGCGAAGTCGCTTTCGGTTTCCTGGGCCCTCCAAAACGCAAGACCATGACATTGGTCGGCGACACCGTGAATGTTGCCGCCAGACTCTGCAGCCGCGCGCGTGCCGGCGAAGTATTGTTCTCCTGCACCGTGGCGGCGGCGCTGCGCATTTCGGCGGACACGAATGGACACGCGGGAACGGCGTCGTTCTTGCAGCTACCGCAATTCGAGTTGCGTGGCCGCCGCGGTCCGATCGACATCTGGTGTGTGCCGGCGCCCGAGCGCTTGGCGCTGTAACTCCAAGCGTTTGGCGCTGTAGCACTCGCGAGGTGGTGCCCCGAGCCGGGGTCGAACCGGCATGACCTTGCGGCCAACGGATTTTAAGTCCGTTGCGTCTACCAATTTCGCCATCGGGGCGGAGCGCGCGCAGTGTACCCGGGATCGGCTGCGCGAGGCGAGATGCCGCCCAGGAGCCTGTCGCACTTAGGTCCATCTGCCGCGACGATGTCCCTAAGTCTCCGACAGGCATGAATAACTGTGCGCGGAGCCCCGGGATGGGGCCCGCGCACCAACACGGCTATTTGTCGAGCTTGGTGACCTTGGAACCCTCGAGCGACACGTCGCCGATCAGGCCTTTTTCACCAAACACGAATGCCAGGATGGGCCGCTGCAAGGTCTGGGTGTCGTAGTCTCCACCGGCACCCTTGTCCAACACCGCGACGCCCGTATCGGCGCCAATTGCCCAGCCATGGCTGTTCTGGAATTTATCCAATGTTTCCTGCGTCATGAACAAAATGACTTCTTTGTGTTTTGCCAGGCCCAGCGTCAGGCCGACGGAGGCGGCGGAGACGCTGTAGTAAGCAACATCTTTGCCGTCGATGCGCAATGCACCTTCGCCATATTCACCGCCCACTCCCACTCCGCCTTTGGTGACGCGCGGAAATACCAGAACACCCTTGGCGCGGGCGACCAAATCCTTGTGCGCCGGATTGAGCTGATAAAACTGCCGCATGGTGTGGTGTACGCGCTCATTGATCTCGGCTTTGGTGGCGCCGAAGGACACCGAACTCAAAAGCAAGGCAACAGCCGCGATACCCGCTGCCGCAAACGAATGACGAGATTTCATAGATCTTCCCTACTGTTATTGGGGTAATTAACATCGGTCAGTCTACGTAAAAGGCGTGGCCTGGGTAGGCGGCCTGCCCGCGACTTGAGGTAGGCTTTTGCTTACGGCCGGCATGCGCAGCCTGTACGAACATTACCGACTCTTAAGGCTGCGGCGGCGATCCCATATTCCTCTGATTCTCAATGACTTAAGCTCGATGCGCGGGCTGCTATCATGTGCCGCGATTCACATGCCCGGCTGCCTGGTCAACGCACACTGGGCGGTGCCGTTTAGACGATTAGTTTGGTTGCTTGTGGCCAAGACTTCAATAAGGAGTGTTTAATGAAAGCTTCTCGTAGGGCGTTATTTTTAGGATTGTGCGTGGCGGCCAGTGCGGTAAGCGCACCCACCATTGCGTCGGCCGGAGTGGCCATCGACATCGATATTGCGCCGCCGCCGGTGCGTGTGGAAACCGTGCCGCCGCCGCGTGTGGGATTTGTTTGGGCACCGGGATTTTGGGAGTACCGGGGCCGCGAGCATGTGTGGGTGCCAGGCCGCTGGGTCGGTGAGCGCCGTGGGTATCACTGGGTTCCGGACCGTTGGGAGCAGCGCGGACCGCATTGGCACCACGAAAGAGGTCATTGGGAGCGCTGAGGGAGCAATCGATCGATTGGCTTACATCGATCGGCTACATTATTATCGGCCTCAATGAGTTGCGGCGCGCGCCTTCAAGGACGCGCCGCAATTTTTTCGAGACCCCCATGATATTTCGCGACTGGACTGCCGCGACCATGCCAAGCCCCCAAGGAAACCAGAAACATACCCTGCTTTAAACCTTAGCTGCGGCTACCGGTACATACCCGCTATAACCGTGCTCATACGGCGGAGCCGTTGTCCGGGTACGGTTGCCGCGTCAGGCGTGCTTAAGCTACGGAGAAACGATGCTTTCGATCTTGGTTTGCCACTCCTATTTTTTGCGGCTGGACCAGAAACAGACCGCGCGTGCTAAACCGTATCCGCCGCTGGCCACGTTACAGGTGGTATCCCTGCTGCGCGAGGCCGGACATCGGGTGTCCTTTTTCGACGCCATGCTGGCCGAGGGGATCGAGGAATACCACCGGTTGCTCCGGGCGGAGGCCCCCCAACTGGTGTTGTTCTACGAGGACAATTTCAATTTCTTGAGCAAAATGTGCCTGGCGACCATGCGCCGGGCGGCCTGCGACATGATCGGTTCGGCGCGCCGTACCGGCGCCAGAGTCGTGGCGGCCGGCCCGGATGTGAGCGATGCTCCGGGACCCTACCTTCGCGCGGGTGCCGATCTGGCGTTGGTCGGCGAGGGCTTATCGACGCTCCTGGCGCTGCTGCCGAGGATCGATGCAGAGCTGGACATCAAGAACGTCGATCTGGTCCGCGGGCTGTCGGGCGTTGCATCGCTGGACGACGGCAAAGTGACGGCGGCCGGCGGCACCAAGGGATTGGCGCTGGCCCAAAATGCCGGTCTCGCGGCCTGGGACCTGGTGGACATGGATCGTTATCGCTCCGTATGGATGAAGGCCCATGGGTACTTCAGCCTGAACATGGCGGCATCCCGGGGCTGCTCCTTCCGTTGTACATGGTGCTCCAAGCCGATTTGGGGGAATCAGTATCTGCAGCGCAGTCCGCTCGAAGTGGCGGCGGAAATGAGCCACCTGAAGCGCGCGTTCAATCCCGATCATATTTGGTTCGCCGACGATATCTTTGGATTCAGGGTCGACTGGGTTGCGGATTTCGCGGCTGCGACCCAGGCGGCCGATGCGCAGATTCCGTTCAGCATTCAAACACGCGCCGATCTGATCAGCACGCGAATGGCCGTGGGGCTGCGCGATGCCGGCTGCAAAGAGGCGTGGATTGGCGCAGAAAGCGGCAGCCAAAAGATCTTGGATGCCATGAACAAAGGCACGACGGTGTCCGGAGATTCTTACCGCGCGCGATCGGTTCAAGTCGGCGGGAATTCGCGTCGGTTTCTTCATTCAGCTGGGATATCTGGACGAACAGCTCGACGACATCCTGGCCACCCGGGATTTGTTGACCGCCGCGCGGCCCGATGACATCGGCGTGAGTGTTTCTTATCCCCTGCCGGGCACCAAATTCTACGATCTTGTGAAGGCACAGCTGCGCGCCAAGACGCATTGGCAGGAAAGCAATGATCTGGACATGATGTTTCACGGTACCTATACGTCGGATTTCTATCGCGCGGTGCGCAACCTGCTGCACGATCAGGTTTCATTGCAGACGACCGCGGCCTCGGGATCACTTGATCACCCCGGCGCGGCCAAGGCGATCGATCGGCGCTGGCAGCAATTGTTGACGGACGAGTTGAAATACCGCTCGCCCAGCGAGTATTCGGCAGCCAGCGCGTAGATGACCGTGCGCGCGACCACTTCCGCAGTTGTTGTCCCGCAGCCCGCAGAGCTTCATCCGACCTTGTGCAAGGTCACGGAGAGGCTTGCGCGAGAACTCGCGACTCCAACCCTCAACGCACCCGATTGGTCCGAGTACGAGTGGACCATGGCACGAGCGGTCGCCGCCATGCACGGCATTTCTCCATTGCTGTCCCGTTCATTGCGATGGCAAGGTCCTGTTGGCTGGGCCAGATTCCTTGACGAGCAGCGGTTGCATACGGCCGCAAGGCACGCGCGCGTTCAGGCGGTGTTGGCGTCCATCGACCGCAAGGCCCGTGAAGCGGGAGTTACCGTAACGCCGTTGAAAGGCGCTGCGCTGCATGAGTTGGGCCTGTACACAGCCGGCGATAGGCCCATGGCGGATATCGATCTGCTGGTGCGACCGGCCGATGTGCAGCGTACTGCGGCATTGCTGGCGTCCTCGGGATTCCGCCAATCCGGAGAAACTTGGAAGGAGCGGATATTCACCGCCATCGATGAACTCGCACCCGCCGAGCTCGGCGAACATTCGAACAATAGTGTGAAAATCGAGCTGCACGAACGGATCTGCGAGAAATTGCCGTGGCGCATGACCGATGAGTCGGAATTCATATATCCATTGCGGCCGTCCCCAGGTTTGAATGCCTACCCGTCGAATGGCTCGCTGATGCGCCACTTGCTGCTGCACGCAGCCGGCTCGATGGCATTCCAGGGCTTGCGCATCCTGCAACTGCACGATATCGCACTGCTGGCTGCACGCATGAGCGAGGCGGATTGGACGGAACTCGTCACCTCGAGCTCACGAGGCATCCGCCTGTGGTGGGCATTTCCGCCCCTGGAGTTGATGTCGCGATACTACGGGTCGAGAGTGCCCGCGCGCGTGCTTGCCGCATTGCGTGACGACTGTTCCTTTTTCCTGCGAGCACTTGCGATTCGTAAATCGCTGATTGATGTTTCCTATTCGTATCTTTGGATAAAAGCCTTTCCCGGCATAGAATGGTCGCAATCAATTCCTGAATTGTTGGCCTATGCGGCAAGCCGCGTGCGACCCAACGCCGGGCACCTGGCGCAGCGCCAACATGTTGCGACTACCCAGACTTGGGCGAAGCAACGTGAATGGTCCAGTATGTCCCAAGGTCGCCGCATTTTGCGCTGGCTGATCTCGCGCCAGACGCGCCCGACGACCATGCACGCCATATCGGCGGCGTTCAATCAAGCGCGATGTTGATCCGCGAGCAGTGCCTCAAGTGCGTCGGCAGCATCCTCCGGACTGTGTCCTCTGCGCAGTTCAAACGCGGGAGCGGCGGCGATGCGTTTCCTGAACGTTGCCCATCCGGGTTGGTTGACGGCGTACGACTGGGTTTTCCTAAATCGTGCAAGAGTCTCCTGACTGCGCAGCGGTGTCAGCAGGACACCGCGCCGCGCCGGCTGCGCGGAAATGAACACGATAGCGGTGACTTTCAACGGACTTGCCGCGAGGCGAAATTGCGGGCGGCGCAAGTCGATTTCGAACTTATCCACGCCGCTCCGGCGGCGAATGACGGGCGACCTTCGGATCATGGCTGCGCTGGATGCCGGAATGGAGTCCAGCGAATCGCAGCGCACGTGCAGAAAATTCGCAATTCCCGTCGCACACATGGTATCCGGCGTCACAAAAACGGCGTCCTCGGCCAGGAAATCCATGCCGCGCAGCAGACAGTACAGCGAAGCGGTCGATTTTCCGGCGCCGCTATCACCGAACAAGAGAAGTCCGCGGCCATCCTGTCCGACGCATGCGCCGTGCAGCGGCATCAGTTGCTGAGCGCGCGTCGCCAGCGTGAACACCGCGAATTCGATGAGTTCGTAGCGGGTATGGTAGGGAAACTTGAGCATGTCGCGCGAAACAACGACGAGTGCCGATCGGTAATCGCTGGACATTACCGCGAAATCCGAGGATCCGGTCGTTCCGCACAGCAGTCCGGCCCCGGAGAGCATCTCGATTCCGCGGCGGATCGGCCGGTGCCCGGCGGCGAGCGCGAAGGTGCGTGCGCGATGCTGACTCGGATGCGCGGCGGGACTTTCGAGAGTTTGTGCCGGGGCAGGTTGGCGTAGGCCCAGTCTACCAAGCGACGCAGCTCAGCGCTTCCGCATTCGAACTCGAACGCGCCGCCGAGCAGCTGCATCCGGGTGCGGGACACAGGAGGCGTCCGTTCATGGAAGGGGTCGGCGGAGATGTCGGGCGGGCCAGCTTTCTTGGAACCCATGAGAAGCTCTGAGTAAATGCAGCAATGACTATATCACTTCATGCGGATCTCGAATCCACAGACGACATACAGAAGCAGCTCGACGCAACGCGAGACGCCTTCGACAGCGTTGCCGCGGACTACGATGGACCACGAGGAAATAACGCACTCATCCAGGACATGCGCAGCGAGATGTGGCGCACGCTGGACGCGACATTCGCAGCCGGGCAGCCGACTGATGGATCTGGGATGCGGCACCGGGTTGGACGCCGTACGCATGGCCCGAGTCGGACATCACGTCACGGCGACGGATTGGTCGCAACGAATGGTGGATCGCACCCGCCATCGCGCCGAGCATGAGCACTTGGCCGACCGCGTGCGAGACAATCGCGGTCGGAGCTCACGAACTTTCCCGGATCGAGGGCATGCGCGCAATTCGACGGCGCCTATTCCAACCTCGGTGCGCTCAACTGTGTTCCCGAATCTCACCGAAATGGCGGCGCAATGCGCGCGGCTTCTCAAGCCTCGCGCGGCGCTGGTGTTTTCCGTGATCGGCCGGATCTGTCCCTGGGAGATCGGGTACTACGCTGTGAAGCGGAACTGGGGACGGCTCAGAGTGCGTTTTGCGCCCGCTATGGTGCCCGTGGGCATGAACAAGCGGGTCGTGTGGACGCGCTACTACACCCCACGCGAGTTCTATGGCGCATTCGAGCGTCAGTTCACCCTGGAGCATTGGCGGGGCCTGTGTGTGTTCGCGCCGCCGCCGTACATGACGCAGATGAAAGAGAAGCACGTCCGCCTGTACGAGCGGCTGTGGCGCCTCGATCGCCGGGTGGCCGGATGGCCGGTGCTGCGGAACATGGGCGATCACTTCGTGATAGTGATGACGAAGCGATGACCGACGCGTCAGTCGGTGGACGATCCCGACGAGCTCAGCGGCATGAGGGCGTTCGTCACGGGCTGTGCCGGATTCATCGGCAGCAGTCTGACCGACCGCCTGCTGTCGAGCGGCTGCACGGTTGTCGGAATCGACGACTTCTCGACCGGCCAGCGGCGATTTCTCGAGCGGTGCCGCGAAGCATCCGCGACTTCCGCCTGGTCGAGGGAGATCTGCTCGACATCGGCGCGCTGCAGACCGCGATGCGGGGCGCCGACTGCGTGTTCCATCTCGCGGCGAACGCCGACGTGCGCCTTGGCACCGAGCATCCGCGCAAAGACCTCGAACAAAATACGCTTGCCACTCACAATGTGCTCGAGTCGATGCGCGCCAACGGCATCGGGAAGATTGCATTCGCCTCCACAGGCTCCGTATACGGCGAGACCACGGTCTTCCCCACTCCGGAAGATGCGCCGTTTCCCGTGCAGACCTCGCTGTACGGCGCCTCCAAGCTCGCCTGCGAGGGGTTGATCGCCGCCTATTGCGAAGGCTTTGCCTTTCAATCCTGGATATTCCGGCTGGTCTCGATCCTCGGCGAGCGCTATTCCCACGGCCACGTGTTTGATTTCTGCAAGCAGCTGAGAAGCCATCCGACCGAGCTGACGGTGCTTGGCAACGGCAGGCAGCGCAAGTCATATCTGTACGTGCAGGATTGCCTGGATGCCATGCTACTGGCCATGTCCCGGGCCAATGCCCGCGTCAACGTGTTCAATGTGGGCGTCGATTCGTACTGTGAGGTGAATGACTCGATAGCCTGGATCAGCGCTGCGTTGGACTTGAATCCACAGAGTCACCTACACCGGCGGCGATCGCGGCTGGGCGGGTGACAACCCGTTCATCTTTCTCGATACCACGAGAATACGCGCCCTGGGCTGGCGGCCGAAGCTCAGCATCGACGAAAGCATACGGAGGACCGTCGCATTCTTGCGCGACAACCCATGGATTTTTGAGCGCAAGAACTTGCAGCCCGGCGCGCGGCAGCCGCCGGTCGTGGAGCCGATTTGTGCGGGCACCCTGCAATGATCATCGCGCGCAGTCCTCTTCGCATCACCCTTGGAGGCGGCGGCACCGATTTGCCTTCGTACTACCGCGGCCATGATGGCTTCCTGCTCGCCGCCGCGATCGACAAGTACGTGTACGTCACGGTAAACCGGCCGTTCACCCAAGGCATCTACCTCAAATATTCTGCGCTCGAGCACGTTGAAAAGGTGGATCAAATCCGCCATCCGATCATTCGTGAGGCGCTGCTGCGGCAGGAGCTCAGGACGCCGCAGATCGAGATCACGACCCTCGCCGACATTCCGGCCGGGACCGGCCTCGGATCCTCCGGAAGCTTCACCACGGCGCTGTTGAAGGCCGTGTACGCCCACCGGCGAAAATTGATACATCCGCAGGAGCTGGCGGAACTCGCCTGTCATCTTGAAATCGAGCTGCCTGCGCGAGCCCATCGGCAAGCAGGACCAGTACATCGCAGCCTATGGCGGACTGACGTGCTTCACTTTTCACAAGGACGATCGCGTAACGGTGGAGCCGCTGCTCGTGTCGATGGACACGATGTTCGATCTGGAGGACAACCTGCTGCTGTTCTTCACCGGCTTCACGCCGCAGCGCCGCCGGAATCCTCGAGGACCAGCACGCGCGCTGCCAGTCGCACGACGAGGCGATGCTGCGCAATCTTCACTACGTCAAGGAGTTGGGTTATCGCAGCCGGGCGGCCCTGGAGTCCGGCGATCTGGTGCAATTTGGCGAACTCATGCACGAGCATTGGGAGCACAAGAAGCGGCGCTCCGGCCGGATGAGCAACGAGCAGATCGACGAGTGGTATGCGCTGGCCCGCCGAAACGGCGCGGTGGGCGGCAAGCTGGTCGGCGCCGGCGGCGGGGGATTCCTGATGTTCTACGCCACGGATCGCAATCTGCTGCGGCATGCGATGGCGAACGCCGGACTGGAAGAGGTCCGCTTCAAGTTCGACTTCGAGGGCACCAAGGTGATTCTGTCGTGAATATGCTTCCCGTTGCGATACTCGCGGGTGGTCTGGCCACGCGATTGCATCCGCTCACCGAAAAGCGTGCCGAAGGCGCTGCTGCCGATCGCCGGTCGCCCGTTCATTCACTGGCAGCTCGAGCTATTGGCGCAGCAGGGCGTCACGGAGGTTGTGCTTGTGCGTCGGTCATCTCGGCGAGCAGATTCAAGCTGCCGTGGGCGACGGCAGAGGCTTTGGCGTGACGGTTCGCTATTCCTTCGACGGGGACATCCTGCTCGGCACCGGCGGCGCATTGAAACACGCGTTGCCGATGTTGGGCGCCGCGTTCTTTGTCCTCTATGGCGATTCGTATCTGCGCTGCTCCTTCGCCGCGGCTCAGACAGCTTATGAGGCGAGTCAAGCTCCCGGACTGATGACGGTCTTTTGCAACGAGGACCGCTGGGAGAAGAGCAACGTCCTGTTTCGGGACGGAAGAGTCGTCGAGTACGACAAACACTCGCCGCGCCCCGGCATGCGGCACATAGACTACGGCCTCAGTATCCTGTCGATACAGGCCCTGCAGAGAAGCCCGGCCGGTGCCGCATTCGATCTGGCGGATCTCTATCGCGAGCTCGTCTCGCGCGGCGGAACTCGCCGCTTTGGCGGTCAACGAGCGTTTTTACGAGATCGGCTCCGTCGGGGGCATCGAAGCGACGGAACACTACTTGCGGAGCACGGCGGATCGCGGGGCCGCAAATGAGCTACGCCGAACGGTACCTGCAGGAAGCCTCCGAGATCATTCGCAGGCTGGATACGGCGGCAATCGAGAGCGTGGCCTCGCTCCTGGCGCAGGTCAAGGCGGATAGCGGACGTCTGTTCTTTCTGGGCGTCGGCGGGAGCGCGGCCAACTGCTCGCATGCAGTGAATGATTTTCGCAAGATCGCGGGAGTCGAATGCTATGCGCCGACCGACAACGTGGCCGAGCTCACGGCCCGCACCAATGATGAGGGCTGGGAGAGCGTCTTCGCCGAGTGGCTCAAGGTCAGCAGGCTGTCGGCCAGGGATGCCCTGTTCATCATGTCCGTCGGCGGGGGGGACGCGGAGAGGAACATCAGTGCCAATCTCGTCCGCGCAATACGAACTTGCCAAAAGAGGTTGGAGCCAAGGTGATCGGTGTGGTCGGTCGCGACGGAGGCTTCACGGCACGGGCGGCTGACGCCTGCGTCATCGTCCCTACGGTCAACGCAGAGACGATCACGCCGCATTCGGAAGCGTTTCAGGCGTTGATCTGGCATCTGCTCGTTTCGCATCCGCTACTGAAGGAGAATCAGACCAAATGGGAAGCGGTGACGAAGTGATGCGCCCGGCGGTATTTCTGGACCGGGACGGCGTCATCAGCCGTCCCGACGATTCGGGAGCGCAGGCCGTATCCTCCGCGCTCTCTTGCGGAACTGGAGCTTCTGCCCGGTGTACAGGAGGCCCTGCGGCGACTCAAGGCGGCTGGCTACTGCCTGGTGGTGGTGACCAACCAACCGGACATTGCGCGCGGTATCGCGCGCAGGACGGTCGTTGACAGCATGAACGACTGGCTGAAGTCCGTTCTCCCGTTGGATGCGGTTCTGACGTGCGCTCACGACGACGATGACCGATGCCAGTGCAGGAAGCCGTTGCCGGGTCTGATCACGCAAGCTGCCGGGGAACTGCACGTCGAATGCGCGTCGAGCTACATGATTGGTGACCGCTGGCGCGATGTCGAGGCGGGAAGGCGTGCGGGGTGCAAAACGTTTTTCATCGATTGTGGGTATGACGAGCAGGCGCCGGAGTCGTACGATTTCCGGGTGCGCTCGCTGCCCGATGCGGCGAGGATCATCTTACAAACGGACACACTGTCGTGACATCGATAGACAGCTCTGAAGGTCAAGATCTTTGCGGACGGGGCCGACGCGCCCGAAATGCTGGAGATGTACTCGAAGCCCTTCATCAAGGGCCTGACCACGAATCCGACTCTCATGCGCAAGGCCGGTATCTCGAACTACCGGGCGTTCGCGCGCGAGATCCTTGCGCAGATCAGGGACAAACCCCTGTCGTTGGAAGTGGTGAGCGATGAATTCGCAGAGATGGAACGTCAGGCGCTCGAGATCTCGGGTTGGGCCGACAACGTGTACGTGAAGATCCCGGTCACGAATACCCGCGGCGAGGCAAGCTATGCCCTGATTCGCCGGCTCGCGAGCCGGGGTGTCAAGCTCAACGTCACCGCAATCATGACTCTGGTGCAGGTCCGCGAGGTCGTGTCCGCGCTGAGCCCTGAGGTTGCCAGCTTTGTCTCCGTGTTCGCGGGACGCATCGCTGACACGGGCGTGGACCCGGTGCCGCTCATGGCCGAGGCGGTTCAGATGCTCAAAAAGCGTCCCAAGGCGGAGCTTATCTGGGCAAGTCCCCGTGAAGTGCTCAATATTTTCCATGCCGACAGTATCGGCTGCCACGTGGTCACGGCAACCCACGACATCCTGAGGAAGCTGCCGCTCGTCGGCTACAACCTGGACGAGTATTCTCTCGATACCGTGCGGATGTTTTACCGCGACGCGGTTGCGGCGGGGTTCTCCCCGTGCCAATGAACCGCTTTGATCTGCCGGATCAGACTTTGCAGCTGACAGGCTGGAGTTCCGCCCCGGGGCGCATGCTGGAGCGAATTCTCGAATATGCGCGAGCCCACGCATCGCAACTCATCCGCTTCGTGCTGATCGGCGCAAGTCTGGCGGCGCTGAATCTGTCGTTTCTGTACTGCCTGCGCAGGCTGCTGCATCTTCCGGACCCCATTGCCGTCGCCGCCATGTACATTTTTGGCGCGCTCTTGCATTTCCCGGCCCATCGCTGGATTACCTATGGCGCCCACGACCAGCCGATCCGTCCGCAAGGGTTGCGCTATGGCGTGATGTTGGTGTGCAATTTCGTGATCATGCAGGCAATCGTCGGTCTGGCTTCGCGCGTGTCGATATCCCCTTACATAGCCGTCATGGGCTCCATGGGGTGCACCATGATTTTCAATTTCCTCGTCATGACGCACGTCGTCTTCGCGAAGAGGCGTTGGCTGTGACGGTCGACAGCAAGTCGGTCTGGGTAGCACCCCTTGCCGATCTGCGAC
This sequence comes from uncultured Gammaproteobacteria bacterium, assembly GCA_963761345.1. GTDB lineage: Bacteria > Pseudomonadota > Gammaproteobacteria > Steroidobacterales > Steroidobacteraceae > Bog-1198. The sequence goes on from CAVXGV010000005.1 coordinate 385,557, forward strand.
TGGGTGCCGATCGGCTCGGCATCGCCGCCACTGCTGAACTGCCATGCGAGGTGGTGGATGTTCTGCGTCTGCGCGGTGTGGCGGAGGGCCCGGTACTGCTGCTGACCGAGTGTGCCCCGGGTGCAGGAAGGCATGAAGCCGCGCCCCAGTTCCAACTCACTTGCGGGGCCATCGATGAGGCGGCCGCGCTGGCGAGTCGTGGCGGCTTCGCTGCCGTCGTCTTGATTCTTGATGGCTCGCCAGGTGAGTTCGAGTCGACTCTGACGGCAATCGCCCCGCAGCTGGCGCCGGGCACCTTGCTGGTGGCGCTCACTCTGCCGGCGCGATCCTCGAAACGTGCGCACACGGCCGGCGATCGGGATTCGGCACACCTGTCGCTGCTGCGGTCCGGCTATGAGCGCGTGTGGATGCATTCCCACCGCAAGACGCTGTGCATTTCGGCGCAGCGCGCCTCGGCGCGCGCCATCAGGACCTGTTCGATCCTGGTGCCGGTGTTCAACGAAAAGGATACGTTTCCGGAGCTCATGCGGACGCTGCTTGCGAAACGCCTGGATCACCTGGGGCTCGAGCGCGAGATCATCCTCATCGAGAGCAACTCAACCGACGGAACGCGCGAGCTGGTTGCAGACTTTGCGGCCACGCCGGGGGTCAGAATCATCTAGCAGGATCGCCCGCGCGGCAAGGGTCACGCCGTGCGTGCCGGCTTGGGTCTGGCCACCGGCGACATCGTGCTGATTCAGGACGCAGACCTCGAGTACGACCTGAATGACTACGACGCTCTGCTCGAGCCGCTGCTGGCGAATCGCGCCGCCTTCGTACTCGGATGCCGGCACGGAGGCCGCTTCAGGATGCGCAGATTTCCGCACCAGCGGCTGCTGGGGGAGGTGCTCAACATCGCGCACGTGTTGCTTGCGGGTCTCATCAATGTCCTGTACGGCCAGAACATGAAAGATCCCTTCACCATGTTCAAGGTCTTTCGTCGCGACTGCCTCTACGGCCTGCAGTTCGAGTGCGACGGGTTCGATTTCGATCACGAACTCGTCATCAAGCTGGTGCTGAAGGGCTATCGGCCGCTGGAGATTCCGGTCAACTATTGCGCGCGCTCGTTCAGCCAAGGCAAGAAGATCCGATTTTTCCGTGATCCTCCGGGATTGATCGCCGCGGACTTGAAGTATCGCTTGCAACGCCTGCGACCCCGATTCGAATGATTGCGCGGTCGGAATGACTGAAGTCGCGAGGCATCGATGAGTGCACAGCCAACCGGTCTTCTCGGTGACACCATTGCGCGGGACTACTCGCGCAAGTTGCGGCTGTTCAACTCGTTCGCGGAGCCTGAACTGCGCGAAGCCATCGCCGGCCTCGGGCTAAAACCGGGCATGCGCGTCCTCGACGCAGGATGCGGTACGGGTGAGGCGCTGCGATGGCTGCGCGACGCCGTGGCGCCGCACGGGACGGTGGTCGGCATCGATCTCGCTGCAGCACACGTGTCTGCTGCTCGCGCCGGTGCTTGCGGCCAGGTATTGGTTCTGCAGGCGGATGTGCGGCGGCCGCCTCTGGCGCCTCAAAGTTTCGATCTCATCTGGTCCGTGAATACGATAAATCATTTGCGCGAACCGCTTGCGGGTGTGGCAGTCCTGGCGAGTCTGTTGTGTCCCGGCGGCCGCATCGCCCTGGGCCAAAGCTCATTGCTGCCGGACATGTTCTTCGCGTGGGATTCAAGGCTCGAGCGGCTGACGACCGAGGCGGTGCGCGGCTACTATCGCGACCGCTATGGGCTTTCGGAGCGTGATCTGGCGGACACCCGTTCGATCCTGGGATTACTGCGTCGCGCCGGATTGGGCAACGTAAGGGCGCGAACTTTCGTCGTCGAGCGTGTTTCTCCGCTGAAATCCGCGGACGAAGCGTACCTTCTCGGGGCGATTTTTCGCGATACTTGGGGCGAACGCCTGCGTCCGTACCTGACCGGCGAGGACTACGACGAACTCACCGCCCTCTGCGATCCACGACATGCGGCGTTCGCGCTGCGTCGCTCGGACTTCCATTTTTTGCAGACCTTCACGGTGGCGGTCGGAGAAGCTCCATAATCAAGCGTGCAGCTACCGACCTTATCTGATGATCACTGGGGAACCCAATCTTGCCCTACGCTGTCACGCGGCGATAACCGATGCGCTTATTCTCTCGACTGAAAATCGGAAGTGAACGGTATCCCGCCCTGACAGGCGTCAGGGCTCTCGGAGCCACTGTCGTTTTTCTCGACCACTTTCCTCCGTGGGTCGACGCGCACATCACCATCAATGTGATGGCGTTTTTCTTCGCGCTGAGCGGCTTTCTCATTGTTCGTATCTACTACGAACAGGCTGAGTTGAGACGCCAATGGTTGGTCAAATATTTTGTGAACCGATTTGCGCGCATTTACCCCGTTTATTTCTTGTTGCTGAGCATTGCTGTTTGCCTGCAGCACGATTTTCGTCCCTGGACGATCATAACGAACTACACCCTGACGCATGCCCTTTTTCACGGCACCGAGCTGATCATTCAACCCAGCTGGTCGTTGACCGTGGAAGAGTGTTTCTACTTCCTGGCGCCTTTCTTCATGATTCTTGCGAGGCGTCATAATTTCTGGGTCCCTTTTGCCATCGGATGGTTTTTCCTATTGGCGGCCTTGGTGATTTCAAAGCTTGGGATTGCTTTCTTAGGGACTCCTTCGTTCGTCTTGACAACGACATTCTTCGGCCATTTTGCCGAATTCTTCGCCGGCTTCTACCTCGCGCTCGCGTTGATGCGGTTGGAAAAGCAGGAGTCGACTTACGCACCGGGAAACAAGTACACGATGACGGGCCTCGCGGGCGTGTTGTTGTCGGTGGTCGCCATGGTAATCGTCTATCGGCATGTTCCGACCAAATTTCGCACGATCATCGCCATCAACAACTTTTTAATCCCTTTGCCTATTGCCGTGCTTTACTGGGGACTCATCCGTGAAAAAACCGTCCTGTCGCGGCTTCTATCGAGCAACATTTGCTGGGTTGCTCGGCAGGAGTTCTTATTCTTTCTATTTGCTGCACACCCTGGTCATAAACTACATCGGAGTTCCGCTCCTGTTGTCCCGAGGCGGCTTGCGACCGCTGTATGTTCTTCTCACGTTGGTCGTTACCTGGATCGCTTCGATTTTAATATTTGTTGGTTATGAGGAACCGGTGAACATGCTGATTCGCAGAGTGTTTCGTTCGAAGGACAAGACCATCGGCATGCAATCGACGCTCTTTCAGGTCAAACCGTGACTTGAGCCGATGGAGTCCTGTGGCCGCGTCGAGCAGCACCACTTTACCGATCGGTCCGTGGATTGTTCGGCCACTCTTCGCGCTGCTATAATCAGGCATGCGAAAAATCAAGCTCTTTGCCTGGTTGTTCTGCTTCATTATCGTTTGCGGACTCATCGTGCTGCCTGCCGGGCGCGGCCACCTGCAAACTTTCGTCACCGCTCACCGGGGCGTGCCGGTTTTCCTGCTCGTGTCCCTCTTCTTGACGATTCCCGGCAACATAGTGACTCTGGCGGCCGCATTCCTGTTTGAGTTGCTGCTGATCGGCTGGTCCCGCTCGTCGCTCAAGACCCTGTGGGAGGCGCGTGCGTCGGTGAAACTGGATGCGCTTTCAATTGCGATGACGCTGGTGCCCCTCGGGCGTGTTGGCTACATATTATCTCTCGGACTGCTTTTTGCGATCGACATTCATGCGGTGCATGGTGAGAATTTTTCTCTCACCCGATTCCTGCCGTTATGGGGTATCCAGATCACCTTCATTGTGTTGTGCCACTCATGCATCAGTTACTGGGTGCACAGACTCCAACATATGGTCCCGGCTCTCTGGGCGCTGCATAAGTTTCATCATTCCGCCGATCGCATGTCGATTTTGAATTCGGAGCGCCGGACGCAGCTGGCAAAAGGGGTGGAGGAGGGGCTCCTGTTCATCCCACTGATATTGTTGAACGATCCGACTGCCCCGAAGCCCGTCGTGGGTAGCCTGTCATTCGTGATGGTTGTGATCTATGTTGCATTTCGCACATTCACGAGCATCAATATGTATCTCTGCCATTCCAATCTCACGACGGATTACGGTTGGATCGGCCGCTGGTTGCTCGTGTCGCCCAGGATGCACCGGCTGCACCATGCCGAATCGCGCGATTATCACGACAAGAATTTTACATTCGACTTCGTGATCTGGGACCGGCTCTTCGGAACCTATGCGACGTGCGACGCCTCGATCCTCGCCGACATACCGCTGGGACTCGAGGACAACCCTTTCAACGGCTCCGGTACCATCACAGGCGTATTGCGCAACTATTTTCTGACCCCCTACCTGGTCTTTTGGCAGCGAACTACGCAAGGGCTTCAAGGCATGGTTGCCGGAAC
>CAVXGV010000006.1:0-578115 GCA_963761345.1 uncultured Gammaproteobacteria bacterium
GAACTCTTTATAAAAAAACAACCGGGTGGTTCAAGCTATCACGTGCACAAATCTCGTACGTGCGGCTGTTATGCCGAGACCTTCAGCCGCGAAAGTATATCTGGTACCGAGCGCCGCGCGCCACAGCCAGGAAATCGTGTCCGACCAGCTTGTTTGTGACTTGGGGGTCAAACGGCCGTAAACGCATTCGCAGCAGCGCTCGGGGGATGGCAAGAAAGGCATAGTCGCGTTCCGACAGAATCTTGATCACCGGCTGCTCGCGAATTGCACCCTCAATATATTCGTTCAATTCAAATAAAATCGCGTCCGGGCGCACATTCCGTAGCAACGAGTCGGCGCCGTTTAGGACCTCGGCCTCGTAGCCTTCTACATCGATTTTGATCAGCCGAACCGATTTTATGGCCTCTTTCTCAGTCACGGAAGACAGCGTTTCTACAGCGACCTGGACGACTTCGCAATCGGCCAGATCGCGGTTGCGAACCAGGGATGCTGCGCCGGCGTTTAGCTTCGGAATGCGCAATTCCAGCCTGCTTGGTTCAGGGCCGAGCGCAACGGGATGTAACTTAACGTTGGTGAGGCGATTTCGCTCGATTACCTGGCGAAGCGATTGAATAAGTCGGGGATTGGGCTCAAACGAATGGACATGCCCCTCGTTGCCAACCAGCTTGGACATCAGGACTGTGACCATTCCGATATTTGCGCCAATATCAAGTACCGTATCGCCCCTTCTGATGAGCCTCGTGCAGATCCACGTCAACTTACGATCAAGCTCTCCGGTGTAATATGCCGCGCGACCAACAAAGTCACCGAGCGGGGCCAGAACTTCGCCGCCGGGGACTCGGGCCCAAGCGTCTTCGTGACTGTCTCCGGCAAGCTTGTGAATCAGCGGGTGATTTGCGAATGCACCACAGCCGCTATAGAAGGGGTATAAGCGAGTCAGCGAAGAAACAAGGCCTTGGCGCAATGTGGGCACGCAATTATTGTCCGGGAGCCGGGCATTTTCCGCAATACGCTGGACAGCGATAGGCGGGAACCCGAGTCACTTGGCTAATCACCCGATTCAGATTCCAAGAACCAGCCAGCCGCTTCGCTCAGCGCGGCGTCCGTGTCCCTCCAGCGCAGGCCGAGTTCGCTCTCCGCGTTCTTCGGGTCGAGGCGAATCTCCTGGCGCATCGACCTGATCATGGATGGTGGAATGAAGGGTGGTACTTGCCGAGCATCGATTTTGCAGGCGCGGCAGACAATCTCCGCGACCTTCAACGCGGGCGCCAATACCTTTTCCTCCAGGCGCAGCCGCCGCTGTGATATTCGCCGCACGGGTACTGCGCGGAGCGCCGTACCGTATTTGACCAAGAACTCGTTCCAGGTTGGCGGATTCGGCGCGGATAAGTTGAACACTCCGCCGTCAGTGCGAGGATCCTCAAGAGTCCGAAGAATTGCCAGCGAAACATCGCTGATGTGAACGAGATTGCAGTATCCATCGCCTGAAACACCAAGATCGCCCAAGCGATGCACCAAGAGAAGGCGTGCAATACGAATGGTCCATTGCTCACTGCCCGGACCGAATACACAGCCGGGACGGAATATGACCGTACGAGGATAAGCGGCGGCAATCGCCTCTGCCGCGACCTTCGCTTCGGAATAGGGGCCAAGATCGCTGCGTAGTGGCGCTTTTTCATCGATCAACCCCGCAGCGCTGCCATATACCGCCATAGAGCTTATATGAATGATTTGTGGCGTTTCCGGCATACGCCTCGCGGCTTCGATTAGAGCCTTGGTTGAGGATACGATGGTGGGTGCGTCCCCAGCGACACAATTCACGACGGCGGTAACACCTTGCATTGCCGCCGTGACCGATTCGACACTGGTTGCCTCGACAATTCGCTGCTCAAACGGTGCGCCGCCGGATGCCAAAGGCTTGCGCACTCCGAGGATCGGCATTGCCCAGTCGGTCGCCGAGAGATCTGCAGCGACGGCCCTGCCAATGAACCCGTTGGCGCCGAGCACGAGAATGGATTGCTTCATTGCGCGGTCCAATTGTGTTAACCATAGCCGAGGTTGCAATCGACATATTTTCCCAGGAAACTCAACTGGTTGCTATTATTATGTCACTGCAATCAATTTTGAACGATGACCATAACATGCCTTGAGCGGTTTCTCGAAATGACGATCAATGCGCCTTAGTTCATGCGAGTTATCCTGTATTCTTTGTGAGGCCACGCGAACGCCTCGTCGACGCTTATCGCTCAAGGGCGTGGAGAATGATCTGACTTTACTCAGGGAGCCCATTGGCTCGTTACAAAAGCTAACGCTGCCGGCGCCTTGCTGGTGATCGCATGACTGAACATTATGAGGTTGTGATCGTCGGTACGTCTTTTGCCGCATCGTTTTTCTTGATGCGTTATCTCGAGCACGCGGCGCCGGATGCGAAGATTTTGGTTCTGGAGCGTGGCAATGAAGACTCGAAGGCCTGGCAGTTGGCCAATCGCCGCGATTCCAGCATTGCGCCGGAAGAAGTCTACGAGAACGACAATCTGCTGAAGGACTGGTTGACCAGTCCGGGCTTCGGCGGTAACTCCAAGTGTTGGATGGGCGGCACCACGCGCATGATGCCGGGGGACTTCCAATTGAAATCGCGCTATGGGGTAGGCATGGATTGGCCTATGTCCTACGACGATCTCGAGCCGCACTATTGCACCGCCGAGCAGGTGATGCTGATATCCGGGCCGAGCGACAGTCCCATGCGCCGATCGATTCCCTTTCCGTTGCCGCCGCATCGCTTCTCAGACCCCGACGCTCTGCTCAAGAAGCGCTTCCCTGACGGCTGGTACCAGATGGCAACCTCGAGAGCGAGCGTGGCCACCGGCAAGCGCGGCATATGCTGCGCGACCGGCTATTGCGCCCTGTGTCCGGTAGATGCCAAATTCACCATCCAAAATGGTCTGGCGTACCTGTATAAGGATCCGCGGGTCGTACTGAAGCTGCGTTCGGAGGTGCAGACCATCGATACCGCCGCGGGAGTCGTGCAAGGGGTCAATTACCTCCAAGAGGGAACCCTCAAGCGCGATACGGGCGACCTGATGATTCTCGGCGCCAGCGCGCTATTCAATCCTCATATTCTATTGCGTTCAGGTTTCGATCACCCGCTCATCGGGCGCCGTCTACATGAACAGATGTCGGTTTACGTCACGCTCGACCTGAAGGGAGTAAAGGCCTACAACGGCAGTACGGTGCTGTCCGGCCTGGGATATCTGTTTTATGATGGCGAGCACCGGCGCGACCACGCCGCATGCATGATCGAAACTTGGAATTCTCCATTCGCCAACCGGCCCGTCGACTCGTTGAGATTGCAGGCCGGGAGATGGAACGAGCGCTTGATGCTCGGATTTCTTTTCGACGACATTCCGAGCGATGAGAATACCGTTACGGTCAGCCCGGCCAATCCTCGGCTTGCCAAGGTGCATTTCACCAATTTTTCCGAGTACGCAATGAAAGGTGCTCGTCAGATACCCAAGATGGTAGACAAGCTGTCTGAAGCCTTGCCGATAGAACGGCTGCTCACGGTAACCCTTGGAAGCACCGCCGCCCACATACAAGGCACGGTGGTGATGGGCAACGATCCGGCCACCAGCGTGGTGGACCGGCACTTGGTGCACCACAAGTACCGCAATTTGCTGGTTCTGGGGTCCAGTTCATATCCGACGGCAAGCCCAGCCTATCCAAGCCTGACGATATCCGCGCTTTCGCTTTGGGCTGCAGATCACGTGTTGGGGCGGGATTCTTGACATGAAACGTCGTCGCTTTCTGCTCGGTGGTTTGGGTGTGGTTGCGATCGCCGCTGCCGGCATTTGGGGAGTTGATCTGGCGACCGAATCGGAAATTGTGTCAGGCATCCGACGCCGCCTCGGTTTCTTGCATTTTGATGACGCGGGCCTGCACTCCTTCGCCAAGGACTACATACGGTCGATGCTCGCCAAGCGCCCGAGTTGGTATCGCTGGAAATACCATTTTCATTCACTGTTCTCCAAGCCGCCCGCCGCACAGTGGGGCATCTCGAACGACAAGCGCACGCGGCGGGAGCACTTGGAAGACAACTTCGCCACGATGTTCTTGTTATCGAGCGATTTCTTCGCAAAGGGCGCCGATGAATCCCGTAGCATTCAATACGTGAGCCTCTACGACCCCATGCGCGCATGCAATGATCCGTTCGCCCGGCCGGTGATCGTTTCCGCGACCACAAGTTGATGCGGAAACATGGGCTCTTCAAGACCAAATGTCATGATTCGCAGGGTTCTGCTCTTTTCACTGTTTGCCGCGCTGGTCGCGTGCACGCAAAAACCAAAGGTTCTTGTGGCCGCGCCGAGCGGCAACTGGATCAGCCTGTTCAATGGCCACGATCTTGCCGATTGGACCGCAAAAATCGCCGGTCAGGCGCTCGGCGACAACTACCGGAATACTTTTCGTGTCGAGAACGGACTGCTGAAGGTGTCCTACCAAGACTACGACAAGTTTGAAAATCGATTCGGCAGCCTGTTCTACAAGCAAAAGTTTTCGCATTACTGGATCCGCGCCGAATACCGCTTCGTCGGCTCGCTGGCCGCGGGCGCGCCGCGATGGGCCTACAAGAACAGCGGCATCCAACTTCATAGCCAAGCCCCGGATACGATGCGCAAGGATCAGCAATTCCCAGTCTCGGTGGAATTCGATATTGTCGGCGGGCGCATCATCGGCAGCCAGCCAACCGGAGATGTCTGCCAGAACGGGACGCACGTACTCATCGGGGGCGCACCGGTAAAGGGGCTGTGCTCCAAGGTCGGTGACATGACCATTCGCGACGACCGATGGGTGACGATCCTGGCGGAAGTCGACGGCAGCCATCATGTCAGGCAGATCGTAAATGGCGCGCTGGTGGTTGAATACACCTCCTTGATGCTGGATGAAAACAACGAGGATGCGCGCCGATTGATGGCCTCCGGCGCCGACAAAGCACTCGCGTCCGGCTACATTTCGATTCAGTCGAATGGATTTCCCATCGAGTTCAAACGCATCGAAGTGTTGCCGATCGAGGATCGCGCGCCGATCGACGATCATGCGCTCGAGCGGGGGCGGTGATGGATCGCTCCGAAACCGCCCGGGTCAGCATCTGTATGGCCACGTTTCGCCGCAACGAGCGCCTGCGCGTCGTCCTCGAGGATATAGCGCGGCAAGATCGGCTTCCGGATCAGTTGGTGGTGGTGGACAACGATCCGGCCGGCGGCGCGAGATCCGTTGTTGAACAATACCGGGCTTCCGGCACGCCATTCCCTGTCGACTATGACGTGCAGCCGGAACCCAACATTGCCGTGACACGCAATCGCACCGTCCAGCTTGCAACCGGCGATTGGATTGCTTTCATCGACGATGATGAGCGTGCGCCGCGTGAATGGCTGCGCGAACTGCTGCAGGCCGTCGACATTGGTCGGGCCGACGGGGTCTTGGCGCCGGTGGAGCCTCAGGTCCCGCCCGACGCGCCGGCTTGGATTCGAAAAGGGCGGTTTTATGATTTTCCGCATCAGCCGGAGGGTGGCTGTGGTGCCGCTCAACCGCATGCGATTCGGCAATGTTTTGCTGCGCGCGAATCGCCTGCGAGCCGAAGCCGGGCCCTTTGATGCCCGCTTTGGGCTCATGACGGGTGAGGATACCGACCTGCTGATTCGCCTCGCGCGCAAGGGGGCCAAGATAGTCTGGACGGAAAAGGCGCCGGTATTCGAGCCCGTCGAGCCCGCTCGTCTTTCGCTGCGATATCTCGCACTGCGCGCACTCAGCGGGGGTCAGGGTTTTGCACGTTTCACGCTCAGCGGCGGCTTTCGCAATATCAGCGGGGTGGGATGCGTCTTATTCGTGTTGCGGGCGCTACTGCAACTGCTGGTGGCAGCGGGGATGGTGTTGGTGGCGCTGCCTTTCGGGCGACACCGTGCCGCTGCGTGGTACGTCAAAGCGGCTTCGAATTTTGGCAAGCTATCGGTGCTTTGGGGATGGCAGTACCGCGCGTACGGCCGTAGTTCTTGACGACCTCGCCGCAAGTGCGGCGCTCGCAGGCGCTGCTGTGCGCTGATCCACGGCGCTGCGGGCCAGCGCGATCGTGGCAAAGGTCATAATTGTGAAGCTCAAGCCTGCGTTGGCGATGAGCCAGCAGCTTTCGGAGAGATTTATGATCGCCTGCTGAAAGAATAGGGCCAGGTACAAGGCCGCCTGGTTTCGGTCGAATCGCAAAAGCCGCAACGCTTGGCGCAGATACAAAATCAGATAGCCCAATAGCACGATAAGCCCGATGAAGCCAAGATCATTCACCATTTCCAAGTACCCGTTATGTGCCTCATTCGGGTAAAAATACATGCGCCCGAGAAATGTATACGACGGCGATGTTGGCACCGGCCCAATCCAATAGGCGCCATAGCCGGATCCGAGATAGGGACTGAATTGAATGTGCTCTTTGATGATGTCCCAAATCACGCTGCGGTTCGAAAAAGTCAAATCCTTGCCGGTTAGTGCGGTGATAGGCCGCAACAGAATTTCCAGTCCTGGCACAAGCTTCAAAATGGCCAGGGCATAGGTCAACACCAGCGTTGCGAATGCCGCGATCAAGTACGGCATGGTTCGCCGCCACGACGACGGCGCCCGTAGCAGCATCAAAAGAAATGTCGACACGAATACCGTCGCGATCAGCGATGTCGAACTGCGCGAGAACACGACGCAGGCGGCTGCGCATCCGCCGAACAGGAGCGCCTTCCATGGCTTGACCTGCCTCGCCAGCCAGCCATGGATCCAGAAAATAACTCCGAAACTGGCTAGTTGGCCGAATCCATTCTTCTGACTCGTCAATCCCCGCCACGCGTCTTTTAGCGTTCCCTCGCCTACCTCTATTGCCAATTCAGGCGAGATCGATTGCAAACAGAATGGATCCCAGAATGACGAATGTGATGATCGGGCGTAACACGATTCTGAAGGCGCTGCGGCTCCCAGCTTGCGATGCAGACGGCGGTCCATACAAGTACTATCGGACAGTATCGTGACGAAACGCGCCAGCGTATCGTCGGGGCTTATCGACCATAGGACACTGAGCGGCACCAAGACTAAAAAAGCGATAAAGAAGCGGTTCAGCTGCCGCAAAAGCGCCAGTAGCGCCGCACAAGTTTCGCAATACGATGGTAGCCGCTCAATGGCGAGCAGCGCAGTTTGATTGTTCTGGCGCCGGTATTGACGCCAAATGCTCCCTCGAAATTTCGCTCGGCGAGGGGTGTGAACACGCTCCACGGAACGGTCATGGAGACAAGCAAGACCCACCCCATCAAAGTCAGTAAAATCCCGCCGTTGCGATTTCTCGACAGGAGTCAGTCGCGCCCGGTTGCTTTATGCTGAGCGCCACTCGCCGTGCGGCCCCGCGGGCCAATGGTCGAGTACGACTTAGGTCTGTAGCGCATGGCGGCTCCATGTTATCTCGGCGGCTTAACGCTATGTAAAAAGAGTGGGAAAAGTCCGGGTAATATCGTGTACGGATTCGGGTTCGCTGTTATGCTGTCGCCGCATGTCGATTTGGCTCTTTCCGTCGCTCGTGCGTGCTATTCCCCGCCTGCAATCGACTACAAAATCAGAGCTAGGATGAAACTGAGCTTCTGGCGCGGCGCGTTGCCGCTTTTCAGCGCCGCAATAGTCGATCAAGTGGTGCTGTCCGCCACCAACTTTCTCGTTGGGATCCTTCTGTGATACGCTACGCCAGCGATCATGACTACGCGTTATATGTTCTGGTGCAGTCCGCTTTGCTACTGCTCATGTCGATGCACAATTCGTGGTTGACGGGACCGTTGGCGATCCTAACACCGGGATTGTCGTCCGATGAACGATGGCAGACGATCGGGTCAGTGAAGCGAATCCAGCGCCGTGTGCTTCGTCTCATCGCACTGCCGCTTCTCCTGCTGCCCTTGATCGGCTATGCGACGCACATGTTAGGCGGGGTACTCGCAACCGTCATTGCGACCGGAATCCTTGCAGGGTGGGCGGCGCTGCGGCGTGAGTACCTGCGCGCCGTGTTGTTGATGTACTCTCGGCCGCACACTTTGCTCCGCGCCGATTCGGTGTACGCCGTCTCCCTGCTGCTGGGCGTGATTTTGGTGCTCTTTTTCGGAAAGTCGATCATTATTGGCGCGATTGGCGCGCTCGCCGTCGCCGCATGGGCAGGCGCGGCCGCCGCGCATCGAGCGCTCGCCATTGGCCGGGAATGGCAAGAGGATAAGGCTGTATCGATATGGCCGCGCATCCGCAATCTTGGATTCTGGTCGTTGTTCGGCACCGGCACCTATTGGTTTCTCGGTCAAAGCTACAGCTATATGCTGGCTACGCGCCTCGATCTGGCGGCGGTTGCGGATGCCAATGCCACGCGCCTGGTGTTGATGCCTGCGATGATTTTGACGATCGGCTTGGCGTCATTGCTGACGCCAAGCGCCGCGACCTGGTATGCACAAATCGGTTTGCATAAACTCGTACGTAGGCTGTTGATGTTTCTGCTGGCTGTAGGTTTGCTGGAGGCTGCGTACTACATCTTCGTCTGGATCAGCCGTGATTGGCTCTTTGTAGACGTCTTGCATAAGAATATCCACAGTCGCGATAAGCTGCTCTTACTGTGGGCCGCAGTTGGCATCGTCGCCCTTTTTCGCGACGTCCTGCAATGTGCTCTGATTGCCATGGGGCAGCTCAAGTCGCTGGCATGGCAGGTCGGGATAAGTACCGCCTTCGCGCTGCCTATAATGTGGTTTGGCATAGCCTGGTGGGGTGTCGCCGCCGCCTTATTCGGCCAGATTGTCGGCGAGCTAATCAATCTGGCGACCATTGTCGTTTTGCTGCGCAAGCATATGCGGAACCCTCCGATCACTGGGAGAAATACGACAACAATTTGACATAGCTTGCCTGATAATATATGGCAGGCTCTGTGACCGCCCAGGAGCTTTCGGGCCAACCGACATTCCAGTCCTTGTATGATTTCTGCGGTGGTTGCCCGGTCGGCGGCGCAAGCGATAGCGGCACGCCGTCCTTGCCGGCGTTGGCATTCGGGCCGCCGGGAACGAAGCCCGGGGCGGGGCCGCATTTCGAAGTCAGCGCGTCACTCCACGGCGAGCCCCGCCAAAACCACGCATGATAAATCTCGTTGGCGGAACGCGTGGCGCCGTATTCGTACATGTTGCTCATATAAACCATCGCGAATGGATTGACACCGTGGAAGTAATGCAGAATTTCCAGCGCGCGAGTTTGATAAATTGATACGCGATCGGGCGCCAGACCGTAAATCACGGCGTCCAAGTTCGAGTTGCCATAATTGGCTCTTGGGGCGTTGCTGCCCCAGTGGTATTGCGGGTCGTGCATAAACGCGCGATATAAGTCGTCATCCGGGGAAAAACCGTACACCTGGTTATTGCTCTGCATGTCTTTCAGTTTGTCAGCGATCAAGGTCTGCTTCAGAGTAGGGTTGGCTCCCGGGAGTGCGCTGTAGAAAAGCAGGCTCTCGCCTTGCTCCGCGTTGTAGCGCGACCAGCCGGTGTCGTGATATGGCCTGGTCTCGCGATAGTTTGCCGCAACGTAGTCGTTGTAGACCTGATCGCCCGTAATAGCGAATAGGTACACGGCTGCAACGACTGCTTCCTGTTTCTGATCGGCCTCGCTCCAGTCGGCTTTGGCAGACCGTACGATGCCCGAGTCACATGCCGTCTGCTTGGTCTGGCTTGCCTGGTAGCTATTCCAGGCTGCAATCGCCCGTGCCCGCAATTTGTGCGCATCCGCGGCCATCGCATCCTTTTGTTGGAATACATGCGCGGCATGCGCGAACATTCCGGCCGCCGCGATCGTGGCGGAAGTGCAGGCCGGTACATAGTAGCGCGGGCTGTGATCCGTACTGGGGGGGCCGCCCTTGGTGTCGATGATATCGCCGACTTTTAGCGCAACACTTCCGTCCGAAAATTGCATCCGCCCCAGCCAATCGAGTTCCCACTTGACCTCATCGAGGAGGTCCGGAATACCATTACCTGATTCAGGAATATTGGAGTCGTCGGTAAACACGGCCGGGGTCGCCTGATAGGCCGTGAGTAGCTGGTGCACCGCCGGAGCGGCAAATGTCACGTATTTGGTGGTGTCCCCCGCATCGAACCAACCGCCGCTGAGATTGCGCGCTTTGAGAGCGTTATCTCGATCTGTAATGTCCCGCGCTTCGGCGTCTTGACCCGCTCCCATGTAGGCGAGGGCGTCCGTCCAGCATTTTTCCGCATAGGGCGGTTGTTTGGCAAAGCCGCTGCGCTGATAGAAATACATACGCGCAGCGGCCTTTAGGACGTCCTTGTAAACTTGCTGATTGATGGAGAATGTCGCGGAACGTAACGCCTGTGAGGTATCGAGAACAAAATACACGCCCGGTGCGGTCACCGATGAGAAGTCAAACCACCAACCCCGATCGCCCGACGAACTCTCGACCGCGCCGTGTCTCCAGGCTATCGGCGGTCCGATAAATGCCACTGTCCCGTCGTCCGCGCGGCGCAGCTCGTATTTTGGGCCGGGAGTAAATCGATCGCTGGAATCGTAACCTTGCACGGGATCGCGGATCACTGCGACTTTCGGGTCACCCGGACGGTACCCAAATTGATCTACAAGGATGTGCCGATCGAATCTTACGCTGCGGCTTGCGGCACCGCCGCTCACGCTGCCTTGGCGATCTCGGCCATCTACCTCGGGGAGCTTATTCTGTGAGTTTCGGGACCCAAGGATGATGAGAGCGATGGTAACGATGGCAATCGCAGCCGTCCAAACTCGCGTCATCATTGAGGCTCCCGTCGAGCGTTCAGGACCGTGCTAAAGTAAGAGGTCACATGCAACGCACCCATGGGGCACAGCTTAGGACATCGCTTATCAAATGATCAATAGTACGTCGGTCGAGCCGAAACAGTCGAAGCGTTATGCGCTCATCACTCCCAGCTTCAGACTGGATTTGGAGCGTTGCATGTTGCTTGCAGAGAGCGTCGAGCGCTGGGTTCCTGCCCATGTGCGGCATTACATCGTGGTAGACCGGCGCGACGCTCCGCTGTTCAAGCCACTGGCTTCCGAGCGCACTTCGATCTTGATCGTCGAGGAAACGGCGCCCCAATGGCTTTTCCGGCTTCCTGGTATTCGTCGGTTCTGGTTTAGTCTGCGTTCTCTTCCGGTGAGAAATTGGATCTTGCAGCAGATTGTCAAGCTTTCTGTCCCCTTGGTGGTTCCGGAAGACGTACTCCTCTGCACGGATTCGGACGTTTTTTTTATCGCTCCCTATGAACCTCGCGACTTTGAACAGGATGGCAAGGTGCCGCTGTTTGTTGAAACCGGGCAGAGGGGTTTAATTGCAAACAATGATGAGTGGCACCGAGTGGGTGCTGATCTTCTCGGTCTGCAGCCAGACAGTAGCTACGATACCAACTATATTGGGAACGTCATTCCGTGGCGGCGCGAAATCGTGCTGGCCATGCACGATCGCATAGAAGAAATTGCCGGAAAACCTTGGCAGGTCGTCGTTGCGTCTCAGCATGTCTTCGCCGAATACATACTATATGGAATGTTCAGTCAATTGATCCCGGGGCAGCAGGCAGGCCAATGGGATGACGGCGTGGTTCGGACGCTTTGCTATTGGGGCACCGTGCCGCTGAGCGTTCCGGAGCTTGAAAAGCTCAAGGCGGGACGACAGGACACGCATCACTCCATGATGATTTCTGCGAAGTCTAGAACAGCTGTCGCCGATATTCGCAAAGTCTTTCTGTGAGTGTCCATATTGCAAGCGAGGTCAGGGCTTTCAATCGACGCTGAACTCAATGTTGTTCACGTAGTAGTGATTTCTTGTGCGCTGCTTTGGTCGGACAGACCGAATTTGTAGATTCCGGTGCGCTGCTCGACCATACCGGTGCTGGGGACGGATGTGGAGGCGGTGATGCCCGGACCTGCCACGGTGTAGGTGCCCGCGCCACCACCCGGTTTGCTGAATGCGGTGATGTAGGTGCCTGCCGGTACACCCGGACCGGTCAGATAGCCGCCGGCATCGAGGCCCACGCCGGAGCTGACGCTCGAGACGGTGAGCGTGGTGCCTGAGATCGAGCCGCTGAAGTGCGTGGAGCCGATGGTGAGAACCGACAAGGGAATCTTATAGGTCGCCCATTTACCGACCACCGGAGCCGGCCCGTAGCTGCTGAGCAGGCACGTTGGACCAGGGGAAGACATCTCCGGGCGGCAGCCGTGAGATGATGAAGAGTTCCCAATCTGGCCGGCAAGCGTTGGTTTCAGAGTCCATCGAGATATAACCGAAGGATCCGCCTTCCATATCCCACACCGTCGTGGTTTTGCCCGCGTAGGGCTGGAATCCGGCATGCACTACGGTAAAGCGCACATCGATATCGACCGCTCCTGACTCCGGGGCACCGGTGGTATCGGCATAATCGATGTTGATGCTGCCGCCGGGATAGGAGAAATCTCCAAGCCAGTTGAACCTGCCGTTGTGATAGACCCAGAAAGTCGCGTTCGCCTGTTGCGGCCCCTCATTGCCCGAGGTGTCGACGGCCGATACGGCATAGGCGTAGACCGTATTGGCATTCGTCAGGGTAGGTTGGGGACCGTCCGATTGAAGCGGGGAATTGGCATTTCTTGCGTTCCTGTCCGTGTACGTGTTCGACGTGACGGTGGCATACGCCGCGCCATTGCGATAGATCTTGTAGTGCGCGATCGGGGCGCTGCCGGGCGTCGCGGGGCTCCATGACAGGGAGATGCTGTGCTGCGTCTGACCCGTCATCACCAAGGAAGTCGGCGCCGAGGGGCTCGAACCATTCGGAGCGGGCGTCGTCGAATCGCTGCTTTGAGGCGCGATCGTAACTGCTGAATGGGGATCGGCCACTTCAGTCCCGCCGCATGCCGGCAGTGCCAACACGAGCGCCATTGCGATTGGCAGCATGGTCAGAGCGTTCACCGGCAGGCTTCCTCCGCGATATCGCGAGTCATGGCTGTCGCCGAAGATGTGAAGCGGCAAGAAAGACTCGCACGGGTTCGCCGAGCAACTCATAGATCGCTGCCGATGAACGATCCAGAGCCACTGAGTCTGGCACATATTGCTCAATATTGCCGTGGCCGCGCTTGGAGAGTATTCCCACGGGCGCCGGCACCACTTCGATACCTGCGGCCGTGAACTCCTGCACGGAGCGTCGCATATGGGTGGCGCGCGTGACCAGAATTACGCGATGGACACCATCGGATTTGAGCAGTCGGGAAGAATTGCGAGCGTTCTCGAAGGTATCACGTGCCTGGTCATCGACCCAACGCGCGCTCATGTCGAAATTGCGAAGAAGCGTGGCACACATCGCGCTGGCCTCGATCGGAGCACCCGTAACGAGAATAGGCAGGCCGGTTGTTCGAGCCAGATAGGTACCATAGCTCAGTTTTTCGAGCAACAACGGTTGCGCGGACGGGCCCCCGTATTCCGGGGCGCGCGTGATCTGGCCACCGCCGCCCAGGATGACGATTGCCTGCGCCCCTACGGCGCGCCCTAAGTCCAAAGCGGGATAGCGCTCGGCAAGACCTGTGATGGCATCGGACACCACAGGCATCGACAGCAACCACAGTGAACCCAGTCCGAGGATGAGGCAGGCGCGCGCCGCCATCAGGGCGGCGCTTGATCAGGAATACGCCGAGCATCGATACCAGCAGCGGACCAGCCGGCGGCAGGATCAGACTCCTCAGTAGAGCCTTGAGCACCAATAGCATCGATGATGCAGCCCTTTGCCGAGGTGCGTCCAGGATTCGCTTAGCTTAGCCTATCCTGGCGCACCCGTGGCGGCCGCTTTTTCTAATCAACAGTGAATTTGATGTTATCCACGTAGAAACTATTGTTGGAGCAGATTGTTTCGATCGGGCGAGACCGAATTTGTAGATTCCGGTGCGCTGCTCGACCATGCCGGTGCTGGGGACGGAAGTGGAGGCGGTGATGCCCGGACCTGCCACCGTGTAGGTTCCCGCACCGCCGCCGGTTTGGCTGAATGCGGTGATGTATGTGCCTGCCGGAACACCAGGACCGGTCAGATAGCCGCCGGCATCGAGGCCGACCCCTGAGCTGACGCTCGAGACGGTGAGCGTGGTGCCTGAGATCGAGCCGCTGAAGTGCGTGGAGCCGATGGTGAGGACTGACAAGGGAATCTTGTAGGTTGCCCATTTACCGACCACCGGAGCCGGCCCATAGTTGCTGAGCAGTGACGTTGGACCACGGGAAGACATCTCCGGGCGGCAGCCGCGAGATGATGAAGAGCTCCCAATCTTGTCCGGCAAACGTCGGCTTCAGATCCATCGAGATGTAACCAAAGGAACCGCCTTCCATATCCCACGCCGTCGTCGTCTTGCCGGCGTAGGGCTGGAATCCGGCATGCACGACGGAATAGCTCACATCGATATCGAAGGGGCCTGACTCCGGGGCGCCGGTGATATCGGCATAATTGATGGTGATGCTGCCGCCGGGGAAGGAGAAGTCCCCGAGCCAGTTGAAGATGCCGTTGTAATAGACCCAGAAAGTCGCATTCGACTGTTGCGGGCCCTCATTGCCCGAGGTGTCGACGGCGGACACGGCATAGGCGTAGACCGTATTGGCGATCGTCAGCGTCGGGTCCGGATTGCCATTGCCCGGAAGCGGTGAGTTGGCGTTCGTCGCATTCGTATCTGTATAGGTGGTCGTGTGGAGGTGGCATACGCCGCGCCATTGCGATAGATCTTGTAGTTCGCAATCGGCGCGTTGCCGGGAGTTGCGGCGCTCCACGACAAGCGAGATGCTGTTCGTGCGACTGACCCGTCATCACCAAGGAAGTCGGCGCCGAGGGGTTCGAACCGGTCGGAGGAGGTACCGTCGACCCGCTGCCGTTGATCGTCACACCGGCGCTGACCGGAGTGCCGAGTGTGGCGCCGCCGGTGGGACTTGCCAAGCCAACGGTGAACGACTTCGTGCCGGCAAACGGGCTGGCATTGCTTATTGGGATGGAAAACGTCTTTGACGCCGTATCGCCGGTCGCCCATGAGAGGGTGCCGGTAGTGGCCGTAAAGTCCGTCCCCGCCACCGCGCTGCCGTTGGTTGTGGCATAGGCCACGCTCACCGCGCCGCTGGAGCCGCCGGTGCGGTTGGCGGTCACGGTCACCGCGCCACTGGTCTGATTGACCGTATAGCTCGACGCCGAGAGTGCGACGCTGCCGACGGCAGGCGCGGCGTCACCTGCAATGTTGACGCCGGCGCTGTTTGGACTGCCAAGAGTGGCACCGCCGGTAGGGGCAGACAAGTCAACACTGAACGATTTGTTGGCTGAGAACGGGGTCGCGTTGCTGATGGGTATCGACACCGTCTTCGCACTGGTATCGCCGTCGGCCCACGATAGAGTGCCGTCCGTGGTGGTGAAATCCGTCCCCGCGATCGCGGTACCATTGACGGTTGCATAGGCCACGCTGACCGCTCCGCTGGAGCCGCCGCTACGATCGACCGTTACAGCCACCGCGCCGCTGTTCTGGTCCACCGCGTAGCTTGAGGCGGAAAGCTGCAAGGTGCCCACGGGCGGCGCGGCGTCCCCGGTAATCCCCACCGTGGCGCTGCTGGGAGTGCTCAGCGTCGCACCACCACTGGGACTCGAGAGCGCAACGCTGAACGACTTGGTGCCGGCAAACGGTTGCGCATTGCTGATGGGAACTGACAGCGTCTTTGACGCGGCATCGCCGTCGGCCCACGAAAGACTGCTGTTCACCGCGGTAAAATCGACTCCTGCAACGGCAGTTCCGTTGGCTGTGGCGTAGGCGACGCCGATGGCGCCACTGGAGCCACCGGTGCGGTTGACCGTGATCGTCGCCGTACCGCTTCCCTGGTTGACCGTGAGGCTGGACGTGGACAGCTGCAGGCTGCCCACAGCGGCCTTGGCGTCTCCCGTAATCGCGACGCCGGCACTGCTGGGACTGCCGAGCGTTGCGCCACCGGTGGGCGCGGACAATGTAACCGTGAAGGATCTGGTGCCCGAGAAGGGAGTTGTGTTGCTGACCGGCACGGCAATCGTCTTCGGCGCCGTATCACCGCTCGCCCACTGAACGTTTCCGGTGGAAGCGGTGAAATCCGTGCCCGCCACGGCTGTGCCGTTCGAGGTCTGGTAGGTCACGCCGATCGCACCGCTGGAGCCGCCCGTGCGGTTGACGGTTACCGACGCATTTCCGGCCGCCTGCGATACGGTGAAGCTGGAAGCAGTGAGTTCCACGCTGCCCACGGGCGGGGCTGCATCGCCGGCGATCGTCACGCTGGCGCTGCCGGGACTGCCGATGGCGGCGCCGGTGCTGGGCTTGGACAGCGCCACGGTAAAGGTCTTGTTGCCTGAGAACGGCGTTGTATTCGTGACGGCCACTGAAAAGCTTTTCGGCGCGGTATCACCGCTCGCCCACTGCAGTGTCCCGCTCGCCGTGGCGAAGTCGGTACCCGCGACCGCCGTTCCACTGGTGGTTGCATATGCGACGCTGGCAGGACCGGTGGAGCCGCCTGTGCGATTGACCGAAATAGCCACCGTGCCCACGTTTTGAGCCACCGTGCTGCTCGGCGGCGGCCAGCTCCAGCGTGCCCACAGGCGCCGGCTGGTCGCCATTGATGGTGACGTTTGCGCTGCTCGGACTGCCGAGGGTTGCGCCTGCTTTTGGATGGGACAACGCAACCGTGAATGATTTGCTTCCCAGATACGGTGCCGCATTGCTGACGGCCACCGAGAAATTCTTCGCAGCCGAATCCCCGTCCGCCCATGTCAAAGTGCCGCTGGCTGCGGTGAAATCCGTGCCGGCGACGGCCGTGCCGCCGGTGGTGGCGTAGGCCACGCTGGTCGATCCGCTGGAACCGCCGACGCGATTCACGCTCACCGTGAGAGAGCCGACATTTTGTGCGACCGTGAAAGAGGATGCGCCCAAGCTCAGGGTGCCGCGTGAAATCTGCTTGGCACCTGTAATGGTCACGACTGCTGAGCCAGGACTGGACACTTGCGCAGATGCGCTGGGGGAGGTGAGCATTACTTCGAATGTCTTGTTGCCCAAAAATGGCGTGGCAGTGCCGATGGGGATGGAAATTGTTTTCGGGGTCGAATCATTCTCGGCCCACTGCAAAACGCCGGATTGGCTCGAGAAATCACTTCCGGCAACCGCGGTCTGTGAGGCCGTCGTATAAGTAACGCTGACGGCAGAGGTGGTCGCTCCGCTGCGCTCGACCGTTACCGATATCGTCCCGGTATTTTGGGCAGCAGCATAATTCTCGGCGGAAAGCGTCAGCTCGCTCTTTTGAGTGGCCGGAGTCGCTTGTGAGAGGGCAGGCGCCGGTTGTGAAGCGGCAGCCGCAGGATCAGTTGGCGCAGAACTGCCGCTGCTGGAGCTGCCGCATGCGGCTAAGGCCAATGTAAGCGCCGCTGCCGCGGCTAATCGAATCAAATACTTTGCCGTTGTCGCCTGTCCCATCATATCAGTGTCTCCGCATTGCCAACTGTTTGGCTTTCGGCGCGCGCGATGACACGAATGTTGGGAAGACGACAGCACGCTGGTGGCGATTCCTATCGGCAACCCCGCTATCTGGCATCTTATTGAGCCGCAGACCGGAAGCTTTGCGTCCCCGCCTTTCGGTGGGTTTGCCCTTTCAATGAAAAGTATTTAACAGGTCGTTACAAGTCCTCGCAAATGTCTGCGATACAAGACAGTAAATAACTTCGTTGTAAGAACGAAAAATAAAAGATGCAAGAAAGTTGTCGGCGCGCAAGGAGCAATCGCGCGCGCAAGAGTGATCAGCGATGCGGAGCAAAAAAGAATCGCGCTCAATTGCGCTGGGAGTCGCAAGGATCCCAAGCGAAGCCTACGCCGATTGATATCGCGAAGGCTCAAGGCTGCGTGGATCGTTCGTATGGGCGATCCACGCAGCTTATGGTTGTCAGTTCACGGTGAATTTGATGTTATCGACGTAGAAGTTATTGTTGAGAATATTGTTGCGATCGACGAGACCGAATTTGTAGATTCCGGTGCGCTGCTCGACCATGCCGGTGCTGGGGACGGAAGTGGAGGCGGTGATACCCGGACCTGCCACGGTGTAGGTTCCCGCACCACCGCCGGTTTGGCTGAATGCGGTGATGTAGGTGCCTGCCGGCACACCCGGACCGGTCAGATAGCCGCCGGCATCGAGGCCAACCCCTGAGCTGACGCTCGAGACGGTGAGCGTGGTGCCTGAGATCGAGCCGCTGAAGTGCGTGGAGCCGATGGTGAGGACTGACAAGGGAATCTTGTAGGTCGCCCATTTACCGACCACCGGAGCAGGGCCATAGTTGCTGAGCATGACGTTGGACGATGGGAAGACATCTCCGGGCGGCAGCCGCGAGATGATGAACAGCTCCCAATCTTGTCCGGCAAACGTCGGCTTCAGATCCATCGAGATATAACCAAACGAGCCACCCTCCATATCCCACGCGGTGGTCGTTTTGCCCGCGTAGGGCTGGAACCCGGCATGCGCTACGGTAAAGCTCACATCGATATCGGCCGCTCCTGACTCCGGGGCACCGGTGATATCGGCATAATCGATGTTGATGCTGCCGCCGGGGTAGGAGAAATCTCCGAGCCAGTTGAACATGCCGTTGTAATAGACCCAAAAAGTCGCGTTCGACTGCTGCGGCCCCTCATTGCCCGAGGTGTCGACGGCGGACACGGCATAGGCGTAGATCGTATTGGCAATCGTCAGGGTGGGTTGCGGATTGCCATTGCCCAGAGTCGGCGAATTGGCGTTCGTTGCGTTCGTGTCTGTATAGGTGGTCGATGTGGTGGTGGCATACGCCGCACCATTGCGATAGATCTTGTAGTTCGCGATCGGCGCGTTGCCGGGAGTTGCGGCATTCCACGACAACGAGATGCTGTTGGTCGACTGACCCGTCATCACCAGCGAGGTCGGCGCCGAGGGGTTCGGCCCGCTCGTGCCCGCGACTCCGCTACCCGTAATGGTGACGCTGGCGCTATTTGGGCTGCTGACGGTCGCGCCGCCGGTTGCATTGGACAATGCGATCGTGAACGACTTGGTGCCGGAGAACGAAGTCGTATCGCTGACGGGCACCGAGATGGTTTTCGAGGTTGCATCGCCGCTGGCCCATTGCACCGTACCGGTTGTTTGGGTGAAGTCGGCTCCTGCCAACGCGCTGCCGTTGGACGTGGCGTACGACGCGCCGACCGCGCCGCTCGAGCCGCCGGTGCGGTTGACCGTCACCGTCACGGCGCTGCCGGTCTGATTGACCGCATAGCTCGCAGCCGAGAACTCCACATTGCCGACGGTGCCCGATGCATCGCCGGTAATGCTTATGCTGGCACTGCTGGGACTGCCGAGGGTGACGCCGGTGGTGGGGTTCGACAACGCCACCGTGAATGACTTGCTGCCGGAGAATGGCGTCGCATTGCTGATGGCAACCGCGAAGGTCTTCGGCGTTGAATCTCCGCTGGCCCAGTTCAACGTGCCATTGGCCGCTGTGAAGTCAGTGCCCGCTATGGCAGTTCCATTGGCGGTCGCATAGGCCACGCTGACCGCGCCGCTCGAGCCCACGGTGCGGTCGACGGTCACCGTCATGGTGCCGGCGGCTTGGGCAACCGTGTAGCTCGATGCCGAAAATTGCAAGCTGGCCGCGGTGGCGGAGCCGTCGCCGGAAATCGTCACCGCTGCGCTGCCCGGAGTGCCGATGGCGGCTCCGCCGGTGGGGTTGCTCAATGCCACTTTGAGTGTCTTGCTGCCGACAAACGGCGCAGCGTTGCTGACCGGCACGACGATTGTCTGCGGCGTCGTATCGTTCGCCGCCCACTGTAGAGTGCCGCTCGTGGCCGTATAGTCGGTGCCGGCAATTGCGGTGCCGTCCGCCGTCGCAAAGTTGGCTGTGACGGCAGCCGTCGTGGAACCCGTGCGCATGACGCTCAACGAAATCGTTCCCGAGTTCTGAGCACCCGAGGTGGTTGCCGTCGCGAACTGCAATGCATCGGACGATGGGCTCGGGCTCGAGGCAGCTTCCGCCGTGGGGAGACTGCTCGTCGTGACGCCCTGACCGCACGCAGCGAGGGCCAGTGAGAATGCAATCGCTGCTACCACTCGATGAGAGATTGCAATTCGCGTAGTCAATATCATTTCGTACCTCAGGTTCCCTTGTTCTTGGCTTCGGTTCCCGTACCAAATGACATTGGGTTTGACGACGGAGCGCATGCAGCGATCTCACCGGCAACCCCGCTGTCTGGCACGCAGATCGGAGGCTTTGCGTCGCCGCCTTTCGGCGGGTTTGCTCTTTCAGCAGGTATTTAAACGCGCACGTCAAGGGCTCGCAAAGTGTCGGCGAATTGCAACGGCGCGTGAATGCATGGCGCGAAGGCGCTCGTTTGAACATAAGACGCGAACACACACTTTCCGGCGGCAAACGGTCGGCTGGTCCAATAAAACAGTGACGGCGTCGTGGCGGGCGCGAATTCGGCGAGGGTATGGAAGGGGCTAATCCGAGCGCTGCCAATGCCTAGCAGCGAAGACTAGAAGTAATTGATCACAGCACCCAGGATTTGCGATTGTGTCGTTGCCAAGCGACGCATCAATTCGCGGGTTTCGTTGAAGGAGGTGTGCTGACCCCGGCTGAGCACCAGCACTCTGCCGGCCAAGGTCGCAATGGCCAGTCCGTCCGCATAACTTTTGATGGGCGGGGTGTCCAAAATCACGAATTCATAGGCCTTGCGCCAGTCTTCCAGCAATTTTGCAAACCGCCCGTCGGATAGCAGTTCCAACGGATTGCGCGGAACGGCGCCGGAGGTCAACAACGAGAGCTGCGGGAGGCCATCGACCGGGTGGAACCAGGGCTTTTGATTGCGCGAGATCGCTTCGGCCAAACCGCTTTCATTGGTCGAGCTGAATAACAATTGCTGCTTCGGCTGACGCAGGTCTGCATCAACCAGCAACGTACGCCTGCCGAGTTGAGAAAACGAAATGGCGAGTTCCGCCGCCAATTGGGAACGACCCTCACCGGCGCAGGCGCTGATGAGAGCGATGGTGTTCGCACCGCGGCTGGCTTCACTCAACAGCAGCAACTCGGTTCGCAGCGCGCGAATTTTCTCGCTGCGCGGATTATCGGCGTCGTGAGCCAATATGAGCTGGGGCCCTGGCTTGACCCTCTCTCCCTGCGCCGGTATTACTTGTCTATTGGCGGCGATTCTTCGAATCGCGGTTTCAATCAGGCCGGCCTCATCTGGTTTGCGATCGCGCTGCGCGGCGATGGCATTCACCACCTGCTCTTGGGTGACGAAGCCGAGATGTTGCGCCGCCTCGATAAAGCTCAAGCGAGGTGCTTTGCATCAGTTCATAAGTCGCGTGCACCATTTCCGGAGACAGTCCGAAGCGCGCCAGCAGTGCCGCTTGAGCGGCGCTTTCCGGGCTCGGGGTTTCCGCCGAGCCACCCAGGAATTCCTCGGACGGCAGCGTGGTCACGCGGAACCCGGTGCAAAGTCGATCGCGTGGAATTCACTCAAGACCGGTACTCCGAAGCCGCGCTCGAAATCGTCTCTGCAGCGCACGCGACGATTGAAGACCAGTTCGTAGCCGAACGGGGCCGCCAAACCGATCAGCAAGCCGGCCAATGCACCGACCAGCGCCAATTTGGGCTTGTTGGGTTTTATCGCCTTCATCACGGGAAGCGCACGGCTGACAAAATTGACGTTGGTGTAGTGCTCACCGGAGGCAAACATGATCTGATCATATCCGTCCAGGGCGCGTTTATAGACTGATTGCGCCGATTCCAGTTCCAGTACGAATTTCGTGCCTTCATCCTGCAACTTGCGAACGGCGAGCACTTTGGCGCGTTGCTCCTCGACGGCCGCCGCCAATTTTTGCCGCAGCTGTCTGGCCGCGACCAATTGCGACGAAATATTGTTCGCGTAAGCCGAGGTTTCTTCGGCCAAGGCGTGTCGCGTGGCGACGATCTGATTCTGCATTTCGATGACCTTGGGATGCGCCGATCCCAAGGTGGAACGCAATTGCGCCAGTTGCTTGTTCTGATCGTTCAGCTGACTCTTCAGCGTCTGAATGAGGTTTGATCCCAAAACCGCTTCATTCGCAGTGCGATTGCCGCCCGCGGCCACTTCCGCCGCACGCTCCTGATTTTGTGCCTCTTGGTAGCGTTGCTCGAGGCTCGTCAGCAAATCCGCTTCCACATTGTTGGCTTGGGCGGAAGCGTCGGTCACACCGGTTCTTTGTCTGAAAGCAGTGACCTGCTCCTGTGCGACGCTCACCTTGTGTTTGAGCTCGGCGAGTTCCTGCGAATAGTTTTTTGCCCTATCGCTGGCCGGGCCGAACACACGCTGGCGCTGCTGCTCCAGATAGGTCTCAGCAACCGTATTGGCAATGGAGGCCGCCAGCACCGGATCGCGTCCGGCAGCCGTGATGTAAATGAGCTGACTGCCGAATCGGCCCTGCTCGATGTCGAGATCCTTGCTCAGTGCATCCTTCACCCAATCGCGTAATTCGCCGCCGGACTTGCTGTTGAAGCCCGAGGCATAATCCTTATCGGCCGTCAGATTGAGCTTATCGACCACCGGAAGCAGAACTTCGCTGCTCTGCATAAGCTCGATCTCGGTGGAGATGTAAGTCGCGACCGGTCCGGTGGGAATGCCGCGCGCGGCCAAGGGATCGTTCGATTCATAATTGACCATCAAGGTCGCCTTGGCGGCATATGTCTTCGGTATCATTTTGGTGATGGCAGCCGCGGTGAGCACAATGGCGAAGGTGATCACCAGGGTTTGTTTGCGGTGAGCCCAGGCAATGGACCAAATCTGCGCAAGCGAAAGACCCGGTGCATGCTCTTGCGACATGATCTGCGGCCCTTGATCTTGCAAGGCCATGTCAGGTCGGGCTGCCACTGCCAAAACAGGTAGGTTCCGGATGGTTCTCAAAAGATACTCTCTTTGACGTGGATCACATCGTCGGGTTTGACCAAATCATTCAGTTTCGCTTTGAGCGTTATGTAATTGCCGTTGGACAGGCGCTTGATGTCCACTCTGCGTTCGCTGCCGCGCGGCGTCACGCCGCCTGCGCGCGAGATGGCTTGGATGACCGTCATCTGCGGTTCGACCCGGTATTTGTTCGGCGCGGTCACTTCTCCGTAAATGTAGAACTGCTCGGCACGCGGGACGAAGAGCGAATCGCCGCCGCGCAAAGCCTGGCTGGGTATCGATTTTTTGGCATCGTCCAAACCCTTCAAATTGATGGGGTAGCGCTGGACGTTTCCGGCAGCGTCGGGACGCAATAAGTATATTTCATCGGCACTGGTGTCCAAGGCACCGCCGGCCAGGGCCAGCAGATCAAAAATCGTCATGTTCGATTCGATCGGGTAGAGGCCTGGATGCCCAACCTGGCCCAGCACGCTGACGCGCTGGCTGCGTGAAACCACCACGGTGAGAGTCACGTGCGGATCGAGCAAGAATTTGCCGTCCTTGAGCGCCTTTTCGATCTTCTGGCTGGCCTCGGATGGTGACTTTCCTGCAACCTGTACCGGGCCCGCCAGGGGCACAGGAATCGTGCCATCATCCGACACATAAACGGTGGTGGTCATGTCAGGCTGGCCGTAAACCTGGATATTGACGCTGTCGCCGGGCCCGAGCTCGATTATTCTCGAGGGCGACCCAGCTTGGGCGGGATCGACTGCCGGGCGGGGCGGCTGCGCGGCTGCAACCGAGATGCAGCAAAGTGCCCAAAGCAGCGCCCAAAGCCGGGAATACGGGGTTACCGAGCGAATCGACACGCCAAAAACCTCCGGCAAAACTGCACAGCTTAGGAACCCTATACTACTATCTCCCCCGAACGGTGGACTACAGATTCTGTAGTCTTTTCATGTTCTTAATTGAGAGTTCCATCATTGATTCAACTTGTCGGCGAGGTCTGACGGCGAGTTGCGTCTGCCGCCGCTAGGAACGCGCAGGACGAGGGATTGGGGGCGAGGCATTAGGGTAGGACGAGGGGATTTGGGCGGGCCTGACGGATTAGGATCTGCCCTTGGGCAATTTGATAAAATTCGCCGCTGCGGCGCCCGTGAAGGGCGGGGACCTTCGGATTGCGATCAGACGGATTGTACCTGAAGGCAAGGCTTCAAGTGGCGCTACAATTACGCGACAATTACGCGGAATAGGTAACGGATCATCCATGAGTTCCGCGGCCTCCATAGGGCTAACGACTGTACAGGAGCCCAGCCAGTCTGTGGCGGCGGGCAGAATGCACACGCAGGGAGCGCGAAAGCCGATCTATTTCGAGGCGGGTCAACACCAGCTATTTGGATGGTTCCACACACCTTCCGCAGGAGCGATGCGCGACGTCGGTCTTGTAATATGTAAGCCATTCGGTTACGAGGCTCTTTGTTCGCAACGGGGCCTCAGGGCCTTTGCCGAGACTGCTGCATCGCTTGGTTTCCCAACGTTGAGCTTTGACTACTTGGGCACAGGTGATTCTGCCGAGATTGATTCGCAGGCCGATCAACTGGCGGTATGGACGCAAGACATCATTGCGGCCGTTCACGAATTGCAGCGTCGCAGCGGTGTTGCTCGCGTGTGCGTGCTTGGCGTAAGGCTTGGCGCATTATTGGCTGCGCTGGCGGCGGAGCAGTGCAGTGCCGTGACGTCCGCCATCCTCATTTCACCCATTATCAAAGGTCGCCGGTACTTGCGCGAACTGCGAACCGTGCGGCTTGCGGCGTCACTGGGGACGATCGCAGATCGTAGCGACAGTACGGAAGCGAATGGTTCCATGGAGGTCAGCGGATTCGTATTTTCAGCCGCGACTTTGGTTTCCCTGGCGCAATGCGATTTGACCACGCGTGCGCCGCCAACCGTCTCGAACATGCTGCTGATCGACGGCAACAGCCTGCCGGGCGCGGAAGGCTGGGCAAAGCAACTGCAGGAGGGGGGAATTCGCGCGTCTTATCTTTCGTTACCGGGGCTGATCGAAATGATCATGACAGCGCCGCAGTTTGCAGCCGTTCCGCGCGAAATGATTCAGGCGGCGAGCGAATGGCTCCTCGAGTCGAGCCGGTCCATTGAATACGGCCTTCAGCGCCCCGAGCCGCAATCAGCATCCTCATCGATGTTCATTCCGGTGCAGGATGAAAGCAGCGCGCAGCCCTGGCAGCTTACAGAACGGCCGTTACTCTTTGGCGTCGATGAGGGGTTGTTCGGCATCGTTACCGAGCCGGGCTTGGGGGAGCTTCGGCGGCGCGCGGTCATTCTGTTGAACGCCGGTGCCGACTACCACATCGGCGTCAATCGGATGCATGTGACGCTCGCCAGAGATTGGGCGCGCCGCGGGTACATCGTGCTGCGGATGGACTTGGCCGGAATTGGCGACAGCCAGACGCGGCCGGGACAACCGGACAATGCAGTTTTCCCCGGGGCGGTGCTCGACGATATTCGGGCGGCGGTGGAGTTGCTGCGTGGACGCTATGGCGCCCTCGATATCACCTTATTCGGATTATGTTCCGGTGCGTACCATGCACTGCGAGCGGCGGCGGCGGGGATCCCCATAAACCGCATTCTGATGGTCAATCCACAGAATTATTTCTGGAAGGAAGGGATGACGCTCGACGACCTGCAGTTGGCAGAAGTCGTGCATAATCCCGGACTTTATCGTCGCCGGGTGCTTTCGGGCGTTGCCTGGAAGAGGCTGCTTGCCGGCAAGGTCAATGTATGGCGCATCGCAAAGATCTACTTCTATCACCCCCTTTTGGTGTTGGAGTCCACCTTTCGTGATCTTGCAAGGCATCTGCATGTACGCTTGCCGAACGATCTTGGGCGGGAATTGGAAGAAATATATAGGCGGGGCGTGAAGATGGTTTTCGTTTTTGCACGTGACGAGCCGGGCATTGATCTGCTCAAACTAGAGGGCGGATCGGCCATCAAGCGTCTCGGCGATTATTGCCGCATTCACATCGTAGACGGCGGCGACCACGTGTTCAGTCAGAGCGGCCCAAGAGCCATCATGAAGAAAATCGTCAGTGACGAGTTGTTTGCAAGAAGTTAAGGAGCGATGAAGGTTGGTCAGCATCTTTATGTGCGTTGCCGCACCGACGCCCGAATCTCGTCTGTTCAAACTGAACTCAGCCTGGTGGATCTTTCCTAGCGAGCTACCACTCTGGGTTGGGTTTTTTCTGTCATAAGGGCAATGGGGGTGGACGTGGACATGGCAGTCGAGAGCGGTATCAAATGAGGACCGCAGAGGTCACTCTGAGCCCATCGCCGATCTATCCCGGCTGGGTTCTCGAAGGCAAACCCGTCGCGCGCAATCACGTTCTCTCTCGCAGTGCGGACGGCACGGCCACGACGTTTCTCTGGGACTGTACCGCCGGCCGATTCAATTGGTTTTATGACGTCGACGAGACACTCTATGTGATCGAAGGCGGCGTTGTCGTCAAAGACGCCGCGGGCACGACACGTTGCTTGAGCGTTGGCGATACGATTTTCTTCCCGGCCGGCGCCCGCGCCGAGTGGCATGTCGAAAACTACGTCCGTAAGATTGCGTTCTGCCGGACCCCCCTGCCGCGGTTGCTCGTGTTCGTCAAGCGGGGCTTTAGGTTTCTTAAACGATTGTCGGGCAATGGTCGCAGCACCGACGCGTCACCATCCATGTCGCGCGCCAATTAGTCGGACGGGCGCCCACTTTCCAGGGTCCGTCTCATCTGTCAAATCTGGGGTCCCAGGTTTAACCGATGAATGCTGCATCGCAGCATGTCGGACTCGCGATAAAATGCTGTGTATGCAGCCATCCATGCGTGAGCAATTGAACGGTGCCCGACTGCTGATCGATGCCGGCGTGATCGCTCGGGATTTCGATCGCAGGCCGTTTCGCTTTACTCATAACTTGAGCGGGCTCGACGAGTTCAGCAACGACTCGCTGCTCAAATTGACGCGGGAGTTCGACCGGCATCCGCGCGATTTCTTCGTATCGGCCGGCGCACCGGCGGCGGACACGAAATTCTTTACTGTGCCGCATGGCATGTGCTCGGCGAGCGAGGCGTTCAATCGGCTCGATTCAGGTGCGTACCGGATTCTTCTCAAGCGCGCCGAGAATCATGACCCGCGATTCCGCCGACTGCTCGACGAATTGTTCGCGCAAGTCATGGAAGCGCGCGGCGGATTGCGCGGCGAGCGGCTCATTCGTTTGGAATCGGGAATTTTCATTACTTCCGCCGCGTCGACCACGCCGGTACATTTCGATCCAGAAATCAATTTTTTCACGCAAATAGAGGGCGAGAAGACCTACCACGTCTACAATCCCGCCACGCTGCCCGAAGCCGATCTGGAACGGTTCTACCTGCAAGGTCAAGTGAGCATCGGCAATGTCAATTTACATGCCTGTAAGCCCGAGCACGAAAATGTCTATACGCTGACCGCAGGCAGCGGATTTCATCAGCCGCAGAACTCTCCGCACTGGGTGGTGACCCATGGCTCGCGGTCGATTTCGTACGCCTTCGTTTTTGAGACTGACGCCACCCGTGCGCGCGGGCGGACACGCGCCTACAACTATTATTTGCGTAAGTTTGGGCTCCTACCCTCCGAACCGGGCAAGCGGCCGGCGGTCGATGCGGTAAAGGCCGGCGCCATGCGCTTGATGATTCCGGCACGAAGCACCGTAGGGGCAACCTTGCGCAGCGTCCTGCGTCGCTAGCGGAATCGAATCCGCGAAGTTCGGCTGGTAGGGCCAGATTCTCAGGCTCGCTCGCGATCGAGCAGGGTGCCGATAACTTCGGCCATTTCCTCGGCGCCCTTGTTTTGGAACATCGTAAGATGATCGCCGGTTACCTTGTACAACTTTACGCCGGCAGTGGTGAATCGGCCCCAGCCGGCTTCGGGATCGAAAAACAGGCCGGTAGGTTCCTTTTGGCTGCGAAACAACGTGACCAGGCCGCCGTAGGTGCCAGGCTCGTATTTCGCGGTGAGATCCTGCAGGTAGTTCAGCAACCAGCGATCGTAATCTTCGCTGGTTTGTTGCGCGGCAGCTGCGGCATTCGCGTACCCGTTCCGGCGCAACAGCCGTGACCACAGGCGCTTCAGCTTCTTGACGCGGATACGACTGCTGATGAACTCCCCGATGGATCTTCGGTTACCCCAGTCCTGCCAGGTCAGTTGCCAGCGCAGCGTGTAGTCGCTGATGAATCTGCGCAGCGGCGGCTGACGCTCGATGTAGCGCGGTATCCAAGAATCCATCAAGAATAGATGAGCGACCTTTTGTTGCGCGTCGGCGAGTTGCCGCGCGATCTCAAAGGACAACGCCCCTGCGACACACCAGCCCATCAGGCTGTAAGGGCCGTTGGGTTGAACGCGCCGGATCAGCTGCACGTATTCGGCCGCAACCTGCTCAAGTGTCTGCGGCATGTGCGCGCCCTTGGTCGAGGGGTCGAAAACTTGCAGCGAAATAAAGGGTTGATCGGGCCCCAAATACTTTGCCAGCAGGTAATAGTTGCCGGTGTTGTTGATCGCTATCAACGGCGGCTTTGAGCCGTTCGGCTGTAATTTCACCATTTGGCGGAAGTCAAACGTACGCGCATCCGGTTGTGCCAGCACCTTGGCCAGTTCATGGATGGTCGGGGCGGCAAACAAGGTCACGAGCGGGATACGGCGCCCGAAGATGTTCTCGATCTGGGTCAACATGCGTGCGGCAAGCAGGGAATGGCCGCCCATTTCGAAGAAATTGTCGGTCACTGCAATGACCGGAACCTTGAGCATCGACTGCCACAAGTCGAGGAGGCAAATCTCTATATCGCCGGACGCCTGGATATCCTTCGCGGCGGCGCCGCCGGTGCGTAAGTGTCGCAACGCCTGCCGGTCCAGATCGCCGTGCTTATTGCGGGGCAAGGTCGAGTAGGCCGCGTAGTCGGTGGGTAGCATTGCTGCCGGCAGCGACTCGGCCAGGCGGTTACGGATGCGCTCGACGGTATCCGGGTCGATGTCAGTGCTCTGGCGCCGCAAAACGACGTTGGCGCCGATCACGCTGTCGCCGGCGGCGTTATGTCGCTGCACGACTCCCGCGTCGGCTATTTCCGGGTCGCGGCGCAATTCGGCCTCGATCTCCTCAGGTTCGATCTGCCTGCCCCGGTGCACGAACACTGCGGCGGCGGCGGGCAGCAGCTCAATCAGGCCATTCGCGCGCAGGCGTGCAGGCGAATCGGTGCGCTTGAGCTTGGCATCGGCGCCGGCGTTGAAAGGATCGGCCACCAAAAGGTCGGACTCGGCAAGGCCATCGCCGTCAATGTAAAGGTTGCCCGTTGCGCCGACTGGCGCGACCTGCATTCTCGAATCCAACACATAAAGCATCGTGTTCGCGATCGGTTCGCCGACTTGTGCGAGGGATTGGCGGGGCATCAGCTTCTGGATCGAATACCACGTGCACACTTCCGGAATCCCGTACAGCGCCCACAGTTCGCCGTCCATCGAGGTCAGCTGATCCGCAAGCCGCGGAGTCAAGTCCGCCGCCGCGCATACCATCTTGAGGGCGGGATAGCCGATCCATCCGGCCCGTAACAAGTTCGTCCAAGTCTGCGAGCTGCCGAACATCATCGTTGCGCCGCTGCGTTGCAGGAAGCGCAGCTGTGCCCGGTTGCCGGCAAGATCGCGCTCTTCAGGGATCACCAGTCGGGCGCCGGTCAGCAACGCCAGCAATGCTTCGAACATCGATCGGCACAACGTCGGCGCGCGGTCGGTCACCAGAACATCGCGATCAGTTATGCCGGGCCGTTTGGCCAAGGTACAGATGAGATTCGACAAATTGCGGTGCGAGATGAGCACGGCGTGATGCGCATCGAAACCGCCCGCCGCATAGACCAGCGACGCAGGCGCATCGGATTCCAACGGCACACTTTGGACGCTGCTGCTGCCCGGCTTGAACGACAGAGCATCGTCGATCTCGAGCAATCTGACGCTGCCGTGATACTTGGCCTGAGTGCCGAGGTTGCGGCCAATGATGAAAGAAATCTTGGCTGCTGCGGCCAAAGCTTGATGCCGGCGCGGCGGATCCGACGGTTCCATGGGGACGTAGACTGCGCCCGCTCGCAACAGGCCGATCAGGCAGATCGGCAATTCCATCGTCAGGGCCAAGCAAACCCCGACGCGTGCGCCCCGCGCAACGCCGCGCTCCTGGAGAAATTGCGCGAATCGTGTCGCCGCCGCATCAAGATCACCGTAGCTGAGCTCGCGCGCGCCGACCATGACGGCGGTCGCTGCCGGCGCCCTCATTGCCTGGATCTCGAACAGTTTTCCCAAGGTCAACTCGCGCGGATACAGCATGCGCGTATCGTTGATCTTGCCGAGCAACAGTCTGGCCTCGCCGGGCGGGCTGACCGACAACTCCGAAAGACGCGCCTTGGGGTTGGCCACCGCGCTTTGCATCACATTTTGCACGTAACTCAACAGCCGATCGGCGGTCGCAGTCTCGAACTGATCGGTATTGTATTGGCAGGAAAATCGCCAACCGTCCGGCCTTTCGACCATGAAGAAATTCAAATCGTAGATGGCACCCGCCGGCAACGAGGGCATGTCGATCAATGCAAAATCGGCGTAATCCGTGTTCTGAATGAAGGTCTTTTGGAAGATGAAGTTCACCGAGATCGCCGGGCTGTTCGAGTGGCTGTGTTCACCCTTGACCATTCCCAACAGGCGTTCTATCGGGATATGCCGATGTTCCAGCGCGTGCGTCGAGGTCTCGCTGAGACGCGTCAAAATTTCGTTGAAGCTGGGATCGCCGCTCAGATCATTGCGCAACACCAACGAATTGACGAACTGCCCGACCATGGTTTCAAGTTCGACCTGGTCCCGATCCGACACTTGGGTGCCCAGCACAATTTCGCTGGCGCCCGTGAATCGCGACAACGTCACGCACAGCGAACCCAGGGCCGCTGCAAACAGCGTGATGCCGCGTTCCGCGGTCAGGGCTTGGGCTCTATCCGTGAGATCGCGCGGCAGGAGGCGCGATGCGATCGCGCCGCTGGTCGTCGGGATCGCGGGCCGCGGACGATCGGCGATGACCTTGAAGGGCTTGACGCCCGCCAGTTGTTGAAGCCAGTACTTTGTCTCGGCATCGGTGCCGCGAACGCGCAGCCATTCCAGCTGCCACAGCGTGTAGTCGGCATATTGGATGGCGAGCGGTTCCAACGGAATGGGCAGCCCAGCGCGCAGGGCGTGGTAGATGACTCCCATCTCGCGCGCCATGACGCCGATCGACCAGCCGTCCGATACGATTTGGTGCGTGGTGACCAGGATGATGGCGCTGGTGGGTGAAAATCGCAGCAAGCTGGCGCGCAGCAGAGGACCCGACGCGACGTCGAACGGCGCGCGTGCTTCGATCATTCCGATCCGATCGGCCTCGGCTTGTTGTTGCTCCGCAGCCAGGTTGCCAAGGTCGATCTCATCCAGACGAAATTTCGCGGTTTCCGATACGCACTGGATGGGAACGCCGCCGTCGTCGCGAAACGTGGTGCGCAGTATTTCGTGCCGTCCAATGATCGCCAGCCACGCTTGCTCCAGCACGTCGGTGGCGACACGGCCCTCCAATCGCCAACGTACGGCCACGTTGTACGAGGAGTTGCCTGGGTCGAGGCGATCCAGCAGCCAAAATCGCTCCTGCGCGATGGAACAGGGGAACTCATTACGCGCCGCGATGCCGTCAACGTCTGCGGCGGCCTCCGGTTCCGCGACAGCCGCGTGCTCCGCCGCGTTATTTGGCGGCGTTTCGAAGAGTTTGTCTGCCGACTCAGCCATGCCGTCAGCGCCCGACGGAAGTTCCAGTGCGGCGTGTGCGCTGGAACTGAGCGAGAGTCGGCAGTAACGGTCCATTCGGCGCATCGCCTGCATGAGCGGTGCTGTCCGCAACCGCGGCCAACGCCCTGGCATTGCGAAGTTGCAGCAATTGTTTGGCGGTTATTTTGATGCCCCCGCGGTTTGCCCGCGCCGTTATTTGAAATAATTGAATCGAGTCTGCGCCCAATCTCAAAAGGTCCGAGGTTACTCCGACTTGCTCTATGTGCAATACCTCCGCAAATATTTTCGTGAGCGCGACTTCGGTGGCGCCGCTCGGCGCCACGTAATCCTCTTTGGCAGCCTGCGTCGCTTCCGGTATCGGTAGGGCGGCTCGATCCAGCTTGCCGTTCGGCGACAGCGGTAGGGCTTCCATCCGCACCCATGCAGAGGGAATCATGTACTCCGGCATGCTTTCGGCCAGTAACGCGTGCAGGTCGTCCGGCGAGACAGTGGCATCGCCTCGCGTCGACATAATATGCGCTCAATCGCTGCGCACCCGGTGCATCCTCGCGCAGCATGACTGCGGCGGCGCTCAGCGGTGCCTTCTGGAGCAGAACCGATTCGATTTCGCCGAGTTCGATCCGAAAGCCCCGCAGTTTGATCTGATGATCGATCCGGCCCAGCACCTCGACGCCGCCGTGCGGCAGCCACCGCGCGAGATCGCCCGTACGATACATGCGGCCCGCAGCAAAAGGATTCGGCAGAAATTTTTCCGCGGTCAATTCGGCGCGCTTGTAGTAGCCGCGAGCCACGCCGTCGCCGCGCGATGTGCAGCTGGCCCGGTACGCCGCTCGGCACCGGCTGATCGTTGCGATCCAGCACGTAAAACTGCGTGTTGGCGATCGGCGCACCGATGGTGATCGGCTCATTGCGCGTCGACTCGTATGCAGGAGGACCATATCGTGGTTTCCGTCGGACCATACATGTTCCACAGCTCGCCCGCACCTTCGAGCAGCCGATCGGCCAGCTCGCGCGGCAACGCCTCGCCGCCGCACAGCATTTTGAAGCCCGGTTTCGCGCGGAAGCCGGCTTCCAACAGCAGGCGCCAGCTCGCCGGCGTGGCCTGCATGACGGTCGCGCCGACCGTTTCCAACCGGGCCAGTAATTTGAAGCCGTCGATGCATCGCATCGCGTTCGGCGATCACCACCTTGGCGCCGACGATCAGCGGCAAAAATAATTCCAGGCCGGCGATGTCGAAGGAAATCGTGGTAACCGCGCACAGCACATCGTCGGCACGCAGTCCCGGACTTCGCGCCATCGAGGTCAACAGGTTGACGACCGCGCGGTGCGATATCTCCACGCCCTTCGGCAGACCGGTCGAGCCCGAGGTGTACATCACATAGGCCAGACTCTCCGCGCTCACCTGCGCCATCGGTGACGACGGACGAGTGCCGCCGCGATCGCCGCTGCATCCTTGCGCACATCGATGACCGGTACACCGTCGCCGACCAGCGGCGGCGTTCTCTGATGCCGTCGGAGATCAGCGCCGCGACCTCCGCTTCGTCCAGAATGTGGCGCAGGCGCGCCGGCGGGTGCATCGGATCCAGCGGCACATAGGCGCAGCCGGCCTTCATGACCGCGAGCAGTGCGACCAGCATGTCGAGCGATCGCTCGACCGACACGCCGACCAGTCTGCCTGACTGGTCGCGCCCTTGATGCGGCTGCGCAGCAGATGCGCCAGTTGATTGGCGCGGCGATCGAGCGCCTCGTAGCTCAAGGTAGCCTCGCCGAACTGCGCTGCGATCGGCATGCGGCGTCGCAATCGCCTGCGCCTCGATCAGCGCGTGCACGCTGCGATCCCGGGGGAAGTCGACACGCCGTGCGATTGATTCTCCATCAGCAGCTGCTGCCGTTCGGACGCCGGCAGGCAGATTGCGCTTTGACCAGGGGCTGGTTGGCATCGGCAACAATAGGCTTCGAGCAGTGCCTGGTAGCAGTCGAGCCAATGGGCGACGGTCGCCGCGTCGAACAGATCGGTGTTGTAGTCGCAATCCATGCGCAGCCCTTCGGCCGATTCGATCACGTTCAGGAACAGGTCGAAATTGACGAATGCCTTGGCGTTGGGTGCCACTTCGATGCGTCAGTTGCGGCAAGTTCGATGCGATCCGCCAGGCGCTCGAGGTTGAATTGAATTTCCGTCGAGCGGCAGTCGACCGGGTTCGCGCGGCAACGCGAGTTTGCGCACCAGCGTTCCAAACGTGTAGTTCTGATGCTCATAGGCATCCAGGACCGTTTGGCCGTCGCCGCCAGAATATTCAGCGACGCTCGTTTCGCGATTCCAAGCGCCGCGAATCGGCAGGAAGTTGACGCAGTGGCCCACGAGGATCTGATCCTCGAGCAGCGATTGACCGGCCGTCGGCACGCCGATGACCACTTCAGTCTGATCGGCCAGCCTGCCCATCAGTGCCTGGACACGCCGCCAGCAGCGTGACGAACAGCGTGCTGCCTTGGCGCGCGCCGGCTTTCTTGACGGCTTGATATAGCCTGGCATCGATGCGGCGACAGAGGCTCGCGCCATTGAATGTCTTCATGCGTCGGCCGGATGCGATCGGTGGGCAGTTCGAGCAACGCCGGCGGCTGTGCGAATTGCCTGAGCCAGATATTGCTTCGGTTTTGGCAAGCTCGTTCGGATCGCGTTGCGTCTGTGCGTCCGCGCATAGCCGCGAAGGACAGGCGCGACTGGGCAGATGCGGCACTGCCACCGCCGTGGGCCGCAGTGTAGGTGCTCGCTAGTTCATCGACGATCACGTTGATCGACCAGCCGTCGCATATGATGTGATGGGCGGTGAACATGAAGGCATGACGATCGGCGCTGAGTTTTACCAGATGACCGCGCACGCAAGGACCCTGCCACCAGATCGAACGGGGTTCGCGCGTCGGCGTCGAGCAGCAGCGCATAGCGCGCATCGGCGCCGCGGTCCGGCGCCGGAAAGATCCGAAGAACGGATAGTCGAAGCGCGTACCGGCGTGATGCGCATTTCCTCGCCGGTGACGCTGAAGGTTGCGCGCAGCGCATCATGGCGTTCGACGAATGCCGGATAGCGCACATTGCAGGCGCTGAGGTATCCAGTTGGCCGTTCATCCGCAGACTGACCGACTCGTTGAACGCGCATGAGGCTTCGTCGCCCATCTGCGCCGACAACCAAATCTCGAGCTGGCTTTCCGTCGGAGGCACCGCGGAACCGGCGCCGATCGCAGGTGACCGCCGCGCGAGCGGCGGCAGCGGACCGGTGTGTCGGCAATGCCGACGATGCCGACCGTCGCAAGCTCGGCCAGACTGTCCGCGAATGCCGAGTAAATGCGCTCAAAGTCGGCATCCGAATGCGCCGTCGTCAAAAAGCACGGGAAGCCGTCCTGAATGTGGATGCCGCGTTCGCGCAGGTGATAGAACAGCAGTGCGGCGAGCGGATGTTCGTCGTGCAGGTGAAAGAAGAACCAGCTGGCGTAGCTCTCGATCTGCGGCTCAAGCCACACCGTCGCGAACAGCGCGCGCAGGCGTTGCGACCAAGGCCGACGGTCTTTTTGTTGAGCGTCTCCTGCAGCGCAGGCCCTGAGTCCTTCAAGTGATTGAGCACCGCCCATGCGGCGGCCAGCACCAACGGATGGCGCACGAAGGTGCCGGCGAAGAAAGTCACGCCTACTTCGGGGATGGAATCATCGCCGAATTGCCATTGGCCGCCGTCCAGTGCATCCATGAAGCGAGCGTTGCCGGCCAGTACGCCGATCGGCAGACCGCCGCCGACGACTTTGCCGTAGGTGGCCAGGTCGGCGCGTATGCCGATGACCGCCTGCATGCCGCCCGGGTGCACGCGAAAGCCGGTGACGACCTCGTCCATCACGAAGGCGGTGCCGGACGCCTCGGTGATTTGGCGCACCTCACGCAGGAAATCGAAAGGTTGCAAATTCGGATGACGGCTTTGCACCGGTTCGACGACGACGGCGGCAAGCTCATCGGCGTGGTCGCGAATCCATTGCAGCGTCTGCGCCGTGCCGTACTCGAGCACGATCATGTTCTCGACCGCGGAGCCGGGAATGCCCGGCGCCACCGGCATGGAGCGCGGATCGGCGCCGCCGCGCTGCACGCCCTTGACCAAGACTTCGTCGAATTGACCGTGATAGTCGCCGTTGAATATGACGATCTTTTCGCGGCCGGTGACCGTTCGTGCGATGCGCATCGCCGCCATCACGGCTTCGGAACCGGTATTGCAAAAGGTCATGCGTTCGTTGCCGGTCATTTCGCAGAACAATTGCGCGACCTTGCCCGCCAGTTCCGCCTGCGGACCGATGGCAAAGCCGCGGTCGAGCTGCGCTTTTACCGCCTCGACGACAAAGGGCGGCGAATGACCGAAGCGCCGTCTGGCCGAAGCCGTTGACCAGGTCGACGTACTCGTTGCCGTCGACATCCATCAGCTTCGATCCGCCTGCGCCAGGCGACCACGATGGGATACACCATGTCCTTCCACTCGGCGCGAAAGCCCGCGGCTGCGCGCGGATCGGCCAGCGGCGCGCGGTGTTTCTGCGTAAAGCGCTTGCGATCCCGCCGTCTTCTTCGTGTAGCGTGCGATGAGCTTGTCGATGATTCGAGCTGCTGCTGACTCGTTCCGGTATTTGTGGATTGCTGCCCGCCGGCAAATACCGCGAAGCGTGAGGGCTGCACAGCTGGCTTGGCAGGTGCGCCAGGCGCCGTGGGTGAGGCAGGCGCCGCGTGTGAGGCAGAGGCTGCGGGTGAGGCAGACGCCGCGAGTGCTGCGCCTGCCGAAGCGGCCGCGGACGGCAGGGTCGAGAGCGCTTGCAGTGTTTCGAATTGCCGATCGATCAATGCCGTCATTGCATCCAGTTGCTCGCGGAAGATCTCTTCCACGCCGCCGGCGGTGGCGCCGATGTTCTTGTTCATCTGTGCGCTG
Source organism: uncultured Gammaproteobacteria bacterium (assembly GCA_963761345.1). Classification (GTDB taxonomy): domain Bacteria; phylum Pseudomonadota; class Gammaproteobacteria; order Steroidobacterales; family Steroidobacteraceae; genus Bog-1198. The sequence goes on from CAVXGV010000006.1 coordinate 36,778, forward strand.
CGCACGGCAGTGGTGCTGCTTGCGCCGGCGGCGGCGATGCCGGCCGCGCCGGCCGGCACAGCAAGTTTGCCCGTCACGGGTGCAGCGGCGGGTAGCTGTTGCGCCAGGTACCCCGCGAGCCGCGGCAGGCTGGCGTACTCGCCGAGCAGTTGTCGAAAAGTAACTTTCACCTTCGTCTGCGCTTGAATCTTCTGAGCCACCTGGGTCAGGAACAGTGAGTCATAGCCCATCTCCAGAAATGTGGCCTGCTCGCCGGGGGCCGGCCGTTCGCCGGACAACTCCTCGAAGATGTCGGCGAGCATATTGCTGAGATCTGAAATGCGATTGTCCACGGGAATCGGCTCCACCCTGATGTCTCGGGTCTGAAGTGGCGGCGCGCCGGCCGGCGCCTGCGAGGGTTCCATATGAGCGCCGGACGCGCCGGGAGCGGGCGCATCAAGCCAGTGTCGGCTGCGTTCGAACGGGTAGGTCGGCAGCGAAACGCGAACTCGCGGCGCGCCATGAATGACGTGCCAGTCGGGCACGATGCCCTGAATCCAAAGACGACCCGCGGTTTCGAGCAGACAGTCGCGATCGCCACGTTCGCGTGCGGCGTCCTGCATGGAGGGAAACGCGGGTATGTTGCGGCCTTGGTGGCTTGCGCCGCCAGTGTCGAGAGAGTCGCCCCGGACCCACTTCCAAGAAAACCGCGGCGGGCAGTTGGCTGACTTTCGTGATGCCGTCGGCGAAGCGAACTGCGGCGCGTGCATGGCGGGCCCAGTAATCCGGCGAGGTGGCTTCGGCGGTTGTATCCAGTCGCCGGTGACACAGGACACATACGGCATGGTCGGCGCCGAGAGATTCACGCCGCGCAGGTGCTCGCGCAGCGGTGCGATCACCGGATCGACCATGGCGGAGTGAAATGCATGCGAGGTGTGCAGCCTGCGACTGACGCGTGCCGCGGGATGTCAGCAGTTTCTCGAATGCGTCGATGGCCTCGAAGCGGCCGGCGACAACGCACAGAGACGGACCGTTGACTGCCGCGATCGACAGGGTGGCCGGCAGCAGCGGCAGAACTTCGGATTCGGGCAGACGCACCGCCAGCATGGCGCCGCCGGGCAGATGCCTGCATCAGGCGGCCGCGCAGGGCCACCAACTGCAATGCATCCTCGAGCGACAGCACGTCGGCGATCACCGCGGCGACGAACTCGCCGATGCTGTGTCCGATCATGGCGCGCGGCTGGATGCCCCAGCTCATCCATAATCTGGCCAGCGCAAATTCGACGCAGAAAATCGCCGGCTGCGCCGCCACGGTCGACATCAAGCGCTGTTTGGCCTCATCGGAGTTCACCGCGGGGTAGAGCAAGCTCAAGAGATCGTCGGTCATCAACGGCCTCAAGATTTTTGCGCAGCGATCGATCTGCCGGCGAAACTCCGGCTCGCGCTCGTACAGGTCCCTGCCCATGTCCGGGTATTGCGCGCCTTGGCCGGGGAACATGAAAATGACTTCGCCCTGCGTCTTTGAGCGCACTCCCGTGTAGGTGCCGCTTGCGTCGGGCGCCTCGAGCTTGGCGATGGCATCCGCGGCATCGCGCACGACCATGGTCGCCCGATGATCGAATCCACGGCGCCCGATTTGCAGCGTGTAGGCCACGTCGGCCAGTGCCGAGCCGCCGGAATCGCGCAAATGCGCGGCCAGATTGCGGCGCGCCACCTCCAGAGCCGCCGCGCTGCGCGCCGACAGCACCAGAAGTTCCGTCGTGGGTGCCGATGTTTCCGCACCGGCGGCCGCTGCCGCGCCGAGCGCCTCTTCGAGGACCACGTGGACGTTGGTGCCGCCGACGCCGAAGGCGCTCACGCCGGCGCGCCGCGGCCCGCTGCCTTGCGGCCATGCGTCTCAGCGTGTCGTTGACGAAGAACGGCGTGTTCGCGAAGTCGATTTGCGGATTCGGGCTGCGGTAGTGCAGTGACGGCGGCAGCTGCCGGTATTTGAGCGCCAGTGCGGTCTTGATGAGTCCGGTGACGCCGGCGGCCGCATCCAGATGCCCGACATTGCTCTTGACCGATCCGATGGCGCAGAACTGCAGATCAGGGGTGCCGGCCGCGAACGCCTTGGTGAGTCCGGCGATTTCGATCGGATCGCCCATGGGCGTCGCCGTGCCATGGCATTCGACATAGGAGATCGAGCGCGCCTCGACGCCGCTGGCTGCCAACGCCATCTCGATCACGGCCGCTTGGCCGGCGACGCTGGGCGCGGTGAAGCCGACTTTGCCGGCGCCGTCGTTGTTGACGCCGCTACCGCGTATGACCGCATAGACATGATCGCCGTCGGCAATGGCGTCTTCCAGGCGCTTCAGCAGAACGACGCCTGCGCCGCTGCCGAAGATGGTGCCGGTGGCATCGGCATCGAAAGGCCGGCATGTGCCGTCCGCGGACACCATGCCGCCTTCCAGGTGTTGGTAGCCGCGCTTCTGCGGCAAGGTAATCGAGACGCCGCCGGCGAGCGCCATGTCGCTCTCGTACAGCAGCAGGCTCTGACAGGCCTTGGCGACGGCCAGCAACGAGGTCGAGCAGGCTGTCTGCAGCGTCAGGCTCGGACCTTTGAGATCCAACTTGTAGGAGACGCGAGTCGAGAGGAAATCAGCGCCCGCGCCGAGCAGCATGGGATACATGCCTACCTGGTAGTTGCTGGTGAACTCCTCGGTGGTACGCCGCTCGGTGAGCACGTTGTTGAGGAAATAGGTATTGGGACTCGAGCCTGCGAACACGCCGATCGGCCCTTGATACGCGGCCGGATCGTAGCCGGCATCCTCGAGCGCTTCCCAGCAGATTTCAAGAAACAGGCGATGCTGAGGATCGGTGAGTTCTGCCTCACGCGCGTACATGCCGAAGAACGGTGCGTCGAACAGTTCGACGTCGCTCAAGATCGGGCGGGCCTTGACGAAATTGGCGGCATGGCGAATCTCGGGCGGAAAGCTGTCTTCCAGTTCGGCGTCGCTGAAATGCGTGACGGCATCGACGCCCGCGCATAGATTGCGCCAGAACTTCGCGAGGTTGGCCGCGCCGGGGAAACGACCCGACATGCCGACGATTGCGATCGCACCCAAAGGCGCATCGTGATCCGCAGTGTCGTGCTTGCTATCCATGCCCAAATCCTTTCTTAACATAATGTCAAAAGCGTGGCTACGGCGCAGTCCAAGTTCGACCGCTGTCTAGTGGTCAGAGCCATGCTGGCCATCGCGGATTGTGGCTTGAACGGCCTGTAGGAGACACGACACAGTCCCCAAAAATTTCCGGCAAAAAGCGCTTATTTTCTCTCCAGCTGGACGGTGCGGCGGGCGGCCAGCGCCCGGCGCTGTCGCTCGGCGCGAATCTGGCTGCCCTGCGCGTCCCGGTCTCTATGTTCTGCGCTGTCGAAATGCCGCGCCAACGACCGGATGGTGGGGTGGGCGAACAGCTCGGTAATCGCAAAATCCTTGCCCAGCAGCCGTTGCAGCCGCGTGTGCACCTCAGCCACATGCATGGAGTTGCCGCCGACGTCGAAGAAATTCTGCTCACAGCCAACCGCGGGAAGGTCCAGCACCGCACACCAGATGGCCGCGATGCCTTGCTCCAGGGCCGACCCCGCAGCGATCGACGCCGGCACTGTTGCGCTCGCCGCTCTTGCGGGTGGTGGCAGCGCCTTGACGTCGAGCTTGCCGTTGACGGTCAGCGGGATATGATCGATGAACACCAGCGCGGCCGGCACCATGTATTCAGGCAGGCGTTCGCGCAGTAATTGGCGCAGCTGCGCCTCGGTGACCTCGAGCGCCGGCCGTTTCACCACGTATGCAATGAGAATCTTATCCCCGGGATTGGGTTCCGCGGCCACCACCACGCTCTCGCGCACACCGGGATGCGCATCGAGTCGTGCCGAAATCTCACCAAGCTCGATGCGGAAGCCGCGAATCTTCACCTGGCTGTCGATGCGGCCCAGATACTCTAGATCGCCGTCGGTGTGGTAACGGCCCAGGTCGCCGGATCGATACAAGCGCTGTCCGGGTTGTCCGCCGAAGGGATCTGGAACGAATTTCTGTGCGTTGAGCTCCGGCCGATTCAGATAGCCGCGCGCAACGCCGGCGCCGCCGACGTAAATCTCTCCCGGCTCGCCGCGGGCGACCGGGCGTTGCTGCTCGTCCAGAAGATAAACCTGCAGATCCGGGATGGGCTTGCCGATCATGCTGCCGGCGCCCAAATCCGCCGCGCTCAACGATCGGTAGGTGACATGCACGGTGGTCTCGGTGATGCCGAACATGTTGATCAACTGCGGCTTGCGATCACCGTGCCGGTCGAACCAGGGCTTGAGGCTGTTCAAGTCAAGCGCCTCGCCGCCGAATATCACGTAGCGAAGCGCCAAGCCGCCTGGCGCGGCCGCGCTCTGTTCCGCGCGAATCAATTGGCGAAAGGCGGATGGTGTCTGGTTCAATACGGTGACGCCTTCCTTTTGCAGCAGCCGGTAGAAATCCGGCGGGCTGCGGCTGATGCCGAAAGGCACGACCACCACGCGGCCGCCATAGAACAGTGCGCCCCAGAGTTCCCAGACGGAGAAGTCGAATGCGCTGGAATGGAACATCGTCCACACGTCGAGGCTGCCAAAACCGAACAACGGCTGCGTGGCGGAGAACAGACGCACCACGTTGCGATGCGAAATCAACGTGCCCTTCGGCGTTCCGGTCGAGCCGGAGGTGTAAATGACGTAGGCCAGATTGTCCGGACTCGAGAGATTGCCGGGGCTGTTGGCCGGCTCGCGCGCAATCGTTGGCCAGTCGCGATCCAACACCACGACCTTGGCGCCGGGCGCCCCCAGTTCCCGAACGAGCGAAAGCTGAGTCAGGATCACGGGTGAATTCGAATCCAGCAACATGAACGTTGCACGTTCGCGCGGGTATTGCGGATCGATCGGCACGTAGGCGCCGCCTGCCTTGAGGATACCGAGCAGGCCCACCACCAAATCCAAGGTCCGGTCGAGATAGATGCCGACGAACACATCGGGTCCCACGCCCTGTTTGCGCAGGAAATGCGCGAGTTGATTGGCGCGTTGGTCGAGTTCGCGGTAGGTGAGGCGTTGGCCGTCGAGGAGGACGGCAATGCTGTCCGGTGCGTCGAGCGTTCTGGCCTCGAAGATTTCGTGTATGCAGCCCTTCAACGGCGCGGACGCCACTGCGGATACGCCGCAGCCGCTGCATCAGGTCTGATCCGTGACTTGCTGCGAATGAGATCCACAAGGGCGGTTACACCGACGGATACCTTCTCTTTCATCGCGTCGCGCAGCGCCGAGCCGCCGGGCGCGGCCGGTTCGAGGCCGAGTTTGCGCATGCGGCGATTCAGCATATAAATTCGTTTCAAACGTGTATGAATCGAAGTCAGATCGAAGTTGATGTTGATCGATACCGATACCTCGCCGCCGTTTTCAACCCAGTGCGGGCCGGTACTTGGAAAGTGCACGCCACGGCCCGGCGTCAAATGGTAATTATGGGCATCGCCCTGGCGCTCCGGCTTGAATATCGCGCCATTCATGTCGCCGGAGCAGTGATTTTCCAATTCCTGGTAGGTCGTGATGCTGCGATCGGTGCAGCTGTGGACGTGGCAGTATTTTTCACCGCGGATCTGCAGCAGAAAATTCGATTCCAAGTCGAGGTGATAGGCGGTGGTGCGGCGCGGCGAGTTGATGAAAATCAGCGATTCCCCCACGACAATGTCATGCTGAGAAGCGGGAGAGGTGAAAGAAAATATGCGTTGCAGGATTTCCTGCAGCACCGGTCCGTAGACCGGATCCTGCTCGGCATGCTTGAGAATGACCAGAGAATCGTTGTTCGCGATATTTCGAATGGTTTCCTCGAGCGATAGGCGCTCGGCCGGATTCGAATCCCATTTGGCATCGACTTTGACGCGGCCGTTCTGCCAGTAGACGAAATCTCTGTACTTCGGGATGCGGCCCGCCAGTTCAAGCAGCGCTTGGGGCTCAAACAACGGGTGGTACGCCAAACCGTGGTCGAACATGAAATCCATGCGGTTAAACTTTTGCTCATACTCCGCGCTCGGCGGCAACAGGGCTTCGCCCGTCGGGAACGCGGCTGGAACAACTGGCGTGGCGGCGACCTTGGCGCTTTGCTTCATTGGTTTAATCTCCCCCAAATCATATCCGAATCAAGTCATTGCCGCACGCTGCCTGCAACGGTATATGCGCGTAAGCTTACCGATGCAGGGCCAAGGACAACGTACCGCCAAAGTGTCGACTGGATCACATAAATTGCTCAATTCCGCGAGGTTGTCGCCCGTACTCCAAAAACTGTTTCCGGTTGGTGTGGCGGTGGCCGAAATGCGCGAGCCTGGCGATGTGTCGCAACTATTGCCGGGGGAGGCTGACACGCTCTCGCGTGCCGTTCCGAAGCGAATTGGCGAGTTTGTCGCGGGGCGCCTGTGCGCCAGAAAAGCGCTGGCCGAATTCGGTATTCGCGATTTCTCCTTGCGAGTCCGACACGATCGAACGCCAGAGTGGCCCGACAATGTCGTAGGAAGCGTTACGCATACGAGCGGCTTGTATCTTGCCGCGGTGGCCGAAAAGTCCCAAGTCGCTGCGCTGGGGATCGACTGCGAAGTCGTCGGTCACGTTTCCACCGAAATTTGGCCGATGATTTGCGGGCAAAAGGAGAGCGAGTGGGTTCAATCCCTGCCGGCTGCCGACCGGCCGGCAGCGGTAACGCTGATATTCGCCGCGAAGGAAGCGTTCTACAAGTGCCAATATCCTTTGACGAAAGAATGGTTGGATTTCAAAGACCTGCATCTGAAAGTCGATGACTGGGGCCGGGCCTGTGCGCAGTACGGAATAGAAGCCCGCCGGCCTTTGGCCGTAGCCGCGTTAGTGGATTTTCCAGTGACCGGGAATTATCTGTTTCATGACGGTTTCGTCACCGTCGGCTCTGCGGTCCTGCGAGCGGACTTGAGTAAAGTCTCGGTCATTTGAAGGATGCGAAGAATTTCCAGGTGTCTTCCGCCCAATTCGGCGGCAGTGAATGGCCCACGCGCTTGTCGAATACGCATTCCGCATAGGAACTCGCACAAGCGTCGTAAGTAATGCACTTCGTGCCGGTTGTGCTCGATGGCACATTGGCAACCGCTTGCCCACAGCGATTGAGATAGCGAAATAGTTGCGAGGTGGTGGCGAAGTCCGGCGGCGGATAGCTCGAATCTCCGTTCTCGGCATGCTCAAAACGTATCGCGGGATGTTTGTGCGAGGCGCAGGGTAGGCCGTCGTAAGTCATATAATTGTTCGTATCCTTGAATTCGTCATCCGTGGAGTTGGCGGCGGCCGCTCGCACCACATCGCCACGATGGCAGGCCAGTGCCACCACAAAATCCCCTCCCCAGGAAAAACCGGCGGCGAACACCCTCTGCGGGTCGGTGCAGTAGCTCGCCGCGAGGTCCCTAAGCATATTGTCGAAGAATGGCAGGTCGTAGCCATCCGTCCGATCATCCCAACCTACTCCATATCGCTGAAAGGAGAGTCCGTTGGGAAACACAAAGATGGCTGCCTCGGCTGCGCCGCCGGCACGTTGCAAACCCCAGGAATAACTTTGCTTGGCGTCGCCTCCGCTGCCGTGAAAGACGAAAACCACCGGATACACGCGCGACGGCGTGTACGGGGACGGAATTTGAACAAGGTAGGTGCGCGCCTTTGCCTTGCCGTCCACGGTGGAGAGTGTCACGAGGCCGGCGTTTGCAGGCCTTTGGCATCCGCCGGTTACGGAAGGCGCGACAGACGCGGCAGACGCGGCCGGCGCGACCGGGGCGCCAAAGCCTGCCAGGAGCAGAGCGACGGCGGCGCCAAGGGTTGAGATGCCTATTCGCGCCGCGCGCGAGCGGATTTTATTCATATTGTTTGATGTTCGAGGCCGAAGTTTGCAAAGTCAAGCGGCACCTCGGTGCAGGCATGGGTGCGTGCTAGAGTGAAGTATGCGCTCAGTATTGCTTGCCGCGGCAGCGGTGATCGTCATCTTGCTCGGAGTATTCTTCCGCTTCTACCACGTGGAGCAGAAATCACTATCGGATGACGAAGCCGTCACGATGATGCACATCGTGGGCAGTACCGAAGGTGAAGCGGTGAGTCGCTCACCAGAGCTCAAGCACGTCGCTGACCTGCAGGCCATACTGCATCCAAGCGCGGGGTTGAAGCCGCTGACGGCGACAATCGAAACACTGCGTGACGAGGATCCGCAGCATCCGCCGGCCTACTATATGATCGCGCGGGTCTGGGTCGGCATGTTCGGCACCTCGCGCGCCGTGCTACGCACACTCTCCGTAATCGTGGGGTTGCTTGCGCTGCCCTGCATGTATTGGTTGTGCATGGAGTTATTCGCGGCGCCAGCGGCCGCCTGGTGTGGGGTCGCGCTATTGGCGGTATCGCCCGTGAATGTGTTGTACGCGCAGGAAATCCGCGAATACGGACTGTGGTTGGTCGCACTGCTGGCGAGCAGCGCCTTGTACATTCGCGCGCTGCGATCCGGATCAATAGCCGCGTGGGCAGCGTACGCAGTGGTCCTCGGCTTCAGCCTTTACACGTATCCGGTATCGCTGCTGATTGCACTGGCTCACGGCATCGTCGCCGTTGCCGCTACCACCACGGTGAAGAGCAGAGTTCGCGCGTTGCTGGCCGTTGCGGTCGGCTTAATGCTGTTCCTGCCCTGGCTCTGGGTTATTGCCACGCACCTAGGACAGGTCAATCGGGGTATGGCAGTCATCAACTCCACGCACCAATCGCCTTTTGGCGTACTGCGCGCCTTCTTGGCTGAGGTTCGGCTCGACAGCTTCGATCTAAACGGTGCGTGGTCCGGAATCGGTGCAGTTGCACTGCTGGGTATCACCGCCGTGGCGGTTTATGCCGTCTACGAAATCAGCCGCTTCGGATCGAGCGTGACTCGCTGGTTTATCTGGTCGCTGCTGCTTTGCACCACGCTGCCCTTCGTGGGCTTGGACTTGCTCGGCAGCGGACAACGGACGGCGACCACGCGCTATTTCATTCCACTGTTCGTGGCACTCGATCTGGCACTGGTCGCCCTCATGCATTCGAAGGTTGTCGAATGGAACTCGCACGGCAAGGGACGGCGGCAATTTTGGGTGGTGGTGTTCGCACTGATTCTTGCCGTGCGCATCGGCTCCTGCGCGGCCGATGCTCGCGCAATGACCTGGTGGACGAAGTACAACATCAGGCCCATGGTTGCGGCGGCGCGTATCAATGCCGGGTCGCATCCCTTGATCATCAGCGACAACTATTTGGTCTGGTCGCTGGTCATCAGTGAATACACGGATCCCGCGGTCGCGGTCGCTTTGGCGCCGAGGTGCTATCTGTGCGAGCCGACCGCACCGGTCAAGTTGGACCTCGAGAAACTGGTCCGCCCAGGAGTCGTAGACACCGTGTTTTTGCTTGGCGCATCGAGATCGTTGTCGGATGAGGTCAATCAAATCGTCCGCGACGATCCGCAGATGCCTCGATATCAATGCATCGAAATTCGCGGCGAATGCGCCGGTGAATTGAGTTTGTGGTAGTCGAGAGTCGGCCTGGTCGAGCAACGAGGAGTTTCAATGCAGATCACGCATGTGATCCGGGGCGTCCCTGCGCTACTTGGCGGGGTGCTTCTCGTACAGATGTACGAAGTCGCCGAATGTCACCGGGAATTTGATGTCGTCGGCCACGTCGAACGGGTCAAACCCCAGGGCTTCTTCCAGACGCATCACGATAAGCGCAAAGCTGAGTGAATCGAGACCTGAATCCAATAACTTAAGATCGTCGGATAACGCTGCGAGCTTGCGCTTTTGCTCGCGCGCGACTTGCTCGAACTGCGATATGACCGTCGCTCTGATCGACATTCTCTAACCCCTTGAACTGCTAATCGCCTGCCAACTGCTTGATTTGACGGGTGCTACCGGATTGGACCTGTGAGCCCGCCGTGTCAAGGCTGGTTCTGAAAAACGTAACACAATGATAGCATTGGCCGTAGCTTCGCAAAAAATCGCCTAACCTATTGAAAAATATATAATCCATGATGCAGGCTTTTGCCTGTTTCTAAAGTGTGAACTCTGTCGCCTCTTGGCTGACATACAGTGTGAGCTTACCTAGGGTTGTAATGTGACCTCGCGGTCAATACTATCCAAACCTATGAAGTTCAAAATCGACGTGCAGTGGGACGATGAGGCCCGCGTTTGGTATGTTGAGGACTCAAACGTGCCCGGCCTAGTCGCGGAAGCGCCTACAGTCGAAGCGCTGCAGGCGTTATTGCGTGTGCGCGTGCCCGAGCTTCTTGAGCTGAATATGCCTGAGCTACGGTCACGTTCGGTCTATGAAGTTGTGACTCACCGACAACAGGAAGTCGCGATCGCCTGTTAGCATTCCGACTTCATGGCCGGATTCACAAAGGACTTGAAACGAATTTTAATTGACGCGGGTTGCTACCGTGTCCGATCTGGCAAGGGCGATCACGAAATTTGGTTCAGCCCGACATCCAAGCAAAATTTTCCGGTTGACGCTGACATTAAGTCTCGGCACACCGCGAACGCAGTATTGAAGCAGGCTGGACTAGATAAGGCTTTCTGACCCCAACCCACTCAGTGCAAATTCAGTGCAGTGGGTTCCAAACGGGTTTGGTGATGGTGGGCGGTACAGGGATTGAACCTGTGACCCCTGCCGTGTGAAAGCAGTGCTCTACCGCTGAGCTAACCGCCCGATAATCGGCGCGAAAGTATGACATCGGGCAGCCATTAAGACAATCGGAACGCCTTCATCGGGGCCCTGCTAGACTCTGCGCCCCTTTTTTAGTTCTCGAGACCTTGGGTCCATGATTGTCCGAACCCGTTTTGCACCCAGTCCGACCGGCTTCTTGCACATTGGCGGCCTGCGCACGGCGTTGTTCTGTTGGCTGTACGCGCGCCGTCATGGCGGACAGTTCGTGCTGCGGATCGAAGACACGGACCTGGAGCGCTCGACCGCCGAGGCCATCCAGCAGATCCTCGACGGGCTGGAGTGGGCCGGTCTCGACTATGACGAGGGTCCCTTCTTTCAGACCAAGCGTTTTGACCGCTACAAGGAAGTCATCGAAGAGTTGCTGGCCGAGGGCAAAGCCTATCGATGCTACTGCAGCAGGGAAGAGCTCGAACAGATGCGCGCGCAGCAGATTGCGCGCGGCGAGAAACCCCGCTACGACGGACGCTGGCGCGAGCGCACCGATGCGCCGGCGGGCGTGGCACACGTGGTGCGCTTCAAGAATCCGCTCGACGGTGAAGTGGTGGTCGATGACGTGGTCCATGGGCGCGTCATATTCCAGAATTCAGAACTCGACGATTTGATCATCGCGCGTTCGGACGGCACACCCACTTATAATTTTTGCGTGGTCGTGGATGACATGGACATGCAGATCACGCATGTGATCCGCGGGCGATGATCACCTGAACAACACGCCGCGCCAGTTGAACATGCTGCTGGCGTTGGGTCATCGCCCGCCGGTCTACGCACACTTGCCCATGATCTTAGGCGCTGACGGCGCCAAGCTTTCGAAGCGCCACGGCGCTGTGAGCGTCCTGGATTACCGCGATCAGGGGTTCTTGCCGGAGGCGGTCCTCAACTATCTGGTGCGCTTGGGCTGGTCGCACGGCGATCAGGAATTTTTCTCGATCGAGGAGATGCAGTCGCTCTTCGACGTCGTCGATGTCAACAAGTCCGCGGCCGCCTTCAATTTCGAGAAGCTGGCCTGGCTCAATCAACAGCACATGATGCGGGCGCCCCCGGCGCGCATCGTGCCGGTGCTGCGCTGGCATCTGGAGCAGCTGGGGGTTCAGGTGGCCGATGAGTCGCAGCTCGAACAAATTGTGCTCGCTCAACGCGAGCGCGCGAAAACGCTGCGTGATATGGCCCTGAACAGCGTGTTCTTTTTTCGCGCGCCTGACACCTATGACGAGAAAGCCGTGCGCAAGCACGTCGCCGCCGATGTGCCGGCGCTGTTGGCCGAGGTGGCGGCGGTCCTGGAACGCTTGGAAAATTGGTCTGCGGCGGCGATTCACGATGCCATCAGCGGCGTGGCGGCGGCCAGGGGCGTTGCCCTGGGCAAGCTCGCGCAGCCGATTCGGCTGGCGGTATGCGGCGGTACGGTATCGCCGCCCATCGACGCCACGCTGGCCATATTGGGCAAACCCGAGACGCTCTCGCGGCTGGCGCGCGCGCAGAGCCCTCTGGGGCGCGTAGATCGTTCAATTTCTTGACGAAGTGACCCCTCTCAGGTAACGTGCCGCGCCTCCATGTGGGGCCATAGCTCAGCTGGGAGAGCGCTTGCATGGCATGCAAGAGGTCGGCGGTTCGATCCCGCCTGGCTCCACCAGATTTGACTAAGTGTTGATTGTTTCCATCGATTGTCCCCATCGTCTAGAGGCCTAGGACACCACCCTTTCACGGTGAGAACCGGGGTTCGAATCCCCGTGGGGACGCCACTTCCTGGGCGTTTGCCTGCTTGTGGCGTTGCGCCCAAAATACCGCTATGAAGTTCTTGGATCCAGACACAGAGAGCGCAGTACGCGCGTTTCTAGCCCGGCTTCCGGCCGATTTGCGGCTGGAGTATGCCATTCTGTATGGCTCGCGCGCGCGAGGCGAGGAGAGGCCGGATAGCGATGCCGATCTTGCGCTGATACTGGCTGAAGGGGAGGGCGACTGGCAGCTCGTAGGGAGCTTGTCGGAGTTGGCATACGACGTCTTTCTTGAGCGGGGCATCCTGGTTCAACCAGTGCCCATCTCGTTAAGGCATTGGTTGAACCCTGAGCGCTTCCCAAGGCCAGGTTTCCTGCGCAATGTCGCACGCGACGGGATCGTACTTTGACACTCTCTCCTCTGGCTCGAGACCTTAGACTCAAAGCCGAGCGTGCATTGGCCACTGCGCGCGAACTGCAGGGCCACGATCCCGACGGTTCGGTCAACCGATCTTATTATGCGATGTTCGACATCGCGCGAGCTGCATTGTTGAGTGCCGGCGTCCGAGAGGACGAGCTGCCCCGAACCCATAGCGGACTTATTGCGTCATTTTCAAAGCACGCAGTGCTATCCGGTCGCATCGACCAGAAATTGTTTGCAGCGCTTGGTCGCGCTGAATCTCTCCGTTTGATCGCGGATTATACAGGTACGCCACTCGATACAAAAACCGCGGGAACGGCTGGATCGCTACTTGCTGGAACCTCGGTGCGTAACAACTTGGGATCGCGTCGCGCTCCACGCGATAAAGGACACCCCTGCCGTTCTCGCAAGGCTTCCATTCGCAGCCTTCACGCCTGTGGGTGGCGAAGAAAAGTGCAACCTCAATTGACTCCGTCAAGTCTATCAATGCGGTCGGAATGCCATAGTGCTGAGCTAGTTCGGTTGCAGGTAGTTCGATGAACTCCGACTTTGCCCACTTGAAGACCGGGTGCTTTTCCAATTCCGCGAAATAGCGAAACGTCCGCGCGATGCCAGCGATCACTTTCGCGGCATCGTCCCACGATAGTTCGCGCAAAAATTTGGTAGGTGACCTGAAATGCCGGTACATCGAGGGATAACATGGTAAGTGTCTTTCTGTTTGTCCACGGAAGAGATACCGTGGTGGTGCACTCATCAACGCAAGCGTTTTGTTCCGTGTCGTTGCGAAAGACCATGTTCGTTTCGTCATGCCGATCACGCGGTGCGTGCGCGCCAACTTGAGGATTTGATCGCTACTCAGACAAGTTAGTTTCGCGGACACTTCGACTCCAGCGAACGGATCAAGTCCATGTCACGTGTCATAAAATAGTCATTTGTTGAAACTTCCCCCCGCGAATAGTCCCCATCTCACATCGCGATCTTGGTCTCGATCGAATCATACTCGACACGCACGCCGGCCTTGGACACGTCGAGCAGTCCGGCGCTGACTAATGCTTGGACGTCGGCGTGAACGTTGCTGTAGTCGCGCTTGAGCGCCTTCGCGAGTGCCCGGATGCTGGTCGTCACATGACGGTGCACGTGGCGCAAGATATCCAATCGTTTGCCACTTAGTACGCGCGACAGCGTATCCCAGTTCTCGAAAGCCAGATGGCGCTCAGAGAATGTCTCTCCACGTTCGGCACGATGCCAAGCTTCAGTGAAGCGACGCGATGCCTCGGATTCGATCGAGCCGCCGACCGTAATTTTAATATCGTTCATGAGTTCCCTCGCAGTGCCCGGACATCGGACCAAAAATCCACCATCAATTGCTCTGCATCGCTGAACACATACGGCTCCTCAACACCCTGAAAGTGGCGATGATCGCCTTTGCCTCGCTCGTTGTCGTAACCAACTTCCCGCAGACCGGGTCGGCCGTAGAAAAGCGAATATTTAAGACCGTGCCTCGTCGGTGGAACCGGATTCGGCACGCGCCAGATCGTCATCTCTACGATCCCACCGTCTGCGTAATCAATACGCTGCTGGAACAGTAGCTCAGCCTTCATGTGCTGATGATAGTCAGTTATACCATATGGTGCAATAAGCCATCATGCCGGTGATGCTCATGCACCTCGCGCTCGCCGATATTTATCACGCATAGTTTAGTTGGCGCATAAAGCAAATAATGCGCCAGTAAGCCGCCGTGGATGGCGCATAAACTTCGCTATTGGCGCATAGAACTCAAACCCATGTCGGGTATTTCTGCGGCGCATTAAGGCTCGGATACCCGCCTAGTGAGTGAAATCAACGTATTGCATGAGTTCCGTAGATATTGGCGAGAATATTGCTGTATACATCAATAAATGGCAAAATCCTCTAATATCATGACGTATATATCAATATGAAGTCACTCCAAGAACTGGGAGCCGCAGTGGCGGCCCGCCGCCAAGCTCTCCGCTTGAGGCAAAAAGCGGTTGCGTACCAGGCCGGCGTATCCCCGGAATCCCTTTCCCGCTTCGAGCGCGGACGCGCGTCGGAATTTGGTTCCCGCAAACTCCTGGCGGTGCTCGCAGTGCTCGGCTTCGAACTCGAATTCACCGAAAGTGGCCAATCCGGTTCGCTCGATGAATTGCGCCGCGAACGGGCCAAATCATGAGGCTGTCAGCCTACGTCCTCGGCCGGGACGTCGCGGTGCTTGAGTCGGCGGGCGACTTTCGCAGCGTGCTCACCTACCATGCGAGCACACCAAGCGATGCCTTCGTGTCGCTCACGATGCCAGTGCGTACCGAGTCCTATGTATGGGACGACATGCTGCATCCCGTTTTCCAAATGAATCTCCCTGAGGGGTACCTTCTGCAAGTGCTCCAAGAGCAACTCGGCCCTCAAATCACGGCCAGCCCCATGGCGCTCCTTTCCGTCGTCGGACGAAACATGGTCGGCCGCATTCAGGTCGCCGCGGCGGGCGCGAAACTCGATGAGCCGACTCAGCCGGTCGAAGTCGCCGAACTCCTCCAGGGGGACAATTCAGAAGAAGCCTTCGCGGAGCTGGTCCGACAACATGCGGCTAGTGGTGTTTCAGGAGTCGTGCCGAAGTTCCTCGACACGCAGAGTGAAGATGTCGGGCGAGGCGCCGTCCACAAAAAGACCACACTGCTGACCCACCGCCACATCATCAAAGGATCCACCGGTAGACTCCCCTACGTTACCCTGAACGAGCACCTCTGCATGCAGGTGGCAGCGCGAGTCCTGCCCACGGCCAGGACCGAGCTCTCGCAGGACGGCAACGCCCTCGTCGTTCATCGCTTCGATGTGAATGACGATGGACAGTTGCGCTTGGGAATGGAAGATTTCTGCGCTCTGCTGGGACTACGCCCTGCCGCGAAGTACGAGACTACTTGGGAGCGCGTCGCTAGGGCGGTTCGCGATCACGTTCCTGGCGCTACACAGCTCGAGACCTTCCGCCAGCTCGCGACAACGCTGCTGTTAACTTACGCGCTACGCAACGCCGATTGTCACGCGAAGAATCTAGCGCTGCTTTATACATCGCGGGCTGATGTTCGCCTTTCACCGGCCTACGATATGATTACGACGGTCGCGTACCCCGGATACCAACAAAATCCTCCCGGCATCAGCTTTATGGGCAAGAAAACCTGGAGTCCGGGTAAGAGTCTCGGAAAGTTCATCGCCGCCACGTTTGGCGTTTCCGTCAAAGCACAAGTCGAAATCGTCGAAGCGATCAGTGATGCGGTTTCTGATATCGCCCCTCGGGTGCGAGAAGCGATGACACGGCACGCCGCTTTTGAGGATATCGGCAAGCGAATGCTTCTCGCATGGAACGAGGGTGTAACGGGATTGCGCGGCAAGCGCGTGTATAGTCTTCAAGAATGGAATCCGAGCAGTGCCTTTGACGGCTTTTCCGATCCGCCCCCGCATTCGAATGAGAAGGCAGTCATTGGCCGCTCCGAAGGATTAGCAAAACGCTCGTAGATCGCTGGCGGAAATCTGAGCAGGTACGTGGTAACCACTGAAAATCCCCGGAAACCCGTTGGAGACTTTCTAACATCGTCCACTTAGCATGGCGACCGTTCCTGGGGCACTGCGGGTGCATCAGCGTTCGAGGTAATCATTCCATTCTTCAAGGGTTTCTAATAGTTGGTTCGAACTTTCTCTCCTTAGGGACGCCACTTTTAAACGCCGTGATTGCCCTAGTTTCCCGGCGGGGATTTCAGGTCCTCAAGCACGGTTGCCGCCTCCAACATCGTAAGCTTGCGAGTCGCGATTTTGCGTATCGCACCGAAACGCTGCGATTTCTCCGTGTTGAATAGCTCTTCGGTATCCTTGCATTTGAATCCCTGAATTGCCATTTAACCAGGCAAATGCGAAAATATTCAGGGATGCCCAATACGGTATCTCCGGATACCGGCGTGAATCCGTGGTGAGGATTGGTGGGAACGGGCGCAAATTCGCTGTGTACCAGCAATCGCGAGAACCGAACGCTACTCGCCTCAATTCTCCACTTTGAGCGCGTTGACGGCGAATGCCGATGGTGAAAGTTCCTGACGCACGCCATTTCGATGCCGCAGCAGAAGCCCGCGGCCGACCAACCGCTCAACGGCGGCATGTGCAGCGGCATAGGACACACCGATGTCGCGAGATAACGAGCGCGCGTTCGTGATGCGATCCATGGCATGAGCTATAAAAGCAGCTTCGATCGATGGCCCGAAGAGCGCTCTGGCGCGCAACTCCGGCACTTTAAGGATCCGCGCCAATGGATGTACCGACACGAGCTTAAGCGTCACATCGTCGTGCCAAAAGCCCCAACGTCGGTACACCGGCAGACTGTGTGTTCGCGCCCATTCCCGAAACGCGGGCAGTGCCTCGATGTTGTCGTACAGCGCCCGTGGCCGGCGTAACGGTTTGCAGTGCGCCAAAGCGGCTTCATACTGCGGCGCGCGGCCAGCGCCATCGGGAGCTTCGATTGCCAGCGACAACATGATCCCCAGATAAGAACGCACCGTCGCGGCGGAATCGCGAGTCAATTCGCTCAAACGCCGTCCGTCCACAAAAGAGTGATAACGCGCGAGCCAGGAGATGGCGCAAATGGTCAGACGCTCATCGGCGCCCGCGACTGCCGCTGTTGCCAGGATCAAAGGTTCAACTTCCACCATCTCAGTGCAAGACGTGACCGAGAAATTGACGCCCAACCGACGCCATGCAGCGTATAAGCGGTTTACTTCAGGGTTCGTCGTCATGGTACTGATCGAGGAAACTTTCGAGGCGGGCGGCGCGCGGCTGATCGATGCGCCTGAGCCTAGGCAGCTCACTGCGAACGAATTGCAATTCCTGTGGTGTGGGACGTAAAGCGACAACATCGGTCAGGTCACGTGGGCGGCCAGCAAAGAGCTTCATCACGATGATGTCTTGCCGGTGCAGCAGCGCGATATGAAGCTTTCCCCGTGCCGGCAATGTGATGAGACGCGCCTTGTAGTCCGGCGGCAGCACGTCCAAATAGGTCTGTATGCTGCCATTCAACCATCCGGGCGTGAGGTCCAAGCGGTCAGCTACGGCACGGATGTCTTCTTGCAGCCGCCCGATATCCGGGTCCGAATACAGAACGTCGAAATCACTGGTTGCCCGAGGAAGTTCGCCGTTCAGGATTAGCGCGCCCGCTCCGCCGACCACGATGTCGGTTCTAGCACGCAGTCTTTCGCCGAGCGCGATTAGGGCATTGCGCAGGTCTTCTCCACCCATGGTTTCTTGCATGTATATAGTTTAACCGATATATCTGAAATTGTCACGACTGTTGGGTGTTGATGAACGGGCATCTTGGTAGAATTCAGCACGCAGGTTCGCCGATTCACGAGACTCAACGGCATGGCACAGCGCGCTTGGGCATTGCGACGCAGAATGCGAAGGCTGCTCACCGCGCCGTCTTGAATTCCGAGCCGCGTCATGTCGGTTTGAATGTCTTGACGCCTGCTTTATTCGCTGCGCGCCGAAGGTCGTCGTCGAGAGTCGCTATCGGGGCGCCGTTGCGCAGGGCAAGCTCCAAATACGATGCGTCGTAGGACGACAGCCGATAGTGTCGCTCATCGAGAGAAGCGCGGTTTTTTCCTGCGCTCCGGCGATCGAGATTCGGAAATCATCATCATGATATGCCTTCAGCGGCTACGCCGCTTTTGAGCATATCGGCAGGCGAATGCTTCTCGCATGCAACTCGGTCATACGACCTCCACGAAGTCCCCATACCCACCCAACGTATCATCGTCAGTTAGCAGAATCATCGGTTCAACCCATGCCTGCGCCACCAACATTCTGTCGAACGGGTCTCTGTGAATGGGTGGCAGCTCAACCACTTTCGCAGCGTGCTCCCCCATTATCGATAAATGGCTGAAGCCGGCCGGTTCGATGCCAGCCAGGACTTCTGCTGGATTGGCCTCGAGCTTGCCGAGGGCGCATTTGATGCTGATTTCCCAAATCGATGCGGCGCTCGCATACACCTCACTCGAATCGATTCGCTGCCTGGCCTTCTTGGAAAGCCTTGATGGAGAGCCCAGCGCCCAAAGCAGCAGATGCGTATCGAGCAGCACCCGCACGCTTAACGCCCTTCAAACAGGCCGAGCACGGCGTCGTCCAACGGCATGTTGAAGTCGTCGGCGACCTTGATCCTCCCCTTCAGCAGCCCGAGATGCTTTTTCCGGGCGGGAGCGGAGATCGGGCTCAACCGCGCCATCGGCTTGCCCGCCTTGGCGATGATGATTTCGGCACCGGCCGCAACCTCATCGACAAGGCGCGAGAGGTGCGTCTTCGCCTCGTGGATGTTGACCGTGTTTGCCATTGTCTGTCTATAGGTTAAACTAAACTTAGTCCATTATAGCGATTGAAATCCTCGGTGGGCAAGCCGCTTACCGTTCGAACAGAAGGCGATCGACAACAGTGAGATTCACAATATCGGCGCGCCGATTATTCGTCATGAAATAGGTAAGGTGAAATGACCGCTTCCAATCTGAAATTTCTGCTGTCGTTGGTGCCGATCACCGTGCTGGCGTGCGGCACGCTGCCTGCCGCCGCCGCCGCCGCCGCGGGCTGCGAAGATCTGGCGCATCTGGCGTTGCCGAACACCACCATCACGCTGGCCCGCTCCGTCGCGGCCGGCGCTTTCACGCCACCCGTTCCGTCCTGGGCCGCCGCGTTCATGAGGCCCAAGCCCATTCCCGCCGCCTTTTGCCGGGTGGCCGGGGAGATCCGGCCGACGCAGGATTCGAATATCAAGTTCGAGGTGTGGCTGCCGCTCTCCGGTTGGACCGGTCGATACGAATCGGTCGGCAACGGCGGCTTCGCGGGGTCGATTCGCTATGACTCCATGCTCAATCCTCTCATGGGCGGTTCCGTGGTTGCTTCGACCGACGATGGTCACGACGCCCCGGCCATAGGCCCCACGAGCGCCGATTGGGCGTTCGGTCATCCGGAAAAGATCATCGACCATGGTCATCGCGCCGTCCACCTCACTGCGGTGGCGGCAAAGGCCATCACGGCGGCGTTCTATGGTCGCGCGCCGGCACATTCCTACTTCGTGGGATGCTCGAAGGGCGGCCAGGAAGCCTTCATGGAGGCGCAGCGCTACCCCGAGGACTTCGATGGCATCGTCGCCGGCGCCGTCGCGAACCAATGGACGGAGCTGTTTGCGAGTTTCGTCTGGGCCGAAAGCTTGAACTTGGCGAATCGGGCGAGCTATCTCGCGCCGGGCGATCTGGCCAAGATCGGCGCGGCGGTCTCTGCGGCGTGCGACACGATAGGCGGCGTCAAGTCTGGGTTTGTCAACGATCCGCTGCGCTGCGAGGTGGCACCGTCTTCGCTCGGCCTCACGCCCGCCAAGCTGCGAACCTATGAGTCCATCCATCGAGGACCCAAGGATCGCTCCGGGCGGCAGACGTTCGCAGGCCAAGCCTATGGCAGCGAGAACCCCGGGTGGAGCGATACGATCAGCAGCGTCAATTTTGAAGCGGCGGAGACGGAAGCCCAGATGAGCATGTACGGCGGTAATTTCTTCAGAAATTTCGTCTACCAGGACCGGAACTGGAGCTTCCACGGCTTTGACCTAGAGAAGGGACGGGCCGATGCCGAGAGGGTCATCGGTCCCATCATGAATGCCGATGACGTGCATTTCGCCGGATTCAAGGCGCACCACGGCAAGTTGATTCAATACGGCGGCATGGTGGATTCCATCGTCACTCCCTTGAGCTCGGTGAAGTTCTATCAGGCCGTCGTGGCCGCCGAGGGGCAGAAGGGCGGCGCGGCAGCGCTCGCGCGCACCCAAGACTTTTACCGGCTGTTCCTGGCGCCGGGCGTCGGCCACTGCGGCGGCGGTCCGGGCCCGAATCAGTTTGGCCAGGCGGGGGGTGTCGGGGACGCCGAGCACGACATGGTGGTCGCGCTCCAGCAGTGGGTGGAGAAGGGCGTGCCGCCGACGCGGATCGTGGCCACAAAATTCGTCTCCGACGAGAAGGAGAAGGGCGTGGCAATGACCCGCCCCTTGTGTGCATTCCCGCAGGTCGCGAAGTACCAGGGTTCCGGCGCAGTCACCGACGCCGCGAACTTCGCATGCGCGACCGAATAGGGGCACACGATGCGCAGGACCTGGAGCAGATCGCCGCCGCGTTCAGATGGGACCTGCCGGTTCGATACAACATCGGCGTAGACGTATGCGATAAATGGTCCCATGAGCCCGCCCGCGTCGCACTGATACATAAGCCGCCGGTCGGCGAGAACGTGGAGTACACCTTCGCCGAAATCCGCCGGCTGTCCAACGAAGCGGCAAACTTGATGCTGAGTGCGGGCTTGACCCGGGGTGATCGCATTGCGGTTTTGCTGCCGCAGATGCCCGAGACCGCGATTGCCCACGTAGCGATTTACAAAATCGGCGCAATCGCGGTACCGCTTTTCAGTTTGTTCGGAATCGAGGCCCTCGAGTATCGGCTCGCGGACAGCGGCGCGCGAGCCGTGGTAACGGACCTTGCAGGAGCCGTGAAACTTCGAGCCATACAGGATCGGCTGCCGGCACTGAAAGTAATCTACACCGTCGATGGCGTGTGCGCGGACACTGTTGATTTTCACGAGGGTCTGTCTCGGCAGAGCGATGATTTCGAACCGGTCGAGACGACCGCCGACGATCCCGCGCTGATCATTTACACGTCCGGCACGACCGGCGCCCCAAAGGGTGCCCTGCACGCGCACCGCGTGCTGTTGGGTCACCTGCCGGGAGTCGAGCTTTCGCATGATTTTGCGCCGCAAAGCGGCGATCGCTTCTGGACTCCCGCGGACTGGGCTTGGATCGGGGGTCTGTACGATGTATTGATGCCGGCCTGGCATCACGGGCTCAGCGTCGTCTCCCATCGATTCGCAAAATTTGACCCGGAGGCGGCGTTCCAATTGATCGACGATTGCGGCGTGCGCAACGCCTTTCTGCCGCCGACGGCGTTGAAGATGATGCGCTCCATAGACAACCCTCGGGGGCGCTGGCGCCTCGATATGCGAAGCATCGCCAGCGGCGGAGAATCTCTGGGCCGCGAGTTGCTCCATTGGGGGCGCCAGACGTTCGGGCTGACCATCAATGAGTTCTACGGCCAGACGGAATGCAACATGGTCATCTCTTCGTGCGGCCGAATCACGGCCGCGCGTCCGGGACGAATTGGCAAAGCGGTTCCCGGCCATCGCGTCGCCATCGTCGATGCCGCGGGGCGCATGGTATCTGCAGGCGTCACCGGCAATATCGCCGTCGAACGCCCTGACCCGGTGATGTTTCTCCGGTATTGGAACAACGAAGCCGGCACCGCAGCCAAGTACGTGGGCGACTGGCTGCTGACCGGAGATCTGGGAGAGAGTGACGCGGAAGGCTTCATTCGATTCATCGGTCGCGACGATGACGTCATTACGAGCGGCGGCTACCGCATCGGGCCCGGAGAGGTGGAGGATTGCCTGCTCGGCCACCCAGCCGTGCGGCTGGCGGCGGTCATCGGCGTGCCGGATCCGATGCGCACGGAAATCGTCAAGGCCTTCATCGTTTTGCACGACGGCATCGACGCCAATGAGGCGCTCGTGGGCGAATTGCAGGACCATGTGAAATCCCGCCTGTCGGCACACGAGTATCCGCGACGAATCGAATTCGTTGCGTCTCTGCCGATGACCGCGACCGGGAAGATCATCCGCCGCGAGCTGCGCGACAAACACCCGGCAATGTCTTAGCGGTTCGACTTCCGAATTCGGGGGCGCGCGCCTTGACCTATCGGGTCATTGGTTTCCCGCGTTCGATGCTGCCCCGCTCACATCAGTTTGAACAGGTGTTGGTGGGACTCGCTGACACTCAAACGCTCCTCCCGCTGCTTCAGCGTCACCGATAGACGGCCGCGAAAATCGCGGGAAACGCCGGCGATCGCATTCGCGTTGACGACCGTGGATCGATGGATGGGCCAGAAGATGGCTGGATCCAGTTCCGCCTGAAGCTCCTGCAGAGACCTGCGGATGAGCGCCTCCTGAGTGGCCGTCACGACCTTGGTGTATTTCGTATCGGACTGGAAATAGATCACCTCATCGACGGTGATGACGAGTGTGTTCTGGCCGACAGAGGCGTTTATCCAGCGCAAATGGCGGCGCGGTGCGGCGGACTGTGTCAATTCCCGCAATAGCACGTCGAGATTCGGTGGCATGGAGCCCAGACGCTGCTGCAGCCGGTCGATGGCCAGTCGCAATCGCGAACGTTCGAGCGGCTTGAGGATGTAATCCACCGCGCCGGCATCGAACGCCGCCACCGCATGCATGTCGTACGCGGTGACGAAGGCGATGTGGCAGCGTCCCTGGGCCTGCTGGGCGACGTCGAGGCCGGACAGTACCGGCATCTCGATGTCGAGAAACAGGATGTCGGGCGTGTGCCGCTCGATCAGGTCCAGCGCTTCGACGCCCGTGGCCGCCTCGCCCACGATCCGCAATGCCGGCCACAGCTCGCGCAGGTGCTGACGCAATTCGTCGCGCAGGACGCTCTCGTCTTCGGCCAATATGGCGGACGGCGATGGCATCGAATCATGCCTTTCCAGTCTTGAGTTCGATGATGAGGCTGCGCAAGTTGCTCCCGCCGATATTCTCGACCATGTGTGTCTCGGCTTCGCTCCAGAACACCGTGCCCGCCGGGATGTCGCGCTGTTCGACGGTTTTTCCGTCGGGGGTTTTGATGTGCACCGACCCGCCCGACACGACCACCGTCAGGTGCGCCGGATGCGAGTGCATCCCGTTTCCGCAGACGCCCATGCCGGGACGGCTGTTGTAGTCGAGCACACGCAGTTTGTCGTTTTCGAGGGCGACGCGGTAGCTCTGCGGTTGAACCTTGGCGGCATCCTGCGCGTCGGCACACTCGGCCAGGGCCAACATCGGTAGCAGGCGCAACAGGTTGCGCCGCAATTCATCCATGGGTGCCGTGGGCATGGGACTCTCCTGGTAGTTTCGGGGTGGGTTGTAGTGTGATCGTGAGTAGATGGGGGGCGGGCAGATGCCACTCGAAACGGAAGCGGTCGCCGTACAGCGCGTGCAGGCGGCCCGATATCTGCTGACGCAATTCGGCCGACACGCTTCGTGACAAGTCATGCAAGGACAAAACGGTCTCTCCGCTGCGCGCCTGTACCCGCAGCATGGGCCGGCCACCGTCGCCTCCCAGCGCCATCAACGGCAACATCATCAGACTGGGGAACTTGAATGGGGTGGTGGTCAGCGCCGGCTCTTCGACGATGCGCCACGCACTCTGCACGCCGCGTTCCTGCTGCAAATGCGAGAAGGCGCGCGCCAGTTGCAACTCGGCCTCCAGGGTCGAGACCGGCACCCGCAATCCCTGCAGGGCGTTGCGTAGGAACTCGACCAACGCCTCGAGCAACCGCTCGGCGCGCTCGGGGCTGGCGCGGTATCGCCGCTCCAATTCCTGCATCGAGTCCAGCAGCAGATTCGGATCGATCTGCGATTGCAGCGCCTGCAGGCGAGCGGCATCGAGCAACGCGCCGGTACGGCTGCGCATCAGCGCGCTCTGATGCAGCAGATGGCGGGTGCGCTCTATCCGTATCGTGAATATGCGCGCCGCCACCAGCAAACCCCCGTAGAACATGGTCACCCACAGCTGATACAGGCTGAGGGTGCTCCAGTTGGCCCACCTGGGCTGGGTAGCTCCCGCAGCCGCGTACTGTGCGAACCCGGGAAAGGCGTCTGTCGTCAGGCGAATCAGCGCGATCGACAGCAGCGGTTGCAGGCCGGCAGCGAGCGCGCACAGCGCCATGAACGCGGCAATGGATCGGCCTCTGGAGCCGATGCGCTCATGGTGGTCGGCCAGCCAGACGAACAGGCGGCCGATCACGCACCAGTACGGCATCAACCAGTACAGCAGCGAAAACAACAACAGTTGTTGCAGGGAGCCCCAGTCGTCGGTGGGCGCGATGGTGAGATACTCGACGGCACCGACGCCGATGCCCCAAGTGATGCTCCAGTAGATGGCGCCACGGGGACTGGATCTCAAGGGCGGCGCGACGCTCATCCCGCCTCCTCGCGCAGTGGCAGCCTGATCGTCGCGCAGACGCCGGTGGGTCGATTGGCCTGCACCTGCAACGCCGCCTTCGCACCGTACAGCGTCGTCAGGCGCGCGCGCACGTTGTAGAGTCCGATGCCCGTCCCGCCGCCGGAATCTGCCTTCAGTCCGACGCCATTATCGGCGACCACGAGTTCCAACAGGCCCTGGTGAGACGATGCCGTGATGCTGATGATTCCGCCGGACGGCAGCGGCGTCAGTCCATGTTTGATGGCGTTCTCGACCAGTGTGGCCAGGGCCAGCGGCGGCACGAGGGCCGCTCCCAGATTGCCCGGCACCTGGAAGGTCACGGCGAGGCGCCCCGACATGCGCAGTTGAATCACCGTCAGGTAGGCGCGAATGAGTTTGACCTCGTCTTCGAGGGGGACTTCGCTGCACTCGAGCATGGGCAGCACGCGCCGCAGATAGTCGATGAACCCGGCCAGCATTCCCGCGCCGGCGGCCGGGTCGGTCTGATGCAGGCGTCGCACGGTCGCCAGCGTGTTGAACAAAAAGTGCGGTTCGATCTGCTTGCGCAGGGCGGTGAGGCGCGTGTTGGCGAGCTGTTGTTCGACCAATTGACGGCGCAGGCTCTCCTGCCGGAATTGCTCGCCCGAGTCGGCGGAGGCTCGCCACAGGTAGTACGTGGTCGCGACCGCGAAGGCGACCACACCCCAACGCAGCGCATAGGTGAACAGCGACGCGAGCGCGTTCTGTTGGTCGTACAGCAGCCGGACCAGCCATTCACCGACGATCGCACCCACGAGCACGCTGGCTGCCAGCAGCGCACTGCGCAGCAGGGGCGGCCGGATCCGTAGGATGCCGAGTACCACGATCGGGAGCGTGATCAGGCTCGAGATGATCAGGCGATCGCGAAAGATATACAGCCAGCCTTGGAGCACCTCGCGGATCGGCCAGTAGTGCCAGACGAACGACTGTGCGAGGAATTGCAGCGACATGCCGAACGCGATGGCGGTGGAGAATCCAAAGACCAGAACCGCCCGCGCGACCTGACCCGAGGGTCTTCGGCCGCGAAATACCATGGCGGCAGGTGACGTCGCCTGAGGGTCGAGCAGGGGTGCGATCTCCATGAATCTCTCCCGATTATCCACGCAATCTCCGTCGCTGAGGTTGCCGTGCGACGAACCCGCCTTTTCGGGGTGCCAACCCCGCCTGCGAGGGGCCGGCCGCCGAGCCATGCATCGTACCTGCGCAAGGCTTTAAGGATCGGCGCGGGGAGGGCGGCGGCATAACACCCGGTTGGTCCGGTTTTCTCCGCCCTTCAAACCCCAAAACGCGGCCCTCGTCGCAAAGTCCAAGCAGCCTGCGGCATTGGAGAAACAATGGTCGAAAGCCGGCGAAACCTGGCCTCGTGCGATTCCGCTGACATTACCAACCGCAAAAAAAGAGGGAACCTTGATGACCACCGAAATTTGGAGAAAACGCCTCAATTCATATGCTTTCGTACTGTTACCAGTGCTCGCCGCAACAGGTTGTGGCAACTCGAACAGTCCGGCTGCTCCGCCTCCGAGCCCATCACCGCCGGCGTCTGCGCCACCGCCACCGCCACCGCCACCGACTGCGGCTCTCTATACCCAGACAAACGCGACCACCGGCAATGAAGTACTGGCTTACTCACGGGCTTCGGACGGTTCTTTGAAGAGCATTGGTTCCTATCCGACGGGCGGAACTGGAATGGGCCTTCCTACCTATCAGGGCGCCATTCCTATTCCCAATGGGGGCGCAAGCGGTGCGCTGGCCATCAACCCGGCCGGCACGCTCCTTTATGCCGTAGACGCCGGCACAGATGACGTCGCCGCGTTTTCGGTGGCGACCGACGGCACGCTGACCTTCATTGCGAACTATCCGACCGGCGGCACCGCGCCCGCCAGCATCACCATCGATGCCACGGGGAAGTATCTTTACGTGCTCAATACGGGCACATTGCCGAATGCCGCGAATGGCGTTCCTGGAGGAATCACCGGCTTTACGATCGGGAGCTCGGGCGCGCTCACCGCAATTTCAGGATCTACGCAACCGCTCAGTACTGAGTCCTATGTCAGTCCCTCTGAAGTCGCTTTTGCGCCAAACGGTTCGTATCTGATGGTCACGGAGAAAATCTCGGGCACCGTCCCAGGGACCATCGACATCTATCCGGTTAGTGCGGGAGTAGCCGGGCCGCCGGTCTCCACCGCTGCCACCGGCCCAATTCCCTTCGGGTTTGCATTCACAGCGTCGGGAACCGCGGTTGTCTCAAATGCCGTATCGGTTCCAGGCATCGGCCAGGGCACGGCCACTTCTTACACCGCGACCCCACAGGGCGTCTTGACTGCAATCAGCTCCAGCGTCGCAGATAACCAGGCCCAACCGTGCTGGGTTGCCGTGAACCCCGCCGGTACGTTTGCCTACATTACCAATACGCTCAGCGGATCGGTCTCCGCTTATGCGATAAGCTCAGCCGGAGCTTTGACACTCGTACCTCCTCCCACTGGTGCTTCCGCTACGGCCCTGATCTCAGACTCATCGGTCCCGATCGATGACATCGTCACTCCCGACGGCGCCTATCTGTATGTCATCCAGTCCAATGCCGGCGCCGCGCCGGGACAGATCGTAGCCTTCTCGATCAGTTCAACCGGAGCGCTTACTCCCGTAGCAACCGGACTCACGGGATTACCCGAGGGCTCAGTCGGGCTTGCCGTTCGGTAAAGTACTGCTCGCCACTACGTCCAAGCGGATGACAATTGTCATCCGCTTGAGACCCTACGCATGGAGGTTCTGGTCGGCGACTGACCCGGACGCACTGGCGCTTGCCCTCACCCGTTCCCCGCTTGCGGCGGGGCGGTTTACGCGCGTTAAGGTTGCAAGTAGGTGTTGAACCAGCCGACGAGCCGGGACATCACATCGGCCTGGTCGGCGCGCTTGAAGAAGAAATGGCCCTCGTCTGGGTAGACCACGAATTCAGTCTTCACACCGAGGCGCCGCAGCGCGTTCCAGTATTCATAGGATTGCGTGATCGGTACCTCCGCATCACGATCGCCGCCCACGATCAGGGTCGGCGCAGTCACGTGCTTGATGAACGTCATGGGGGAGCTGCGCTCGTAGACTTTCGGATCCTCGTACACGGAACTGCCGAAATAGGGCAGCATCCAAGTATCGATGTTGTTCGTGCCGTAATAGCTCAACCAGTCCGACAGTCCTGCGCCTGCCACCGCCGCCTTGAAGCGATCGGTCTGGGTCAGTGACCACATCGTCATGTAGCCGCCGTAGCTCCAGCCGGTGATGCCGATTCGTTGCGGGTCGATCGGCGCGGTCTTCAGCACCT
The DNA here is from genome assembly GCA_963761345.1 of uncultured Gammaproteobacteria bacterium. Classification (GTDB taxonomy): domain Bacteria; phylum Pseudomonadota; class Gammaproteobacteria; order Steroidobacterales; family Steroidobacteraceae; genus Bog-1198. The sequence goes on from CAVXGV010000006.1 coordinate 65,110, forward strand.
CATCGAGGCCGCTCATGATATCGCGCAGGTCGCCGTAGCCGAAGTCCTTGACGTTCGCTTCGGTGAATGCCGCGCCCTGGCCGTAGCTGCCGCGTGGATTGGGCAGGAACACGAAGTAGCCCTGACTCGCAAGTGCCGCGTCGAATGACTCCGCGCTCGAGGGAAAGAGCGGATAATGTGCGTACGCCGGGCCGCCGTGCGCCACGACGACGAGCGGGTACTTCTTCCCCGGCACGATCGACGGTGGTTCGATCAGCATGCCTTGCACTGTGAAACGGTCGCTCTTCCAGAACAGATTTTTCGCTTTCCCCGTGATCGGATGCACGGCGGCGTTGAGCTTCGTGATCGGCTTCCACTTGCCGGGCGCTCCGGTCTCAATTTCGGGGGGCGAGGTATAGGATTGGCGGATGACGGCCGAGAAGGCTGCGTCTTTCGACAACGAGATGCCGGCATCGCCCGGTGCAAAGCTGAGCAAGCTGTTGGCCCAGATCATCTGCGGAGCGCGCCAGATCTCGTGCTGCGATTTCGCATCGACATTGATGGCCGCGAGCACCTCATCTCCCGCGGAAAATTCGGTCACGATCAACTGTTTGCTCGAGCCGTTCCAGGTGATGGTATTCACGGAGGCGGGCAGGTTCGGGGTCGCGTTGACGGGCGTTCCGCCGCCGCCCGGTATCCAATAAACGTCGCCTCCCGTAATGCCCTCATCGCTCATGATGCCGCTGATGTACGCGATGCGCGAGCCATCTCCGGACCAGCGCGGCGAGGCGATCTGCAGGCGAGGTTTCAATAGGGTTGTGACGGATCCATTCTGAGCGTCCAGCAGATCGAGTTCGGCAATCCACCAATTGTCATCGCCGGAGCCGTGCGCTGCGGTCACGGCGAAGCGGGCGCCGTCGGGCGACCAATCGTACTCATAGATGTTCAGATCGACGGGACCCAGCAGAGTCGGGTCACCGCCATGGGCAGCCACCACCGCCAGCCGCTGCTCGTACACGGTCGATGACAGTACACCGGCATCGCGGGTGAGTGGATTGAGGGGCCCCGGCGTTTTCGGCGCGCCTTCCGAGTATAGAAAAGCGATCCGTTTGCCGTCCGGTGACCAGCGCGCGGTGTCGAGCGGCCCGTGCGCGCGGGTGATGGTTTTCACGTTACGACCGTCCATCGAGGCGGTGGCGAGTTGAGTTTGTTCGTGCGCGTCAGTCGTGACGAACACGATCTGCTTGCCGTCAGGAGACCACGCAGCGCCGTGCTCGTCGCACACGGAACCGGGGCAGGCGGTCAATCGAAGCGCGCCGGATCCATCTTTCGCATTGACGATCCAGAGGGCCGATACTTCGACCTCGGCAGCGTCGCGTTTGCCGCTCACCACGTTCCCGTAGACCAGGTGTTTGCCGTCGGGCGACAGGGCGACTTGGCTGAGCGGATGCGCGGACTGCAGCTCCTTCAGCAACTGTGGGATGGACAATGATTGCGCCGAAGCGGGTTCAAGAGCGCAAAGAAGCAGCAGCCCCAAAGCGCCGCATGCCTGCATCGATAGTTTCTTCATGGAATTCTTTGTGGTATCGCCGGGTCGGCTTCGTGCCTATTGTCGATCGTTGAAATCAAAATGCAAGAGCTGCTCACAGAATCAACACGTTCTGCGTCGTAGCTTTCCTGACCGCGGCGAGTGGAATGCCGGTATCAAAGGTAACGAGCAACTCGCCGACATCGTGACCGCGGGAGGCGACCCATGGGCCGCCTCCCGCGTAGAACCGCCATCCCTCGCTAATCCTCTCGCTCCATTTTCTTGAACGCGTGGCGCAGGTCGTAGTCAGCCACGCTTCGCCCCAGTGCGACACCCGCCTCGGTCGAAAAGCGGTAATGCAGCCCCGCCCAGAAGCGTGCATCGACGATCTGTTTACGTAGATCCAGTGCTTTGTCGAAATGGCGCACCGCATCCAGATTGCCCGCTGCCCCAGCGGCATCGAAACCGTGGATGTCGATGTTGATCCTGTCGGTGCCGAGAAAATCGCTGAGCACTTCAACGATCGCCGAGGTCAGCGAACCGTGCGCCGCAGGGTATTCGGGATGGTTCGGGGTCGCGGCCAAAGGACGCCAGCCTGCGAGTTCTGCGGTGGCGCTGTTGCCATCATCGAAGCCGGGCACCGGTCCGAATCCATCGCCGACCGGATCGACGGACGTCGGATCAATCGCCGTCACCGGGCGCCAAAATAGATAGTGATACTTGGCAAACATGACCGAGATCTGTGCGTCCGCACCGATCAGATTCACCATCGCCGCCAGCCGCGCCGTCTGCACGAGTTTCAGGTGGTGTGCATCGGTCAGATCGCGAACCAGCCGGTTGTACTGCCGTATCGTGTTGGCCGTCCAAAATTTGGCGATTGCGGTCTGGTCATCGGTGCGCAGGGTGCTGCTTGCCGAACCGTACAGCTGGATGGAATTGAATGCCTGCACCCACGTTTGGCCGGTCAACGGAGGAGGGGGATCAGGCAGAAATTCGTCGGCACTTCTTAGAATGAACGGCTTGACACTGCCGACCCAGGGCGTTTGCGGGGCGGCATACGCCGCCGGCGTCAGGCGCCAAACGCCAGGACCGGGCGTGCGCGTCGGAAACGACGACGTTATGCCGATGGGTGTCAACCGGCCGTCGCCGATGCGTGCGTGGATCAGCGCCGTCGCGGCCGCAAGACCCACCGCCTGGCCGTCGGTTTTTGCGATCCCGTCCGGCACCAGTCCGAGCGCCTCGGTATAGGCAGCGTAAAGGGTCGTGGTCTGTGACGGAAAATAGTTCACCAGCGAGTCGTAGGCCGCCTCGATAACCGCTGCGTCGATCGACGCCCCTTTGGGCGCATCCACACCTGCACCGTACGGTGCGTAGCCGCGGTGGATGGCAACGGCGGCGTTGTATACGGCCGCCGAAACGTATCCCATGTAAATGAGTCCCTCGTTCTGGAAGGCGCCTGAGCCGACCACGGTGTTTTCTGCGATTTGATTCCACTGCTGTACGGTGTTTCCCGGTGGCAATGCCGCCGCCGCAGGCTGCGCTGCCCCGAGGGCAAGTGCGCAGACCGTGATCGTCAAACATGCGGTTCCGGCGCCGCGAGCTCGGGCCAAAATTATTGGAAATTTCCCTAACATGATGTCCCCCTGCAATGATTTGCTGATGTAACGCTTCGAAAGCGGTCCATGACCGAGCCGACGCTAACAAGCAAACCCACGGCAAACCCGACATTTCCTGCCAGGAATTCTCCAAACGCATGAAATGTGTTATTTCTTGAGCCCAACTCCACCGGGATACGGGAAGAGGGGCAATGGAGATGGCCGCTTCGATCCCAATACAATTTCTGGGCAAGTTTGCGACGTTCGGCGAACTGCTGCGGTATCTGCGTCGACGCGCCGGCCTTACGCAGACGGAGCTCTCGATCGCCGTCGGTTGTAGCGATGCGCAGATCAGCCGCCTCGAGCAGAATCTACGTCCTCCCAATGTTCCCAACATTGAAGCCCGATTCCTGTCGGCGCTCGCCCTGAAGCATGAACCGGCGGCCGGAGAACGATTGATGCAGCTGGCTCGCGATGCGCAATGTCAAAGAGCAGATGCCGAGGCGGAGAATGATCCTCCCCCGGCTGCCATGAGGCCATCGATTGCCGTGCTGCCGTTTCTGAATCTCAGTGCCGACCCAGACAACGAATATTTCTGCGACGGTTTGGCGGAAGAACTGCTGAGCGCGCTGGCGAAAATCAGGCGGCTGTTCGTCGTCGCGCGCGCTTCGGCGTTTTCGTTCAAGGGCAAGGATCTGGATGCACGAGAAATTGGCCGACGGCTCAATGTCGACACGATCATCGAGGGTAGCGTGAGGAAGGCGGGTGATCGGGTGCGCGTCTCGGTGCAGCTCATCAATGCCGATGACGGATTCCAGTTATGGTCCGAACGCTACGACCGGCGCATGACCGATTTGTTTGCGCTGCAGGACGACATCACGCTGGCAATCATCGAACAACTCAAGGTCGAGCTTCTGGAGAAGGAGAAGGTTGCGTTGCTGAGTCGGCACCCGGCCGATCTCGATGCGTACAATCTATACCTGAAGGGCCGATATTATTGGGGCAAGCGGCCGCAAGGTATCAACAAGGCCATCGAGTACTTTCAGCTGGCGATCGAGAAGGATCCGCGCTCCGCGTTGGCGCGTGCCGGCCTGGCGGACTGCTACGTTACACTCGGTTCATGGGAGAACGGCGCGCTGCCGCCGGCGCAAGCGATGGCCAAAGCCAAATCGGCAGCCAACAAGGCCTTGGAGTTGGACGGCCGACTGGCGGAAGCGCGTGCAACGCTGGCCTATCGCGCGACACATCATGATTGGGACTGGCCGGCAGCGGAAGCGCAATTCCGACATGCCCTGGAGCTTAATCCCAACTATGCGGTGAGCCATCATTGGTACTCGCACTATCTGACGGCCATGGGCCGTATCGAGGAGTCCCTCGCCGCAAGCAAGCGTTGCCTGCAACTCGATCCGCTCGATCTGGTGATCAATGTCCATATGGCGTGGCATCATTATTTTGCCAGGCAATATGAGGAGGCGGTGGATCAGTGCTGGAAAACGAACGAACTGCATCCGAACTCATTCTGGCTGCCGTACTTTTTTGCGCTGGCGTATCAGCAGCAGGGAAAGATCGGCGAAGCCGTTGCGGAATTTCACAAGGCGATCCAGATGTCCGGCAATATCACCTTCACCACGTCCGGCTTGGGGCACCTGTATGCATGTTCGGGGAAATCCGCTGAGGCCGAAGCGATATTCGAAGAACTGCGGTTGCGAGCGCAGAAAACCTATGTACCTGCCTACGATCTGGCTTTGGTGTGTACCGGGCTTGCGAGGACGGACCAGGCATTCGAGTGGCTCGACAAAGCTTATGAAGAGCGATCCGGCTGGCTGACTTACCTTAAGGTCGAACCACGATTGGATGCCTTGAGGGGCGATCCGCGATTCAGTGATCTATTGCGGCGCGTACGCCTGATTGATGAGTGATCCTCGACTCCCATGATAAGCGAGTAACTCGTGTTTGATTCCGCGATGGACTCTGACATGGCATGTTGGGCACAGCGCCCACAGGGTTGTCAGCTCTGATGGCGGCTCCTTGTCTATGCTGCTATCCTCGATCTCATCGTGGTCGTGGCATGCACGCCGATTCGATGCAATCGGCTCGCGGCGGGCGTCGATTGACGGGACGGCCGCGGCTGATTATAACGCTTGAACCTTAAGCACCGGCGACGAGATGGGGAGAATTATCCGATGTCCGAGGATCCAAAACAAATGATGGCGATCTTGGTCGCCCGGAAGTTTCGCTTCATAGGGATACTCACCGTCATTTACATGACCAGTTTTATCGGCCTGACCGTCCTCGCAGGTTTCGCGCGGCCGTTCATGGCGATGAAGGTGCTGGGAGCGGTCAACGTGGGTTTCGTGCTGATCGCGGCGAACTATGTGCTGGCGTGGGTTCTCGCGCTGGTGTACGTGCGGGCCGCGAACCACATCTTCGATCCGTTGGTGATTCGGGTGGTCGCGGCGCTGCGCATGGCGCGCGCATCGTGAGCCCCACCCTCGGCATCTTTTTCGTCATACTGGCCGTCACCCTCGGCATCACGTACTGGGCCGCCAAGCGGACGCGGACCACCACGGATTTTTACGCGGCCGGCCGCAGCCTCACGGCGGCGCAAAACGGCTTCGCGTTGGCGGGCGACTGGTGCAGCGCCGCGGCCTTTTTAGGGTTCAGCGGCCTGACCGCGCTGTACGGCATGGACGGTGCGTTCTACGCGCTCGGTCCCCTGGTCGCGTTTTGTACGGTGCTGCTCATGATTGCCGAACCCATGAGAAATGTCGGCAAGTACACGCTGGGCGACATCATCCTCTACCGGATGAAGACCCGCACCTCCCTGCTGGCGAGCACCTGCGGCACCATCGTGGTGAATTTTGCCTATCTGACGCCACAGATGGCCGGCGCCGGCGTGCTGGTGAGGTTGCTGACCGGTATCCCGTATGACGCCGCCGTCGTGCTGGTCGGTCTCGCCATGATCATCTATGTCGCGTTCGGCGGCATGATCGCCACCACCTGGGTGCAAATCATCAAGGCTGGTCTCATGTTGGCGGCGGCGGCCGTTCTGCTGGTCCTGGTGCTGAACGCCGCCGGGTTCGATCTGTCGGCCTTATTCAGCCGTGCAGAAACGGCCTATGGACCGAAATTCCTGGCCCCGGGGAACTATCTGAAAAACCCCTGGGACGAGGTCTCGCTTGGTGTGGGATACGTGCTCGGTCTCGCCGGCCTGCCGCATGTCATGACGCGTTTCTACACCGTGCCGGATGCCAAGACGGCGCGCCGCTCCGTGATCTGGGTGATGTTTCTCGCCGGCAGTTTCTTTGCGGCGACCACGATCTTTGGCCTTGCGGCCGCGGACTTCGTCGGCCAGGACACCATCCGAGCCGCGGACAAGGGCGGCAACCTGGCGCTGCCGCTGCTGGCTCAGTACTTGGGCGGCGGCAAGGGTACCTTCGGCGGCGATCTGATGCTGGGCTTCGTCTCCGCGGTCGCAGTTGCGACCATTCTGGCCGTGGTGTCGGCGCTGACGCTCTCGACTTCCGGTGCCATTGCGCATGACTGCTATGTGAATTGGATATGCCGCGGGCAAGTCCACGAAAAGAAGCAGATCCTGGTCGCACGCCTGTCTTCCATCGCAATCGGGCTGCTGGCGATCGCGCTCGGCATCCTCGCCAACGGCATCAACGTGGCGGTTCTGGTGATTCTGGCGATCTGCGTAGCGGCCAGCGCCAATTTCCCGGTGCTGATTCTGTCGCTGTTCTGGCGCCGCTTCAACACCGGCGGTGTGGTCGGCGGAATTCTGTTCGGGCTGGTCTCATCCGTGGTGCTCGCGCTTCTGGGCCCCGCCGTGCGGGGTCCGCATGCGATCTGGCCCCTGGTCAATCCCACCGTCGTCTCCCTGCCGCTGGGCTTCCTGGGCGCCTGGTTGGGTACCCTGCTGTGGGGCCGCGATCCGGCCAATGAGGCTCGCTTCGACGAAGTGACAATCCGCGTCCACACCGGCGAGTTCGCCGAATAAATTCGAGGTGCCAGCAAAATGACGATTCGCGCATTGGTCTTCGATGCCTATGGGACGCTCTATGACGTGCAGTCCGTCGGCAGCTTGGCCGGTGAGCTGTGCGGCGACAAGGGCGAACTCGTCACCCAGCTGTGGCGGCTGAAGCAGCTGGAATATACCTGGCTACGCGGCCTGATGCGTTCCTACGAGGATTTCTGGCCGGTCACCCGGGCGGCGCTCGACTACTCGCTGCTGGCGGTCGGCATAGCCCCGGAAGCGGCGATCTGCGATCCGTTGATGACCAGGTACCTTAACCTGACTCTGTATCCCGAGGCGCTCGAGGCGCTGGACGCGCTCGCCGCGTACCCGCTCGCCATCCTGTCGAATGGCAGTCCGATGATGCTCAACGCACTGGTTGAGTCCTCCGGCGTCGCCGGGCGATTCACGGAGGTCATCAGCGTCGATCGGGCGCGCAGCTTCAAGCCCGACCCCGCCTGCTACGCCCTGGTCGAAGCGGTGCTCGGCATCAAGAAGGAGGAGGTGCTGTTCGTGTCCTCAAACGGATTCGACGTCGCCGGTGCCAAGCAGTTTGGTTTTCGGGTGGCACGGATCGAACGGATGGCCGGTGCGCCCGCACCGAGGAACTCCGGCGTCGGGCCGGCCGAAGTCTTCCGGCTGATGCGCGGTCTTGCCGAGCAGTTGGGGCACGTTGCCGATTGGCGCGTCGCCCGTTTGACCGACTTGAGTCCGCTGCTCGCGCAGCTGCAGCCGTAACGCGTCCCGTTGATTCTGCGTTATGCGGTGTCCCCGGGCCTGCTGGGCATCGGGGGTTGATCGCGTTCCTGTTCACAGAATCAACAGGTTTTTCGTCGTAGCTTTCTTGACCGCGGCGAGCGGGATGCCGGTATCAAAGGTAACGAGCCGTGCGTCATGCTGAGCCGCGAGAGCAAGCAGGTATATGTCGGTCAGTTGCCGAGGTCCATGAATTCGGGTCGAGTCCACGACATCCGAATCCAACATACTGACTTCATCCGGCCAGAATTCATGGATATCTTGGCGGCAGGCCCCGGCTAGATGCTCAATGACAGCTTGAACTGGTAACGGGTTTGGATAGCCCGGATTCGACATGACTCGGATACAACCGTTTTGCGTGATTGGACTTGATGCCCATCCCTCCCGCGCGTGCTTTGAGAACCAACTGATCGCCGAATCGTGGGATGCATGGTCGGAGTCCAGCAACGCGATCAGCAAATTGACATCCAACAGTGCGCGCACCGGCTAAAGTCCGCAGATCTCACGCCCACTTGCGGCGGCATGACGTGCGCGACCAGGCTGGGTGAGCTCGGCTAGTACGCATCTTCGTCACGAAGCTTGTCGATCAGCTCATTGGTGGCGATACCGCCACGTCGCGCGAAGGGTTTGAGACCATAAACTGCCTTGGGTTCCTTTGCGGGCAGCGAGTGTTGCGGAGTCGTCAGCGCGCGCCGGGCCAACTCGGAGATCATCTCGCCGATGGTCTTTCGTTCCCGCTTAGCCCGCTCCTTTGCCGCCTGAAGCACATCGTCAGCAATGTCGAGCGTCGTCCTCATGCATCAGATGTTAACGCATCACGCATCACCGATCTAGTGGCACGCCACGAGCTTCGTCCTTTGACGCTCTCCGTTGGTCAAGCCGGCATGACCGCGAGCGGCGAGCGCCGACCCCCGGGGTGCTGCTTTTGTCGGAATTAATCTCGATTTGGTGTAGGAACATTTGACTCTGTATGTAATAGATTTGTGCCGTTGTCAGCAGTTTCGGGCATGGCTTGTTTCAGCCGGCAGTAGTGGCACACTGTGGTCGTGAACTTTGACGGCAAATCCGACGAAACTTCGCGTTCCGCATATCTGTTGCGCCCATCGCTTTGGGAAACCGAGAGGGAACATGGACACGCCCGGGTTCGCGCAATATCCTCGACTCTGATCACGCGCACGCAGGCTATGGACGGATCTACGGAGGGGATTGCGAACTCGTTATTCCATGAACCTTGGTGGCTGTCCGCCGCGACTGACGGTCGATACGAGGAGGTCGACGTTGCGCAGGGAGGCAAGATCGTGGGCCGGCTTCCTTACCTGGCGACGCAGCGCGGGCCCTTTCGGCTCTCCCGGATGCCGCCGTTCACCCATCTGCTCGGCCCGCTGATCGATGCCGGCGTGGGGAAACCCCAGACCCGTTTGACGCGGCGCCTGTCGACCACACGCGCGCTGATCGACAAGTTGCCGCCGTTCACTCATTTCGAACAGCAGTTCGATCCAACGATGGACGATGGTCTGGCAATCGCCGACGGCTTGGCCTTTCAGGATCGCGGCTTCGAGGTTGCGCACCGCTACACATTTGAAATCGACTGCCGCAAGGAACTGCAGGGTCTGTGGGATGCGATGCATTTCAAGACGCGGCAACATATTCGGCGCGCCGAGGAGAAATACACGGCACAAGTGGTGGATGATCCGGCCGTTTTTGCCAAAGCGTATCTGGGCAATATCAAAGCGCTCGGAAAGACCAATTGGATCGAATTCGAGCGCTTTCCCGCTCTGTTCGCCGAATGCCGGTCCCGCAATTGCGGACAAATCCTTGCGGCTTGCGGGCGAGACGGTGTTCCGGTTTCCATGGTGTTTCTGGTGTGGAGTCGCACGACCATGTATTACCTGTTGTCGACGCGCCATCACGACCCCGCGGACAACGGTTCCATCAACATGCTGCTCTGGTCTGCCGTGAAGCATGGTCACGAGCGCGGTCTGATTTTCGATCTTGACGGTGTCTATTCGCGGGGAGCGGCGCGCTTCCTGAGCGGATTCGGCGGTCAGATCAAGACGCGGCTGATGGTAAGCCGCAGCAACGCGGTGTACGGCGCCTGGCAATCCTTCAAGCGGATCTATTCCAAGCGCGAATCCCAACACCACGCCTGAGCCCACGGCATGGGCGCCAGGCAGCGGCACCGGCCCCGCGCTCGGTGCGCGATCAGCTATAGCATTCTGCGCACTGCGCGCGTAAACATCGCCAGCGCATAATATTCAAGCAATCCGCGCTGACTGCGGTATTTGGCTTGCATTCTGCGGCACCCGGCGACCTCTTCTTGGCGCTGCGATGGCAGGGGATTGGGCGAGTGCATCAGCGACGGACCACCGATGCGGTAATGTATCGCCGTCCGGTTCAGAAAATGTGCGCCGAACTCGCGCATCACTCGAACGTGAAAGTCCGCGTCTTCCATCAAGCGTATTTCCGGATCGAATCCCTGGAGTGCCTCCACGCAAGCGCGCCGGACGACCGAAGCGCTGCAGACCAGCAGCGCGGAGTCGAACAGCATCAGGGCGGTATACGCCCACCAAGAGCCGAAGCGCGCACATGCCGCGGCCTTGCGGGCGGCGTCGGCAAAGTAGCGGCGTTCGTGATCCAATTGCGCCGTCGGCCCGGAACCAAAGGGCTCAATCCGCCCAAAGACTTGGCCGACGGTGGGATGGGACTCGAAAGCCGATTTCACGGCGGCGTAATGTCCGTCCACCACGATGTCATCGTCATCGAGAAAGTGCACGAAGCTTCCCGTGGCGAGCGGCCAGCCAAGGTTGCGGACCACGCTCGGCCTTCCGCCCGTGGGTTGCGGATTTTTTACATATGAAATACGCGCATCGGTAAAGCGCTCGACGACTCGTTGCGCGCAGCCTTCAGCGCTGTCGTCGATCACAAAGATTTCTGCAGTCACCCCGGACTGCGCAATGACGCTCGCGATCGCTTCTCGCAACTGATCTGGACGCCGGAAAGTGGGAATGACGACGGAGAAATCAACGGACACGTTGATTGCTCGACAATGGATGAATCAACTGAGAACCATTCGCATATTCTCCGCCGGCGTCCTCGCCGCGCCCCGGCTCAAGCGCTATTGCCCGCATCGATGGTGATCACGGTGCCGGTGATGTTGCGGCCGCCTGCGCCCAGTAGAAACTCCACGCTGCGCGCCACGTCGACCGGTTCGGGCATGCGTTGCAACGCGCTGCGCCGGGCGATCTTCTCGCGCTGCGCATCGGTGAGTTCATGCGTCATCTCGGTGTCGATGAAGCCGGGCGCCAGGGCATTCACGGTAATGCCCAGCTGTCCCACCTCGCGCGCCAATGAGCGCGTGAAACCGACCAATGAGGCCTTGGTGGCGCTGTATACCGAGAGGCCGCTGTAGCCGGTGGCTGCCACGATGGAAGCGATATTGACGATCCGGCCCTCGCGCTGCGGCATCATGGACTTCAGGACGTATTTCGACAGCACGATGGGCGAAACGGTGTTCAGCTGGATCAGCCGCTGTATCTCGTGATCGCGCATATTGGTCAGAATGCCGCTGGTGCCCAAGCCTGCGTTGTTGACCAGACCGTACACCGGCCCGAAGTCGGCGCGCACGGCGCGCACCAGCGGTGCAATCAATTCAAATCAGACAGGTCGCACCCCCTGAACTCGATGGCGCCTTGGGGCTGCTGCGCCGCCTGGGCTGCCGCTGCGGTGAGTTCCGGGCTCGATGCCCCGGGCGACTGCGATGACGCGATAACCGGCACTCGCCAGCGCCGTGCTCATCGCGAGTCCCAGGCCCCGGCTGCCGCCGGTGACGATGACGTTACGCATCCGGCCGCACCAACTTGCCCGCGGCACTCAGCTCCAGTGCAGGCACGAAACGCAGCAGTGCGGGGACCTTGTGAGCGGGCAGGGTGCGGCGGCAGGCGTTCAGCAGTTCGTCCTTCACGTCTTGCGCGCTCTGCGCATCGATGGAGTTCCCTGGGTCACGGAGCACGACTTCCGCGACCACCACCGAGCCTGTGATCGGGTTGCGGCGCGCCTTCACCAGCGACATGCGCACCCGGGGATCGGCATTGAGCACGGACTCGACTTCCTCCGGATAGACCTTCAAGCCGCCGACATTGATGATTCCGCCCCGGCGGCCGCGAAAATAGTAGCGGCTGCCGGCCAATTCGACCAGGTCGCCGGTATCGACGTAGCCGTCGCCCGCCGCGAGCGGCGCCGGGCCACCGCCGCCGAGATAACGCGCGGCCGTGCGGCCCGAGCGAATCCACAGCGTGCCGTCCTGCACTTTCATTTCGATGGCGGCGCCTGGGTTGCCGACCAAGTCGGCGGGAAACCCGGCGAGCCCGTCATTCACGTCGAATGCCACGCCCGCCTCGGTCGAGGCGAAGGCATGGGCGACGCGGGCGTTCGGGTAGGCCGAACGCAAGTTGTCGAGGACCGTCTGATCCGCGACTTCGCCGGACAGCCTGACGTACTCCGGTGCGATCAGGGCGGTGTCGCCGCTCATCAGTGCTCGGCGCCAGTGCGAGGGAGTACCGGATATGTGCGTAACTCCCGCCGCCCCGGCGCGTGCAAGAAATTCCCGGGTCGGCTCGCCGGCGCTCGAGAGAACCAACGGTGAGGCCGAAAGGACCGCGCGCAGATAAATCTGCAGCCCCCCATAGCGGCGTATGTCGTAGAAGGTGCTCCAAACCATGGGCCTTGCGGAAACCGGGTGCCGCGGCAACGCGCCGGCGAGACTGTCGAAGGAGTGCACCACCAGCTTCGGCGCCCCCGTCGTGCCGGAGGTCAACAGTATCCACTCCGTGTCCTCGGTGCGGCGGCGTCGAAGATCCTCCCGGACAGGCTGCCCGGCCTGCTCGAGCACCACGTCTGCCTCGGCCGCGGCACAGACGCCGGCGAGTTGCTCAGGCGTCAAGTCCGGCGTGCACAGCACCAGCCGCCGCGCGACGCCGTCGAGTTCTACCAGTGCGATCGCGGTGGCCAGCTGTTCGCGCATCGCCAGCACGACCGATCGGCCGCGCAGCGACTCGAGTTTCCCGCCCAGTATCGAACTGCCTGCCAGGTCCGCCGGCGAAACTGATCCGGCGCGGCCGTGAAAGACGCCGCCGGCCTGGTTCGATGAAACGGATTCCCACAGGGAGCTCATTCGCGGCATTCTAGGAGCCTGTCGGACTTAGGTCCATTTGCTGCGGGCGGCCCTAAGTCCGACAGGCTCTTGGGCAGCGGCGGGGCGAGGTCTCGACAAATGCCGGACAGGCTGCAGAGCCGGTATCAGTTCCACGAGCAATTCGTGACCAGCGGCCTTGCGCTGCAAGGAGCGCGCTGAGCAATCGCCTCAGTACGCCTTTTCGTCGCGAAACACTTTGACGACCGTCAGCAGAATGATTTTGATGTCCAGCAACGGCGACCAATGCCGCAGGTAATCGAGATCGTAATTCACGCGCGCTTCCATCTCTTCCAGCTTCGAGGTCTCGCCGCGGCAACCATTGACCTGCGCAAGACCGGTGATGCCCGGCAGGACCTTGTGCCGCATCATGTAGCCCTTGATGAGCTTGCGGTACTCTTCATTGTGAGCGACGGCATGGGGCCGCGGGCCCACCAGACTCATCCGGCCTTGCAGCACGTTGATCAGCTGCGGCAGTTCATCCATCGATGATCGGCGCAGCACGCTGCCGACACGGGTGATACGGTTGTCGGCTTTGGAGGCTTGGCGGATCTGCGCACCATCCTCGGTGACGCTCATGGTGCGAAATTTGTACACCGCGATCTCTCTGCCATCCAAGCCGTAGCGGCGCTGCTTGAATATGATGGGTCCGGGGGATGAGAGTTTGACCACGGCGGCAATCAGCACCAGCAACGGCAGCAGCAACAGCAGGATCAATGCAGAGAAACCGACGTCGGTAACCCGTTTGGCGACGCCGCGATAGCCGTAGAAAGGCGTTTCGCACATGGCAACGACCGGGATGCCGTGGATTTCGCCCGAGCGCGCCTGTATCAGGTCGAATACGAAGATGTCCGGCACGTAGTAAATCGACGCCGTCGTATCGCGCAAGTCGTCCAACAGGTTCATGACGCGCTTGACGTGGCGGATCGGCAGAGCGATGAAAATGACATCCGTGCGGTTGTCCTTCACGTATTGCGACATGTCGCTCAACGAGCCGACCAGCTTGGCGTCGGCTTCCATGCCAAGCCGGTCGCTGCTGCGGTCGTCGAAGAAGCCGGTCACTTCCACGCGCATGCCCGGATTGCTTTTCAAGCGCCGCGCGAGTTCCAAACTGCTGGTGTTGTAACCGGCGATGATGGCGCTGCGATTGTCGAAGGCGTTCATCAAGAATCGGCGCATGACTTCCTGCATCGCCAGCGCGACGGCGACCAGGACGACCGGCGTGAGCGCAGCCCAGGTCAGGAAAATGTGCCGCGGATAACCGTCGAGCGACTTGGTGACATAGCCGACCGCGAGCAATACGCCCAGCAATAGGAACCAGCGCAAAATGACATCCACGACCGCGGATGCGCGCGCCGAGGTGAGCTGACTGCTGACTTCGCGCGGCGGCTGCACCAGAACCAGGCATAACACGCCCACGATGACGACGGCTGCCGAAGAAGGATCGAACCTGCGGCCGAACAGATGATGGTCGCGTACAGCGAGGCAACGGCCACCACGGCAGGCACCACCGCTTGGATTCCGGTCAATATCGCGATGAGAAAACTTTGCTTCAGCAGCACCGGTTGGGTCATCTGGAATCCATTGGAACGCGAACGCCTTTGCCTCTATGTCTTCGGGCGCAATTCAATGGCGCGACCTGATCACTGTATTATCGGCCAAGTTCATCGATTATGCGTGAACGATTCATAAAATGTTTACCGGGCCCGAGGATGCCGAGGGTCTTTGCAGCAATGATATTCTAGGCAGTTATGACAAACGTTCCATTACTCGATCTTAAGGCGCAGTTTGCGCAGATTCGTTCCGAAGTCATGCCGATCATCGAACAGGTATGCGCAAGCCAGCGCTTCATTTTGGGCGAACACGTCTTGGGCCTGGAGGCGGAGGTGGCGCGATATTGTGCCTCGTCGGCCGGCATCGGCGTCTCTTCGGGCACCGACGCGCTGCTGCTGGCACTCATGGCGCTGGGAGTGGGTGCGGGGGATGAAATAATTACATCTCCCTTTACCTTCTTCGCGACGGCCGGGACGATCGCCCGCCTGGGCGCGCGGCCGGTGTTCTGCGACATCGATCCTGTCTCGTTCAATATATCACCGCGGGCCGTTGGGGATTTCGTGGACCGGCAATGCACCGTCCAAGGCGGGCAGCTCATCAACCGCGCGACCGGCGGCCGGATCAAGGCGCTGATGCCCGTGCATCTTTACGGCCAGTCAGCCGACATGGATCCGTTGATGGCGATCGCCAGGCAACATCGCCTGAAGGTCATCGAGGACGCCGCGCAGGCCATCGGCACCGAATATCGAGGCGCGCGCGTGGGTTCGATCGGCGATATCGGCTGCTTTTCATTCTTTCCCAGCAAAAACCTCGGCGCCTTCGGCGACGCCGGCCTGTGCACGACCGACGATGCCGAGCTTGCGGAGAGCATGCGTGTGCTTCGGGTGCACGGCGGCAAACCGAAGTATTTTCATTCGGTGATCGGCGGCAACTTCAGGATCGATGAGCTGCAAGCGGCGGTGCTGCGCGTAAAATTGAAGTACTTGGACGGTTGGACCGAGGCGCGCCGGCGCAACGCCGCTTTCTACGACGCGGCGTTTGCCGCTGCCGGCTTGGGCAGCAGCATCGTGACGCCGCGGGCCGCCACGGCCGGCAGGCACATTTTCAATCAATACGTCGTGCGGGCTCAAAACCGCGATGCGCTGAAGGGTTTCCTGACCGAGCGCGGCATCGGCACTGAGATTTACTATCCGGTTCCGCTGCACCTGCAGCAGTGCTTCGCCTATTTGAATCATGTCGACGGTGATTTTCCGGAATCCGAGCGTGCCGCCAAGGAAACCTTGGCCTTGCCGATCTACCCGGAACTGGCGCAAGCCCAACTGGAAGCGGTGGTCGCGGCAGTCGCCGAGTTCCACGCAGCGGGAGGCTCAAAGGGCGCGAGTACCTCGGGAGTCTAGCTCTTCTTGAAGTCCTCCGGCAGCAGTTGGTGGCGCGACAGCAATTTGTAAAAATCCGTGCGGTTGCGCTTGGCGAGGCGCGCGGCCTGGCTTACGTTGCCCGTCGTGATCTGCAAAATCTGCGACAGATAATTGCGCGTGAATTCATCGCGAGCTTCGTCGAACGAGGGTAGCCGGGTCGGATTCCCGCCGAGCGACTGCTGCACCAATTCCGCCGTGATGATCGGGCCATGCGACAGCGCCACGTTCTGGCGCACGACGTTGTACAGCTGACGCACGTTGCCGGGCCACTCGGCGGTGGCCAGCAACTCCACCGCTTCCGGCGCGTAAATCTTGCGCTGGCCGGTTTCCTTGGCGATCTGTTCCAGAAAATGCGCGACCAGCAAGGGAATGTCCTCGCGGCGGCGGCCCAAGGCAGGGACTTCGATGTGCACCACGTTCAGGCGGTAGTACAGATCCTCGCGAAATTGACCGGCGACCATCAACTCGTGCAAGTCGCGGTAAGTGGCGGCAATGATGCGCACGTTGGTCTGCACGGCATCTGCTGCGCCCACGGGACGAATGGTGTTGTCCTGGAGCACGCGCAGCAACTTGACCTGCAGCCGCATCGGCATGTCGCCGACCTCATCCAGCAGCAGGGTGCCGCCGTCGGCGGTCTCGAACAGGCCTTTCTGAGCGCGCGTCGCACCGGCGAAGGCGCCTCGCTCGTGGCCGAAGAGTTCCGATTCCAGGAGGTTTTCAGCCATGGCACTGCAATTGATGGCGACGAATGGCTTGTTGCGGCGCGGGCTGGCCTCGTGTATCGCCCGCGCCAGCAGTTCCTTTCCGGTTCCGCTCTCGCCGGTCAGCAAAACCCGGGCGTCGGTGCCCGCGACCATGTTGGCTTGTGCCAGCCTGTCTTCCATGAGCGGATTGCGCGTAATGATATTGGCGCGCCAGTCCTCATCCACATGCGCGAAGCCCGACACTTTGAGGGCCTTTTGCACGTGATCGAGCAGCTCCTGCTTGTCCACGGGTTTGGTGAGAAAGCCGAACGCGCCGCTCTGCGTCGCGTGCACGGCATCCGGAATGGTCCCGTGCGCCGTTAAAATGATGACCCGCAAACCGGGCCAGCGGCTTTGCAGTTCCTTGAGCAGGCCGATGCCGTCCATATTGTCCATGCGCAGATCCGTGATCACCAGATCCGGTCTGAAGCGCACACAGGCGGCGAGCGCGGCAGCCGCGCTTTCAACCGCCTCGACGTCATAGTTTTCAGCCCGCAGGCGGATCGTCAACAGACGCAGCAAGCCCGGGTCATCATCGACGACCAATATGCGTGCTTTGCGCTTTTGCGGGGTCTGCGAGTCCCGCGCGTTCGACTGAAGGCCGAACGACAACGGGGTGGTGGCGGCATTTGAATAAGCGTTCAGTGGTGTCTCCCCGGTCTTACCATGGCGTGTGGGTGGCGCCGGATCCGCGGTCAGTGACAGATCGTTGCTCGATATGCGTTACCGCGTCAAGTTTAGCCCTTGCCTCGTCCAAGGCCTTGCGCAACTTCGCATTTTCGTCCGACTCTGCCGCCAGGCGGCGGTTCATGGACTGCAGTTTATCGTGCGAATCATTGGGCACCGCATCGCGCATGCGGGCGTTTTCAGCCTGCAGGATCAGCCTCTGCTCAACCTCCTTGAGCTCAACGGCAGCCAGTAAGCGCTCCAGGGGAAGCAGAGTTTCGGGCCTCGCCAGCAATTCCGCCAACTGTCGCTGCGCCGCGACGGGATCGGCGCCGGTATAGCCCGGCGTCGCCAAGGCCAGGGCATACCTGAGTTTATTGCTGGTGGTCGGTTGCAGCTCGGCCGCATCCTTGGCCTGCTGGAATACCTCCGCCTGACGCGCCGGATCGCCCAGGGGTAGATTGCTCATCATTTCCAGCAAGGGGGCGACCGCCGCGCTGTCGGGTTGCGCATGTTCCGGCGCGGCAGGGGCGGGCGGCTTGCCGCTTCCGAACAGGGCGCAGCCGCCGAGCCAGGCGCCGGCCAGGACGCATGCCGCAATGCGTGCTTCCCTATGCGGCATGGGCTTTTTCACGTGTCGCCGCCACCGTGTGGCGCAGCGGCAGCCGCACCCGGAAATGCGCGCCGCCCGCCTTGGATTCCAGGATCTCGATACTGCCGCCGTGGGCATTGACGAATTCCGTCACCACCGAGAGCCCGATGCCGGTTCCTTTGACGTGTCCGCCTTGCGGGGTTTTCCCCTGATAAAAGGCCTCGAAGATCCGGTTGCGCTCTTCGGCAGGAATGCCCGGTCCGCTGTCCACGACGTCCAGCAGCAATTGTTCGCGCTCGCCCCGTGCGTGCAGGGAAATGGTGCCGCCACGCGGCGTGAACTTGACGGCGTTGGACAGCAAATTGTCCAGAATGAGCCGAACCTTGCCGCGATCGGCCAGGGGCGTGAGATCTTCGACCTGCACATCGAGGCGCACGCGCTGCGCCACCAGCGTGAGCTGCTGATTCTCCAAAACGCTTTTGATCAAGGGGCGCAATTTGAACTCGGAAATCTCCAGTCCCACGCTCTTGGCCTGCCAGGCGCTGAACGACAATAGATTCTCGATGAGCCGCTGCAGCTTCATGCCGTTCTCGCGCAAGATCGCGGTGACTTCCCGCTGGCCGCTTTGCAGTTCACCGACCGCTCCGTCCATCAACAGTTCGGTTCCCTCGCGAATGTTTGCCAATGGGGTTTTCAATTCATGCGACATATGCCGCAGAAACCGGTTTTTCTCCTGCGCCAGATCCAGCAAACGGCCTCTCAGCCACTCCAGCTGCGCCGCCAAGCGTTCCAGATCCGCAGGGCCGCGAATGGCGATCGGCCTCGAGAAGGTGCCGCGCCCCAGCTCGCTGATCGCCCGGTCGATCGCCCGGATGGGTCTGCCGAACAAATACGTGAACAGGCCGACCACCGCCAGCGTCATGGGCACGAGCAGCAGCGTTTGCCAGACCAGATTCTGCTGTGCATGTTGCGTCGTCAATTCCAGGCTCGCGGTTTCGCCGTCGATCTGCAGGCTGATGCGCTCCGAGATATCGGACGCCGCATCCGACAGCTGCGGGAAGCTGCCGATCAGATCCGCCATGTGCGTGGAGTTCGGCGCCGCATGTCGCAGATCCTGAAGCAGTTGATCGGCTTTGGATTCCACCGCACGCACACCCTGCACCGAGGTTTCGTCCAAGGGCAGCTTGAGCAGTTCGTGAATGGCGGTAATCAGCCGTGCGTGGTGCCGTGCATACACGTCCAACAGATCCGCGCTGCCGATGATTTGATACAGCCGCGCTTGACGCTCCAGCGCACCGATCTCCTCGGACATGCGCTGGTTGTTGCGCGTACCCTGCATGCCGTGGACCACGAGCTGCTGGCTGCGGACCGACAGTCGATTCATTTGCACGGCGGCATTCACGATTGCAAACAGCAGCGGGGCGGCCACGATCGTGAATCCGATCAGCATCAGTCCGCTCAGTGACTTGGGTCGGGGCAATCGCATGAGCGGCATTCTAGCAGCGTGCAGCCGTCAAAAAGGAGTGACGGGATCGTATCTGTAGAATTGGCCCGCATGAACAGCGAAGCGCCGTATTCCCAACTCTCTCCCGAGACCGTGCTGGACGCCATCGAAGCGCTCGAGTTTCGCTGCGACGGCAGGGTGCTGGCACTCAATAGCTACGAAAACAGGGTGTACCAAATCGGGCTCGACGATGGCCCGCCCTTGGTCGCCAAGTTCTATCGCCCGGGCCGCTGGAGCGATGCCGCGATTCGCGAAGAGCACGCATTTGCCGGCGAACTCGCCGCCCAGGAAATTCCGGTGGTCGCACCGCTGTTGCGAGCGGGCGAGTCCTTGCACGTCCATCAGGGTTTTCGCTACGCCGTGTTTCCGCGCCGCGGCGGCCGCTGGCCGGAGCTGGGCTCCAGCGACGAGCGGGAATGGGTCGGCCGCTTCCTGGGGCGAATCCACGCCGTGGGGCGGGCTGCTGCCTTCCGCGAGCGCCTATCGTTGAGCATGGACGATCTGGGCCTCAGAGCGCGCGATTTCGTGCTGCAAGGCGAATGGATGCCGGATTATTTGGCGACCAAGTATGGGGACCTGACGGATGAGCTGTTGGAGGCCGTGGCGGAGCGGGCGCGGAATTGGGGCGGGGCCAGGGTCGGGCGCATTCTCGGGGATTGTCACCGCGGCAACATCCTGTGGACCGATCAGGGACCGCACTTCGTCGACCTCGACGATTGCCTGACGGGGCCCGCGATCCAAGACCTCTGGATGTTGCTGTCCGGCGGACTGCAGGACATGCGCACGGAGATGCATGATCTGCTCAAGGGTTATGAGCAGTTCTTGCCGTTCGATCGGCGTGAGCTCGCCCTGATCGAGCCCCTGCGTGCCTTGCGCATGATTCACTATTCGGCGTGGCTGGCGCGCCGCTGGCACGATCCGGCGTTTCCGCAGGCCTTTCCCTGGTTTGCCGAGCCGCGTTACTGGGAGCAGCACTACCGCTCGCTCGAGGAGCAGTTGGCGGCGGTGCTCGAACCGCCGTTGGAGTTGTGACGGTCGCACATTGTGATCGGCCGCAGTTTTGGTGATGATACGCAGATGGCCGTCGACGCGATCAGGACAACGAGCATCCCAATTCTGCTGCTTTGTGCGGTGGCAGCGTTGAGCGCGTGCAACCGGGATTCAAGCCCGGTCCCCGCCGGCAACGCCGTGACGCGCCCCAAGCCCAAGGCCCCCGCCGTCAAGGCGGGCCCTACGGCAGCCGAACAAACGGCAGGGATGGTGCAGGCTGCGACTCAGGGCAAGTCCCAGCTGCCGGTCGAATTGAAGTTCGACTTGGGGGCAAGACCGAAGGTCGGACAAGAGCTGGAGCTCAACCTCGCCGTCATCGCGCAAATTCCCGCCAATGCCATCGCCCTGCAAGCGAGCAGCGCCGATGATCTGGCGGTGGCCCCGGCGGCCAGTCAGTTTGATATCCCCGCGGAGGAAGCGGAGCAAGCGGAGGCGGTGTATCGTCAAACCTTGAAGGTGACGCCCAACGCCGAAGGGATCTCGCTGCTCGGCGTGACGGTATCGCTCAAACACGACGACATCACCGAACAGCGGGTTTTTTCGATTCCCATCATTGCCGAGCGCTGAAGCTTGGCGCCCAAGCGCTGAAACTAGGGCAGGGTCGCGGTAAACGCACTATAATGGTGGGTTTCCTCCCCGAGACCTCACTTTGACCCAGAAACTTCGCAACATCGCCATCATCGCGCACGTCGATCATGGCAAGACCACCCTCGTCGATCAGCTGTTGCGCCAGTCCGGTACGCTCGATGCGCGCAAGGATTTGCAGGAGCGCGTCATGGACTCCAACGATTTGGAGCGCGAGCGCGGGATCACCATTCTCGCCAAGAACACGGCGATCACCTGGGGCGACTATCGAATCAACATCGTGGATACGCCGGGCCATGCCGATTTCGGCGGCGAGGTCGAGCGCGTGCTGGCGATGGTCGACTGCGTGCTGCTGCTGGTCGATGCGGTGGATGGCCCCATGCCGCAGACGCGCTTTGTGACGCAAAAGGCCTTCAAGCATGGGCTGCGCCCGATCGTCGTCATCAACAAGATCGATCGCGACGAGGCTCGGCCGGGCTGGGTGCTGGATCAGACCTTCGATTTGTTCGACCGGCTGGGTGCGACCGACGAGCAATTGGACTTTCCGGTCGTCTATGCCTCCGCGCTGCGTGGATTCGCAGGATTGGAGTCCACCGTGCGCGACGGCGACATGCAACCCTTGTTCAAGACCATCGTGGAACATTGCCCGCCCCCCGACGTGGATGTGGATGGTCCGTTGCAGCTGCAAGTGACGCTGCTCGACTACTCGAGCTATGTCGGCGCCATCGGCATCGGGCGCATCAAGCGCGGTACCATCAAGCGCGGCATGACCGTCACCGTCGTAGCGCGCGAGGGCCGGCAGCGCTCCGAGAAGATTACGCAGATTTTGGGTTTCCACGGCCTGACGCGCGTCGAAGTGGAGTCGGCCGGTGCGGGCGATATCGTCGCCTTCGCGGGCATCTCGGAACCGAAGGTTTCGGACACGTTGTGCGACCCCGCGACGGTCGAGCCGTTGCCCAGCCTCACCGTGGATGAGCCGACCATCAGCATGACCTTCGAGGTCAATACCTCGCCGTTCTTAGGCAGGGAAGGCAAGTTCGTCACCAGCCGGCAGATCCGTGAGCGTCTGGAACGCGAAGCGATCCACAACGTGGCGCTGCGCGTAGAGCCGACCGCGGATCCGGATAAATTCGTGGTATTTGGGCGCGGTGAATTGCATCTGGGCGTGCTGCTGGAGAACATGCGGCGCGAAGGCTACGAAATGGCGGTGTCCAGGCCGCGCGTGGTCATCAAACAGGTCAACGGCGCTGCGCATGAGCCCATCGAACAAGTGACCATCGACGCGGACAGCGACGCGCAGGGCGCGATCATGCAGGCGCTCGGCAGCCGGGGTGCGGACCTGAAGGATATGCAGGCGGACGGCCGCGGGCGTGTGCGCTTGGACTACATGATTCCCTCGCGCGGCTTGATCGGATTTCAGACCGAGTTTCGCACCATTACCCGCGGCACCGGATTGCTGCATCACGTGTTCGATCACTATGGTCCGGTGGTGCCGCGCCAATTGGGCCAGCGCCCGAACGGCGTGCTGATCTCGAACGGTCAGGGCGTCGCCCTGGCCTATTCGCTGTTCAGCCTGCAGGAGCGCGGACGCCTGTGCATCGGCGCGAACGAAGAAGTCTACGAGGGCATGATCATCGGCATGAACAATCGCCTCGATGATCTGGTCGTCAATCCGCTGAAAGGCAAAAAGCTCACCAACATGCGCGCCTCCGGCAAGGATGAGGCGGTGGTGCTGTCGCCGCCGATCCGATTTACGCTCGAACAGGCCATGGAATTCATCGACGATGATGAACTCATCGAAGTGACTCCCACCTCCGTCCGGCTGCGTAAGCGCAATTTGAAGGAAACCGACCGCAAGCGCTCCGAGCGCGAAACCGCCGACCAGGGCATTTAACGGAATATTGGCCGAAACGAGACGCCCGTCACGCCCCGCATCAGGGATCTCCCTACCATCTGAGGTACTCGGGTGCGGGGGTGCACCGACTCAAATGCGGGAGATCGAAGGTCTTGTCACGGGAAACCGCGGCTGCATTTCGCAGCGAGCCAGAGCAGCCGGCAGAGAGCTACAACGCTCTGCTGGAGCGGCAAATCGCGGAGACGCGCGGGCGCGGTGACGAGTCCGGCATAGGCCGGCTGCTGCAGGCCGTCAGCGCGCACTACGATCGGCTCGACGCTGAACGACGCGCTGTCGTACGCTCCATGCAGCTGATGTCCGACGAGGCACAGGCGATGACCCGCGAAATTCGCGAGGAAACCGCCTCGCATCTCCAGGCCATTCTCGATAACGTCAAAGACGCCATCATCACGGTGGATGATGCCGGCCATATCGAATCGTTCAATCACACGGGAGAACGGATATTCGGCTACTCCGCCGCGGAGATACTCGGGCGCTCTTTGGGATTCCTATTCGCCGACGTCGATCGTAAGAACCCTTGCGAATATCTCGAGCGCCTGGCGACCAAGATCGACGATACGCATGTGGATCTGGCCGCCACCCAGACCTGGGGGCTGGTCAAGGGCGGAAGCAGGGTCGCCATCGAAATCGCCGTCAGCAAGCCGGCGCTCAATTCGCGGATCGGCTACATCGTCTGTGCCCGTGACATCACCGAGCGGCATCTGGCCGAAATCTCGGTGCGCGAAAGCGAGGGACGCTACCGCACATTGGTCGAACACGCGCCAGAGGTCATCGTGGTGTTCGATGTGGACGCGGAAAAGTTCGTCGACGTCAACGACAACGCCTGCCGCTTTTTCAAGATGAACCGCGCGACCCTGTTGAGCTGCGGTCCGCAACAAATCAGTCCCGCCGAACAGGCCGACGGCACGGCCTCCTTCGGGGTGGCTCGCGGCCACATCGAGCGCGCCCTGGCAGGCGCCGTGCCGGTGTTCGAGTGGCTGCATTGCGATTCGAGTGGTCAGAATTTTCCATGCGAAGTCAGGTTCGTCCGGCTGCCGAGCACCAATCGCCGCTTGCTCAGGGCCAGCATCATCGACATCACCGAACGCAAGCGCGCCGAGGCCATCGCCTCGGGAGAACGCCGGGTATTCGAGAAAATCGCCGCCAATGCGCCGCTGTCATCGGCGCTGCAGGCGATCTGCGGACTGATCGAACGCGCCATGCCGGAAAACAGCTGTGCGATCAATCTCTTGGACAGCGACAAGCACGCGCTGAGTTTTGGCGTGGCGCCGAATTTGCCGCGCGAGTTCGTGCAGGCCATGGACTTTGCGCCGATCGAGATCCGCTACGGCTCCTGTTCCGCCGCGGTGTTCTTGAGCCGGCTGGTGACCGTCGCCGATGTCGAAACCGATGCACTGTGGGAGTATCGGCGCGAGGCTGCGCGCCAGGCGGGCTTCAGGGCCGCATGGTCCGTGCCCATCGTGGCCTCCGACGGCCAGGTGGTCGGCACGTCTGGCGGTTTACCGCCGCCAGCCCGGCCTTCCTTCGGCGCGCGATCATGAACTGATGATGCGCATGGCGCAGATCGCGGGCATCGCCATCGAGCGGCGCGCGGCCGAGGACGCTCTGCGCAACAGCGAATCGAAATTTCGCGGCCTGTTCGAAAGCGTCATGGAGGGTGTATATCAAACCTCGCGTGACGGCCGCATTCTCGTCGCCAATCCCGCCTTCGTGAAGCTGCTGGGCTACAGCTGTGCCGAAGAGCTGTACCAGGTGCCCTGCGGGTGCCTTGTACTGGTATCGCCAACGACCGCGAGAATTTTGCGCGGCGGGCGGAGATCGAGGGCGAATTGCGCAACGAAGAATACGTGATGCGCCGTAAAGACGGTTCCATGCTCGTGGTGGTCGACAATTGCCGCGTGGTGCGCGATGCGAACGGCCAGGTTTGCGGATTCGATGGGACCTTGACCGACATCACCGAGCGCAAAAAGGCGGAAACCGCCGTTTTTCAGGCCAAGGAGCGTGCCCAGGTCACCTTGCAATCGATCGGCGACGCGGTGATCACCACCGACTCGGAAGGGCGGATCGACTATATGAATCCGGTCGCCGAAAGCCTGACAGGATGGGAAAACCGCGAAGCGCAGGGGCAGCTGATCGCAGCCGTACTGACCACCGTGGATGAGATCAGCCGCGAAGCCTGTGAAAGCCCGGTGGCGCGTTGCCTGCGCGAAGGCCGGGTCCTGGGACTTGCCGAGCACACCGTACTGGTCAATCGGCGCGGTCAGGAAATCGCCATTCAGGATTCGGCGGCTCCCATCCATGACCGGGCCGGCAACCTGATCGGTGCGGTCATGGTGTTTCACGATGTCAGCAAGGAGCGCCGGCTGCATCGGGCGCTGCACTATCAGGCAAGCCACGATGCGCTCACCGGATTGATCAATCGCCGAGAGTTCGAGAATCGCCTGACGACCGCCGTCGAGGACGCGCGGCAGGATGCGCAAGCCCGTCATGTGCTTCTGTATCTGGATCTGGATCAATTCAAGCTGGTCAACGACACCTGCGGACATCCTGCGGGCGACCTGCTTCTGAAACAGATCACCGGCGTGATTCAGTCACGGGTGCGGGGCGGCGATACGCTGGCGCGATTGGGGGGCGATGAGTTCGGCATCCTGCTGCAGGACTGCACGCAGGATCAGGCGCTGCGCATTGCCGAAAGCATGCGCCAGGCCATTCGCGACTATCGGTTCACCTGGCAGGGCGGTGCGCTGACGGTCGGCGCCAGCATCGGCATCGTGGAAATCACCAACGAGATTCCGACCGTGGCCAATGTCATGAGCGCGGCCGATGTGGCTTGCTACGCGGCCAAGGATTCCGGCCGAAATCGGGTTCAGCTCTACCGGCCCGACGACATGCCGGAGCGGCATCGGGAAATGCACTGGGTCTCGAAGCTGGCACGGGCGCGGGACGAGAGCCGCTTTGAATTGTTTTATCAACCCATCGTGCCCATAGGCTCGCGGCCGAATGAGCGCGAGCACTTCGAACTGATGTTGAGATTGCGGGACGAGAGCGGAACCATCGTGGCTCCCGCCGAATTCATTCCCGCAGCGGAACGCTACAACATCATGCCATCGATCGACCGTTGGGTGGTTCGTCAGGCCCTCGACCGGGTGGTGCATCGCATTGCATCAGGGGTGAAGCCCTTTACCGTCGCGGTGAACCTGTCGGGGACCTCGCTCAACGATGAGCGATTTCTCGAGTTTCTGATCGCCGAACTGAGCAGCAGCGAATTGGTCGCGGGCGCCATGTGCTTCGAGATCACGGAAACCGCCGCGATCGAAAACTTGAGCAATGTGGTGTACTTCATGCGCGAACTGAAGAATCGCGGCTGTCATTTCGCGCTGGATGATTTCGGCAGCGGCCTGTCCTCGTTCATGTATTTGAAGACATTGCCGGTCGATTATCTGAAAATCGACGGTCAATTCGTCGAAAACGTCACCCGCGATCCGGTCGATCGCAGCATGGTTGCCGCCATCAGCCAAGTGGGCAACTCCATGGGAATTCAAACGATTGCCGAGCGGGTGGAATCGCCGGAGGTTTTCGCAGAATTGGGGCGGTTAGGGATCGGATTCGCGCAAGGGTTTTACATCGCCAAGCCCCGATCGACCAAGGAATTCCCTTATCTGCGCTGAAGAATGCCCCTGGACGGTGTATTCTTGCGCGCCATCGCCTGGTTGATTCGAGAAAGGCTCCTGATGGCCATGCCCGACGCTTCGCCCGCAGCGCTCTCAACTGCCTCGCGGACCTCCCTCGCTCGCCTGAATTGAAGCGATCGGTTGCCCGATCTTTTCAAGATCGAGGGCATCAATCTTGGAGCGGAGATTCCCATGCCTTTCTCATTCAGGCTTTTGACGGCGGCGCTGGCCGCGTTTTTTTGGTCGGCATCGCTGCATGCCGCCGATGTCGGCAGCGTCCGCGGCGTCGTGCACGACCAGCAACACCATCCCATCCGAGGCGCCCAAGTGGCATTGAGATCGGCCACATCGCAGTGGACGCAGTCTGCCGTCACGGATGCGCGCGGCGAGTTTTCTTTCATGACCGTACCGCTCGGCGACTACATCCTGAACGTCAGCGTTACCGACTTCGTCCCGAGGGCACAGGCGGTCAGCGTCGCATCGGGCTCCTCGCCGGTCGCGCACCTGCAGCTGGCCCAGGGGCCGCTGTTGGAAACCCTCACGGTGAGCGCGGCCCCGGAAACCACCGTGCTCAATACGGCGACCCCGACGACCGTGGTGAATCGCCAAGACATCGAGCGCACGCCGGGCACGGACCGCAGCAACAGCGTAGGCCTGATCACCGGCTTCGTGCCCGGCGCCTACGTCGTGCATGATCAACTGCATGTGCGCGGCGGCCACCAGACCACCTGGGCCATCGACGGCGTCGAAATTCCCAACACCAACATTGCCAGCAACCTGGGCCCGCAAATCGATCCGAAGGACATCGACTACCTCGAAGTGCAGCGCGGCAGTTACCAGGCGGATCAGGGCGATCGCACCTATGGCGTGTTCAATGTCGTGCCGCGCACCGGATTCGAGCGGGACAACCAGGCCGAACTGATCGCCAGCGGCGGCAGCTTCGGCCAGACGAACGACTACTTGAGCGTGGGCAGCCACACGCAGCGCTTCGCCTACTACGCCAGCGTCAACGGCAATCGCAGCGATTTAGGCATCGCAACCCCCGTCGCGCAAATCATTCACGACGCCGAGGATGGCTACGGGGCTTTTAGTACCTTGATATTCAACGCCACGCCGGACGATCAGTTCCGCCTGGTGTTCTCCGCGCGCCACGATAGCTACGACATTCCGAACACGCCCGGCCAACCGGCCGATGACGTGCAGCGCGAAACCGACACGTTCGCCATTCTTTCCTGGGTGCGAAAACTGGGCGCCGATGCGGCATTGACCAGCGCGTTTTTTTATCATCGGAACGCGGCCGATCTGGATGGCGCACCGAACGACTTTCCCATCAGCACCACCGATCAGCGCGCATCGACCTATGTCGGGGGCCAGGAATCGTTGCGCTGGCACGTGGCGCACAACGATATACAAGCCGGCCTGACGGGTTTCAGTCAGCACGATGACGAATCATTCATCGTGCTCTTCAACGATGCCAGCAATCCGGACATTCACCAGTGGCTGAATCCCTCGGGCTCGTTGGTCGCCGCCTACCTCGAGGACACGTACCGGGCGACGGACTGGCTGACCTTCGCCGGCGGGGTGCGTCAGACGCATTTCGCCGGCGCCATCGCGGAGAACGCCACCAGTCCGCGTCTCGGCGCGACACTGCGGCTTCCGGGGCTCGGCTGGATTTTGCGTGGATTCTGGGGGAAGTACTATCAGGCGCCGCCGCTGACCACGCTCGAGGGTCCCTTGCTGCAGTTCGCACAAAACAGCAACCTGGGTTTCGTTCCGCTGCATGGTGAACGCGACGAGGAATATCAATTTGGGGTCACGATCCCCATTCGCGGCTGGACGGTCGATGCCGATCACTTTCATACACTGGCCAAGAACTTCTTCGATCACAACAACATTGGGAACTCGAATGCCTTCCTGCCGCTCACCATCGATGGCGCGCTGATCCAAGGCAATGAGTTGACGGTCCGTTCGCCAAAAATCGGCGGTGTCGGCCAATTTCACCTCGCCTATTCGAATCAGACGGCCGACGGTATTGGCGCGATCAATGGCGGCTTGACCGATTTCAGCCCCCCGGCGGGCAGTTTCGCGCTGGATCACGACCAGCGAAACACGGCGAACGCGGGATTCGATGCGAATCTGCCCTGGCAATCCTTCGCGTCGGTGAGCCTGTATTACGGCTCCGGATTTTCCAACGGCGATGGCGGGCCGAGCCATCTGCCCGGCCACGCGGAAGTCGGCTTGAGCGCCGGCAAATCATTCGGGCAGAGTCTTTCGGCCTCCCTGACGGTCCTGAATCTGACCGATCGGCACCTGCTGACCGACAACAGCCGCACCTTCGGCGGCGTGCATTACAACGATCCGCGGCAGATCTACGCACAAATCCACTACCGATTTGGATATTGAAATGCCGCCGGCGCGCATTACAATTACCGGCATGCCCTTTGAACTGCAACCGCGCCTGCAGGATGATCTGATCAAACTCGAGCCGCTCGAGGCCGGCGACTTCGAAGTCTTGTATGCGGTGGCGGCCGATCCTTTGATCTGGGAGCAGCATCCCAGCAAGGATCGCTACCGGCGGCCGGTCTTTGAAAACTTTTTCAAAGGTGCCATGGAATCGGGAGGTGCGTTTCGGGTAATCGACAACACCAATGGCGAGCTGATCGGCAGTTCCCGCTACTGCGACCATATCGAAGCTGAGCGTCAGATCAGCATCGGCTATACCTTCATTGCCCGCAGCCGCTGGGCTCGCCACTACAATCGGGCCTTGAAGACACTGATGCTCGATCACGCATTCAAGTACGTGGATCGAGTCACCTTCAAAGTGGGCATCAACAATTGGCGGTCACGCAAGGCCATGGAAAAGCTCGGCGGCATCTACATCGGCGAGGAATCGGTGAGTTACTCCGGGGAGCCGAGCCATCCGAATGTGATTTTCAAGATTGACGCCGCCGACTGGGGCAGTCGCGCGAACGTCAACCTAGGCGATGCGCTTCCGACGCCCTAGGGCGCCCAAACCCTTGCGCATGGCAATGATCTGCCCCAAAAGCGAGAAGGAGTGCGCTTCGCTCAGGGTGTTGGCGTGGGTGCCATCTGCCGATGACGTTCATATCGTTTCGGCATAGTGTTATGTCCGGCGGCCACTATGCTGTTTTGCCGGATGCCGCGATAATAGGCGGATGGCTACGATCAGCACAGAACGCGTATTGACAGTCCATCATTGGAACGAGACCGTCTTCAGTTTTACCACGACCCGGGATCAGGCTTTGCGGTTCGAGAACGGCCACTTCATCATGTTGGGAATGCGGATTGACGAGAAACCCGTCATGCGCGCGTATAGCATCGCCAGTGCCAATCACGAGGAGCATTTGGAGTTTCTGAGCATCAAGGTCCCCGACGGCCCCTTGACCTCGCGCCTGCAACATATCAAGCCGGGGGATGAGCTTCTCGTCAGCCGAAAACCTACCGGCACGCTGCTGCTGCACGATTTGAAGCCCGGCAAGCGGCTATACCTATTGAGCTCCGGCACCGGTCTGGCGCCCTTCATGAGCCTCATCAAGGATCCGGAAGTCTACGAACGCTTCGAGAAAGTCATTTTGGTGCACGGCGTGCGCTATCGCAGCGAACTGGCCTATCGGGACTATATCGAGTGGGAATTGACGCACCACGAGTATCTTGGCGATCAGGTGCGCGAGAAACTGGTTTACTTCCCGACCGTGACGCGCGAGCGCTTTCGCTATCAGGGCCGCGTCACGGCGTTGATCGAGACCGGCAAGCTGTTCGAGGACATCGACATGCCGGCTCTGAATCCTGCCGAAGATCGCGTCATGATTTGCGGCAGTCCCGCCATGCTGGCGGACCTGTCCGCCATGCTCGATACGCGCGGATTTCAGATTTCGCCCCACGTCGGCGAGCCGGGCGACTACGTCATCGAACGCGCATTCGTAGCGCGGTAAGGTTGTTCGAGCGCTCTGCGCCTTTATGCGAGCGCCTGGCCTGATGCGAGCGCCTGACCCGATACGAGCGCTGGATACAGCGCCTGGCCTTAAACGAGCGCCCGGCCTTATACAGTAGTCGCAGGCCTCGACTACTGGATTTACTTTACGCCCGCTTCGCGCGTAGAGTTTTGCCCATGCCGCGTACTTTCTTCGGTCATCAATCCTTCAAGGGTCGAGGCGCTTCTTCGAATGTTCCGGGACGGTTCGATTCGTTGACTCTGGAGCAATCCGATGACGGCTGGTATCAGGAGGAAATCGCGGAGACCCCGGGTGAAACCGTGCTCCCTGATCGCGCACGCAGCGTCATCACATCGAACGATTCGCCCGATGTGGGTTTCGACGTTTCAATCAATCCCTACCGCGGCTGCGCTCATGGCTGCGTGTACTGCTTCGCGCGTCCCACCCACGCCTATCTTGGGCTTTCGCCGGGGCTGGATTTTGAAACGAAGCTTTTCTACAAGGCTGACGCCGTCAACCTTTTGGAAGCGGAACTGGCGAAGCCGAAATATGTTTGTAAAACCATCGCGCTCGGCATCAACACGGACGCCTATCAGCCATTGGAGAAGCGGCTGGAGGTAACGCGCGGGATTCTCGGCGTGTTGGCGCGCTGCCGTCATCCCGTCACCATCGTCACCAAGAGTGCATTGATCGTGCGCGACCTTGACCTGCTTGCCGATCTGGCGAAAGACCGTCTTGTATCGGTGATGTTGAGCATCACGTCCCTGAGCCCCGAGATCAAACGCACCCTGGAGCCGCGGACCGCCTCGCCGCAAGCGCGCCTCAGAGTCATCCAGCAATTGTCCGAGGCCGGCGTTCCCGTGGGCGTAATGGTCGCACCCGTGATCCCGGCGATCACGGACCATGAGATGGAAGACATCTTGAGCGCCGCAAAATCGGCGGGCGCCACGCGTGCCGGCTACGTGTTGCTGCGCCTGCCGCATGAGCTGAAGATTCTATTTCGCGAATGGCTCGCGGAGCACTATCCCGACCGTGCGCAGCATGTCATGTCGCTGATCAATCAGGCGCGCGGCGGCAAGGACTATGATTCGCAATTCGGTACGCGCATGCGCGGAACCGGCCCTTATGCGCAGCTGCTGCGCACGCGATTCGACCTGGCGAAGCGCAAGCTGGGCTTCGCAGGTGCGGAGCAGCGCTACGAGCTCGATACCACGTTGTTTCGCCCGCCGAAACCCGATACGCCGCAGCTGAGCCTCGGCTTCTGAAGGTCGGAAATGGCGTGCCTCGTGGTCGCCGCGAACAAGCAGGCGGCTTCGGCGGCAATCACTGGGATTCGATGGCGGCTTGGACGATAGGCCGCGCCCATTCCGGCGTTGCGATTAGCGCGGGTGCATCGTGCGGCTCGGGGAACACCATGCGGCCACTGACCATTTCGAGGACCAGCACAGGATCCGGAATATCCTCGCCCGGCAAGGCCTCCGCGCTGTTGTCGAATACCTGCAAATGGGCCAACCGCGGCATCAGTTTGATCAGGTTCGCGCGAGATCCGACCCAGCGCTCGCGAATCTTGGTCTCGGGGATGTCATGACCGCCGCTCGCGACTCGAGATCGCACGCGCTCAATGTGTTGCTCCGGAGACGACAGACCGCAAAAGAGCATCACGACATCGTGCGTATTAGTTGCCTCGAGAAGCATGTCGGAAATCGTTCGGCCGCCGAGCGTGGTTTCAAACGCATAATTCGTGCCTTGGGCAATGGCCATTTCTAGGTGAAGGCGACCGTATTCCCACGCTCGAGCGTTGGCCTCGGCAAGATCGAGTCCCAGTTGCGCCATCAACTCGCGCGCGTAGGTGTCCGGGTTAAACCATGTCAAGCCATGATCGGTCAACAGGGCACCTCCGACCGAGCTTTTACCAGCCCCGTTGACGCCAGCCAAAACGAAGATGAAGGGGCGGGGGCGCGTGGCTGTCCCGGGCAACGACATCAGAACGACATGCCTGCCTTTGGCCGCTGCGTAAGCTTGCCTTTGGCCGCGAATAAGGCCTGAACTTTTTGAGCAGCGTGGGGCTGCTGCAGGGCAGCCAAGTGCGAATTGAAGCGGCTGGCCAATTCATCCAATACCACCTGTTCGCGCGCATTGAGCGCCGAAATCTCTTCTACGAGTTGCCGATAGGTAGCTGCGCGAAGCAAGACCATTTCCACCGTGGAGTGGTTCGTAACCGCCACGCTGCCCAACTCTTGAACCAGGCGCACCACCTCTCCCCACTTGTTTTTTACTTGGGAAGCGTTCTGGCGAGGCAATTTGTCGAGACCTGGCAATTCGGTAATCATGGGTACTGGTGAGAACAGTGTTGATTAGCCAATTGTGCCAAAATAGATATAATTTGGCAAATATGGCCTCTTCAGACATTATCGCCGCTTCAGCGCCCCAGCGGGGGAATCGCGTCCTAGATGAAACCTAATCCGCCGCCACCGGCGTGGCACCGCCGACCGCCGGCCGCCGCACGAGAAAGCACAGCGGAATGAGCGCCACGCACAGCCATGCGGACAGATAAAAGAGATCGAGCGAGGAGAGCAGGTAACTCTGGCCCACCAGGGTCTGGGTCATCGCCCCGGCGGCGCTCTGATCGTTCATGCCGAACTGATGCAGTTGCGCGAGCGATTGCTGATACGCGGGGGTATACGCGGTGATGGTGTCGGCGAGCCGCGCCTGGTGCAGCGCTTCGCGCCGATCCCAGAGCGTGGTGGTGATCGAGATGGCGAAGCTGCCGGCGGTGATGCGCAGGAAGTTCGAGAGGCCCGACGCGGCCGGAATTTTCTGCGGCAGGCAGCCCATCGAAAACCACCGACAGCAAGGTGACGAAGAACAACCCCATGGCCATGCCTTGCACCAGCTGCGGCGCGACGAACCACCAAGAAGCTGGCATCGCTGGTGAGCCCGGCGCGCATGAAATAGGAGGCCGCGAAAAGGCCAAACGCAGTGGCCGCCAGCGCCCGCGGATCGAAGCGGCGCATCAAGCTGTCCGAGCATCAGCGAGGTCAGCACGGCGGTCACGCCGCTGGGCGCGGAGACCAGGCCTGCCCAGGTGGCGGTGTAGCCCTCGAAGCTCTGCAGCCACAGCGGCATCAAGCACGACGTTGCCGAAGAACACGGCGTAACCCAGGCACAGCGCCACGGTGCCGAGCGAAAAGCTGCGCGACTTGAACAGGCTCAAGTCCACGATGGGATGCTTCTCGGTG
Source organism: uncultured Gammaproteobacteria bacterium (assembly GCA_963761345.1). Classification (GTDB taxonomy): domain Bacteria; phylum Pseudomonadota; class Gammaproteobacteria; order Steroidobacterales; family Steroidobacteraceae; genus Bog-1198. Next base: position 99,064 of record CAVXGV010000006.1, read on the forward strand.
AGCTCCCAGATGAGCCAGGCGGCGAAGGCGATGACGGTGACGACCAGCAGGACGACGATGAAGGGCGAGCTGAACCAGTCCAGATCCTTGCCCTTGTCGAGCATGATCTGCAGCGCGCCGACCCACACGAACAGCAGCACCAGCCCGACGCGATCGATGGGCAGCTTCCGGGTCGGCGTTTCCTGCGACTTCGAGATTGTTCCAACACACGAACACGCAGAACACGCCCACCGGCACGTTGATGAGGAAGATCCACGGCCACACGTAGTTGTCTGAAATGTAGCCGCCGAGCAAAGGTCCGGCGATCGGCGCCACCAGCGTGGTGATCGACCAGATCGTCAGGGCCAGGTTGCGCTTGGCAGGACCGAATACATTGATGAGCAGCGCCTGGCTGCCTGGAATCATCGGGCCGGACACGGCGCCCTGCAGGACGCGAAAAGCGATCAGGGACGGCAGGCTCCAGGCGAGTCCGCAGAGCAGCGATGCGACCGTGAACAAGGCCACCGACACGACGAAGGTGCGCACCACGCCGAAGCGCTGCATGAGCCAGCCGGTGAGCGGCACCGACACGCCGTTGGCCACCGCAAAGGAGGTGATGACCCACGTGCCTTGATCCGAGCTCACGCCCAGGTTGCCGGCGATCGTCGGTATGGAGACGTTCGCGATGGTGGTGTCGAGCACCTGCATGAAGGTTCCCAAGGCCAGGGCCAAAGCGGTGAGTGCCTTGCGCGCTTCCGGCGAGCGCTGGAGCGGGGCGGCGTTCGCGCCGCGCGTGCAGCTGGCGCGCGGCCGCAGTCGGCGTCGCGCCCGCGGTCGGCGCCGCGTCCGCGTTCATGGCGCTATCGCTGCTCACGGTTCCTGGACGTCAGAGACGCGACATGCGCGGCGGCTGCATGTTTCTTGCTGAGCCGCGCGGGCTCGTGCGCCTTGGGGCCGGCATTGTCTGCGACGATGGCCGCGATGCGTGCATCGACCGAGGGGTCGTTGCCCGCGCTCGCCTGAGCCGGCTGCGGCACGTTGCGCACGGCCGTGGTCAGGAGCGGACCCGAGGCGTCGTGCAGGTCGACGCGCACGTTGGCGGACAGTCCGACGCGCAAAGGATGGGCTTTGAGTTCCTTGGGATCGAGGAGGATGCGCACCGGCAGGCGCTGCACGATCTTGATCCAGTTGCCCGAGGCGTTCTGCGGCGGCAGCAGCGCGAAGGCATTGCCGCTGCCGGCAGCGATGCCGACCACGTGCCCGTGATAGGTCACGTCACCGCCGTACAGGTCGGCGTGCAGCGTCACCGGCTGGCCGACCCGCATGCGCTCGAGCTGTCCTTCCTTGAAGTTGGCATCGATCCACACGTCGTCGAGCGGCACCACCGCGAGCAGCGGCGTTCCGGCGGCAACGCGCTGTCCGATCTGCACCGAGCGCTTGGCGATCACGCCGCTCACCGGCGAGGTGAGTTCGGTGCGATGCAGGGCGAGCGCGGCATTGCGCACCGCCGCCTCGGCGGCCAGCACCTGCGGATGATCGGCAATGGTGGTGCCGTCGATCTGCGCCACGGTCTGGCCCAGTTGCTGGCGGGCGGCGGCGACATTGGCACGGGTGGTGGTGACGGCATCGCGGGCATGCGACAGCTCCTCGGCGGAAATGGCGCCATCCGCGATCAGTCCGCCGCGCCGCTTCAGGTCGTCGTCGGCCGTGCGTGCCGCTTGCTCGCGCTGGTCGATCTGTGCGCGCAATTCCTGGTCCTGCGCGAACAGGCCGCGCACCTGGCGCACCGCGCGGGCCAGATCGGCTTCGGCATTGGCCTCGGCGATCTTCGCATCCGCCGGATCCAGTTCCAGAACGGGCTGCCCGAGGGCCACGCGTTGCGTGTCATCCACGTGCAGGCCGATCACCGTGCCCGGCACTTCGCTGGTGATCTGCACCACATCGCCGTTGACGTAGGCGTCGTCGGTGGACTCGTAATACCGGCCGTCGATCAGCCAGTACCCCAGGTAGCCCACAGCGCACAACACGACCACGGCGCCCAAGCCGAAGAGTCCCTTGCGGCGAGCGCGGCCGGGGGATTTCGGGGTTGCGGTGTCGCAGCTGCTGCTGTGGGTGCTCGAGTGTTCACGGGGCGCTGATTCGGTGCGCTGGATTCACGGGTTCTTGCGTGTTCATGGGTTTGTCCGCGTTCGAGTTCTGCGTTCATGGAATCGTCCGTGTCAGCATGGGTGAAGAAGGTTCTGAGTGACGTGCAGCGGCAAGGTGGCCGGGTGCACGAGGATCGAAGCTGCCGCCGACCGCGAGGAGCAGGGTCACCCGTGCGACCGCCTGGCTGGTCCGGATGTCCACCATGGTCTGGCGCGCGGTGAGGACCTGGGTTTCCGCGTTGAGCACGGACAGGTAGCTCGCCAGTCCCGCCGTGTAGCGTTCCTCGGCCAATCTGTAGGCGGCTTCGTGGCATCGAGCGTTTGTTGCTGATCGATCTGCTCGCGCGCCAGTGCGTCCAGGCGGGTGATTTGATCGGCAGTCTGTTGCACGGCGTTGCAGCACGGTGTCGTTGTAGCTGTCGATGGACGCATCGAGCTGCGCCTCGCTGCCGCGGTACTGCGCGCGCAAGCGGCCACCGTCGAACAGCGGCAGCGAAATCAAGGGACCGGCGCCGTAGCCACGCGCGCTCCACTGCACCAGATTATTCAAGCCGAAGGCGCCGAATCCGGCGAGCGCGCGCAGACTCACGTCCGGATAGAACGCGGCCTTGGCGGCGAGGCGCCCGGCGTCGGCGGCGTCCACGGAAAGCCGGGCCGACAGCACGTCGGGCCGGCGCGCGAGCAAGTTGATGGGCAGTACGGCCGGCACCGGCAGCGCCGCATCCACCTGCAATACCGGCCGTCCGATCGACGCGTAGGCGTCGGCGCCCTGTCCGGTCAACGTGGCGAGCTGGTGGACCGCAAGGTCCGCCGCCGCCTGGGCCTGGGTGCGGGCCACGCGTGCCTGCGGCAATTGGCCTTCGGCTTGGCGCAGCTCGAGCTGGGTATCGAGGCCCGCGGCGACGCGGCGGCGCGTGATGTCGACGATGTTCTGACGCTGCGCCTCGGAGCGTTCGGCGATGTCCGCCAGTGCGTATTCACGATACAAGTCGATGTACGCTTGGGCGATGGCGCCGGCCAGCATCAGACGCGCATTGTCCACGTCCATTTCGCGCGGCCTGGGTCAGGTCCTGTGCGCGGTGGACGGCGTTCGCCTGGCGTCCCCAGAAATCGAGATCCCAGCCCAAGCTGGCGCCGGCCTGGCCCATCCAAAAGCTGTGGCCCGCGAGCGGCGGGGGGATGACGTAGTTCTGAGGAGCGCGCTGATACAGCGCGCTGGCATCGAGGTTGGCGCTTGGGCGTCAACCCAGCCTGTGCCGATTGGGCCAGCGCGAGTGCCTGACCCACCCGGGCCTGGGCTTCGGCCAAGGTTGGGTTGTCTTTGGCCCCCAGGCGAATCAGTCGATCGAGCTGTGGATCTTGAAAGGAATCCCACCAGGCATCGGCCGCCGGTTCGGCTGCCATGCCGCTCAGGCCCACCGCCTCGCCCGTCAACTCCCGAGGATGCGCGGTCTCCTTCGGCGGCAATACGCAGCCCGTAAAGACGATGGTACTCAGCAGCAGAGCGATGATGCGCATGGTTTGCCTCAGATCTGGGAGCTCGCCGGCGTCTTCGCCGGCTCGGCATGGGGTTGCAACTGGGTGTTGAGCTTGATGAGCAGGCGCCGCAGTTCATGCACCTCTGCGACGCTGAACTCGGCGAGCGCAAGGTTGAGTTTTTCCACCACCAGCGGAATGAGACCCTCGATCGTCTCGCGGCCTGCCGGCGTCAATTGCAATTCCACCTTGCGCCGGTCTCGATCGCGCCGTACGCGCTCCAACAGGCCGCGCTCCGCCAACTGGTCGATGACGCGCGTGAGTGCGCCGCTGTCGTGGCGAAACTGGAGGCAGATGTCCTTGGGGTTCACGGCGATGCCGTCGCGCAGCCACGACAGGATGACGTATTGGATGAACGTGAAGCCGCGTGCCTCGAACACCGGCTCCAAGGTATCCAGCATCAGCGAATGCGCGCGCTTGGTGAGGTAACCCACGCTGTCCTGCGCCCGATAGGTCGCCACCTGATAATGCTGCTTGGACATTGACTGCCTCAACAATGACTGCTTTGGCAGCTATTATGCTCCAGCCGTTCCGGCTGTCAATGCCTGAGAGCGCCGCCCCCCGGTCTGCCCTGCATGACGGCGCGCGCTGAAACCAGTAGAATCAAAAGCTTGCGGAGTGTGAATGCTCCAATTCCAACACGATCGGTCCAGTCAAACACTACCGACCGTGCCAAAATATATTAGCGGAATCAATGTGTTAGATCGAAGACTCTGCGTGGCCCCCATGATGGACTGGACCGACCGCCACTGTCGTTTCCTGCATCGGTTGTACGCGCCCCATGCCTTGCTCTACACGGAAATGATCGTGGCGGCAGCCATCGTGCGCGGGGACGTACGTCAATTGCTCGATCACGATGCCGGTGAGCATCCGGTGGCATTGCAGTTGGGCGGGTGCGACCCGGCGGAGCTGGCCAAGGCGGCGCGCATCGGCACCTCGGCCGGCTACGCTGAAATCAATCTGAACGTGGGTTGCCCGAGCGACCGCGTCAAGAACGGCTCCTTTGGCGCCTGTCTGATGCTGAAACCTACGTTGGTGGCCGACTGCGTGCGCGGCCTGCGCGATGCCACCCATTTGCCGGTCACGGTGAAGTGCCGCATCGGCATCGATGCGCGCGACGATTACGAGTTTTTCTACGGCTTCGCCGATACCGTGGCCGAGGCGGGCATCGATGCACTCATCGTGCATGCGCGTGCCGCGATTCTGGCCGGTTTGTCGCCCAAGCAGAACCGCGAGATTCCGCCGCTCAAACATGAGTACGTGCATCGGCTCAAGCGCGAGCGTCCCGAATTGACCGTGGTGCTGAACGGCGGACTGTGCGACGGTGCGGCGGCCGGCACGCACGTGAGGGAGGGGATCGATGGCGTCATGCTGGGGCGCGCCGCCTATCATCAGCCTGCGCTGCTTGCAGAACTGGAGCGCAGCCTGATCGACCCGGAATGGTCGATTCCGGAACCCTGGCAGATCGTCGAGCGTATGGTCCCTTATGCCAAAGCGTGCGCGCAACGCGGTATGCGCTTGCATTCGATCACGCGGCATATGCACGGCGTGATGGCCGGCCGCGAGGGCGCAAGAGCGTGGCGGCGGTTTCTCTCCGAGGTGGCAGCCCGCCCCGATGCGGCCCCGGAAACGCTGTTTTCAGCCCTACCCATGATAAAACAGGGTCTTGCTGCTTAAACGGCCTGAGCGCCTGCCAGCCGGCTGTTCACGAACGATGGGTATATTTATGCTCTCCTTCCAGCTTTTCCGTCATTCACGAATTATTCAGGCTAGTTACCTCAGGTATTGCTAGTTACGTTAAGTATAATGATGTCGGCAATGGGCAAAGAAATCGAAGTCGCCATCCTATTTGCCGATGTCGTCGGCAGCACCAAGCTCTACGAATTACTCGGAGATTTGCGCGCGCGCGAAATGGTCGGGATCTGCATCGACGTGATGCGTGCGGCCACCGATCAAAATCACGGCACGGTGATCAAAACGATGGGCGACGAGGTGATGGCAACCTTCCCCACCGCCGACGATGCCTTGAACGCCGCCGCGCAGATGCAGAAACAGATCGCCCTGCACCCGCAGCTCAAGGTCGATGAACAGACCGTCGCCATCCGCATCGGCTGCAACTTCGGGCCCGTGGTGCTCGAGAACCGGGATATCTTCGGATCCGCGGTCCATACGGCAAACCGCATGACCAGTCAGGCCAAGGCCGGCCAGATCATGACCACCGCGACCATGGTGGAGCGCCTGTCGGCCGACTGGCGCGCTTCGGTGCGCCAGATCGACATTGCAACGCTCAAGGGACGCAGCAGTGAGGTGGCGCTGTTCGAGGTGTTGTGGCAGACCGAGGATATCACCAGCATGGTGCCGGCCATCGCCATCACCGCGCGAGAACGCGAGAAGGCGAACAAATCGCATCGCCTGCGGCTGCGCTACCAGGGCCAGGAAGTCCTGGTGAGCGATACCCGCGCCAACATCACCATCGGCCGCGCCGAGGAAAACGATCTGGTGGTCAAAGGCAATCTCATTTCGCGCCTGCACGCCCGCGTGGAGATCAACCGCAATAAATTCATGCTGATCGACCAGAGCACGAACGGTACCTTCGTGCTCGGCAAGGACGGGGAGGAAGCCTTCGTACGCCGCGATTCGATGCAGATCCGCGGCGAAGGGCTGATCGGACTCGGCAAGGCGCCCGACAGCAATTCCTCCCAGGTGATCCGCTACACCTGCGAGGAATGAACGCGCTGCATCGCGTTCTTCAGCTCCGTCTTCAGTGACGGCGGCAGGCGCTCGCCGAACTCCGCAAGATATTTGTCGATTCCGGCAAACTCTTCCTGCCAAAGCCGCGGATTGACCGCCAACAGTTCTTCAATCGCGGCCGGAGTGACCTCCAGTCCCTGCAGATCCAAGTCCTGCGGTTTGGGCAGGTGCCCGATCGCCGTGTCGCGCGCGGCGGCTTTGCCGGTGCAGCGATCGATGATCCAGCGCAGCACACGCATATTTTCGCCATACCCGGGCCACAAATACTTGCCGCCGGCATCCTGGCGGAACCAATTGACATGAAAGATTTGCGGCGGCGATTTGAGCTTGCTGCCGACATCGATCCAGTGCGACCAATAATCGGCGAAGTTGTAGCCGGCAAACGGCTTCATCGCCATCGGATCCCGCCGCACCACGCCGATCGCATCGGTCGCAGCGGCCGTGGTTTCGGAGGCCACGCCGGCACCCACCAGAACCCCATGCAGCCAATTTCGCGCCTGATACACCAGCGGGGCGAGTGCGCGTCTGCGGCCGCCGAACACGATGGCCGAGATCGGCACGCCGCCGGGCGCATCGGCGAGCTTCGAATAGCTGGGGTTCTGTCTGGCGGCAACCGTGAATCGGGAATTCGGCTGTGCGGCAGGGCCGTTTGCGAGATTGAAAGGCCGCCCCTGCCAATCGGTCACCGGTTTGCCTTCGCTCAAGCCCTCCCACCATGGCTGATTGTCGGCAGTCAAACCGACATTCGTGAAAATCGTGTCCTTGTGTATCATTTCAAACGCGTTGCGATTGGTCTTCGCGTTGGTCCCGGGTACCACGCCGAAGTATCCGGATTCGGGATTGATGGCATACAGGCGACCGTCCTTGCCCGGGTGCAGCCAGGCGATGTCATCACCCACCGTCCACACCTTCCAGCCCTGATAGCTCGCCGGCGGAATCAGCATCGCCAGGTTGGTCTTGCCGCAGGCCGAGGGGAATGCGCACGCCAGATAGTGAATCTCGCCTCGAGGATTCTCGATGCCGACGATCAGCATGTGCTCGGCCAGCCAGCCCTCGGTGCGCGCCTGCCAGCTGGCGATGCGCAACGCGTGACATTTCTTGCCGAGCAGGGCATTGCCGCCGTAGCCTGAGCCGAAACTCTTGATGGACAGCTCTTCGGGAAAATGCATGATGAAACGCCGATCCGGATTCAAATCCCCGGTGGAATGCAAACCCTTGACGAAGGTGCCGTCGCGCGTGATGCGCTCCAGCGCCGCGCGCCCCATGCGGGTCATGAGTCGCATGTTGAGCACCACATAGGCACTGTCGGTGATCTCGACACCGCAACGTGAAAACGGCGAGTCGATGGGGCCCATGCAATAGGGCACGACGTAGAGCGTTCGTCCTTGCATGCAGCCGGCAAACAAGGCGTCGATTTGAGCATGTGCCTGCTGCGGCGCCAGCCAATGGTTGTTCGGGCCCGCGTCTTCCTTATTTTTGGTGCAAACGAATGTCAGGTGCTCCACGCGTGCCACATCGGAAGGATGGGAGCGCGACAGCACGCAACCCGGAAAACTTTGCGGGTTGAGCGGCAGCAACTGCTTGGCCGCCACCAGTTCTCGCTCCAGCGCAGCGAATTCCGCGTCGCTGCCGTCGCACCAATGAATGCTCTGGGGCAGCGTGAGCTTCGCCGCTTCATCGACCCAGGCCGAGACCTCGTGGTTCATGGAGGCAAGTGTGGGTATGTGCTGTGGAGCTGTGGCCATGGTCGTCTCTAGAAGAAAGCTTGATAGGCCGATAAGGATGACAGATGGGTGTTGGCTCGCCAACTCCCTTTCGTCGGTGAGATTTCGCCGACAACTATTGAGGCGCTGCGCGCCACCTTTCAACGGGGTCGAGGACGACCCCGTCCCTTTGATGGTCAGAACTGCTAAGGGAAAAGTTGCCGCATGAATCGGCCGAATTGACATAACCAATCATAAGTACATGATTATAATTGTCTTATAATGCTGCTCAGCGAACCTTGAAGGCGCGACGCAATATGTATCGAAGCACATTCCACGCAGCGGTCGGATTGTTGATTGCGGTCTCTGGCGCCGCGCCGGCCGGCGGCCAACCGGCGGTGAGTCCCATCGTGATCAGGGCGATCGCGGAGGTTGAATCGCGGCGCGTCGAGAACGGGCGCGAGGTTGCAAAATTGCTGCCGGCGGACCGGGTGGGGTCGGGCGATTGGATCGTCTACACCCTTGAAGTGCGCAACACGGCATCCACGGCCGTCCCCCCTCCGATGGTGACGTATGCCGTTCCGGAGCATATGTCGTATGTGGCCGAGTCTGCGGTTGGACCGGCCACTGAGGTCACCTACTCGGTGGATGGGGGCCAAAGCTTCGATGCGCCGGAGAATTTGAAGATTCAAGATGCGGACGGCCAGCGCCGTCTCGCCGGCGCCGCCGACTACACCCACATCCGCTGGCAAATGAAGCATGGCTTGAAGGGCAATTCAGTGGCGTTCGTGCGTTTTCGCACGCGCGTGAAATAGTCTGACTGGATTCGACGTAGGATAGGAGCCCGTCCGAGTATCAGGCGGTTTATGCGGATACTCAGCGCCTGCCACACGCTCCCGGGGCCCAAGCGATCCGATGAACAGCGACTATAAAGAAATTTTCCACATGGGCGGACCGCTGGCGCGCGCACTGCCCAACTATGCTTATCGGCCGGAGCAGGCGCTGATGGCCAAGGCGGTGGGCGCTGCGCTCGCGCGACTCGAGCCGCTGATCGTCGAGGCGGGCACCGGCACGGGCAAGACATTTGCATACCTCATACCGGCGCTGCTGTCCGGACGCAGCGTGATCATTTCAACCGGCACCCGCACGCTCCAAGATCAACTGTTCCGCCGCGACGTACCCATGCTGGCGAAGGCGCTTGGTTTACCTGTCAAGATTGCGCTGCTCAAGGGCCGCACCAACTATCTTTGCCGGCATCGGCTGGATCTGGCGACGCAACAGGGTTCATTGTTGGGGCCGGAGCGCGCGTTCGCCCCGCTGCTTGCGCGAGTGTCGCGTTGGGCGGCAACGACCAAGACGGGCGATTTGGCCGAGCTGACCGATTTTCCCGAGCAGTCCCCGCTGTGGCCCAGCATCACCTCTACGCGGGAGAATTGTCTGGGTCAGGAATGTGCGCAATTTTCGCGTTGCCATGTGCTCGACGCCCGTCGCAACGCGCAGGCCGCCGATATCGTCGTGGTGAACCATCACTTGTTGCTCGCCGATCTGGCACTGAAGGACGAGGGGTTCGGCGATTTGCTTCCCGGTGCCGAGGCGGTCATCTTGGATGAGGCTCACCAAGTGCCGGATATCGCCGCGCAGTTCTTCGGGCAAGTTTGGTCGGTTCGCCAGGTGCAGGTGTTGATGCGGGACATTACTGCCGAGATGGCGGCTGCGGCGATTCGAGCACCGGCCATCGTCGAGGCGGTGCTGGCCGTCGACGAGCACCTGGACGGGTTGAGATTTGATCTGCAACGCGGTGCCGGGCGCTATGAATGGTCGGACCTGCCGGACTCTTTTTTGGACGCACTGCCGCAGATCGAGACGGCGTTGAGCGATCTGGCGGAGCAGCTCGAGAATCTGGGCGGCGGTGCCGGCACCGCCAACTGCTCGCGCCGGGCCGCGCATGTGGCCAACGCGCTGGCGCAGTTGCGCGAGCTTTCGGACGATTCCGGATTGCGCTGGGTCGAGGCCGGCGCCAACGGCATGACGCTGCAGTACACGCCATTCGAGATTGCCGAGCGCCTGCGCGAGTACGTGGAGTCGCGGCCCTGCGCGTGGGTATTCACCTCGGCGACCTTGGCGATCGGCGAAGACTTTTCGCATTTTGCCGCAAGGATCGGCTTGAACGAAGCGCGCACGCTGCGCATCGACAGCCCATTCGACTACTCGACCCAGGCCCGGCTGTTCCTTCCGCCTCACATGCCGGAACCGCAGGATGCGGCATTCGCCGATCGATTCATCGGCGCCTGCGCGCCGTTGCTGAAGGCCAGCGGCGGGCGGGCATTCCTGCTCTACACCAGCTATCGCGGATTGGCGGAGGGTGTGCGGGCGCTGAAGGCGCGCTTTCCCGAACCGCCTTTCCCAGTGCTGGTGCAGGGCGAGGCGCCGCGCGAAGCGTTATTGAACCGGTTTCGCGAACTCGGCAATGCGGTGCTGCTGGCAACGGGCAGTTTTTGGGAGGGCGTGGACGTCAAGGGCGATGCGCTCTCCATCGTGGCCATCGATAAACTGCCCTTTGCCGCGCCCGACGATCCGCTGCTCAAAGCCCGTCTGGAAGGCATTCGCCGGCGGGGCGGCAATCCCTTTTTTGAATATCAATTGCCGCAGGCGGTCCTCGCATTGAAGCAAGGCGTGGGCCGGCTGATCCGCGATTTCGATGACTTCGGCGTCATCGTCATCGGCGACCCGCGCATCAAAACCAAGGCCTATGGGCGCGTGTTCTTGGAGTCGATGCCGCCCAGTCCGATCGTTGCCGACGGCGCCGTGGCCGCGCAATTCTTGGCCGAGCGATTGGCCCCGCGGCCGGCAGCGCCGGCCGCTGAGTCGTTAAGATAGTGCGCGTTCTGGCGTTGGATGCGGCCACCGAGGCCTGTTCGGTCGCGCTGCTGCTGAACGGCGAAGTGATCGTGCGGTCGATCGAATCGGGCAAGAGCAGCGCGCAGCAAATCTTGACCCTGGTCGAGGAGCTGATGGCGGCGGGACAAGCATCGCTGTCCTCCCTCGACGGCATTGCCGCCAGCATAGGGCCCGGCGCGTTCACGGGGGTGAGGATCAGCGTGGCGGTCGCGCAGGGTCTGGCATTCGGCGCGGGTATTCCGGTGGCTCCGGTCAGCACGCTGGAGGCGTTGGCGCTGCAAGTGCTGCATGACGCCGACGCCCGGCAGGGTGCAATTGCCTGTCTCGATGCGCGCATGGGAGAGGTGTATTGGGGCTGCTTCATCGCGGATGCCGCGCGCGGAGTGATCGAAAGCAGCGCGCCTCAGGTGGGACCGCCCGCCGGCGTGACGTTGAGTGCCGGAGGGCGGTATCGGGGCGTCGGACGCGGCTTTTCCGCCTATCCTGTGCTGGCCCAGCTTCCGGGAGTCGAACTCACCCCGCACGACAGCATGGCCCTGCCGAATGCCAGGGAATTCGCGCGCCTCGGGGCCCTGCGCCTGGCGGGTGGCGGCGGCCTCGACCCCGCCGATCTCAAGCCCCTCTATTTGCGGGACAAAGTGGCACTGACCGAGGCGGAACGCGCCGGACTTTCCCTAAGAGCCGGTCCGAGTAAATGATGCGCCTGCTGCGCCCTCGCGACGGCGATCATTACTCGGCCAGGCTCCTAGTCATGGAACTGTCACAATCGGAGTCTGTAATAGTCGTCTTTAGAATCAAGGGACTAACTTAATGTCAGCCAGGCGCATTCTTGTGGTGGAAGACGAAAAAGCCATTCGCGACATGATTGCCTTCGGTTTGCGGCGCGCGGGCTATGAAGTGCGGGAGGCGGAGGACTGCCGGGAAGCCCGCGCTCGCATCGTGGACCTGCGTCCGGATCTGATGCTGGTCGATTGGATGCTGCCCGATATGAGCGGACTGGAGCTCACCCGGTCGCTGAAGCGCGCCAAGGACACCGAAGAAATTCCGGTCATCATGCTCACGGCGCGCACCGAGGAGCAGGACAAGGTCAACGGTCTGGAGGGCGGCGCCGACGACTACATTACGAAGCCTTTCTCGCCGCGCGAATTGCTGGCACGCATCCAAGCGGTGCTGCGGCGGGCGGCACCCGCGGGCGCCGACGACATCGTGGAAGTCGAGGGCCTGAGGCTCGATGACTCGAGCCATCGGGTGAGTTCCGGCGAGCGGGAAATCGCCTTGGGCCCCACCGAATATCGCCTGCTGCATTTCTTCATGACCCACCCGGAAAGGGTATTTGCCCGCGGTCAGTTGCTCGACCGTGTCTGGGGGGGTAATACTTACGTAGAAGAGCGCACCGTGGATGTGCACATTCGCAGATTGCGTAAGGCGCTCGAGCCTTTCTCATTGGAAAAGTTGGTGCAAACAGTGCGTGGCGCCGGTTACCGATTTTCGACGCGAGACTCCTAAGCGAGCGATCTTGGCAGCGATGTGGACCTTCGCGCTCGCGCGGCTCGCGGGCATTTTGCTGTTGGGCCTGTGTGTGGGTCTGCTCATAGGGCCTATTTGGCTGTGGATCTTGGGGTCGGCCTGCCTGTACTTGAGCTGGCAGCTGCTGAATCTGTACCGGGTGGACCGCTGGTTGCGCCTGCGCTCACAGATCGATCCGCCCAACATCGGCGGAATCTGGGGCGACATCATCGCCCAGGTCATCCGCCTGCACCGGCGCAAGCAGTATCACAAGCAACGCCTGGTGCAGCTATACCGCGAACTGCGGCGTTCAACCGCCGCGCTCCCGGACGGGGTCATCATCTTGAGCACCCAGCGCGAGATCGTCTGGTTCAACCGCCAGGCCGCGCGCCTGCTGGGCTTGAGAAGGCCGGTGGACGTGGGTTTGCGCATCGACAATCTGATCCGCGCGCCCGAGTTTGCGCGCTATCTGCACGGCGATGATTTCTCGATGCCGCTGGTCATCAGCCCGCCGGTGCAGATAGACATGTTCCTGGCATTGCAAATGGTACCGTACGGGGGCGGCCAATCCCTGCTGCTGGTTCGCGACGTGACCCGGCAAATGCGTCTCGAAGCGATGCGCAAAGACTTCGTCGCCAACGCCTCCCATGAACTGCGCACGCCCCTCACGGTGATTTCCGGATACTTGGACACCTTGGCCGATGATCCCGCGGTCGATCCGGCGTGGGACGGTCCGATCAGGGACATGCGCGCGCAGGCGCAGCGCATGAACGCCATCATTGCCGACCTGCTGGAATTGTCGCGCTTGGAATCCGCGGACGAAGAGGCGGCGCGTGAGCCCATCGACGTGCCGCATATGTTGGAGCGGCTGCATCGCGATGCGCTCGCCAGTGCCGACCGGCCCCGGCAGGTGCTGTTGGACTTGGAATCCAGCGATGGCCTGTACGGCAGCGCGCACGAGATCGAATCCGCATTCACGAATCTGCTGGTCAACGCGCTGAAATACACCAACCCCGAGGATACGGTGCGCATGCGTTGGTGGACCGACGAGGAGGGCGGGTATTTCTCCGTCATCGACAGCGGCATCGGCATCCCTGCGGAACACATTCCGCGGCTGACGGAGCGTTTTTACCGGGTGGACGCGGGACGCTCGCGCGGACAGGGCGGCTCCGGACTGGGATTGGCCATCGTCAAGCACGCCCTGCAGCGCCACGGCGGCTGGCTCGACGTGCAGAGCATCGAGGGCAAGGGCAGTACTTTTACCTGTCATTTTCCCCGGCAACGAATTTGGACCATGCAGCTGCGGAACGCGGCGATCGCATGAAAGTCATAAATGGTACACACGAGGTTGACGTAGGCTGCAATCGGATGTAAACGAACGCGAGTATTTTGTCCGCACGCACTTTGGTTGCAGCAAGGTTGAATTTATGGAAACCGCCGATCTTACCCATCACATTTCCCGCCGCTTCAACGAAGACTTGGAGAAGGTGCGCAACCAGGTGCTGCAGATGGGCGGCTTCGTCGAGCAGCAGCTGCACAAGGCGATTACCGCCCTGGTCGAAGGCGACAGCCGCCTGGGCGAATCCGTGGCCACGGACGACTACAAGGTCAATGGCATGGAATTGTCGATCGACGAGGAGTGCAGCCGGATCCTGGCGATTCGTGCCCCGGCGGCCGGCGATCTGCGGGTCATCGTCGCCATCATCAAAACCATCACCGACCTCGAGCGCATCGGCGATGAAGGTGAAAAGATCGGCTATATCGCCTCGAGGCTGGCCACGATGGAGCGCCCGGCGGATAAGTACCGGGAAGTCAAGCACTTGGGGAGGCAGGTGGCGCAGATGGTACACGACGCCCTGGATGCCTTCGCCCGGATGGACTCGCAAGCGGCGCTCAAAACCGCCCAAGAGGATAAAATGGTGGATGAAGAGTACGAGTCGATCCAGCGCCAGTGCATCACCTTCATGATGGAAGACCCGCGCACCATCCGGCGCGCGCTCGAGATCATGTGGATCGTGCGTGCATTGGAGCGCATCGGCGATCATGCGAAAAACATCTGTGAGTATGTGATCTACATGGTGCATGGCAAGGATATCCGCCACTCCTCGCTCGAGGACGTCGCGAAGCAAATCGACGCGGCGCACGCGCTCATGCGTCGCTGATGGCGGCGCGACACGGGAATTTTCTCGGATTTGCAGCCTGCGCCGGCTTGCTGGCGTACGCCTTCTATGCTCAGTACGTGATGCACTTGGAGCCCTGTCCTCTGTGCATGTTTCAAAGAATCGGCATCTTCGGGCTCGCGGTGATCTTCCTGGCCGCGGCTCTGCACGATCCGGCGGCCTTCGGCCGCCGTGTGTATGCGCTGCTCCTGTCGCTGGCGGCGCTGGCCACCATCGGGGTGGCGCTGCGCCACCTCTATATCCAAAGCCTGCCGCCCGACGCGGTGCCGGCCTGCGGCGCATCGCTCGATTTCATGATGAAGGTGTTTTCCCTGAGCGAGGTGCTGGTCAAGGTGCTGTCCGGGTCGGGTGAGTGCGCCAAGATCACCTGGGAATTCTTGGGGCTCGCCATGCCCGCCTGGGTCTTGATCAGCGCGGCGGCCTTGGGCGGATTCGGGTTGTGGGTCAACCTGCGGCGCCAACCGCCGGTCCTGCGCTTCTGATGTCCGGCACCCTTCCGATGTCGAGCACCCTGCGATTGACCCAGGAGTTGATTGCGCGCCAGTCGGTCAGTCCCATCGACGGCGGTTGCCAGAACGTGATGATCGAGCGGCTCACGGCGCTGGGCTTCAGCGTCGAAACCCTGCGCTTCGGGGCCGTCGATAATTTCTGGGCCAAGCGCGGCAGCGGCGGTCCGGTGTTCTGCTTTGCCGGCCATACCGATGTCGTGCCCTCGGGGCCTCTGGATGAATGGCGCACCGATCCGTTCGAGCCGGTCATCAAGGACGGGCTCTTATATGGACGCGGTGCGGCGGACATGAAAAGCGGCCTGGCCGCCATGCTGACGGCCAGTGAAGAGTTCATCGGGCAGTATCCGAAGCACCGCGGGACCATCGCCTTCCTGATCACCAGCGATGAGGAAGGCCCGTCGGTGGACGGCACGCGCAGGGTCGTCGAGGTGCTGCGCGAGCGTCACGAGAGCATCGATTGGTGCCTGGTGGGTGAGCCTTCGAGCGAGAGCACGTTGGGCGATACCATCAAGATCGGCCGCCGCGGCAGCTTGAGCGGCCGTCTCACGGTGCATGGCATTCAGGGGCACATCGCCTATCCGCAATTCGCGGACAACCCTGTGCATGCGCTGGCGCCCGCGCTGGCGGAACTGACCGCGCGCGTCTGGGATCAGGGCAACGAGCATTTTCAACCCACGACATTCCAGGTGTCGAACATCTCCGCCGGAACCGGCGCACCGAATGTCATCCCCGGCGAGCTGCGGGCGCGTTTCAATTTGCGCTTCTCGACGCAGCAGACCATCGAGGGCTTGAAGCGGATCGTCGAAGAGATCTTGACGAGGCACAAGGTCAAGTACACGCTGGAGTGGTTCATTTCCGGACATCCCTTTCTCACGGTTCCCGGGACCTTGTCGCAGGCCGCAAGCCGCGCCGTGCAAGAACAATTGCGCATCACTCCCAAACTCACCACCGGAGGGGGAACCTCCGACGGGCGATTCATCGCACCCATGGGTGCGCAGGTCATCGAGCTGGGTGTGATCAATGAATCCATCCACAAAGTGAACGAATGCGTGCGGGTGGCGGACATCGATCGGCTGCACTCGATTTACCGCCGCACTTTGGAGCTGTTGCTGGCTTGACGAGCCCCTTTGCATGCAGACCGGTTGGTGGTATTCGCCCGGAAGTGTAAAAGCCTCAAGGTAATGAAGAAAAATTACCTTGAGGCTTTTACACTTCCGAACGAATACTCGAACCGACAGACATCACGCGCCGATGCTACCCGCGGGTGTTGGACGAAAAGCGATTTTCCGGTCATCGGCATGTGATGTCGATCGGCTCGAGTATTCGTCAGGAAGTGCGAGAGCATCAAGGTAACTTATCTCTGCGTTACCTTGATGCTCTCGCACTTCCGGGCGAATAACGCATCACAGTGCCGAGGTCTAGATTATTTGGCGCGTCGCCTAAAGAGTCTCGGGCGCGATGCGCAACCTCAGGCGCACCATGGTGCCGCGGCTGGGCGCGCTGGTGATTCCGAGCTCGGCGCCGATGAGGTGTGCTTGCTCGCGAAGTCCGATCAATCCAAAGTGCCCGGGCTTTGCGGCGGCGGCGTCAAATCCCACACCGTCGTCCTCGATTTGCAATTCCAGCTGCGCGGCATCGCTGCTGCTCAGCGTGATGCGGACCTTGGACGCGGCCGCGTGCCGCTCGATGTTGCGCAGCGCCTCCTCGGTGATGCGAAAGATGACTTCCGCGCGTTCATCGCCGAAGCGGGCGGCGGCGCCATCCGCGGTGAATTCGACATCGAGACCGGTATGATCCTTGAAACGCTCGAGCGCCTTGGCGAGCGCCGGCCCGAGGCCGATGTCACGCACCGAGTTTGCCCGCATCTGCGTGATGGCGGTGCGCGCCTCGCTCAAACCTGCATGCGCCACTTGCTCGGCGCGCACCAGTTCATCCGGCAGGGAATCGGGATCGTGCACCTGAAGTCTGCGCAGCAGCCGCACTTCGCTCAGCATGGCCATCATCGAATGGGCCAGCGTGTCGTGCAAGTCGCGCGCGATCTGCAGGCGCTCGCGCACGATGGCTGCATAGCGGGATTCCTCGGCGAGCCGCTCCACCTCGCGGGTCCTGACGGCGACCCGGCGTTCCAGTTCGCTGCTGAGCTTCAGCAGTTCGCTGCGCTCCTGGCGCAGGTCGTCGAGAATCTTGGCGAACGCCGCAGCCAGTTGCGCAACCTCATCCCGGCCGCTCGGCACTTCGATGCGGGCGACTTCATTGCGGCCCACGGCGGCGGCCGAAAGCGTGAGGTTTTTCAGCCTTCGGGTGAGGCGTCGCGCCACCACCGCGCCGAGTACGGCGGTCACCAGCCCAAGACAGACCGAGATCCACACGATGCGCACCGCCAGCGCGTCCGCGCGCCGATAGACCACATCCTTCGGTTCAGTGAGCTGCACATGCCACGCGTCACTCGCGGCTTGCCGCGCGATGCTGACCGTCGCCCGCGTCACCAGAACGGTTTGCCCGTCCGCCAGCCGTTCGAAATGCGGGGCGTCCGAGCGCTCGACCGGGGGGTCGATCGGCGGCGACTCATTCAGCAGTTTCTCGCCGCTCCACGGCAGGTTGAGCAAGGGCGGCGGCCCGATCACCACCACGCCGGCGCCATTCAAGACCCATGATTGAGTACTGCCCAGCGGGTCTGAATTCTTGCTCAGGCGCTGTACGTCGTCCGATGCCCAGGGCCAGGTCAAGTGCGCCGCTATCACCGCGACGATGCGTCCCGAATCGTCTTTCAAAGGCGCGGCGAGATCGCCGAGCACGGACACTTCGGCCATCGGCGGCGATTGCTCCAGCACGCCGATCCACGGTCCGGCGAGCGCGCCGGAGAACCAAGCCGTGGCGGACACATTGGCCGAGAGATTCAGCCTGGAGGAATTCGGATTCTCCGCCGCGGCGAGCACGGTTCCGTCCCGATCCGCCACGGCGATCCAACTCAGGTCGGGGTACGCCGTGAGCAGGCGCTTGAAAACTTCGGCCGGGGAGCCCCAATCTTTCGCGGCGCGGATGGCTTCGAGCCGGGTACTCGCCGCCTCACCCAAATCCGAAGCCAGTTGATCGGTTTCGAGCACCAGCCGACGGACGTGCTGCTGCACGACGATCTCCCGTGCAACTCGACCCGCCCAAAGAGACGCTGCAATGGCAAAGCTTGCCGCCAATGCCACCACCAGCCAGATGACGCCGGCGCCCAGGCTATGCCGCGGATCCAGGTCGCGCAGCAGCTGTTTCGCGAAACGCAACCGTTGCGGACTGGTCATGGAGTGGCTCATCGCACTTTCGAATTAGAATAGCAAGAAACCTTGCTAGAGAACCTCAGCTCATTGGGGTTTCTCGACATTCGCCCACGGACGCGGGTAGGATCACCTTATAAGGATGGCTGGGGGAACTCGCGATGAACACTGAGAAAAAACGCGGCGGCTGGAGCTGGTGGTACCTGCTCTTCGTCGTCCAGTTCGCCGTCGCCCTTTGGCCGCCCTTGTACAACCGGGCCGAGCCCTACCTGTTCGGGATTCCGTTTTTCTATTGGTTCCAGCTGCTCTGGGTGATCGTCAGTGCCGTGTTCACGGCCATCGTCTATTTCGCCGTCGAAGATTAATAAAAAGCAGAAAAGGGGACCCCCGTGCCGGAAGTGAACTGGATTGCGCTGACCATTTTCGTCTTGTTGTTCGGTTTTATCACCTGGCTCGGATTCGCGGCAGCTCATTGGCGCAAGGGCGACCTCGACATGCTGCACGAGTGGGGCTTGGGCGGCAGGCGCTTCGGCACCTTGATCACCTGGTTCTTGGTGGGCGGCGACGTGTATACCGCCTATACCTTCATTGCGATTCCGGCGCTGGCCTTCGGCGCGGGTGCGGTCGCGTTCTTCGCCGTGCCTTACACCATCATCATTTATCCGCTGATGTTTTTGATCTTTCGGCGCCTGTGGAATGTCTGCAGCAAGCATGGCTACATCACGGCGGGCGACTTCGTGAAGGGCCGCTTCGGCAATCGCTGGCTGGCCCTGGCGGTCACGATCACGGGCATCGTCGCCACCATGCCTTACATCGCCCTGCAGCTCGTGGGCCTGCAGGTGGTCATCGGCGCACTCGGCATTTCCGGGACGGGTCTGATGGCTGATCTGCCGTTGTTCCTCGCTTTTGTGATTCTGGCGGCGTTCACGTATTCCAGCGGACTGCGCGCTCCGGCTTCCATCGCCATCGTCAAGGACATCCTGATTTACATCACCGCCATCGCCGCGGTAATCGTCATTCCCTACGAACTCGGCGGTTTCGGAAAAATATTTTCAGCGGTGCCCGCACAGAAGCTGCTGTTGGCCGTGCCGGGTCCCAACACGACCGGCTCGTACAGCGGCTATGCGACGCTTGCATTGGGATCTGCGCTGGCCCTTTTCCTGTATCCGCATTGTCTCACCGGCATCTTGAGCGCGAGCAGCGGCAAGGTCATCCGCCGCAACGCCGCCATGCTGCCCGGCTACACGTTCATGCTGGGACTGCTGGCGTTGTTCGGCTTCTTCGTCATTGCCAGCGGCGTGGATAAGCTGCCGGAATATGCCGCAGGCTTCAAACAATTCGGCAACAACTTTGCCGTTCCTGCGCTGCTGCTGCACAGCTTTCCGGCTTGGTTTACCGGCGTGGCGTTCGCCGCCATCGGTATCGGCGCCCTGGTACCGGCGGCCATCATGTCGATCGCCGCGGCGAACTTGTACACCCGCAACATCCATCGCGAGTTCATCAACAAGAATCCCACCGACAAGCAGGAATCGCACGTCGCCAAATTGACCTCGCTGATCGTCAAGGGCGGCGCGCTGATCTTCATCTTGTTCGTGCCCACGAAATACGCCGTTCAGCTGCAGCTGCTGGGCGGCATCTGGATCATTCAAACACTGCCACCGGTGATGCTCGGCGCCTACACCCGCTGGTTCAATTCCTGGGCGCTGCTCGCAGGCTGGGCGGTGGGGACGTTTGCCGGAACCTGGATGGCCTATGCGGTGAAACTGGCGAACACCTATACGCTGCACTTCGGAGACCACACTTTCCCGGGCTATAGCGCGGTGTACAGCGTGATCCTCAATCTGCTGGTGGTCATCGTGCTCACGCCGGTGTTCAACGCCTTCGCCGCCGCCGGCAAGGTGGGCGCCGATCAGACCGTGGCGGCTGATTACCTGGCCTAGCGCGTTCTTTTGGCGGAGCGCGCTCAGGCGGGTGGGCACAGTCCACGGCTCGGTGCTTGAATCTTCAGCAAGCGGTGGTCACGTGCTATCGTCTTGCACATGACCCCACGGCAACGAACGGTATTTCGGATACGCGCAGCCATGCGCGCCGCGGCGGTCGTCGTCTGCCTGACGGCTGCCCTGTCGGGCTGTGCCGTTTTCGGCAAGTGCGGGACGCCCCAGTGTACCGCGGACGCCAAGATCAGCGACGAGGTGCGCACTCTTCTCGCGCAGAGCCCCGCATTCGGAGCAAACCAGATCAGCGTGCAGACCGTTCACGGCGTGGTTTACCTGAGGGGTCTGGTATCCACGCCCTACCTGATCGGGGAGGCTCAAAGCCTCGCGGAGCAGGTGGCCGGCGTGACCGACGTGCGGAATCTGCTGTACATCGATAACGCCAAATAGCCGGTAGCCAATCAAGCGGCTGCTCTTCCGAATCGGCGAGTGTTGCAATCACGCAATACGCTTCCCGCATTGCCACGGTTGCTGCGATAAACACTAGCTGCGATGCAGCAATCCGTCGCTACCGGTGCCATCGGTGGCGTCTGCGGCCCCTGCGCGCCCCTACGCCCAGGATCTACAGTCTCCCGCCGCCAGCTCTTTTGTCGCGAGAATGGTATCTTGTGTCATGTGGCTGTAATATATGAGGCGAATTATAGGGGGTATGCGTTAAGTGAAGGGTGCGCTATGCGCAACGAAGCGTAACGAAGCGCAAAAAAAACAAGATTTCGCGGCCCCGAACGATTCACGGGCGAGCGAGTCTTGGCTTGTGGCTCGAATGCAACCAACCAACCGTATCAAAAACCACTGGAGTTCAACGACGTGAGGAATTTCAACCCGATCATTGCTGCTGCGATGAAGCCCAATCAAGCCGGCGGCCGTCGCGGACTTTCGCGTCTGGGGGGAAGCCTCCTGACCGGTACGCTGCTGGCGGCTGCGCTGGCGGCGGGAAGCGCCGCGCAGGCGCAGACGGCGACGTCGAGCGCTCCCAAGTCATCGGGGGACGAAAGCCTGACCTGGCACGGCATCACCCTGTACGGCGTCGTCGATGTGGACTTCCAGTATGAAACCCACGGCGCGCCCTTCAGCAACTTTTTCATCTCCGGCGGCTCGGACCTGGTGCAGAGGAACAGCAACAATTCGGTGCAAGGCATCACCTCGAACGGCCTGAGCCAGTCGCGAATCGGACTGCAGGGCAAGGAGCCGTTGAACTTCCTGGATTGGTCGGGTGTGTTCAAGGTCGAGACCTACTTCAATCCTGCGTCCGGCCAGATCACCGATGCCCTCAAGTCGGTTACTCAGAACAACGGCCGCGCGCTCAGCGCGCAGAGCACGAACGCCGATTCGAGCGTTGCCGGGCAACCGTTCGAGCAAGCCTTCGTCGGTATCAGCTCTCCCACCTGGGGAACCTTCACCTTCGGCCGTCAGAACTCGACGCTCGCGGACCTGATTGCCAAATACGATCCACAGCAGACCTCGTATGCCTTCTCGCTGCTCGGATTTTCCGGCACTCCGGCCGGCGGCGGCGACACGCAGGATCGGCGGCTCGACGGTTCGATCAAGTACGCCGGCAAATTCTTCGACTTGCTGCACCTTGGCGCACAGTACAAAACCCAAGGCTCGTCGGCGGCAAGCTATCCCAGCGGCGGCAGCGGCGAGGCCTTCTCTGGGTACGAAGTGTCGGTGGGTGCGGATTACGCGGGCGTGTCCGTCGATGTGTTCTACACCAAGTTCCGCGACGCGGTGGCGGCGGGTACTTTGAGCACCGCGCAGCTGGCGGCCTTGCCGGCGCTGAACCTCTCGTCTCAGAATTCGGTAGCCGGCACGATCTCGGACAATGCCTCGTTTGGAGTCATGGCCTTGTACGCCGTACCCGTGGTTCCGGTGACCGTATTCGGCGGCTACCAGCACATCACCTACGGGAGACCCTCGATCCCCTTGGCTCCGGGATTCGACGACGTCGGCGGCTACGTGCTGGGCGCCGTGAGCAACACGGCCTATAACGCGGCCGACAGGGTACTGCAAGTGTACTGGGCGGGCGCCCGATATTCGCCGGTGTCGCGACTCACCCTCGCGTTGGCCTATTACGGAGAAAAACAGAACTCGTACGCGACCGGCGCCCTTCTGAACTGCTCGAGCATCCTCAGCAGCGCGTGCAGCGGCAACTTGAGCGCGCTATCCGTGTCGGCCGTCTATCACTTCACCAAGCGCTTCGACTCCTATGCGGGCGCCATGTGGTCGAATGTGTCGCACGGGCTGGCCAATGGGTACATCAACACCACCAACATCGATCCGTCCATCGGTCTGCGGTTCTCGTTCTAATCGATCCGATCTAGCTCCGGGGTCTCATGGCCGATTCGCGGCCGTGAGACCCCCGCCACCGGAACGGCGCGGCCGATCCGGCCTGCGGCCGCGGGATAATCGTCCAGGCGCGGCTGCAGGACGCTCGTGACAGCCGAAGAGCGGACCGATCAGCCGGCGATCCGGATCGTCATTGCGGAAGATCAATCACCGGTTCGCCGGGGCATTGCCCTAATGCTGTCCATGCAAGCCGACATGGAAGTGGTAGGGCAGGTCCGCAATGGCACGGAGGCCGTCGAGCTGGCGCAACTGCTGCATCCTGACGTGGTCTTGATGGATTTACACATGCCCCTCAAGGGAGGCGTGGCCGCGACCCGCGAGATCACGCGCGAGCTTCCGGAAACGCAAATCCTGGTCTTGACCACACTCCATGACGACGACACGGTATTCGAAGCGGTGCGCGCGGGCGCGCACGCCTACCTCTTGAAAGATGCGGATGAAGATGAATTGCTGGAAACCATCCGGGCGCTGAGGCGCGGCGAGTCTCGACTATCGCCTCAAATCGCGCGCAAGGTGATGGACCAATTCCGGCGTCTCGAGCTGATGCCTTCCGCAGGGCCGATTCGAAAGGACGTTTCCCCGGTTTTATCTCTGGATGCCGGCCCGGCGCAAGCAGGAACCGCCCGCTCGGAGCCATTGAGTGACAAGGAGGAGAAGATTTTGCAGCTCATTTCCGAGGGCATGATCAATCGACAGATCGCCGATGTGAT
This sequence comes from uncultured Gammaproteobacteria bacterium, assembly GCA_963761345.1. Taxonomy (GTDB): domain Bacteria; phylum Pseudomonadota; class Gammaproteobacteria; order Steroidobacterales; family Steroidobacteraceae; genus Bog-1198. The sequence goes on from CAVXGV010000006.1 coordinate 122,586, forward strand.
GTTTCTCGCCGAAGGCACCGTCAAGAATTATGTCAGTCGAATCATGGCGAAGTTGCACGCCAACACACGCATCGAACTGGCCCTCCTTGCCGGACAGAAGCGGCCCGAATGAGTCATCTGCGGGCGGTTCCATAATCGGTGCCGTGGGACGCATCCGCTGCGCGCAACTATTCACGGTGCCGAGGCGGCCCTGTCCGATAATTTTCGCGTCAAGCGCATGGCAAGCATACCCCTGAGACGCTTCGCGAGAGAGTCACGGCGCGGAACTGCTCAACGCGCGGCGAAACGCTGCGATGATGGCCGGTTGCGGCCGGCGGATGGCCGGGACAGCCTGATAATTTTGCCAGCCGCCACCGAGACTTTTGTAGAGCTGCACGAACTGCTCACCCTGGGCCACCTGGGCGACTGCGTATTGCTCCTGAAGATCGTAGAACTCGCGTTCGGCATCGACGACGTTGAGGAAATCGGTCAGGCCGCGATTGTATCTGCGGGTCGCCAAGTCGACGGCACGCTCGCCCGCCATCAGCGCCGTGCTCAATTTCTCCATCCGGATCTGTTGCGCCTGATAGCCATCGATGGACGAATCCACCTGTTGCACGGCGTTCAGGATCGTTTTGCGGTAATTCACCATGCTGGCGCGAGCGGCCAGGTGAGCAATGTCCACTTGCGCGTCAAGCGCGCCGAAGTCCAGAAGCGGCCACGCTGCGCCCGGTCCGAATGACCAGATATGCTTGCCGACGCTGGGCAGTGTTCCCCAGCCTTGCGACTGACTGCCGATCGAACCGACGAGCGCGACCTGCGGAAAGAGATTTGCGGTCGCCACACCGATACGTGCGGTCGACGCCGCGAGCTCGCGCTCCGCCTGCTGAATGTCGGGCCGGCGTTTCAGAAGATCCAGAGGAACACCCGGCGCCGCGGCTGCCGGCATCGACGGTATGAGGTCGGGCTTGGAGAGCTCTTTGACCATGCTCTCCGGATATTCCCCCACGAGAACCGCCAGGGCGTACTGGGCCGCATTCGCCTCGGCTTCCACCGGTGCGATCTGCGCTTCCAGCGTTGCGAGTTCGCGGGTGGCAAGAGCCACATCGAGTTCGTTGGTGATTCCGCGCTCATAGCGGATATTGACGATGCGCAGCGACTCACGCAGCACATCGGCGGCCTTGTGCAGGACGCCGGCGCGAACTTGAAAGCCCCGCAGATCGACGTATGCGCGCACCACATCGGCCACGACGGCCGTAAGGACATCGTAGCGCGCCGCCCGCGCAGCCGCGGTATCCGCCCGCGCAGCCTCGAACTCGCGGCGAAATTTCCCGAACAGATCGAGTTCCCACACGGCATCGAAGCCCGCGATCGTGTTGATCTGCTGCAGACCGGCCCCGGTGTCCGCGGATCGAAGTGCCGAATCTGCCCGGCCTTTGGTCAGATCACTTCCCGTGCCGCGCCCCGCGGCGGCGCTTGCGTCCACATCCGGCAAGGCATATCCAATCACGACTGCCTCATAGGTTCGTGCCTGCTGCAAGCGGCCCAGCGCGAGTTCCAGATCCAAGTTGGACTTGACGGCGCGATCGACCAGGGAATCGAGTTCCTGGTCATTCAACGCGCGCCACCAACTCGCCATATCAATGGGAGCGGTTTGAGTGCCTGGCGCCGTTGAATTGCCGTTCACCGTTGCGGCGAAACTCGCCGGCTCATCCGGCGGTGGTATGCGGTAGCTGGGGCCTGCCGCACAGGCGGCCAGTCCGGCGAGCAACCCAAGAACGATCATCCGCAATGCTTTCATGAAATGCCCGTTCAGCGGTTCGCGCGCAGTGGCTTGTCGGCGGCCGCGGGTTCATTGACGACGACCTTTTGACCGTCTGCGATCTGGCTGCTGATGTTCAATACCAGCCTGTCGCCGGGTTGCACACCCGAAGCCAGCTCGACCAGGCTTCCATTGTCGCGCGCGATCGCGACATTCCTGAATCGGATCGTGCCGCCGGCATCCACCTGCGCCACTTGTGTGCCGCTGGCGCGGAATATCAATGCGGCCGCGGGGGCTTCCACCAAACCGCGCGCAGGCAGGTGAAAAGCGATATTCACATACATTCCCGGCACCAGCGCATGGTCGGCATTGGGCATGTCAACTTCCACCCGCATGGTGCGGGCTTGCGCGTTGATCGATTGCGCGGATCTGGCAATCGTTCCGGAGAAAACGCCGCCCACCGCACCGGTTGCGCGTATTTCCGCCGGCACGCCTGCTTTCATCAATTCACCCGACGCACTCTGCGGGACGTCGACGAAAATGCGCAGCGGATCGGTCTGTGCCATGCGGTACAGCGGGGTGGTCGTCGATCCGCTGCCGGCGGTCACCAAGTTGCCGATGTCGATCTTGCGTTCGGTGATGGTTCCGTCGAAGGGCGCCTTGACCTGTTTGAATTCAGCCAATGCGTTGTATTGATCGACCTTGGACTTGTCCAGGTTGACCTGCGCATTGGCGGCATACAGGCGCGCCTCGGAACTTTCGTAGTCCGCCTTCTTCGACTCGCGCTCTTGTTCGGATACCACGCCTTTGGGCGAATCGCGCCAGCGCTCATTGGTGGTCCTGCTGAATTCGGCTTCGGCTTTTCGCGCATTTACTTGGGCTTCCGAAGATTTGAGCTGCGCCCGGGCAGCCTGCAACTCGGCATCCAGTTCCGGGGTCTCGATGGTCGCAAGGATCTGGCCCTTTTTGACATGATCGCCGATGTCCACCAGCCACTTGGCGACGTAGCCGTTGACTCGCGCGTAAATCGTTGTTTCAAACCAAGCCGACGTCTCGCCCGGAAGAACGAGATCCTGCCCCGCAGTCGCGGGCCTGGCGATGACGACATCCACCGACGGCGGCGCCAGGTAAGCAGTCTCCCCGGCCTTCGCGACCGCATGCGCGTGAAAATAGCGGAGGAGGATGACGGCGGCACAGCAAATCGACAACAACCCCACGGCAAAGCGTACCGCTCGCTTGGTGCGCGCGCCGGTTTGCGGCGCAAAATCCGTCGATACAGGGTCATGTTCGGCGCGCGACACGATGTCCGGATACTGACCGTGAGAGGACTGCTCGCTCAGCAGCGGCGGCTTCTCGGAATCACCTGGGTCATGCGATTGCATTGGCTCTACCTTTCATGTCCGAATCAGTGACGGCCGCCGGTTGGCGGCGCAACAATTTATACATCGTTGGCACGAAGATCAGAGTGGCAAAGGTCGCGAACAGCAAGCCACCAATCACCGCCCGGCCCAATGGCGCGTTCTGCTCGCCACCTTCGCCTATCCCCAAGGCCATCGGGACCATGCCAAGAATCATGGCTCCGGCCGTCATGAGCACCGGCCGCAGTCGTGTGTAGCCCGCGCTGATCGACGCGCGCAAGGGGTCGTCGCCCGCCGCCATGCGTTGATTGGCGAAGCTCACCACCAAAATACTGTTTGCAGTGGTCAGGCCGATGCACATCAGCGTCCCCATCAAAGCCGGAACGCTCATCGGAGTTTGGGAGAGGAACAGCATCCACAGCACGCCACCCAGGGCAAACGGAACCGCCATCAGCACGATCAGCGGATCGATCCAGCTCTGGAAGTTCATCACCAGAAACAGGTACACAAGGATGATGGCGAGCGCAATGCCGGTGAACAATCCGGTATAGCTCTCGCGCATGGTCTCAACCTGACCGCTCAAGGTCACCGTCAACGCCTTCGAAGCATCCGGCCGATATTTTTTCAAGACCTTGTCGATATCATTGGCCGCGCCATACAGGTCGCGGCCCTGAACATCGGCATGCACGTCGAACACCGGGCGAATATTCAGCTGCGAAGTCACCAGCGGCAGCGCCCTCGCGGCCAAACGAGGCCAGATTCAGCAGCAGCTGCCCTGAGGTGGCACCCGCCGCGGAGGTCACCGGCATCGTTTGCAAATCCTGTGAGGAGCGGATCCGGTAGGTGGGGACTTGAACCACGAGCGGGTAGCTGACGCTGTTGCGCGGATCCACCCAGAAATTGGGCGCCGTTTGCGCACTTGAATTGGTGGCGACCAGGACGTTGTTGGCCGCCTCTTGCTGCGTTATGCCGGTCTGGGTCGCCAGCGCGCGATCCATGTCGACCGTCAGGGCCGGCGCGTTCGGAACCTGGAAAACGTGGGAGTCCACGACGCCCGCGACGCCGTTCAAGGCGTGCGCGATCTGCGATGCCAGCGCAAAGGCAGCGTCCTGATCCGGCCCCGAAATTCTGACATCGATCGGCGCCGGTTGTCCGAAATTGAGCACTTGATCGACAATGTCGGCGGGTTGGAAAAAGAACTGCAGTTGCGCGAACCGCGCCGGCAGTTCCCGGCGCAACATGGCGATGAGTTTCGCGGTTGGAGTGTGTTTTTCATTCAATGAAACCAATATTTCGCCGTCCATGGGGCCCACGGTGGCCGAGTCGCTCAGGGCAATGTTGATACCGCTGTAGGGCAGGCCGATGTTATCGAGCATCACGTCGATTTGATCATTCCCTACCAGCTTTCGGATCTGCGACTCGACCTCGGCAAAGTCCTGCTGGGCCTTCTCCAACCGGGTTCCCGGCGGCGCCCTGACGTGCAAACGCATCTGACCTGCGTCCACTTGCGGGAAGAAATCCCTTCCCAAGAAGGGAAATAGAAGCGTAGACACCACGATCAGGCCGATGAAAGCCGCCACCGTCAGACGCGCCTCGGAAAGCGCCCACGACAGCGTATTGCGGTAGCTCTCCCTGAATCTCTCGAAACCTCGTTCGAAGCCCGCTTGAAATCTGACCAGCGCATTTTTGGGGCGCGCATCCTGCCGAGGCGCACCGTGCTGCTGAGGCGCACCGTGCGTAGCTTCTGCCGAAAATTCATGCACCGCACGCCCCATCAAATACCTGAACAGCACTGGGACCATGGTGAACGACAGCGCCAGGCTGGCCAGCAATGCGCCGATCACGGAGAGCGACAACGGTGAAAACAGATATTTTGCCGTTCCTTGGAGCAGGAACACGGGGACGAACACTATGCAAATGCAAAGCGTGGACAAGAATGTGGGTATCGCTACCTCGCTGGCACCCACCACGATCGACTGATGCAGCGGTTCACGCATTGCGACGTGCCGCTCGATGTTTTCGATGACCACGGTTCCATTGTCGACGAGGATACCGATCGCCAATGCGAACCCGCCCAAGGTCATGGTATTCAGCGTCTGTCCGGTGAGATTGATGAACAAGATGGCCGTAATGATCGACAACGGAATCGCCGCAAGAATGATCACGGACAGGCGGACATTGCCCAGAAACATGATGATCACCAGCGCGGTCAGGCCGGCCGCCAGGCACGCACTCAGAAGCACGCCGTGCAGCGCGCCTTTCACGAACACCGACTGGTCGAATATCGGCTTGATCATCACGTCTTTGGGCAGCACCTTTTGGATGTCAAGCAGGGCCGCGCGCACGCCGTCGATGACGGCGAGTGTCGACACACCGCCGGTTTTGCGAATCGTCATCAGCGCACCGGGCGTGCCGTTGACGGACACGGAATTCGTCTGCACCTGAAATCCGTCGTGGACATGCGCCACATCGCGCATGAAAACCGTCCGCCCGTCGACCTCCTTGATCGGAAACGCATTGATGGTTTCGAGCACGTCCGGCGAGTTGTTCATGGCCAAGGTGTAATCCTGGTCCCCGATCTTCACGTCGCCTGCCGGCAGAATGACATTTTGATGCTGCAAGGCCGAGCTGACATCCGAGGCGGAAAGGCCGCGCGCTTGCAGTGCCGCCGAGTCCAGGTCGGCCATGATGACGCGCGGCTTGCCGCCGTAGGGGTAGGGCACCTCCGCGCCGTGAACCACTGCGAGCGCCGGACGAATGATGTTTTGGCCCAGATCATTGAGCTTGGTGTCGGGCAAGGACTTGCTGGAAAGGCTGAGCTGGATGATCGGTACATCGGTCGCCCCGTAGCGCAATACCAGCGGCGGCGTGATGTTCGGCGGCATGTACTTGAGCACCACCAGCGCGCTGCTGGCGAGCTGTGAGACGGCGCGCGTCACATCGGCGCCTTCGTGAAGGTAGATCTTCTCCACCCCGACACCCTGGTAGCTGATGGCCTCGATTCGCGAGATGTCATCCACCAGCGAGGCGAGTTGCCGCTCATGCAGGGTCAAAATCCGGTTCTGCATGTCCCGGGCGCTCATCCCGTTGTAGGTCCAGACCACCGCCACCACCGGAATGTCGATCTCCGGGAAAATATCGATGGGCATTCGCAATGCCGCTCCGATGCCCATCAAAGTGATGAGAATCAGTGTGGCGGCCACCGTGTAGGGGCGTTTCAGCGCTATTTCGACGACGGACATGGTGCGCTACAGATCGCGCCGCTGCGCGCGCATGTGGAGGGCAAGCTGCGTTCGGGTGTTGGCATGGAGTTTACCCATGATGCGGCTGACATAGTTCTTGACGGTCCCCTCTGCCAGCGCCATGGCTTGGGCGATTTGTCGATTGCTCGATCCGTCCGTTATCAGCCTCAGAACGCGCTCCTCCTTATCGGTCAGTTCCTCGGTCGAGGGCAGAACCGCGCCGCTTGGTCCATCGGAATGTTGCCCCGCCGCCGGTTGATCGATCGTTGGACGGTCCGAGTCTCGATCCCGCGTGAGATGCCTGAACTGATCCATCACCTTTCTGGCAATTTGCGGCGTGAGCCGCGATTCGCCACGCCGCAGTGCGCGAATGGTTTCCAGCAGTTCATCCTCGCTGGCATCCTTGAGCAGATACGCCTGCGCGCCCGCGCGAACCGCTTCGAAAACGGTCTCATCATCATCCAAGGTGGTCAGCACCAACACTTGAGTATCCGGCTGCGCCGCCGTAATTTCCCGCGTCGCGGCCACTCCGCTCTTGACCGGCATGTGCAGGTCCATCAGCACGACGTCGGGGTGCAGCAATAACGCCAGCTTGACCGCTTCGTCGCCATTGCTCGCCTGCCCAACGCATTCCATGTCGGGCGCCATGGACAACAAGAGCGCCGTTCCTCTGCGCACCAAAGCTTGATCTTCCGCAATTACAACGCGGATCGCAGCTTGCGCCAGGTCGGTGACAATCGTCACTTGAACAACCTGTGAGCCGCTTCCTTGATGATCATTTCGCGATACTGCGCCGCGGGCAGATCCGCTGGGAAGTGACCTTGGTCACTTTCGAATGATGACTTTCGGCACTATTTTCAACATCATGGGCATGTGATGTCGATGGGCTCAAGTATTCGTCAGGAAGTGCGAATAACACCAACCGGTCATCACAGTGCCCAGGTACCAGGGCGATATCGGCAGCTAAGCCCTTGTTTCCATTAGATTGTCACAAAAACGTCACATTTCGTGCTGATAATCGCCCACCGGGCCCTTAAGCCCCTTAGCCCCGGGGCGGGCGAGTCATTCAACTGGAGCGGCAATCAATGAAAATATATAAACGCCTATGGATACTCGGCGTCGCAGTCTCTTTGAGCATGGCGGCGTCCGCCACGGATATCTCCGGCGCCGGTGCCACATTTCCCTATCCTATTTATGCCAAATGGGCGGATGCCTATAAGAAACTCACCGGTATAGGCCTCAACTATCAGTCCATCGGATCCGGCGGCGGCATCAAGCAGATCAAGGCGAAGACCGTAACTTTCGGCGCATCGGATATGCCATTGAAGCCCGAAGACCTGAAGGCTTCCGGCCTGATCCAGTTCCCCATGATCATCGGCGGTGTCGTGCCGGTGGTGAACGTAAAAGGCGTGGCGCCAGGTCAATTGCGCCTGGATGGTGCAACGGTAGCGAGCATCTACATGGGCGACATCACGCAGTGGAACGATCCGGCCATCAAGAAACTCAATCCGAAGCTGGCGCTGCCGAGCACCGCCATTGCGCCGGTTTACCGCTCGGACGGGTCGGGTACGAATTTCCTGTTTTCGGACTATTTGTCCAAGTCGAGCGCTAAATTTCAATCCAGCATTGGCGCCAACACATCGGTGCAATGGCCGGTGGGCATCGGCGCCAAGGGCAACGAGGGCGTGGCGAACATGACCACCCAGACCGACGGCGCGATCGGCTATGTCGAATACGCCTACGCCAAGCAGACCAAGATGGCTTACACCCTGCTCACCAATAAAGCCGGCAATACGGTGGCCCCGAGCGCGGAGTCGTTCCAGGCCGCGGCGGCGACGGCCGACTGGGCGGGCGCCGACAGCTACTACCTGATATTGACGGATCAGGCGGGCGCGAAGAGCTGGCCGATCAGCGGCGCGAGCTTCATTCTGGTGTACAAACAGCCGGACGATGCGGCCCCCGTCAATGAAGCGCTCAAGTTCTTTGCGTGGGCCTACAAGGATGGCGCTAGTATGGCGGCCGAGCTTGACTATGTACCGCTGCCCGCGGCGCTGATTGCCCAGGTGAAGAAGACCTGGACGTCGCAAATCACGTCGGGCGGCCGCCCCGTTTGGAGCGGCCGGTAAGCGCCTTTGCGGATTAGCTAGCCAAGTTCAAGGTAGTTAAGATACGGTCGAGCCCGCCTGCAAACGCTGCCGGCTCGACCTATCGGCTTATGGCGGGAGCGGAACTTACATCGTGGCGATCATAGATCCGGGGCACGCCGCAAAGCAGCTGATTTACGAGAGAATATTCCGTTCGGCCACGTTGATCGCCGCGGTCCTGGTGCTGTTGATCCTGGGCGGCGTCGCGGTCTCGCTGTTGCGCGGCGCCTGGCCCGCGTTGTCCCACTTCGGATTCTCATTCGTCGCACGCGAGATTTGGAACCCGGTCACGGACCAGTTCGGCGCGCTGGCGCCGATTTACGGCACCGTGATGACCTCAGCCATAGCCATGGCCATTGCCGTACCGACGGGATTCGGAATCGCGTTGTTTCTGACCGAGCTGTGTCCGCCGCTGTTGAAAAGGCCGATCGGCGTCGCCGTGGAACTGCTGGCGGCGGTGCCCAGCATCATATTCGGCATCTGGGGCTTGTTCGTGCTCGCGCCGGTGCTGCAGCGGCACGTGCAACCTTGGCTGATCCGAAATCTCGGCGACTTTCCCGCCATCGGCCATCTGTTCAAGGGACCGCCTTACGGGATCGGCATTCTCACCGCCGGGGTCGTGCTTGCCATCATGGTGCTGCCCTTCATCGCGGCAACCATGCGCGATGTTTTCGATACCGTACCGGCGATGCTGAAAGAATCCGGTTACGGACTCGGGGCGACGACCTGGGAAGTCATTTGGAACGTGGTCGTGCCGCATTCGCGCGCCGGCATCGTCGGCGGGATCATGTTGGGTCTTGGGCGCGCGCTCGGCGAAACCATGGCCGTGACGTTCGTGATCGGCAACGCGCATCGCATCAGTTCATCTTTGCTGGCGCCGGGCACCACCATCTCTTCGGCGATCGCCAACGAGTTCACCGAAGCGGTGGGGGACATGTACACCTCTTCACTCATCGCGCTGGGGCTGCTGCTGTTCTTGATCACCTTCACCGTGATCGCGGCGGCACAGGCGATGCTGCGCAGGCTCGAACGGCGCTCGGGAGCCGTCGTATGAACCGGCGGATGCTGCGCAAGATCAAAAATGGCGTATTTCTGTCGCTGTCGCTGGTCGCCACCCTCACGGGGCTCGCCTGTCTGGCCGCGATCCTCTGGACGCTGATATCGCACGGCGTGTCGGGCATGTCGGGACGCATATTCACCCAGATGACACCGCCTCCGGGCGGGCAAGGCGGACTGCTCAATGCCATCTACGGCAGCGGCGTGATGACGCTGCTGGGGATCTTGATCGGTTCACCGATCGGCGTTCTGGCCGGGACCTACCTGGCGGAATACGGCAGAAACTCGCGCTTGAGCCTGGCAATCCGCTTCATCAACGATGTACTGTTGAGCGCACCCTCGATCATCATCGGCTTGTTCATTTATGAGATTGTCGTGGTTCGGATGGGCCATTTTTCGGCCCTCGCGGGCGCACTGGCTTTGGCGGTGCTCGCCATCCCGGTCACCTTGCGCACCACCGAAGACATGCTGAATCTGGTGCCCATCGGCATGAAGGATTCTTCGGCGGCGCTGGGCGCCTATCCTTGGCGCACCATTTTGAGCGTGCTGTATCCGGCGGCGCGCAGCGGCATCGTCACCGGGCTGCTGTTGGCAATTGCGCGCATCAGCGGCGAAACCGCGCCGCTGCTGTTCACCGCGCTCAACAATCAATTTTGGAGCACCGACTTGAACGCTCCCATGGCGAATCTTCCGGTCGTGATCTTTCTGTTCGCCCTGAGTCCCTACAAGGATTGGCAGGATCTTGCGTGGGCGGGCGCGCTGATCATCACCGTCACCATCCTGGTGTTGAGCATTTCGGCGCGCGTCTTGTTGGCATTGCTGCAGGCAGAACGAGGAGCCGGGCGTTGATCCCCTCGACCAAGCCGCCGAAGCATTTGAAGATGCGCCTGCCCTATCCGCTCGCCGCGGAGCCCGCGCAGGATTTGGGACCGCCGAAAATCCAGGTCCGTTCGCTGAATTTCTACTACGGCACGGCGCAATCGCTGCACAACGTCAACATGACCCTGGCCGACCGCTCGATCTCCGCTTTCATCGGACCCTCAGGGTGCGGCAAATCGACGCTGCTGCGGGTGATGAACAGGATGTACGCGCTGTACCCGGGGCAGCGGGCCGAGGGCGAAGTGCTGATCGGCGGGCGCGATATTCTGGGCCCGTCGGTCGACGTCGCCGAGCTGCGCTATCGTGTCGGCATGGTGTTTCAAAAGCCCACCCCGTTCCCCATGTCGGTGTTCGACAACGTGGCCTTTGGCCTGCGCCTGGCCGGAGGTGTTCGCGGTGCCGAGCTCAAAGCGCGCGTCGAGTCGGCATTGCGCGATGCCGCGATTTGGGATGAGGTCAAGGACAAGCTGAACGCCGACGGCCGCAGTCTTTCCGGCGGCCAGCAGCAGCGACTCTGCATCGCACGGGCCATCGCCGTGCAACCCGAAGTACTGCTGCTCGACGAACCCACCGCCGCGCTCGATCCAATCTCGACGCTGCGCGTCGAAGAGACCTTACAGGCGCTGCGCGAGAAATATTGCATCGTCGTGGTTACGCACAATCTGCAGCAGGCAGCCCGGGTGTCCAATGTCACCGGCTTCATGTTCATGGGAGAACTGGTCGAAATCGGTCCGTCCGGCGAAATATTCACCTCGCCGAAGGATCGCAGGACCGACGACTACATCACCGGTCGCTTCGGCTAGCCCGGCATGAACGACGGCAACGTCAGCGCGGCGGCAATGAACGACGGCAACGGCGGCCCTGCATGAACGACGCCGACGGCAGTCTGCCACCGGCGGCGATTTCCCCCGCCGTGCGCGACAACTTGTACGACCCGCTCATGACCGCGCGCCACGTCAGCGTCATGTACGGCGACAAGTGCGCGGTCAGAGCAGTGAGCCTCGATATCGGGCGTAATCAAGTGCTCGCGCTGATCGGGCCGTCGGGCTGCGGAAAGTCGACGTTTTTGCGCTGTCTCAACCGCATGAACGACACCATTCCCAGTGCGCGCGTCCAGGGTTTGATCACGCTGGACGGACAGGATATCTACGGCAAAAAGCAGGACGTGGCGCAATTGCGGGCGCGGGTCGGCATCGTATTTCAGAAGCCCACGCCGTTTCCGCATTCGATCTATGCCAACGTCGCCTACGGACCGCGAATCCACGGATTGGCGAGGAATCGCGCCGACATGGATGAACTGGTCCAGATCAGTTTGGCGCGTGCCGGCCTGTGGGAGGAGGTCAAGGACCGCTTGTCCACGCCGGGGACCAGCCTGTCCGGCGGCCAGCAACAGCGTCTGTGCATTGCACGCACCATCGCCGTCAATCCGGAGGTCATTCTCATGGACGAACCGACCTCGGCGTTGGACCCGATCGCCAGCGCCAAAATCGAAGACCTGATCGATGAGTTGCGCGAGAACTACGCGATCGTGATCGTGACGCACAACATGCAACAAGCGGCGCGCGTGTCGCAGCGCACCGCCTATTTTCACATGGGCGATTTGATCGAAGTCGGCCCGACGGATCGGGTCTTCACCAATCCGCAGCAGAAGCTTACTGAAGACTATATTACGGGCCGATTTGGTTAATCCTCTGCACCGTGACGTTGAGCGGCCGGCGCGAAAGGCGAACCGCGCGACACGCGAACCCGCCCGGGATTTTTGCGGCCAACATTTACTTGAACGAGATCGACTGGATTTTCGATGCGCCCCCTATTAGCCGGGCGCAAAATCGAATCGTTTCCAAGCTAGAGGCGGCCGTCGTACGTCCAGCGTCGAATTTTTTTCCCCACCAGTGCGGTCGCGAGCGGGTGTACTGGGTTCAGCAGAAAATTAGATTCTTCGGGGACAACGATAGACGGCACCTGCGCGATCAATTGCACTCCCGATTTTGCCCAGGTCGTGCCCCAGTCGAGCGATACGAGGCCTGCCGGCAGAGCATCCCACCCTACATGCAACGCGACATCGAATTGCGTTCTCGCTTTCCACGCATCGTCCGGGATTTCAATTTCAATCAAATATCGATTGAGCGGCAGCGGGTCTGAGCCGCCCAGGTGCACGACGGTTTCAAGACAAGCAAGCGCCATGGAAGATGACGTGTAGACGAGAGGTGTGCCCTTCCTGTTCCATCGACCCCCGGTCTTCTCCGCCCCTTTGCCCAACAAATCGTCGGCTGCGTAATCCGGGGTATCGGCGGCTATGCGCCACACACGGTGTGGCATGGCTCACGCATAAGTCCCGGACTGCTCCTGCGAGAGGAGATCCGCTACCAGAATGCGGCCATCCGCGGTATCCATGAACTCGCCAGGGGGTTTACCACCGAGTGCCGGCAATGGTCGGTCAAGCCATGCCGATACCCATGTAGCCGCGTCGAATTCCTCCTGATGCCCTGATTCATTCACCAAGCTTTGTGCCTGCCCCACTAGACGCGCGATACCTACCACACGTTCGCTCTCGTCGGGATTCAGCAGCTTCGATAGGCGCACTTTGCGGTCAACCGTCGGGCGTGCCAATCCCAGAGTTCTGTAGAATTTCTCCATCGGCATTTTCATGCGTGTCGACAGCACTTTCACATACTTCGCGGGAACGCCCGCTTTCACCAGTGACACCCGATCCACGACGCTGGTGTAATAGAGCCGTACCGCCTGATCGCGTTCCGTCCACGCCTGAGATAGAGTCTTCGCCCTGCCCCGACGTACGACGGTGACAATGCGACCTGCCGCTCGAGGGGCTTTTGAGGGGTCATTCATACCGGGGTTCTTTGATCATTTGAGCAAATATTATTACTCAAATGATCAAAATAGGCAACTCGAGAAAATCGAGCTCACGCTCGGATTTCCGTTCCACGGTTGTGCGGTGCCTTTGTCCGCAACGTCGGGGATTTTGCCCGTTTTCTCTGCCCAAGTACTAATCGGTATTGCGCAACAAATCGTTCAACGAGGTTTTGGCCCGTGTCTGCGCATCCACGCGCTTGACGATCACGGCGCAGGCGAGAGCGTACTTGCCATTCGCCGCGGGCAACGTGCCGGGAACGACCACGGCGCCCGAGGGCACGCGGCCAAAGAGGATTTCATCCCGTTCCCGGTCATAGATGCGCGTGCTTTGACCGATGAAGACGCCCATGGAAATGACCGCGCCCGATTCGACCACCACCCCTTCGACGATTTCCGAGCGCGCGCCGATGAAGCAATTGTCCTCGATGATGGTTGGGCTCGCCTGCAACGGTTCCAGCACGCCGCCGATGCCGACGCCGCCGGACAAGTGCACATTCTTGCCGATTTGCGCGCAGGAACCGACCGTCGCCCAGGTGTCCACCATGGTGCCGGTGTCCACGTATGCACCGACATTGACGTAGCTGGGCATCAACACGACGTTCGGGGCGACAAAGGCGCCGCGCCGCACCGTCGCCGGCGGTACCACGCGCACACCGGCGGCGGCAAAGCGCCCGGCATCCCAGCCGCTGTACTTCAACGGAACCTTGTCATAGAAATTCAGCTCACCGGCCGCCAGCGGCGCGTTATCGTTGATGCGAAACGACAGCAGCACGGCCTTCTTGAGCCATTCGTTGACGCGCCAGCGGCCGCCATCGGGCTGCGGCGACGCGCAGCGCGCCGGCGTTCAACAATTCGATCACGCCGTCGACCGCTCCGCGCAGCTCGCTCGATGCCGTGCGCGGCGTGAGCTGCGCCCGCGCTTCGTAGGCGCCTTCGATGACCGATTTGAGCGCGTCGTGAGAACTCAAGATCGCCCCGCATCGCGGCGGTCCAGCGCCGACGTGAGGGACTCCTGCACGCGCCGGCACATGTCTTCGGTCAGCAGGCCGCCGTCGGCGCCTGTGATATAGAACACGTCTTCCGCGCGTTCGCCCACCGTCATGATCTTCGCGCCGTTGATGGCGACCCGCTCGGCGCGAAAAACCTTGCCCACCTCGGACAACAAGCCGGGGCGGTCGGCTGCGATCAACTCCAGAATCGTGCGTTCGTTGCGCTCATCGACGCTGAAATTGACCTGGGTCGGCGTCCGGAACATGCGCACCTGGCGCGGCGCCCGCCGCGTGACGGCGGGCGGCGCATCTTCGACCTGCTTCAAGGCGCGCCACAAGCCTCGCTCGATTTCCTGGACACGCACCGCGTCGGCGATGACCGCGCCGTTGTCCTCGAGCACCTCGTAGGTTTCCAAACTGAATCCGTTGGCGCTGGTGATCAGGCGCGCATCGACCACGTTCAGGCCCATTTGATCGAGCAAGCCGGTGGTGCGCGCGAAGCTGCGCAGGCGCCGCGGCGTGTAGGTGAGCACGGCAGTACCGCCCCGGTCCGTCAGCTGCCGGATCGCGACCAGCGGCGCGTCGTCGTCCGCCGTTCTCGTGGCCAGCAACGCGGTGTGCCACGCGATCTCCTCCGCCGTATAGCGCAAGAAATACGCCTCGGTCCACTGCGTCCAAACCGCCGCGGCCTCTGTCGGCGCCACGTTTTCGGACATGATCGACAGCGCCTGTTCCTGGGTTTCGCGGATCAGCTCGTCTTGGTCGATCGGAGTCTCGAGGCCGCGGCGCAGCGCCCGCTTGGTGCGCTCGTAGAACTCCTCGAACAGCCGTGCCTTCCACGAATTCCACAGTTTGGGATTTGTGCCGCGCACGTCGGCGACGGTCAGCACATACAAATAATCCAGGTGAACTTGATCGCCGACGCGCCGCGCGAACTCTTGAATGATCGCCGGATCGCTGATGTCCTTCTTTTGCGACGTGATGGACAGGATCAAGTGGTTCCTCACCAGCCAGGCCACCAGGCGCGCCTCATAGCGCCCCAGTCCCTGTTCCAGGCAAAAGGCTTCCGCGTCGACCGCGCCGAGTTCCGAGTGATCGCCGCCGCGGCCCTTCGCGATGTCGTGGAACAGCGCCGCCAGATAGGCGATTTCCTGGCGCGGCAGGGATTGCATGATCTGGCTCAAAGCAGGAAATTCGTCGTTGAATTTCGGCATGGCCAGGCGGCGCAGATTGCTGACGACGAACAGGGTGTGCGCATCCACCGTGTAGGCGTGAAACAGATCGTACTGCATGCGGCCGACGACGCGGCCGAAGGAGGGGATGTAGCGGCCCAGGACGCCGTATAAGTTCATGCGCCGCAGCTCGTGCGTGACGCCGACGGGTGCGCAGAGGATTTCGATGAACAGCCGATGATGCCGCGGGTTTTGCCGGAACTCCTCGTCGATCAGCCAGACATGCGTGCCGATCAGGCGGATGGTTTCGGCGCGCACGCCGCGCAGTTCAGGATGCTGTTGCAGCAACACGAACAACTCGAGCAGCGCCGATGGATGGCGCGCAAATACTTCCGGATGCGTCACTTCCAGATAATCATTGCGAATTTGGAAGCGGGCATTGATCGGCAGCGGCGCCGCGCTTTGCGTCAGGATGGCCTCGCGAAACAGCTGCAGCAGCATCTCGTTCAGCAGACTGACGTCCATCACGGTGCGGTAGTACTTCTGCATCAGCTGCTCGACCGCCAGGGTAAAGCTGGCGTCTTCGTAGCCAAACAGCTTCGCGAGCTTGATCTGGTAGTCGAACAGCAGCCGATCCTCGCGCCGGCCGGTCAATACATGCAGCCCGAAACGAACTTTCCACAGGAACGATTGCCCGGCCTTGAGCTTGCGCAATTCCTCCCGCGTCAAGAATCCGTGCGCCACGAGTTCGTCCAGGGTGTCGGTACCGAAATGCCTTTTGGCCACCCAGCCGATGGTCTGGATATCGCGCAATCCGCCCGGACTGGATTTGACGTTCGGCTCCAGGTTGTAGGCAGTATCGAAATAGCGATGATGGCGCTCGGTCTGCTCCTTGCACTTCGCTTCGAAGAAGTCCTGCGAGACCCAAAGCCGATCGGGCGCCAACGCGCGCCGCATGCCGGCGAACAGCGCTTCCGGTCCGGAAAGCAGGCGCGCCTCGAACAACGTGGTGGCGACGCTGATATCGGCCAAGCTTTCGCGCTGACAGTCATCGATCGATCGAACGCTGTGTCCGACCTCGAGGCCGATGTCCCACAGAAAGGCCAGGAACCGCTCGATGTCGGGCTGCCAGTCGGCGGAATCACTCTTCGGCAAGAGCACCATGATGTCGATATCGGAATTCGGGTGCAGCTCGCCGCGACCATAGCCGCCGACGGCGATCAACCCCAAGTCCCCCGCAAATTTGCCGGCGTGATTGGCCCACGCCGCGCGCAGCACCATGTCGACCAACTGAGCCCGGTCACGCACCAGATCTTCGATGGGCTCATCGGCGATGAAGCGATCCTTCAGGAGTTCGGTGCCCTGGTCCAGCACCTGGCGAAACACGATGGGAGAGAACTGCCCCGCTTCCAGGGCTGCGGGGACGGCTGTCAAATAGGGCCAGCCGGCGATCGGGTCGAGAAATTTGCCGTGGGTGTTCAATGCTCCGCCTCGACGATCGGCAAATCCGTCTCGCTCGCGGCCATGCGGGATGCTCAGACAGGCTCCCCTACGGCCGCGGGCAGACTTGCGCTCGCGCCCAGGGTGAGCACCTCAAAGCCGTCGTCGGTGACCAAAATCGTATGCTCCCATTGCGCCGACAGCGACTGATCCTTCGTGACGACGGTCCAACCGTCCGGCAGCAAGCGCACATCGCGCCTGCCGGCATTGATCATCGGTTCGATGGTGAAGGTCATGCCCGCCGCCAACTCCAGGCCCGTGCCCGGTTTGCCGTAATGCAGCACCTGCGGGTCTTCATGATAGATCCGGCCTATGCCGTGGCCGCAGTACTCCCGCACCACCGAGAAGCTGTTGGTTTCCGCGTAAGTCTGGATGGCATGCCCAATGTCGCCCAAGTGGGCACCGGGCCGCACCTGCCGGATGCCGCGCCACATGGCCTCGTGACAGGCGCCGGTCAGGCGCCGGGCGAGAATGGCGGGATTGCCGACGAAGTACATGCGGCTGGTGTCCCCATGGAATCCGTCCCGGATCACGGTGACATCGATATTGATGATGTCACCGCTCTTCAAGCGCTTGTCGCCGGGGATGCCGTGACACACGACATGGTTGACCGACGTACAGATGGTCTTCGGGAAGCCCCTGTAGTTCAGGTTGGCCGGAACCGACCTCAGCTCCTCGACGATGAAGTCATGGCAGCGCTTGTCGAGATCCTCGGTGCTCACGCCCGGCTGGACAAAAGGCTCGATCATGTCCAACACGCTGGCGGCCAGGCGGCCGGCTTCGCGCATTTTGTCCTGTTCGGCGGGGGTTTTGATGGTCACGTTCATAGGAAAGTTGAGGCTACCCTTGCGGCTGGTGGGCTTTGTTTCCACCGGGGGTTCATGGTATAAAGCGCGGCTATTTTTAACAACCCCGCACGCGTGTCGTCACAATCGACTGGGTGCCCGGCACGGCAATGAAAATGAAGGCCAAGGCCTTCGATTTCAAGGCTAAAACCGGGTTGCCGATTGGGGCACGCGGAGGCTCAACCCAACAGGAGTGTTTTATGACCAGTGTGTCCATGCGACAAATGCTGGAAGCGGGCGTCCATTTTGGACACCAAACCCGCTTCTGGAACCCGAAAATGGCTCCGTTCATCTTCGGCGAACGCAACAAAATCCATATCATCAACCTCGAGAAGACGCAGCCTCTGTATGCGGCGGCGGCGGCCTTCATCAAGGGCGTGGCTTCCGAGGGCGGCAAAGTGCTGTTCGTCGGCACCAAGCGCTCGGCGCGCGACGCCGTGCAGAAAGAAGCGGCCCGTTGCGCCATGCCCTATGTCAACCAGCGTTGGCTCGGCGGCATGCTCACCAATTTCAAGACCATCCGCCAGTCCATCAAGCGCCTGAATGAGTTGGACGAAATGGCCCAGAGCGGGGCGCTGGATCGCCGCGGCAAGAAAGAGGCGCAGATGCTGCGCCGTGAAATGGACAAATTGCTGCGCAGCCTGGGCGGTATCCGCAACATGACGGCGCTGCCGGATGCGCTTTTTGTCATCGATGTCGGCCACGAACAGATCGCGATTCATGAGGCACGGAAACTCGGCATTCCGGTGGTGGCCGTGGTCGACACCAACTGCTCGCCCGACGGCATCGACTACGTCATTCCCGGCAATGACGACGCGATGCGCGCCATCCTGCTGTATGCCGGCGGCATCGCAGACTCCGTATTGGAGGGTAAATCCTCGCTGCCCGAAGTGCCCGTGGGTGAAGATGAATTCGTGGAGCTGGACGAGGAAGGCAATCCGAAGAAGCGCAGCGCGGCGGGCCGCCGTCCCGCGCCCGCAGGGCGGGGTGGCCAGCGCAAGCCGCCGCCGCGCCGCAAGGTCCCCGTGATCGCGGCCCCGGGCGTTGCCGCAGCGGCATCGCTCGACGAAGTGGAAGTCGAAACCGACGACGTGGATGCTCCGGATACTCCGCCGGCGGAAACACGGCCGGCCAGCGCTCCGCGGCGCCGGCCCGTCGGAAGACGCGCTCCAGCGCGCGGCGCTTGACGTCACTTTCGCTTGACGTCACTTTAAGGCACGGCGCAGTGAAATGCGCCGTGCCTTTGAACCTGCTCAATTGAGGAATCGCCGAACCCGGCGGTTATAGGACCCGATGAACATTACGGCAGATGCAGTCAAACAACTTCGCGAGCGCACGGGCGCCGGCATGATGGAGTGCAAGAGGGCGCTGGTCGAAACCAAGGGCGATTTGGACGCCGCGGCTGAGCTGATGCGCAAGAGCGGTCTTGCGAAGGCCGACAAGAAGGCGGCGCGAGTGGCGGCCGAAGGCACGGTACAGATCGAACGATCCGGCAGCGATGCCGCCCTCGTCGAGGTGAATTGCGAGACCGACTTCGTGGCGCGCAGCGATGAGTTTCAGGCTTTCGCCCGTGACGTCGCGGCGGCCGCTTTGCAGGCCGCCCCCTCGAGCTTGGAGGCCCTGCTCGCGCTGACGCATGGCGGCTCGACCCTCGATGAGCGGCGGCGCGCCTTGATCGCCAAGCTGGGCGAGAACATTGCGGTGCGGCGTTTCGTGCGCGTGAGCTCGCCGGGATCTCTGGGAACTTACATGCATGGCACCCGCATCGGCAGCGTGGTGGCGCTGCAGGGCGGCGATGACGCGCTTGCCCGCGACATCGCGATGCACGTCGCGGCCGTCAATCCTGCCTACATCGATGCAGGCGATGTGCCGGCCGAGATGCTCGCCAAGGAGCGCGAGATCCTCACGGAGCAGACCAAGGGCGAGAAGAAGCCGCCTGATATCATCGCCAAGATGGTGGAAGGCAGGCTGCGCAAATATCTGGCGGAAATCACCCTGATGGGGCAGCCCTTCGTCAAGGACGAGGATACGACCGTCGAGAAGCTGGTGAAGAAAGCCGGCGCCAAGGTGCTGATGTTCGCGCGCTATGAGGTCGGCGCGGGCATCGAAAAGAAACAGGACGATTTCGTCGGCGAAGTCATGGCTCAGGTGAAGGCGCAGGACAAGGACAAAGACGACGGTCCGAAGAAACACTAAACTGCCATATGACCACCAAACCCGGCACGGCTCGTTATCGAAGAATTTTGGTCAAATTATCCGGCGAGGCGCTGCTGGGGAATGAGGACTACGGCATCGACCCGGTCATTCTGAAACGAATCGCCGGAGAAATTCGCGACCTGACCCAGATGGGGGTGCAGGTCGCGGTCGTATTGGGGGGTGGGAATATCTTTCGCGGCGCAGGATTGGCGCGCGCCGGCATGGACCGGGTGACGGCCGATCACATGGGCATGCTGGCCACCGTGATCAACGCACTGGCCCTGCAGGATGCGCTGGAGAGCCTGGGCACCTACGCGCGAGTCATGTCGGCGCTGCGCATCAACGAGGTTTGCGAGGACTACATCAGGCGCCGAGCCGTGCGCCACCTGGAAAAAGGCCGCGTGGTGATCTTCGGCGCCGGCACCGGCAATCCCTTCTTCACCACCGATACCGCCGCGAGCCTGCGTGCCATCGAGATCAACGCCGAAATCTTGTTGAAGGCGACCAAGGTGAACGGCATCTATGACTCCGATCCGGTCACCAATCCCAATGCCAAACGTTATGCACGCTTGACGTTCGACAAGGTGCTCAGCGACCGTCTCAACGTCATGGACGCAACGGCGATCGTCATGTGCAGGGAAAACAATTTGCCGCTGCAGGTCTTCAATCTGTTCCACGCCGGCGATTTGATGCGTATCGTCCAGGGTGAAGACGTGGGCACCGTCGTATCGGCCGAACCTTAAAATTTGAGGGGGATTATGCTGGAGGATATAAAAAAAGACGCGACCGTGCGCATGCAGAAGTGCGTTGCGGCCTTCAAGGAGCAGCTCAAGAAACTGCGGACCGGGCGCGCGCATACCAGCCTGATCGAGCACATCAAGGTTGATTACTACGGTTCGGAGATGCCGCTCAATCAAGTGGCCAACATAGCCACCGAGGACGCACGCACGCTGACGGTGAGCCCTTGGGAGAAAGCCATGGTGCCCATCATCGAAAAAGCCATTTACAAATCCGATCTGGGACTGACGCCGAACACCGCCGGGCAGATCATCCGCATTCACATGCCGGCACTGACCGAAGAGCGGCGCCGCGACATCATCAAAGTCGTCAAGTCGGAAGCGGAGAACGCGCGCGTCGCGGTGCGCGGTGTGCGCCGCGAAATCAACAATGAACTGAAGGAAATGCTCAAAGAGAAACTCATCGCGCAGGACGATGATCGGCGTGCGCAGGACGACATTCAGAAATTGACGGACAAGCACGTCGCCGATATCGATCACGCAATGGCGGACAAGGAAAAGGAGCTGATGCAGGTCTGACCCCGCAGGACCTGCATTCCCTCAAGCCATGCCCGAACTGCCGCAACATATAGCGATCATCATGGACGGCAACGGCCGATGGGCGCGAGCGCGCGGCATGCCGCGGGTCGCCGGGCATCGCGCCAGCGTCAAGGTCGTGCGCAAGATCGTCGAAGAGTGCGCCGGACGCGGCGTGCGCTACCTGACATTGTTCGCCTTCAGCAGCGAGAACTGGCGCAGGCCCCCGGATGAAGTCGGGATGCTCATGGGGTTGTTCCTCGACGCCCTGGTGCGCGAAGTGGCGGACCTGCACCGCAATCGAGTACGCATGCGCTTCATCGGTGATCGTGAATCGTTGGGACTGGAGCTCAAAGAGAAGATGACGGATGCGGAAGCCTTGACGGCGGCCAATTCCGGATTGGGCCTGATGGTGGCGGTGGCCTACGGCGGACGTTGGGATATCGCGCAGGCATGCCGGTCGCTGGCCGCGAAGGTGGCGTCGGGCAGGCTCGCCGCCGCCGAAATTACCGAAGAGCATATCGCGGCGCATCTGGCACTGGCGGGCATCCCGGATCCGGATCTGCTGATCCGCACCGGCGGCGAACAGCGCATCAGCAACTTTTTGCTGTGGAATCTTGCCTACACGGAGTTGTATTTTTCGGAGGCGCTCTGGCCTGAGTTTTCGCCCGGCTCTCTGCAGGCGGCACTCGAGCACTACACCCTGCGCGAGCGGCGTTTCGGCAAGACTTCGGCGCAGGTGGGAACCAAGGCCGATGCGTAGGATTTCGCATGCTTAGAACCAGAGTGCTGACCGGCTGCATCTTGGGTGCCTTGCTGCTGCTGGGACTGTTCCTGCTGCCGCCCCTGTGGGCGGTGCTGGCCTTCGGCCTGGTATTCAGCATCGGCGCGTGGGAGTGGACGGGATTCGGCATGTTGCGGGGCGTGGCGGCACGCGCAAGCTACACCGTCAGCGTTGCCTTGGTGCTGCTGCTCAGTTGGCGGTGGACCGGCAACCCCGCGCACTTGATCATTCTCTTGGGCGCCGGCTGCCTCTGGTGGGTCATCGCATTCTTGTGGCTCATCCTGGCGCCGGCGCAGCATCGGTCCGCGGTGACGCTGATCTGCGGCCTGGCGGTGTTGGCGCCGGCTTTCGTGGCGCTGGCAAGGCTGCAGATTTCCGCGCAGGGGTTCGCGCGCGGACCGCTGATGGTGCTGTGGTTGATATTGATGGTATGCGCCGCCGACATCGGCGCGTACTTTGCCGGCCGCGCATTCGGGCGGCGCAAATTGGCGCCGCGCGTGAGTCCGGGCAAGACCGTGGAGGGTGCGATAGGGGGGCTTCTCATGTCCGCGCTGGTGGCCGGCGGCGGTGCGGTATACTTTGGCTTGCCGCCGTTCGCGCTCATCGCATTCGGATTCGCAGTGGGCATCTTCTCCGTCATCGGCGATCTGACCGAGAGCATGTTCAAGCGCGCCGCCGCGCTCAAGGACAGCGGCACGTTGCTGCCGGGCCATGGCGGTCTCCTGGATCGCATCGACAGTGTGACGGCAGCCGCGCCCTTGTACGCGCTCGGCCTCTTCGGATCAGGTGTCCTGGCATGAGCATGCAACGCGGTATCGCCATCCTGGGTTCTACCGGCAGCATCGGCCGCAGCACGCTCGCCGTCATCGCGCTTCATCCGGAAGCGTTCAAGGTCACGGCCCTGGGTGCCTTCAACAGCTGGCAGGCCATCGTCGAACAGGCGAAGGTTTTTCATCCGGAAACCGTGGTGCTGGTCGACGGCGAAGCCGCTGCCAAGGCGCGCGCCGCGCTGCGCGAAGCCGGCTCCGCCACCCGGGTCGAGAGCGGGGAGCAGGCGCTCAACGATGCCGTCAGCGCCGCCAACGTGCACATGGTCATGGCGGCCATCGTGGGCGCCGCCGGGCTGCAACCGACCTTGGCAGCGGTGCGTGCCGGCAAGCGCGTATTTCTCGCCAACAAAGAAGCGCTGGTGATGACCGGCCGGCTCTTGATGGACGAGGTGCGCCGCGCGGGCGCAGAGCTCATTCCGATCGATAGCGAACATAACGCAATTTTTCAGTGCATGCCGGGAGGCTATCTTCCGGGCGATGCGGCTGCCGGCGTCACGCGCGTCATTCTGACCGCTTCCGGCGGCCCGTTTCGCACCGTCTCCGCCGCGAAAATGGCTCACGCCACGCCCGATGAAGCCTGCGCGCACCCGAAGTGGAAGATGGGCCGGAAGATTTCGGTTGATTCGGCAACCCTGATGAACAAAGGGCTCGAGGTGATCGAAGCCACCCTGCTGTTCGGATTGCCTGAATCGCAGGTGGATGTGGTGGTGCATCCGCAAAGCGTGGTGCACTCCTTGGTCGAATACGCGGACGGCTCGATGCTGGCCCAGCTCGGCGCTCCCGACATGCGCACGCCCATCGCGCAGGCTCTGGCCTGGCCCGAGAGGTTTGCTTCCGGCGTACCGACCCTCGATCTGCTCGCCATGGGACAGCTCGAATTCGAGCCGCCGGACCATGTGCGATTCCCGAGTCTGACGCTGGCCAGAGGCGCCGCGCGCGCCGGCGGCACCGCGCCGACCGTGCTGAATGCGGCCAATGAAGTGGCGGTCGAGGCGTTTCTTGATCGGCGCTTGAACTTTGTAGGCATTTCAACGGTCATTGACAAAGTACTGCAGCGGATGAATTCGTCTCCCGTCGCGACGCTGGGCGATGTTTTGGAGGCGGACGCTGCGGCCCGACGCCTGGCCATCACCTTTATCGAGCTTAGCGCTGGAGCCTCTGCATGAAGATTGTGGTTTTCCTTGCCGCGTTCCTGGTTGCGATCAGCATCTTGGTGGCGGTGCATGAATTCGGGCACTATTGGGTCGCGAAGAAACTCGGCTTCAAGGTACTGCGCTTCAGCATCGGCTTCGGCAAACCGCTGTTCACGCGGGTCGGCAGGGATCCTGACCGCACCGAATATTGTCTGGCGGCCATCCCCTTGGGCGGCTACGTCAAGCTGTTGGATGAGCGTGAAGGCGAAGTGGCTGCCGCGGAACTGCATCGCTCCTTCACGCGCCGTCCCATCTCCCATCGCATTGCCGTGCTGCTGGCCGGCCCCGCCATGAACTTGATATTTGCCTCGCTGCTGTACGCGGTGCTGGCCATGGTCGGCACTGAAACCGTCAAGCCGGTGGTCGGCCAGGTGCGCCTCGACGGTCCGGCCGCGGCGGCGGGGCTGCAGCGCGGAGATCAGATCGTGCGCGTCGGGCCGCGCGATGTCGCAGACACCGAAGAGCTGCAGATTGCCCTGCTCCGTCAATTTTCGGACGATGGGCTGATTCCGCTGCGCGTGCGCCGCGACGGTGCCGAACGATCCTTGACCTTGCGGGTTACCGAGGACCGGCGCGCGATGACCGAGCCGGGCAAGTTGCTGCCGGGACTGGGCTTCGATCTGGCGACGTGGAACGCCGCCACCATGATCAATGCCGCACCCGCCGACAGCGCCGGCGGGCGTGCAGGTTTGATGGCCGGCGATCGCGTGCTGGCCGTGGACGGGCAACCTGTCGCCAATGCAACCGGGTTCATTGCGATGGTGAGCGCGGCGGCGAATCGCGAGATTTCGATTGAAGTCGAGCGCCACGGCGAGCGATTGCGTATCGTGGCGGCGGTTCCGCGCGTGCAGGATCAGGGCAGAGCGGTGGGCCGGCTGGGTGTCTCGCTCAAAGAAGGGCCTGCGGCCTGGCCGCCGGGCCTGCTCGAAGTCCATCGCTCGGGACCGATCGAAGCGCTCATGAGCGGCGTGAAGAAAACTTGGGAGATGTCCGCGCTGACCGTGCAAATGCTGTGGCGCATGCTCACCGGGCAGGTGTCGCCGAAGAACATCAGCGGCGTCGTCAGCATCGCCGAGTTCGCCGGCATCAGCGCCTATCTGGGCGTCACCGCGTACATGGGGTTCCTGGCGATCATCAGCGTGAGCCTGGGCGTGCTCAATTTGATGCCGGTGCCGCTGCTCGACGGCGGCCAGGTGGTTTATCAGGCGGTGGAAGCCATCAAGGGCAGCCCGATTTCCGAGCGCATGCAGTTGTTCGGCCAGCAGGTCGGCATTGCGCTGTTGGTGTTGTTGATGAGTCTGGCCTTCTATAACGATATATCAAGACATTTGAATTAAACGGGAAACCATGATCAAACCCAAATTCCAGCCGTACGGGCGGCGCTGCGCGCGCAGCCTCGCCCACCGAAATTGCACACGGTCTTCACCGCGTGCGGCTTGAATTCCGGGTAGCCTTGTTGGCGGCGCTTGCCGGCCAACCGCTCTGTACGGCTGCGCAGGCGCAAACGGCTCAAGAGAATACGTTCACCGTCGGCGATATCCGCATCGAAGGCTTGCAGCGGATCTCCGAAGGCACCGTATTCAACTACCTGCCCGTCAACATCGGCGATCATCTGGACGGTGCACGCGTCGGTGAAGCGATGCGTGCACTGTATGCGACCGGGTTCTTCCGCGACGTCGAATTGCGCCGCGACGGCAACATCCTGCTGGTCGTGGTGGTCGAGCGGCCGTCGATCGCCAAGTTCGAGATCAAGGGCAACAAGGACATCAAGACCGAGGATTTGCAGAAGAGCCTGCGCAATGTGGGCCTCGCCACCGGCAAGACCTTCGATCGCTCGGTGCTCGATGAGGTGAAGCAGTACCTTACGGACCAGTATTTCAGCCGCGGCAAGTATGCCGTGCGCGTCGATACCAAGATCACCGATCTGCCCGGCAACAAAGTGGATGTCATCGTCGACATCAAAGAGGGCAAGCGCGCCAAGATCGAACAGATCAACATCGTCGGCGACACGAAATTCAAGGAAAAGGACATTCTGGGCACCTTCGAGCTGAAGACGCCCAACTGGCTGTCCTGGTACAAGCAGGATGATCGCTACTCGCGCGAGTCGCTGACCGGCGACCTGGAAAAATTGCGCTCGTACTACATGGACAGGGGATACGCGAATTTCCAGATCGATTCGACGCAGGTGGCGATTGCGCCTGAAAAAGACGATATATACATCACCGTGAACGTCACCGAGGGCGAGGTCTTCAAGGTGAGCGAAATCAAGATCGCGGGCAACTTGGTCGTGCCCGAGGAGCAGCTGCGCCGCCTGCTGCTCATCCAGCCGGGCGAGACCTATTCGCGCAAGCTGATCACGTCCAGCCAGCAATTGATGAGCTATCGCTTGGGCGCCGACGGTTATGCCTTCGCCAAGATCGATCCGGTTCCGACCCCCGACAACGTCAAAAAGACCGTGGCGCTGACATTTTTCATCGAGCCCGGCAATCGGGTCTACGTTCGCCACATCAATTTCAACAACACCACGTCCATCAACGATGAGACGCTGCGCCGCGAAATGCGCCAGCTGGAAGGCGGGTGGCTGTCGAATTCGGCCGTCGAACGTTCCAAGGAGCGGCTGCAGCGCATGCCGTACGTGGAAAAGGTGGAATTCGAGAACAAGCCGGTCGCGGGAAGCGCGGATCTGGTGGACGTCGACTTCAACATCAAAGAGGGGCTGCCCGGCCAGTTCGGAGGCGGCATCGGCTATTCCGAATCCCAGAAATTCAGCTTGAACGGCAATTTCGTGCACAGCAACTTCCTGGGCACCGGCGATCGCATCGCGCTGGAAATCAACGCCGGCAAGTACAGCAAGTCCTACACGTTCTCGCACACGGAGCCTTACACCACGATCGACGGCATAGCCCGCACCGAATCGGTGACGCTGCGCGACATCACGCAGTTCGTCGCCGCGTCCTCGGCATTCTCCACCAAGCAGATCACGGGCGCGGTGCAATGGTCCTATCCGATCAGCGAGTACCAGTCCTTGAGCGCCGGGACCTCCGTGAACAAGAACAGCCTGGTGGTCTCACAGGGCTACAGCGCGCAGCAGTCGGTCGACTGGGTCAAGCAGAACGGCAACACCTTCCAGCGCGATCTGACCGACACCAACGGCGACGGCGTGGTCAATTCGCTGGACAATCCCTACACCGTGTACGGTGCGAATTTCTACACCTACGAGCTGACGGGCGGCTGGTCCTACGAGGGCCGCAACCGGGCCCTGTTCCCGGACCGCGGCCTGAAGGCGACCCTGTCGGCGCGCGTTGCATTGCCGCTGAGCGATGTGCAGTACTACCAGACGAATTTCGATTTCATCAAATACATCCCGCTCTGGGGCAAGTTCCTGATTTCGGCCCAGGCATCGATCGACTACGCCTCGGCCATCGGCAAAACCACTTCCTTGCCGCCGTACCTCAACTACTTTGCGGGCGGTCCGGACAGCATCAGAGGCTATCGGGAAAGCCGCCTGGGGCCCCGGGATAACATCGGCATCGGCAACCCGTACGGCGGAAACTTCCGCGTGGTCAACCGCTACGAACTGATTTTCCCGGTCCCCGACAAGTGGAGGAGCGCGGCCCGGGTCAGCGCGTTCTATGATATCGGCAACGTTTTCCAGACCGGCAACAAGGTGAAATTCCTCGGGGTCGATGACATAACGCCGGTCGATTACCACTTCAATTATGCTAATCTAAAACGATCAACCGGCATTGCAGTGCAGTGGCTCGCGCCATTGGGTTTATTCCGTTTCTCCTACGGCATTCCTTTGAATGCGTTTCAAGGCGACACAGTGCGATTCGGCGACGAGACGGAGCGTTTTCAATTTTCCATCGGTCAAGCGTTTTGACCGCTATTTGAGGTCCTAGATATCAACATGTCGACTTATCTTCGCAGCATTCCGTTCCTGGCATTGAGCCTGTGCGGATTCATGGTGTCGCAGCAAGCCAGTGCCGAAATCAAGGTCGGCTACGTGGATTTCCAGAAGCTGATGGCCGAGGCGCCGCAGGTAAAGAGCGCCTTGCAAGCTTTGCAGAATGAGTTCGGGCCCCGGCAGCGCGAGCTGGTGGCCATGCAGAACGATCTGAAGGCACGCGATGAGAAATTGACGAAGGAAGGGGCGATCATGGCGGAAGCCGATCGCGCCAAGGCGGAAAAGGCACTGCGCGATCAGCAGCGCGAGTTTTCACGCAAGGGCGGGGAATTCCAGGACGATCTGTCAACGCGGAAAAATGAGGAGATCGGCAAGGTACAGCGCTACCTGCTGGACGAGATTCGAACCTACTCGAGCGCGCAAGGCTTCGATCTGGTCTTGGGCGAGGGCGTGTTCTACAGCAAGCCGCAGCTGGATATCACCGCTCAAATCCTGGAACTGTTGAAATCCAAGCCCGCGACCTTGCCGGGCTCGCCGAGCAAGCCCGCGCCCGCAAAGCCTCCGGGCGCGAAGTAAGCGCGCCCACGGGAACCCGCACGTAAGGAGTGCTTGGGGAGGCCAAGGTGCAGGGAGAATTCAGTTTAGGGGAGCTGGCGGTGCGCTTCGGCCTCACGCTGCGCGGCGAGCCCGGCCTCAGGGTGCGCAGCGTGGCGACCCTGTCACGCGCGAACACCGGTGCCTTGAGCTTTCTGGCGAACTCGCGCTACCGCAAGCAGCTGGAGTCCACCCAGGCGACCGCCGTGCTGCTCCGCGCCGAAGATGAATCCCATTGCCCGGTCGCCGCACTCATCGACCCCAACCCGTATCTGGCCTACGCCCGGATCGCGGCGCTCATACATCCGCAGGCAAGCTGGGCACCTGGAATCCACCCGAGCGCCGTGGTGGCCAAAGGGGCCCGGATTGCCGCTTCCGCGAGCATCGGACCGCTGGCCGTCATCGAGGATGAGGCGCAGATCGGCGAGCGGGTGCTGATCGGCCCGGCCTGTATCGTGCAGAAAGGGGCTTGCGTGGGCACCGACTCGGCGCTGCTGTCGAGGGTCAATTTATACCCGGGCGTGACCTTGGGAAAGCGCTGCATCCTGCATGCCGGTGTCCGTGGTCGGCGCGGATGGTTTCGGTTTCGCGCCCAACGCCGGGACGTGGGTGAAAGTGCCGCAAGTCGGCAGCGTGCGAATCGGCGACGATGTGGAAATCGGTGCGAACACCACCATCGATCGGGGTGCCATTGACGACACGGTTGTCGAGAATGGGGTCAAACTGGACAATCAGATCCAAGTAGGCCACAACGTGACCATAGGCGCCCACACGGCCATCGCAGCCTGCACCGGCATCTCGGGCAGCACCGTGATCGGCCAACGCTGCATGATTGGCGGGATGGTGGGATTTGCCGGCCATTTGACCATTGCCGATGATGTGGTGGTGACCGGGTGCAGCCTGGTGAGTGCATCGATCAGGGAAGCGGGCAGCTATTCGAGCGGCATGCCGACCGTGGAAACGAGAATGTGGCGGCGAATGGTCGCGCACTTACGGCGATTGGACACAAAGGAGAGATAATGTCGGAGTCCGATAGATTGGATATCGAAGCGATCATGCGGCAATTGCCGCATCGGTATCCCTTCTTGTTGGTCGATCGGGTTTTGGAATGCGTCGCCGGACAGCACTGCGTGGCACTGAAGAACGTGACGTTCAACGAACCGTTTTTCCCGGGGCATTTTCCGCACCGTCCGGTGATGCCGGGTGTTCTCATCATCGAGGCACTGGCTCAGGCCGCCGGGATCCTGGCGTTCAAGACCGCGAAAGTCGTGCCCGACATCAATACCCGCTTTTACTTCGTCGCCATCGATAACGCGCGCTTTCGCAAGCCGGTGGAACCGGGCGATCAGTTGATGCTGAGGGTTGCCTTGAAGCGGGCGTTCAAGGGGATCTGGAAGTTCCACTGCCTGGCAGAAGTGGACGGCAAAGAAGTGGCATCCGCGGAAATCATGGTTGCTCCCGAGACGAAGCAGCCCAAACCCGCCGGAGCGGCCGAGTGATCGATGTGCGGGCGGTGATTTCGCCGCGGGCGGACATCGCTGTGGACGTTGAAATCGGACCCTTCACGGTGATCGGCGCCGATGTCGTCATCGGGCCCGGGACCTGGATCGGTCCGCACGCCGTCATCAACGGCCCCACGCGCATCGGTTCCAACAACAAGATTTACCAGTTTGCCTCGCTCGGGGACGCGCCGCAGGACAAGAAATACAACGGCGAGCCGACGCGGCTCGAGATCGGCGACCGCAATGTATTTCGCGAATCCGTCACGGTGAACCGCGGCACGACTCATGATAAAGGCGTAACGAGCATCGGCAACGACAACCTGCTCATGGCGTATTCGCATGTCGCCCATGACTGCCGGTTGGGCGACCAGATCGTGATGGCAAATTGCGCCACCCTCGGCGGTCATGTGCAGATCGGCGATTATGTCACCATGGGCGGCCTGTCGGCCGTGCATCAGCACACCAAAGTCGGCGCGCATTGTTTCATCGCGCACAATGCCGCGGTGACGCGCGATGTTCCGCCCTATGTCATGGCGGTCGGCCGGCCGGCCGTACCGCACAGCGTCAACTCCGTGGGCCTGCAGCGCCGCGGATTCACGCCCGCACAAATCCTGAACATCCGGCGTGCGTATCGCCTGTTGTACCGTTCCGGTCTGAAATTGAAGGTGGCCTTGGAGCAGCTCGATAAAGCGGCCGCAACACAGCCGGAAATCGGCCCGTTCGTCGAATTCATCAAGCTAAGCTCCCGCAGCATCGTTCGATAGACCGGATCATTCATGAAGCCCAACACCGGTCACGAGTATAAAAAAATCGCCCTTCATGATTAATCCAGACTAGCGTGACCGCGCCATCCCATCTTTCGCCGCTGCGGATAGGTCTGCTGGCGGGTGAAGCGTCGGGCGATACCTTGGGTGCCGATCTCATCCACGCGCTGCGCCGGCGCGCCCCGGACACCCGTTTCTTTGGCGTCGCCGGGCCTAAAATGCAGGCGGCAGGATGTGAGAGCTGGGAGCCGGCGGAGTCCCTGGCGGTGATGGGGCTGTTCGACGTATTGCGCGATTTACCCAGGCTCGTGCGGCTGCTGGCGCGCATCAAGCGCATGTTCCTGACGGCGCGGCCTGACATTTTCATCGGCATCGATGCGCCGGACACCAACTTGAGACTGGCCCGCACCCTGCATGCGGCGGGAATTCCAACCGTGCAATACGTCAGCCCGCAGGTGTGGGCATGGCGGCAAGGACGCGCGCGCCGCATTCGAGAATCGGTCGACCTGGTGCTGTGCTTGTTGCCGTTCGAAAAACGCTTCTACGACGAGCACGGCATAGCCGCGGAATTCGTCGGCCATCCGTTGGCGGACGCCATTCCGGAGAATATCGATCGCGACGCGGCGCGCCGCGCTCTGGGCCTGGACCTCAAGTCCAGTGTGGTCGCCTTGCTGCCGGGAAGCCGGCGCGGTGAGGTCGCCCGATTGGCGCCGGATTTCGCCGCCACTGCGCGCTGGCTGGCCGCACAGCGCCCGGAACTTGAATTCATTGCGCCGATGGCGAGCGCCGCGACGCGGCAGATTTTTTCCCGCGTGCTCGATCGCGACGCGCCGGCGATCGATGTGCGGTTGATCGATGGTCAGGCAACCACCGCCTTGAGCGCTGCCAACGTCGTGCTGGTGGCCTCGGGCACTGCCAGCCTGGAGGCCGCGCTGTGCAAGCGCCCCATGGTCGTCGTCTACCGCTTAGGGTGCTTGAGCGGCTGGATGATCACCCGGCTGAATCTGGTCAAATCGAAGTTTTTTGCGCAACCGAATCTACTTGCGGATCAGCGCGTCGTCGGCGAATATTTTCAGGGCCAAATTGTCCCAGAGTCGATCGGAGCGGAGCTCTTGATGTGGCTTGACGATACCGAAAGGCGTGGCGCCTTGGAGCGGGAGTTCTCGCGTATTCACGCCGATCTGCGCCGTGGGGCGGGCACTCGGGCGGCGCAGGCCATTCTGGAGCTCTTGAGTACGAGGAACCAGGCGTCCCAGTCGTGAGCCGGCTGGATCTTCCGAATGAGGCGGGTTGCCGGCATCGACGAGGCGGGCCGCGGCCCGCTGGCCGGGCCGGTGGTGGCTGCGGCGGTGATCTTGAGGCCGCGCCGGCCCATCGACGGCGTCGCCGATTCCAAATCACTGAGCCCGGAGCAGCGCGCGCGCCTCAGCATCGCGATCAGGCGCGATGCGCTGTGCTTCGGCATCGGCTGGGCTGACCACACCGAGATCGATGCGTTGAACATTCTGCAGGCCACTTTCCTCGCGATGCGCCGCGCCTTGCTGGCCATGACCCTCACACCCGATCATGTGCTGGTGGACGGCAATCGGCTGCCCCATTTGCATGGATTGGGCAAGGTATTGACGGCTCGTGCCATCATTGACGGCGATGTCTCGGAGCCCGCGATCAGCGCCGCTTCGATCCTGGCGAAAACCGCTAGAGATAGTTATATGGATCAAATGGATACACTATATCCTGCATATTCTTTCGCAACTCACAAAGGGTACGCGACGCCTGACCATCAGCGCCTGCTGACCCTGCACGGACCCTGTCCCTTGCACCGCCGTTCCTTCGAGCCGGTACGCCTGGCCTTGCGGTGCGAACCTTGACCAGGTTCGTTCACCTGCGGTTGCACACCGAATACTCGTTGGTCGACGGCATCGTTCGCGTACCGGATTTGATGGTGGCCGTTGCGGCCGCCGGCATGCCTGCAGTTGCCTTGACCGATCAAAGCAACTTGTTTGCCATGGTGAAGTTCTACAAGGAAGCGCAGGCCGCGGGGATCAAGCCGCTGATTGGAGTCGATGCATGGATTCGGGAACCAGGGGAACGTGCGGCGCCCTCGCGCATCGTCTTTTTGTGTCAGAACCTGGTGGGATATCGGCATCTGACACAACTGGTGACCCGCTCCTACCTCGAGGGGCAGCAGCGCGGTGCGCCCATGTTGGAGCGCAGCTGGATTACGCGCGAAGTTCTGCAAGGTCTGATCGTGCTCTCGGGCGGGGCGGAGGGCGACATCGGTAGCTGTCTCGCGCGCGGCCGCGACGACGAGGCGCAGCGTTGCCTCGAGCGTTGGCAGGCGTTATGCGGCGATCGGTTTTATCTCGAGGTACAGCGCACGGGCCGGGCAGGCGAGCAAGTTTGCGCCGAAGGGGCCATGGAACTCGCGCGCTCGCGTGGCGTCGCCGCGGTCGCCACGAATGACGTGCGTTTCTTGACGCGCGCCGAGTTCGAAGCGCATGAGGCGCGGGTCTGCATCCATGATGGTGCGCAGCTCGGGGATGCAAGCCGCGCGCGTCGCTACTCCGAGGAGCAGTACCTGAAGTCACCGGCTGAAATGGCCGAGCTCTTCAAGGACGCCCCGGAACTGCTGGTCAATACGCTCGAGGTTGCCAAGCGATGTTCGCTGGAGATTCGCCTGGGAGCTTCCATGCTGCCGGCCTATCCCGGTGCCGACCGGATCGAGCACCGAGGAATTCCTGCGCGAAGAGTCGAAGCGCGGCCTGCAGGCACGCATCGCCGCGTCGCCGACGCTTGCCGCCGCCGCCGCCGCAGCAGCAGCAGGAGCAGCAGCGGCCGCAGCGCAGCGGCCGCCGGCTCAGCAGCGGCCGCCGACTCAGCAGCGGGCGGCGGCTACGAGGCGCGCTTGGATCTTGAGCTCAGCGTCATTTGCGCCATGGGATTCGCCGGCTACTTCTTGATCGTCGCGGATTTCATTCGTTGGGCACGCGAGAACGGTGTGCCGGTCGGACCCGGCCGCGGTTCCGGCGCGGGGTCCTTGGTGGCCTATGCGTTGGGTATTACCGATCTGGATCCCATCGAGCATGATCTTCTGTTCGAGCGGTTCTTGAATCCCGAGCGCGTCTCGATGCCGGATTTCGACGTCGATTTCTGCATGGAAGGGCGCGATCGGGTCATTGAATACGTCGCCAACAAATACGGGCGGGAGCGGGTATCGCAGATCATCACCTACGGCACCTTGGCGGCCAAGGCCGTGGTGCGCGATGTGGGCCGCGTTCTGGGTCATCCGTACGGTTACGTCGACAAGATCGCCAAGCTGATTCCGCTGGAAATCGGCATGACGCTCGACAAGGCGCTGGAGCAGGAAGAGGAACTCAAGCGGCTCTACGACAGCGAGTCTGAGGTTCACGATCTCATCGACCTTGCGCGCTCGCTCGAGGGTCTGGCGCGCAACGCCGGTACGCATGCCGGCGGTGTGGTCATCGCGCCCTCGGTGCTCACCGATTTCACGCCCTTGTACTGCGAAGAGGGCAGCAGCACGCCGGTGACGCAGTTCGACAAGGACGATGTCGAAGCCGCAGGCCTGGTCAAATTTGATTTTCTGGGGCTGCGGACCCTCACCATCATCGACTGGGTGGTGCGCGACATCAACGAGCAGCGCGCCGCAAGCGGTGAAGCGCCGCTGATCATGAGCGCCTTGGCGATGGACGACGCACCGACCTACGCGCTGCTCAAGAGCACCAAGACCACGGCGGTATTCCAGCTCGAATCGCGCGGCATGAAGGATTTGATCCGGCGCCTGCAGCCCGACCGTTTCGGAGATATCGTCGCGCTGGTTGCGCTGTTTCGGCCCGGCCCGCTGCAGTCCGGCATGGTCGAGGACTTCATCGCCCGCAAACACGACACCACCGGCGCGACGATCGATTACCTGCATCCGGATCTCAAGCCCGTCCTGGAGGCAACCTACGGCGTGATCCTGTACCAGGAGCAGGTCATGCAGATTGCGCAGATATTGGCCGGCTACACCTTGGGCGGCGCCGATCTCCTGCGCCGGGCCATGGGCAAGAAAAAACCCGAGGAAATGGCCAAGCAGCGCTCGGTATTCGTCAGCGGCGCTGTGGCGCGCGGCGTGCGCGAAGCGCAGGCAACGCACATCTTTGACCTGATGGAAAAATTTGCCGGGTACGGATTCAATAAATCGCATTCAGCCGCATACGCCTTGTTGTCTTATCAGACGGCGTGGCTCAAGGCGCACTATCCGGCGGCATACATGGCGGCGGTGCTGTCCTCGGACATGGACAAAACCGACAAGGTGGTCACGCTCATCGATGAGTGCACCGGCATGGGGCTCAAAGTCCTGCCGCCCGATGCGAACGCCTCGGTCTATGCGTTCCGCGTTGCGGGTCCTGCAAGCATCCGCTACGGGATGGGCGCGATCAAGGGCGTGGGCGCTTCCGCGGTGGAAGCCATCATCGAGGAACGCAAGAAAAACGGCCCATTCGAGACTCTGCCGGATCTGTGCCGGCGCATCGATCTGCAGCGGGTGAACCGGCGCGTGTTCGAGGCATTGATCCGCTCCGGGAGTTTGGATCTGATCGGGCCCAACCGCGCATCACTGACCGCGGAACTCGATCGTGCGATGCATCTGGGAGAACAGAATTCCCGCGCCATCAGCGTGGGACAGGTCGACCTGTTCGGATTGAGCGCTGCCGAGAATACGGTGGTGGCGGATTGGTCCGAGGCTGAGCGGCTGGCCGGCGAGCGCGAAACCTTGGGACTGTTCTTGAGCGGACATCCGATCACGCCGTACGAGCCGGATTTGAAGTTTTTGGTGAGCGCGCGCCTGGCCGATGTCGGCGGGCCGAAACCGCCTGCGCCGCTGGAAGGTGCGCGCAACTGGTCCGCAGGCAAGCCCGCCACCGTGGCCGGTCTGGTATTGGAAATCCGCCGCCGCCCCAATCGAGTGACCTTGATTCTGGACGACCGCAGTGCGCGCCTCGAGGTCAGCCTGTACGAGGAGGTGTTTCAGCAGCATCGCGATATCATCGTCAAGGATGCCATCTTGATCATCGATGGTACGCTGCGCTTCGATGATTTCATCGAAGCTTGGCGCCTGCAGGCGAAGTCCTTGATGGATATCGACCGGGCGCGCGAGCGCTTCGCGCGCCGTCTGTGGCTGCGGTGGCCCGCCGAATTCGACGGTCCTCAGGGCATGAATCGCTTCGAGCAGATGCTGAAACCTTACCTCAGGGGTCCCTGCGGAGTCAGCGTGGCGGTCGCGCGGGAGGACTTCAGCGGCAAGCTCAATCTTTCCGACGCCTGGTCGGTACGCCCGACGCGGGAGCTCTTGGACCGGCTTTCGGCCATGGTCGGGCGCGAGGGATGGTATTTGGTGTATGGTCCGCGAAACGATGTCCGCGGCGAGGAAACGAGGTCATGGCAATGAATTTTCTTGAATTTGAACAGCCGATCGCGGAGCTCGAGGCCAAGATCGAGGAACTCAAATTCATCGGCAGCGATGCCAGCGTCAATATCACCGAAGAGATCAAACGGCTGCAATCGAAGAGCAGGGCGCTCACCACCAGCATTTTCGCCAGCTTGACCCCCTGGCAGATCACTGAGCTCGCGCGACATCCGCAGCGACCCTATACGCTCGATTATGTCTCCATGATTTTCAGCGATTGGCAGGAATTGCACGGCGATCGCATGTACAGCGATGACCTGGCGATCGTCGGCGG
This sequence comes from uncultured Gammaproteobacteria bacterium, assembly GCA_963761345.1. Classification (GTDB taxonomy): domain Bacteria; phylum Pseudomonadota; class Gammaproteobacteria; order Steroidobacterales; family Steroidobacteraceae; genus Bog-1198. Next base: position 159,204 of record CAVXGV010000006.1, read on the forward strand.
TCTGGCGCGGATCGATGGCGTGCCGGTGATGCTGATCGGTCACCAGAAGGGGCGGGACACCAAGGAGCGAGTGCGGCGCAATTACGGCATGCCGAAGCCGGAAGGCTACCGCAAGGCGCTGCGGCTGATGAAAATGGCGGAGCGCTTCCGCGTCCCCGTCGTTACCCTGATTGACACGCCGGGAGCCTATCCGGGCATCGGCTCAGAGGAGCGCGGCCAGAGTGAAGCGATCGCGCGCAACCTGTTCGAAATGTCCAACTTGGCCGCGCCGATCTTGAGCGTCGTCATCGGCGAGGGCGGGTCCGGCGGCGCGCTTGCCATTGGAGTCTGCGACCATTTGATCATGCTGCAGTTCAGCGTGTATTCGGTCATCACGCCGGAAGCCTGCGCGTCGATTTTGTGGAAGAGCACCGAGAAGAAAGAAATCGCCGCCGAAGCCATGGGCGGCACCGCGGAGCGGCTTTACAAGCTCAAGCTGGTCGATGAAGTCTTGAAGGAACCTCACGGCGGGGCGCATCGCGACCCACAGGCGATGGCGGAAACGATGAAGCAGAGCATCGTCAAGAACCTGGCCGAACTGCGCAATCAACCGATCACACAGTTGCTCGACGCGCGGCAGGCGCGCTTGCGCGCCTTCGGTGCGTTTCACGACGGCTGAACAGCGGCTCACGCGGATGCGCAAGAAGGCTCCTGGATGAGTTTTCCCGCGGCATCCTGGTACGCAGTGCTCGAGTCCTCCGTCCCTGAAGGCGCCCGCGGCCTCGTGGTGGCATTGAGCGGCGGCGCGGATTCCGCCGCTTTGCTCTCGAGCCTGGCGGCGCTGGGCGCCGGATTTCGCGGCTTGCCGCTGCGCGCGGTGCACGTCGATCACGGTCTGCAAGCCGCGGCTCCGGGATTTCGCCAGGCATGCATCACTCTGTGCCGGCAGTTGGGCGTGCCGCTGCAGGTCATCTGCGTCGATGTCCCGAGCGAAGCAGGCCTCTCGATCGAGGCAGCGGCCCGCGACGCGCGCTATGCGGCGCTCGCGGCGCAGCTTCAGCCGCAGGAATGCCTGCTGACGGCGCACCATCGCCAGGATCAGGCCGAGACCTTGTTGCTGCAGGCGCTGCGGGGAGCGGGCGTCAAGGGCATGTCGGCCATGCCGGTGTGCCGCGCTTTAGGGTTAGGGTGGCATGTGCGTCCGGTGCTCGATGTGCCGCACCGCGAGCTGCTGCAATGGGGCGCGCACCTCGAGAGTCCTGAATCGATCGATCCCATGAACGAGGATTTGCGATTTGACCGCGCTTACCTGCGAAGGACGATTTGGCCGCCGATCGAAAAGCGCTGGCCGGGCGCCGAGATGGCCCTGGCGCGCACCGCCCGCCATATGGCGGAGGCGCAAGAATTGCTGGATCTCGCGGCCGCCCGGGAGGTGGCGCGCCTGCGCGACGGGGACGCACTGTCGGTGCCGGGCTTGAGAGCGCTGCCGCAACCGCAGCGGGTCAACGCCGTTCGCTTTTGGCTCAGCGAAGCGGGCGTCGAAGCCCCACCGGCGGTGCGCCTTGCCGAGGCCTTGCGGCAGGTGTTCGAGGCGGACGCCGATCACCAGCCTGCCATGGTGTGGGGCAATAAAGCCTTGCGCCGTTATCGGCAGCGGCTGTTCCTCACCGCGGCGGATTGCCCGCGCCTCGAAGAGGCAAGAGCTTGGGACACCGCGCTGGGATCCACCATCACGCTGGGCGCGAATCTCGGCAGCCTCACGTGGAGCGCGCAGAGCGGCGGAATAGCAGCCAACGCGCTGCCGCCGGCCGTGATCGTGCGACGCCGCGACGGCGGCGAAACGCTCAAACCCGCGCGGACAGCCAGAACCCAGACCGTTCAGCACCTATGCCAGTCGCAGGGCGTGCTGCCGTGGATGCGGGATGCACTGCCTTTGGTGTTTGCCGGCGAGAAATTGATCGCCGTCGCCGATTTGTGGGTTGACGCAAGCTGGTGCGCCGCACCGGACGCGCCCGGGCTCAAGATCGCGTGGAACGATGCGCCCATTTTGATCTAGCATCTCGGCGCTGTGATGATGAGCGTGTTATTCGCCCCTGACGAATACTCGAGCCGATGGACATCACATGCCGATGATGCCGGCGGGCGTTGGACGACAACGGATTTTCCGGCCGAGGAGTGCGAATGAGGCCACAGGACCGGAGGCCCGTCGAAACCGTCTTCTGCACCGTGATGTTGAGCGGCCCGGCGCGAAAGGCCTGGGGGCTGGGAAGCGTCAAGGTAACTTACTCTTCTCTTCGTTACCTTGACGCTTCCCAGCTCACAGGCCATAGCGAAACCCGGCGCGAGGGGCTATGAGCACGTGCGCATTCGGCGTGTTCCACGCGGATGTTTCACGCGAATATCGCGCTCGTCAGGATTGTCGAGACGGACGGGTTCTGGTAATCTGAACTCCCGTCGAATTCCCATTGTTCCCTTTGGCTCCGTTTGACCAGCTCGCTTCAAGTCTTGCGGGCGACAAACGTTTTATCGGCGGTGGCTCATCATGAATCGATTCGTTTTCGTCACCGGCGGCGTGGTTTCCTCGCTGGGCAAAGGGATTGCGTCGGCTTCCCTTGGGGCAATTTTGGAGGCCCGCGGCCTCAAAATCAGCATGGTCAAGCTGGATCCCTACATCAACGTAGATCCCGGCACCATGAGTCCTTTCCAGCACGGCGAGGTTTTCGTCACCGCCGACGGCACCGAGACCGACCTGGACCTGGGCCACTACGAGCGTTTCGTGCGCACGACCACCGGCCGCAACAGCAATTTCACCACCGGGAGAATTTACGAGCGCGTCATCGCGAAGGAACGGCGCGGCGATTACCTGGGTGCGACGGTGCAGGTCATTCCGCACATCACGGACGAGATCAAACATCGGATCCGCATGGGCGCCGGGGATTCCGACGTCTGCATGGTGGAGATCGGCGGTACGGTGGGCGACATCGAATCTCTGCCGTTTCTCGAGGCAATCCGCCAGATGGGCGTGGAGCTCGGGCGCGATAAGGTGCTGTACATGCACTTGACGCTGGTTCCGATTCTGGGTGGTGCGGGCGAAATCAAAACCAAGCCCACGCAGCATTCGGTCAAGGAGCTGCGCGGCATCGGAATTCAACCCGACATCTTGTTGTGCCGTTGCTCGCAAAGCCTGCCCGACGAACAGCGCCGCAAGATCGCGCTGTTCACCAATGTCGAAGAACGGGCGGTGATCTCGGCGGTGGACTCGGACGACATTTACAAAATCCCCATGCTGCTGCACGAACAGGACCTGGACGACATCGTCGTCGACAAGCTGCGCTTGAATGCACCGCCGACCGATCTTTCCGAATGGCGGGCGGTGGTGGCCGCCAAACAGAATCCCGAAGCCGTGGTCGACATCGGCATGGTCGGCAAGTACGTGCAAATTCGCGACTCCTATATTTCCTTGAATGAAGCGCTGATGCACGGCGGCATCAAGACCCGTACGCGGGTGAACATTCACTATTTTGAATCGCAGGACATCGAACGCTCCGGCGCCGCCGCGCTGCAGAAAATGGACGCTATTTTGGTGCCGGGCGGATTCGGCGACCGCGGCATCGAAGGGAAGATTCAGGCGATTCGTTTTGCGCGCGAAAACGGCATTCCCTATCTTGGCATCTGCCTCGGGATGCAGCTCGCCATCATCGAATATGCGCGCAACGTGCTGGCCCTCAAAGGCGCCAACAGCACCGAGTTCGACCGCGCCACGAATCATCCCGTGATTGCCTTGATCACCGAATGGCAGGACCTGGGACGCGGCCAGCAGGTGCGCGATGAGAAATCTGAATTAGGCGGCAGCATGCGGCTCGGCGCCCAGGAAGCAAAACTCAAGCCCGGTTCTCTGGCGCGCATGTTGTACGGCAAGGAATCTATTTTCGAGCGGCATCGGCATCGCTATGAATTCAACAACCACTATCTCGATGAGTTGACTGCCGCCGGCCTGCGCTTCTCCGGCTTCTCGGCGGATGGATTGGTTGAATTCATTGAACTGCCCGGCCACCCCTGGTTCGTGGCCAGCCAGTTCCATCCCGAATTCACGTCGACGCCGCGCGATGGGCATCCGCTGTTCACCGGCTTCGTCAGGGCGGCGCGCGAATACCGCGCGTCTCTGCAGCCCGGCCGCGCCACGGCATGAGTCGCGGATGAAGTTGAGTTCCTTCGACGTGGGGGCGGATCGGCCGTTCTTTTTGATTGCCGGACCCTGCGTCATCGAAAGCGAGAGCCTGGTGATCGACGTGGCCGGCCGCCTGAAGGAGATGACCACGGCGCTCAAAATCCCTTTCATCTTCAAGGCATCCTTCGACAAGGCCAATCGTTCCTCGCGATCGAGTTTTCGCGGTCCGGGTCTGGAGCAAGGATTGAAGGCGTTGGGCAAAGTGCGCGAGCAGATCGGTGTGCCGGTCTTGACCGATGTGCATGAAGATACGCCGCTGGCCGAGGTGGCGGCGGTGGTCGATGTGCTGCAAACCCCGGCATTTCTCTGCCGTCAAACCAACTTCATCGTCGCCGCCTGCTCGCAGGGCAAGCCCGTGAACATCAAGAAGGGGCAGTTCTTGTCGCCGTGGGAAATGCAGAACGTCGTCGACAAGGCACGCTCCACCGGCAATTCACAGATCTTGGTTTGCGAGCGCGGCTTCTCGTTCGGCTACAACAATCTGGTGTCCGACATGCGCTCCCTGGCGATCATGCGCGCCACCGGTTGTCCGGTGGTGTTCGACGCCACGCACTCGGTGCAGCTGCCCGGCGGCAAGGGCGACTCCTCGGGCGGTCAGCGCGAGTTCGTGCCGGTGCTGGCGCGTGCCGCGGTGGCGGCCGGCGTGGCAGGCGTTTTCATGGAGACGCATCCCGATCCGGCCAAAGCGCTCTCGGACGGTCCGAATGCGTGGCCTTTGGATCGCATGCGGCCGCTGCTCACCACGCTGGCTGAACTGGACGCTGCAGTAAAGAGAACGCCCTTTGAGGAGTCATTGCTTTGACACCCTCCTTGCCCTCAGGGGCCGAGGATTCCTTCTGCAAGACGGCGAAGTTCCGCCGCGAGGATAAATAGCATGAGTCGAATCGTCGACGTTCGCGGCCGCCAAATCATCGATTCGCGCGGCAATCCCACGGTCGAAGCGGACGTGGTGCTCGATTCAGGCACCGTGGGGCGCGCCGCGGTGCCGTCCGGCGCCTCGACCGGATCGCGCGAGGCCGTCGAGCTGCGCGACGGCGATATGAAGCGATTCGGCGGCAAGGGCGTGCTCAAGGCGGTCGGCGCCGTCAACGGTCCGCTGCGCGATTCCGTGATGGGCGCGGACGTTCAAGATCAAGCAGCGCTCGATGCCAGGATGATCAAATTGGATGGCACCGAGAGCAAGTCCAACCTGGGCGCGAATTCTATTTTGGCGGTGTCGCTGGCGGCGGCGAAGGCTGCCGCGATCGATCGAGGAGTGCCCTTGTACCGGCATCTGGCGCGCAGCGGCGATTTGACGCTGCCCGTGCCGATGATGAACATCATCAATGGCGGAGCGCACGCGGACAACAGCGTCGACATCCAAGAGTTCATGATTCTGCCGATAGGTGCGCCCTCGTTCTCCGAGGCGGTGCGCTACGGCGCCGAAGTGTTTCATGCTCTAAAAAAAGTGCTGCATGCCAAGGGGCTCAATACCGCCGTGGGCGACGAGGGCGGCTTCGCCCCCGACTTGCCGTCGAATGAAGCGGCGATCACCGTCATTTTGGAGGCCATCGACAAGGCCGGCTATCGCGCGGGCCGGGATATCTACCTGGGGTTGGATGTCGCCAGCACGGAATTCTTCAAGGACGGCGTCTATGACCTCGAGTCCGAGGGGCGCAAGTTCAGCGCGGCGGAGTTCACCGATTACCTGGCCGGCTTGGTCGCGAAGTATCCGATAGTCAGCATCGAAGATGGCATGAGCGAAGGCGATTGGGACGGCTGGGCGATCCTGACGCGCAGATTGGGAACGAAAGTACAGTTGGTGGGCGACGATTTGTTCGTGACGAACACCAAGATATTCGCCGAAGGCATTGCCAAGAAAATCGCCAATGCGATTCTCATCAAGCCGAATCAAATCGGCACCTTGACCGAAACCTTGGCCGCCATCGACATGGCATTCAAGGCCAAGTACGCCGCGGTCGTGTCGCACCGCTCGGGCGAGACGGAGGATGCAACGATCGCGGATCTCGCAGCGGCGACCACGGCTACGCAAATCAAAACCGGTTCGATGTCGCGCTCCGACCGAATGGCGAAATACAATCAGCTGCTGAGGATAGAGGGCGAGCTGGGCGCCAAGGCCGCTTACGCGGGAGCACGCGCGCTGTCGGTTCCAATTTCTTAAGAGTTCGTGCTAAGCTCCTGTCCCCATGAGGATTTTCGCGGCTCTGCTGGCCATCACATTGATCTTGCTCCAGGGTCGCCTTTGGGTCTCCGATCGCGGCCTGCGTGAAGTGTCCGGGCTCCAGGCCGCGGTCAATGCACAAAGAGCGGCCAATCAGAGCCAAGTCGAGCGCAATCGACAGTTGAGCGCCGAAGTGGCCAATCTCAAAGGCGGTCTCACGGCGCTCGAAGAGCGGGCCCGCAGCGAACTGGGCATGGTCGCCGCCAGCGAAACCTTTTATCAGGTCGTGCGCGCGAACACGCCGGCCCCGGCCGCGCCGGCTACTCACGTCACCGCTCGCGCGGATTGACGCGGAGAAAAACAATGAATGTTCCGGTGGGCCGCCGCCTCTGGGCGATAGTTCCTGCGGCCGGCCGTGGCGAACGCTTCGCCTCGAGTCAACCGCACAACCTTCCCAAACAGTACACCCCGCTCTTGGGCGGCACCGTGCTCGAATGGTCACTGCGCGCGCTGTTGGCCGAGCCCCGCATAACCGCCATCGTGGTCGTGCTCGCGGCCGGCGACGCTCATTGGCCGCAGGTCGCGGCGAAATTGAATTCGCCCAAGCTCTTGACCGCCATCGGCGGTGCCCAGCGGCAGGACTCGGTGATGAGCGGTTTGGATTTTCTGTCCTCTCGTGCCGCTGCCGATGACTGGGTGCTGGTGCACGATGCAGCGCGTCCGTGTTTGAACGCCGCTGACATCAGCGCCCTGGCCGATGCGCTCGACAACCAATCGAAAGGAGGGGCCGCGAACGCTGGGGCGAACGGCAGCGTATCGGATGTGGCGGGCGCGGTGCTCGCCGCGCCCATCGTCGACACGGTGAGGCGCGTGTTGCCGGGCGGCGTTGAAACGGTCGACCGCACCGGGCTGTGGCGCGCCTTGACGCCGCAGGTTTTTGCGTTCGCGCCGCTGCGCCGGGCATTGCAGGAGGCGGCACGCGCCGGGGTGGCGGTCACCGACGAAGCTCAAGCCATGGAGCGGATCGGCATCCGTGCCGTCATGGTCAGCGGTTCGCCGTTCAACATCAAGCTGACGCGTGCCGAGGATCTGGGCGTGGCGGCAGGCATTCTCAAAATGGGGGAGAGCCACATGCGGGTCGGGCAAGGGATGGATGTACATGCCTTTGGGGAAGGCGATCACGTCGTGCTCGGGGGCGTGCGCATCGCGCACAGCCAGGGCGTGGTGGCGCATTCGGACGGCGACGTCGTCATTCATGCGCTGTGCGACGCGCTGCTCGGTGCCATGGGCGACGGCGACATCGGCCAGCATTTTCCCGATACCGACGCGCGCTATCGCGGCGCGGACAGCCGCGTGTTTCTGCGCGTGGTCGCCGAACGTATGAAAGCTGCGGGACGGAGTTTGGTCAATGCCGACATCACCGTGCTCGCCGAGGCGCCGCGCGTCGCCGCGCATCGCAGCGCCATGGCGGCAAACCTGGCGCATGACCTGGGCGTGCCGGTGCAGCTCATCAATATCAAGGCGACCACCACCGAACGCCTGGGATTCATCGGGCGCGAGGAAGGCTTGGCCGCCATGGCCTCGGTGCTGCTCGCCTGAACCGCCGGCGCGTCCCGATGTCCCTAAGTCCGACAGGCTCCTAGGCTCGAAGCAGGACATAAACCGCACCGGTGCCTCCGTCGATCGCCCGGGCAGAAATGAATGCCACGACGTCCATGTGCCGCCGCAGCCACAAATTCACCGCGGTCTTGAGCACGGGGCCGCGCGCGCCGGAACGCGAGCCCTTGCCGTGGATGATGCGCACGCAGCGGCGGCCTGAATCACGGCTGCGCGCAATGAAATCGGCCAGCCGATCGCGTGCCAAGGATTGGGTCAAGCCGTGAAGATCCAGTTCATCCTCGATGGGATACAAACCGCGCCGCAAACGGCGAATCACCTGGATGCGCACACCGGCACGATGAAACGACAGTGCTGCGCTGCCGGCAGCCGCCTCTTCGAGGCTCGCGGCCTCGCCGCTTGGCGGCGTCGGGATGAGAGGCATCACATCGTCGAGATTTTCCACAGCCTCGGCCGCCCCGCGCAGACGCGCCCGGGGTTTGGCTTTTGCGAGGCCTGCGGCCGCCGGCGGCTGAACCAACGGTTTGACGTCGCGCACCGCGGCGCGAAACGCGCTTGCGTCGGCCGACTTTTCCTGCTCGCTGTCCAGGTCGCTCAAACGCTTCTTGCCCATGGTAAACAGTCGGCTATCGTGGTTTCCAGCGTTACAGTATAGTCCGCACGGCGACACCCGCCAGCGCGGCGCAGGCTGTTAAGTAGTGAAAATCCTTCTTTCCAATGACGACGGTTACCGCGCCGAGGGCCTGGCAGCGCTCGGGGAGGCGATCAAACCGCTGGGCGCCGTCACCATCGTGGCGCCCGACCGCAATCGAAGCGGGGCGAGCAATTCATTGACTCTCGATGTGCCGGTGCGAGCCGTGCGCTATGAAGCGGATGCGTACTATGTCAACGGCACGCCCACCGACTGCGTACATCTGGCGATCTCCGGCTTGTTCGATTTCGAGCATGACATCGTGGTGTCGGGTGTGAATGACGGGGCGAATCTCGGCGACGACACGCTGTATTCGGGCACGGTGGCCGCCGCCATCGAAGGTCGATTCCTGGGTCTGCCGGCAATCGCCGTGTCGCTGTGCCTCACGCCGGACAGCCCGCGCAATTTTGCGAGCGCGGCGCAAGTGGCCGCGCAGCTGGTGCGGCGCATGGCGCAGCGGCCGCTGCAGGGCTTCGAGGAGGGCCCGGTCATCCTCAATGTGAATGTCCCGGACCTGCCCGACGGACAATTGCGCGGCATCAAGGTGACCCGGTTGGGAAACCGGCATCGCGCCAAGCCCATCGTCAAGGCGAAGGATCCCCGCGGCCGCGATGTCTATTGGGTGGGAAACGCGGGCGCCGGTCAGGACGCGGGACCCGGCACGGATTTTCATGCGGTGGCGGAAGGCTACGCGTCCATTACTCCGCTGCAGATCGATTTGACGCGGCACCCGGCGGTGCCGGATCTCAAGAAATGGCTCGAGCTTGACTGATTTTATGGAAGGTCCACGCCTCAGCGGCATCGGCATGACCTCGGCGCGCACCCGGGAGCGGCTGGTACAGCGGCTGCAGGAGCAGGGGATTGCCGATCAGCGGGTGCTTGACCGGATCCGCAACGTGCCGCGGCATCTGTTCATGGATGAGGCATTGGCCAGCCGCGCCTATGAGGACACGGCCTTGCCCATCGGCTTCGGGCAGACCATATCGCAGCCCTTTGTGGTGGCGCGGATGACCGAGGCGTTGCTCGCGGCGGGAGAGGTACTGAGGGTGTTGGAGATCGGAACGGGCTGCGGCTACCAGACCGCGGTGTTGTCGCCCCTGGTGAAGGAAATCTACACCATCGAGCGTATCGCTCCTCTGCTCGGAAGGGCGCGACGCACTTTACGTGAACTGCGGATTCGCAACGTCAATTTCCGTCACGACGATGGAAGCATCGGCTGGGCGGCGCGCGCACCCTTCGACGGAATTTTATTGACGGCGGCACCGCATGCCGTACCTCAGGCGTTGTTCGAACAGCTGAAGCCCGGCGGGCGCCTCATCGCACCCGTGGGACCCGAGGGGCGGCAGGAACTGTTCCGCTACACCAAGGGCGAAACCCGCATTGATCGCCAGTCGCTCGGCGCGGTCAGCTTTGTCCCCTTGGTCTCGGGATTGCAGCGTTAGGCTCCTGGGCCATTGCGCCGCCAGCGTTCGATCTGTGCCCTCAGCCTGTGTTGCTGGCTGCTGGGCGGGTGCGCGAATACCGGTGGCGAGAAGCCCGACGCTGAGACGCCGCGCGGCGAAAAGCCATCTGTCTATGTCGTGCGGCGGCAGGACACCCTGTACAGCATCGCGTGGCGGTATGGGCTGGATTATCACGACCTCGCACGCTGGAACCACGTCGGTCCTGATTTTCGCATTGGTGTAGGTCAGACGCTCCTGCTCGCGCCCAATGCCGCCGCGCCGTCAGGCAAAAAGCCCAAAGATTTACCCAGCCCCCCACATCCACCGTCTTCACCATCGACTGCTTCGGCACCTTCGGCACCCAAGGCGTCGGGACTCTCTTGGGACTGGCCGACGGACCGAACATCGGCGCCGCAGCCGGTGGCCGGTGGTGGAGTTCTCCTGCCGGGAAGCCTGGGCCAGGACATTCGTGCTGCGGCATCCGGTCGGGTGGTTTACAGCGGCAGCGGTATTCGCGCCTACGGGAATTTGATCATCATCAAGCACGGCGAGAATATGCTTTCTGCCTATGCGCACACCCGCGAGTCCCTGGTGCGCGAGGGACAGGACGTGCTTCTTGGGCAAGTGATCGCGCACATGGGAGAGGGCGCGCCGCAAAAGCCCGTGCTGTACTTCGAGATTCGCCGCAACGGCAGACCGGTCGACCCGTTGGGCTTGCTGCCTGCGAGGAAGTAATTTCTATGTTATCTTCATAAGATATTGAAATATAACTATATTCAAATTTTAGTTAACTTTGTCGGGGACTTGCGACAGTTTGATCCATATGCTTTACTTCGAGGCGTCCGGAAGATCCATTGCGGGGCGCTAGGCTTACACGGTTACTTGAAAAACAACAACAAGATCAATTAGAAGAAGAATATTTCTCGATAATGGTTCGGTTGTGTATTCTGCTTATCGCCCTGCTATTTTTTCGCCTTTCTTTACGCCAGCAGCAGCGCTGCCACGCGTCTCTGTTCACCCACCAAGACGTTGAATGTGCGGCAGGCCGCACCCGTATCCATGACCTCAAAACCGATGCCGGCGCGCAAGAACTGCGCGCCGAAGGACGGCGCGGGAAAGATCTGCCGCGCGCCGGTTCCCAACAACACCAGCTCCGGCTCGAGAGCGAGGATGCGCGACACATCGATGGCGATGAGGTCATCGAGATTCTGGATGTTCGGCTCAGGCATAACCGTTGATGCGCTCAGGATCAGCGCGCCACGATAGATATTTTCGTTGACGCGCAGCTCGCCGCCGCCGTGGGCGCGGATGAGATTGATGCCCGGGTTTGACTCCTGAGTGAACCGCATGCGCTTAAGATACCCAAAGTTTTGCCGGAGCGTTCGTGTCCAACCAGTATTTTCGCATCCTCGCGCGGGCGCCGATGGAGCCTCGCCGCTCAGCGCTGCTCGAGCAATTATTGGCGCGCGCCGATGCATCGAGGCCCGTGGGCGATTGGCGCGCGGACGCCTTTCGCATCCTTGCGCCGCAAGCCAGTGCGCCTGCCATTGCCCCAGCGGCGCTTTGCGCCGATGGCGGAGCAGCGGATGCGGCTTGGGCGTGTCTCGCCACCCCGGTTCACTACGTCGCGGAAATGACCAGCGTGCGCCTCTCTGAAGACGGTATCCTATCGATGAAGCCGGCGGCCGCCGCGACGCTCGCCGCAGATTTCAATCTAACGTGGAACGGCGCGGGTGTTCGCTTGCTGGCGGGCAAAGCGTCCGGTCTTTATTGCCTTTTTGATCAGCTGCTCAATGTCACGACACGCGACCCCCAGGATGGGCTCGGCAGGCGCATCGAAGAGTACTTGCCGACGGGCGCCGATGCGCCGCGCCTGCGGCAGCTGATGAGCGAGATCGAGATGTGGTTGTTCGAGCATGGGGAAAATAGCGCGCGCGAGGCGGCCGGTCTGCCGCGCATCCGCGGGCTGTGGCTTTGGGGCGGCGGCGCTCCGCTTGCTTCGCTGCCGAGCGTGCAGGGTTGGGTGGCGGGCGGCGATGTGTATTTCAGCGCCCTCGCCGCTGAGTGCAACGGGACCGCTGAGCGTCGCGCGACATCGGACAGCGGCGTCATCGTTGCCGCCGCAACTCCCGGCAGCGATGAATGGCATGACATCGAGTCGCGCTGGCTGACACCGGCGGCGGTACGGCTGCGTGCAGGCCGTCTGTCGCGGCTGGAAATTTCCGCCGGCGATCGATGCTTCAGTCTGACGGCGCGCGCCATCCGGCGCTTCTGGCGCAGAAGCAAACCGTGGTGGGAGACCTTCGGGTGAGCGCCATGGAGATCAGACGCCGGGCGCCGAATGCCGGCCATTTCGCGGCCCCCTTGCATCCGGTCCTGCGGCGCGTATATGCCGCCCGCGGCATCGAAAATGCCTCGGACCTGGATTTGTCCCTGGATCGATTGCTGCCCGTGGGGTCTTTGGAGGGCCTCGATGCCGCCACGAGGCTCCTGGCCGCCCATCGCGCCGCAGGACGTGTGCTGGTCATCGGCGATTTCGATGCCGATGGCGCCACCAGCACGGCGCTGGTCGTCAGGGCACTGCGCGCCATGAATTTTGCGCACGTCGATTTCCTGGTGCCCAATCGATTTCGCTTCGGCTACGGCTTGACGCCGGAAATCGTGGCGCTGGCGGCAAGCCGCACGCCCTCATTGATCGTTACCGTGGACAACGGCGTCTCGAGCGTGGCGGGAGTGGAGGCTGCCCGCGAGCTCGGGGTGCCGGTGCTGGTGACCGATCATCACCTGCCCGGTGCCGTCCTGCCGCGAGCGGCGGTGATCGTGAATCCCAACCTGCCGGACAGCCGGTTCGGGAGCCGCGCATTGGCCGGCGTAGGCGTTGCCTTCTACATGGTCGCGGCGCTGGCGAAAGCGTTGGGCGAGCAAGCATTCAAAGTTGCGGATTTGCTGGATCTGGTGGCCCTCGGAACGGTTGCCGACATGGTTCCGCTGGATCACAACAATAGAATCTTGGTGTCGCAGGGCATCAGACGCATCCGCGCCGGCCGCTGCGTCGCCGGTATCCGCGCATTGCTCGATGCGGCCGGTCGCCGGCACGAGCAGCTGACGGCCGCTGACTTGGGATTCGCCGTGGCGCCGCGACTGAATGCGGCCGGACGGTTGACCGATATGAGCGTCGGCATCGGCTGCCTGTTGTCAGATCAGCCCGATGAGGCGGGACGTTTGGCGGGTCTGCTCAGCACGCTCAACGATGAGCGGCGTGAGATCGAACAGCGCATGCAGCTCGAGGCGGCGGGGCTTGCCGACGCCTTGCGCCTTGGCGATGCGGCCGAATCGCTCGGCGTCTGTTTATTCGACGAAAGCTGGCATCAAGGTGTGGTGGGCTTGGTCGCCGGAAGGACAAAAGACCGGCTGCACCGGCCGGTGATCGCCTTCGCACGCGCCGAGGATGGCTCGCTGCGCGGCTCGGCGCGTTCTGTCTCCGGGGTGAATATTCGCGATGCCCTCGACAGCATCGCGACGGCGCGGCCCGGCCTGATCGACAGATTCGGCGGCCACGCCATGGCCGCGGGTCTTACCTTGAGCGAAGCCAATCTGCCCGCCTTCAAAATTGCGTTTGCGGCTGAAATTGCGGTGCGCGCCGATCGCGATTCGCTCACGGGGGTGATTTACTCCGATGGCGCGCTGAGCGGCGAAGAAATGTGCATCGAGACGGCGCTGGCACTGCGCGGCGCGGGACCCTGGGGTCAAGGATTCCCCGAGCCCGTCTTTGACGGGCAGTTCAAGGTCGTCGATGCAAGAATCGTCGGCGGCAAACACATGAAGCTCACGCTCGATGCGGATCACGGCGCAGGGGAACCGATCGATGCGATTGCCTTCGGTCATTTGTCGGGCCCCTCCGCGGATGTGGGTTTGAAGAGCGGCGCGGCGATTCAACTTGCCTATCGTCTCGAGATCAACGAATTCCGCGGCGCCGAGCGGCTGCAGCTGAATTGCCAGCACCTCAAGCCCGGCTGACCGATGTGCTAGGATTCGCGGCCATGGAAATCAATCAGATCAAACGATCCATCAAAGATCTCGAGGAACGCACCGATTCCTTGAGGAGGTATCTTTGATTACGACAACAAGCACGAACGCCTTCAGGAAGTAGCGCGCGAATTGGAGCAGCCGGGTATTTGGGACAAGCCCGACCGTGCGCAAGAGCTGGGCAGAGAGCGCGCCAAGCTCGAGCAAGTCGTCGGCAGCCTGGACCGCCTGAAGCTGAGCTTGAATGATGCCTCGGAACTGATCGACCTGGCCGCGCAGGAGTCGGATGCCTCGGCCGCAGCGGGCATCGAGGCCGACGTCAACGCCGCAGCCACCGAGGTCGAAAAACTCGAATTCCAGCGCATGTTTCCGGGCAAGATGGACTCGCACAATGCCTTTCTCGACATTCAAGCCGGTGCGGGCGGCACCGAAGCCCAGGACTGGGCGCAAATGCTGCTGCGCATGTACCTGAAGTGGGCCGACTCGCATGGCATCAAGACCGAGATCATCGATCAGAGCGACGGCGAAGTCGCCGGCATCAAAGGCGCGACCGTCAACATGATCGGTGACCATGCCTACGGCTGGCTGCGGACCGAAACCGGCGTGCATCGCCTGGTGCGCAAATCTCCCTTCGATTCCGGCAACCGGCGGCATACCTCGTTTGCCTCGGTGTTCGTATCGCCGGAAGTCGATGATGACATCGATATCGAAATCAATCCGGCCGACCTGCGCACCGATGTGTACCGGTCGAGCGGCGCCGGCGGACAGCACGTCAACAAAACCGAGTCCGCGGTGCGCATTACGCACATGCCGAGCGGCATCGTGGTGGCCTGCCAAGGTGAGCGCAGCCAGCACAAGAACCGCTCAACGGCGATGAAGATGCTCAAGGCCAAGCTCTACGAGCTTGAATTCAACAAGCGCAATGCCGCCGCCAAGGTGCTCGAGGACTCGAAGTCGGACGTAAGCTGGGGCAACCAAATTCGCAGCTATGTCTTGGATCAATCGCGCATCAAGGACTTGCGCACCGGTGTGGAGATCGGCAACACCACCGCGGTGCTCGATGGCGCGCTGGATGAATTCATGCAAGCCAGCCTGAAGCAGGGTCTGTAATCTCTAGCCTGAGCTATATGAACGATTGGTATATTTATGCACTCCTTCCAGCTTTTCCGTCATTCATGAGTTATTCGGGTTAGGACCATGAGCGACGACGAAAACCACTTGATCGGTGAGCGCAGGGCGAAGCTGGCGAAATGGCGGGAGCGCGGCATCGCCTTCCCGAACGATTTTCGGCGCAATGCGCTGGCAGCCGATCTTTCGACCGCATACGGCGGCAAATCACCCGAGGCGCTCGCGGCCGAGGCGATCCGGGTGAGTGTCGCGGGCCGCCTGCGCCGCAAGAATGTCATGGGCAAGGGTAGTTTCGCGAAGATCGAAGACGGCAGCGGCGGACTTCAGCTGCGGCTGGAGCGCGACACGCTGCACGAAACATACGAGGACTTCAAAACCTGGGACATCGGCGATGTGATCGGCGTCGAGGGCGTGTTGTTCTTGACCAAGACCGGCGAATTGACGGTAAAGGTTGATCGCGCAGTGCTTCTGACCAAGTCGCTGCGGCCGCTGCCGGACAAATGGCACGGCATTACCGATACCGAGACACGCTACCGGCGCCGTTACGTCGATCTGATCATGAACGAGGAGAGCCGGCGTGTGTTCGAGACGCGTTCGGCCATCGTGCGCTATATGCGCGCCTTCCTGGATTCGCGGGGCTTTCTGGAAGTGGAAACCCCCATGCTGCACCCGATTCCGGGAGGTGCTGCCGCGCGTCCTTTCAAGACCCACCACAATGCCTTGGATGTCGGCATGTATCTGCGCATCGCGCCGGAGCTGTACTTGAAGCGCCTCACCGTCGGCGGCTTCGAGCGCGTCTATGAAATCAACAGGAATTTCCGCAACGAGGGCGTGTCGACGCAGCACAATCCTGAATTCACCATGCTCGAGCTGTATCAGGCCTATGCCGATTACACCGATCTGATGGAGTTGATCGAAAAGCTGTTCCAGGGGCTTGCCGATACCCTGTTGGGCTCGCGCAAGCTGATTTACCAAGGCACCGAGTTCGATCTATCGAAGAGCTTCGCACGCCTGAGCATCGAAGAAATCATATTGGCGAACAATGCCGATTTGGATCCCATGTCGTTGCGCGACACCGCCTATTTGCGGCGCGTGTGCGATCAGATGAAGATTCCCTATAAAGCCGGCGACGGCCCGGGCAAGCTGCAAATCGAGATATTCGAAAAGACCGGCGAACATACCCTCATCCAACCGACCTTTGCCTATGGGTATCCGGCGGAGGTTTCGCCGCTGTCGAGGCGCAACGATCAGGATCCTTTCATCACCGATCGGTGGGAATTTTTCATCGGCGGCCGCGAACTGGCAAATGGATTTTCGGAGCTGAACGACGCCGAAGATCAGGCACAGCGCTTCAAGGATCAGGTGACGCGCAAGGATGCGGGCGATGAAGAAGCCATGTACTACGACGCCGACTACGTCCGTGCGCTGGAATACGGCATGCCGCCCACCGCCGGCCTTGGTCTGGGTGTGGATCGGCTGGTCATGCTGTATACCAATTCGCCGTCGATCCGCGACGTGCTGTTGTTCCCGCATATGCGGCCGGAGTTCTAGGCAAGCGGGTAGGGCAGGGGTAGTTCCGTGGCGTGCACCGTGATCTGCGCGGTGTCGGCCCTCGGCGGGCGGGCCTGGCTCCGCAGTGAGCACCGCAAGCGCCTCGATGCCTCCGCCGCTGTCGATGACTTCCGTCAGTCGTCCTTGACGGCCGTCGCTCAAGTGCAGCGCCTGCCCGATGCTCCAGGACCCCGCCGGCAGCGACAGGCGATACAGGCGGCGCTTGATGCGCCCTAGATGCTGGGTGCGGGCGATGATTTCCTGGCCGGTGTAGCAGCCCTTGGTGAAGCTGATCCCGTCCAGCAGATCGAGATTCAGCATCTGCGCGACGAATGCCTCGCTGGTAGCCGCATAGATTTGCGGCAATCCGGCGCGAATGTCCGCAAGCCGCCACGCATTCTCGACACGCAGCGCCTCGCTGGCATCGGTGGATGCAAAGGTTTGCGGAGCTGCGATGAGCCAGAGACGGTTCGCGTCGCGAGCGACCGGAGCCACGCCGATGCCATCGGCTTCGGTGTAGGCACCGCTGGGAGGCATGGCGCCCCTCGGAGGTATGGCCCCGTTCGATGAAGGTACTAGGAAGCGGCCGCCCACCGCGAGAGAATCGCCGGCGTCTTCGATTTTCACCTTGGCGCGCAGAATGAACTTGCGCATGCGCTCCATCGTCGGCTGGAGGATTTCGCGCGGCAGTATGGCAATCACGCCGCTCGAATGCGGCAGCAGATATATGAGCGCAACCACGCGGCCTTGAGCGTTGGAATAGGCAGCCAACAGGGAGGCGTTGCCGGTCAGCCGCTGCGTGTCGTTCGATACCTGCCCTTGCAGGAAGCTGAGTGCGTCGGGACCCGTAAATCGCAAAATTCCGAGATGCGCCAAACGACCGGACGAAGCTGAAGCGATAGTCATCGTATATAAGATGGGTGCAGCCCCCGCGATGTCAAGCCCACGTGAATGCACCGTTTGTTCCCATTTTCTGGCAAACTTTCGTTTGTGACGCCGACTTCCGAAGATTCAATGCCTTCGACGCTTCCCTCAGACGCTGAGCAGCCGGCTTGCGCAAATGCGCGAGATGCGGGGGCCGCCTGAAATTGGCGGACGCCAAGGCCCTGAGCCGACGCGCTTTGGTGATTGGGAACTCCGTGGCCGCTGTATCGATTTCTAACCGCGCGCTCGTTCTTTGATCACAAAGGAGTCTTGATGCCCGCACGCGTCCGTCCGATTTCGCCCCACGCTGGAATCTATCGCTGGCAGATCGGCAATACATTGTCGATTTTGCATCGAGTCACCGGAGCGGCGCTGGCGTTGGGTCTGGTGGCTTTGAGCTATTGGCTGGTGTGCCTTGGCGGGTGGTCCGGATTCTTACGCTTCGGCCGCGCGGTTTTTCGCGAGCCCGCCCGGTCTGGCCGTCTTGCTCGGTTGGACATTTGCGTTCTTGTTCCATCTGCTGAACGGCGTGCGGCATTTGTTCTGGGATGCGGGGCGAGGATTCGAGCGCACACAGCGGCATGCCAGCGGCTGGACCGCCGTCCTCGGCGCGGTGGCATTGACGCTGTGCATCGCGGGTTCGGTTTGGGCCCGCCTGTCATGAGCGTGCGAAGTCCTTTGAGCCGGGTATTGGGTTTGGGGTCCGCCAAAGACGGCACCGCGCATTGGTGGGCACAGAGGGTCTACCGCGGTGGCTTTGATCCCGCTGACGCTATGGTTTCTCTTTTCGCTGCTGACGCTGCCGGGCCTGGACTATGAAACCGTGCGCACCTGGCTGTCGGTGCCCGTCACTGGATTTTTGGCGGTGCTGCTGGTGGCGGTGCTTGCCTATCATTCTTACCTGGGCACCATGGTGATCGTGGAGGATTACGTAACCACGAGCGGCATGAAGATCTTGAGTCTGACACTGCTGCTGTTTCTGTACGTGCTGGCCGGCGGCGCGGCAATTTTTGCGGTTTTGCGCGTCGTTTTCGGATTCTTCAGGCCATGAGCGAATACAAATTGATCGATCACACCTACGACGTGGTGGTCGTCGGCGCCGGCGGCGCGGGATTGCGCGCCACCTTCGGATTGGCGGAGGCCGGTCTGTCGACGGCGTGCCTGACCAAGGTGTTTCCCACGCGCAGTCATACGGTGGCGGCGCAGGGAGGAATTTCGGCGGCCCTCGGCAATATGGGTGCCGATGACTGGCGCTGGCATATGTATGACACCGTCAAGGGCTCGGACTGGCTGGGTGACCAAGACGCGATCGAATTCATGTGCAAGGAGGCGCCGGCCGCAGTCATCGAACTCGAACACTACGGTGTGCCCTTCTCGCGCACCGAGGATGGGCGCATTTATCAGCGGCCGTTCGGCGGCATGACCACCCATAACGGGAAGGGAATTGCACAGCGGACCTGCGCCGCGGCGGATCGTACCGGTCACGCCATGCTGCACACTCTGTATCAACAGTCCTTGAAACACGAAGCCAGTTTCTTCATCGAGTACTTCGCTCTCGACCTCATCATGGAAAATGGCGAATGCCGCGGTGTGGTGGCGCTCGATATGGCCGATGGCACGTTGCATCGGTTCAGAGCGCACCAGGTGATACTGGCCACGGGCGGCTACGGCCGGGCCTGGTTTTCCTGTACTTCGGCGCACACCTGCACAGGGGATGGCGGCGGCATGGCGCTGCGTGCCGGACTGCCCTTGCAGGACATGGAATTCGTTCAATTCCATCCCACGGGCATTTACGGCGCCGGCTGCCTGATCACGGAAGGCTCGCGAGGCGAGGGTGGATATCTGACCAATTCCGCGGGCGAGCGGTTCATGGAGCGCTATGCGCCGAACGCCAAAGACCTGGCATCCCGCGATGTCGTCAGCCGCTCGATGACCATCGAGATCCGCGAGGGGCGCGGCGTCGGCAAGCTCAAGGACCATATTGATCTGCATTTGGAGCACCTGGGCCCCGAGGTGATCAAAGAGCGATTGCCGGGCATCGCGGAAACCGCGCGCATCTTCGCCGGCGTGGACGTCACCAAAGAACCGGTTCCCGTGCTGCCGACCGTGCACTACAACATGGGCGGCATCCCTTGCAATGTGCAGGGAGAAGTGGTCACGAGGACGGCGGCCGGCGAGACACTGGTGCGCGGTCTGATGGCAGTGGGCGAGGCAGCGTGCGTCTCGGTGCATGGCGCGAACCGCTTGGGGTCCAATTCACTGCTCGATCTCGTGGTTTTCGGCCGCGCAGCAGCCCAGCACTGTGCGCAGCTGTTCAAGCCCGGCATGCCGCATCGCGCACTCAAGGCGGACGCTGCGACGCCGGCCATCGAGCGCCTGGAGAGGCTGCGCAATGCGAAGGGCTCGCAGCGCACCGCCGATATTCGGTTGGAGATGCAGCGCGTGATGCAGAGCGATGCGGCCGTGTTTCGCACCGCCGAGAGTTTGAATGAGGGCAAGCGCAAACTTGCGCAGGTGTTCACATCGTTCGCCGACGTCAAGGTCGCGGATCGTTCCTTGGTGTGGAACAGCGATCTGATCGAGACCCTGGAGCTGGATAACTTGTTGGGACAGGCCGTCGCCACCATGCATTCGGCGGAGAATCGCAAGGAAAGCCGCGGTGCGCAGGCGCGCGAGGACTTTCCGAACAGGGACGATCAAAAATGGCTGAAACACACCCTTTGCTGGGTCGATTCCTCCGGTGCCAGCCGCTTCGACTATCGCCCCGTGCATTTGAATACCTTGACCGACGAGGTCGAATCGATTCCGCCCAAAGCGCGCACTTACTAAGGCGCTGCGCGCCACCTTTCAACGGGGTCGAGGACGACCCCGTCCTTTGATGGTCAGAACTATTGAGGAACGTCGATGGCTGAGTTCTCCCTACCGCCCAATTCCAAAGTACGCAAAGACGGGCGTGTACACAAAGCGCCTTCGGGGACGAAGAATGTCCGCGTTTTCAAAATCTACCGTTTCGATCCGGATTTGAAGGAGAATCCGCGGCTCGATACTTACGAAATCGACATGGATCACTGCGGCCCGATGGTGTTGGACGCGCTGATCAAGATCAAGAACGAGATCGATACGACGCTGACCTTCCGCCGCTCGTGCCGCGAAGGCATCTGCGGCTCCTGTGCCATGAACATCGACGGCAAGAATGCGCTGGCGTGCATCAGCGCCTGCGCCGACGTCAAACGCGACATCAGGATCTATCCGCTGCCGCATCTGCCGGTCATCAAGGATTTGGTGCCCGATCTGACCAACTTCTACGCCCAGTATGCCTCCATCAAGCCCTGGCTGCGCACGCGCACACCGCCGCCGCCCGACGCTGAACGGCTGCAGTCCAAAGAGGACCAGGAAAAGGTGGACCGCCCCTCTGCTTGCATTCTTTGCGCCTGCTGTTCCACGAGCTGCCCGAGCTATTGGTGGAACAGCGACCGCTACTTGGGGCCTGCGGCCTTGTTGGCCGCTTACCGCTGGATCGTCGACAGCCGCGACGAGGCGGCAGGGGAGCGCCTCGACGATCTCGAGGATCCGTTCCGGCTTTATCGCTGCCACACCATCATGAACTGCACCGAGGCCTGCCCCAAGGATCTGAACCCGGCCAAGGCGATTGCGGAGATCAAGCAAATGATGGTCGACCGGCGCCATTGATGACGGCCGAGGCAGGCAGATTGCGATGGCGATGCCGCCGGGGAATGAAAGAGCTCGATATCTTGCTGACGCGCTACCTCGATGAGTGCTATTGCACCGCCTCAACCGAGGAGCAGAAGGCGTTCGGGCACTTATTGGAGACCCAGGATCCGGTGATTTATGCCTATTGCCTGGGGTCGCAACGTCCGCCGGAGCACCTTGCGGTTCTGATCGCGCGGATTACCGCAATCCCGCCCGCCGGGCGCTAATACGCCCCGGTACCGCTGTTAGAATCTACTCTGTGTGCGCAACCTCACGTTTAATCGTCCCGGCGCGGGAAATGTCGAACTTTTCCCCAAAGGCTGGGTCTATCGCGACAGGCTGGGTTTTAAGCTCGCCGGTTTGTGATCACCCATGAGCGTCGAAGAGAGTGACCTCAAACTGGTCGAAAGAGTCCAGCGCGGCGAACGCGCGGCGTTCGATTTATTGGTCCTGCGATACCAGCACAAGGTGCTGAAGCTGATCATGCGTTACGTGCACGATGCAACCGAGGCCGAAGACATCGCACAGGAGGCTTTCGTCAAAGCATTCCGTGCGCTGCAGTCGTTTCGCGGCGATAGTGCGTTTTATACCTGGCTTTACCGGATCGCGATCAACACCGCGAAGAATGCGCTGGTCGCGACCAAGCGGCGCCCCATGGATTACGATCTGGATTTGCAGGACCCGGAACAATACGATTTGCATGCCCGGCTGGCCGAGTCCGAGACGCCGGAGGGCTTGCTGCTCACCGATGAGATTCGCGATACGGTGAATCGAGCAATCGAGAACCTGCCCGAAGATCTGCGCACGGCAATCGTGCTTCGAGAACTGGAAGGACTGAGCTACGAGGACATCGCCCAAACCATGGACTGTCCGGTGGGCACGGTGCGCTCGCGAATTTTCAGGGCGCGCGAGGCGATTGACAAGAAGCTACGACCGATTTTTGATGGCGGCTTGGGCCGCCCCGAGGACACATGAGCGAACAAATTCTTGAACAAGTCTCGGCATTTCTCGACGGAGAGCTGCCGAATGCTGAAACCGAACTGCTGTTGAAGCGTTTGACCCGCGACGCCGAGCTGCGCGAAAGTTTCGGGCGGTATGCATTGATCGGCGAGGCGCTGCGCGGCCAGGGTTCCCATATTTTGGCCGGCGGCTTTGCCTCGCGTGTGAACCTGGCAATTGACGGCGAACCGTCGCAGGTCGCATCGCATGCGCCACAATCCCGCGTCTCGCGCTGGTGGCGGCCCCTGGCCGGGGTCACGGTTGCCGCCGGCGTCGCAGCCGTCGCCATCGTTGCCCTCCAGCAACGCGCGATTTCTCCTGGTCTACCCGGCCCTTCGGCGGTCACGGCACAGAGCAACCGGGCTTCACCGAACCGGATTGCGGCACAAAGCGCCTCTCTCCAGGGTGGCGGTCCGCGCGAAGCACTCTCCTACACCGTGCCCGCGAGCCCGGTGGACACACCGTTGGCGGTGGCGTCCGCCCGATTGACCAACTATGTGTTTGCACACAGCAAGTACTCTTCGGGCCTGGGGCAGCGCAGTGTGCTGGCCGATTTGCTCATCGAGGACGATGATTCGCAGCTGTCACCCCTGCAACGGGTGGCGCAGCCCGCCTTGACGCCGGAAGTCCGCGTCGCTCCATGACGAGATTCCGGCAAACACGCACCTACTATTGGGTGGTGCCGTGCGCACTGACGTGCGCGCTGCTGACCAGCTTTCCGCAGCACGCCCGAGGCGCCGATGACTCGCTCGAATGGCTGCAGAAAATGAACAAGGCGCTGGCCACCCGCAACTACAGGGGCACATTCTTTCATTTGAGCGAGGGCCGGGTCGAGACCATGCGCATCGTCCATCGGGTGCGGGGCGGGCGGGTCACGGAACGGCTGCAGTCGCTGGACGGCTCGGGGCGAGAGTTCCTGCGCGCGAACGACGAGTTGACCTGCTATCTGCCCGATCAGCATACCGTGCTGGTTGAGCCGCAGCAGGAAAGAGGTCCATTTTTGGGTTCTCTGCCGCAATTCGACGCCTCGGTAGGCAATGTCTATCGCATCGAAGCGTTGCCGGCAACCCGTATTCTCGGGCGCCCCGCGCGCGTGATCGCGGTCAACCCCAAGGATCAATTCCGGTTTGGCTACCGCCTGTGGCTCGATCAAAAGACGGCTATGCCCCTGAAGACCCAGCTGTGCGATTCGCGCGGTCACGTCATCGAGCAGATTTTCTTCGCGCGTCTGGAGATGCCGGCAAGCATTCCCGATAGCGACCTGGCACCCACGGTGCGTACCGAGGGCATGCGCTGGGTGCGCCAGGGTCCCTCGGCTGACAGTGCATCTGCCGCGCTGGCGGCGTACCGCGCCAGCCAATTGCCGCCGGGATTTCGCTTGACCGTTCAAGGTGCCCAGACATTGGGAGACGCCTCCACGCCGGCCAGTCATTTGGTGTATTCCGACGGACTGGCCACCGTGTCCGTGTTCATCGAAGAGCAGCGCCCGACGGCGTCCGGCGTTGCCGCGGCGTCCGGTGTTGGCACGGCGTCCGGCGTTGGCGCGGCGCCCGGCGTTGGCGCGGCGCCCGGCGTTGGCACGGTGCCCGGCGTTGGCACGGTGCCCGACAACCAGGCCGAGCCTCCCATGCAGGGGTTGGCGCGAGTGGGTTCGGGATACGCGTTCTCCACAGTGGTAGAGGGCCACCAAGTGACGGCGGTGGGCGAGGTTCCCGCTCAAACGGTGGAGTTCATCGCCCACTCCGTAAAGATTTATAGCGGCAGCGAGCTACCGCGCCACTAGGAGCCTGTCTGAGCATTCCCCGTGGCCGCGAGCGAGACCCAGCCATGCGATTCTCGTTGTACTCACGGCCTGGGTGCGGCCTTTGCGAGGAGATGTTGAGCGAGCTCGCTGCCTTGCCGGCGGCGCGCGGGATACCCATTGAAGTGATCGACGTTGATCTCGACCCCGCCATGCAGGCGCGCTACGGCCATAAAATCCCCGTGCTGCTTTTCGCGGGCGAATTGGTCTGCCATGGCCGGCTGGACCCACAAGAGGTTGATAAGACCCTCGCGCATCACCGCCGACCGGTATAATACTGGGTTGCCCACCCACCGGGCTCACGCGAAATACTCAAGCAGGTTCCCGGCGTAGATGAAGAATATCCGCAATTTTTCCATCATTGCTCATGTCGATCACGGCAAATCGACATTGGCTGATCGCTTCATCCAGGAGTGCGGTGGACTCGATGCGCGCGAGATGCAGGCCCAGGTGCTCGACTCCATGGATCTGGAGCGGGAGCGCGGTATCACCATCAAGGCCCAGAGCGTGACGCTGGGCTTCAAATCGGTTACCGGCGAGGTGTACCAGCTCAATTTCATCGACACCCCGGGACATGTGGATTTTTCCTATGAGGTTTCGCGCTCGCTCGCGGCCTGCGAGGGAGCATTGCTGGTGGTCGATGCCGCCCAGGGCGTGGAGGCGCAGAGCGTCGCGAACTGCTACACCGCATTGGAGCAGGGCCTGGAGGTGCTGCCGGTCATCAACAAAATCGATCTGCCCTCGGCCGATCCGGCAAAGGTCATTCACGAAATTGAAGAGATCATCGGCATCCCGGCAGAAGATGCGGCTTTGGTCAGCGCAAAAACCGGTCTCGGTGTTGCTGAATTGCTGGAACAATTGGTCAAGCGCATACCGGCCCCCAAGGGCGATCCGGATGGACCTTTACAGGCATTGATCATCGATTCATGGTTCGACAACTACGTGGGCGTGGTCTCCTTGGTGCGGGTCATGAACGGCGCGCTGCGCACCGGAGAGAAAATCAGGGTGATGTCGACGGGCCGCAGCCATCAGATCGACAAGCTTGGCCGGTTCTCGCCCAAACCCGTGACCCGAGAGTCGCTGGAGACGGGGGAAGTGGGTTTCGTCATTGCCGGAATCAGGGAGATCGATGGGGCCCCGGTGGGAGACACCATCACGCTGGAAAAAAACCCTGCCAAGGAGCCGCTCGCCGGTTTCAAACAAGTGCAGCCGAGGGTTTTTGCCGGGTTGTTCCCCGTGAGTTCCGATGATTACGAACAATTCCGCGATGCGCTCAAGAAGCTGAAACTCAATGACTCCGCTCTGCACTACGAGCCGGAGGTTTCCACCGCATTGGGGTTTGGATTCCGCTGCGGCTTCTTGGGGCTCTTGCACATGGACATCGTGCAGGAGCGCTTGGAGCGCGAGTACGGGCTCAATCTGATCACCAGCGCGCCGACCGTCATTTACGAGGTGCTGCTCACCGACGGATCGCTCATCAATATCGACAACCCGTCGAAACTACCGCCCCAGGATCGGATTTCGGAGCTTCGCGAACCGATCATCATCGCCAATATTTTGGTGCCCCCGGATCATGTGGGCGCGGTGCTGGCGCTTTGCAGCGAGAAGCGCGGCGTGCAAAAAAAGATGCTGTTCCTGGGCAGCCAGGTGTCGCTGCAGTACGAGTTGCCGCTGGCCGAGATCGTGCTGGATTTTTTCGATCGCTTGAAGTCCTCGAGCCGCGGCTACGCGTCGTTCGACTACGAATTCAGCCATTTTCAGGCGGCGCCCCTGGTCAAGCTCGATGTCTTGATCAACGGCGATCCTGTCGATGCGCTGTCCCTCATCGTTCATCGCGACAACTCGTACAACCGCGGGCGGGAACTGGTCGACAAGATGCAGGAGCTGATACCGCGGCAGATGTTCGACATCGCCGTGCAGGCGGCGATCGGCAGCCATATCATTGCACGCGCCAGCGTCAAGGCGATGCGCAAGAATGTCCTGGCCAAATGCTACGGCGGCGACATCACGCGCAAGCGCAAGCTTCTCGAGAAGCAGAAGGCGGGCAAAAAGCGCATGAAACAGGTCGGCCAGGTCGAGATCCCGCAAGAGGCGTTTCTTGCGGTGTTGCAAGTCGGCAAAAAAGCCAATTGATCGACCTTAACTTGAATAGATTCGGGGGTATTTCGTGAATGATGGCGATCGAGTTTTCGTAGGGCTGTTGTTCGCAGGCGCTGTCTGCGTTCTGGTGATTTTGATAGACGGTTGGTTTTTGAGGCCGAAACGGGATCCCGGCGCATCGAGCGCGGACGAACCCCTGCTGCCGAAATTGGCAGGCTATGCGCTGGTGGGGCTTGCGCTGGCCATGCTGTGGCGCCTGTTCAAGTACGAGGCTGTGGATTTCAGTCTCATGCTGGTGGCCGTCGGCGCAGTCTCCGGGATCATTTGGGGGGCGGATCAGCTGTTCTTCGCACGCCGCCGCAAAATTGCCGCCGCCTCCGCCGGCACACCGGCCGAGCGGGTGCGCGAGCCGCTCGCCGTCGAATATGCGCGCTCATTCTTTCCGGTCATCATCTTGGTGCTGGTCATCCGCTCGTTCCTATTCGAGCCCTTTCGCATCCCGTCCGATTCCATGATGCCGACCTTGTTCGACGGCGATTTCATATTCGTCAGCAAGTTTTCCTACGGGTTGCGTCTGCCGGTCACGAATACGTTGGTATTCGCAACGGGCACTCCTCAGCGCGGCGATGTGATCGTGTTCCGGCTGCCTCCCAACCCGAAGATCAACTACATCAAGCGGCTGGTCGGGCTGCCGGGAGACCGCATTCGAGTCGATGAAAACAACCAGCTCTACGTCAACGATAAGCCCATGCCCCAGACCCGCGGTCCGGTCTACAGGGGACCGAAGCAGGATCTGTGGAACTACACCGGCGTGCCGACCGCTTTCGAGCAGCTCGACGCCAAGCGCCATCAAATCATGTTTGCCAACGGCAGCGTCAAGACCGGCGAATGGGTGGTGCCCGCGGCGCATTATTTCTTCATGGGCGATAACCGGAACAACAGCAAGGACAGCCGCTGGCTCGACGAACCGGATGCGCCGGGCTTCGTTCCGGAGCAGAATCTGGTGGGTAAAGCGGTCCGGATTTGGCTTAATCTTGATACTCGTGACGGACCTCTCTGGAGAAGGGTCGGGAATAAGATTGAATAGGGGCTCTTTAGGGAGGATTTTATGCAAAGGCAGCAGCGCGGCATGACATTCATAGGATTGCTTTGCATTCTCGCCCTGGCGGGAGTGGTGGTGTATGCCGGCATCCGGCTGGCGCCGCTGTATCTGAACTACATGAAGGTCGCGAAGACCCTGGATTCCGTGGCCGCCGAGGTGAAGGGCGACAACCCCGATCCGGCGGCAATACGCAATCTGATCGACCGGCATTTCAACATCGACGACCCGACCGGTGTGACCGTGAAGGATATCGAGATCACCAAGGGCGAGGACGGGGTGCAGATGCATGTGGCTTACGACGACACCGTGCCCTACGTGGGCAACGTGTCGCTGAGTGTTCATTTCGAAAAAACAGTGACGGTGCGGTGATTCCACTGCGCAAGTCCGACGACCTCTCGAGCTGGGTCGAACGTTCGTTCGGCCATGTCTTTGCGGCGCCTGCGCTGTGCCATGCCGCCCTGACCCACCGCAGTGCCGGCGCCGAGCATAACGAGCGGCTGGAATTCTTGGGCGACTCGATTCTCAATTGTGCCGTGGCGCGCCTGCTCTTCGATGCCCACCCGCTCGCGGACGAAGGCGCTTTGTCGCGCCTGCGAGCGTCGCTGGTGAGCGGCGACACCCTGGCGCAGATCGCCGGCGATCTGGGTTTGGGGGAATATTTACGCCTCGGGCCGGGGGAGCTGAAATCCGGCGGCTTCCGCCGGGCTTCCATCTTGGCGGACGCGTTCGAGGCCATTTTGGGCGCCATATTCTTGGACGCGGGATTCGACGCGGCAGCCGCGGCCGTCGCGCGCACCATCGGTCCAAAGATGTCGGATTTGCCCGCGGCCGATGCCTTGAAGGATCCCAAAACCCGGTTGCAGGAAGTGCTGCAGGCAGGCGGTCTCGCCCTGCCGACCTATACCTTGACCGCGGTGGGGGGCAATCCGCACTCGCAATCGTTTACCGTCGTGTGCGAAGTTCCTGTATTCGGCGTCGCCGCCGTGGGCGAGGGCGCCAGCCGCCGCCGCGCGGAACAATTGGCCGCGGCGAAAGTCCTTGACCTTCTGCCCCCCGAGATACGCGAGCACGCATGAACGAGCCTACTTTTCGCGCCGGTCACGTCGCCATCGTCGGGCGGCCCAATGTCGGCAAGTCCACCTTGGTGAATGCACTGGTGGGGCGCAAGGTGACCATCGTCACCGCGAAACCACAGACCACCCGGCACCGGATATTGGGGCTGGTGAATCGTCCCGAAGCGCAGCTGGTGCTGGTCGATACGCCGGGCCTGCATGAATCCACGCGCCGCGTCATGAATCAGTACATGAATCGCGTCGCCATTTCGTCTTCTCAGGACGCCGATGTGGTTCTGTTCGTGATCGAAGCGATGCGCTTCACCGAGGAGGACCTGTGGGTGTGGGAGCGGGTGAGGGGATTGAAGCAACCGCTGTTCCTGGTGGTCAACAAGGTGGACCGGGTATTCCCCAAGGACCAGATGCTGCCCTTTCTGGAGGAGATGACGCAGCGGGTACCGGCCTCGGAAATCATTCCAATTTCCGCGCTCGAGTCGGATAATCTGGATCGGTTGGTCAATCTGGTGGGCTCGAGGCTGCCGATATCGCCGCCGCTGTTCGCGCCGGACGTGGTCACCGATCGCGATGAGCCGTTTCATGCCGCCGAAATCGTGCGTGAAAAGCTCACCTTGAAGCTGCGCGAAGAGCTGCCCTACGGCATCAACGTGCAAATCGAGCGTTTCGCGGATGAGGACAATCGGATCATGATCAACGCGGTCATTTGGGTCGAACGCGCCAGTCAGAAAGCCATCGTGATCGGCCAGGGCGGGGAGCGGCTCAAGGAAATCGGCCGCCTGGCGCGCATCGAGCTCAACGACCTGTGGCAGCGTTCGGTGCACTTGGAGCTTTGGGTCAAGGTCAAGGAAAATTGGGCCGACAGCGAGATGGCATTGCGCCAATTTGGGTTCGACACGTTGTGAAGAGCGCCGGCCGGCCATCCGGGCGGCGCGTATGGCTGGCCCCAGCCTATGTATTGCACCAATACGCCTATCGGGACACCAGCCGCATCGTGGAAGTGTTCACCAGCGAGCACGGACGGCTCACGCTGTTCGCGCGCGGCGCCAACGGGCCGAAATCGGCGCTCAAGGGCGTTTTGCGGCCCTTTCAACGATTGCTGGTCTCCTGGTCCGGCACCGCCGAGGCGTGTCAGCTCGTGACCGCCGAAACCGATGGCCTGATGACCAGCCTCAGACCTGAGCGTCTGATGAGCGGGTTCTATTTGAACGAACTGCTCCTGAAGCTGACCGAACGCCGCGATCCGCACCCGGAGATATTCTTCTCCTACGCCTCCTGCATGCAGGCGCTTTGCGGCGGCGAGGTCGAAGAGCCCACGCTGCGCCGCTTTGAAAAACGCTTGCTGAATGAGCTGGGCTACGGACTGGAGCTGTCACAGACCGGCGATGGGCTGCCGGTGGAGCAGGATAAATACTATCGATTTGCGCTGCAGAGCGGGCCACAGCTCTGCGTGGCTGAGGCGCCCGGCGCCATTTACGGCCGCTCGCTGGCCGATTTGCAGGCGGAGAGCTTCGATGACGCACGCTCGCTGCGCGATGCCAAGCGGGTGCTGCGCGCGGCGATCGATGTCTGTTTGGACGGCCGCGCACTGAAGTCCCGCGAAGTCATGCTGGCGTTGCGTCATCGAGAGCCGCCGCGCCGGGAGCATTCGTGAGCGAGCCGGTGCTTCACGGCAGCATTGCGTTGGGCGTGAACATCGATCACGTGGCCACGCTGCGCCAGGCACGCCGGGCCCGCTATCCCGACCCGTTGTATGCGGCACTCGTGGCCGAGCAGGCTGGTGCCGACAGCATCACACTGCACCTGCGCGAGGACCGGCGCCACATTCAGGATCGGGATGTGGTTGCCATGGCTTCAGCGCTGCAGACACGCATGAACCTGGAAATGGCGGTGACCGAAGAAATGACCCGGATCGCACTGCAAGTGCGGCCGCAGGATGCCTGCCTGGTGCCGGAGTCCCGCCAGGAAGTGACCACCGAGGGCGGACTGGATGTCTTGAGCCAGAGTGCGCGGGTGCGCGACGCGGTGGCGGCCCTGGCCGGCGCCGGCATCCGCGTGTCGCTGTTCATCGATCCGGATCAGGCGCAGATCGAAGCGGCGCGACGTGTGGGTGCACCGGTCATCGAGCTGCACACGGGGTCCTATGCCGATGCGGCCGGTGGCGCACGGGCGCGCGAATTCGAGCGCCTGCGCACCGCGGCTAAGTTCGCCGCCTCGCTCGGGCTGACCGTCAATGCCGGTCACGGCCTCAACTATCACAACGTCGCACCCGTTGCCGCGATCATTGAAATCGTCGAACTCAATATCGGCCATTCGATCGTCGCGCGCGCCATCATCGACGGCCTGGCCAAGGCCGTGAGCGATATGAAGGCATTGATGCGCAGCGCGCGCGCGGACTCGTGATCGCATGATTTTCGGCATCGGCATCGACGTTTTGCAGGTTGATCGGGTGGAACGGGTGTATCAGAAGCACGGCGAACGCTTCATCAAGCATTTGCTGCTGCCCGAGGAACGCGCACAGCTCGATCGCACCGCGCGCCCGGTGCGATTCCTTGCCATGCGTTTCGCGGCCAAGGAAGCCATCGTCAAGGGCATGGGGACAGGCTTTGCGCACGGCGTGTGGATCCGCGACGTCGGCATCGTGCAAAATTCCTGGGGCAGGCCGGAAGTGGTGTATTCGGAGCGCGGCGCGAAGGTGCGCGACGGACTCGGCATCGGCGAGGGACACGTGACCTTGACCGATGAGGCCGGTCTGGTGGTGGCCGTCGCGATTCTCATGCGGCGCGCGGTCACTTGAACACTTTGGTGTTCGATATTGAAACCGTTCCCGATACCGATCTGGGCAGGCGTCTCTATGATTTGCGCGATTTGTCCGACGAGCACGTCGCGCAAATCATGTTCACCAAGCGCCGGCAGGAAACCGGCAGCGAATTCCTGTCGCATGAGCAGCAGCGCATCGTGGCAATCTCGGTGGTCATGCGCTCCCGGGAAACGCTGCGGGTGTGGAGCTTGGGAGACGAGAACTCGCCGGAGAAGGACCTGATCGAGCGCTTCTTCGACGGCTTGGAAAAGTACACGCCCGACCTGGTCTCCTGGAACGGCGCGGGCTTCGATCTGCCGGTGCTGCACTATCGCAGCCTGTTGCACAGCGTGCCGGCCGCCCGCTACTGGGAGATGGGAGACTCCGACCAGAGCTTCAGATACAGCAACTATTTGAGCCGCTTTCATTGGCGGCACATGGATCTCATGGACATCTTGTCCGGATTCCAGGGCCGCGGCCGGGCCAGCCTGCAGGACATCGCTTCATTGCTGGGTTTTCCGGGCAAACTGGGCATGCAGGGCGCCGATGTCTGGCCGGCGTACCTGGCGGGCGGCTTGCCGCGCATTCGCGATTATTGCGAAACCGACGTGCTGAATACCTACCTCATCTACCTGCGATTCGAACTGGTGCGCGGACACCTGGACGCCGATGAGCACGCGCGCGAGCTGGTACGCGTGCGCAAGCTCTTAGCCGAGTCGAGCGCGGCGCATCTGAAGGAATTCTCGGCAGCGTGGCCCGAGACATAAGCTCAGGGGCGGTGCAGGAAGCCGACATCGTCGGCCTTGCGCACGATGGCCGTGGCGTCGCGCGGGTCGATGGCAAGGCCGTGTTCATCGAGGGCGCATTGCCGGAGGAACGGGTACGCTTCCGGGTCTTCAAGCGGCACAGGCAAATGGACGAAGCGGGCCTGGTCGATGTCCTGACCGCTTCGCCGGACCGGGTGGTTCCGCGTTGCGCGCATTTCGGTGTGTGCGGCGGCTGCTCGCTGCAGCACCTGTCGGCGGCCGCTCAGCTGGCCGCCAAAGAGCGCCAGTTGCTCGAGAATCTGCAGCGGATCGGCAGTGTTCAACCCGTGCGCGTACTTGCGCCGCTGCGCGGTCCCGAATGGGCCTACCGGCGCCGCGCCCGCCTAGGGATCAAGTACGTACACAAGAAAGGCCGGGTGCTGGCCGGTTTTCGCGAACGCGAAAAGCCGTATATCGCGGACCTCAAGCGTTGCGAAGTTTTGGCAGCGCCGCTTGCGACGCTGCCTGCGGATCTGGCTGCACTGACCGAGACGCTCGCCATCCGCGAAAAAATCCCGCAAGTGGAAGTCGCCGCCGGCGATGGCGCCACGGCATTGGTATTTCGCGTGCTGGAAACGCCGTGCGCCGCGGACCTGGAGAAATTCCATGCTTTCGGCCTCGAGCGCGGCCTGCAGATTTTCCTGCAGACCGGCGGGCCGGATACGGTGCGCCCGCTGCGCCCGGACTATGCGCCGCTCAATTATGCGGTGGATGGCGGCAACGTCGTGATTGAATTCGGTGCCGTGGATTTCATCCAGGTCAACCGCGACATCAATGCCTCGATGGTGGATGCGGCAATGACGCTGTTGGGGCCCGAAACCGGGGATGGCGTCCTCGATTTGTTCTGCGGTCTGGGTAATTTCACCCTGCCGATTGCGCGCCGGGCCCGCCATGTCCTCGGCGTCGAAGGTGATGCGTCGCTGGTCTCCAAGGCACTTGCCAATGCCGTTCGCAACGGCATCGGCAACGCGCAGTTCGCGGTGCAGAACTTGTTCGACCCGCTGCAGTTCGGCGCATGGGCCGACGAGCGCTACGACCTGGTGCTGCTGGATCCGCCGCGCGCCGGCGCCGCGGAGCTGTTGACGCGCATGGGGCGCTGGAATCCGCGGCGGGTCGTGTATATTTCCTGTCATCCGGGGAGTTTGGCGCGGGATGCGGGGATCTTGGTCTCGAGCCTTGGTTTCACGCTTACCGCAGCGGGGGTGATGGACATGTTTCCGCATACGACGCACGTTGAATCCATTGCAGTCTTCGAGAGAGCCCCATGAACTTGGGTCCGCTGATGATCGATATCGACGGCACCGAACTGACCCCCGAGGACGTTCGGGTGCTCTCGCATCCTTTGGTGGGCGGCGTCATTCTGTTCAGCCGCAATTATCGCGGCGTGGCGCAGCTCACTGCGTTGACGGCCGCCATCCGTGCGGTGCGAAATCCGTCCCTGCTGATCGCGGTCGATCAGGAAGGCGGGCGGGTACAGCGCTTCCGCGAAGGTTTCACCAGACTGCCTCCCGCGCGGGCCTTGGGAAGGCGCTACGATGAGGATCGCCGGGAGGGTTTGGCGCTGACCCAAGCGGTGGGTTGGCTGATGGCCAGCGAGCTGCGGGCCGTGGGGGTGGATTTCAGCCTTGCGCCCTGCGTGGACCTGGACTATGGCGTGAGCGAGATCATCGGCGATCGGGCTTTCCACGCCGACCCGGACGCTGTGGCGGCCCTGGCCGTCGCCTACATGTCGGGCATGCGGGAGGCGGGCATGGCCGCGGTGGCCAAGCATTTTCCGGGCCACGGCGCGGTAATTGCCGACTCGCATGTCGCATTGCCGGTGGACCGGCGCAATTTCGTGGACCTGGAGGCGGATATCCGCCCCTATCGGCTGCTGATCGAGAACAATCTGGCCGGGGCCATGGGCGCTCACGTGGTTTTCCCCGGCATCGATACCCAGCCGGCCAGCCTCTCCAAGCGTTGGATGAGCGGCGTCCTTCGCGGCGACCTCAAGTTCCACGGCTGCATATTCTCCGATGATCTCAGCATGGCAGGCGCGGCAGCCTTTGGGGGCGCGATCGAGCGCACCGGGCTGGCATTTGCTGCAGGTTGCGATGTCCTCCTCATTTGTAACGATAGACAAGCGGTAAAGTCCGTGCTCGAGCACTTCGGGCCGGATCTGGGCTCGCCGGCCTCACAGGCCCGGGTGGTGCGCATGCGGGCACGAGGTGAGGCCCCGACGAATCTTGGAGCGGACCGGCAGTGGCAGCAGACCGTGAAGTTGATCGCAAATCTTTCGGCAACACCGCCGCTGGTGTTGACGGAGGGGAGTCATGACGGGGATTGATCCAGAGTTGTATCGGCGCCTGGTCGAATCTTCACCCGGAGGCGTGGTGTTGATCGATGCCCAAGGCGCCGATCACCCGGTCATCTATGCCAATCCGGCTTTCGAAGCTTTGACGGGCTATTCGGCCGCGGAACTCATCGGGCGAAACTTGCGCCTTCTCCAAGCGGACGATCGCGAACAGGACGGGCGGCACCGTTTGCGCGATGCCTTGAGCCGCGGCGAAACCTGCCGCGTGCTGCTGCGCAACTACCGCAAGGACGGCAGCCTGTTTTGGAATGAAATGACGCTGCTGCCGTTGCGCCATGCGGACGGCTGCGTCACGCATTTCGTGGGCCATCATCGCGATGCCGGAGAGCGCTTGCGCATCGACCCCAAAGCGGCCAAGGACACCTTGAGCGGCGCGCACCAGCCGACTGCCATGGCCGTCCGCGACGACCGGCTGACCGGCCTGTTCACGCTGGCGTATCTCGAAGAACTGTTGAAACGCGACTGGGCGGTGGCGCATCGCGAACAGCGCAGCATCGCCGTATTCGCGGTGGACATCGATGCATTGGATCTATACAACACGACCTTTGGACGGGCTGCAGGCGATTCGACCATTCGCCGCGTGGCACATGTCGTGTCCGCATGCCTGCGCCGATCGAGCGATGTGACCGCGCGCATCGACGGCGGCAGCCTGATTGCGTTTGCGCCCGGCCTCACCCATGAGCAGGCATTGCGCGTCGGGCACCTCATGGCCGAGAGGGTGCGCGATTTGCGCATTCATCACCCCCGCTCGGCGGTGCTGCGTTATATCAGCGTCAGTGTGGGGGTGTGCGCGGCGACTCCGGGCGCCTCGGACAGCCCTTCCGGCCTCTTGGAAAAAGCGCAGCAGCAGCTGCAGCTCG
This sequence comes from uncultured Gammaproteobacteria bacterium, assembly GCA_963761345.1. Taxonomy (GTDB): domain Bacteria; phylum Pseudomonadota; class Gammaproteobacteria; order Steroidobacterales; family Steroidobacteraceae; genus Bog-1198. The sequence goes on from CAVXGV010000006.1 coordinate 194,550, forward strand.
CCAAGAAGTCCGGCCGCAATCAGGCGGCCTAAGAGGCAGCAGATCGGCGGATCGTCTTTTGAGCGACGCCGCGCCCATGCCGATCGATCGCTGCTAGACTCATATGACTTTGAATATATCACCGCAAGCGAGAGATCGAGTGGATGCATCCGCAATCGCCAGCCGCGAGGCCGGCCTGCATAAAGACTTGAGCCGCCCGCAGCTCATCATGATCGGCCTGGGGGGTGCGATCGGCACCGGCCTGTTCTTGGGCAGCGGCGTTGCGATCGGCTATGCGGGCCCCGCCGTGATCGTCAGCTATGCCATTGCCGCCATTGCGGCGGTGGCCATCGTCTTCAGCCTGTCGGAAATGGCGGTCATGCACCCGACCGCCGGCTCGTTCGGGACTTACGCGGAAATTTACCTCAACCCATGGGCAGGGATCGTGGCCCGCTACTCCTACTGGATGGCGCAGGTCATCGCCGTCGGCGCCGAAGCGGTGGCGGCCGGGGTCTACATGACCTTCTACTTTCCCGGTACACCGGTATGGATGTGGTCATTGGGATTTGCCTTCGTGCTGCTCTATTTCAACTCTCGGTCGGTCAACAATTTCGGTTCCATCGAGTATTGGTTCGCGCTGATCAAAGTGGTGGCCATCGTCATCTTCATCATCCTGGGTGTCGCAACCATTTTTGGTTTCTGGACGCAGCCGGTGGGATTTCACAACGTCACGGGTCTTCCCGGCGGCTTCATGCCGCACGGGTTCGGCGGCGTCTGGATGGCGGTGATCCTGGGCATCCTGTCGTTCAACGGCATCGAAGTCATCGCCGTCACCTCGGGCGAGGCCAAGGATCCGGTGCGAACCATACCCGCGGCATTGCGCAGCATGGCAGTGCGGCTGTTTCTGTTCTACATCCTCGCCCTCACCATCGTGGTCGCGTTCGTGCCCTGGACCGAGACGGGCGCCACGGTCGTGACGCAAAGCCCGTTCGTGCGCATCTTCGCGCATTCCGGCATCCGTCATGCAGCCGGCATCATGAACTTCGTGGTCTTGAGCGCGGCGCTCTCGAGCATGAACACCAATGTGTATCTATGCTCACGAATGCTGTTCTCGCTGTCGCGCGGTGGTTTCGCGCCCCGATTCCTGGGCAAGCTCGGAAAAAACGGCACACCGATCACGGCCATTCTGGTGTCCGGCGCCTGCATTCTCGCCGCCGCCGGCCTGTCGAAGCTCACGCCGCTCGCATACAACTATCTGTTCGGCGTCGCCTTGTTCGATGCGATGATCGTGTGGATCATCATTTTACTCAGCCACCTGAGCTTCCGCCGCAGGCACAAGCCGGCCGATTTGCCGGTGCGCACGCCCGGATTTCCGGTGGTGCAGATCGCCGGATTGACGCTGTTGTGCGCGGTGTTGATCACCATGGGACTGGACAAGGAAACCTGGCAGATCTCATGGATCGTCGGAGTTCCGTGGCTGCTGCTGCTCTCTGTGGTGTATTTCGTGCTCAAAGCGCGGCGCGCACGCAGCGCCGCGGCGCTGGCGAACGCCTTGAAGATCGACGCCGGCTAGCACCCACCGGTTGGTGTTATTCGCCCTTCCTGACGAATACTCGAGCCGATCGACATCACGTGCCGATGATCTGAGGGGTCCAGCGCTTAAGAACCGATCAAATCCCGTCGAGCGCGCGGCCGATGCGCGCGGCGTCCCCATAATTGCATGTTTATATGACAGTGCATATAATTCGTCTTCGAATTCTGGCGACAGGAACGTCACTATGGAACATTACTTCGAGGCGCTGCGCAAGGAATTCCCGGTTCTGCAGCGCAAGACCTATCTTAACAGCGGCTCCTACTGCGCACTCGCAAATGAGGTCAGGGTCGCATTCGAAGCTTACATGGAAGACCGCCTGCTGGTGGGTGCGAACTGGGACTTGTGGGTGACGAAGAACGAGTCGGTGCGCAGTCTCACCGCGACATTGCTCAACGCATCACCTGACGAGATTGCCGTCACCGCGTCGGTGTCCGCCGGACTGAACTCGCTGGCGAGTGCATTGCAATTCACGGGTGCCCGCAACAAGGTCGTGATCAGCGATTTTGAATTTCCCACCAACGCGCAGATCTGGCATGCGCAGGAGCCGCGCGGCGCGCAGGTCGTTCACGTGCCGCGCGCGGCGGACGGCTATATTCCGGCGGAGATGTTCGAGAAGGCGATCGATGAGCGGACGCAGCTGGTCGCGATCACGCACGTGTGCTTCCGTAACGGCGCGAAACTGGACATTCCCGGCATCGTGCGCATTGCCCGCGCGAAGGGTGCGAAGGTGTTGCTGGACTGCTATCAATCGGTGGGCTCGCTCGGCATCGACGTCAAGGCACTGGATGTCGACTTCGCCGCCGGCGGCATGCTGAAGTATCTGTTGGGGACCGCCGGCATCGGCTTTCTCTATGCGAAGGAATCCTGCGTGCCATCCTTGGTGCCGACCAACAGCGGCTGGTTCGCGCAGGCGAACATTGCCGCCATGGATATCACGGCCAATCGGCCGGCACCGAATGCGCGCCGCTTCGAAGCCGGCACCCCGCCCGTGGTCAACTGCTATGCCGCCGAAGCGGGGCTCAAAATGCTGCTGAAGGTCGGTACCGCGGCCATTGAAAAGCGCATTTACGCGCTGACGAAGCATTGCATGCAAAGGCTCGAGGAGATCGGCTGGCCGAGCATCACGCCGGTTCCGGATGCACGCCGCGGCGCCACGGTTGCCGTGCCCTCGCGCGACAGTGCGCAGCTTTCGGCCGAGCTCATGAAGCATGACATCGTCACCTCCCACCGCGACGACAATGTCCGCGCCAGCTTTCATTTCTACAACAACGGCGACGATGTCGAATCCTTCATCGCGGCGATGCGGGAGCTGCGCGGCGGCTTCGGGCCTCGCTAGTCAGGATCATTCAGGAAGCACAACACAGATCACGAGGCGTCGGGTTTGGAAGGGTAAATATGTCCTTCATGAATAATCCAGGCTAGGCTCTCGCGCAATACTCACGCAGGCTGCAGACATGGAAATTCGGGTATTACGCGGCGTCGAAGTGCGGCAATTGCTGCCCATGGCAGAGTGCATCGATCTGATGCAGCGGACCATGATTGCGGTCGCGGAGGGGCGGGTGGTGCTGCCGCTGCGTTCGATCTTACGCATGCCCGGCGAGCGCGGAATGATGGGCGTGATGCCGGGGTATCTTGCCGAGCCGGAATGTTTCGGCGTAAAGCTCGTCAGCCTGATTCCACGCAATGAGCCGCCGCAATATTCGTCGCATCTGGGTTTGGTGCTGCTGTTCGAGGCGGAGCACGGCCAGCCCGTTGCGCTGCTCGATGCCGCGGAAATCACCGCGATTCGTACCGCCGCGGCCAGCGGACTGGCCACGCGGCTGCTGGCCCTAGCGGAGCGCGGGGGACTTGGCCCTGCTGGGCGCCGGCGAGCAGGCGCGCAGTCATCTCGAGGCGATGTTGTGCGTGCGTTCGCTGCGGCGGATCCGCGTGTGGGCTCGCGACCGCGACAAGGCGCGAGTCTTTGCCGACGAGCAAGGCGCGAGGCATGGAATCGCGGTCGAAACATCGCCCACGGTGCGCGAAGCGATTGCCGGCGCCGACATCATCTGCACCGCCACGAAGGCACGTGAACCTATTCTTCAGGGAGATTGGCTGACGCCGGGCGTGCATATGAACATCGTCGGCTCGAGCATGGCCGCCGCCGCGGAAATCGACACGGCTGCGGTGGTGAAAGCCCGCTTCTTCGTCGACCGCCGCGAGTCCACGATCAACGAAGGCGGTGAATATCTGCGGGCGCTGAAGGCAGGCGCCATCACGGCCGGACATATTTTGGGCGAGATCGGCGAAGTCGCCAACGGTTCCAAAGTGGGGCGAAGCTCGCCGCTCGACGTGACGATCTACAAATCGCTCGGTATCGCGCCGCAGGATCTTGCCTCCGCACACCATGTGCTCGAGAAAGCGCGCGCGGCCGGCGTGGGACAGATCATTGACTTCTAGCTCCGCTCCTCGTCCTTTTTGACCGACATGGCGCCGAGACAAACAAAAGCCTCAGCGGCCGGATCGAAGACGCAGCCGAAATCTGCCGACCGTCCGCTATTCGACGACTTTCTGCCGTACCTGATCGCGCGGCTTGCACATCAGCTCAATGACGATCTGATCGAAAAATTGCGCCGCGAAGGCATCAATGTCACGCGCTGGCGGATATTGGCGGTGCTTTCCATGGGCGACGGCATCACCATCAAGGAAATCATCGATCGGGCGATGGTGCAGCAATCCGCGCTCAGCCGCGCGCTGATGCGCATGGAAAAGGAAAACCTGGTCCGCCGGGTGCCGCGCCCCGGTGATGCGCGCTGCGTCGAGGTATACCTGACTGAAAGGGGCCGCGCCTTGTTCAATTCATTGAACGTCGTCGTGCGCCGGCGCGAGCTGCGGCTGTTGGAAGGCTTCTCGCCGGCGCAAAAAGCCGCGGCCTTCACCCTGATCCGGCGGTTGAGCCGCAACATGAGGCCCTAGTTGCCTGTCCGCGTAATGATGCGCCTGCTGCGGCCGCCTCTCGCGACGGCGATCATTACTCGGACAGGCTCCTAAGTCCGGATGCGCACCCTGCATTGACGCATCCTCGCGCGCGCGGGCGTGCCGTCGCCGGGCTGCGCCAAAATGAGGCAGCCCTGTGTCGCGTGCGCCTCAACCCGGGGCTTATTTGATCTTTCATATGATAACTCATATTGTATTCGTTCAATAATAAAGGGGAATACGGGATGAAACGCTCAATCGCTCGACATTTGACCGTCAAATTCAGGGCTTCGCACCGCTTGTTGGGGCTGTGTGTCGGCTTCGCCGCGACATTGGGCGCGCCGCTCACCGCACTCGGTCAGACGGCCCCAGCCGGTTCCGGCGGTCTGGAGGAAATCGTGGTTACCGCCAACAAGCTGAACGCTCAAAAAGTGCTCGATATCCCCGCATCCATACAGGCAATCGGCGGCGATGCGTTGCAAGCCTCCGGCGTGTCCGGAATCATCGACGTTGCCGGCCAGATTCCCGGCCTGTCAATTCAAGATCTGGGTCCCGGCGACAAGAAGTACGTCATCCGCGGCATCAATTCCACCGGCGACGCCACCACCGGCGTGTACTACGGCGAAGCGGTGATCAGCGGCTCGAATGCCGATGACGGCGGCGGCTTCGAATCCGATATCCGCCTGTACGATCTGAATCGCATCGAAGTCCTGCGCGGCCCTCAAGGCACGTTGTACGGCGCGAGTTCCATGAGCGGCACGATCCGCTTCGTCCCCAATTCGCCCGATCTGCACAATCTCGGCGGCTACCTGACGACGGAAGGCTCCGAGACCTCGCACGCCAGCGGCAACTACAATATCAACGGCGCGCTCAATCTGCCCATCATCGACGGCAAGTTGGCGGTGCGATTGGTGGGCTGGAAACTTTACGACAGCGGCTACATCGACCAGACGCGTGTGGGCCAAGGCGTCACCGGGCTCACCAACGTAGGCACGTCGAAGGCGCCGAATTTTCAATCCTTGCCGGTCGTGGGCTTGGGGTTCAAAAAGGGCGTCAACGACGACGACGTCGGCGGCGGACGCGCCATCGTGCGCTTTCAACCGACGGACAACTTGACCATCGACGCGAACTACACGGCGCAGACGGAAACTTCGGGCGGTTCATCGCGCTACACGCCCGCGGGAGTCGCCGCCTTCAGCGGCGGCCCCATCACTCCCGCACGGGGCTGCGATCTATGCAACACCGACGTAACCTTGAGTCCCTGGACCGACAATCTCAAGGTGTTCGGTGCAACGGTGGAATACAAGACGGGCATCGGTACGGTGACCGGCACCACCAACCAGTACAATCGCACCACGGATTTCACGTTCGATTCCACGCCGGTTCTGGTGTCCTTCAATGTTCCCGTGCCGGCCGAAACACTCGAGCCGCGAACTCGCAAAGTCAATTCCAGCGAAATTCGCTTCGCCAGCGATCTGAATTTCCCGGTCAACTTCGTGGCGGGTGTCTACCGCGAGCACGAGAGCCAGGATCTGGCGGTACAGGTCATCGCCACCGGCGGAAATGGACTGGTGACCGGTCCCTTCAGCACTTCCACCGCCAACGACGCCTTGGATTTCCCGGGTGTGGGCGACACTTTCTTCGGCCGCACCGACCAGCGCAGCGACACCCAATATGCGGGCTTCGGTGAGGCCACTTGGAAAATCACCGACGCCTGGACCGCGGTCGCGGGCCTGCGCTACTTCACCGAGACCTTGAATGGTGTGCAGACGCAGACCCACCCGTTCGGCGGCTTTCCCGGCGCGCCCAACTTGGTGCCCATTGTCGATCCTGAGCAGACCTTCAACAAAGTTACCTGGAAGATCAACAGCAGCTATAAATTCAATGAGGAACTGCTGGGCTACGGCACCATCTCGACCGGCTTTCGCAGCGGCGGCCTGAATGCCGTCAGCGAGCCATTCGAGCCGATTCCGGCTGCCTATTCACCGGATTCGCTCACCAACTTCGAGCTGGGTGCCAAGGGACGGGTGTTCGGCGGCCTGTTCGACTATCAAGCCGATGTTTACTTCATCAAGTGGGACAACATACAGGTCCAAGAGACCACGGCGGATGCTGCCTTCGTCTATCAGGGCAATGCCGGTACCGCACACGTGAAGGGCGTGGAATTCGAGTTCACCGCCCACCCGATCGAGTATGTCTCCGCCACGTTCGCCGGGTCGTACCAGGACGCCTACCTCGTGCAAGGCGCCAGCCCCGCACAATATGCGTTGAATAGAACGCTGGGCCGCGCCGGCGACGGCATTCCGAACGTGCCGCGCTTCCAGGCCAATTTTGGGCTGACCTACAGGCGACCGATCGTGAATGGCTGGGAAGGCATTGCGGCGACGGATCTGAGTTACCGGGGGCGGGAGAATTCATATTTCTCTTCCGCGGTGCTCCATGTTGGACCTCCGCTGGTATATGAAAACATCCCGCTGTCCCCTTATTCGCTGCTCAACTTGCGCTTGGGTGTGATCAAGGATCTCTGGAGCGTCACGGCTTTCGCCCGCAATCTGGCCGACAAACGGGCGCAAGTGTCCGCGATCAATTCCTCGCAGGACCCCGACGCGCTGCTGACGGTGCGTCCGCGGACGATCGGTGTTACCGTGACGCGGAAATTCTAGGTTGCGGGAGGGCGCGTGGGCGCGGCCGTCAATGATTCGATCCATGGTCGGAAATATGGAACGATCCCAAGCGTCCAGCCCCTGCGCCGCGCCGCCGGCGGCGTGCTGCGAGCAAGGCGATGAGTAGCGTCAAAACCCCGGCCGTCATCGCGCATCGCAAAGGGTTTTATCACGAGGTGAAGGCGGGCAAGCGCTACCTGTGGTGCAGCTGCGGACGCTCCAAGTCTCAGCCTTTCTGCGACGGTTCGCATGCGGGAACCGATTTTCTGCCGATTGCCTTCAAGGCAGAGCGTGACGAAGACGTCATCTTCTGCGGCTGCAAGCAAACCGGCACGCGGCCATTCTGCGATGGGACCCACAGCAACCTGCCGGGCGGCTATCTCACCGACGACCCCGATAGCCCCGCGAATCGGCAGGTGGCCGTCGTGCATCCGAGTTCCGGTCCGATCGTTGCGCTCGACGGTGAGTGCTATGTCTTCTCCACCGCCCGGGCCAAACTGAATCCACGCGGTGCGCTGCGCTACTGCCAGGTCGTCACGCCCAGTCTCGGGGCCCTGTTTCAATCGCAGTTTTACGCCGAAGTCGCCGTGGGCAGCTCGCCCGTCATCGCGGCGGACGGGCGTCACACCGTGCTGTTCGTGGTCGCAGGCGAGGGCGAGATCGAAATCAGCGGGCGGCGGTTTGCGGTCGAAGCGCTCAGCGGCATCTACATCCGGCCGATTGAAGCCTACCGAATTCACAACCGCGCCGGGGCGCCGATCCGGCTGTTCATTTCCCAAGGTCCCGGGGCAGAGGATCTGGTGTGGTTGAATGAGATGCCGGCGAATTTCGAGCCGCAGCACCCGCATCGCATCGCGTCGATCGATCCTTCCCAGCGTCACAAAATGGCCGAGCGCTACTACCAAATGCTGGTCAATCGCGAACATGGTTCGACCGTGGTGACGCAGTTCATCGGCAACATTCCCTTGTCCAAGGCGGAGCCGCATCGGCATCTATACGAAGAGGCGCTGATCTTTCTGAACGGCCGGGGCGTGGTGTGGACGGAGCGCACCAAGACCGACGTATTCGCGGGCGATGTCTTGTTCCTGCCGCGCAAGCAGCTGCATTCCGTTCAATGCACGACGCCGGGCGGATTTGATATCGTGGGCGTGATTTATCCGGGGGACAATCCCTCCATCAATTACTAGCCGGAACCATTCATGAACGACGGAAAAGCTCGAAGAAGGCCGGATTGGACGGGTATTTTCCGGAGCGTGAAAAACAGGACGTTTTTCCCGCAGCCTCCAATCGTTCATGAATAGTTTGCGCTAGGAGGCACACGGCGCGCGCCCGAGTAAGCAACTTCAACCCCAGAAAGCAGCTTCAACCGAGAAAATAAATGGCCACTCATTCCCAGACCCTTTCCACGCTCGTCGATGGCATTCTTCGCGGCGGCATCCGCGTCGTCGATCTCACCGTGCCGCTGGAAGCTGCCACACAGACGATCCGCCTGCCGGAGCAGTTCGCACCGTCGAAGCCGTTCGCGCTGGAGGAGATCTCGCGCTATGACTCGCGCGGACCGGCCTGGTACTGGAACAACATCAGTTGCGGCGAGCATACCGGCACGCATTTCGACGCGCCGATACACTGGGTCACCGGCAAGGACTATCCGGACAACGCCACGCACAACATTCCCGTCGAGCGCTTCATCGGTCCGGCCGTCGTGATCGACGTCTCGCCGCAGGTGCGCAGCAGCGCCGATTTTCTGCTGACCCAGAGCCTGGTGGAGGAGTGGGAGAGCCGTCATGGCCGTATACCCAGCCGCGCATGGGTGCTCATCCGCACCGACTGGTCCAAGCGCCCGGGCGAATCCTTTCTCAACTTCTCGAGCGATGGCTCGCATACGCCGGGCTTTCATCCGGAATGCGTCCCCTTCCTGGCGCGCGAGCGCGATATTCTGGGCGTCGGGGTGGAAACCGTCGGCACCGATGCGGGGCAGGCGCACACCTTCAATCCCATGTTCCCCTGTCACACCATCATGCACGGCGCCAATCGATTCGGACTCGCCAGCCTCACGAATCTGGATCAACTACCCCCCACCGGCGCGGTGGTGATCGCGCCTCCGCTGAAAATCGTGAACGGGTCGGGCAGCCCGCTGCGGGTGCTGGCGCTGGTGCCGGTCTAGACCGGGTTCAATCCCAGCCGCAGCAGATCGGCGATTTCTGCGGCAATCTGCGCCTTGCGCCGATCATCGCCACGCACCAGGCCTTTCGCGAGCCAGCTGCCGGCGCCGCGCATGAACAGCAACAGGCAATCACGGTTCACATCGCGCATGGAGTGCTCATCATGGGCCTCGCGGCAAAGTGCGCGATAGGCCTGGACCAGTACCCTGCCGCGTTCGCCGGCGAGAACCTTTTCCGCATCGCTCAACGCATCGAAGCCGGTGGATGAGCGCAGCGGCTCGATATCGTCCCGTTGATGCGAGATTGAATTGGCGCGCAACACTGCAATCAGCGTATCGATGGCGGTGCCGCCCTGTGCGGTCGCCTGCTCGCGAATGAATGAAAAGATCCGGTCGGTGCGCGCGTAGCAGGCCGATAGGATGGTCTGCTTGTCGCCGATGTAGTGGTAGAGCGTGCGCTTGGTTGCGCCCACCGCGGCGGCAATATCGTCCAGCGAGGTCGTATCGACGCCGCGTCGATTGAACAGTTGCGAAGCCGCGGCGAGAATCTTTTCGCGTTTCGCGTCGAACTGAGCCCCGCGATCGAACAGGCCGCCGGGTTGAGCGAGCAGGGGCGAGAAATCAATCGCCGGAGGGTTTACCTCCCGGGTGCGGTCGGCGGCCCAGCCGTTTGCCAGTATGTCCTGGGCGGCGGCAATGATTTCGTTGCGATTCACGCGCAGCGCGGTGGCCAAGGGCGAATTCAGCGGTATCGAGTGAATGATGCTGATGATGGTTCGCGCGACGATCGGGAAGTCGCAAGAGCGTATGTTGCCGGCTCTGGCGCCGGCCTCCAGCAAGCTGGCCAGGCGGGCCACGACTGCTTCGAAGATGCCAAGCACGGTTTCCCTTGCTGCCTGGTCGAGCAGGCCGATCTCGCTCAGGGCCGCGAGTTCAGGTTCTGCCGGATCCAAGGTTCTCGAGACGAAGTTGCCGACAACCTGCAATGCGCTGCCGCCGGATTGTGCCGCCTCACCGAGCCGGCGCGCCATGATCTCGGATGAGCGCAGGTAAACCTGAAACATCAGGTCTTCCCGATCCTCGACGTAGTAGTACAGCGAAGCACGGGAAAAGCCGAGCTTGTCCGCGACGGCGGTCAGGGACGTCATGGAAATGCCTTTGGAATTCAATTCCCGTGCCGCCTGGTCGAGCAATTGTTCGCGCCGGGGCTTTGCACCCGTCTCGATTCGGCGCGCAGAGGCCGCGTTTTTGTTTCCCAGACTCATCCGGTCAGTATTCTATCGCGCAGCCCTGAGGCCGTGTTTCCGAATCCCTGACGCGATGTCCGGCCAGCAGATCATCCAGCGCCGATTTCATGTATTCATGTCCGCGGGCGTCATCGGCGAACACTTGCTCATCCATGGCTCCTTCGTAGGCTAGTTTGCCGTCGCGGTCGACGACGAAAAAACTCGGCGTCGTCTTGGCGCCATAGCTGCGGGCGATTTTGCCGTCCAAGTCGAACAAAAATTCAGTGACGGTCGCATGGGTCTGCGCAATGCGCTTACGGGCGGCGGCGGCGGTCAAATAGCCGGCTTTATCGGGTGCGGCAGTGTCGATGGAAAGCCACACGACCTGGTTCGAAGCCGCGTAGCGCTGCAACGCCTGCATGGCCCCGGTGTGGTACTTCACCGCAGTGAAGGGACACACGGGGCTGGTCCACTCCAGCACCACCAGCTTGCCGGCATAGTCGCGCAAGCCATGCTCTTTGCCGTCGGCGCCCTTCGCGCTGAACATCGGCGCCGGCGCCCCGACATTCACGCGGCCTAATCCTGCGGCATGCGCGGAGCCGCCCGCGGCAATGGCGGCCGTCACGAGCGGGATGAAGGCGGCGGCCCGCGTAATTCGCTTCAATCGATCAAAGGAATACACGGGCCGCCACGCAAGGTTACTGACCGCCTCCGGTCTTCTCGGCGGGCCGAGCCGCCGCGGCCGGCGCCGCGGCAGGAGCGTTGGCCGCAGGCTGCGATGCCTGCTCACGCCGCCTCTGCGCGTTGCCTTGGGCTGCCGCCAATTCATTCGGCTCGATGAAGCCGTCATGGTCGGTGTCGATCTTGGCGAAGCTCGCCGCAAATTGTTTGCCGATGGGGCCTGTCATTTCGGACATCTCCAGCTTGCCGTTCATCTTCGTGTCAAGCATGCCGAACACGCGGTTCTTGGTCAGTTCCTTATCGAAGCTCGCATATTGATCCATCTTGTCGGAAGTCTCTCCGGCCCATTCGTAATGGAAGGCGGTGTAGAGCATCTCGTCAAAAGACTGATCGCCCCACGGAACGACGCGATTGTGATCCGGATTGGCCGGATTTCGCACGGAATTGTCGTACGTGTACACGGCCAGCAGTTTCGATCCGGCCGGAACATTGACCGGTTGGACGAAGTTATATTCGCGCTGCCAGTTGAAGTCATAGTGGGGCAGGGCAACGAGCAAGGTCCTCTTGCCGTTCGGGTCCACCAGGAAAAACTGCGAGGATGCGCCGCGATAATGGGCGTGCGGGAATGCGCCGTACAGCTTCATGTCCTTGGGGACGTCGATGTACGCCTGCAGCTCGGTGCTTTCCTTATTGGCCGGAATGACGATGTTCGCGTTCAACACGACCGAGTTTCGCATCACGTATTTCGGCTTTTTGTGGTAGAAGTACAGAGCGATCTGCGAATGCTCGGTCACTTTCTGGCCGAACGGCGTGTAGTGCAACTGGAAGCCGATGGCGCCGCCGGGCGGTATATAGGCGCCGGTGTCCGCAGGTTCGACGAAGGACTCGGCGCCCACCGCGTAGCCGCCCAAGGACACTCCCCACTTGCTCTCATTCGCGACCTCGCCGGGTCGCGGCACTTCGGCCAGGTAGCCGGTGAGAACGTGGTGCACGGTTTGACGATTCACGACCTTGATGGTCGAGGCACGCAGCCACTTGCCTTCCTTCAAAGGATTGAGGACGTAGGGGCGCTGATAGTCCACGATGCCGTTCGCCGGTATGGTGAATGCGGGAATATCGAGCACCAGGTCCGGCTTGCCCAGCGGCCATTCCGGCGCGGTGAAGGTCTTCGCGGCCAACGGGTCGGCACCGGTGCCGCGCGGGGCACCCGCTTCGACCCAGTGAACCAAAGTCTTGATCTGCGCGGCCGACAGGCTGCGGTCACCGAGGAAGTGTCCGACGCTCGGGTCGGCACGCCACGGCGGCATGCGCTGCGTGCGGATCATTTCGCGGATCATGGGTGCGAAGGGCGCAATCTCTTCGAACTTCGTGAAGGGCATCGGACCGATGCCGCCGGGCTCATGGCACGATACGCACTTGTCCTCGAACATCGGCGCGATGTTTCTCACATACGTCACCTTGCTGGCGGCGATCTTCGCGCGCTCGGGAAAGTCGATGAGGCAACCGACCGCCTCGACTTTTGCGACTGCGACCGGCTTACCGGCCAGTTGCGCATCGATGGCATCTTTGGCCCAGGTGTGCTCGGCGGCCGCTTTCTGGCGCTCGTAGGTGACCTTATCGTCGATGGGACCGCGATAAACGATTTTCCAGGTCCTCGGATCGATGACGATGGCTTCGGCGGTGCGAGTGACTCCCAACTGTTCACCGACCAGCTGATTGGTGTCCATCAGGATGGGCAGGTTGTATCCATAGCTCTGAGCTTCAGCGATGATCGCCTCGCGCTTGTCGGTCGGCGTGGAGTTCAGCATGAAAATCTCGACGCCCTTGGGCGCGTATTCATCCTGCAACGCTTTGACGGCCGCAGCGGTGTTGCGGCTGACGGGGCAGCTGTTCTGCTGCGTGATCAGCACGACCGCACTGGCATCTCCGAGTTGTCGCAGTTCATGCGAATGCAGATTTTGGTCCGACAGCCGGAAGTCATCGACCGTAACGGGCAATACCACTTCGGCCGGGGCTCTTGCAGCCAAGTTCGCCGTTGCGCCGCTCAGGCCCATGTAGCTGAGGCCCGCGACCGCAATCAGCGCCGCTGCCGCGACAGATGTACGAGTCTTCTTCATAGTCGTTAACCTTCCCCTGTGGTTCGCCATGGTTTTGCGCGCGCTCGTCGGAGCCTAGGCACGCTGAATCTACGTTTCAGTGTCATTATGCCACCAAATGTGGAGCCTGTCTCGTGAAGACAACGGACCGCCGTTTCGGGCGCGTGTCTCGTCCGCGGTGAACATAAGGGGGCTCGGGCAGCCGGGCCGCCAGCCAAGAAGCCTGTCTGAGTATCGCGCGCGCCTTGCATCCGCTCCCTTGCAGAGCCAAGGCGGCTCACGCGGAATTACTCAGACAGGCTCCTAGTCCTTGACGAACTCCAGCAACCGGTTGTTGGCGGGCAGGTCGTGATCGGCGCGCAGCCGCAGTGCGTACCGCGCAGCGAGTGCCGTGAGATCATGAATATCACGCAGTCCGGACTTGGGATCGCGCTCCTGCAGCATGCGGTCGAAGTCTTGGTTGCTGTCGGATGTGTAGCGGCCGTCGTAGCGAAAAGGACCGTACACACACAGGACGCCGCCCCTCGACAGCACCGCATCGAGTCCCCGGTACAGCGCCATGACTTCTGTCCAAGCCATGATGTGCAGCGTGTTGGCGGTGAAAACCGCATCGACCGCGCGCAACGGCCATACGCTTTGATTGACATCGAGCACCGTCGGTGCGCGCAGATTGGGCGGGCCCTCGAGTTTCACCCGGGCGGCAAGATCCGCGAGGTACGCCAATTGTTCGGTAGGGTGCCAGGTGAGGTGGCTCAAATGCGCCGCAAAATGCACCGCGTGTTGGCCGGTGCCGCTGCCGATTTCCAGTACCTGGGTTCGCTCCGCAAATGCGCTGCGCAGCACCTCGAGTATCGGTGCCTTGTTTCGCTCGCAGGCTTCGGAGAAGGGCAGCATGGCGTGCGCAATATTAGCGCATTTCCGAGCTTTGCCATTCAGGAAAGGCGCTGTTCAAGCGCGGCGTCTTTAGCTAAAGTGACGTCCCTTTCGCGCTTTGAGACTTAGGAGATAATTCGATGGCGATTTCCCTGTACGATTTCTCTATCCCTGCGCTGACGCGCGGGCTTACCAATTTGTCGGCGATTCTCGACAAGGCCGCAAGCTTTGCCGAGGCGAAAAAAATCGACGGCGCGGTGCTTGCGCAGACGCGTTTGTTTCCCGACATGTTCCCATTGAGCCGCCAGGTGCAAATCGCATGCGACACGGCCAAGGGCGCGGCGGGGCGTCTGACGGGAATGGAAGTGCCGAAGCACGAAGACACCGAGACGACGCTGCCGGAACTCAAGGCGCGAATCGGCAAAACCCTGGATTTCTTGAAAACCGCGACGGCGGCAAAAGTTGCCGGCGACGAGAGCCGCCCCATCGAGATCAAGTTTCCGAACGGGGCCTGGAAATTCACGGCGGTGAGTTACGTCAACGATTTCGTACTGCCGAACTTCTACTTCCACATCAGCATGGTCTATGCCTTGCTGCGCAAGGGCGGAGTCGAGATCGGCAAGAGTGACTATCTGGGCGCCATCCAATAGCAGGACGGAATGCCGGCGCGGACGCGGCACACGAGCGTGCCGCGCCCGCGATCGGTGGCGTGCCGGTCACGCCAGCTGATCGATGAGCTGCTCGACGCGGCCGAAGAGCGCCTCTTCGGTGCGCGCGATATGGGCGAAGCGCAGCTTCAGCGGGCCATCCAGGCGATATTCCTTGGGCTTGCCTTGAATGAGCTTGAGCACGCGTTTCGGATCGATCCGGTTCTGTTCCTCGAAGAGGATGTAGCCGTTGCTGGCGCCGGCATCGATTTTGCGCATGCCGAGTGCGGCGGCGCGCAGCTTGAGATAAGTTGCGCGGAACAAGGATTGCGTAAAGGGCGGTATCGGCCCGAAGCGGTCGATTATTTCGACCTTCAGTTCGTCGAGCTCTTCGCGCGACGGCGTGCCCGCGATGCGCTTGTACAGCATGAGGCGTAAATGCACGTCGGGTACATAGTCTTCGGGGATGAGCATCGGCACGTGCAATTCCACCTCCGGCCCCGCATCCAACGGCCGTTCAAGGTCGGGTTGCTTGCCGGATTTCAGCGCCGAGACGGCGCGTTCCAATAACTCCATGTACAAGTTGTAGCCGATCTCCTGGATCTGGCCGCTCTGTTCATCGCCCAAGAGTTCACCGGCGCCGCGAATCTCCAGGTCGTGCGTGGCCAGCGTGAATCCGGCGCCGAGCTCTTCGAGCGATTCCAGCGCTTCGAGGCGCTTGACGGCGTCGGCCGTCATCGCCTTGCGCGGCGGGGTGATGAGGTAGGCGTACGCGCGGTGATGCGAGCGCCCGACGCGGCCTCTCAATTGGTGAATCTGCGCCAGCCCGAATCGATCCGCGCGGTCGATGATGATGGTGTTGGCCGTCGGCACATCGATGCCGCTCTCGATGATGGTGGTGCAGACCAAGACGTTGAACCGCCGGTGATAGAAATCCAGCATCAGCTGCTCGAGCTCGCGTTCGCGCATCTGGCCGTGTCCCACGGCAACGACGGCCTCCGGCACCAGTTCGCGAATGGCCTGCGCGGTCTTTTCGATGGTCTCTATGGTGTTGTGAACGTAGTAGATCTGGCCGCCGCGGCGAATCTCGCGCAACGCCGCTTCGCGCACCACCGTTTCATTCCACTCGAGCACGAAGGTCTTTACGGCGAGACGTTCGGCAGGGGGTGTGGTGATCAACGACAAATCGCGCAGGCCGCCCATGGCCATGTTGAGAGTTCGGGGAATCGGGGTTGCCGTCAAGGTGAGGACGTCGACTTCGGTACGCAGTGCCTTCAATTTTTCCTTGTCGCGCACACCGAATCGATGCTCCTCATCGATCACCACCAGTCCCAAGTCCTTGAAGCGAATCTTGCCCTGCAGCAGCCGCTGGGTCGCGACGACGATATCCACCGTGCCGGCGGCGACGCCGTCGATGACGCCCTGGGCTTCTTTGTTCGTGCGGAAGCGCGACAGGCTCTCGATTCGTACCGGCCAGTCGGCAAAGCGGTCTGCGAACGTCGTGTGGTGTTGTTGCGCCAGCAGCGTCGTGGGCACCAGAACCGCCACCTGCTTACCCGCCTGCACCGCGATAAAGGCGGCGCGCAAGGCCACTTCGGTCTTGCCGAAGCCGACATCGCCGCAGATGACGCGATCCATGGGCTTGTCGGATTTCAGATCCGCGATCACCTGTTCGATGGCGGCGGCCTGATCCGCAGTCTCTTCGAAGGGGAACCCCGACTGAAATGCCCGGTACTCGGCCTCGCCGGCCAGCATGCGTGTGCCAAGCCTCGCGGCTCTGCGTGAATACAAATCCAACAGCTCGGCGGCGACATCGCGAATACGCTGAGCGGCCTTGCGGCGCGCCTTCTGCCACTGCTCCCCGCCGAGTTTGTGCAGCGGCGCGGTTTCCGCCGGTGCTCCGGTGTACCGCGATACCAAATGCAGTGATTGCACCGGCACATACAGCTTGTCGCCGTCGGCGTACTCCAGGACCAGAAATTCACCGGTGTAGCCGGCGATATCCATCGTCTGCAATCCCACGTAACGCCCGACGCCGTACGTTTCGTGCACCACCGGCGCGCCGATCCGCAGGTCCGACAATTCCTTGAGGATCTTCGCCGGATCCCGCTCGGACCGGCGCCGCCGGCGTTCCTGCCGTGCGCGGTCTCCGAACAGTTGCGATTCGGTCAGTATTTCCAGCGGCGGTGACTCGAGCGTGAGGCCCGACGCCGCGGGCGACACGGTAATGCCGAGTTTCAGTCCGCTCGCCTGGAAGGCGGCAAAGCTGTCGAAGATCTTGGGTTGGACGTCGCGGCTGCGCAGCAGGTCCAAAATGAGTTCGCGACGGCCGGCGGACTCGGCCGCAAGCAGAATTCTGGCGCCGCTGGCGTCGATATGCGACACCAGTTCAGCGGCGGGTTGCTCGGCGCGCGGGTCGATGCGCACCGCTGCCGGTGCCATGCTGCGGAAATTCTGGAATGGCCCGGCGGTCTCGGGAGGCCATTCGAACCCGTGAAGCTCGATCCTTGCCCACGGGGCGTAATGCTCGGCGAACTCGGTCGGGGTTAGATAGATTTCCGCCGGGTCCAGGATGGGCCGGTGCCGATCATGGCGCAGCTGCTCGTGCCGCTCGACGATACCCTGCCACAGGCTGCCGGCCGAACCGGTGGCATCGTTGATCTCCACCAGCGTGCTGTTCGGCGGCAGGTATTCGAACAGATGCGATGTGCGCTCGAAGAACAGCGGCAGGAAGAATTCGATCCCTCCCGGCGCCATCCCGTTGCTGACGTCGCGATAGACCGCCTGTTCGGAAAGATCCCCGGTGAATCGAAGACGGTAGCGGCGCCGGAATTCGCGCACGGCTTCCGGGTTCAATGGAGTTTCGCGCGCCGGCAACAAGTGAATGCGATCGAGCTTGTCGAGCGAACGCTGGGTGTCCGGGTCGAAGCGCCGGATGCTGTCGACATCGCGATCCAGCAGATCGATGCGGTAGGGTGTATCGGAGCCCATGGGAAACACATCGATGAGCGAGCCGCGCACGGCGAATTCGCCATGCGCGACGACCTGCGTCACGGCGGCATAGCCGGCCAGCGCCAACTGCACGCGCAGCGCTTCAAGATCCAAGGTCTCGTTCACATGGACCTTGAGAGAGTAGCCCTCGATGTAGCTGCGCGGCGCCAATCGCTGCAGCAGCGTGTCGATGGCAACCAGCCAGACGCCGTGGCGGGCGCGCGGCAATTCCGCCAAGGTGGCAAGTCGCGCCGAGGTGATGTCCGGGTGCGCGGAAAAACTGTCGTAGGGGAGCGTCTCCAGGTCAGGGAACACGCTGACGCTCAAATCGGGGCCCGCAAAGAATCGAATTTCATCGCTCAGGGTTTCCGCTTCGCGGGAGCTGCGCGCGATGACGATGAGCGGACCTAAGGCATTGGGCGCCGCCTCGGCGAGCGCCAGTGCCGGCGCCGCGCCGTACAATTTGCCCCATTTGACCTGGCGCGCATCGTTTCCGGGAAGAATTGGATTGAGTAGGGGCATCGGCGTTTGGAAAAACAAAAAACGCCCGCCGCGAACGAAGTCGCGGTGGGTCCTCGAGGATCGGCCGTGATGTTACGCGAACCTAGCCTGAACTGGTCATGAATGATTTATTTTTTTCGTACACTTCTTCAAGCTGTTCCGCTGTTCATGAATAGTGCAGGCTAGGTGCGGTTACGCGTGATTAAGTTTTACGAATTTACAACGACGCTGTGAATGACGTGTTCGTGCTCGAAATACACGACGAATCCCGGATACTCCCAGCGTGAAATCGGCGGCGTTCCAACGGCCGGGATTTTGCTGGCCGGCGCGCCGAATTTGCCCGCAACCTGGTCCATGGTCATGCCTCGGCTGGGTGTGGCGATGTCGGATGGCTTGACGGCGATGCCGTTGTCGATGGCAATGGTTTCAGCTCCCGCGAGGCCGCTGGCGAGCACCGCGGCTAGCAGCAGAATTCGATACCTCATGGCGTACCTCATTTGTTACCGATATCCTATGTGACTTATGGGACCTAAGAAGGCGCCCCCTGAAACTATACCACTGCCTTTATGGACCAATACTTGACTCAATTAACACTCTGATTGCATTGCCATTTAACCGGTCCGTTTAAGGGTTAGTCAGCGCATGTTCCAACCCCTGCCTGTCTTCGTGGGTCTGCGTTATTCGCTGGCCCGGGAGCATAGTTTTTTCGTCTCTTTCATCACCTGGGTGTCGCTGCTTGGCGTCGCCGTGGGCGTTGCGGCGCTCATTACCGTCCTTTCCGTCATGAACGGCTTCGAGTCGGAACTGCGGGGCCGCTTGCTGAGCCTGTCCGCACACGCCACGCTGACCTCCGGGGGCGCAGGCATAACGGACTGGCGGGCCAAGATCGGCCGGCTTCAGGGCTCTGCGGGGCTCGAGGGCGCTGCGCCGTTCCTGGATACCGACGCCATGCTCAGCCGGCAATCCTCGATGAGCGGGGCCATCGTGCGCGGCATCGACCCTGATTCGGAACCGAAAGTTTCATCCATCGACGATGCCATGCGCGAGGGGAGGCTCAGTGATCTCAAACCCGGCTCCAATCGCATCATTCTGGGGCGATCGCTGGCCTACCAGCTGCAAGTGGGGGCCGGCGATACGGTGACCGTCATGATTCCGGGCAACGCCGCCAACGGGGCGTTCGCGCCGCGCCTGCAGGAATTCCAGGTGGCCGGAACCTTTGAAGTCGGCTTGCAGGAGCATGACAGTGTGCTGGCGTTGATCAATCTGAGCGACGCCGAGGCGCTGCGGGGACTGCAAGGACCCACCGGCATCAGGCTCAAGTTCGATGATGTGCTCCAGGCGCCGCGGTTATCGCGCATTGCGGACGCGCGCTTGAATCCGCCGCTCAAGGTGCGCGATTGGACCGAGGAGAATGAAGCCTATTTTCGTGCGATCCACATCGAGAAGACCACGACGGGCTTGATGCTCATGCTGATCGTGGCGGTCGCGGTGTTCAACATCGTGGCGACGCTGGTCATGGTGGTGAACGACAAGCGCACCGACATCGCCATTTTGCGCACACTGGGATTGAGTCCTCGAGGCGTGGTGGCCGTATTCATGACTCAAGGGGTGCTCATCGGCTGGATCGGCACGGCGCTCGGCGTGGGGCTGGGCCTGACGCTGGCACTGAACGTCGATGTGATCGTGCCTTTTCTGGAGACGAATTTCGGGTTCCACATCATGGACCCGGACGTCTTCTACATTTCCGGCATCCCGAGCGAGTTGCATCCCCCGGATGTCGTCAGGATTGCCGTCGCCGCATTGCTGCTGACTTTCGTCGCGACCGTCTATCCGGCATTCCAGGCGTCGCGCACCCAGCCTGCCGAGGCGTTGCGCTACGAATGAAGCACTATTGGTATGAAGGATTCCTAGGGTTTCGGTACCTGCGCGCGTCGTCGCACCGGGGGTTCGTGTCGCTGATCGCCGGCATCGCCATTCTCGGACTGGCCTTGGGCGTTGCGGTCTTGATCGTGGTGCTCTCCGTCATGAACGGCTTCGAGGAGGTGCTGCGCACCAGGATCTTGAGCCTGACGGCGCATGCGACCATCTCCGGCATCGAAGGACGCATCCCGAATTGGCGTGCCGACATCACCAAACTCGGGGGCTTCCCGGGCATCGTCGGCGCGTCGCCGTATATCGAAGAACAAAGCCTCATGACCCACGGCGAGAAGTCCTCCGGCGTGCTGTTGCGGGGCATCGTGCCCGAGTCGGAGGCGCACGTGGTCAACCTGGCTCCGCACCTGCTGAGCGGCCGGCTCGCCGATCTGACCGCCGGCAGCTATCGGATCATTCTCGGCAAGGACTTGGCCGATGAGCTTGGCGTAAAGCTCGGAGATCGCGTGGTGCTGATCGTGGCGCTTGGCGATGTCACGCCGCTCGGTGTGATCCCGCGGATGCGCTCATTCGAAGTCGCGGGGATACTCTCGGTCGGCATGTATGAATACGATCGGCGCATCGCCGTGGCGGCAATGCAGGATGCGGCGAAACTGCTGCGCATGGGCGATGACGTCACGGGCATCCGCCTGAACCTCGCCAACATGTACGCCGCGCCGCGCGTGTCGCGTGCGGCCGCCATCGCCATCGGCGGCGGGGTCGAGATTCAAGATTGGACCAACGAGCATGTGAATTTCTTTCGCTCCATCACGATCACCAAGCGCATTCTTTTCGTGATTCTTTCATTGATGGTCGGGGTTGCCGCCTTCAACATCGTGTCGACCATGGTCATGGTGGTCAAGGACAAACGCCGCGACATCGCGATCATGCGCACTTTCGGCTCCTCGCCCGGCAGTGTCCTGTCGGTGTTCGTCGTACAGGGCAGCCTGATCGGAATGCTCGGCATCCTCGGCGGCGTGCTGTTGGGTGTGCTCGTCGCGGTGAATCTGCAGGAACTGGTGCATGCGCTGGAGGCCGTCGTCGGATTCAAATTCCTCGACGCACGCGTGTATTTCATGAGCGACCTGCCGGCACATGTACGAACCAGCGACGTGCTGCGAATCTGCGGATTCGCATTTGTGCTGGCGTGCGTCTCCACCGTGTATCCGGCGGTGCGCGCCGCGCGGCTGCTGCCGGCCGAATCCTTGCGAAACGATTGAGGGTAAGACGATGCCGACTTCAAACGATACGGTGCTCGAGGGGGCGGATCTGGTCAAAGAGTTCATCCAGGGCGGCGTGACGCTGCAGGTGCTGCGCGGGGCGAACATCCGTGTCCGAAGCGGCGAGCGTATCGCCATCGTCGGCGCATCCGGCTCCGGCAAGACGACACTGTTGCAACTGCTGGGAGGCTTGGATTTGCCGACGCGCGGCACGGTGGGCATCGCAGGATCGGCCATGAATCAGCTGAACGATACCGAGCGCGGGCGGCTGCGCAACCATGCCGTCGGGTTCGTCTACCAATTTCATCATTTGCTGCCTGAATTCACCGCCTTGGAAAATGTGGCCATGCCCCTGCTGGTGCGGCGGATGCAGCCTCGCGATGCGAAGCGTGAGGCCGGTGCGCTGCTGTCCCGCGTCGGCTTGGCGGAACGCTTGAACCATCGTCCATCACAGCTGTCCGGCGGGGAACGCCAGCGCGCGGCCGTGGCGCGCGCGTTGGTGACGCGGCCGAAACTGGTGTTGGCCGATGAGCCTACCGGAAATCTGGACGGCAAGAATGCCGCGCAGGTGTTCGAGCTGATGCTGGAGCTCAATCGTGAACTCGGCACCAGTCTGGTCATCGTGACCCACGATGAAAGATTGGCGGCGCGCCTGGATCGGGTGCTGACCTTGGAGGATGGCGTCCTAGTCGAGCGCCACGCCGCGGCCGCTTGAGCGTGCCCGACGGCGCCGCAGCTGGTAGACGACCCGGGCGCGCCATGCGGCTTGCGCCAGCACATAACCGGAGGCGGCGGCGATCAAGCCGAGAACCAGCGCACCGAGCAGCAGCGGTGCCCACAGCAGGCTGATTTCCGCCCAGAAGGTCTGATGGCTGATGGCGTGCAGGAATGGCATCAAATCCAGTCCCAGGAGCTTCGCCCCCACCCAGAGGGAGCCGGCCACCTGGGGCAGCCAGGTGAAGGGGTTGCTGACAAAAACGGTGGCGAACATGACCGGCAGGTTGAGGCGCAAGTAGATGCCGAGCAGCGTGCAGGTCACGAGGTGCACCGGGAGCAGGGGGGTCGGCGGAATGAAAGCGATGAACAGGCCGAGAGCGAATGAGCGGGTGACACTGGAGCGGTTGAATGTCCAGCATTGGCGGTCGAGCATCACGGCCGTGAAATGCTTCAGACACCAGTGCTTCTCCAGAAGACCGCGGTCCGGTGTAATGCGTTTGAGCCAGCGTTTCATGTTTTAGTTTTTACGCTCCCGTTGCCATTATGCCGTTTTCGTGACGGCCGTACTGGACTAGTCGACCGGGAGCCTGTTTGAGTCTTCCGTGCGGCTCACGCGCAATACTCAGACAGGCTCCTGTCGGTAAATCAATGGTTTGAAGCGAGTGCCAAAAGCACTGTCTGAACAGTCGGCGGTCAAGTATCATGCCCGCTGCCTTTATTTGACTTAAACGAGGACGCAATGTGGGAGATCATCCGCGCGGGCGGCGGTTTCATGTGGCCGATCATCTTATGTTCCATCGCAGCGGTGGCCATTATTTTGGAGCGTCTCTGGACTCTACAGAGCAACCGTGTCATCCCGCGTGACCTGGCTCAAAAAGTCTGGAACTGGATCGAAGCGGACCAGCTGAGCGACAAGCTGGTCTCGGCATTGGAGCAGAATTCGCCCTTGGGCAAACTGCTGGCCATCGGCATTGCCAATCGCAACCGGCCGCGGGCCTTGATGGTCGAGCGCCTGGAAGACGGCGGCCGCCATGTCATTCATGACTTGGAGCGCTTCCTCAACACGCTGGGGACGATTGCGGCCATTGCTCCCTTGCTCGGATTGCTGGGAACGGTTGCCGGCATCATTCACGCATTCAATGCCATCACGGCCAGCGGACTCGGCGACCCGAGAACCCTGTCCGGCGGCATCGGCGAGGCACTGATCACGACCGCGGCGGGGTTGACCGTGGCCATCCCCTCGCTCATTGCCTATCGCTACTTGCGGGGCAAGGTCGAGCGCTTGGTGATCCGGATGGAGAAGGAAGCCATGAAACTCGTCGACGCATTGGACGAGCGCGGCGTCGATGAGCGCGGCGTGAACCAGCGCAGCGCCGTCCACCGATGAACTTGCGCCCGCGCCACCGCGAGGATCCCGAGATCAATCTGATTTCGATGATCGACGTGCTGCTGGTGCTGTTGATTTTTTTCATGGTGTCCACCACCTTCAACCAGGAGGGGCGGGTCAAGGTTCACCTGCCGCAGTCGAGCGACACGCCGGTGCCGCGGGGCTCGCACGAGCCCTTGGTGGTCACCGTGACCATGGAAGGCAACTATCGCGTCAATGAGCGCACGTTGATCAATTCGAGTCCCGATACCTTGCGCGCGGCCTTGCTGAAGGAGGCCGGCGCGGATCGCGGCCCGATCACGATCCGCGCCGATGCCCGAACCACGCACCAGGCGGTTGTTACCGCCATGGATGTCGCCGGGCGCCTGGGATTCGCGCAACTCAACATCGCAACCGTGCATGAGGATGCGGCCCCTTGAGCGCCGCGGCGGGTGCCGGCGCCAAACCTGCTGCCGATGGGTGGTCGATTTATCGCCGCCTGTTGAAATACGCGAAGCCGTATACAGGCGTGTTTCTGATCGGCTTTCTCGGGGCCATATTATTCGCCACCTCCAATGCGGCGCTGGTATATCTGGTCAAGACATTCCTGAACGGCGCATTCATCAATCACAATCCCAAGATCCAGTGGGAAGTACCCATCGGGGTGGTGGTGTTATTCGCGTTGCGCGGCGTCGGCGATTACGTGCAATCCTATTTTCCCAGCTGGGTCGGCAGGCAGGTCATCAAGGGTCTGAGGCGCGATGTGTTCTCGCACTACCTGCGCCTGCCCACGGCCTATCTGGATCAGCAGCAATCCGGACATCTGCTCTCGAAACTCACCAATAACGTCGAGCTGGTGGCGGCCGCCGCGACCAGCGCGGCAATCGAGCTCATGAGCGACAGCCTCACCATCCTGGCTTTGCTCATCTATCTTTTTTACATGAACTGGCGCCTCGCGCTGTTCTGCATCCTCCTTGCCCCGGTTATCGCCTGGCTGATGAAAATCGCGAACCGCGTGTTCCGGCGCTACAGCGAGCGCATCCAGAATTCGATGGGCGACATCACGCGTGTCGCCAAAGAGGCCATCGATGCGCATCGCTTGATCAAGATTTTCAATGCTGAAGATCATCAAACGCAACGATTCGAGCAGGTCAACGAGCACAACCGGGCCTCGAACATGAAATTGGTGCGCGCCAGGGCGATCAGCAACCCGGTCGTGCAGTGCATTGCCGCGATCGCGCTCGGCAGTGTGCTTTACGTGTCGATACGCCTGGTGTTTTCCGATCACATGAAAGTCGACGATTTCTTTGCGTTTCTGACCGCGTTGATGCTCATTCCCGCGCCGCTGCGCAGCCTGGTCAACATGAGCGGGCCGCTGCAGCAGGGCATCGCCGCCGGCCAAAGCGTGTTCGAGATCGTCGATCAGCCGACCGAGGGCACCGGCGGCGCATTGGCCATTGCAAGGGCGCGGGGCGAGATCGAATTTCGCAACGTGTCTTTCGCCTACGGGGCGGAGAAGGGCGATGTGCTGAACGACGTGAGTTTTCAGGTCAGGCCCGGCGAGACCGTCGCGATCGTCGGCCGATCGGGAAGCGGCAAGACCACGCTGGTCGGCCTGGTGCCGCGTTTCTATGATGTGCAGCAGGGAGCGGTATTGTTGGATGGCGTCGACGTGCGCGAGTACCGATTGACCGACCTGCGTTCGCAGGTGAGCATGGTCAGCCAGGATGTGGTGCTGTTCAACGATACCATCCGCAACAACATCGCCTTCAATGCCGTCGGCAAAACCGATGCCGAAGTGGAGGCGGCTGCGCGCGCCGCGAACGTCATGGAGTTCGTGGACCAGCAGCCGCAGGGATTCGCCACTTTGCTCACCGATCGGGGCCAGAATTTTTCCGGCGGTCAGCGGCAGCGAATTTCCATCGCACGAGCCTTGCTCAAAGATTCGCCGGTGTTGATCCTGGACGAAGCGACTGCGGCGCTCGACAACGAATCGGAGCGGCGCGTGCAGCAAGAGCTTGCGGTGCTCATGCAAGGGCGGACCACGCTGGTGATTGCGCACCGGCTCTCGACGGTCGAAAACGCCGACCGCATCATCGTGCTCGATCAAGGCCGGATCGTGGAGACCGGCAGCCATCAAGATTTGCTGGCGCGCGGCGGCCTGTACGCCGCTCTGCACGGGATGCAGTTCAACGCTTGAACGGCGCAGGCATGCGGTCGTGTCGCTATCTGGGAGCCTGTCTGAGTAAGGATGCGCCTGCCGCGGCCGCCCCTCGCGACGGCGATCATTACTCGGACAGGCTCATGGCACCGGCTTGAAGGCCAGCGTTTCTTGCGGGGAAATAGCATGATCTTCGATGAAATTTGGTATGGGCGTGCACCGGCACCGTGGTGGCTGACGCCGCTGTCGGCAATGTACGGTGCCGTATCGCGATGGCGCCGGTTCGCCTATGCCAAGGGGTGGCGCCGCCCCCAGCCGCTGACGAGGCCGGTGATCGTCATCGGCAATGTGAGCGTAGGGGGGCACGGGTAAGACCCCGCTGGTCTGTTGGCTGGCCGCTTACCTGGCCGATCGAGGATTCAGGCCTGGAGTGGTGACGCGCGGCTACGGTGGTTCGTCGCGGCGCGCGCGGCTGGTGCAAGGCTCCGATGATTCAAACGCCGTCGGCGATGAAGCGCTGGTGCTGGCGCGCCGAACGCGGGTGCCGGTTGCCGTCGGCCGCGATCGCCCGGCGGCGGCGCAGCTGCTGATCGATGCCGGCTGCGACATCATCGTGAGCGACGATGGACTGCAGCATTACGCCTTGGTGCGCGACTGCGAAATCATCGTCGTGGACGGCGAGCGGCGTTTCGGCAACGGACGCCTGCTGCCGGCAGGACCGCTGCGCGAAGCACCGGCGCGCTTGAAGGACGCAGACGCGGTGGTGGTCAACGGCGGTCCTGCGGTCATCGCGGGTCATGCATCGCTCGCCGGGGCGTTGCGCATGCGCCTGGAGGCCGGCAGCGCCATCGCCCTCAGGTACGGCACCGCCAAAGCCTCTGAGCGAGTTTGCGGGCCGGTCCGTGCACGCGGTCGCCGCCATCGGCAATCCGCAGCGGTTTTTCACGATGCTGCAATCGATGGGCATCAATGTCATTGCGCATGCCTTGCCCGACCACGCGCGATTGCAGATCGGCGATATTTCCTTCGCCGACGATCTTCCGGTGCTCATGACCGAGAAAGATGCCGTAAAATGCGGGGAAATAGCCGGTCCCCAGCATTGGTACGTTCCGGTTAGCGTGGTCTTCGACGACGGTGACCGCGAAGCGCTGCAAAGCATTGTGGTTCAGTCTATCGAGAAGCGTGCCGCACGCGCGTGAGGAAGTATGGATAAGCGATTGCTGGAATTGTTGGTCTGCCCGATCTGCAAGGGTCCGCTGCGCAGCGCCGGTGCGGGCGCTTCCCTCGAACTCATATGCCGCCCGGACCGGCTGGCCTACGCGGTGCGCGACGGCATTCCATTGATGCTGCCGGAAGAAGCGCGGGTGCTGGCAGCCGACGATCCTCTGCTGGAAACCTAGGAGCCGGTCCGGGTAATGATGCGCCTGCTGCGGCCGCCGGCAACACCTGTGTTCCACGTCATCATACCGGCGCGCTTTGGATCGACGCGGCTGCCCGGCAAAGCGTTGCTCAAGATCGGCGAATGGCCCCTGATTCAATGGGTGTGGCGCAGCGCCGCCGCCAGCGGTGCGGCCTCGGTGATCGTGGCCACGGACGATGAGCGCATTCGCGCCGCTGCCTGCGGATTCGGCGCCGATTGCTTGATGACCTCGGCACAGCACGCGTCGGGCACCGACCGGCTCGCGGAAGTCGTGCGCGCCAGGGCGTTCGCCGCCGACGATATCGTGGTCAACTTGCAGGGAGATGAACCGATGATGCCTGCGGCGCTGGTCGCCGAGGTGGCGCAGTCGCTGCGCGACGTCGCGCGCAGCGACATGGCCAGCGCGGTGGCGCCGATCGAATCATTGCGGGAATTTCTGGATCCGAATTGCGTGAAGGCGCTGCGTGCCGAGGACGGGCGGGCGCTGTACTTCAGCCGCGCCCCCGTGCCCTGGCCGCGCGACAGTGTGGTCGCCGATGAACCAACCTCGTTCGCCGGCGCGTGGCGCCACATCGGCATCTACGCCTACCGCGTGCGCAGCCTGCTGCAATTTGCGGCGTGGGCGCCGACGCCGCTGGAGACGGCGGAGAAGCTCGAGCAGCTGCGCGCGCTGGAGCACGGGATGCACATCCATCTGGTGACACTGGCGCATGCGCCCCCCGCAGGGGTGGACACGCCGGCGGATCTCGAGCGCGTGCGGGCGCTGCTACAGGCCTAGCGCATGGCGATATGATTGCGTGCATGCCCTTCACCATCTCCCATACCGCGATTGTCCTGCCGTTCTCGCGCCTGCTGGCGCGCCGGCGGCTGCTGTCCGCGACGGTCATCGGCGCGATGGTTCCGGACTTCCGGGTGTTTTTCCCTGGGATGTCGAGGGTGGAGACGCACAGTGCGATCGCGCTGCTCACCTTTTGTTTGCCGGTCGGCTTGCTGACTTACTGGGCGTTCGAGCGCCTGATCAAAACGCCTGTCGTGGAGGTACTGCCCGAGGGTGCCTATTCCCGCTGGCATCCCTACGCTGCAGAGGGCGACATTCGCAGCCTTCGTCAATGGTTGCTGGCCGCCCTCGGCATACTGGCCGGCGCCATAAGCCACTTGGTCTGGGATGGATTCACTCACGAAGGCGGGCGCGGCGTGCGCATGTTCCCGATGCTGGACGAATTGATCATCGACATCGGCCGGCGCCATGTTCCCGGTATTTACGTGATGCAGGACCTGGGTTCCCTGATCGGTCTTGCCGCGGTACTGGCGATGCTCTGCTACGCGTTGCGGCGCGGCACGCAACCGCCGGCGCCGAAGCGGCTCGTCCGCGCCGCAGAGCGTATCGATTGGGTTGTGATCTACTTCGGTGCAGCCATCGCCTTCAGCGTGGCTTGTTATATTTGGCCGCGGCTGGGTCAACCCTACTCGCACTCGATTGTCGGCCGCGTTTCCGACATCGCGATCGCCAGCGTACGCGGCCTTGCGGCCGCGTTGGCGTGTGTCAGCCTCGCGTTGCAGGTAAGGCTGCGGGCGCTGCGTTACCGTTCGTCGGGGCCGGACCGTTGAACGTCGCTCGGGGCGGACGACCACACGACGTATTTGTCGTCCGTTCCGGTGCTCGAGGCCGGTGTCTCGACGCGTGCGGGCGCCGGCGCCGCAGCCGGCGCGGGATTCGCTTCGCGATGCTGAGGTGGCGACTCGGGCGCTGAATTGGCTGCCGGCCGTTCGTGGGCCGGCTCGAAGGGCGCCGCCTCATAAGGTGCCCGCTCGAGGGAAGGCGCCGCGGGCGACGCCGGTGCGCGATCGCCCCCTACGTTCCCGTTGCTCGGACCCGAGGCATTGCTCGAACTTGCACCATTGGCGTTATTCTCGCCGCCCTCACGCCTGCCGCGCCCGCGTCGACGACGGCTTCGTCCTCCTCGCTCACTGCGCTCGCCGCGCTCGTTGGCAGATCGCTCGCCTTCGCCACGAGGCTGGTCGGCACGCCCTGCTTGGTCGGATCGGGGCGTTTGCTCCTGTCGAGATGCCTGGTCTTGGCGCGCAGGTTGATCTTGGCGAGGTGGCTGCTCCTGGCGAGCGCCCTGGTCCTGGCGCGGCGCGGCGGGCTGGTCCTGGCGCGGGGCCTCGCCTCGCGGCCCGCTCACGCCGCGTTCAGACTGCCCGGTGCGATTATCCGCACGCGGCTGGTCGCCGCGTGGACGGCCGTCGCGGCGCGGATCGCGCGGGCCATCCCGCCGCACATCGCGATTGCGGTCGCGGTCTCCCCGGTCCCGGCTTCGATCACGGTCGCCGCCGCTGCGATAACGATCATGACGAACCTCGCGTTGCGGCGGCCGGTCGCGTTGAGGCTGAGCGCTCGCGGCAGAAGCCGCCGCTGCCACCTTACGGGCAGCGGGGTCGCCGAACAGCCAGCGCCAAAATCTCACCAACGCACCCGCTTGCGGGCCCATTGGTACGGTTTCCGCAGGAGCCTGTGCGGCAGCGGGTACGGGCATCGGAACGATGGGCGCGGTGGACGCCGGCAGGATGCTCGGCACCAGCGGCACTTCACCCGGCGGCTTCTTGTCCCGATTTCCAATGTTCGAATCATCCACGGTGGGCTGATCGGCTACCTGATAGCTGACCGCAGTATTCTCCGGCAGCTCCTTCTCATCGTCGCGAATACGCCGCATCGAGTAGGCGGGGGTCTGCATATGCAGATTGGGCACGATTACCAGCGACACCTTGTCGCGCGTTTCGATCTGATTCAACTGTTCGCGTTTCTCGTTCATGAGATAGGTCGCGACATCGACAGGCACCTGGGTGATGACCCGTCCGGTCCTTTCCTTGCGCGCCTCCTCACCGATCAGCCGCAGCAGGGCCAACGACATCGATTCCACACCGCGGATCGTTCCCATGCCGCTGCAGCGCGGACAATTGATGTGGGTCGTCTCGCTCAATGCGGGCCGCAGGCGCTGGCGCGACAATTCCAACAAGCCGAAGCGCGACAGCCTGCCAAGCTGGATGCGTGCGCGATCCATCTTGACCGAGTCGCGCAGCATGTCTTCGACGGCGCGTTGATTGGCCGTCGACTCCATGTCGATGAAGTCGATGACGATGAGTCCGCCGATGTCGCGCAAGCGCAATTGGCGGGCAATTTCCTCGGCGGCTTCCAAGTTGGTATTGCGCGCGGTGGCCTCGATGTCGCCGCCTCGCGTGCTGCGCGCCGAATTGATGTCGATCGACACCAGCGCCTCGGTATGATCGATCACCAGGCTCCCGCCCGAGGGCAGGGTGACCTTGTGTGCATACGCCGACTCGATCTGGCTCTCGATCTGATAGCGCGTAAACAGCGGCACCGGGTCCGTATAGAGCTTCAACTTGCGTTGCGCGTCCGGCGGCATGAAGCGCTGCATGTACTCCTGGGCTTTTTGAAAGGCCTCAGGCTGGTCGATCAGGCACTCGCCGACGTCATCCGAGAAGTAATCACGAAGACCTCGCGTCACCGCGTCGCTTTCTTGGAAAATGAGAAACGGCGCGGGCCTGCCGTCGTTCGCGGCGACAATGGCGTCCCACGCAGTTCTGAGATTGTTCAAATCCCATTGCAGCTCCTCGGTGCTGCGGCCGACGCCGGCGGTGCGCACGATGGCGCCCATGCCGTCGGGAATGACCAGTCCGTTCATCGCGTCGCGCATCTGCTCGCGATCCTCGCCCTCGATGCGGCGCGATACGCCGCCTGCGCGGGGATTGTTCGGCATCAATACCAAGAATCGGCCGGCGAGACTGATGAAAGTGGTGAGGGCGGCGCCCTTGTTGCCGCGTTCCTCTTTCTCCACCTGCACGATCAGCTCCTGGCCTTCTTGCAGGAGATCCTTGATGTTGAGGCGGCCGCCATTCGCGGGCTGCGTCCGGAAGTACTCCTTGGAGACTTCTTTCAGCGGCAGGAAGCCATGGCGCTGGGCGCCATATTCGACGAATGCCGCTTCGAGACTGGGCTCTACGCGGGTAATCCGGCCTTTATAAATATTGGATTTTTTCTGTTCCCGAGACGGGATCTCAATCGATAAGTCGTATAGTTTTTGACCGTCGACTAGTGCAACTCGCAGTTCTTCTTCTTGAACTGCGTTGACGAGCATTCTTTTCATGTGCCCCAACTGATGTGGTAGGGGCCGAGGAGAGCTTGAGAATAGAAGCCGGGGTCGTGATGATGATTGCGGCAAAGCAAGAGTAAGTGCCGAACGCGAGGGACGCGACCGGCATCAATTCCATCACTTTAAGCCAAAACGTATACAGCAAGCCCGGGGCCTTGTTCTCGGTTAACCGCTTGTCAGCCGCCTAAGCTTAAGATTTAAGCCGTCGCGCGTCTGTCTCATCGGCCGAGCGATGGTCTGGAATTCCAGAACCAACTAATATGCGGCTCCCCATCGGATGGGGGGCCACTGGAAACCGGTGTCTTTGCGTTACCAGGAAATGGGCCAGCGCCCTTCTAATGGTTGTCGCGCCTGACACGGTTTGGAGACATTATCACGACAACTTCCCAGGGTCAATGTAATCAATACGTTAGAACTACGCCCGAGCGAATCAAGCGAATTTTGACATCTTCCTCGCCCTCGAGGGTCGAGGATTCCGAACACCAGCGTTTCATGTGGGGAAATGTGATGAACAGCCCGCCTCCCGATTTATTGCCTACTTTAGGGCCGAAAAGCCCCCTGACCATGCGCACGGTGACCGCCGACGAGGCTGGTCAGCGCATCGATAACTTTCTGATGCGCCATTTCAAAACGGTGCCGCGGAGCCGGGTGTACCGGCTGCTGCGCAAGGGCGAGGTGCGCGTCAACCGCAAACGCGTGGACGCGGAATATCGCATTCAAGAAGGCGATGAGCTGCGCCTGCCGCCGGTGCGAATCGATGCGGATGCAGAGCCCGGACAGCCATCCACCAGCCTGTTGGAGTTGATGGAGCGCTCGGTCATTTTTCAGGACCGGCATTTGCTGGTCATCGACAAGCCGGCCGGGGTTGCGGTGCACGGCGGCAGCGGAATGAGTTTCGGCGTCATCGAAGCGCTGCGAGCGTCGCGGCCGCGCGAAACGCTCGAGTTGGTGCACCGTCTCGATCGCGACACCAGCGGCTGCTTGCTCATCGCCCGCGACCGCAGCACGCTCACCGCCCTGCATGCCTTGATCCGCAACGGCGGCATGCACAAAACCTATCTCGCCCTGGTCGCCGGCAGCTGGCAGTTGGGCACCAAGCGCATCGATGCGCCGCTGGCGACCGATAACCGGCAGCACGGGGAGCGGCATGTGCGCGTGGCGCCGGCGGGAAAGGACTCGGTCAGCGTCTTCAAACCCGTGCAGTTTTTCGGCTCGCTGGCCACGTTGATGGAAGTCGACATCCCGACCGGCCGCACACACCAAATACGCGTCCATGCCTCGTTCGCGGGCCATCCGCTGCTGGGCGATGATAAGTACGGCGACCGCGAGCGAAATGCGGATCTCAAGGCCCACGGCCTGAAGCGCACCTTCCTGCACGCTCAATCCGTGGCGTTCGAATGGCCGGGCTCCGGTGTGCCGTTCCACGTCAGCGCGCCTCTACCCACCGAACTGTCCGCCGTGCTCGATACCATTACGCCGATGAAGCGCAAGGCACCCGCCCGCGGCTCGCCCAAGGCCTCGAAGCGGCCGGCTCCGAAGGAGCGGCGCGGACCGAAGCGCTAAGGCGCGCCTGAGCTATTCATGAACGGTCGGCTTTTTTTCGTGGCCTTCTTCGAGCTTTTCCGTTGTTCATGAATAGTTCGCTAGGAGCCTGTCGGACTTAGGGACATCGTCGCGAGACGGTGGGGGGCCGAGGCCAAATGGGCGCAATTGCGAGGCGCATAGTGGGACTATGTAACGAGCAATTGCGCCCATTTGGACCGGCATCCCCGCCGTCGCAGCAGATGGACCTAAGTCCGACAGGCTCTTAGGGCAGTTCAAAACCCGCTGAGCGCAGCGCTGCACTCAAGCGGATCAACGGCAGGCCGATGAGCGCGCTGGGGTCTGCGCTGTCGATGGATTCGCACAGCGTGATGCCGAGGCTCTCGCTCTTGAACCCGCCGGCACAATCCAGCGGCCGCTCTTTGGTCACGTAGCGCTCGATGGTGGCCCGATCCAACGTGCGGAATGTCACCCGGGTGCTGTCGATGAACTCGAACAGTTTGTGGTCCTCTTGGCGCATCAGGGCCACGGCCGTGAGGAACACGATGGCGCGCCCGGAGCAACTTTGCAGCTGCTCCATGCAGCGCGTTTCGGTTCCCGGCTTGCCCAGCGTCGATTCCTTGCCTGTTTCGTCGCTGCGAACGGCAACTTGGTCCGAGCCGATTACCCAGGCATTGGGCTGCTGCGAGGCGACGGCAGAGGCTTTTGCCCTGGCCAGTCTCCCGACGAGCGCCAACGGCCGCTCGGCCGGCTGCGGCGTTTCGTCCGCCCCCGGCGCGATGCAGGAAAAGGGCAGTCCGAGCCTTTCCAAGAGCTCCCGACGGTAGCGCGAAGTCGAGGCCAAAATCAGCGGGGGCGGGGACTTCAAAAACAACGACTTGCACCGGATTCGTTTTGACAGAGGGGGGGACGAGCCCTATTATACGCGGCCCATGGCATCGGGCTCGACTGACCGAGTAGATTGCGCGCGCCTGGCGGAAGACGCTGCAGTGTTGGAGCGCGTCTACGCATTGAGTGAGCTGCCGCGCTTGCAGGATTTATTGGCGGATGCGCACGGGTCGGTTCAGGCACGATTCGCTTTCTCGACGTTGGAAGCGGGGCGGGCGGGCGCGACAGTCGCGGTGCAGGCGACGCCGCGGCTGGTTTGTCAGCGTTGTCTGCAAGCCTTCGAATTGCCGCTGGTCAGTGATAGTGAGATTGAGTTTGCGAGCGACGCAGACGCCTCAGTGGAGTCGTCCAGAGAGATTTATCTGATGGATGAAGGCTTGGTTAGCTTGCGCGAATTGGCTGAAGAAGAATTGCTGTTGGCCTTGCCCGTGGTTGCGGCGTGCAGCACGCCGGAAGCCTGCGGCAAAGCGCCTTCGCCGGAGAAGCGGCCGCGGCCGTTTTCCGTTTTGCAGGATTTATTGAAGAAAACTTGATAGGACAGATACCCCATGGCAGTTCAAAAAAGCAGAAAGACCCCGTCAAAGCGCGGCATGCATCGCTCCCATTCGGCGCTCGCGGCACCTGCCGTGTCCATCGACGCCAAGAGCGGTGAGACTCACTCGCGGCATCGCATTTCACGCGATGGCTTTTATCGCGGGAAGAAAGTGTTGCAAACCAAGGCGGATGCGGCAGCTGCCGAAGAATAAGCCGTCCACCTAGCCGTCGGCGAATTGCGCACCGTGTCTGCGCCGCTTCATATTGCCATCGACGCCATGAGCGGCGACCGGGGTCCTTCGGTCTCCGTTCCGGCGGCGCTCGCGGCGGCCCGTGAATTTCGCGATGTGCGATTTACCTTGACGGGCCGGCAGCCCGACCTGGAGCGAGAGCTGGCCGGGGTCGTGTTGCCCAATGTGTCGTGCCTTTTCGCCACCGAAGTGGTCGAAATGAGCGACCATCCGCGCGAGGCGCTGCGGCGCAAAAAAGACTCCTCGATGCGCCGTGCCATCGATTTGGTCAAGGCCAACGACGCCCACGCCTGCGTCAGTGCCGGCAATACCGGCGCGTTGATGGCGACGGCACACTTCGTGTTGAAAATGTTGCCGGGCGTCGAACGGCCCGCGATCGTTTCGATCATCCCCTCGCGCGGCGGCCACACCTATATGTTGGACCTCGGCGCCAACGCCTCATGCACGCCGGCGCAATTGTGCCAGTTCGCCGTGATGGGCTCGGTGCTGGCCGCGGATCTGGAGGGCGCCCACGAGCGGCCTCGCGTGGGACTGCTCAATATCGGCGAGGAAGAGGTCAAGGGCAACGGTATCGTCCAGGCGGCCCACAATCTGATGGCGGCCGCGGACATCAACTACGTGGGCTTCGTCGAAGGCCATGACATTTTCTCGGACAAGGTCGATGTCGTCGTGACCGACGGATTCACGGGCAATATCGCGTTGAAGGTGATGGAGGGCGCGTCGCGCCTGATCACCAATGCCATGCGCGAGGAGTTCGCGCGCTCGCCGCTGCGCAAGCTGGGCTATCTCGCCGCGCGGCCGGCACTCAACGCGCTGCGCGCGCGGATAGACCCGCGCCGCTATAATGGCGCGGCGATGGTCGGCTTGAACGGCATCGTCATCAAGAGTCATGGCGGCACCGACCAATTTGGATTTCAACGCGCCATCGAGGTGGCCATTCTGGAGGCGCGCGATGATGTACCGGCTCAGATCGCGCAACGGATGAGCGTTTCACGCGGCGCTTGAAGGATTTCAATGTACTCAAGAATCGCCGGCACAGGCAGTTATCTGCCGGAAAAAATCCTGACCAACGCCGATCTCGAAAAACTGGTCGACACCAGCGACGAATGGATTCGCACCCGCACCGGGATATCACAGCGTCATGTGGCGGCGGAGGGCGAGACCACCACGGATCTCGCTGAGCACGCGGCGCGGCGCGCCATGGATGCCGCCGGCGTCGCGCCGGAGGACATTGACCTCATCTGCGTCGGCACCACGACGCCGGACCTGGTCTTCCCCAACGTCGGCACCTTGCTGCAGGATCGGTTGGGCATCCACGGCTGTCCGGCATTCAGCATGGAAGCGGCGTGCACCGGTTTCGTCTATGCGTTGAGCGTTGCGGATAAATTCGTCCGGCTCGGCGAATCGAAATGCGCCCTGGTGGTGGGTGCCGAGACCCTGACCCGGATCATCGACTGGAACGACCGCGGCACTTGCGTGCTGTTCGCGGACGGGGCCGGCGCCGTGATCCTGCAACCATCGGCGGAGCCCGGCATCATCAGCACGCGGCTGCATTCGGACGGCAAGTACAAAGACCTGCTTGCGTACCCGGATGGCGTCTCCAAGGGCTTCAAGCTCGTGCGCGAGGGCAAGGCCAGCGTGCAGATGAAGGGCAACGAGGTCTACAAGGTGGCGGTGAACACGCTGGGACAATTGGTCATGGAGACTTTGAATGCCAACAACATTTCCAAGGCAGAACTTGATTGGCTGATCCCGCACCAGGCGAATATCCGGATCATCGAAGCCATTGCCAAGCGCCTCGATCTGCCGATGGAGCGGGTGATCGTGACCATCGACACCCAGGGCAATACTTCGGCCGCTTCCGTGCCGCTGGCACTTGATACCGGCATTCGCGATGGCCGGATCAAGCGCGGCCAGCTGCTGCTGCTCGAGGCATTCGGCGGCGGATTTACCTGGGGATCGGCGCTGGTTCGATATTGAGGACCCAATGGATTGGCCAGGTGCGTAGTAACACCCCCAAAAAAAACGCCGCGGGATTACCGCGGCGTTCAAAGGCTCAGATCAATCGATTACTTGGAGACGGACTTCTTGAACATGCGATCGATCTTCTCGTTGATCGCTTCGATGGCGGTTGAATTCGCTTGCGCGGTCGACAACGCCTGGTTCGCCGTGCTCTGGGCGCCTGAGGCCGCCGATTGAGCGCTAGTCGCCGCAGCGTGCGCCGCAGCCGCTTCGCTCGCAGCCCTCGACGTATCGCCCTGCAGCTTGCTGACCTGTGACTTCAGGTCATCGATCTGCGCTTGGATGGGCTTGAGGTCCGTGCACCCCGCGAATGCGATGACGCAACCCGCGGCGAGAGAGACCTTTAGTGTGCTTATCAGATTCATAAAAATATTCCCCTAGGGTTAATTCATTGGTGTCGGAAGACTCCGATGTGTTGCCACAGCCGGTACGGACACGCCATCGAGCCCGCCCGCGTCGCAGCACAGTCCTACATGAAGCCAAATTCGCGCCTCGATTGCAACTGAAAATCGCGTTATGTCGGTAAATCAAGACGCTTTTCAGCGTAGTTCATTTCTGACACGTAATGTCCAACATTAAGAATGCGCAATTTAAATGCAAATTTTACAGGCATTGATGATGGTCATGTCCATTGCAGAGTTCTGTGACAACGCCTTGACTTGGGAGCATTTGCGCGCTGACGACGCTTTTCTCCTCGGGCGAGGGTCGGCATGTGTGGACGTCGCGGAAATTCAGGCGATACCGCCGGATTCAGGACAGCATTTTTGCTTCTTGTCACTTGGGAGGTTTGTTCGGTGCGCGTCGAGGGCGTCGATAGCCTCAGCGTCATCGGCTTGCAGCGTTCAACGACGTTTTGTCCGATGCCGACAATCGATGGTCGGTTCTGAAGGTCTCGCGGCCAAAAGCACCCGGGAGCAGTCAGTACCGTTTATCTGGTCGTGGTCTGGCGAGCATTGCCGGAATGCGGCTCCGAGGTGAGGCCGGGGGCGGATAAAATGTCCATGCCAGAGGGGTCTTGGAAAGTTTTCCGTCAGAACTTGCCAGCGCCCATAGACTGTATATAATGACAGGAACTGTCTACATATACAGGTGAAGCATGTCGGACCTTACGCCCCGTCAAACTCAGATCCTGAGGCTGATTCAAGATGCGATTTCCGAAAGCGGCATGCCGCCCACTCGTGCGGAAATCGCTCGCACCCTCGGGTTCAAGTCTCCGAATGCTGCCGAGGAGCACTTGCGTGCC
Source organism: uncultured Gammaproteobacteria bacterium (assembly GCA_963761345.1). GTDB lineage: Bacteria > Pseudomonadota > Gammaproteobacteria > Steroidobacterales > Steroidobacteraceae > Bog-1198. The sequence goes on from CAVXGV010000006.1 coordinate 232,364, forward strand.
TTACAGCGCAAGGGCGTCATCGATCTCATCCCGGGTGCGTCTCGCGGCATTCAACTCAAAGACATTCTGCGTGAACAATTGGGTCTGCCGCTCATCGGCCGCGTGGCTGCCGGCCGTCCGATCTTGGCGGAAGAACATATCGAAAAGCGCTACCAAATCGACCCGCAATTATTCCAGCCGCGGCCGCATTATCTGCTGAAAGTGCAGGGCATGAGCATGAAAAATGCCGGTATTTTCGATGGTGATTTGGTTGCCGTGCATCGCACGCCCGAAGTGCGCAATCGTCAAATCGTGGTCGCACGTTTGGAAAACGAGGTCACGGTCAAGCGTTATCGGCAAGAAGGCACGATCGTCTGGCTGTTGCCTGAAAACGCCGACTTCGAACCCATTCGCATCGATCTCAAAGAACAACCCATGATCATCGAAGGGGTGGTGGTCGGTGTCCTGCGTCGCGGCAAAGACGTGGATGCCGCGTGACGCATCGTCCCTCGCCGATATTTTGGCCGATGCACGTGTCTGGAAGCTAAAAGACGCCTCGGCTGCCCCCGCTCGTCCGGTTTGGTCCACCGGTTCAAGCTCGCTGGATGCCCGCTTGCCGGGGGGTGGGTGGCCGACGGCGTCGCTCATCGAAGTATTGGTGGATGAGACCGGTCTTGGCGAAGTGCAACTGTTTTTGCCGGCGCTGGTGGCCTGCCAACGCAGTACCCAAGGCAGCCGTGAGGCGCCGTGGCTGGTCTGGATTGCACCCCCTCACGAACCTTATGCGCCCGCCTTGGCGCAGCAGGGGATCGAACTGGGGCGTTTGTTGGTGGTTCGGCCCAATACGGCTACGGAAGCTTTGTGGGCCGCTGAACAGGCTTTGAGTTCGGGAGTCTGTGCTGCCGTGTTGCTCTGGTTGAAAGGCACCGATGACCGCTGGCTGCGGCGACTGAAGCTTGCCGCCGCAGCGGGCGGTTCGCTCGGTGTGTTGTTTCGTCCCGAAAGACATCGCTTCGAATCTTCGCCGGCCAACTTGCGCTTGGCTCTGAGTGGCGGTGAACACGAGGCGCGCCTCGATCTGCTCAAAGTGCAAGGCGGTCGGCCGGGTCCGGTAGATCTTGGTGCCCCTTGAGATCGCGCGCCGCGAAATCGCGGACGGCAGACCTATTTGCCGCCGCCGAATACCGCCCCACCCAGTCAGCACCCGCCGCGGGGGGCCACGCCGGTGCTCCACCGGCCTCCATACCCGTAGCGCCGCCTGCGTCCGTATCCAGCGCGCCGCAGACCCTGGTACCGCAGACCCCACCGCACACGCGCAACCGGCCGCACTCCCGCGGCAACTTTGGTATGCCGCGGTCTTCCCGGAAATGGCTCGGGAATCCTCTGCCGTCTTGCTGCAACAGCTCTGTCTGCACGCGCAGACGTTCACTTCTTTCGTCAGCATCGAGCCGCCCAACGCTTTACTGCTGGAGATCAAGGGCAGCGTGAAGTTGTTCGGTTCGCTGCCGCGACTGCATGCCGACATGGATGCCTGTTGGCGGCAACTGGCACTGCAGGCATCAGAGCGCCACCGCACCATCGACTTTCGCGGCGTTGTGGCTGGCGCGCGCCGGCGATCCTAAGCTGATAGAGAATGTTGAGGCGCTGCCGGGCCACCTCGCCAAGGTGCCGCTTGCTTGTACGGCCTGGGACGATGAACTGCTGCAAACCTTGCGCGCCATGGGTATCACGCGCCTGGGAGAGCTGATGCGCCTGCCGCGCGCCGGTCTTGCGCGTCGATTGCATCCTGCCGTGGTGCAGGATCTGGACATCGCGCTGGCGCGGCAGCCTGCGCCGCGCAGAGCATTCGTGCCGCGTGAACGCTTTCGCGAACGCTGTGATTTCGAAACGGAAATCGAACATGTCGCTTATTTGGAAAAAGCGCTCGAACCTCTGATCGAACGCTGTGCGCAGTTTTTGCTCAGAAGACAGGCGGGTGTGCAGGCTTTGCAGCTAAGGCTCAGGCATCGATCAGTGCCGCCGACCCGGGTCCAACTGGGCCTCGCGAGCATCACGAGTGAACGCCGGCGGCTGAGCGATGTGCTCTGTCAAAAGCTGTGGCGCCTGGAGCTCAAAGCGCCGGTTCGGGCCCTGGAACTCATTTCCGGTCCCTTGCGGGGACTCTCGGCCAGTTCACTCGATGCTTTTGCGGGATTAAACGGGGCAGGCAGCCGCGATAGCGCGCCGCAATGCGCAGGCAGGACGCCGGAGCCGACGCCCGCAGGGCGCCCGCAGGGCGAGGGCCAGGATGGCCCGAGTCAATTGGTGGAGCGTTTGCGTGCCCGCTTGGGCGAGGAGGCGGTGTATGGCGTCTGTTTGAATCCGGAACACAGGCCGGAAGCGGCGTGGCGGCGGGTTCATGACCTACGCTTGACCGCCGCGCCCAAGGTTCAGGAAGGAGTGATCGATCAGGGCATGCCGCGTCCAATCTGGTTGCTGAACGAGCCGTTGGCTTTGACGAAGCCGGAACTACTGCAAGGCCCTGAACGTATCGAGAGCGGTTGGTGGGACGGCAAGGGCGTGGCGCGCGACTACTACGTCGCGCGTCAACCCGCAGGGCGCCTGCAGGGCGAGGGCCAGGATGGCCCGAGTCGATCGCAGGGCATCCGGCTATGGGTTTTTCAGGAGCGTCATTCCAAACGCTGGTATGTGCACGGCGTTTTCGCCTAAAGGCCTTTCGTGTACGCCGAACTGCATGCTTTGAGTAATTTTTCCTTTTTGCGGGGTGCTTCGCAGCCCGAAGAACTGGTCGCACAGGCGAAGGCTTTGAATTACAGCGGACTGGCGCTCACCGATGAATGCTCATTGGCGGGCGTGGTACGCGCTCACGTCGCCGCAAAAGAACTTGGGCTGCCGCTGATCATCGGCACCGAACTCAAATGCCTCGACCAACGCGGAGGCAGGATGCCGGAACAGACGCGCGCAGGGCGCCCGCAGGGCGAGGGCCAGGATGGCCCGAGTCAACTGAAACTCGTGGTTCTGGCAACCGATCGGGAGAGCTATGGCGCCATGAGCCGCTTGATCAGCAAAGCGCGCCGCGCCACCCGCAAGGGATGTTATGCGCTCGCGCGCACCGATCTGGAGAACGCACTCGCCGGATGTTTGATCATCTGGCTGCCGCGCGCCGACAAAGCGGTATTGCAGCGTCAGGAGGCGGATGGCCGCTGGTTGCGGGATCGGTTCGCCGGGCGCCTCTGGATAGGCGTGGAACTTTTGACGGGCGGCCATGATACGCGGCGTTTGGCACTGCTCGAAACGCTGGGCCGGACGCTGCAGTTGCCGTGCGTAGCGGCGGGCGATGTGCATATGCATCGGCGCAGCCGCCGGGCCTTGCAGGATGTGCTGACGGCGATTCGCATAGGGCAGCCGCTGCAAGCCGCCGGCTACGCCTTGTACCCGAATGGCGAGCGCTCCTTACGCTCCTTGCAGCGCCTGGGTGAACTGTATCCGGCACCGCTGCTGGCGGAAACACTGCACATTGCCGAACGCTGCACCTTCAAGCTCGATGAATTGCGCTACGAGTACCCGGAAGAAATCGTGCCTACCGGAGAAACTCCGGCGAGCCATTTGCGCGCACTGACGATGCAAGGCTGTGCTTACCGATGGCCTGCGGGGGCGCCCGCTGCCGTGCGCGAGAACATCGAGCATGAATTGCGATTGATCGCCGAGCTCAACTTCGAGCCATTTTTCCTGACCGTGCACGATATCGTCGACTATGCGCGTTCGCAGAAAATTCTCTGTCAGGGACGAGGCTCTGCGGCCAACTCGACGGTCTGCTACTGCCTGCGCATCACGGAGGTGGACCCGTCGCGCATGTCCATGCTGTTCGAGCGCTTTATTTCCAAAGAGCGCAACGAGCCGCCGGATATCGACGTGGATTTCGAACATGAGCGGCGCGAGGAGGTCATTCAATATATCTACGGAAAATACGGCCGCGAGCGCGCGGCGCTGGCTGCCACCGTGATCTGTTACCGTCCGCGCAGCGCCTTGCGGGACGTGGGCAAGGCATTGGGATTGGATCTTGCGCAAGTCGACAGGCTCGCACGGGGCATGCAATGGTGGGATGGCCAGCGCATCGATCCGGAACGCATTCGCGCTTCCGGGTTCGATCCTGACGATCCTGTGATCGCGCGCCTCATGGCGCTGACGGCCGAGATTTTAGGCTTTCCCCGCCATCTGTCGCAGCACGTGGGCGGGTTCGTCATTGCCCGCGGACGATTGGATGAACTCGTGCCCATCGAGAATGCGGCGATGCCCGAGCGCACCGTGATCGAATGGGATAAGGACGATCTCGATGCGCTGGGGCTGCTGAAGGTCGACGTGCTGGCCTTGGGGATGCTCACCGCGATACGACGGACGTTTCACCTCGTCAATGAGTTCGGCGGTTCATCCGCAGCCGCCGGCGACCTCGAACTGGCGAGCGTGCCGGGTGAAGATCAAGCCGTGTATGACATGATTTGCCGCGCCGACACCATCGGCGTGTTCCAAATTGAATCGCGGGCGCAGATGTCCATGCTGCCGCGCCTCAAGCCGCGGAATTTTTATGATCTGGTGATCGAAGTGGCCATCGTGCGTCCGGGGCCCATTCAAGGCGAGATGGTGCATCCCTACCTGCGCCGCCGCAGCGGGGAGGAAGAGGTGACTTACCCCAGCAAAGAGGTGGAGGCGGTGCTCAAGCGCACGCTGGGTGTGCCGATTTTCCAGGAACAAGTGATGCAGCTGGCGATTGTCGCAGCCGGCTTTTCCCCGGGCGAAGCCGATCGGTTGCGGCGCGCCATGGCCGCTTGGAAGCGCAAGGGCGGATTGGAGCCTTTCCAGCACCAGCTCATCGATGGCATGCGCGAGCGCGGTTATTCGGAAAGTTTCGCCAACCAGATATTCAATCAGATTCTGGGGTTCGGTGATTATGGATTTCCGGAATCGCATTCCGCCAGCTTCGCGCTCCTGGTCTACATCTCCGCGTGGTTGAAGCACTACGAACCCGCGGCATTTTGCGCGGCGCTCCTCAACAGCCAGCCGATGGGTTTCTACGCGCCCGCACAATTGGTGCGCGATGCACGCGCTCATGGGGTGGAAGTGCGTGCCGTGGACGTGACGATCAGCGGCTGGGATTGCACGCTGGAGCGGCGCGTGGATGGCCGGCCGGCGCTGCGCCTGGGGCTGCGTCTGGTGAAGCATTTATCGCAAGAAGGCGCCAGGCGGCTGTTGGCCATGCGGGCTCTGCGTGCTTTAGACGGTATCGCGGATTTGGCCGAGCGCGCCGCGCTCGATCGGCGCGACCTCGAGGCGCTTGCCGCTGCGGATGCATTGACGAAACTCACCGGGCATCGGCATCGGGCGGTATGGCAGGTCACGGGCGTGGAGCGTGCGCTGCCGTTGCTGCCTGCGGCAACCGCCGTCGATGAAGGTATTCCGCTGCTGCGCGCACCGCGCGAGGGCCAGGACATCGTTGCCGACTATGGCAGCTTGGGATTGACGCTGCGGCGGCATCCGTTGGCGCTGTTGCGCGATCGATTGCAGAGGCGCGGCGTGGTACCCACCCGGGAATTGTGGGATCAGCCCAACGGCAAGTGGGTGAAAACGGCCGGTCTGGTCATTACGCGCCAGCGGCCGGGCAGTGCGGGAGGCGTGACTTTCGTCACCATGGAAGACGAGACCGGCTATGTGAATTTGATCGTGTGGAATCGCGTGGCGGTCGAACAGCGTGCCGCGCTCCTGGAGTCGCGTTTGCTCGAGGTGCACGGCAAGCTGCAGCGCGAGGGCGATGTACAGCATGTCATCGCGCAGCGCCTGACGAATCTATCGTCGCTGCTCGGCGATCTGACGGTGGCATCGCGCAATTTTCACTAGTACCACCGAGATCGGGGCCAAGCGACCGCAGGACCTCTGAAAGTGCCGTGTCCTTCCGACGACCCGTTCATAGGATATTTCGCCATGCGGTGAACGATCGCTTTTGACGATGGCTGTCATCACAAGATAAGCGCTAGCCGACTGAAGCTCGCTGTACTACGCTTCACAAAGAACGTCCGTCCAGAACACGACGGCGAGCATGAGGTGACGAGCTTGACATCCAACTGCAAGGAGCGGTGTTTCCTCTCCGGCCGAAAGGCCGGAGAAGCCACGCCGAATATCTGATGAACGAGAGTAAGGAACTGCTGACGACGACACAGAAGGCACGCACGATCAACTTCGACGCGCCGCTGTACGGTACGTTTGCGGAAATCGGCGCCGGGCAGGAGGTCGCGCGCGAGTTCTTCCATGCCGGCGGGGCCTCGGGGACCATCGCCAAGTCGATTTCAGCCTACGACATGGTATTCAGCGATGCGATCTATGGGAAGGCGCCCAGGTACGTGTCCCGCGAGCGCCTGGAGCTGATGCTGGATCACGAATACGGCCTCTTGATCGAGCGCCTGTCGGCGAGCCGCGGCGACAAGACCAAATTCTTCGTCTTCGCGGACACGGTTGCGACCATAAACTTCAAGGGCACGAACGAGGCCCACGGCTGGCTGGGAATTCGTTTTCAGACCGAGCCCATGGGCGAGCCGAGCGAGATCGTGCTGCATGTGCGCATGTGGGACAAGGACGCGCTCCTGCAGCAGCAGGCGCTCGGCATCGTCGGGGTCAACCTGGTCTACGGCGCTCTGTATTACCGCGCCGATCCGAGGAAATTGATTGAATCACTCCAGGACAACCTCGGCACCGACAGGATCGAGGTCGACATGCTGCGCTTTTCGGGGCACTGCTTCGAGAAGATCGACAACCGCCTGATGTCGCTTCACCTGGTGGAGTTCAAGCTCACCAACGCGGTCATGTTCGGGCCGCAGGGAGAGGTGCTGCAGCCGTCCGAAGTGCTGCACAAGAAAGCGATCCTGGTCGAACGGGGCAGCTTCCGGCCCGTGACCCATGTCAACGTCGACATGATCAACAGCGCAACGGCGCAGTTCGTGCAGGAGCCGCTGGTCAAGGGCAGGGAGGTGGTGGTCCTCATGGAGATCACGATGAACAACCTGCTCTCAGGCGGTGCGCTCGACGCTCAGGATTTTCTCGCGCGCGTCGACCTCTTGGGCGACATCGGCTTTACCGTCCTCATCTCCAACTACTCGGAGTACTACCGGCTCACCTCATATTTCCGGCGCTACACGAAGGAGATGATCGGGGTTGCCATGGGGATCAACAACCTGCTGGAAATATTCAACGAGAAATACTACGACAACCTCGAAGGGGGCATCCTGGAGTCCTTCGGGCGCCTTTTCCGAAACGCGGTCAAGCTGTACATCTACCCGATGAGGCAGGAGGCCTACGAAAGGTATGTGGTGGACGCCGGCGGGACCGGCACGTCAGTCCAGACGTCCGCATCGAACGTCCTGATCACCGCGAAGAATGTGCGTATTGCCGACCATCTTGCAAACCTCTACGCCCACCTTCTCGAAAGCCACTACATCGATGGCATAGTCGGGTTCGATACGAACATCCTGGGCATATTCTCGCGGGATGTGCTGAAGAAGATCAAGGAGAGCGATCCATCGTGGGAGAAGATGGTCCCCGGCCCGGTCGCGGATGCCATCAAGCGCAGGGGACTTTTCGGCCATGCGACCAATCCGGTCGCGCAGTCCGACGCGCCGCGGATCACCGAGGTTGTTCGTGAGTGCTGATCAATCCGATCGCGCCCCGCTGTCCTAGCGGGATTTCTTCTTCTTTCGCGGGCCCTTGGCGGCGGGTTCCGTCTCATCGGATTCGTCGGCATCGCCGTTCGTGTCGCCCTCAGGGCCGGCGATCTCATAATCGTCGAAATCGCTCATCAGTTCGGCCGTGCGCCGTTCTTCCATGACCCGCTCCAGCCTCCGCCACGCGGGCTCCGCTCCCTTCGGCGCTCGACGCCGCTGGGAATCGACGTCGCGCATGATGTGATCCACGTCGACATCCTCGCCGCCGGGCGGGGCATCTTCGGCGTCTTCTTCCTCGAACTCTTCAGATTCGGGCTTTTCGTTCATGCCTTCGAAGCGGTTGCTTCACCAATCAACTGATGCGCGGGTTATAAACGGAAACGCGGTTCTCGTGCAAGTGGGAGCTGCTCTGAGCATTCTATTTGACCAAGTCGTTGAGCTGGAATATCGGCAACAACAGCGCTATCACGATGAACATGACGATGCCGCCCATGAACACCACCATCAATGGACCCAACAGATTGGTCATGTTCGCCAGCAAGCCGTCCATCTCGCGCTCCTGGTTCGTCGCCGCGCGTTCGAGCATCTTCTCCAGCTCGCCGCTGCTTTCGCCGCTGCTGATCAAATGAATCATCATGGGCGGGAAGAGCTTGCGCGCGGCCAGCGATCTGCCGATCGGTGCGCCTTCCCGCACGCGCAATGCCGCTTCTTCGACCGCTCTTTTCATCGGCAGGTTGGTCACCACCTCGGCCGAAATGCGCAACGCCTCGAGCACGGGCACCGCGCTGGCGGTCAAGATGCTGAAAGTGCGGGAGAATCGCCCGGTATTGAGTCCCCGAATGAGTTTCCCCACCACAGGCACTCGCAGCAGGAACCGATCGAAGCGCATGCGCGCTTCTTGGCCCTTGAGCCAGCGCGTGAATCCCCAAGCCGCTGCGCCGGCGACGATCAATGCGTAGAACCAATAATGGCGGATGGAATCGCTCATGCCGATCAGAATGCGCGTGGCGACCGGCAATTCCTGGTTGCTCGATTCGAACACCGCCACGACCTGAGGCACGACGTACGCCAGCAGGAAGGAGACGATGCCGAACGACAGTACCAGCAAAACGATGGGATAGACCAAGGCGTTGCTGACCTGTTGACCCATGACCTGGCGCGATTCGGTGTAGTCCGAAAGCCGTTCCAGCACTGAATCCAGCTTGCCCGATTGTTCCCCGGCCGACACCGTGGCGCGATAGATCTCCGGAAAGGCCTGCGGGAAATCCCTCAAGCCGTCGGCCAGCGGGTGTCCTTCGATGACCTTGCTGCGCACGCCGAGCACGATACGTTGCACGCGCGGCTTTTCGGTTTGCTCGGCCACCGCTTGGAGTGTTTCCTCGAGCGGCAGGCCGGATCGCAATAGAGTGGCCAATTGACGGGTGAGCAGCGCCAAATCCAAGCTCGACAGGCCGCGGCGCATAAAACGGCGGCGGCGGCTTTGCTTCAGCTCCTGCTGGGCGGTCTCCTGGATGTCCATGGGCAGCAGTTGCTTGTCGCGCAGCATCTGCCGGACATGCTTGGCGGTGTCGCCTTCGATGAGGCCTTTGCGTTCGCGCCCTTGGGCATCAAGTGCCGTGTATTCAAACGCACCCATCAGGAGCCTCCTAGTCCTCGCGGGTAACGCGCAGCACTTCTTCCAGCGTCGTTTCGCCCGCCATGACCTTGCGGCGGCCGTCATCGCGAATGCCGGGGCTTGCGGTGCGTGCATAGCGCTCGAGATCCTGCTCTGAGGATCCGTCGTGAATCATGGTGCGCATGTGGTCATCGACCGCGATGAGTTCATAGATTCCGGTGCGTCCCCGGTAACCGCTGCCGGGCTCGCTGCTGGGCCGATATAGCTCCACGGCGCTGCCGTTGGGATCGAGATTCAGCAGGCGGCGCTCATATTCGCCGGCCGTGAACTTCTCGCGATTCGACGGATTCAGCACCCGCACCAAGCGTTGCGCCATCACGCCGATCAAGCTCGAGGACAGCAGGAAAGGTTCAATACCCATGTCCCGCAAGCGTGTGACCGCGCCCACGGCCGTATTGGTGTGCAGGGTCGAGAGCACCAAGTGACCGGTCAAGCTCGCCTGAACCGCGATTTGCGCGGTCTCGAGGTCGCGAATTTCGCCGACCATGACCACATCGGGGTCTTGACGCAGGATGGCCCTCAAGCCCCGCGCAAAAGTCATTTCGACCTTGGTATTCACCTGGGTTTGGCCGATGCCGTCGATGTAGTACTCGATGGGGTCCTCGACCGTCATGATGTTGCGCGTGTTGTCGTTGATGCGCTCGAGGCTCGCGTACAGCGTGGTGGTCTTGCCCGACCCGGTCGGGCCGGTCACCAATATGATGCCGTGCGGCTTGTGGATGATTTCATCCATCATATCCTGCGTTCGCGGATCCATTCCCAAAGACGTCAGCTCGATCCTGCCCGCCTGTTTGTCGAGCAGGCGCAGCACCACGCGTTCACCGTGGCCGGAGGGCAGGGTGGATACACGTACGTCCACCGCGCGGCCTGCGATGCGCAGGGAAATTCTGCCGTCCTGCGGCAGGCGGCGCTCTGCGATATCGAGTTTGGACATCACCTTGATGCGGGATACCACCAGCGGCGCGACGGCCCGTTTGGTTTGCAGCACCTCGCGCAGTACACCGTCGACGCGAAAGCGGATGACCAGCCTGTTCTCATAGGGTTCGATATGAATGTCCGAGGCGTTTTCCTTGACCGCCTGGGTCAGCAGCGCGTTGATCAAGCGGATGATGGGCGCTTCATCGTCGCTTTCCAGCAGGTCGGAGGATTCCGGAATGTCCTCGGCCAGATGGGCCAGGTCCGTGTTGTCGTCCAAGCCTTCCAGCATTTGCATCGCTGCGCCGGAGCCGGCCTCATAGGCGATGCGCAGCATCGAGTCGAACGCGTCGACGGAAACCCGCTGCAGCTTCAGGGGGACGCCCACGAAGCGGCGCACCTCCGCCAGGCTCTGCGGGGTCACGCCGGGACGGCAAACCGTGTCAGCGGTGCCCTCGGAGACGCTGCGAACCAAAATGCCATGACGTTTCGCAAACGGAAACGACAGTTTCCTCGGCTGTTCGGGGTCTTGAAGCTCCGCGTTCATGGAGGCGGTGTCGCCGGATCGGGCCGCGGGTTTGCAGGCGGAGGAACCGTGAACTGGGGCGCAGGCGGGTTAACGGCCCCCTGCGGGTTGGTCTCCTGTGGCGGCACCGCCGGCAGTGCGATACCCGCCGGTATGGACGGGATCACCGGTTGCTTCTCGCCCGGCAGCAGCGTGATGTGGCCGCCGGTGATGGTTTGCTGGCTGCGCCGGACGTCGTCGTACTTCGCCTCGCTGGTGCTCTCGGTGGATTCCGCATCGCGCAGGATTCTGGGACGGATGAAAACCACCAGATTCCTTTTCTGGCGCGAACCGCTGCGCGACTTGAAAAGATTACCGATGATCGGGATGGCCCCGAGCCCCGGTACGCGGTCCTCGCTCTCCGTCACCGTGTCCGACATGAGGCCGCCGAGCACGATGATGCCGCCGTCCTCGATCAGCACGGTGGTCTTGATGGAGCGTTTGTTGGTCGAAATATCCGCCGAATCCGTCAACTTCGCGCCGGGCGAGGAGTCTTCCTGCTCGATCTTGAGCTGAACGGAATTGCCCTCGTTGATGTGCGGCGTGACCTTCAATATCGTGCCCACTTCTTCGCGCTGAATGGTTTGGAAGGGACTGGTCGTGCCGCCCACGGACTGGTTCGTATTCGAGAAAGACCCGGTAATGAGCGGGATCTCCTGCGTGACTTTCACCTCGGATTCTTCATTGTTCATGGTGATTATCGAGGGGGTGGAGATGATGTTGCTGCTGCCGTCGCTGCGCAACGCCTGAATGAGCGCGGCAAAACTCACGCCATTTTTCACGACCCGGCCCACCGCCACCGTCGCGCCGGTGCCCACCGTGGAACTGCTGAGGGAGGAGGTGCCGTTCACGCCGTTCACTCCGGTTACCCCCGTGGTGGTGGTGCCCTGGCTGATGCCCAGCGCGGCCGAGGCCAGATCGACGATGCTCGTGCCGGAGCCGGGCAGGTTGATGACGCCGGCCGGCACCGTGCTGTTGCCTTGGCCGAACAGCAGCCACTGTACGCCCAGATTCGAGCTCTTGTTGACGTCGACTTCAACGATGATGGCTTCCACCTGGACCTGCGCGCGGCGGATGTCGAGCTTGTCGATGACCCCCATCAGCGATTTCATGATCTTGGGCGGCGCCGTGATGATGAGCGCATTGGTCGCGACATCGGCCCAAATGGTGACGCTGGGATCGAGATTGGAGGTGCCGCCGCCGCCGCCGGGCGGATTGGCGGCGGGCGGGCCGCCTTGCGCCTTGGCCGAGGCGGTGGCCTGTCCTTTCAGCTTCTCGCTGATTTTCTCGGCATCCGCGTAGCGCAAATAGCGTACCTGGATATCGCCGCCCGAGGCCACGGGGGAATCCATGTTGAAAATCAGTGCTTTGAGTCTCAGGCGCGCGGATCGCTCTCCGCTCAATAGAACGCTGTTGGTGCGATCATCGGCCACGAGCTTGACGAGGGTGCCGGCTTCGGCGCCCGCACCTTGACTGAGTGAGTTGACGATGCGCACCACATCGGCGGAGGCCGCGTTGTGCAGCGGAATGACCTCGATGGGCTCATCGCCGCTTTCATCCATGCGCTGGATGATGCGCGCGATGCGGTTCACATTGCTGGCCCGATCGGAAATGATCAGCATGTTGCCGCCCGGATAGGCGGCCAGATGTCCATAGGTTGGGATCAACGGCCGCAGCATCGGCACCAACTGCGCGGCGCTGACATTCTTCAAGGTCATGATCTGCGTCACGATCTCGTCCGAGGTCGAACTCACAGTGTTCGGCAGATCGTTGGCCGGCAGTTGTCGCAGGTCGGTGTTGGGCACGATCTTGATGACCTTGCCGGCCGGCACGGCCACGTAGCCGTACACCTGCAGCACAGCCAGAAATGCTTCGTAAAACGCCGCCGGCGACATGGGCGTGGAGGACACCATGGTGACCTTGGCGTTGACTCTGGGGTCGATGATGAAATTCTTGCCGGTCACCTCGCCCACGGCTTGGATGATCTGGCCAAGGTCCGCATCCTTGTAATTCGGCGTGATGGTCGCGCCATCTTGAGGCTTCGGCCGCGGCTGCGGCTGCGCGGAAAGCATCACGGGCAGCAGCATGCACAACAGCGCCACTGCCGCGGTAAACCTGGGTTTGGATTGATCTTCAGTCGACTTGACGGTCATGGGAACTCGCATGTTGAACGGTTTCGACCGTGGTCGAGGTTATTCGTTTGAATTTTCATTGTTGTTATTTGGCGGCGGGTTCGACGGCGTGGTGCTGTTGGCAGGAGGCGCCGCACCGTTCGACTCGCTTTCCAAATCCTTGGTGGCCTGTGCGGCCACTTGTGCGATGTTCAACGTAATGTCCTGTTTTTGGCCGCTGCGTTCGATGGTCACGGTGACATGATCAGAGGTCTGAATGGTATTGAATACATCCTGACTCCGCTGCGGGTCATCCAGCGGTGTACCGTTGATGGCGGTCACCAAATCCCCCGCTTTCAGACCCAACTTGCTGAATATCGCGCGATTTCGCCCCGGATAAGCACGAAAGCCTCTCAGTTTCCCTGCCGCGTTGTCATAAGAGGCGACGGTGCGCATGACTTGATCGAGAATGCCGGGGTCCTGTTGCACCAGGCGTCGGATGTTGTCGACCGCTGCCGTCGTGCGCGGGTCGGCCCCCGGGGGGCGGTGCACCGCGGCTGCGGCGCGGCTGGATGGTGGCAGCTGGCGCGGCAGCAGCAAGGTCTCCAGCGCGCCGCCCCGGTCCAGGATGACGTGATCGAGGTAAACCGAATGCAGGGCTGCCCCGCCGATGCGGTCACCGACCGAGTAGACCTTCGCAGGGCCGCCGGCGTCGCTGATGATGGCCACCCCTCGCTTGGGGTTTTGGGTCGCAATGGTACCGGCCAGCAGCAGATTGGCAGCGCTCTGCGGAGCGTTGTCGGGGTCCTGAGCGGCAGGATCCGCAACCGCGACACCGAACAAATGCGCCGAAACGACCGTTTGAACGTCCACGCCGGAGCGTTTGGGAAGCGGAACCGCCGCCGTGACGACCGGTTGCGGTGACTTCAAGGGCTTGGCGATGAGCGAGTAACCGAGCTGCAGCAGCTGTAGCAGCATAAGCGCAGCCAACACCAGCGAGACCAGCTTAGGTCCGTTGGATTGCAGCCGGGACACCCATTCTACATTACGCGTATCGAGCATTAAGATATTGGAAATCGTGGCGTTAGTCGCGTGCGAGGCATATCGCCACCCGCGGTGGTTAACCGAGCAGCAATCATACGGGCTCGGTGCTTGGACGCTCAAGCATTTGTTTTTCCTTGTTAAAAGTAAAGTGACAGGGATTGGCGACACTCTGCAGGCCGGGGATTGACTCATGCATTAACCGGTCCGGGAGCATGGTTTGGCTCTCATGTCTTGTAAACGGTCCAAACGCGCCCTATAAACTGATATCTATTAAGGCGCTGCGCGCCACCTTTCAACGGGGTCGAGGACGACCCCGCCCTTTGATGGTCAAAACTCATGAGTGACATTGAACGCGGGCGGGATGGAACGAGCTTAATCGTCGAGGAAGCGGCGCCCAAGCTCAAAAGACCGCCTCTGTATCAAGTAGTTCTGATCAATGACGACTACACTCCAATGGAGTTCGTGGTCGACATCCTGCAGCGGTTCTTCGCCATGGACCGTACCAAAGCAACTCGGGTTATGCTGGAAGTCCATACCAAAGGCAAGGGAGTCTGTGGCGTCTTCACTTATGAAATTGCAGAGACCAAGGTGGCTCAAGTGATCGCGTACGCGCGACAACATCAGCATCCGCTGATGGCAACGCTAGAAGAGGCGTAAAGTGCTAAGTCAAGAACTTGAATTTTGTTTGAATGATGCGTTTGCCGGTGCGCGCGAGGCGCGGCATGAATTCATGACCGTCGAGCACCTGCTGCTCGCGATCGTGGATACGCCCAAAGTCAGAGAAATACTGAAGTCTTGCGGCGCGGACACCGCAAAACTCAAAACCGAACTGAAACAATTCATCGATCAAACCACGCCGCGGTTGCCCACCGGCGAGGACCGGGACGTGCAGCCCACGTTGGGCTTCCAGCGGGTCCTGCAAAGAGCCGTGTTTCACGTCCAATCGAGCGGCAAGAAAGAAGTCACCGTGGCCAATGTGCTGGTGGCGATCTTCAGTGAAAAGCAGTCGCATGCCGCGTACCTGCTCAGCATGCAGGATATTTCGCGCCTGGATGTGGTCAATTTCATCGCGCATGGCTTGTCGAAGGCCGGGGGCGAGGAGCGCAGCGAGCGCGACGATGGTGCGGCTTCCCCCGACTCGGAGCGCGAGGGAGACGGCAGCGGCAGTGCGCTGGAAAAGTATGCGACGAATCTGAATGACTCGGCGCGCAAGGGCAAGATCGACCCTTTGATCGGCCGCAAGCTCGAAGTCGAACGCACCATCGAGATTTTGTGCCGCCGCCGCAAGAACAACCCTTTGTACGTGGGCGAGGCGGGTGTCGGCAAGACGGCGATCGCGGAAGGGTTGGCCCGCATGATCGTCGAGAATCAGGTGCCGGACGTGCTCCTGGATGCGACGATTTATTCGCTCGATATGGGTTCGCTGGTGGCGGGAACGAAGTACCGGGGCGACTTCGAGAAGCGCCTGAAAGCGGTGCTGGCGGAAGTCAAGAAGCAGCCGGGAGCGATTCTGTTCATCGATGAAATCCACACCGTCATCGGCGCCGGCGCCGCTTCCGGCGGCGTCATGGACGCCTCCAACTTGATCAAACCGGCGCTGGCCAACGGCGAACTGCGCTGCATCGGGTCGACGACGTACAACGAGTACCGCGGGATCTTCGAGAAGGATCACGCCTTGGCGCGGCGCTTCCAAAAGATCGACATCACCGAGCCATCGGTGCAGGACACGGTGGATATTCTGCGCGGTTTGAAATCCCGCTACGAGGAGCATCACGGCATCAAGTACGAGGATGACGCACTGCGTGCGGCAGCCGAACTGGCCGCCAGGCACATCAACGATCGGCACATGCCCGACAAGGCCATCGACGTGGTGGACGAGGCCGGCGCGAACCTGCGGCTGCAGCCGGTCGAGAAGCGCGCGCAGTCCGTCACCGTGACCCAGATCGAAAATGTCGTCGCGCGAATTGCGCGTATTCCGCCGAAGAACGTCTCCATGTCCGATCGCGACGTGCTGAAGAATCTGGAACGCAATTTGAAACTGACGATATTCGGCCAGGACCGGGCGATCGAAGCGCTGTCGGCGGCCATCAAAATGTCGCGCTCAGGCTTGGGCGATCAACGCCGGCCGGTGGGCTCCTTCCTGTTCTCCGGTCCCACCGGTGTCGGCAAGACCGAAGTGACGCGGCAGCTCGCGATTGCAATGGGCGTGGAATTCGTGCGTTTCGACATGTCGGAGTACATGGAGCGCCATACCGTGTCGCGCTTGATCGGTGCGCCGCCGGGCTACGTAGGGTTCGATCAGGGCGGCTTGTTGACCGAAGCCATCGCCAAGCATCCGCACTGCGTGCTGTTGCTCGATGAAATCGAGAAGGCGCACCCGGACGTGTTCAATCTCTTATTGCAGGTCATGGATCATGGCACCCTGACCGACAATAACGGCCGCAAGGCTGATTTCCGCCACGTCATCATCGTGATGACCACGAACGCGGGAGCATTCGAGATGAGCCGGCCGAGCATTGGATTCACACAGTCGGACTCCGGCGCCGACGGCATGGAGGCGATTCGCCGCTTGTTTTCGCCGGAATTCCGCAACCGGCTGGACGCCGTCATTCAGTTCGGCAGCCTGGATCAGGACACCATCGAGCGGGTGGTGGACAAGATCCTGGTCGAGGCCGAAGCTCAGTTGGAACAGAAGGGCGTGTCGATTTCCGTGGACGAGCCGGCGCGGCGTTGGATCGCGAAGCGCGGCTACGATCCCAAGATGGGCGCACGGCCCATGGCGCGCATCATTCAGGAGTTCATCAAGCGTCCGCTCGCCGAAGAGCTGCTGTTCGGCAAGCTGGTAAACGGCGGTCACGTCGAAGTTTCCTTGAGCGAGGATGGCGAGAAGCTCAAGCTCGACACGCGCGCCGCGGACCCCAAGCCTGCGCTGCTCTCACATGAGGGTAGCGCTTGATAGGCGCTTACGCGACCCTCCTAACTATTAAGGACGGGGTCGCTTCGACCCCGTGAGAGGTTGGCGCGCAGCGCCTGAAGACAGGCGCGCAGCGCCTTAAAAGCTAGCGGCCGCGGTAGACGATGCGGCCCTTGGTCAGGTCGTAGGGGGTCATCTCAACGGTGACTTGGTCGCCGGTTAAGATACGGATGTAGTTTTTGCGCATCTTGCCTGAGATATGCGCCGTAACTACATGGCCGGTCTTGAGTTTGACGCGAAATGTCGTATTGGGCAGAGTCTCGACGACTTCGCCCTCGAATTGAATAGCCTCTTCTTTTGACATGCGTCCTTGTGGTATGCGTGAAACCGCGCGCATTGTGCATAAAGCACCCTGTTAATGCAATTTACTGGTTCAGGCCGGCTGTTGGGGATCGTCGACCCACTTGCCCGCGGATGTCCGGCTCGCGTGTTGCCGAAGCAAAGCGACGAACTGACTGCGCGACACTTCACGGGCGCCCAAGCCAGCCAAGTGCGCGCTCGCCACCTGGCAGTCGATGAGCTTGATGTCGCGCGCGCGACACTCGTCCACCAGACGCGCCAGGGCCACTTTCGAGGCATCGCGCTCGAGGCTGAACATGGACTCGCCATAGAAAACCTGTCCCAGTTGAATCCCGTACAAGCCCCCGACCAGGTTGTCGGCGCGATAGGTTTCCACCGAGTGTCCGAATCCCAGTTCATGCAACTGATCGTAGGATTGAATCATTTCCGCATTCAGCCAGGTCTCGGGACTGGCGCGGCGCGGGGAGGCGCAGCCGCGGATCGTCGCCCCGAACGCCTGATCGACACGGGTGCTGAATGGGCCGCGGCGCAGGGTTTTGCCCAGGCTTCTGGAACATTTGAATTCGCCGGGAAACAGCACCATGCGCGGATCCGGCGACCACCAAAGGATGGGTTGCTGGGCTGAATACCAAGGAAACACCCCCCGCTCGTAGGCTGCGAGCAAACGGGTCGGGCTCAAATCGCCCCCCGCGGCGAGCAGTCCCGGCGGCTCTCGCAAGGCCTGATCCAACGGCGGAAACCAATTCGGATCCGTTTGTTCTCCCAGCCAGACCAGTCTGCTCAGAACCGCAACTCCTCATCCGGCACACGGCGATAAGGCACGTGGCTGTTGACCGCGGCAGCGTAATTGTCGACGCCGCGCGCCTCCCGTTGGGCGTAATCCCGGATGGCCGCGGCAAATCTCGGATCCGCGATGTAGTGCGCGGAGTGTGTCATGGCCGGTACGAATCCACGCGGTACCTTGTGTTCGCCTTGAGTGCCTGGCTCGAAACGCTGCAACTTGTTCTCGATGCAATACTCGATCCCCTGGTAGTAGCAGGCTTCGAAGTGCAGGCTGTGAAAGTTGCCGCCGGCGCCCCAATAGCGTCCGTACAGCGCCTCGGTGCCCACGAAAAATATCGCCACGGCGATCGGTTTCCGGCCCACGCGCGCCACTTTGAGCATGATTTCATCCGGCATCGCCGCACCGATGCGCTTGAAAAAATCCAGGTTCAGGTACGGCTCATGGCCGTGACGATAAAAAGTATCGGCGTAGAACTCATAAACGATGCTCCACAACGAAGCCGTCATGTCGCCGCCGTGCAGGGTGTCGAATTCGATGCCGGCTTCGGCGACGCGCCGCCGTTCACGTTTTGCCTTCTTGCGCTTCTCCGCGGTGAAAGTGGTCAGAAACGCCTCGAAGCAGTCGTAGCCTTGGTTATGCCAATGAAACTGACAGTCGCGGCGCATGATCAGCCCGGCGCGATCGAACCTGGCAGCGGTGTCCTCGGGCGGGAACAGCACGTGCCAGGAGGAGAGCCGTTCGTCGCGCGCATACTCCAGCACCGCCCGGATCACGCTCTTCGTCAGGGCCTGGGCATCCTGGCTCGCCTCCAACAGAATACGCGGCCCGGTGACCGGCGTGAACGGCACCGCGGTGAGCAATTTTGGATAATATTCGAGGCCCTGCTGCGCGTATGCGCCGGCCCAGGAGAAATCGAAGACAAACTCGCCGCGCGAGTGCGCCTTGCGAAACAATGGCATGGCAGCGACCGGCACGCCACGAGTGTCTTCAATGACGAGATGTTGCGGGGCCCAGCCGTTGCGCGGCGCCGCGCATCCTGATTGCTCCAGCGCCAGGAGAAATTCGTGACGCAGAAAAGGCTGTGCTGCACCTGCCAGCGCATTCCAGCTTGGCGCATCGATCTGCGCAATGCTGCCGAGAAATCGCGCCGGCCGAAGGGTCACGCGTGGGCAACGCGCAGTTCGACGTGGGTCTCAGCCTCGATTCGTTCCAGGTATTTGTCGGCGTCGAGGGCCGCCATGCACCCGGTGCCGGCGGAGGTCACCGCCTGGCGGTAAACATGATCGGCCACGTCGCCCGCCGCGAAAACGCCTGCGACGCTGGTGCCGGTCGCGCCGCCGTCGAGGCCGCCTTTGACCACGATATATCCGCCGCGCATGTCCAATTGCTGATCGAACAGCTGCGTATTCGGTACGTGGCCGACGGCGATGAACACGCCGTCGACGTCGATGGAGCGCGTGGTGTTTCCGGCAGTGGCCCGCAGGCGGGCGCCGGTAACACCCGAGTCATCGCCCAGTATCTCGTCTATCGTGTGATTCCAGACGATGGAAGCCTTGCCGGCCTTTTCCAGCGCAAACAACCGGTCCTGCAATATCCTTTCGGCGCGCAGCTTATCGCGCCGATGCACCAGGGTGACATGCGATGCGATGTTGGTCAGGTACAGCGCCTCCTCGACGGCGGTGTTGCCGCCGCCGACGACCGCGACCGCCTTACCGCGATAGAAGAAGCCATCGCAGGTTGCGCAGGCGGATACGCCTTTGCCGCGGTAGGTCTCTTCGGAAGGCAACCCCAGGTATTGGGCAGAGGCGCCGGTGGCAATGATCAGGGCATCGCAGGTGTACTCTCCGTTATCGCCGAACAGATGAAACGGGCGATGACGCAGTTCGACGCGATTGATGTGATCGAACACGATCTCGGTGTTGAACCGCTGCGCGTGCAGGCGCATGCGCTCCATGAGCGCGGGTCCCTGCAGATGCTCGACGTCGCCGGGCCAGTTGTCCACGTCGGTGGTGGTCATCAGCTGCCCGCCCTGTTCCAAGCCGGTGATGAGAACGGGGTTGCGATTTGCCCGGGCCGCATAAACAGCCGCGGTGTAGCCTGCAGGCCCAGAGCCCAGGATGAGGAGACGACTGTGCCTGACAACGCTCATGTATAATTTGCCTCTCGTCTTGAAAAGTCGCCGGAGCATGGGCGCCGGCGAGCGCTAAAGGTTAGCTGACCCATGGTAAGTAAATCTGTGGGCTCCAGCCAGTTCCAACAAGTCCACCTGGCAAGCATCCTTCGATATTGTTGCCTCACGTTTGACGGGTTACTATTACATATTATTCAAGCAGTTAAGAAGTTATTATCATTAAAGGTCTGGATTTAATCGAAAGCTCCTCGCCCAAGAAGGGCCAGCAGAAAATGAAACTTTCTGCCGCGGTCGCGCGTTCCCTGCGTGAAGGCACGCTGTGGGTCTTGGCCGCACTGGCGCTGCTGCTGTTGCTGGCGCTCGTGTCCTATCACACGCACGATCCGAGCTTTTTGGATACCGGCGAACCCGGGCCCGTCGGTAACTGGATCGGGCCGGTTGGGGCTTGGTTGGCAGGGTTTTTCTTATTTCTCTTTGGCCGTCCGGCGTATTTGTTTCCCGTGATGCTGGCCTACACCGGTTGGCTGGTCCATAAAGAGGCGGTGCTGCCGGATGCCCGCTCGCAGGATCAACACGCTGCTGCGCACCCTGGGGTTCGTGCTGACACTGACCACCAGCTGTGGGCTGGCCACGCTGCATTGGAGCGGTACGGGGTTGCCGAGCAGCGCCGGCGGCGTACTCGGAGATCTCGCGGGAACGGATCTGTCCCTCGGCTTGAGTTTTCTCGGTGCCACGCTGCTGTTGCTGGGGCTGTGGCTGGCGGGTGTGGCGTTGTTTCTGGGCGTCTCGTGGTTCGAAGTGATGGACCAGCTCGGCGCTGCGGTTTTGAAAGCGATCGAATGGACCGGAAGCCGCTTGGAGCAGCGCCGCGAGCTCGCGTCCGGCCAGCTTCGCAAGCAGGCGCGCCAGGAAGTGGTGCGCGAAGAGCAGAAGAAAGTCGCCAACCGGCCGCCGCCGCGCATCGAGGCGCCGGCCCCCCTGCCGCAGAAGAGCGATCGGGTCGAACGCGAGCGCCAGGTGCCGTTGTTCGATGCGCCGAAATCCAGCGAATTGCCGGCGCTGTCCCTGCTCGATGAGCCGGGCAGGCGAGAGCAGTCCTATTCTGAAGAGGCGCTGGAGGCGATGTCGCGGCTGGTGGAAATCAAGCTGCGGGATTTCGGCATCGAGGTCGAGGTGGTGGCCGTCCAGCCGGGGCCGGTGATCACGCGGTTTGAGTTGCGCCCGGCGCCCGGCGTGAAGGTCAGTCAGATCAGCAGTCTTGCCAAGGATCTCGCGCGCGCACTGTCTGCGATCAGCGTGCGCGTCGTGGAGATCATTCCCGGCAAATCGGTGGTGGGGTTGGAGATCCCCAACGAGAAGCGCGAAATCGTCACGCTCGGGGAAATCATCAAGTCCAAGCCCTACGATGAGGTTGGCTCGCCGCTGGCCCTCGCACTCGGCAAGGACATCGGCGGCGTGCCCATCGTTGCGGATCTTGCGCGCATGCCGCACCTGCTCATCGCAGGAACCACCGGTTCCGGCAAGTCGGTCGGCATCAACGCGATGGTCTTGAGTCTCGTCTACAAGGCGACGCCGGAACATGTTCGGATGATCATGATCGATCCGAAGATGCTGGAACTGTCGGTGTACGAAGGCATTCCGCATTTGTTGTCGCCGGTGGTCACCGACATGAAGCAGGCAGCCAATGCTCTGCGCTGGTGCGTGGCGGAGATGGAACGGCGTTACCAGCTCATGTCGGCTCTCGGCGTACGCAACATCGGCGGCTTCAATCGCAAAGTGAAAGACGCTGCCGACAGCGGCAAGCCCATCAAAGACCCGATCCGCATGCAAAAAATCGCGCAAGGCGTGCCCGGTGTCGTTGCAGAGGACGTGGAGGACCTGACCTCCTTGCCCTTCATCGTCGTCATCATCGATGAGCTCGCGGACCTGATGATGATTGTCGGCAAAAAAGTCGAGGAACTGATCGCCCGGCTGGCGCAAAAGGCCCGGGCTTCCGGCATCCATCTGATCCTGGCCACGCAGCGCCCCTCGGTCGATGTCATTACCGGATTGATCAAGGCCAATATTCCCACGCGTATCGCTTTCCAGGTTTCCGCAAAAGTGGACTCGCGCACGATTCTTGACCAGAGCGGAGCCGAATCGCTGCTCGGCCACGGCGATATGCTGTTCCTGCCTCCCGGCACTTCGATTCCGACGCGCGTGCACGGCGCATTCGTCTCGGATCAAGAAGTGCACCGGGTGGTGGCGGGCTTGAAATCGGCGTCGCCGCCAATTTATATCGACGAGATTCTGGAAGGCCCGCGCAACCCCATCCCCGGATTTCCGTCGGACGAAGAAGAGGGCGCCGAAGGCGGCTCCGCGGATGCGGAAGCGGACCCCTTGTACGACGAAGCCGTACGCATCGTCACCGAGACACGCAAGGCATCGATTTCCGGCGTGCAGCGGCGCCTCAAGATCGGCTACAACCGCGCGGCAAGGCTGGTCGAGGCGATGGAGGCGGCCGGGCTCGTGGGGCCCTTGCAGTCCAATGGCAATCGAGAAATATACGGCGCCGCGCCTCCCGAGGAATGACATCGATGTTCAACAAGATATTCGCCCCGTCACTGCTGGGTTGTCTGCTGGCGTTGCTGAGCGCCGCCGGCGCCGCCGCCTCGCCGACCACGGAGGTCGAAAAGTACTTGAGCGGTCTGGCCACCTGGTCTGCCGACTTCACACAGACCATCGATGACGGGCATGGCCAGGTGGTGCGCAGTGCTGCCGGGAAACTCTACCTGCAGAAGCCCGGAAAATTTCGCTGGGACTATTCTCAGCCCTCCGAGCAGTTGATATTGGCGGACGGCAAGCAGGTTTGGTTCTATGACAAGGACCTTCAACAGGCCAACGTGCGCGACATGGATGCCAGCCTTGGCAACACGCCGGCGGTGCTGCTGTCCGGCGGCGGGTCTCTCAGCGGCCAGTTCGACGTCACGGCATTGCCGCCCAGCGACGGTCTGGAGTGGTACCAGCTCATACCCAAGCATGCAGACACCGACTTTCAGCTGGTGCGGATCGGATTTCGCAAGGGCGAACTGGCCTCGATGTTCCTCGCGGACAAACTGAATCAGGTCACGCAGTTGACCTTCAGCAACCCGAAGCGCAACGCCAAGTTTACAGCCGATTTGTTTTCCTTCGTCCCGCCCCCGGGAGTCGACGTGATCGGGCGCGCCGACAAGTGACGGTGAGCGACGGCACGTATCGGCCGCTGGCCGACCGACTGCGTCCGCGCGCCCTCGATGAGTACGTCGGGCAGTCACACCTGTTGGGGCAGGGTGCGCCCTTGCGCCGGGCATTGGAGTCAGGTCATCCGCACTCCATGATTCTCTGGGGCCCCCCCGGCACCGGAAAAACGACGCTGGCACGATTGGTCGCGAACGGCGCGAATGCCGAATTCGTCGGGCTCTCGGCGGTGCAGGCGGGCATCAAGGATATCCGAGCGGTCGTGGAACAGGCACGCGGTCTGCGCGGCACCCGGGACACGGTCTTGTTTCTCGACGAAGTACACCGTTTCAATAAATCACAGCAAGATGCGTTCCTGCCCTTTGTCGAGGATGGCACGCTGATCTTTATCGGTGCGACCACCGAAAATCCATCGTTCGAGGTCAATAACGCGTTGCTGTCGCGGGCACGGGTGTATGTGCTGAAATCCCTGACCACCGATGATCTTGGCAAACTGCTGGAGCGGGCGTTGTCGGAGCAGGGGCGCGGCTTGGGTGCGCTCAATCTGCAGGTGGACGAGGGCGCTCGCGAGTTGTTGCTGGCCGCCGCCGACGGGGATGCTCGCCGCATGCTCAATCTGTTGGAAACCGCCGCTGACCTGAGTACTTCGCAGGGAGCGGCTCGCCGGCTGGACGTCGATACGATGCGGGCGGTGATCGGCAGCACCTATGTGCGATTCGACAAGGGCGGGGAGAATTTCTACGATCAAATATCGGCGCTGCATAAATCGGTCCGCGGCAGCGATCCGGATGCCGCGCTGTATTGGCTGTGCCGCATGCTCGCCGGCGGCTGCGATCCTTTGTACGTGGCGCGCCGCGCGCTGCGCATGGCGAGCGAAGACATCGGCAATGCCGACCCCAGGGCCTTGACCATGGCGCTGGAAGCCTGCGCGGTATATGAACGCCTGGGCAGTCCCGAAGGCGAACTGGCGATTGCGCAAGCGGTTGTGTTCATGGCCTGCGCCGCCAAGAGCAACGCCGTCTACGCCGCATACAATGCCGCAACCGAAGACGCGACGAAACTGGGCTCACTGGAAGTGCCTCTTCACCTGCGCAACGCGCCGACCCGTTTGATGAAGGAAATCGGCTATGGCAAGGGCTATCGATATGCGCACGATGAGCCGGGCGGCTATGCCGCCGGAGAGCGCTATTTTCCGGATGAGATGCCGGATCGACGCTACTATGTACCGGCGCCCCGCGGGCTCGAGATCAAGATCGGCGAGGCGCTCGACGCGCGCAGGGCGCACGATCGCCAGGCGCGCGGTGGGGGCGGATCGTGAGCGCGGTAGACTGGCGTCCGGCGGCACACGTTTCCGCGGAAACGCTGCAGCGTCCATCCTGCGGATGATCGACGAGACCTTTTGCGTCTTTGCCGCCGGATATTCAACAGTTATTTAGATCAAGGGATACATCGTGCTCGATCCGAAGCTGCTGCGCAGCGATTTGACAGGGGTTGCCGCGGCGCTGGCGCGGCGCGGTTTTGTGCTCGACGTCGCGACTTTCGCCGCGCTTGAAGAGCAACGCAAAGCCGTACAAATAGAAGCCGATCGGCTGCGGGCCGAACGCAATGCCAATGCGAAAGCCGTGGGCATGGCCAAGTCCAAAGGCCAGGACATCGCGAATTTACTCAGCGTAGGCGAGTCCCTGGGGGCAGGGCTGCAGGGCGTGGAGAAGCGGCTCGAGGCCCTTCAGGCGCAAATCACCGAGCTGCAGATGGGGCTGCCGAATATATTGGATGACAGCGTGCCGGACGGAAGCGACGAGAGCGCCAATGTCGAAGTGCGCCGCTGCGGCATGCCTCGGGAATTCACCTTCGAGCCGAAAGATCATGTGGCGCTCGGCGAGCGTCTGGGTATGGATTTCGAATCCGCCGGACGTATTTCCGGGGCCAGGTTCGTGGTGATGACAGGAATGCTGGCGAAGCTGCACCGCGCACTGGCGCAGTTCATGCTGGATTTGCATACCGCAAGACCACGGCTATCGCGAAGCCTACGTGCCCTACCTCGTGCAAACGGCAGCGCTCGTCGGCACGGGACAATTGCCCAAGTTCGAGCAGGACTTGTTCGCGGTGCGCGGCGATCCGGGCTTTTACTTGATTCCGACGGCCGAGGTGCCGCTCACGAATCTGGTGCGCGATCAGATTCTGGCGCCCGAGCGGCTGCCGCTCAAATTCGTGGCGCACACACCGTGTTTTCGCTCCGAGGCCGGCGCGGCGGGCAAGGATACGCGCGGCATGATCCGCCAGCATCAATTCGATAAAGTCGAGCTGGTGCAGATCGTACGCCCTGAGCACTCGTATGCCGCGCTGGAGGAATTGACCGGCCACGCCGAGAACGTGCTCAAGGCGTTGGAGTTGCCCTACAGGGTCTTGTCTCTGTGCGCGGGCGATACCGGCCCGAGCAGCGCCAAGACGTATGACTTGGAAGTCTGGCTGCCTTCGCAGAAAAGATATCGCGAGATTTCATCCTGCAGCAATTGCGAGTCATTCCAAGCGCGGCGCTTGCAGGCCCGATGGCGCAATCCGGAGACTGCGAAACCCGAATTGGTGCATACGTTGAACGGATCGGGCGTCGCCGTCGGGCGTGCGCTGGTGGCGATCTTGGAGAATTATCAGCAGGCGGATGGCAGCGTCGCCATACCGGCCGCGCTGGCGCCGTATATGGGCGGGGCGAGCCTGCTGCAGTGATGCAGCAGGCCCACCCCGCAGTCAATGCCAGGAGCCTGGCTGACTAATTCAGACAGGCTCCTAGTTGCGGCTGCCCATGACGAACCGCAGCACATACCAGAACATCAGTGCGATCGAGGCGAACAGCTGCATGGCAGCCGACACATAGCGATCTTCCGGATAGTTACGGATGATGTTCGACGTGTCGTACAACACCGCGGCACCGGCGAAGCCGATCATGGCCACCGAGAACCAGGTTCCCAGCTGGAAGCCGAAAACCGCACCACCGATCATCGCCAGAATGGCGACGACGCCACCCCACATCAGAATGGCGCGCAGGAAAGAGAAATCCTTGCGGGTGCGGTGCGCGACGACCATGAGACCGCCCGCGCCGAGCGCGGTGATCAAAGTGGCGCTGTCGATCGCCCCCGGCGCTTTCCTGTCGGCAATGTAGAGCAGAGGCACGAAGATCAGCGCTTCCGCAACCACGTAGGCCCCGTATGAGAAGTACTGCATGCCGAGAGAAGAGCTGGTTTGCGCAGTGCGCGTCGCCAGCCAGCCCACGAGCATGAACGCGCCGAGAATCAGGAACCAATTGAAGCCGAGCATGAAGCTCGCGATCTGGCCTGCGAGGCCCGATTCGAACAGCCCCAGCTCGATCAGAATGAAGCCCAAAATGCCACCCACCACATGGGTGTAGGTGCGCGTGATGAAAGCGGCACGGCTGTCGACGCCGGCACGCGGGAAAGCGGAATTACTATTCGGAAAAGTGGCCATCGTGTCCTCCATAAGCCCAGGCAGCCATTTTAGCACCTCGTAAGGCACCGGTTTGGCCGCTCCAGCTGGATATGGTGCTAAGTAGCGCCGGTTCAATGGCTTAGCGGCCGGGCACAACCATACTTTGTCGGGTAAAATCGCGCCGCAACCCGCCGGAGAGGTGGCAGAGCGGTTGAATGCACCGGTCTTGAAAACCGGAGGCCCTTTACGGGGCTCGTGAGTTCGAATCTCACCCTCTCCGCCATTTGCACAATCAAAATAGGGCCCGTCCTCGGGTCCTATTTTGATTGTGCGGAGCAGGGTGCGTGGACGAACTCACCCGAGTTCGACCAAATCGCGGGAGCGATTTGGGACGCGCGCAGCGCGCCCGCAGGGCGAGGGCCAGGATGGCCCGAGTCAATCTCACCCTCTCCGCCAGTCTCGACATCAATTCTCACGGGCCTGGATCAGCCAGCAGTAGCAGGCACGAAGCCAAGATAACGCCCGTAGGGGTGCGACGCATGCGTCGCACGGGTGACCCTGGATGGCCACCCAGGGCTTGCGCGTAGCACGGACTGCGGAGCGCAATTTTTGAGTTGATTGCGCCAGAACGCGCAGGAGCGGCGATCAGCATCGAGGGGGTCGTTCACATATGGTAGTGGTTCGGATGGCGGCAGGCTGCGGCTGCTTTTCGACGACCGCGCCCCGTTCCTCGACAAACTCCCGCCTGACTATCCCGCCCTTATATCCTCGATCGCGTGCCGTTCCGCTCGGATTGGCCCAAAGCCGCGATGGCCAAGTATTTTTTCTCGGCCTTTACCCATTTTATTCGGTTTGCATAACAAGCAGCCCACCCGACGGCTTTTCGGTCTTTTGCGTTTGTGGTTTGCCATCAGAATCCTCTATGCGGCCAATCGAGCAATCTTCGGCCGCCGCTTATTGCGAAGCTGCCATAGATCATACTCAACCTGCATCGTCAGCCACGACCTCGCCGTGACATTGAGCATCGCCGCGAGCCGTATCGCTAGTTCTGGACTGATCGCCGCTTTGCCGTTGACGACGCGCGAGATCGCGGTGCGCGTCATCCCCAGCTTATCGGCGAACTCCGTCACCGACATCCCGCCGTCCTCCCGTAGGACCGTATCCTTCAAAATTAGCCCCGGATGCGGGGGATTGAACATCTCGCCCATAAATCCTCCTTAGTGGTAGTCCTGGTAATCAACCAAGATCGCATCTTTGCCCTCGAACGAGAATGTCAGCCGCCAATTCCCGTTCACCCTCACCGACCAGTGTCCCGCCAAATCTTTCGTCAGCGGGTGAAATCTCCAGCCCGGCACATTCATTTCCTCGGCGCTCTCGGCCGTATTCAACAATTGCAACTGAATTTTGAGCTTCGCGGCATGTTGCGGCTGAATTCCCGCCTTGGACTCGGTCTTGAAAAACCGCTCAATCCCGTCATGTTTGAAGCTCTTTATCACGTGTGTATTGTAACTACACGGTACACGATTGGCAAGTGCCACGCGTAGCAGATGCTATACAGCTTTGTGCATCGCGTACTACTGGATGGACGGGGCACTTCGGCTCGCGAAGAATCGCAGCGATGCGCGGAGCGAGCGATCAAGCATACTTACTTGGATCGGATAAGCTGCCTAGCTCAGTTCAGTAAACAGTTGCAATTGAGTAAAGCTTTCTGCCAACCATCGCCGTATATTCGAGACGAAAGTATTTTGGTCGTCTCAAAATTCTGCGCCACAGCGGAGCAATGTACGAATAGAACTCGTCTGGCATAGCATCAGTAAGCGCGATTGATCCCGTACGGCGCGCATTGGTTTGCAGCGTAAATTCTCGGACGTTGGCAATGCTCGTTGAACTGGCATCGCCTTCAAATGCCGCGAAGTAGAGGGCGCCTTGGGCGATATCGCGGTCGGCTTCCTTGGGAACGTGAAGCGTTTTAGAATTTATCTGTACACGTGGTCCGGTACGCCGCGTGTATTTCTGGATTTGCGAGAAGCCGGGGAAACCTGCAGCAAGCACCGAGGCGAACGGCTAATGCGAGAGAACAACCTGCGCGCTTTGCATGGCTATCGAACGCGGCGGATTTCTGTTGGGAAGCCTACAATGTTGATTCCGAATGTTCTCAAGCGGCAGTTCACCGTAACCAGACCGAATCGCGCCTGGGTCAAGATATAACCTATATCCGCACGTGGCAGGGCTGGCTCTACCTGGCGGTGGTCCTGGATCTTTACTCGCGACGTGTCATTGGCTGGTCGACCAGCGCGACGATTCATCGCGAGCTCGTGCTCGATGCCGTCCTCAAGGCGGTGCGTCGCCGGCGACCGCGCCGTGCATTGATTCACTCGGATCAAGGCACCCAATATGGAAGCGACGCTTGGCGCCGTTTCTGCAAAGCCAATCACCTCGAGCCCAGCATGAGTCGCCGAGGTAACTGTTGGGATAACGCGGTGGCCGAATCGTTCTTTGGCAGCCTGAAGAAAGAACGGATCAAAAAGCACATCTACAAGGATCGGGATGCTGCAACTAAGGACATCGCCGATTACATCGAATCCTTTTATAATCCTACTCGACGCCATAGTCATCTAGGCGGCGTGAGCCCCGCAGAGTTTGAAGCAACGAATCGGCTGAGCCAGAGGGGTCTCCACTAAATCCTGGGGACTCCAGTTCGAGAGGAATCATGAACTCTTGGAGCAGTTGCTCACCTGGATGAATTGGCTTCAATTTCTTGGCCATCACATAACTCCTCTAGTGGTAATCCACTATCTCAACGTTTGTCGGACCTTGAGACCCCACACGAAGCAGATGCGCCACTGGTCATTAATGCGAATGCTATTATGCCTCGATGGTCCGACCTGACCGCGCTCACCCCACCGGAAAGAAAACCATGGCCAGAACAACCAAGGCGCAATTCGACGACATCGCAGGAAAGGCGAGAGCCTGCCGATTGTGCGCAGAGCATTTGCCGCTTGGACCACGACCGGTCTTCCAGATCGGCGGCAGTGCCAAAATACTGATTGCCGGACAAGCGCCGGGCCGCAGGGTTCATGAAACCGGCATACCGTTCAACGACCCGAGCGGCGAGCGGCTTCGCGCCTGGATGGGCATTGATGCTGCGGTCTTCTACGACCCGAGGAAGATCGCCATTCTGCCGATGGGTTTTTGCTATCCCGGCACCGGCAAGTCTGGCGACCTGCCACCGCGCCCGGAATGCGCCGCCGAATGGCGCGTCCGGCTGTTGAAACTGCTGCCGGCTATCGAACTCACCCTTGTGATCGGGCAATATGCCCTCGACTGGCACCTCAAGACCACGCAGAAAGCATCGCTTACGCAGACCGTGCAAAACTGGAAGCAGTATTGGCCGGCCCAGCTTCCGTTGCCCCATCCCAGCCCGCGCAACAACATTTGGCTGAAAAAAAATCCGTGGTTCGAAGTTGAGATTTTGCCAAAACTACGGCGCAAAATTCAATCCCTTTTGCATGGATAGAGAGTTTGCAGTCCAGCTAAGCATGTCCATTGGTGGGTGCCCGGTGGCACCCGCTAACTGGTGAGTTGGCGCGGTAAGTCTCTAAGAGCGGCCGACGTAGCGCGCGAACGCCACGCCGCCTTGGCTTTGGATGGTCCTCGGAGTGCGCTTCGCGAGGTCCTAGGCGTGCCCGACCGCCTCTTCACGCGGTTTAATCTTGGCGATCTTGGAACCGGCCTCATCTTCGGCTCGCTGCACGTCGTAATTTGCCTGCAGATTCAGCCAGAATTGATGCGACGTGCCGAAAAAACGCGCGAGACGAAGCGCCGTGTCCGCACTGATGCCGCGCCGACCGCGCGCGATCTCATTGATACGCGCCGGCGTGACATCCAAGGCGCGCGCAAGAGCATTGCTCGACAGTTCGAGAGGAATCATGAACTCTTGGAGCAGTTGCTCACCTGGATGAATTGGCTTCAATTTCTTGGCCATCACATAACCCCTCTAGTGGTAATCCACTATCTCAACGTTAGTCGGACCTTGAGGCGTCCACACGAAGCAGACGCGCCACTGGTCATTAATGCGAATGCTATGTTGCCCTTTGCGGTCCCGATCCAGTGCTTCAAGCCGGTTCCCTGGGGGCGACGCCAGATCTTGCAGAAGGTGGGCCGCATCCAACTGAGCCAACTTGCGGCGCGCGACTGCTTCGATGTTCACAAAACGCGGTGCTCGCCGCCTAGAGTGCAGTCCTTCCGTGTCGCCGCACTTGAACGACTGGATGGTCACATATTGTATGCTATATCGATACGCGATATAACGCAACCCCCCAAGAAGCCGGACGTCCAGGCAAACAATGCGGTGCAATCTGTCTGAGCGCACCAGGCTCCGCGCTTACTCCCGGTCCAAAGTGTTTGAAAATCAAGGAACTGGGGTCACACGATAGGTCTCGATGCGTGTGCCGCACAATCGAATTGAACATTTCCCTTCCTACCAAATCGAACAACGCATGGATATCGGCGAATGCGACAGCCTGTGCGAGAGACTGCGGGAGTCCGTGAGCCTCGGGCCCGGTCCCTACAATGCGCTGTTCGCGCTGCCTGAAGTACTCGGGGTCATCGCGATGCTGCGCGCTGCAGAACTAGGAGATGAGGTAACGCGCAGGCTGGCGGTAATTGAGAAGGAATTCAAAGCCTGGTTTTCTGTTGGCAGCTGGCGCGGGCGCAATCGAGGTGTCTCGTTCCAGCGCGATCTATATACCAATATCTGGTGCCTGAAGTTGGGTATTCAGCTTTGGCTTTCGTTTCGATCAACACCGACGGCGCGCTCAGCGCCAATACGGGTTGAACGATTGCGCGCGCCGCCCAAGCCGACACCGTAATCACACCTCCAATCTATCTTGCGGACGCGCCACCAGGGCATACAGCACCGGCATCAGGAAAACACTGATCAACAGCCGGGTGAACAGGCCGCTGACGATCACCAGGGCAAATGGACGTTGCGAGTCGGTGCCGACGCCGGTGGCCAGCGCGACCGGCAACAAGCCCAGCGCCGCAACGAGAGCCGTCATCATGATGGGACGCAGGCGCAGTATTGCGCCTTCTCGAACGGCCTCGGCGAGGGGAATGCCGCTGCGGCGAAGTTCGTTGACGTACGAGATGTAGACGACCGCGGTTTGTACCGAAACGCCGAACAGCGCCAAAAAACCGATGCCGGAGGAGACCGAAAAGGGTGTACCGCTGATCCACAGGGCCAGGATGCCGCCTACCGGTGCCGAAAGCACCACGCCAAGCACGGTGATGAACGGAAATTTTATGTTGCTGTAGAGGGAGAATAGCAGCAGGAAAATAAGGAAGGTCGTCAGCGGAACGATGATGTTCAATTGATGGCGCGAAGCGGTATATTCCTTGTACTCACCGCCCCAGTCCAAGCGATAGCCACGCGGCAGCTTGACCGCCGAGTTCACCTGTTGCATCGCATCGTCAACCGCACCCGCAAGATCGCGACCTTCCACCGAGAATTGCACGCCGATGTAGCGGGAATTGTCCTCGCGGTAAATGAACGAAGCGCCGCTCGCGACCTGGATATCCGCCAATTCCTTGAGCGGAATTTCCTGTCCTGCGGGCGTGGCCACCAGAATATTGCCGATCTCCTCCGGATTGTCCCGGTATTGGCGTTCGAGGCGAACGATGAGATCGAACTGCTTTTCCTGCTGCACGACCTGAGTCGCCACGTCGCCGCCGATGGCCGTTTGAATCAAGGCATTGATGTCTGCGACGTTCAATCCGTAACGCGCGATTTTGGCGCGGTCGATGTTGATGGTCAGGCTCGGCTGCCCGAGTTCCTGCACCAAGGTAACTTCGCGGATGCCGCGCACCCGCTCCAGAATCTGTTTTATCGCCCTGCCTTTTTGTTCGAGCGTGTCAAGATTGGAACCGAAGACCTTGACGGCCAGCGCGCTCTTGAGCCCCGTTTCCGCCTCGTCCACCGCATCTTCGGCCGGCTGGGTATAGTTGAAGTTGATGCCGGGAAACGCGGCGAGCTTCGCGCTGATGGCCTCGGTGAGTCCCGTTTTATTGCGATACGAACCGGTCCACGCCGAGTAGGGCTTGAGGCCGACGAAGAACTCTACGTTGAAAAAGCCGGTGGGATCGGTACCGTCATCGGGGCGCCCGAGCTCCGAGGCAACGGTGGTGACCTCGGGAAAGGAGCGCAATATCGCGCGCACTTTCGGCGCAATCTTTGCCGACTCGTCGAATGAAATGGTATAGGGCATCGTTGCCCGTACCCACAAAGCACCTTCGTCGAGGTGCGGCATGAACTCCGCACCGATGCGCGGAATGAGCAGCAGCGAGCCTGCCAAGAGAACCACCGAGGCAAAACTGGTGCCCCAAGGACGCGCAAGACAAAAGTCCAGACCCCTGCCGTAGACCGACTTGATGGACTCGAACGCGGCGTTGCGCCCTTCCTTTACCCCGTGGCGCATGAACCACGCGCACAGCACCGGCAGCAGTGTCAGCGTGACGATCAGAGAGCCGATCAATGCGAAGACCATCGTGTCCGCCATCGGTCTGAACAGCGTCCCCGACGGACCTGCCAACACGTAGATGGGCAGGAAGCTGGCCACGATGACCGCGACCGAGTAAAAAAGCGGGCGGTCCACTTCGGCCGCCGCTTCGATGATGATTTCCTTGATGCTCAGCGAACCGCCCCGACGCGCGGCGATCTGGCGGAAAATGTTTTCGACCATGACCACCGCGGCATCGACCAGAATTCCGAAATCCACGGCGCCTATGGACAACAGGTTCGCCGATGCATTTTGCAAATCGAGACAAACGAAGGCGAACAACAAAGCCAGCGGTATGGTGGCTGCGACAATGAGGCCGGCGCGAAAATTGTAGAGGAAAAATATCAGCACCACGATGACCAGCAACATGCCGCGCAGCAAGTTGCGCTCGACAGTCTGAGTCGTCAGCTCGACCAGGTCGCTGCGGTCGTAGAAGGGCAGGACCTTCACATCCTTCGGCAGGATTTCTTCGTTCAGCTCCTTGGTCTTGGCCTCGACTTGCTTCAGAACATCCTGGGTTTTCTCGCCGGTCCGCAGCAAGATGACGCCTTCCACGGCATCATCCTGCGACTGGTAGCCGAATTCGCCGAGGCGCGGGGCAATTCCGATGACCACATGGCCGACATCCTTGACCAGCACCGGAGTGCCGTCATGCACCGCCAGCACCACATTGCCGATGTCTTCCAGCGTGCTCAGGCGCCCCAAGCCGCGAACATAGTAGAACTGGCCGCCCTGCGAATAAAATCCACCGCCGCCATTGCCGTTGTTGGCCGCAAGGGCGCTCTGTACCTGGGTTACCGACATTCCCACCGAGGCGATTCTCGCCGGATCGAGCAGCACCTGATACTGCATGGTGCCGCCGCCGAATCCGGAGTCATCCGCCACTCCGGGAACGGAGCGGTACTTCGGTTCGATGACCCAATCCTCGAAAGTCTTGAGTTCCATCGGCGAGCGGTCTGCGCTTTGCAGCACGTAGCGATAGATGAGGCCCGAGGGTGAAGACAGCGGCGACATGGCGGGCGTAACGCCGCTCGGAAGATTGATGTCGCCGATGCGATTGAATGCCTGCTGGCGCGCAAAATATTTGTCTGTGCCGTTTTGAAACGTAAGAATCACGTCGGACAAGCCGTAGAGTGAGATCGAACGGATCGTCGTCAATTGCGGGATGCCGTTCATCTGCAGCTCGGCGGGCACGGTGATCAGCCGCTCGACTTCCTCGGCGGCGTGCCCGGGCCATTGCGTGATGATGTCGACTATGGGGGGAGACAGGTCCGGATAGGCATCGACAGGCAAACGGTCCAGCGCGCGCGAACCTGCGCCGATGAGCACGAGAGTCATCAAGATGACCAGGAATCCCTGGCGCAGCGACGATGCCACGATCCGATTCATGAACGACGCTGATCGCGGCGCGGAGCCGGCTGGGATCGGATCGCCGCTCATTGATTTTGCATGAACTGCACAAAGAGGCCCCCGTCGACCACGATTTGGTCACCGGCCTTGAGACCGTCGACGATGTCGTATTGGTCGCCGGAACGGTATCCCAATGTCACGTGCTCGCGCGCGAAACCGCCGTCCGCCTGCACCAGATAAACAAACGGCAGATTCACATCGTCACGCAGCACCGCGGACACGGGAACCAAGAGCGCGGCGTTTTCTTGATGAGCTTGAATCGACACGCGCACATACATCTGCTTTTTCAAAAAATCGCCGGGATTTTTCACGACCACGCGGGCCATGACGGAACGCGTGTCGGGATCTACCAGGGCGGAAATGTTATCCACCGTTCCGGAGAACCGGTTCGAGCCTATGCCGGTCATGATTTCCGCTTGGTCGCCGACGCTCACCGACTGCAAGTCCGAACCAAAAACCTGCGCCATCACCCAGACGCGCGACAAATCCGCGACCGTAAAGCACGGGGTGGTGCCGCCCTGAAGCAGCTGGCCCGGCGTGATCAGCTTTTCGACCACGGTTCCTGTGACCGGCGCGCGGATGATGCCATCGATGCGCGAAATGGGCCGGCCAGCCTGAATGTCTTTTATGGCCTGCGCGGGTACCTGCAGGGAGACGAGCGACTGGAGCGCCGCCTCGCGATCAGCCTCGGCATTGGCGGCGTCGCTTTCTGCCTGGTCGGCTTCGCGCCTGGAAACACCGTTGTGTTCAGCGAGGTCCTTGTCCAGATCGGCAAGCCGGCGGGCGGTTTGGGCCGTGGAAATTGCCTTCCGATAGACACTGATGGCCGTTGCAAAATCCGGCGAATCCACGGCAGCCAGCGGCTGTCCCTTGTTTGACATGCTCGCCCAGGGAAACGAGCAGACGCGAGACCGGCCCGGAAAAGGGCGCCAACACGCTGGTGGCCTGATCGTTGTCGAAATCAACCACGCCGGTGGCCTCGACGGTCTTGCGAAATTTCGCGGCTGCCACCGTGTACAGGTGGATATTTTCTCGTTGTGCCGGCGTCAGATGTACGTTGCTCGCGGCGATCGATGCCGTCTGCGGACCGTTGTCGGTCTTGGGCGAACAGGCGGCGCCTGCGACGGCAGCGGCCAGCGCAACGGCAAGCGCGCGGACAGGAAGCGATTTATTTTGCATTTTTCTCTTTGGTCAAGTCCGCGTGCCACCACCCGCCACCCAGTGCTTGAAACAGTGCCGCCGTATCGGCAAAGCGATTGGCCTGCGCCTGGATCAAGCTGATTCGCGCCTGTTGGTCGGCCTGTTGCGCGCTCAGCAACGCAAGATAACCCGCATAGCCGCCTTGCCACTGGCGTTGCGCCAACGCCAGCGTGACTTTGGCCGCATCGGCCGCGTTCGCCGCAGCCTTCACGGCCTCGGCATCCTGCTCGAGCGCCGTCAAGGTGTCGGCAACATTCTGAAAGGCGGTCAGTACCGTGCTGCGATATTGTTCGGCGGCCTGATCGTAAGCTGCCTTTGCAGCACGCTCTCGATGCAATAATGTGCCGCCCTGGAAAATAGGCGCGCTCGCCGCCGCCCCCACTCCCCAAAACCCCGTTCCAGACGTGAACAACTGGCTCAGGGCTGCTGCGGAACTGCCGGCGTTTGCCGTCAATACGATGTTGGGCAGCCGGTTTGCGATGGCAATCCCAATCTTGGCGCTGGCGTCGTGCAAATTGGCCTCGGCCTGCAGTACGTCCGGGCGTTGGGATACCAGAGCGGAAGGAACGCTCAGCGGAAGGTCTTCGGGCAACTGCAGACTCGATAGATTGAATTTATCCACCGGCGCTTCGCTGGGGAAACGACCGGCCAGGACTGCGAGCAGGTCGCGCAGCTGGACTTCCTGCTTGATGAGCGGTGGCAGAGTGGCGCTGACCTGCGCCAGCAGCGCTTCCTGAGCGGCGACATCCAGCCGGCTTGCGTAGCCCTTCTGGAATTGGTATTGCAAAATTTTAACCGTGTTGCCGGTGCTGTCGATGAGTTCGTGGGTCGCATCGATTTGCATCTGGATCGCGCCGACCTGTATCGCCGTGACCACCACGTTGGAGGTCAACGTGGTGTAGGCAGCGATCAGTTGAAAGCGGACTTCTTGTGCTTGCGCGTCCAACGACTCGACTGTGCGGCGATTGAGGCCGAAAACGTCCGGCACGTACGAGATGCTGACTTGCGGCGTGAAGAGATTGTAGAGAAATATATTGGAATTCAACGCGGGAGCAATCTGTCCTGACTGTCTCTGCCGCGTGGCCGAAAAGTCCGCCTCCGCGCTGGGATAGTAGGCGCCCCGTTGCGCCAGAACATTTTCCCTGGCCGCGGCCAACGCAGCTTGGGCCGCTTTGAGGTCGTGGTTGTTTGCCAGCGACTGGTTGATCAGCTCATTGAGCGGCGCGGAATGAAACAGTGTCCACCAGTCGGCAGAGATGTCGGCTCCTTCGGCAAAGCGCTGCGCCTGCCCTGCGAGCACGTTCGGCGTGCTTGCGGTGGCGGAAACAGGAGTGCCCTTATAGTCGCTGATATCAGGAGGGGCGGGTCTTTTGAAGTTCGGACCCGCGGCACACCCGGCAAGAAGCAGGATCATCGGTGCCGCAACGTTCGGCGGCAGGCGCCGTTTATACATGTGCGTAGTTCAGGAACGCTGGGCTGGGCAATTGGGGGTCTCGAGCGCGATTGGCTTAATTGACTGTCGAAGCGACGATTTCCATCAAAACAGCGCCGAATCTTCGACTAACCGTTAAATATACTATGTTCGAGTGAGAACCTCGATCAGAGTTCGCTTTTTCCCCGGAAGTTCCCGGGGCCGCGGCTCCTTGGCTAGGACGCCGCTTTGGCCGCTTGCGGGATGATCGATGGATCGTTCAGGAATTGCTTGACGCGCTCGAATTCTTCCCGAAGCAGCGCATTGCATTGCTCCAGCGCGCGCGCATTGCCGTTGGCGCTGTCGGCCTCCATCTGGCCTGCGGCTGATTTCAGGGCGTGCGCGTGAATATTTGCGCAGGCGCCTTTCAATTGGTGCGCAGCCCCTGCCAATGCCGCGCGATTGCCCGCCGCCACTGCCTGCGTCATTTCCGATAACTGCCGCTCGCCGCTGGCGATGAAGGTCGCGACCAATTCCCGTGCGAACGCATGATCGCCACCGGTGATGCTGTGAAATGCGCTCAAATCCACCGGGGGCCCTGGATTTGCAGTCGTCGCAGTCGCAGTCGCGGGCGGCGCCGCGGTCCCTGTTGCGAGCGGCGCTGTGGAGGTCGAGTTCGAGGGCAAGGCCAGGGGCGAGGTCGGGGGTCTCGGCTGCATCCTTGGCCAGGCCAAATTTGGTCAGGACATTGCGCAGCCGCTCGACCTCGATGGGCTTGGTCAAATAGCCATCCATGCCGGCAGCCTCGCAGAGCTCACGGTCGCCGGTCATGGCATTGGCCGTGAGCGCGATAATGGGCAAATGTCCGGTGGTTTCCCACGCACGGATTTTGCGCGTGGCGGTCATGCCGTCCATGACCGGCATCTGCAAGTCCATGAACACGAGATCGAAATGCCGCTGCTGGCACGCGGCGACGCCCTCAGCGCCATTGCCGGCGACTTCCACGGTGCATCCCAATCGTTCGAGGAATCGAACCGCGACTTTTTGATTGACAAAATTATCCTCGACCAACAGTACATGTCCGCTGAAGCGCTGCTGCGCCGCGGATTGCCTGAGCATGTTCAGCGTGATCATAGGCTGCGTGTCCATCTGCCACTGGCGGGGGCCGCCGCTCATGACACGCGCGACCGCATTGTTCAGTTCCCGCACCCGCACCGGCTTGGTCAAATAGGCGCCAAACCCGAGTGCCGCCAACCGCGGCGTATCCCCGTGGCGATCCAGGGAGGTGAGCATGACCAACCGGGTGCTCGCGAGATCGGGCATGTTGATGATGCGCTCGCCCAGCATCGCGCCATCCATGTCGGGCATTTGGAAGTCGGTGATGACCATGTCGAAGGGATGACCGGATGCCGCGGCGTTTAGCAGCTCATCCAGGGCGGCTGCGCCGCCGCTCACGGTCGTCACGGTGTAACCCGCGTGCACCAGTTGCGAACTCAATACCCGTTGATTGGTCACGTTGTCATCGACAATGAGAATCCGGCCGCCTGCGTCGCTGCGGATGCGGCGCTCCGGCGTGACCGGTGCCGCGGGCTTCAACGCCAGCGTAAAGAAGAACCGGGAGCCGAGGCCCACTTCGCTAGACACACCGATCTCGCCACCCATCAATTCGATCAGCCGGCGCACGATGGACAAGCCCAAGCCGGTGCCGCCGAAATGCCGGGTTGTCGATGAGTCCGCCTGCACGAACGGCTGGAACAATGTCCGCAAGGTTTCGTCGGCGATTCCCATACCCGTGTCGCGCACTTCGAAGTATGTCAGCGAATCGCCGTTGTCGACCGGTTTGGTGCGCACCTCAATGACGATTTCTCCGGCCTGGGTGAACTTGATGGCGTTGCCGACCAGATTGACCAAGCACTGCCGCAGGCGCTGCGGATCGCCGATCACGCGGCCGGCCAATTGCGGTTCGACATTGACGATGAGTTCCAATCCCTTGGCGGCGGCCTGAAAGGCCATCGCAGTGCCGACATCCTCGATGTTGGCGCGCAGATCCAGCTCGATGGACTCCAATTCCAGTTTGCCGGCTTCGATCTTCGAGAAATCCAAGATATCGTTGATGACGGTCAACAGCGAATCGGCGCTGGAACGGATGGTCTCGGCATAGTCGTGCTGCGTGCGGTCGAGCGGCGTGTCGAGCAGCAGGCCGGTCATCCCGATGATGCCGTTCATGGGAGTACGAATCTCGTGGCTGACATTGGCCAGGAAGTGACTCTTGGCCAGGCTCGCGGCTTGAGCCGCTTCCGTCTGTTGGCGCAGCAATTGAGTGGTGCGCACATCGCGTGTGACATCCCAGGTCACGCCCACGATATAACGGACCCGCCCATATTCATCGCGCATGATCCGCGCATAGTTCTGCATGTGATGTATTTCGCCGTCGATGCCCTGAACGCGGAACACGTATTCGTAAGAATCCATTTTCTTCGCGATCGCATCGGCGCCCGAGCTCAGAAGCACGCTGCGGTCCTCCGGCAGAACGATGGTGGCCAGGGACCGGAAGTAGTCTTTCAGGGGAACATGGTCCATTCCGAAGCAGGGCGGGCGTGGACCATGCCACGAAAAACAATCGGACTTGATGTCGAATTCCCAAGGTGCGATGCCTGCCGCTTTGGTGGTGACGTTCAAGCGTTCGATCAGCGCACCTTCCCGCTCGACTTGCTCTCTGAGCAGCGTCGCCGCTTCATGTTGCGCGCTCATGTCGATGGTCAGGCCCAAGACGCGGATTGCGCGTCCTTGGGCGTTGCGGAACACCTCGCCGCGCAGCTGGACCGGACGCACCGTGCCGTCCTTTTCTTTCACGCGATAGGCGATTTCCATGGGCGCCTGGCCCTTGAGCGCCTTGATGAATTCCGCGCGATAGCGTGGCCGATCCTCGGGATGTACCTTGCCGAGCATCATGGCGTCTGGATCGGCCTCCGATACAGCGATTTCGGCGCCATAGATTTCAGCCAGATCGCCGCTGAATTGCATGGAGTTGTGAACGACGTCCCACTCCCAGATTCGCACGCCGGCGCTGCGAGCGACCAACTCCAATCCTTTGAAGAATGCGGCGTTGTCCATTTGCCCAGGCACGGGCGGGCGAGCGCTCGGTCAACGAGAGGCGCGGATCGCCGATCGTCGTACGAGTGGTCTGATCGGGCGCAAACGAACCAGTAGTCCCGACGACTCGCAGCCGTCCGGGCCGCCGAAGGCGGTGGCGCGGTGATTCCAACCCGCCGTCGTTGCAACCGGCACGGACACCGGCGGCAGGCGAATGCCCGCGAGTTCGTTGCCGTCCACATCGACCTTGGAAACGAAATTCGGGTACACCTTGCCGGTCGGCTTCGGCGGCACGACCGTAATGATTCCCTGATCGAACTGCGGACCCCAGTCCCAGACATTGTGGATCGTGATCAAGCCATCGAAATTAAGGCCCGGGATGGTCGGAAACCCGAGCGCGATCTGCGAGACAGAACCGATCGCGATGGCTTCCGTGGCCGGATTCACCGTCGCGAATACCGCCGTGTTGTCCGGCAACTTTTGGAACTTTGCTGTCGGGCGGAGCCGTACCATCGATCCACTGATCCAGATCCTCGAACAACGCGCGCAAAGCGGGAAGTTGATCGGTGGAGTTCTGAAATTGCGCGCAAACGCCGAACGAGTTTGCTGCAGCAGGACCGGCATGCTGCGCTCCCGAGATCAAGAAAGTCCGGGTATTCGGCGCATCCGGCAGGTCGGCCGCCGTTTGCGTCTGAATGCAGCGTCGACATTGCCTTGACCCAATACTCGTTCGCCGAATTGACATTTATGATCAGCGGACAAGTGTTGGAGGTTGAGCATCGAGAATCACGACCATCCGTTTTGCCGGTCAGCGGATCGGTGATCGTTGGATACGCGAACGGAAAGATTCCCTCGGGATACAAGTGCTGCTGTCGATTGCGCTCGGTCATGGCGGATTGCTCGAAGCGGTAGTTGATCGCGACGCCGTCGCCGCCGCCGACCCAGTTGAGTGTCGCCATCGAACGCCTGTTTACCATTGAGATCTTGATTGAACCCGAGCCAGATGAAGTCGTTCATCGCTCGCGCCGGCTGCGATAGCCCGTACGAGATCATTCGCTTCACGTCGCCCGGCGAGCGGGTTTGCCGTTCCCGCCGTATCGGCGGTTGCATTGCGCAGGAACGAGGCCAAGTCGCGGATCGCCGCAAAGCCGATGCCGGCTACCCACGGATTCTTCGCCGTATACACCAACTCGTAGATGGCGCTTTGCGCGAACGCCGTTCCGGCCGGCAGCAGCGCAATCGTCGTCGGCGCTCGGTCCACGTCCATCCCGTAGAGGGAATGGTGCGTCTGCAGCGTCGGTCAGATGCTGCTTCACGGTCAGGGTCGCCGAGCGTGGTATCGGTGCTGTTGGTTGCATACGGAAATCGTCGCCGACAAGGTGGTGGCGTTGTCGTTCTCGATGTACTCGTACACGGGTCCGGTGATGGTCGATCCATCGGCGTTCGACGCGC
This sequence comes from uncultured Gammaproteobacteria bacterium, assembly GCA_963761345.1. Classification (GTDB taxonomy): domain Bacteria; phylum Pseudomonadota; class Gammaproteobacteria; order Steroidobacterales; family Steroidobacteraceae; genus Bog-1198. The sequence goes on from CAVXGV010000006.1 coordinate 274,325, forward strand.
AACCGGCACGGTGACGCCCATCGAATTATTGGCGCGCGACGCGGTGGTTTCCCAGCCGCCCCAAACGACGGTGTAGCCCAGGTTCTGCAGGAATGCGGTTCCCGCATCAGCCGCAGTCGTGGGGTCGTTTCCGCCGCCGGACAGATTCAATGAACCATACTGCTTGGTGCCGCGATTGGGCAAGCTCGAAGAACACTTTGTGATTGCCCTTGGTCAGATCGGAAGGCTTCAAGATGTAGAAATCCATGTTGTATTCGACCAATCCGTTGGCATCGAGCGGCGCGAGCGCGATATCCGTGATGACCGCGTTCTTCGGGTCCTTCGGATCGAGCGTGCCGCTGGCGGTGCCGCGAATCTTGTCGTAGGTGCCCACCGCGCCCGAAGCACCGAAAGTCGTTCCCGCAAATGTCGGCGTTTGGCTCGGAGCGGTCATCGCCGTGGTCGAATTGATGTTGAGCGTAACGATGCCGGTGCTGGCGGCGGGGGACGGAGGCGTGCGCGGCGGGCCGGCGGCGTAAGCGTGGGCGGAACGGAGTGTGAACTGCTCGAGCAGCCGGTTACCGCTGCGACCAACCCAATGAGCACGAGCGCGCCAACACGCTTGTGATGCGTAAAATCATAGGTGTTCAACTGACGTTTCGAATGGCTGCCCAGATACCGGACGTCCAGGCGCCAAAGCCGCCCCAAACGCGGCGTAAGCGCGCCAAAGCGTGTGAGGTGCGGGGAATGATGGGCTGCGCGCTCCGGGACCACAGGTATACGGCTATCCTAGCCTCGTATCGGCCCGGAAACTGAGGTCTCGAGCACAGGAAAGGGTGGCCGACGCTCGGGGCCGGCCACCATGAGTGTTTATGCGACGACGCTGGAGCCTGTCGGACTTAAGGGCATCGTCGCAGCAGATGTAGGGCAGCGTTTACTTGATGATCGCCTGATAGACCCAGGCACGGGATAAACCGCGCACATCGGGAACGGCACCGGTCGCGACCGTGCCGGTACCTGCCGCTTGTTGAATCATGCCGAGCACGATCAGATCGTTGACCGGATCGATCCAAAACCATGTACCGGCGGCGCCGCCCCAAAAATAAGCCCCCTTGCCGAAGTAACCGCCGGCGGCGACCGGATCGGTGTAGACGGCGAAGTCCAGGCCGAATCCTTCGCCCGGCGCGAAAACGGGTATGTTGGGCGGCAATACGTTGGTGCGCATCAACTCCACGGTCAGCGGCGACAGGAGCCTCACGCCGTCCAATTGCCCACCATTGAGCAGCATCTGGCAGAAGCGCATGTAATCGGTTGCGGTGGAGACCAGGCCGCCGCCGCCGGAGGACAGCGCCGGTTTCGCCGCGAAATCGTGGTTCAGGCCTTCCTTCACGCCGACCGTCTGCAGTTTTCCGTCTTTGTCGTAGCTATAGAGTTGCGCGAAGCGATTGAGTTTTTCCTTCGGCACGTAGAAGGCGGTATCGACCATGCCGAGCGGCTTGAAAATGCGCTTCTCGAGATATTCCTCGAAGGGCATGCCGGAGAGTTTCTGAACGATGTAGCCTTGGATGTCCACCGAGATGCTGTAGTGCCACTCGGTGCCGGGCTGCGAATTCAGCGGCAGCTTGGCCACGCGCTTGATGAACTCATCCAGGGTGTTCGAGGGGTTGAGGACATCGGCCTCGATCTGCAATTTGTCCACCGGCGTGTTGCTGAAGTAGCCGTACGTGAAGCCGCCGGAGTGCGACATCAATTCGCGCATGGTTACCGGATGCACCTGGTCCTTCATGACCACGTTATTGTTCGCATCGGTCCCATAGACCTTCAGCTTGGCGAATTCCGGGATGTACTTGGCGACCGGATCGTTGAGCTGCCACTTGCCTTCTTCGAACAACATCATCATGGCGACGCCGGTGATGGGCTTGCTCATGGAATAGATGCGGAAGATGCTGTCTTTTTGCATGGGCATATTGGCCGCAATGTCGCGCTTGCCTGCCGCGTCGAACTCCACCACCTTGCCATGCCGGGATACCATGGTGACGCTGCCTGCCAGACGCCCCTGTTCAATGAGTTCCTTCATCCCCGTGCTCAGCCGGGCAAGCCGCTCGGCGGACATGCCTTCACTTTCGGCGCCGGCCGAGGGTAGATCGTGTACCGCTGCCAACACAGGTTGAATCGAGAGGGCGGCCAAAGAAGCTATGGCCAGTAGACGCAGAAGATGCATGCGAGGACTCCCTATTAGATGTTTCTTATAAAACCGGACCTAGGAGCCTGTCGGATTTAGGGACATCGTCGCGTCGCAGCAGATGGACCTAAGTCCGACAGGCTCCTAAGTGTAGCCTTACGCCCGCTCGAGTATCCAGCGCGTCATGAGATCTACGGACCCGCGGGGGTCGGTTTCTCATTATTCTCGGCGGAGAATTCCGGATTCTCGACGAATTCACGATCAGTGAGGCTCGTTAAAAACGCCGTCAAGTCTTCGCGCTCCGCTGCCGAGAGGACGAAGGGCCGGATTCGGGCATCCTGCCGCGGATTTTTGTGCCCGCCGCGCGCGTAGTGATCCAGCACCTGATCGAGACTCGACAGACTGCCGTCGTGCATATAGGGCGCAGTCAATGCCACATTGCGCAAGGTCGGAACTCGAAACTTTCCCATGTCGGCAGATCGATGCGTCACCTCGAGCAGCCCTCGATCGACCGGCGGATACGCGCCGTGTCCGTCCAAATCGTAAAGGCCGGTGTTGGCGAACGGCGCGGCATCCGTTTCGTGCCCCTCGTAGACGATCGGGCCCGAGAAATTCAGTCCCGAGTGGCATTGCACGCAGCCGACTCGGGCCGAATAAAAAAGCGCCATGCCGTGCCTTGCCGACTCGGACATGGCGGAGCGGTCGTCATCGAATATATAACGATCGAATGGCGATCGTCCCGAGATCAAGGTGCGCTCAAAGGCGGCAATGGCCTTGATGATGTGATCCATCGACAACGCGCCGTCGTTGGGAAACGCGGCGGCGAATTGCGCGGGGTAGGCAGCATCGAGGGATAGGGCCTCGAGTGCCGCTGCATCCCGAGCCTTGAGGCCCATCTCCACCGGATGCTCGTTGAATAAGGGTTGGCGCATCTGCGATTCCAGCGAGCGCACCTTCGTGCTGCCCCAGGTGAATGCGGGGTTATACGCAACATTGGCGAGACTCATCGCGCCACGCCGGACGGACTCGCCGGTCGCTCCTACCGCGTGCGCCCGGCCGTCGGTAAAAGCCCGCCCAGGTTGATGGCAGCTCGCGCAGGAATAATGACCCGTTGAGGACAGCCGAGTCTCGAAGAACAGCCGCCGTCCCAAGGCCACTTTCTCATCGGACATCGGATTGTTCGCCGGAACGGCCGGGCGCGGAAATCCCGGCGGCAGATGCCACTGGTAGGGATGCGGCGAGAATTCATCGGCGGCATGCGCGGCACCCATCGCCGCACACGCCGCCAGAACGATAAAAAACCTGCGAATTTTACCGCGGTCCCTGACTCCAGGGCTGCGCCGCGCCTATGGCAAGCGAAGCGGTCTGCCCTGCAATCCCGGCGCGCTCGTCCATCCACTTTGCGAATGCTTCGATTTCTGCCGGCGACAAGCCCTGGGCGTCTTGCCGGCGCGCGTCGGCCCAGTGGCGCATGGCCCCCATCAATTCATCGGCAAGCGGCCTGGAATCGCGAAACAGCGCCATATAGGCGCCCTTGGCTCCTTCAATCTGATTCAAGCCCAGATACGCTTCGCCGCGGTATTCGATTGCGTCCGGGTAGTTCGGGTTGATTTCGAGTGCCTTGGCATAGGCCGACAACGCATCGCCATAGTTACCCAGGTGACGATTGGCAAATCCGAGATAATTCCATGCCTGATACATCTTCGGGTCGGCGCCGACGGCGTCGATGAACGATTCCAGCGATTCGCGATACGCTTTTTGAGCCTTGTCGTGCGCTTTGGCGGCCTTCTCAGGGGTCGAGGCCTTGGCCGCATCCGCGTCATAGCCCTGCGCCTTCTTGACGCTGTGTACGCCGGCATTGTAGGCCGACTTGGCGGCATCTTCGGGGTTGCGCTGGGATGGCGCCGCGCCTGCGGAGCCGCCGCTGGGTGCGGAACCGCCGCCGTGCGCCAGAGTGATGCCCACAGGGGCCAGCACCAAACCGGCAGCGACAATCAAATGACCGATATAGCTTCGCATAGAAACCTCCCTCCGAACGTCCAATAAAGTCTTGACCGCTGTGAGTACCGCAGTGATCCCGGTAGGTTTAATGGATCTATCGTCGGTGCTGCAACCTATTGAGGCCCCATGAGTTCGGCAGCCGGGTGCGGTAATGCGGCAACTTGTTTGGCGGTCACGGTGCTCTTATAAGAGTTCTCGAAATGGCTGCGCACGTAATTGACCACGTCGGCAATCTGGGCATCGGTCAAATGCGCCGCCCGCGACGGGCCATCCCGGCTCGCCGGGATTCCGAAGGGCGGCATGCCGCTGCGGCCGTTGAGCACGGTCTGCGCCACGAATTCCCAAGAGACCAGTTTTTTGTTCGCGGCCAGTATCGGATAGGCGCCGGCGCCCACGGCGCCTCGTCCGCCGGCCATATGGCAGCCCTGGCATATGTGGTCGTATATCTGTTCGCCGGTCAACGACCCAAGTGCGGCTCGCGGTGTAAACGAGGGGCTGTCCGCATACACCATCGCCGCGACCGCGAGCAGGAGCAGTGCAACGATGGTTCTCATGCGCTCGCTCCCTGCGCCACCGCGCGCAGGTGCAGCCTTCCGATGGCATCGAGCGCGGAGGTGACGGCCCCTTCCTGCCAGCCGCCAAGGTAGGAGGCGTGCTCGCCCGCCAGCGCAACGCGACCGTCGATCTGGCACAAGTCCTCGTAATGCCGGGCGCGGGTGTCGGAGGTCCATGTTCCGAAACAACCCAAGGAAAATGGTGCACGATGCCAGGCAACGGCAACGCCGTTGTCGAACTCCTTGTGATATTGCGGATGGATTTGGCTGCCGTACTCAACCACCTTTTGCACGCGCTCCTGCGGTGTCATCGCGGTGAATTGCATGGCATTGATGCCCCACATGTATGCGCCCAGCAGCACGCCTTTGCCGCTGCTTTGAAACCCCGTGTTCGGATACCCGATATTCAGGATCGGCAGATCCGTGTAGGTGATGCCGCCAAAGATCTGCTCGTCCTCTTCCCAGAACCTGCGCTTGAATTGCAGGCCCGCCTTGATGGAGGCGGCATAGGGAACGGCCGAAATTGCCGATGCCAGCGCTTGGCCCACGTTCATCGGAATTTGAGCGAGCACGGGAAGGGGAATGGTGCACAAGCACCAGTCGGCGCGCATCGATTGTTTCGATGCCTGATTGCCGTTGTCGACGAAAGTAACCGTGACGCCGGCCGGGTCTTGGTGGATGTCGACCACCTTGCTGTTGTAGCGAATGAGCGGGCCCAGTTCCCGGCCGAAGGCCTCGCCGATGCGCCCCATGCCGCCTGCAGGTTGGAACAGGGCGGTCTGCATGTCGAAAGCGTCGCCGTTGGGAATCCCCTGCCACAGGCCTGATTCCAGAATGTCGCGAAGCGCCACGGGTTTCGAAGGGATGGGCCGCGCGCTCAAACCGCCGCCGGGTTTTTTTTCGTACCCGCGCCGATCGCTCGCCGCTTCGCTCGCCACATAGGAATAGTTCTTGTCCAGCGCGCCCCATTCTCGCAGCGACTCGAGCAGCATTTCTTGATCCTCCTTGTTCACCGCGGCGTCGAGGGAATTCTGCCGGGTGGCTTTGGCCAACAATTCGGCGACATGCCCCTGGTAGTCGGCCTTGACCTCGCGGAAGCGCTGCGGCTTGCCGCCGAACGCCTGGCTGCTGTGTAGATAAGCGTTGTAGTTGACCTGGAAAAAGGGCTCCAGCGTAATGCCGAGGCGTTTGACGTAGTGCATCATCCCGTGATGATGATAGGGAATCCGCCAAGGACCGGGATTGATGTACAAGTCCTTGTCGAATTCACATTGCTGTGTGAAACCGCCGAGTTCCGTATAGCGGTCACCGCCGCGCAGGGTCCAGTTGCGCCCACCCGGCCTCGCGTTGTATTCAAGAACCTGAACTTTGTAGCCGGCATTGCGCAGCTCGTACGCCGCGGTCATGCCGGCCATGCCCGCGCCGAGAACCAGGACTGAGGCGCCTTTGGGCGCTCCTTGCAGGTCGACCGGCCCGCGATAAGGCGACTCAGCCGCGAATCCAAGACTGCTCATCGCTTGGTACATCGCGGCGCTGCCCGCGGTAGACCCGATCATCTGCAACAGCCGGCGCCGGCTCAGCGAATTCGAACCATCCCCATTGTCCATTGCATCCCCATATGATTTCGGCGGCTTCCTGCGGTCATACTACATGAGCAACGCATCAATCGTGACTGAGGTCTAGGGGGGAACTGCCGGCGCTCGCGTGAGTCATTATACAATGACGTGCAGATTCGAAGACCTGGTGGATTTTCGGGTGGTTTTATGCAAAACACTGGCAAGTTGCGCTCATTCTCGATTGCGTTCTGCGCCTGCGCCGCGTTGATCGCGGCTCCCGCTTTCGCCCAACACGGGGGCGGCGGACACGGCGGCGGCTGGCACGGTGGTGGTGGAGGGTGGCACGGCGGTGGTTGGCGCGGCGGCGGCTGGCGCGGCGGCTATGGTTGGCGCGGCGGTTTCTACGGCCCGTGGGGCTGGGGACTGGGCGGCTTAGGATTGGGCCTTTATTTCGCAACGCTTCCCTATTACTACTCGACCTATTGGTGGGGCGGCGTTCCTTATTACTACGCCGACGACAATTACTACGTCTGGAACGGCGGAGTGAGTCAGTACGAAACTGTGGCGCCACCGGCAGAAGTCCTGAAACAAGCGGGCGGAGCGGGAGCCGGCGCCCAGGCGGCGGGGCCCTCGGAACTGATCGCCTATCCGAAGAACGGGCAGAGCCAGGAGCAGCAGGGCAAGGACAAGTTCGAATGCCATCGCTGGGCTGCGGCGCAGACGGGGTTCGACCCGACTCAATCGGGGGGTGGGTCGGCGCCCGGCAACCGGTCCGACTACTTCCGAGCCCAGGCCGCCTGTCTGGAAGGCCGCGGATACAGCGTCAAGTAGCGCAGGTCCGGCTGCCCACCGTCGCTGCGCTCCTCCGCGGGCGCGCTGCCCTCCATGGGCGTCGCGGGTGCCAAAGCGCATTTTTTTCGACATGCGCCGCCTGCCGTGGCAAAATGCCCGGCTTTTGATCCGGCTCTCAAGGCCTCCCCGAACTTTTACCTGAAACCTACGGAATTCTGCCATGCCCCGCACTACACCCCTTTCCGATATCCGCAATATCGGCATCATTGCTCACGTCGACGCCGGCAAGACGACGACCACCGAGCGCATCCTGTATTACACGGGGCGTAAGCACACCATCATCGATATTCACGATACCAAGGATCTGAAGACCTCGACGACCACCGACTATCTGGAACAGGAACAGAAGCGCGGCATCACCATCCAGAGCGCCGCGGTTTCGGCATTTTGGCGCGATAAGAAGATCAACCTCATCGACACTCCCGGACACGTGGATTTCACCATCGAAGTCAACCGCTCGCTGCGCGTGCTCGACGGCGCAGTGGTGGTATTCGACGGCGTGGCAGGTGTCGAGCCGCAGTCGGAAACGAATTGGCGGCTGGCCGACAACTACGGCGTGCCGCGAATTTGCTATGTGAACAAGATGGATCGCAGCGGCGCGAATTTTCTGCGCTGCGTCGACATGATCAAAAAGCGCCTGGGTGCCAGGCCCCTGCCGGTACAGCTCCCGATCGGCTCGGAGGATAACTTCAAGGGCATGGTGGATCTGGTTGAAATGAAGGCCCTCGTCTGGGATTCCGACGACAAGGATGCCGAGTGGAAAGTGCTGGATGTCACTGACGATCTGGCCGACAAACTGCACATCACGGTGCCGAGCGATCGGAAGATATTGGCCGACGTCGCCCAGTTTCGCACCGAATTGGTCGATACCTGTCTCGAGCAGAACGACGAAGCGATGGAAGCGTTTCTCACCCATGGCACCGTGCCGTCCGGCGACATTTTGCGTGCGGCCTTGCGCAAGGGGACATTGAATTCCGCCTTCACGCCTGTGCTCTGCGGTTCCTCCTACAAGAACAAAGGCGTGCAACAGATTCTGGATGCCGTCGTCGACTTTCTGCCGGCGCCGACCGACGTGCCTTCGATCAAGACCGTGGACGCCGACGGCGAGCCGATCGGCGAACGCAAAACCTCGGACGATGAACCGTTTTCGGCCCTGGCGTTCAAGGTCATCAATGACATCTACGGCGCGCTCACCTTCATTCGCGTCTACTCCGGCGTGTTGACCAAGGGTGCCTCGGTGCTCAATACGACCCGTGGCAAGCGCGAGAAAATCGGCCGCATGGTCGAGATGTTTGCCAAGGAAGCCAATCCTGTCGAAGAGGCGCGCGCAGGCGACATCATCGCTCTGGTGTCGCTGGCCGACACGGAAACCGGCGATACCCTGTGCGATGCGGCGAATCCGGTGGTGCTCGAGCGCATGCGTTTCCCGGAGCCGGTCATCAGCGTATCGGTCAAGGCTAAGGTCAAGGCCGAACAGGAGAAATTCGGCAGCGCGCTCGGCAAGATGGTCCGCGCCGATCCCTCGCTGCACCTGGAGACGGATCGCGAAACCGGCCAGACGATTTTGCGCGGCATGGGTGAGTTGCATCTGGAAGTCACGCTCGACCGCATGCGCACCGAGTTCGGTGTCGAAGGCACCATGGGCGAACCCCAGGTCGCGTATCGCGAAACCATCACCAAGAAGATCACCGAACAATACATTCACAAGAAGCAGACCGGCGGTTCCGGTCAGTTCGCCGAAGTGTGGATCGTGTTCGAGCCGCTGGAGCGCAGCACGGGCTTCGAGTTCGTGGACGAGACCGTCGGCGGCTCCGTGCCGCGCGAATTCGTACCGTCGGTCGAGAAGGGCCTGAAGGTGCAGAAAGAGGACGGGGTGCTCGCGCACTACCCGACGGTGGACTTCCGGGCGACCTTGATCGACGGCAGCTTCCACGACGTCGATTCCAATGCCATGACCTTTGAAATCGCCGCCAAGGCTGCGTTTCGCGAGGGCATCCGCAAGGCTGCCCCGATCCTGCTCGAGCCGGTAATGAAGGTTGAAACCGTGACGCCGGGAGATTATCTGGGCGATGTGATCGGCGACATCAACCGGCGCCGCGGTTCGGTCCAAGACCAGTTGGAGCGCGGCACCAATATCGCGGTCGTCGCGATCGTGCCGCTGTCCGAAATGTTCGGCTACATCGGACAGCTGCGCGGCATGACGAGCGGCCGTGCTTCGTACACCATGGAGTTCTCGCATTACGAGCCGGTGCCGCGCAACGTTGCCGACGAAGTGATCGCGGAAGTGGCGAAAGCCAAGGCCGCATTGACGGCTTGACGGCCGCACACGGGTAATCAACCTCGAGTCGTCTCCCAAGGAGAACGACGATGGTCAAGCTGCTAAAAAGCTTCACGGAACATCCGCGGGTCAAGCAATTGGGGCCGGGCCTGATCACGGGCGCGGCGGACGATGATCCGAGCGGCATCGCCACCTATTCCCAGGCGGGTGCGCAGTTTGGATTCAGCATGCTGTGGACGGTGCTGTTTACCTACCCCTTGATGGTCGGCATCCAGATGGTCAGCGCCCGGCTCGGCTTCATCACGGGAAAAGGCTTGGCGGCGAATGTGAAGGCGGTTTTCCCGCGCCCCGTACTGTACGGCATCGTGGGACTGCTGCTGATCGCCAATACCATCAACATCGCCGCCGATATCGCGGCGATGGGGGAAGCGCTGCGTCTTCTGCTGGGCGGCTACGCCCACGTGTACTCGGTGTGCTTTGGCGTCCTATGCCTGGTCCTGCAGGTCTACCTGAGCTACGAGACCTATGTCCGCTATTTGAAATGGCTGACCCTGGGGCTGCTGTCCTATGTCGCGGTCATTTTTACCATCCACATTCATTGGGACACCGTCATCAGTGAATTGGTGCTGCCGCGGCTGGTGCTGGATCACAACACCATTACGATGATCGTGGCGGTTTTCGGCACCACCATCAGTCCCTATCTATTCTTTTGGCAGGCGGCGCAGGAGATGGAAGATCTGCGCGTGGTCAATGCCCGTAACGGCGGCACCTCGATGCTTCCGCACACCTCCGAGGTCGCGCGGCGGCAAATGCGGCGCATCCGCTGGGATACCTACGTGGGCATGGGCTTTTCAAATCTGATCGCCTTCTTCATCATTTTGAGCACCGCGGCGACCTTGCACGCGGCGGGCATCGTGGATATCCAAACCTCGGCGCAGGCGGCCGAAGCGCTGCGGCCCTTGGGCGGATCGGCCGCATTTCTGTTGTTCAGTCTCGGGATCATCGGCACCGGAATGCTGGCGGTGCCGGTATTGGCCGGTTCCGCCGCCTATGCGGTATCCGAAAGCTTTGACTGGCAGTCAGGCATGAATCGCAAGCTGCCCGAGGCCTTGGGGTTCTACGGCATCATCGGTATCGCAACCATCGGCGGGGTGGCTTTGACCTTCACACATCTGGATCCGGTGCGGGCACTGGTCTGGAGCGCCGAGATCAATGGCATGATCGCCGTGCCCATCATGGCCGTCATGATGCTGCTGGCCTCACGTCAAGACGTGATGGGCGACTTCGTCATCCGGCCGCGATTGCGCCGCTTGGGATGGGCTGCGACGGGGGTGATGGCCGTGACCGTGGTCGCCATGATGAGCACCGGTTAGAAAGGCGGTTCATCAGGACCCCTGTACTATGAGCTTCGTGACCGGCCCGAAATCACAAAGCGACGAATCGCCCACCGCGGCTGCCGCGATACCCGTCGATGAACGCAGCGACCGGCTGAATACCAAGGCGGCGGGCATCATCGGATTGGCGGTGATGTGCAGCCGCGTTCTCGGCCTGGCGCGAGAACTGATATTCGCGGCTCTGTTCGGCGGCGGCCGCGCGCTGGATGCCTTCACAGTCGCCTTTCGCATTCCCAATCTGCTGCGTGATCTGTTCGCCGAAGGGGCGCTGTCGACCGCTTTTGTCACGACGTTCAGCAAAACCATCGCGCGCGGCGGCGATCAGGCCGCATGGCGCCTCGCGAACAAGGTGGCGACCATGACGGCCTTGGTATTGGGTGTGCTGTGCGTCCTCGGCATGGTGTTCTCCGGCTCGCTGGTCGGGTTGCTCGCTCCGGGTTTCGATCCTGAGAAGGCGGCGCTGACCGCGCATCTCACGCGCATCATGTTTCCCTTCATTCTGCTGGTGTCGATTGCCGCCTTGGTGATGGGAATGTTGAACGCCAAGAATGTGTTTGGCGTGCCGGCGATGGCATCGAGTTTTTTCAATATAGGGTCCATCCTCGGCGGGTTGCTGCTGGGTTACTGGATCGACCCGCATTTCGGTCCGCGCGCCCTGGTCGGATTGGCGTTCGCCACGGTCATTGGCGGGGCGCTGCAGTTGGCCGTGCAGTTGCCGTCGCTGGCGGGTCTCGGATATCGGTTCCGCCCCGACCTGCGATGGCGCGATGCCGGCGTCAAGGCGGTCTTGATGTTGATGGGACCATCCGTGATCGCAGCGAGCACCACGCAATTCAACGTGCTGATCAATTCCATCTTTGCCTCGCATCTGGAGGACGGCGCCATTTTCTGGCTGGCGGCCGCGTTTCGCCTGATGCAGTTGCCACTGGGCATATTCGGCGTTGCGCTGGGCACCGTGACGTTGCCGCTGCTGTCGCGGCTGGTGGTGGCGGGACGCATGGATGCGTTTCGCAGCGAGCTGGCGCGTGCCATGCGCTGGGCATTGCTGCTCACGCTGCCCGCAACGGCCGGTCTGATGATGCTGGCCGAGCCGATCATTTCCCTGGTCTATCAGCACGGAAAATTCAACGCCTATCAAGCGGCGCAAGCGGCCGGCGCGTTGCGCTACTACGCCATCGGCCTTGCCGGTTATGCGGCGCTCAAGGTGCTCGTCAATGCCTTTTATGCGTTGGACAGGCGCAAGACACCGATGCTGGTGAGTTTCCTGGCTGTCGGCCTGAATCTCTTGTTCAATTGGATTTTCACGATTCGTTTGGGGTGGGGCCATCGCGGCCTTGCCTTCTCGACGGGCTGCATCGCGACACTCAATTTCTTGCTGCTGTATCTGTTGATGCAATTCCAACTCAAAGGCCTCGAGTCGCGTCGCCTGCTGCTGTTGCTGGTCAAAGTCGCCCTGGCGTGCGCGGCGCTGCTGGCCGTGTGCGCGGCGTCTTCGCATTGGCTGCTGGCCGATTGGCAGCAGCAGACCCTCTGGGTCAAGCTGTCCGCGCTGCTGGCCACGGTGGCCGCGGGTGCGGTGGTTTTCGCCGGCTGCGGAGTTTTGCTGCACATCGAAGAATTGAAAGAGTTGCGCGACGCACTCAGGCGCAGGCTGTGGCGTTAGCCGAAACATCTCTCACGGCGGCGCCGCGCGAATATTGTTAAATGGCCCTCGCTCTCCAGGACAGGCTCCTAGAGGCGAGGCGCAGCCAGGATCGGCTATGATAGCGGCGAACTCATCGATCAACCGGAGGGTGCCATGAAGTTACACCTGCCACTGTCAGTCTGGCCAATGCTGTTGGCATGCACTTTGTGCGCAACCATTGCCGAAGCGGTGCCGGTATCGCGCCTCGAGGTTCGAGTCGTCACCGGTGCACAGGAGCTCGGTGCCGGCAGCGACCTGGAGTTGCGCATCTACGAAGCAGGCAAGAGCGTCAGACGCCTGCCGCTGGTGCATGGCGAGGCCTGGCTTCCCGATTCGACCCATCTCATACCGGTAAAGCTGAATGACGCGCTCGATCCGCGCAACGTAGTCCGCTTCGCGCTTTACTATCGCGCCGGCAGCCCGTTGGCGCCCGCATGGGAAGTGGTCGCGGCGGATGTCGAATTGCCCTCTGGCCAAGAGGGTGGGCACGCAAAGCTGCTCGACGCGACATTGTCCGGCGTGATCTCGAAGCAGGGAGAGCTCGCAACGGTGGAGCGCGATCAAGCAGCCATTGCGTGCAGCAGCGATGCGGATTGTGATGATCATCGAGCCTGCAACGGCAAAGAACGCTGCGCGCCGCATTCACCCGGGGCTGATGCGCGCGGCTGCGTCAAGGGTTCCCCCGTCGTGTGTCCGGTCAACCAAGTGTGCGGCGAAGGGGTAGGGTGCCACGGCACCGATGCGCTGAAAAAGTTCACCCCGGATGCCACCGCTCCGAAATCCTGATCGTTCTGTCTAGGACGGGCCCATCTACCGGTCGCGGCTTCGAAAGGATCGTCTTGCGGCATTGAGATCTTGGGCGGTGTCGATGTCCAATGACGCCGAGGGCAGATCGACGAGCACGCGGCTGTCGGCGGGCAACTGCGCTATCAATTCACGCAGGCCAACGTCGCCGGCGACGCCGAGGGCGCGAGGATAGAGCCGGCGCGGCAGAATCAGCGGCGCCGCGCCGCAACGGCCGAGGCGCCGGGCGACCACGCAGCGCGGTGTGGCTCGCCAGCGCCGGATCAGCCGTGCCAGCTCGCGGGCTTTTAGATTGGCCATGTCCACCGGCATGATCAAGACCGCGGGGGTGTAGCGCGCCCCGGCGATGCCGCGACGCACGGAACTCGATAGTCCGTGATTGCGCCGCGAATTGCTCACGAATGTCACCCGAATTCCGCTTGCCTGGGCACGATGGCGCGCCGCATTGCGCCCCACGACGGCAATGACTTTTGCACATCCAAGAGCGGCGGCCAGCTTGAGCGTGCTGCGCAACAGGCTCACGCCGCGCACGCGGGCCAGCGCCTTGGGCTGGCCCAAACGCGAGGAAAAGCCCGCGGCGAGCACGATGATCTGCAGCCTCAAGGGCGTAACGTTCATTTGATATTATATGGGCTATGAAAAGCGAGCGTGCCAGCCTTCAGCACAGGCCATTTCTAATACCGATCTGGCTGACCGCGATTGCGGCGGTTGCGGCGTTTGCGATTTTCAGCTTCACGGTGCTCGCCGTATGGGCATTCTTCACGGCGAATTCCACCACTGTGATTGTCATCCGCCACGCTGAAAAAGATACGGTCAACGCCGTCGATCCGGCGCTGTCCGCGGCGGGAGAGGCGAGGGCGGCACTGCTGGCACGTATGTTCGGATACGCGAAGGGCATCGGCCGCGTGGATGCCATCTATGTCTCTGCCACGTTGCGCAGCCGCTTGACAGCGGCTCCCCTGGCAGGGCGCCTCGGCATCGCTCCCATCGTGGCGGCCGCCGACGATCCGGAGGGGCTTGCGCGTCGAGTGCTGCGTGAAAACAGCGGGAAACGGGTAATGGTCATCGGACACGCGAATACCGTGCCCGCAATTGTCGCGGCCTTGTCAGGCAAAAGCGACATCCCAAGCGTGGATGAGCAGGATTTCGCGACGATGTACGTCGTGACGGTGCCGAGCATCGGCCGACCAAATCTGTTGCGATTGAGCTATTAAGGCGCTGCGCGCCACCTTTCAACGGGGTCGAGGACGACCCCGCCCTTTGATGGTCAGAACTATTGAGGATTCGTTGCGCGCAGCAGAATCGCCTTGCGCACGAAGTCCGCATGCCGTCCGATCATGAAATCGGCCAGCACCACATCGCGAATGCGCCCGCCGCCGTCGACCAAATACGATGCCCGGCGAACGCCCAGCCCCAAAGGGCCGTTGACCCCATACATTTTGATGACGGCCTTGTGCTGGTCCGACAGCAGCACGAACGGCAGATTGTATTTGCTGCGAAACTGGGCGTGTGATTCAGGACTCTGCGGGCTGATCCCAACGACACGCAGGCCGGCGCCCTCGATTTCCCCGTGTAAATCCCTCAAAACACAGGCCTGCCGCGTGCACCCCGGGGTGAAGTCCGCAGGATAAAAATAAAGAACGATGGCGCCCAAGCGGAGCAATTCGGTCAGGGATCGCTCCGTCGAGGTCTCGTCCGGAAGCGAGAATTCCGGCGCCCGTTCGCCTGCTTTCAACATGGACTGTTCCTCCTTCGATTAATTATGCGCGATACTTTGGCAGAACGAAGCTTTGCTGCTAGTATTCTTCGCCCTTTTCGGGGGAGTAGCTCAGTTGGGAGAGCGTCGCGTTCGCAATGCGAAGGTCGAGGGTTCGATCCCCTTCTCCTCCACCAACCATAGAGGCCGGTTGTCCGTCTCCGGCCTCTATCTTTCTGCCTCGGTAGCTCAGTGGATAGAGCGAGTGCCTCCTAAGCGCTAGGTCGCCGGTTCGATTCCGGCCCGGGGCACTCTTTACTCACTTCGTCATCATCACCGCCGGACGCAAGAAGTAGAACCCGACGGCAATAATGATCAGATACGCTAGCAAAACAAAAGTCCAGCCCATGTTATGGCGGATGACATCGCCTTCCTTGCGCACGAACTTGCTGGTCGAGACGCCGACGCTCGCGGTCTGCGGAGCGATGGGTTTACCGATTTCCGCGCCGATGGAGTTAAGCGTCGGCAGCAGCAGCGGCGGCATGCCGAGCTGGACGCCGACGAGCGCCTGAAATTTGCCGAACATGGCATTGGTCGATGTATTCGACCCCGACAGCGCGACGCCGATGAAGCCCAGTACCGGGCAGACAATGATGAAAGCGGTGCCCAAACTCGAAAAGCCTTTCGCGAGCGAAGCCGCCATGCCGGAATAATTGAAGACGTATGCCAGCCCAAAGATGAAAAAGCCGACCAGACACGCGCCCCACATTTGATGAAACGTTCGGCGGAATACTTCGCCGATTTGCGCGGCTTTCAGCTTGCCCATCGACAGCAGCAACCCTGCAACGACGATCCACGACGCCAGGATCGCGGTTCCGCCGGTAAAAGGCGCGAAATTGAAAACCGCGGTGACGCCGGGTTTTGCCACATCGCAGGCGGCCGCGAGCGATGAGCAGGCCACGGCCTGAGCTTTGAACCAGCTTATCTTCGGCAACGGTGACCACGGACCGGTCCAGGCGGCCACCACGATCAACAGCACGATGAACGGCATCCAGGACTGCAGAACCTCGCCGGGCTTGAGTCCATGCCCTTGCCCCTGCTTTATCACGTTGGCATCGACCGGTACGCCGCCATAACCCAGTACGGTTTTGGGCTGCCAGAATTTGAGCAATGCGAACAGCGCAAGAAAACAAACGATGGCTCCGGTGACGTCGGGCAGATACGGCCCTAGATGGACGGCAACCGGGTACTGGCCCGCGATATAGCCGAGCGAACCGACCACTGCAAGCGGCCAGCCGCCTTTCATTCCTTCCTTGCCCGAGACCAGGTACAAGAGCACCCACGGCGGCAGCAGCGCGAGCACGGCGACGATGGTGCCGACAGAGGCTGACAGTGCCAGGAGCGGATAGCCGGTGACTGCAGCCAGCGCGATGATCGGCGCCCCGAGCGCGCCATAGGACACGGGCGCATTATTGGCAATCGCAGCGACGCGGATCGCGTTGAGGTCGGTAATGCCCAGCGAAATCAGGATGGGTGCCACCACTGCCCACGGATAACCGAAACCGACCAAGCCTTCGAGCAGCGCGCCGAACGCCCACGCGAACAGCATGGTCTGCACGCGTACATCCATGCTGCCTTGCGCGATCAACCAGCGGCGGAAATTCTCGAATACACCGCTTACCCCCAGCGTGTTGAACAGCACCATGCCCCATATGGTAATCCAGTCGACATTCCACACGCCGGTCGCAGCTCCGTAAACGTAGGCATGCGCGCCGTCGTTGAACGGCATTTTCCATACCCATGCGGCAAGTGCGAAGGTAATGATCGAGCCGAGCAGCGTAGCCACCCAGGCAGGGAACCGGAATACCGCAAGCATCAGCAGCAGGATGACGACGGGAATCATCGCCACCAAACAAGTGAGCGTGAGGTTGCCGAGCGGGTTCAACAGTTGCGTGAACATGATTTCTCCATCGATGTTCGCCGCGGGCAGGCGTGCTACGTGCCGGGCGCCACCGTGATTGATTATTCTAGTTGCGACCGCCCCGGGTTAGTAACAGTGCCGCCGATTCGTACGAAACAATAACATAGCACACGCCCCGGAGCGTCTCAAATGGGCGGGTGCGGTTCACCTCGCGGATGACGTTCCAGGCGGGCGCTCGAGGTACCGGCCCGCACTAAGGCGCATAATATTGCCCGATGAACGTGTCATTGCGATCCGAGCCCGCGGACGCCGTTTGGGAACGGCGCCAGGGGGACGTCGTGGCTGCGCTCGAGCAAGTGCTGCCGCACGCAGCCATCTTATTTCGCCATGAAGACACCGCCCCCTTCGAGTGCGATGCCCTGACGGCTTATCGAACATTGCCCATGGTGGTCGTGTTGCCGGAAACCGAGGCTCAAGTCGCCGCCATCCTCAGGATCTGCCATAAGATGGAAGTGCCGGTCGTGGCGCGCGGCGCCGGCACCGGTTTGTCGGGCGGAGCGACCCCGCATCGGTCGGGCATCATCTTGTCGCTCGCCAAATTCAACAAGATATTGAACATCGATGCGGCTTCATGCACGGCAATCGTGCAAGGCGGAGTGCGCAATCTGGCGATCAGCGAGGCTGCGGCGGCCTACGGCCTGTACTACGCCCCCGATCCCAGCAGCCAGATCGCGTGCACCATCGGCGGAAACGTGGCCGAAAATTCCGGCGGCGTGCATTGTCTCAAATACGGGCTGACGCTGCACAACGTGCTGCGGGTTCGTGGATTCATGGTGGACGGCGAGCCGGTGGAATTCGGTTCACGGGCCTTGGACGCAGCGGGCCTCGATCTTTTGTCGATCATCGTCGGCAGCGAAGGCATGCTGGCGGTCACCACCGAAGTGACGGTGAAGTTGATCCCCAAGCCGCTGTTGGCCCGCTGCATCATGGCGAGCTTCGGCGATATCGAATCGGCCGGTGCGGCGGTGGCCAGCGTGATCGCCCACGGCATCATTCCGGCGGGGCTGGAAATGATGGACAGGGCAATGACGGCCGCGGTGGATGCGTTCGTGCATGCTGACTACGACCTGGAGGCGGCGGCGATTTTATTGTGCGAAAGCGATGGCACGCCCGAAGAAGTCGAGGAAGAGATCGCGCACATGGAGCAAGTTCTCAAGGCCGCCGGAGCATCACGGTTCGAGGTGAGCCGCGACGAGGCGCAGCGCCTGAAATTTTGGAGCGGCCGCAAGAACGCCTTTCCCGCATCCGGCGGCATCAGCCCGGACTACATGTGCATGGATTCCACCATCCCTCGCAGGTGCCTTGCGGAGATGTTGAGGGCAATTCAGCAAATGGAAGTGAAATACGAGCTGCGCTGCGTGAATGTCTTCCACGCAGGTGACGGCAATCTACATCCGCTGATCCTGTTCGATGCCGAAGATGGGGACCAGATGCGCCGTTGCGAATTGTTCGGCGCGGATATCTTGGAGACCAGCGTACGCCTCGGAGGGACCGTCACCGGTGAGCACGGCGTGGGCGTTGAAAAACTGAATTCCATGTGCGTTCAGTTCTCGGCCACTGAACGTGCGCAGTTCCTGGGTGTGAAGCGCGCCTTCGACCCGCGCGAACTGCTGAATCCGGGAAAAGTCATCCCGACCCTGCAGCGGTGCGCGGAATACGGAAAAATGCATGTCCGCCGCGGCCTGCTGCCGTTCCCAGAGTTGCCGAGATTCTAACCTGAGCTATTTATGAACGATCGGTATATTGATGTCTGCTTCCAGTTTTTTTTCCGTCATTCATGAGTTATTCAGGCTGATGGATACGCAGGATCCGGTTCTCGCGCATCTCATCGATCGGGTGGACGGCGCGCGCACACATCAGACAGCGCTGGATATCCGCGGCGGCGGCACCAAGCTCTTCTACGGCGGCGTGCCGGCCGGTGAGCCTGTCGATGTAACCGCACTGGCGGGCATCACGAGTTACGAACCCACCGAATTGGTCGTGACGGCGCGCGCCGGGACTCGCTTGAGCGATTTGGAATCCGCGCTCGAGGAGCATGGTCAGTGCCTGCCGTTCGAGCCGCCGCGCTTTGCGGCGGGCGGGACCTTGGGTGGCATGGTCGCCGCCGGCTTGTCGGGGCCGGCGCGCGCCAGCGTGGGATCGGTGCGCGATCACGTGCTGGGTGTGACCTTGATCAATGGCCGCGCCGAAGTCCTCACGTTCGGCGGGCAAGTTGCCAAAAATGTAGCCGGCTACGACGTGTCGCGGCTGATGGTCGGCGCCTTGGGTATTCTCGGCATCATTTGCGAGGTGTCGCTCAAGGTGTTGCCCGTCAGCACTGCGACCGCGACCCTGCGCTTCGATTGGGATGAATCGCGCACGCTGGATCAACTTCGCACGTGGGCCGCGCAACCCCTGCCCATCAACGCCAGCGCATGGCAGGGAGGGCGGTTGCACCTGCGTTTGGCCGGCGCGCGCGCGGCAGTAGAGGCGGCCTGCAAGCGGCTGGGCGGCGAGCGGCTGGAAGCGGCGCAGGCCAAAGACTGGTGGACCGGTGTCCGCGATCAAAGCGCTGCGTTCTTTTCGCTCGATGATGCGAGCATGGCGCGCGGTGAGTCGGTGTGGCGGCTGTCGGTGCCCGCCATCAGCGGCGCACTGACGCTGCCGGGTGAGCAGTTCATCGAGTGGAATGGCGCCTTGCGTTGGTGGAAGACCGGGGCCGAAGCGGCGTTGGTTCGCGACGCCGCCGCGCGCGCGGGCGGCCACGCCACGCTGATGCGGGGCGCGGATAAATCCCAGGGCGTTTTCGCGCCGTTGAACGAGGTTCTCATGCGCGTCCATCAAGGATTGAAGCAGGCCTTCGACCCGGAGCGCATCTTCAATCCCGGCCGTTTGTACCCGGGCCTTTGACTGCCATGCGGACGCAACTCTCTCCTGACTTTAGCGAAACCGCCGACGGCAAGGAGGCGGCCGCCATCATGCGCAAGTGCGTGCATTGCGGTTTCTGCAATGCCACCTGTCCAACCTACCAATTGCTCGGCGATGAATTGGACGGTCCGCGCGGGCGCATCTATTTGATCAAACAGGTGCTCGAAGGCGCCGAGGTCACCCGCAGCACGCAACGGCATCTGGACCGTTGCCTCACCTGTCTCAATTGCCAGACCACCTGCCCGAGCGGCGTGGAGTATGGTCACTTGGTTGATATCGGCAGAAGGGTGGTCGAGGCAAGGGTCGCGCGTCCTGCCGCCGAAAAACTCGTTCGCTGGGCATTGAAAGAAGGGCTGACCTCGGCGTTGTTCGCGCCGGCCCTGTGGTTGGGAAGGGCGCTGCGGCCGATACTACCCAAGGTGCTGCGGAACAAGGTGCCTCGACCGCCTGCTCGAGTGCCCGTGCGAGCGCTGGATCGCGCGGCCGATCGCGCGCGCCCGGAACTGCCGCCGCACGCTCGCAAAGTGCTGATGCTGCAAGGTTGCGTGCAGCCCTCGATGATGCCCAACATCGACCGCGCCACTGCACGGGTTCTCGACATGGCCGGCATACAAACGCTGCATGCCGCCGGGACGGGGTGTTGCGGCGCCCTGCGAACACACTTGAATGACAGTCAAGGCGGGCTGGCGGACATGCGGCGCAATATCGATGCCTGGATGCCACTGCTTGCTGCGGGTGATGTGGAGGCCATTATTTCATCGGCCAGCGCCTGCGCACTGTCGATCAAGGAGTATGGCCACGCCCTGTCGGGTGATGCGGCCTACGCCGATAAAGCTGCGCGGATCAGTGCGTTGGCGCGAGACTTGAGCGAGTTGCTGCCGCAGCTGGTTCCAGCTCTCAAGGATCGGCTGCGAGGCGGCGCAGTAGAACGCGCCGTATTCCACGCGCCCTGCACCCTGCAGCATGGCCAGCGTCTGCGCGGCGGCGTGGAAGGGCATTTGCGGGAGTTGGGTTTCGAGGTGATGGCGGCGGGCGAAGAAAGCCATTTGTGCTGCGGTTCAGCCGGCGCCTATTCGATCTTACAGCCGCAGCTCGCCATGCAATTACGCGACCGAAAGTTGAGCAACCTTGCCAAGCTCGAGCCACAGTGCATTTTGTCCGCCAACATCGGCTGCATTCAGCATCTGCAATCGGGGACCTCGACACCGGTGATGCACTGGGTCGAATTCCTGGACGCGGCGCTGGCGTAGTGGATACGGGTTTCGCAGGCGCTGTTGGCCCTCGATGCGCGACGCGGGCTCTCACGAGGCGAGCGCTCACTTTGCGGGGTGATTCAACGCCCACACATAGGCGGCGACTGCCATCACTTGATCGCTGCTGAGTTGTGTACCGCCCATCGCGGGCATTGGCGCACGATACTGCTTCGGCTGCGCAACCCCCTGTGCGATGGTTGCCGCAATTCCGGCATAGCTGCCGTCGCGCCACAGCCATTTGCCGGAGGTCAGGTCGGGACCCAAGGGCGTGCCCTTCGCGTCCGCGCCGTGGCATCCGGTGCAGGTCGCTCCGCCGTCCGTTCCGTGATAAACGCGATTGCCGCGCGCCACCATCGCCGGCGTCGTACCCGGCGGGGCACTCAATCCGGCGGTGTCGGAGCCCGCATCCGGGTGGGTGCCCTCGGGCGGCCGTGCCTGGGCTGCGGCGATCGGCCCCGGCGCTTCGGTGAGGTTGGGGCAGGGCACGGGCTTCGAGTTGGAGGCGTCCGCGCCGCCGCGGTAAACGATGCGATAGATCCGCCCCGACACATCGTCCGCAACATACAGCGCGCCGTCGGGCCCGACGGCCAGTCCGGTCGGCCGGTGCGCCGCTTTACCGGGCGACTTGTCCGCGCCCGCAAAGCCGTCCGCAAAGATCTCGCAGCCGCCCGACGCCTTGTCGCCGGAGAGCGGCTGGTACACGACGTTGTAGCCGCCCTGTGCATAGGGGGCTCGATTCCACGACCCATGGAAGGCGATGAAAAGGCCTTTGCGGTAACGCGCGGGGAATGACTGCCGGTTATACAGCACCATGTCGTTGGGCGCCCAGTGCGCCGGGTAGGCAGCGACGGGCGCGCTTTTTCGGGCGCAAAGACCCGCTCTCTTCCCATCGCCGCCGTATTCTGGGGCGAGCACGAGGGCCTGCAGGAACGGGTCGAAGTAGCATGTGGGCCAACCGTAGTCGCCGCCCTTTTTCAGCAACAGCACCTCTTCGGAGGGCAATGTCGCTTCCTGGTCTGCCTCCTTGATGACCTCGGGCCAGTTCGTGTGCAATTGATCACGGCCGTGCTGCGTGACGAAGATATTGTGGCCGATGGCATCGACCCCAAAGCCCTCTGCATTGCGTATGCCGGTCGAGTAACGTCCGGCGGGCGAGAAGGCCTGGTCCGTCTTCTTCGCGTCATAGCGCCAGATACCGCCGCGCGTCTCGAGTTCGGTACACGGATTTATCCCTGGTGACTCGAGGATACGATTCTTTTCCTGGCACGAATTGGTCGCGCTCGCCACATCGATATACAGATCGCCGTTCGCATCGATCACAAAGGGATGCATGGGATGATCGCCCCCCAGCGGCAATCCGTGCACCACGACCTGCGGCTTCTCGCCGGGGCGGATGGAACCTTTGATCAGCGGGTACTTGAGAATCTTGTCATTGAGTTCGGCATACAGCCAGCCGTTGTAGATGCCGATGCCGGTGCCGCCGGCACCGCCGCTTTGCACCGTCGCGCCGAAACGCTCATCGAGGTCCGCCTTGCCCGCGCCATGGCTGTCTTTGAGCGCCACCAGGAATCCGCCCGCATGCGGAGTGTCGTTGCCGTAATAGCGTCCCGACCAGGTATTGACGTAGACCACGCCGCTGTCGGAGACCACCAGGTGCCTTGCGTGGCCGACGGCATCCGCGAAAACGGTGGCACAAAAGCCCGCCGGCAGCGTGAGCCCACTGTCATCGGCAGGACAGGCGGCAGCGTCCGCTGCCGGACTTTCATGAGGTATGAGCGCAATCGCGGCGCATGCGGCCAGAACAGCGGCGCTCGAAAACAAACGATTCTGACACCCATTTCCGCGCATCTCAGCTCCTTGGCATGTGGCGACGCTCTAAACCCGCTCTAAATCGAAGTATATCGCGCTCGAGTGCCCGAGCAACGCGGGGGTGGACCTATGGAGTCTGTGTCAAAATAGGGCATGGTTTCCCCAGACACGGCCGCACGCGATGCGCCGGCACCCTTGAACCGCGATCGAGCCATAGGAATCATCGCCGCAGCGACGTTGCTGGCGCTCTTGTACTTCTCGCGCGATGTCCTGGTGCCGATCACGCTGGCCTTCATCCTCAGTCTGTTGATTGCAC
Source organism: uncultured Gammaproteobacteria bacterium (assembly GCA_963761345.1). GTDB lineage: Bacteria > Pseudomonadota > Gammaproteobacteria > Steroidobacterales > Steroidobacteraceae > Bog-1198. The sequence continues at coordinate 297,571 of CAVXGV010000006.1, forward strand.
CGCTGGTGCGAGCGCTGCGCCGCCTTGGTTTCGGGCAGACGCTGTCCGTTCTGGCCGCGGTATTGGTGCTGACGCTGTCATTCGGCGCAGTGGCGGCCGTCATCGGCTCGCAACTGGTTCGCATGGCGGACAGCCTGCCGAAGTACGAGAGAACTCTCGCGCGCAAGTTGGAGACATTGAACAATCTCACCGTGAAGCGCATGAATTCGCTGACGGCGCAGGCCGCCAGAGTACTCAATAGAAACACCGTAGTATCGCAACCCGCGACGCTGCAGCCGGACGCAGCAGCGCCAAAAGTTCCCATTCCCGTGGAGTTGCACGAAGCGCCTGCCAATCCTTTGCAGGTCATCGAAAAGGTATTGGGATCGGTCTGGGTTCCGCTAGAAACCGCGGGCATCGTCCTGGTGGTGCTCGTGTTCGTCCTGCTCGAACAAGAGGCGCTGCGCGACCGGTTCATACGCATCGCCGGCGGCACGGACATACGGCGTACCACATTGCTGATCAACGACGCGGGAGACCGCTTGTCGCGGTTTTTCGTCTCGCAATTCGCCGTGAATTTCGGCGTCGGCATCTTGATTTGGCTCGGCCTCAGCGTCATCGGCCTGCCCCACCCGATGGTTTGGGCGGCCTTGACCACGGTGCTGCGTTTCGTCCCTTACGTCGGCGTGTGGATTGCGGCCCTTTGCTCAACCTTGCTGGCCGCTGCCGTCGATGCCGGATGGAGCATGGCCTTGGCGACATTGGGCCTTTTCGTCATCATCGAGGTGTTTGCCGCGCAATTGGTCGAGCCCCGGCTGTACGGACACACGACGGGACTTTCGCCGCTCTCGGTGGTGATCGCTGCGATATTTTGGAGTTGGCTGTGGGGACCGATCGGCTTGATCGTATCCACACCGTTGACGCTGTGTCTGTTGGTGGCCGGACGGCACCTCAAGGCGTGGAGCCTGCTGGACATTCTGTTGGGCGACACGCACGCACTCACCATGCCGCAGCGCTTCTACCAGCGGGCGCTGTCCGCCGATTCGGATGAGATCATTGCCGGCGCGCGGGAATTTCTGAAGCGCAATACGTTCGCCGATTATTGCGACTGGGTATTGCTGCCCGCGTTGCATCTTGCGCGGCTCGATCTGGAGTCGGGCGCCATCAGCCCCGAACAGCAGGCGAGAGTGCGCGCATCCATGGTTGCCGTGATTGCCGCCATCGGCGGCGAGGGTCGCCGGCCGGCACGGCGCCGGTTGCGCTCCTCCCTGCTCGATCAATCCACCGCCGGCCGCCAGCTGCGCCGGCAGCGCGAGCAGGCGAGCGGCCGCTGGCAGGGGCCGCTGGTGGTGCCGCCAGGATCGGTCATGGTGTGCGTGGGCCTGGGTTCCATCGCGGATGATCTGGCCACCGAGCTGCTGGTGCGCATATTGCGCGATCAGAAAATAGACGCACGCCATATGCCGCTGGAAGATTTGGACGTCGCGTTGCCGCCGAACGCGGCGGAAGCGGTGTCCATCATCTATGTGGTCAGCGCCTTTCCGAGCGAAGAGCGCAGCCGCGGCGAGGCAACGGCCGGGAAGCTGCGTCAGCGATTCCCGCAGGCGTGCATCGTGGCGGTATTTCTTCCGGGCATGCTGCTGCAGCCCGACGAAGAGACGGAGGACGCGCCCCTGAACGGCGCCGATAAATCCGCCGGCTCCTTGGGGCACGCGGTGCAGATCTGCCTGGATATGCAGTCGAAGACAGCGCCGGCATGACGGCACCCAAGACAGTTCTGATCACCGGGGCGGCGCAGGGAGTGGGGCCGGCGACGGCTGCGCTGCGCACGCGCGGCTGAGCACGGGAACCCGATTATTCATGTGGCTGCAAACGACGACTGCGGATGAACGGCGCACGCTGCTGGCCGCATACCTTGGCTATGGGCTGGACGGTTTCGACCTCATGATCTATAGCTTCATGATTCCCACGCTACTCAGCCTGTGGGGCATGACCAAGGCCGAGGCGGGCCACATTGCAAGCGGCGCGTTGATCACCTCGGCGGTGGGCGGCTGGGCAGCCGGCGTGCTCGCGGATCGTTATGGCCGCGCACGCATCCTGCAGCTCACCGTGCTGTGGTTCGCGCTGTTCACTTTCTTGAGCGGCTTTACGCATTCCTTCGGTCAGCTGTTCTTTACCCGAGCGATGCAGGGATTCGGGTTCGGCGGCGAATGGGCCGTGGGCTCCGTGTTGATCGCTGAGATCATGGATGCGCGCCATCGCGGCAAAGCCACCGGGCTGGTGCAAAGCAGTTGGTCGTTGGGCTGGGCTGCCGCCGCGCTGGCATTCTGGGCGGCGAGTTCCTTGCTGCCGCCGCAAACGGCGTGGAAGGTGGTGTTTTGGCTGGGCATATTGCCGGGAGCGCTCGTCATATACATCCGCCGCAAAGTGCCGGAGCCGGCGATCTTCCTGCAGATGCGCGCGCAGCGCACGGCTTCCGGCAAAGGCGCGCGGCGCGGCGGGGAATTCTTGGATATTTTCCGGCCGCCCCTCCTGGGTACGACCGTATTGGCGACCTTGCTGTCGACCGGGATGCTCGGCGCCTACTACTCGATCACGACGTGGCTGCCCACGTTTCTGACCAACGAACGCCATCTGTCCGTCGGCGGCACCACCGGCTATCTGCTGATGGTGATTACCGGATCACTGGCGGGATATCTGGTGAGTGCCTGGCTCACGGATACGATCGGGCGCCGGCGCGGTTTCATGCTTTTCGCCGGCTGCGCGATGGTATTGATACTGCTTTACGTGCGTCTGCCCGTCGCCGGCGGCATGTTTCTGATCGGCTTTCCTCTGGGATTTTTCATCCTCGGAATATTTTCCGGCATGGGGGCGTGTCTCGCGGAGTTATTCCCAAGCGCCGTGCGCGGTTCAGGTCAGGGGTTCACCTACAGCGTCGGGCGCGGCATCGGCGGGTTCTGCCCTTCACTGATCGGCCTGCTGAGTACTCACTTCCCCTTGGGGGATGCCATTGCCGGTTTCACCGTGGCTGCCTATGCCTTGGTCATCGTGACGGCATGGGCGATTCCCGAAACGCGAGGCCGGGTGCTGGTCGCGGAGGGCGCAGCGGAAACATGAAGCGCTGGGAATTCTGGATCGATCGCGGCGGCACGTTCACCGACGTCATTGGGCGGGAGCCTTCAGGCGCGCTGCATACGCTCAAGCTGCTGTCGGAAAATTCCGCCCAGTATGAAGATGCCGCGGTCGAGGGCATCCGTCGCTTGCTGGGTCTTGCGCCGGGTGAGCCCATTACGCCCATGCAGGTCGCCTGCGTGAAGATGGGCACGACGGTTGCCACCAACGCCTTGTTGGAACGCAAGGGTGAGCGCACGGTGCTGGTGATCACGCGGGGTTTTCGCGATGCACTAAGGATCGCGACTCAAGCCCGGCCACGCTTGTTTGACCGCTGCATCGTGCTGCCGGAAATGCTGTATGAACGGGTCATTGAAGCCCAGGAACGCGTGGGCGCGCACGGGGAAACCGTCCAGGACTTGGACGCAGCGGCGCTCAAGGTCCAATTGCAGCACGCTTACGCGGACGGCCTGCGGTCCTGCGCCATCGTCTTTCTTCATGGTTACCGGTACATCCATCACGAGACGGCTGCGGCGAGCGTTGCGAGCGAGATAGGCTTTACCCAGGTTTCGGTTTCACATCGCGTCAGCCCATTGATGAAATTGGTGCCGCGCGGGGACACCGCGGTGGTGGATGCCTACCTCTCGCCCATTTTGAGACGCTACTGCGACAAGCTCACGGAGCTCATGCCGGGCGTGCCGCTGTTTTTCATGCAGAGTTCCGGCGGGCTCACGCGCGCGCATCGATTCAACGGCAAGGATGCCATTCTCTCGGGTCCCGCCGGCGGGATCGTCGGCATGGTGCGGACGGCTCAATCGTACGGGCATGCCAAATTGATCGGCTTCGACATGGGCGGCACCTCGACGGACGTCAGTCACTTCGCCGGCGAGTATGAGCGGGCATTCGACACCGAGGTGGGCGGAGTTCGGGTGCGGGCACCGATGATGAGCATCCACACCATTGCGGCCGGCGGCGGTTCCATCATCCACTTCGATGGCGCGCGGTTGCGGGTGGGACCGGACTCGGCCGGTGCCAGTCCCGGGCCTGCCTGTTATCGACGCAACGGCCCGCTCACCGTGACGGACGCCAACGTGCTGTTGGGGCGTATCCAGCCGGCCTTCTTTCCCCGGGTTTTCGGTCCGGCGGCAGAATGAAACTTTGGATGGCGACATCGTCGCCGGCCGTTTCGCCGAGCTGGCCGAGCGCATTACCGCTGCCGGCGGCCGGGCGATCGCGTCCGAGGAAGTGGCCGCCGGCGCCCTGAGAATCGCAGTCGGCAGCATGGCCAATGCGGTGAAACGCATCTCCGTCATGCGCGGCCACGATGTCAGCGGCTACACGCTGCAGTGCTTCGGCGGGGCAGGCGGGCAACACGCCGGTCTCGTGGCCGATGCCTTAGGGATGACGCGTGTCTTCATTCATCCGTTGGCCGGCGTGCTGTCGGCCTACGGCATGGGATTGGCCGACCAGATTGCCATGCGCGAAGCGGCGGTGGAGCGGGAACTGAGCGAGGAGTCCTTCGGCGTGGCGCAGGGAATCGCCGCGCGCCTACTGGATGAGGCTGCGGCGGAGCTCAAAGAACAGGGTCTGGCCGGCGACGCCCTGCAGCGCGTGGCACGCGTCCACGTGCGTTATCAGGGCACCGATACTGCGCTGCCGTGCGCATTGCCGGCGCAAGTATCCAAGGCGCTGGGTGTGCGCAGGATTCGCGAGGAATTCGAGCTCAGCTATCGGCGCCGGTTCGAGTTTCTGGTGCCGGATAACGCGCTCGCCATCGAGTCCGTGTCGGTGGAATGCATCGCCTGTGGGAAAGACTCGCCTGCGCCCGCTCCCACCGGTCCGGACACACGCTACGAGCCCGTGCCGGACGCCGCCATTTCCATGTACTGCCTGGCCGATGCACAGCCTGCCGGCCGGCGCGAGGCGCGCCTCTATCGCGCGGAAGGCTTGCGCCCCGGTGCACGGATTTCAGGGCCGGCCATTCTCGCCGACCGTAATGCAACGACGGTGGTCGAGCCCGGCTGGGAAGCGCTGGTGGTCGCCGGCGGCAGCACGGAGCTTGCGCGCGTTCAGCCTCGAACCGGCGAGCGCGCCGCGGGTCCGCACGTCGATCCGGTCATGTTGGAGTTGTTCAACAACATATTCATGAACATCGCCGAACAAATGGGCTTGCGTCTGCAGAACACCGCCTATTCGGTGAACATCAAGGAGCGCCTGGACTTCAGCTGCGCGTTGTTCGACGGCACGGGAGCGCTGATCGCGAATGCGCCGCATATGCCGGTGCACCTGGGTTCGATGAGCGAGTCGATCCGCACCGTCATCGATCGCAATCCGAACATGCGCAACGGCGATGTATACGTGCTGAACGATCCCTACCACGGCGGCACGCACCTTCCGGACGTCACGGTGGTGACGCCGGTTTATTTGAGCGCCGCCGACTTAGGCCCAGACCCAGCACCCGGATTCTTCGTCGCTTCGCGCGGCCATCACGCCGATATCGGCGGCATCACGCCCGGATCGATGCCGCCATTCTCCACCTGCATCGGCGAGGAAGGGGTGCTGATCGACAATTTCAAACTGGTGGAGTCCGGCACGCTGCGGGAAGCTGCCATGCGCGAATTGCTCCAAAGCGGCGCTCACCCGTCGCGCAATCCCGAGCAGAACCTTGCCGATATGCGCGCGCAGATTGCGGCGAATGCCAAGGGTGCTGCCGAGCTGAAGGCGCTGATAGGGCAATACGGCAGGGATACCGTGAGCGCCTATATGCAACACGTGCAGGACAATGCCGAAGAATCGGTACGCCGCGTCATTACCTCGCTCAAGGACGGGCATTTCGTTCTGCCGCTCGATAACGGTGCGCGTATCGAAGTGGCCGTGAGCGTGGATGTCCGGCGCCGCAGCGCCTGCATCGACTTCACCGGCACCAGCGCTCAATTGGGCGATAATTTCAACGCGCCGCGCGCGGTGACCACCGCGGCCGTGCTCTATGTGTTTCGCACGCTGGTGAACGATGACATTCCGCTCAACGCGGGATGCCTGCGGCCGCTGCAAATCATTCTGCCTGACGCCTGCATGTTGAACCCGCGCTCGCCCGCGGCCGTGGTGGCCGGAAACGTCGAAACCTCCATGTGCGTGACGAACGCACTGTATGGCGCGCTGGGGGCCATGGCCGCCGGTCAATGCACGATGAATAATTTCACCTTCGGCAACGGCCAGTACCAGTACTACGAAACCATCGCCGGTGGATCGGGCGCAGGACCCGGATTCGACGGCGCGAGCGTGGTCCAGACCCACATGACCAATTCGCGGCTGACCGATCCTGAGGTGTTGGAATTCAGGTTCCCCGTTCGCCTCGACTCGTATGAAATTCGTGCGGGCTCGGGCGGCGCCGGCCGCTGGAAGGGCGGCGAGGGCGGCATCCGGCGCTTGCGTTTTCTGTGCCCCATGACCGCCTCTATCTTGAGCAACGGCCGCACTGTCGGCTCATTCGGCATGGCGGGCGGCGAGGCGGGCGCTGTGGGCAAGAATTTTATCGAGCGAGCCGATGGCCGCGTGGAAAAACTGGCGCACATCGGCCAGGTGCAGGTGAACGCCGACGATGTCATGGTGATTTATACGCCGGGCGGCGGCGGCTACGGGCCGGCGGCGGTCATGAAAGGCAATGAATAGTTAACATCAACTATAGCTAGTACCTCGGCACTGTGGTTATGACCGGTTGGTGGTATTCGCCCGGAAGCGCGAAAGCCTCAAGGTAACGCGGAGATAAATTACCTTGAGGCTTTCGCGCTTCCTGACGAATACTCGAGCCGACAGACATCACATGCCCATGATTTTGAGCGGTCCAGCGCGAAAGAACCGGTCGAATTCATGGGGCCGAGGTACTAGATATAATTAACATTAAAATAATACGGTATCTATATATAAAATATATAATTTATTAATCAAGTGTGAGCCGCGCGATGGTCTGATGTTAATGTAATTTCTAGTTTGATTTACACTGACAAATGCCGGCGAGAGCAACTGTTGAAGCATGTCCGAAATTGAAATTGTCGAGTGAAGCATGTCTGAGATTGAAATCGTCGAGGTCGGTCCGAGGGACGGGCTGCAGAACGAGTCGGTGCTGTTCAGCACGGAGCAGAAATTGGAATTCATCCGGCGCGCCATCGATGCCGGCGTGCGCCGGATCGAAGTCGCCAGCTTCGTCAATCCGAAGCTGGTGCCGCAAATGGCGGATGCCGAAGCCGTATCCGCAGGATTGCTCCCCCGCGACGACGTGACCTACATCGGCCTGGTGCTCAACAAGCGCGGCGCATTGCGCGCCATCGAGGCGGGCCTCGATGAACTGGGCGCCGTATGCGCCGCTTCGGACGGATTTGCCGTTCGCAATCAAGGGCAGACATCCGACGAGTCGCTGGCGATGTGCTGTGAGGTGGTGCGCCTGGCTCGAGCGGAGGGCCGCCGCGGGCAGATCACGATTTCCACGGCCTTCGGCTGTCCGTTCGACGGCGAGGTCGACCCGCAGCGGGTGGTGGACATGGCCACGATTGCCGCGGCGGCAGGTCCTGTCGAAGTTGCCATCGCCGATACCATCGGCGTTGCCGGCCCGCGCGATGTCGCAGAGCTGGTGGCGCGGGTGAAAGCCGCCATCGCACCCTTGCCGGTGCGCGTTCATTTTCACAACACGCGCAACACCGGTCTCGCCAATGTCTGGGCGGCCGTCGATGCCGGCGCCAGCACCGTGGACGCGTCATTGGGGGGCTTGGGTGGCTGTCCATTCGCACCCCGGGCCACCGGCAACGTACCGACCGAGGATGTGATCTACATGCTGGAGCGATCCGGATATCACACCGGGCTCGACTTGGGCAGGCTGATCGAGACGGCCGGGTGGCTGACCGGCGCGATGGGCCGCGAATTGCCCGGCATGCTCGGCAGGGCCGGCAATTTTCCAGCCGACGTCGGGCGGCGCTGACCCAGCAACTTCGTCGGCTCCCCCTCGACGATCGGCAAATCCGTCGGGCTCGCGGCCACGCGGAATACTCAAACAGGCTCCTTGGGCAATCAGCGGGAGTTCAAGCAGCGTTTGAAGCGATCGTCGACCCGATGCGCGTACCAATCGGTGGTGAGGCTGCGCTTGATCTTGGGTCCGCCGAGTTTGATGCGCGGCACCAGGGCGCGCGGCAGCGGGCTCGATGACCTCTGATCCGCCAGCGCGAACACTTGCCGATACAGCGTCGTGGTTTCGAAGTGTTTGGTTTTCCCATCGGCCAAGGCGCCATGGATGGCGCCGTCACTCATCTTCAGCCGGGCCGCCAGCGCCCGCACCGCAAGTTCAGTGGTGCCCGGATTGTTCGCATCGCTGTCATGCGCCAACAACGCGCCGTCGGCCAGCACGGGGATGCCGGAGGCAACGCCGAGCGCATTTTGAAAGGCGGCATTGCGGCTGGCGTATTGTCCGGCATTGAAATCCGCGAAGCGGTAGAGGTACTGATCGTAGGGACCGCGGTAGTCCAAAAGATGCGCGATGCCGAAGTACACGCTGCCGCGGCGGGTGAACAATTCATCCCCGATGCTTTCCTTCACCGGATAAGGATAGGGCGTGGCGGATGAAAACTGCTCGGCAAAGGCAACATTCACCTGCATCGGTCCGCGCGTGCGTATCGGATTTCGCTCCGCGAACAGCGTGCGGCCCATCGGCACCGCTGCAATGAGGTCCTCGTAGGCATCGCTCAAATTCTTTTCGGTTTTTGCCGCATCGATCCGCTCGCCGTAGGTCCGGCCGTCGGACGACTTTATTTGCAGCACACCATTCACGATCAGCATCGGCACGTGCGCGTGTGCCGCCCGGCTCTCGATCTCTTTGCGGGCGATGACGCCGAGACCGGGTATGACCGGGTCGACCCGAAATCCCGATTCCTGCTCGATCACCGCCGCCACTGCACAAATGTTTTCGCGGTTCGGCGTCACCGTCAGCGCCGTAAAAGCCGAATACATGTCGTCGGCCCAACCGGATCGATCCGGCACATTGCGCGGCAGCGACTGTTCGATCAAGAAATGTGCGTCGGCGGGGTTCAAGTGAGGCGTTGCCGTGGGCTCTCTGCCTGCGCAACCGGCCAGCAGCAGTGCGGTTCCCACCCAGATCGGTACATTGAATTGACGCATTGCAGCCTTCAGGTATACGGACAAACCATATGGTACCTGTTCGATAGAGGGCGTAATCTCACCAGATCTTTTCCATGGAAGGGCGCGAACTTTCGGGTCATAACTCAGGCCGGCGAAGCGCGATTGCGGGAAGTCGTGGTCACCGGCGGCGGATTCGGAAAATTCCGGCGCGCGACGGAGACTCCGTTCAATCTGGTGCTGGAGGCCCGGCGTTAGCCTCGCGGTCGACGCCGCGGCATGCGATGGAGGCGCACGCGATGCGGTGGCATGCGGTGGCGCCGCCGGGCTCAGCGAGGCTGCATTCTAACGGCGCCGTCGAGACGGATGGTCTCGCCGTTCAGCATGACGTTCTCCAGAATTTGCACGACCAGCGCTGCGAATTCATCTGGCTCGCCGAGACGCGGCGGGAAGGGCGTTTGTTTGCCGAGTGAGTCCTGTGCTTCCTGCGGAAGGCCCTTCATCATGGGTGTGGCAAACAATCCCGGCGCCACCGTCATCACGCGAATGCCGCTGGACGCCAGTTCGCGCGCCATCGGCAAGGTCATGGCGACGATGCCGCCCTTGGAGGCGGAATAGGCAATCTGTCCGATCTGTCCGTCGAATGCGGCCACCGAAGCCGTCATCACGATGACGCCGCGCTCGCCTTGCGCATTCGGCGAATTGAGTTGCATGGCCACGGCGGCCGATTTGGCGACCAGCACCGTGCCCAGCAGATTGATTTCGAGCATCCTGCGGAAAGAACTCCCGGCCATGGGGCCTTGTCTGCCGACCAAGCGCCCTGGGGTTGCGATGCCTGCGCAATTGATGGCGGCATTGATGCCGCCCATGAATGCCTGTGCTTGCTTGACGGCACCGTCCACCGCAGCTTCATCGCTGACGTCGGCGGCGATGAACATCGCGCGCTCGCCCAAGCTCGCTGCCGCGGCCTTGCCTGCGGCAGCGCTCAGGTCGAATATCGCAACCCTGCCGCCGCCCCTGACGATTCGATTTGCCACCGCGAGGCCAAGACCTGAGGCTCCGCCGGTGACGATGGCATTGACTTCATTCAATTGCATGCATGAACTCCTTCCAGATTGGCCAGCGGATGCGCGGCACCCGCCCAGGGATCGGCAAACATCGCCGCGACCGCAGCATCGGTAACCTCCTCGAGGTGCGGTGGGCGCCAGGCCGGCGCATTGTCCTTGTCGATGATCATGGCGCGAACACCTTCGATGAAATCGCCTTGAATGAAACAGTGGCGCACCAGTCCCAGTTCCATTCGCAGGCACCCGGCCAGGTTCATGGATTTCGCACGCGTCAATTGTTCCAACGTGACGGCCAGCATGGTGGGCGAACGGGTGTTGATGAGATCGACGGTCTGCCTTGCCCACTCCAGGAACTCGGGCCGGCTTTCGCCTTCAAGGGATTCGAGCAATGCGGGCATGCTCGGTGCCGCGAAATGCTCATCGATGGCGGGACGAACCGCCGCGAGCGGCGCCGCCGGCAACGGCGGCCCGGCGTCGGCCAGCTTTTGAATGAGCCCGGCGATTGCCGCATGCGAACCTTCGCCGCGCTGTCCATCGTCCCACTTCAATGCGGCCAATTCCGCTTCCAGTGAGTCCACGGCGCCGCGCGGCAGGTACACGTCCGCCAGTCCGGCATAGACGGCGTCGGCGCCGCGAATCTGCACGCCGGTCAAGGCCAGGTAGGGTCCCAAGGAACCGGCAAGGCGCGACAAGAAGTAGCCGGCGCCCACATCCGGAAAGAATCCGATGGCCACTTCCGGCATCGCCATACGGGTGCGGTCCCCAGCGATGCGCAGGTGAGAGCCCTGCGAGATGCCCATGCCGCCGCCCATGACGATGCCGTCGATGAGGGCGATGTAGGGCTTGGGGTAGGCATGCAGCAGGTAGTCCAACGGATACTCGGTCACGAAGAAATCGCGGTGCAGGCTGCCGCCGAGTCCTGATAGCTCTCATAGATCGCGCGAATATCGCCGCCCGCGCAGAAGGCTTTCTCGCCCGCGCCCCTGATGAGCACCGCGTTGACGTCCGGGTCGGCCGCGAATCCGGCAGAACGCTGCGCGCAGCTGCACGATCATTTCCAACGACAGCGCATTCAACGCGGCCGGACGATTCAGGGTGATGAACGCGACGCGGTTGCGTCGACCTCGCTGAGGATCAAGAGTCGCGCCAGATGGGTTTGCGCTTTTCCAAGAAGGCATTCACGCCTTCGCGCTGATTGTCGCCGTCGAACAAATCGACGAAGCGCTCGCGCTCCATCGCCAGTGCCGCGCCGCGCGGCGTGCCCTGCCGCGCCTGGTGAATCAAGGTCTTGCTGAAGGTCACGGCGCGGGGACTCAAGGTCGAGACGCGCTGCGCCAGTTCCAGCGCCGTCGCGCAGTGCACTGCCCGCGCGGCACGACTTGCTCCACCAAGCCGATGCGCAGAGCGGTCTCGGCATTGACCCTTTCGTTGGTCAATATCATGCGCTTGGCCCAGCCTTCGCCCACCAGCCACGGCAGGGTCTGGGTGCCGCAGCCGCAGGGAAGCAAACCGACCGAGGCTTCCGGCAACGCCATCTGCACCTGCTCCTCGGCAGATCCGCATGTCGCAGGCCAGCGCGCATTCCAGGCCACCGCCCATGGCGTAGCCGTTGATCGCCGCAATGAACACCGGACGCGATTCCTGCAGCGCCTCGAAGGCCGCGCCGAATCGTCTGCGCCATCATCCGCGCCCGCGACCTTGTCGCCGTCTGCGAAATTCTTTCAGATCGGCGCCGGCACTGAAGAATTTCTCGCCATGACCGGTGATCACGGCCGCACGCACCTGGCTGTTTCGATTCAAATCGCCGATGAGCGCCTGGAGTTGCTCGCAGCCCGTCGGCGGTGAACGTGTTGGCGGACGGATTGTTCAAGGTGATGAGGGCGACATGCCGTCGATCGAGCATTCAATCATCGTCGACTCCTAGATACGCTACGCCTTAGGTTTGAGCAGGTTGATGATGGCGGAGAAGTCCTGTCCGCCGGCGCCCTGCGCGCTGAACATCTGGTACAGCTGCTGCGCGAGCGCTCCCAACACGACGGGCTGCTTCGACAGCTTCGCCGCGTCGACGGCGAGTCCGAGATCCTTGAGCATCAAATCCGCGCCGAAACCACCCGTGTAGCCGCGCGCTGCCGGCACATTCTCCATGACGCCGGGATAGGGGTTGTAGGTATCGGAACTCCAGCAACGGCCGCTCGAGGTGTTGATGATGCCCGCCAATACTTTGGCGTCGATGCCAAGCGCCGACCCTAAGTTCATGGCCTCGGAAACGCCGATCATGGTGATGCCGAGCAGCAGGTTGTTGCAGATCTTGGCCACCTGGCCGGTGCCGCTCTCACCGCAATGCACGATGTTCTTGCCCATGTGGCGCAAGACCGGCGCGATTTGCCCGAACACGGCGGCATCTCCGCCCACCATGAAGGTCAGGGTGCCTGCTTCGGCCCCGCCTGTGCCGCCAGAGACCGGCGCATCCGCCATGGGGTTGCCCGTGCTGCGCAGCCTGCGCCGCCACTTCGCGCGCGGTGTGCGGATCAATGGTGCTCGAATCGATGAGCGTTACGCCCGGCGCTACGCCGGCCAACACGCCCTCACTCCCGAGGTACACCGCTTTGACGTGCGGCGAGGAAGGCAGCATGGTGATGACCAATTCTGCCTGGTCCGCGGCCCGCGCCGCCGATGGGGCGGCGACAGCCCCGGCGGCCTTCAGCACATCGACGTTGCGCTGCACGACGTCGTAGACCACCAAGGCGTGCCCGGCTTTGAGCAGGTTGCGAGCCATGGGTGCGCCCATGTGGCCGAGCCCGATGAAGCCGATCTTCATTTGAGGCTGATCGTCGTGTTCACACCGCCCGAGGTGGTGCTGTCGTCGAACCAACGCGACGTGATGGTCTTGGTCTGGGTGTAGAACTGAATCACCTGCTTCCCGTAAGGACCCAGATCGCCCAGTTTGGAACCGCGCGAGCCCGTGAAACTGAAGAAGGGCACCGGCACGGGAATCGGTACATTGATGCCAACCTGTCCCACGTCGATCTCATTCTGGAATTTGCGTGCCGCCGCGCCGCTCTGGGTAAACAATCCGGTGCCGTTGCCGAAGGGGTTGTCGTTGATGAGTTCGATGGCCTCGTTCAAGTTCTGGACGCCGACGATGACCATCACCGGGCCGAAGATTTCGGTGGTATAGATTTTCATGTTCGGCGTGACGCCCGAGAATATCGTCGGTCCGATGAAATTGCCGTTCTCGAAACCGTTGACTTTGACGCCGCGGCCATCCAACTCGAGCTTCGCACCTTCCTTGATGCCGTCCTCCAGCAATCCCAGTATGCGTTGCTTGGCGGTACGCGAGATGACCGGCCCGACGTCCGTGCCTTTTTCACTGCCGGCGTTCACTTTGAGAGTCTTCGCCTTGGCGACGATATCGGGGATCCAGCGCTGTGCCTCGCCCACCAGCACCGTTACCGAGGTGGCCATGCAGCGTTGACCGGCGGCGCCGAAAGTCGCGCCCACCAGGGCATTCAGCGACTGTTCCTTGTTGGCGTCAGGCATCACCACCGCGTGATTTTTGGCGCCCATCATGGCCTGCACGCGCTTGCCGTGCTGCGTGCCCAGGTTGTACACATGCGTCCCCACCGCGGTGGAGCCGACAAAGGAAATCGCGACGATGTCCGGATGCGTGCAGATGGCATCGACCGCGCGCTTGCCGCCATGGATGACGTTGAGGACGCCGGGCGGCACGCCGGCTTGAAGCGCCAGTTCGGCCAGCAACATCGGCGTCAAAGGATCCTGCTCCGATGGCTTGAGCACGAAAGTGTTGCCGCAGACGATGGCCATCGGAAACATCCACAGCGGGATCATCGCCGGAAAATTGAACGGCGTAATACCTGCGCATACTCCGATCGGTTGCCGGATGCTGTACGTGTCGACACCGCCGGCAACATTTTCGGCGAACTCACCCATTTGCAAGCTGCCGATGGAACACGCGTGCTCGACGACTTCCAGGCCGCGAAACACATCGCCCTCGGCATCGGCCAGAGTCTTGCCTTGTTCGGCGCTCAAAGTTTGCGCGATGCGGCTCATGTGCTCTCGGACCAGAGCCTGCAGTTTCAGCATGATCCGGGCGCGCGCGGCCAGCGGCGTGTTCTTCCAGGTCTTGTAGGCTTCCTTGGCGGCCGCCACGGCCGCATCGATTTCGCCATCCGTGGCGAAAGGGACTTGCGCGAGCACTTCCTGCGTCGCGGGATTGACGACGTCGTGCCATTCGCTCGTCTTGGACTCGACGAAGCTGCCATTGATCAACAACTTGACCGTTTCGGCCGGTTGACCCTGAAGTGCGGGTTTGGGCGTCATATCAATACCTCTCATTGAAGTTCCGAGCGCTCGAGCAATTCCCGGGCTATCACCAGCCTCTGGATTTCGTTCGTGCCCTCATAAATCTGTGTGATGCGCGCATCGCGGTAATATCGCTCGACATCGTAGTCCGTCAAATAGCCGTAGCCGCCATGAATCTGTATGGCGTTGGAGCACACCCGTTCGGCCATCTCTGAAGCGTACAGTTTAGCCTGGCAGGCCTCCGAAAGGCAGGGCTCTCCGGCACTGCGCAGCCGCGCGGCATGATGCGTCAGCAGCCGCGCGGAATTGATGGAAATGTGCATATCCGCCAACATGTTGCTGATGCTGCCGAACTTCGCGATCGGCTGGCCAAATTGCTTGCGCTCTTTCGCGTAGGCCAGCGCCGCCTCGAACGCCGCACGGGCAATGCCGATGGCCTGCGCGGCGATACCGATGCGCCCGCCCTCCAGGTTGGACAATGCGATCGACAATCCCTTGCCGCGAGGACCCAGCAGGCCATCGGCGCTGATCCTGCAATTGTCGAAAGTGATGGCGCAGGTGTCGGAGGCGCGGATGCCGAGTTTGTGCTCGGGCCGCCCGACGAGAAATCCGGGCGTGTCGGTCGGTACGATGAAGGCAGACAGGCCTTTTTTGCCCAACTCCGGGTCGGTGACCGCAAACACGATCGCAACTTTCGCGCGCTTGCCGTTGGTGATGAATTGCTTGGTGCCGTTCAACACCCAGCTGTTGCCATCCAGGATGGCGCGGGTTTTCAAATTGTGCGCCTCCGATCCAGCCTGCGGTTCCGTCAAGCAAAAGCACCCGATGATGCGGCCTTGCGCCATAGCGGCGAGATAGCGTTGCTTCTGCTCGACATCGCCGTACTTGAGAATGGGCGCACAACCGACGGAACTGTGCACGCTCACCAGCGTGGCGGTGGCGGCATCGCCCGCGGCGATCTCTTCGATCGCCAGCGCGTAGGCGATGTAGTCGGTGTAGGAGCCGCCCCATTCATCGGGAACCATCATTCCCAGCAGCCCTAGATCCCCGAGTTTGGCGACCGCCGAGTCGCCGATCCAGCCCTCCTTCTCCCATTGAGCGGCGCGGGGCTTGAGTTCCTGGAGCGCGAAATCCTTGGCGGAATCGCGGATCATGCGTTGCTCGTCGGTGTACAGATCCATAGGTAAATCCCAAGCGTCCGCAGGTGGCCAATCGCGTAAACTATAAGATGGAGTTGTCGTTGCGGCGTGCCCAAACCGTTCAAAATGCGTGAGCAGAAATGCAACAGTTGTTTAGGAGCCAAGGCGGCTCACGCGGAATACTCAGACAGACTCCCATGGGTTTGAGCCGCGCCGCCACCGCCGAAGCGGCCCGCTCCGAGCCGGGCACCATTGCGATTTGCTTCGTTGCAGCAGCACTGGAAAGCGTGCGCGTCCGTCGACTCGATGCCGATGCCCTCCTCAAGCAGGTGGGGCTTTCCCCGGGCCTGTTGCATTCATCGCAGGCGCGCGTCTCGGCAAAGCATTACGGTGCCTTGTGGCGGCTGGTTGCGCTGACCTTGGATGATGAGTTCTTCGGCCAGGACTCACGCCGCATGAAGTCGGGAAGTTTTGCGATGATCTGCCATGCGGTGCTCGGCTGCAAAACCTTGAGTCAGGCGATCGATCGCAGCCTGCGGTTCTACGCGCTGATTCTCGACGACATTTACGGCAGGCTGGATCTGGATGGCGCCGATGCCAGCATCTCGCTGCACCAGAAGGCCGCGCCTCAGCGCGTGTTTGCCCACGAGGTGCTGCTCATGCTGCTGCACGGCCTGGCATGCTGGCTGGTCGGGCGCCGCATCCCCATCAGGCGTGCACAGTTCAGTTACGCCGCCCCGCCGCATAGTGCCGAATATCGCCTGATGTACAGCACGACCTTGAGCTTTCAAGCGCCGCATACCGCCATTTTTTTCGACGCCGCCTATCTTGCGCTCCCCATCGTCCAGAATGAGCGCACGGTCAAGGAGTTTTTGCGCCGTGCGCCGGAGAACATCCTGCTCAAGTACAAGAATGGCAGCAGCTTGGGCGCGCGGATCCGGCGGCGTCTGCGCCAGTCTCTGCCCGGAACGCTGCCGGAGTTCGAGGCGGTGGCGGCGGAGATCAACATGACCCCGGCTACCTTGCGCCGCCGATTGCACGAGGAAGGCACGTTTTATCAATCGATCAAGGATGAACTGCGCCGCGACCTTGCCATCGGCTACTTGAGCCACTCGAAGCGCAGCGCCATGGACATCGGCCTGGAGCTGGGGTTTTCCGAGCGCAGCGCCTTTCATCGCGCATTCAAGAAATGGACCGGCGCGTCGCCGGGCGAATTTCGCCGCCGCTTGCAACCCTGAATTGGCTGGACCTCGCCATCGGGATGATGACCGGGGGATGATGACCGGGTTGGTGGTATTCGCCCGGAAGTGCGACAGCCTCGAGGTAACGCAGAGGTAAGTTACCTCGATGCTGTCGCACTTCCTGACGAATACTCGAGCCGATGGACATCACATGCCCATGATGCTTTGAGCTTGCGCCCGCCGCCGCCGCATGTTGCAATTTCGCGCAATGGTTTTGAGCGGTTTGGTCACGGGGCTGGGGCCACCTTGGCTCTATAGTTTTGGGTGTTGCAGCCTTTCCACCAAGATAGAGGCATTACCGTGAACGCAATGATTGTGCGGTTATGAGCGCGTCGAACCAGCCCTCCGCGGGCGCCCGCCTGCGTGCCGCCGTCGCCGCGGAAAATCCGCTGCAAATGGTCGGCGCCATCACCGCCTATACCGCCAGAATGGCGGCCGCCTGCGGATTCAAGGCGCTGTACCTGGCCGGCAGCGGCGTCGCCGCGAATTCGTTGGGCATTCCGGATTTAGGAATCAGCACCATGGACGACGTGCTGGTCGATATCCGCAGGATCACCGACGCCTGTCCGTTGCCGCTGCTGATCGACGCGGACACCGGTTGGGGCGGGGCATTCAACATTGCGCGTACGGTGAAGTCGTTCACGAAATTCGGGGCCGCCGGGATGCACATCGAGGATCAGGTGCAATCCAAGCGCTGCGGCCACCGTCCCGGCAAGGAGATCGTCTCCCAACAGGAAATGGTCGATCGCATCAAGGCCGCGGTGGACGCGCGAACGGACGAGAATTTCGTGATCATGGCGCGCACCGATGCGTTGGCGGTCGAGGGCCTGGACAAGGCGCTCGATCGGGCGGTGGCCTGCGTGGAGGCGGGCGCCGACATGATTTTTCCGGAAGCCATCACCGAACTTGCCATGTATCGGCGCGTCAAGGACGCGGTCAAGGTGCCGATTCTTGCCAATATCACCGAATTCGGCCAAACGCCGCTGTACACGCGCGATGAGCTGGCGACAGTGGGCGTCGACATCGTCCTGCATTGCTGTTCTGCCTACAGGGCCATGAACGCGGCGGCACTCAACACCTATCAAGCGATACGCCGCGACGGCACCCAGAAGAATGTGCTGGGCACGATGCAAACGCGCGCCGACCTGTACAAATACCTCGATTACTATGCATACGAAGCGAAGCTGGACGAACTATTTGCCGAAGGAAAGGAAAAGTGAACACCAATTCCAACGCGGAGCCGGCAGGCGCATTCAAACCGAAGAAATCCGTGGCATTGTCCGGCGTCACCGCGGGCAACACGGCGCTGTGCACGGTGGGCAGGACCGGCAACGATTTGCATTATCGCGGCTACGACATTCTCGATATCGCCACGCAATGCGAGTTCGAAGAAATAGCGCACTTGCTGGTGCATGAGAGACTGCCGAACAGGGCTCAGCTCGCGGCTTATAAAACCAAACTCAAAGCGCTGCGCGCGCTGCCGGCCGCCGTCACCACCGTCCTGGAACAACTGCCGCCGGCCAGCCATCCCATGGACGTCCTGCGCACCGGCGTGTCCGCGCTGGGTTGTTGCGTGCCCGAAGCCAACGATCACGGCGCCCAGGGAGCGCGTGACCTGGCCGATCGGCTGTTGGCCTGTTTGGGCTCGATGTTGTGCTACTGGCACCACTTTGCCGGCAGCGGCCGTCGCATCGACGTGCGCACCGACGATGATTCCATCGGCGCGCATTTCCTGCACCTGCTGCACGGCCGCAAGCCCCCGCCGGGCTGGGTGCGCGCCATGCACACATCCCTGAACCTGTATGCCGAACATGAGTTCAACGCCTCGACATTTACGGCCCGGGTGATCGCAGGCACAGGCTCAGATCTGTACTCCTGCATCACGGGCGCCATCGGCGCGCTGCGCGGCCCCAAGCATGGCGGCGCCAACGAAGTGGCGTTCGAGATTCAGAATCGTTACCCGACCCCGGACGCGGCCGAGGCGGATATCCGCAAGCGGGTATCGGCCAAGGAGGTCATCATCGGCTTCGGACATCCGGTCTATACCGTGTCGGATCCGCGCAATCAGATCATCAAGGAAGTGTCCCGAGGCCTGGCGCGCGAGGCGAACGCCATGCTCGGGTTCGAGGTGGCCGAGAGAATCGAATCGGTCATGTGGGACATCAAGAAAATGTTTCCAAATCTGGACTGGTTCTCGGCCGTGTCCTATCACTTGATGGGCGTACCGACGGCGATGTTCACGCCGCTGTTCGTCATCAGCCGCACCTCGGGCTGGGCGGCTCATATCATCGAGCAGCGCGAAGACGGAAAAATCATCCGGCCGAGTGCCAACTACGTCGGACCGGAAAACCTGAAATTCATACCCCTTGCGGAGCGACCTTAAGTTCATGTCATCCCACGATATCAAGTCTGCCGAGAGACCGGCTCCCGATCAGGTGCTCACCGCCATCGCGGATTACGCATTGAGTTTCGAGATCACGAGCGCGCTGGCATACGAGACTGCCGCGTACTGCTTGATGGATACCCTGGCCTGCGGCTTTCAGGCGCTGAAATATCCGGCTTGCACGAAGTTGATGGGACCGGTGGTTCCGGGCGCGACCCTCACCGGGGGCGCGCGTGTTCCCGGTACGGCTTACGAACTCGATCCGATCACGGCCGCGTTCAACGTAGGCTGCATGATCCGTTGGTTGGATTTCAACGATACCTGGCTGGCGGCCGAGTGGGGGCACCCGTCGGACAATCTGGGCGCGATTCTCGCCGTGGCCGACTACCTGTCGCGCTCGGGCAAACGGGTTTTGGTGCGCGACGTGCTCACGGGCATGATCAAAGCCCATGAGATACAAGGCATCCTCGCCTTGGAGAACAGCTTCAACCGGGTCGGGCTGGATCACGTACTGCTGGTGCGCGTGGCCTCCACCGCAGTGGTCACCGCCATGCTCGGCGGTACCCGTGAGCAGATCATCAATGCGGTGTCGAACGCCTGGGTCGACGGCGGTGCGCTGCGAACCTACCGGCATGCGCCGAATACCGGCTCGCGCAAGAGCTGGGCCGCGGGGGATGCGACCAGCCGCGCCGTGCGGCACGCGCTCATCGCGCTCAAGGATGAGATGGGATACCCATCGGCGTTGAGCGCGAAAACCTGGGGCTTTCAGGATGTCCTGTTCAAGGGGAAACCGGTGGTATTGCCCCAGCCTTTGGGCAGCTACGTGATGGAAAATGTGCTGTTCAAAATTTCATTTCCCGCAGAGTTCCATGCGCAGACGGCGGTGGAAGCGGCAATGACCCTGCACCCGCAGATCCTTGCAAAGATCGGCCAAATCGATCGGGTGATCATAGAAACGCAGGAACCCGGTGTGCGCATCATCGACAAGACCGGCCCGCTGGCAAACCCGGCCGACCGCGATCATTGCATCCAATACATGGTCGCCATCCCGCTGCTGTTCGGCAGGCTGGAGGCGTCCGACTACGAAGACAAGATCGCGGGCGATCCGCGGGTCGACGCGCTGCGCGCGAAGATGCAGGTCAAGGAGAATGCCGCGTTCACCCAGGATTACTACGCCGCGGATAAACGCTACATCGGCAACGCAGTGCAGGTGTTCTTCACCGACGGCACCGCCAGTCAACGAGTGGCGGTGGACTATCCCATCGGACACCGCAAGCGCCGGGCCGAGGGTATGCCGGTGCTGATGAAGAAGTTCGAGGCCAGCGTGGCGGGGCACTTCCAACCCAAGCAGGCCGAATTGATCAAGGGCATGTTTGCGGACGGAAAAACACTGGCGTCGATGCCGGTCAGCGATTTTGTGGCGAAGCTGGTGACCGCGTCGTAAAAAA
Organism: uncultured Gammaproteobacteria bacterium; assembly: GCA_963761345.1. Lineage (GTDB taxonomy): Bacteria > Pseudomonadota > Gammaproteobacteria > Steroidobacterales > Steroidobacteraceae > Bog-1198. The sequence continues at coordinate 318,379 of CAVXGV010000006.1, forward strand.
TATCGGCGCGCCGGCGTGCATTATGACGCATTGGGCTTGCTTAGGATGGCGGCAAGTCTGGATAGTGGTGCGGATGAAGAATGCGAGCGGCTCGAGGCGGACGAACCAAGGGACTCGGGGCTCTGAACGGCGCGAACGGCAGGATCGCCGGCGCCGATCGTGGTGGTCTCTGCTGTATGGCAGTTTCAACCCGCGCCGCAGGCGCCCGGCGCGGCGGCTCGACGATTATCGCTTTCATCCGGTAGATTGGTATTCCCCGCACCTGCTGGCCGTGTCCATCGGCATTTTATTGCTCAGCGCGACGGACGCGTTCCTCACTGCCTTCTTGCTGCTGCATGGCGCCGATGAGGTGAATCCCGTCATGGCGGTGCTCGTGTACCGCAGCGTGGCCATGTTCGCAACGTTCAAAATGGCGATGACCGGCATCGGCATCGTGGTCATGGTCTTTCTCTCGCGCTACCGATTCATGCGCCTGGTCAGGGTCGAACTTCTCCTGTATGCCTTATTGGCCGTCTATGGCTCCCTCATCGGCTACGAGACGTGGATGCTGAAAGGCCCCCACGATCTGTCACTCTTAAATCCCTAAGAGCGCCGTTACATTCCATATTGCGCGGCCTTCGGCTAAACTACGGCGACCGCTTCAGGGCTTTTCCTTTCCCCATCATATTGATGTACTTGAGGTTTTTACTGCGCACTTTCGCTCATGAGCCAATCACTTGCCGATCAACTAGCCACCACGGCGCTATCCGGCGGAAACGCCGATTTCATTGAAGATCTCTACGAACAGTTCTTGCGCGACCCGGGCGCGGTAGATGCTGCGTGGCGCGAGTATTTCAAGGGCATGCAGGGCAGTGGCGGTGATGTCGCCCATGGGCCGATTCGCGAGCGGCTGTCGGCGCGCGTTCAACAGTCCCTGACAGCAGCCGCTTCACCGGGCAACCCATCGGCCGGCGCCAGCGCCAAACAAGGCGCGGTGTCCCGCCTCATCCAGGTGTACGCGAATCGCGGTCATCTGATCGCCAAACTCGATCCGTTGGGATTGCAGGAGCGAGCCAAGCCTTTTGTGCTCGACCTGGAGTATTTCGGCTTGTCCGCAGCCGATCTGGACGCGGAGTTCTTTACCGGCAGCCGCAATCGCGCGATTCCCGAACGCGCCACGTTGAGGAAAATTCTTGCCGATCTGAAGTTCATATACACCGATACCATCGGTGCGGAATTTGCGCATGTGTCGGATACCGAAGAGCGTTTGTGGCTGCAGGATACCTTTCAGGTTGCGCGCATGCAGGGGCGCTTCAGCGCCGCCGAGAAGAAAAATATTTTATGGCAGCTGACGGCGGCGGAGGGCCTGGAGCGCTATCTGCATACCAAGTACGTAGGCCAGAAGCGATTTTCGCTGGAAGGCGGCGACAGTCTGATTCCCTCGCTCGACGATCTGGTGCAGCAGGGCGGCAAGAGCGGCATCGAAGAGACCATCATCGGCATGGCGCATCGTGGCCGGCTCAATGTACTGGTGAATCTGCTGGGCAAGTCGCCGAAAGACCTGTTCAGTGAATTCGAAGGCCAGTACGACCTCGCCAAACTGCGCGGTTCAGGCGACGTCAAATATCACAAGGGATTTTCCGCCGACCTCAAGACCGGCTCGGGCAACGTGCACGTTGCGCTGGCCTTCAATCCGTCGCATTTGGAAGTGGTGAACCCGGTGGTCGAGGGATCCGCCCGCGCTCGCCAGGAACGGCGCGGCGATGCGCTGGGCGACAAGGTGCTGCCGGTGCAGATCCATGGCGATGCCGCCTTTGCCGGGCAGGGCGTGATCATGGAGACCCTGCAGCTATCGCAGGCACGCGGCTTCTATACCGGCGGTACGGTTCACATCATCATCAACAACCAGGTCGGCTTCACCACCAGCGATCCGCACGATGCGCGCTCCACGCTGTATTGCTCCGACGTCGCGAAGATGATCGAAGCGCCCATTTTTCATGTGAACGCCGACGATCCCGAGGCTGTGTGTTTCGTCACGCGTTTCGCGCTCGAATATCGGATGCGATTCCACAAAGATGTGGTCATCGACCTGGTGTGCTATCGGCGGCATGGTCACAACGAAGCGGACGAGCCGGCTGCCACGCAGCCGCTCATGTATCAAATCATCCGCAAGAAGCCGACGGTGCGGCAGCTGTATGCGGACAGGCTTGGCTCGGAGGGCGTGCTGAGCGCCGCAGAGGCCGCGGCCATGATGGAGCAATACCGCACCGGCCTGGACGAGGGCAAACCTCAGGCGCGCGCCGCCTTGGGGCTGATCGGCAACCGCTACACCGTCGACTGGACCGAATACCTGGGTGCGGATTGGTCGCCCGTGAAGACCGGCGTCGACATGGGACGCCTGCGCGTGTTGGGAAAAGCCATCACGACCTATCCCACGGATTGGCAGCTGCATCCGCGCGTAGCTGCCATCATGCAAGCCCGCGAGAAGATGGTCAGCGGCGATCTGGCGTTGGACTGGGGTTGTGCGGAAAATTTGGCCTACGCCAGTCTGATACAGGATGGGTATCCGATCCGCCTGACCGGACAGGACAGCGGCCGCGGCACGTTCTTCCATCGTCATGCCGTCTTGCATGATCAGGCCACCGGTCGTACCTACGCGCCGCTGCAGCATCTGGCCGGCAATCAGCCAAAGTTCACCGTCACGGATTCCGTGCTGTCGGAAGAGGCTGTCATGGGGTTCGAGTACGGTTTCTCCACCACCGAACCTCGCTGTCTGACCATTTGGGAAGGACAGTTCGGCGACTTTTGCAACGGCGCGCAAGTCATCATCGATCAGTTCATCAGTTCGGGCGAGGCCAAATGGGGCCGTGTCTCAGGCATGACGCTGTTCCTGCCGCATGGCTACGAAGGCCAGGGCCCCGAGCACTCCTCGGCGCGCCTGGAGCGGTTTTTGCAGCTGTGCGCCGAATTCAACATGCAGGTATGCGTCCCTTCGACACCGGCGCAAATGTTTCACATGCTGCGCCGGCAGATGCTGCGCCCGCTGCGCAAACCGCTCATCGTCATGACACCCAAGAGCTTGCTGCGCCATCCTCTGTCGGTGTCGCGGCTGGAAGAGCTTTCCGGCAGTGGCTTCCAAACGGTCATCGATGAAATCGACGACCTCAAGCCCTCGGCAGTGACGCGCGCCGTCTTTTGCAGCGGCAAGGTGTATTTCGACCTGCTGAAGTCGCGGCGCGAGGCCAAGACCGATTCGGTGGCCATCGTGCGCATCGAGCAGCTCTATCCGTTTCCCACGGAGGAATACCAGGCTGTGTTGCGCAAGTACGCGAATGCGCGGGAAATCATCTGGTGCCAGGAAGAGCCCCAGAATCAAGGCAGCTGGTATCAGATCCGCCATCGCCTACAGGCGAAGCTGGGCGAGCATCAAGAGCTTCTGTATGCCGGGCGCGCCGGCGCGGCGGCGCCGGCAACCGGCATCGCGGCGCTGCATGAACAACAACAGAAGAATCTGGTCACGGCGGCGCTGCAAGGCGAACTGCCGGAAGAGACCTCCCGGCAATCGATGCGCATCCCGGCCGCTCAAACTAGGACAGCTTAATGACTATCGAAGTACGCGTGCCGCAGCTGCCCGAGTCTGTGGCTGACGCCACGCTCGTTTCTTGGCACAAAAAGCCCGGCGACCGCGTGGTGCGGGATGAAAATCTCGTCGATCTGGAAACCGACAAAGTGGTGCTCGAGGTGCCGGCTCCCATGGCGGGGGTGCTGAAGGAAATCCGAATACAAGACGGCACCACGGTGAACAGCGGCCAAATTTTGGCCGTCATCGAGGAAGGGGCCGCCGCCGTGCCCGGCGCGAGCGCGCCCGCCATTCTGGCGGCATCGAGCGGCGCGACGGCGGCCACGCAGGGTACCGCCAAGCCGGACACGGCGGCCGGCAAGCTCAGCCCCGCCGCAAAGCGGGTGGCCGAAGAAAACAAAGTCGATCCAAAGACGGTCGCCGGTTCGGGCAGGGACGGTCGTGTCTCAAAGTCCGATGTCGTGAATTATCTGACCACCAAGGATGCGGCTTCCTCAGGCCCAGGCTCAGCCCCAGCCGCAGCGGCTGGCGCCGCAGCCAAGGCACCGGCACAGTTCGTTCCCCCGCCGAGCGCGCGCACGGCGCGCGCCGAACAGCGCGTGCCCATGACGCGTCTGCGCGCGCGCATTGCGGAACGCATGGTGCAGGCACAGGCCACGCAGGCGCTCTTGACCTCGTTCAACGAAGTCGATTTGAAATCCGTCAATGAGCTGCGCGCGCGCTACAAGGACCCATTCGAGAAGCAGCACGGCGCGAAGCTGGGATTCATGTCCTTTTTCGTGAAGGCCTGCGTCGAGGCGCTGAAGAAGTTTCCCGCCGTGAATGCGTCCGTGGACGGTGGCGATATCGTGTACCACGAGTACTTCGACGTCGGTGTCGCGGTGTCGACCGATCGCGGGTTGATCGTTCCCGTGCTGCGCGACGCCGATCTGTTGAGCTACGCCGACATCGAAAAATCCATCGCCAACTTTGCAGCCCGCGCCCGCGCCGGCTCGATCACCATGGAAGAACTCACGGGCGGAACGTTCACGATCACCAATGGCGGCGTATTCGGCTCGCTGATGTCCACGCCCATCGTCAATTCCCCGCAAAGCGCCATTTTAGGGATGCACAAGATCCAGGACCGCGCGATGGTCATTGACGGGCAAGTCGTGGTGCGCCCGATGATGTACATCGCGCTCACTTACGATCACCGCATCATCGACGGCCGTGAGGCGGTGCAATTTTTGGTGACGGTGAAACAGTGTCTGGAGGATCCCGCACGCATGGTACTGCACGTATGAACGAAGTTTACGATGTGATCGTTATCGGTGCCGGGCCGGCCGGATATCCTGCGGCGATTCGTGCCGGACAGAACAAGCTGAAAGTGGCCTGCGTCGATGAGTGGCAGAACACGGACGGTACCTATGCCTTTGGCGGCACCTGCTTGAATGCGGGCTGCATTCCATCCAAGGCGCTGCTTGAATCCTCGGAGCTGTTTCAGCGGGCGAAGGATGAGTTCGCCATACACGGCATCAAAGTGGGCAGTCTCGGCCTTGATCTTGGAGCCATGCAGAAACGGCGCGCCTCGGTCGTCAAGACCATGACCAACGGCATCAACAGCTTGTTCAAGGCCAACGGCGTGGTCGGCATCCAGGGCCATGGGCGGCTGCTGCCCGGTAACAAGGTGGTCGTGAAGGCCCCTGACGGCAGCGAGAAAACACTGGAGGCGAAAAACGTAGTACTGGCTTCCGGCTCCACTCCCGTGCGCCTCAAATCCATGCCTCATGACGGCCAATACATCGTCGATTCGTGGAATGCGTTGGAGTTCGACGCTGTCCCTAAGCGGCTGGGCGTGATCGGCGCCGGGGTCATCGGTCTGGAATTGGGCAGTGTGTGGCGCAGGCTCGGCAGCGAAGTGGTGGTGCTCGAGGCATTGGAGCAATTCCTGCCGATCGCGGATCAGACCATTGCCAAGGAAGCTCAGCGGCATTTCAAGAAGCAGGGCTTGGACATCAAACTAGGCGCCAAAGTATCGAGCGCTGCGGTGTCCGGCAACGCCGTGGACGTTGTCTATACCGATGCGCAAGGCGAGCATTCATTGCAGGTCGACAAGCTCATCGTCGCCGTGGGACGCCGGCCGTTTACGCAGGAGTTGCTGGCAGAGGGCACCGGCGTCGAATTGGACGAGCGCGGCTTCATCAAGGTCGACGAGCACTGCCGCACCAATGCGCCCAACGTGTGGGCGGTGGGCGATGTGGTGCGTGGACCCATGCTTGCGCACAAGGGCAAGGAAGAAGGTGTGATGGTTGCTGATCTGATTGCAGGCCATTACGGTGAAGTGAACTACCAGGTCATTCCCTCGGTAATTTACACGGCGCCGGAAATTGCCTGGGTGGGACAGACCGAGGAGCAGGTCAAGGCCGGCGGCCGTCCCTACAAGGTAGGCACGTTTCCCTTTGCCGCCAGTGGCCGCGCGCGCGCGATGGAAGCCGCCGCGGGCATGGTGAAGATCGTGTCCGCGAAGGATGACGATGAAGTGCTGGGCGTTCACGTGATCGGGCCGATGGCCGGCGAATTGATCAGCGAAGCGGTGCTGGCGATGGAATATTCCGCGAGCACCGAGGACATTCAACGCACCATCCATGCGCATCCCACCTTGTCGGAGGCCATTCATGAAGCGGCGCTCGCCGTGGACAAGAAGGCAATCGACGGGTTGAATCGCTGAGCCTGCTGTTGCAGGGCCGCCCGCCATGTCCGCGGTTTTGCCTGCCGCGACGGGGGCGTGCTAAGATTCCTTACCTCATGTAAAGAATCTCCGTAAAGGTAAGCCATCGTGAGTGAATCAACAATTTCAAGCAAGGGACAGGTCACGATTCCCAAGGCAATCCGGACGCGAATGCGCTTGAAAACGGGTGATCGGCTGCGCTTCGTGGTCGATTCCGATGGCTCGGTACGGCTCGCCGCCGCCACTCGGGATGTGTCTACGCTCCGAGACATTCTGCCGCGCCCCAAGCGTCGTGCGACCGTGGACGATATGCAGGCCGCCATTCGCCGCCGTGCGGCCAGAAGGTCGGCTTCGTGATCGGCGTCGATACCAACGTCATTGTGCGGCTGCTGGTTGCCGACGACGAAAAGCAGGCCGATGCCGCATCACACTACCTCAAGGCGCACTGCTCCAGCGACGACCCAGCGTTGCTGTCGGACATCGTGCTGGTCGAGTGTGCGTGGGTCTTGGAGGATGTGTATGAATATTCGCGCGCGCAGATCGGCGAGGCTATCGACGGACTGCTGGCGACGGCGCAGTTACGGACTCCCAATTCGTCCGCTGTGGGCTTGGCTCTTCAGCGGTTCCGCTCGAGTTCGGCGGACTTTGCCGACTGCTTGATTGGCGTAAACAACGTAGGCGCGGGGTGTGAATACACCGCGACATTCGATCGAAAGGCATCCAAGCTTCCCGAGATCCAACTGATCTCTTAACGGTGCAAGCCAGCGTGCGGCCGAGAACGACGCCAGCACCAACGCGGTGCGACCGGCGAGGTGGGACGAACTCCAGAGGTGCATAATCTGCACCCACAGCCTATTTCTTGCGCCTCGCGCTGATGATGTTCGGCAGCTGCGCGATGCGCGACAGCACGTTGGACAGCTGCGGGAGGCCTGCGATCGAAATGCCGATGCGCATGCGCGCGATATTGTCGTGCTTGTCGGTGACCGTGCTCATTCCCTGGATGCTGATTTTCTCATCCGCCAGCGCGGCACTGACATCGCGCACCAGGCCGCGGCGAGCGAACGCGTGCACCTCGATGTCGACCGGAAATACGCCACGGTCCATTTTTCCCCAGTCGACCGGCAGCACGCGCGCCGGTGCCTTGAGCTTGAGGCGCGCGAAGTTGGCGCACGCCTGACTGTGGATGCTGACGCCGCGGCCGACTGTGATGTAACCCACGATGGGCTCCGGCGGAACGGGTTTGCAGCAACGCGCGTAGGTCGACAGCAGATCGCCAATCCCCTGTACCTCGATGTCGGGCGCGCGCACGCCGGTAGTGCGCGCGTGCGAAAGGTCGGGTTGCGCCTCGCGCGCACGTAGCAGGCGTTGCACGGCGCCCGCGACTTGGGCGCCGCTGACTTCGCCCAAGCCCAGCGCGTCGTGCAGCGACTCGGCGCTGTCCATCGCGAGTTCTCGCAACAACTCGGCCAAGGGCGGGCTTTTCACGCCGAGCCGCTGCAGCTCGCGATCCAGCATGGAACGCCCATCAGCCCTGTTCTGGGTTGTGTTCTGCTTGCGGAACCATGCGCGTACTTTGTTGCGGTGGCGCGGGCTTGCGAGAAATCCTGATTGCGCCGACAGCCAATCACGCGACGGCTGCGGGGTCTTGGCGGTGATGATTTCCACCGTCTCACTGTTCTTCAATTGATAGTCGAGCGGCACCATGCGGCCGTTGACCTTGGCGCCGCGCGTACGATGGCCGAGATCCGTATGGACTTGATAGGCAAAGTCCAGAGGCGTGCCGCCCACCGGCACGTCGACGATTTCACCCTTGGGCGAGATCACATAGACCCGGTCCTGGAACAGGTCCGCCCGCACCCGATCGAGGAAGTCACGGCTGCCGCCGCCATCCTCGGACGGCGCCAACAGCGCGCGCAACTCGTCGATTTTCCGCTCATACGCCTGATTGCCGCGGCCGCGCTCCTTGTAGCGCCAATGCGCGGCGACGCCGCGCTCCGAGCTGGCATGCATTTCGTGCGTGCGAATCTGGATTTCCACCGGCTCACCGCCGGGCCCGATCACCGCCGTGTGAATCGAACGGTACCGGTTGTCTTTCGGAGTCGCGATGTAATCGTCGAACTCGCCCGGGATGAACTGCCACAGCGAGTGAACCACGCCCAGCGCCGCGTAGCATTCGCCGATGTCGTTGACCAGCACGCGCGCCGCGCGAATGTCCATGAGCTGCTCGAAAGCCAGCCGCTTCGTCTGCATCTTGCGCCAGATGCTGAAAATATGTTTCGGCCGGCCGTCGATCAGCGCCTCGATCCCGGCGCCGCGCATTGCGTTTTGCAGCAACACTTTCAGCTCATCGATGTAGTGCTCGCGCTCGGAACGGCGCGTTTTCAGTGCGGAGGCAATGTGCTTGTACTGTTGCGGTTCCAGATATCGGAACGCGAGGTCTTCCAGCTCCCATTTGACCTGCCATACCCCGAGGCGGTTGGCGAGCGGCGCATACACTTCGCGCGTCTCGATCGCCAGTTTGCGTTGCCGCGCTGCTCCCACGCCCTTCGCGGCGCGCATTTTTTGCAGCTGCTCGGCGAGTCTCACCACGACCAGGCGTACATCGCCGATCACCGCCAGCAGCATCTTGCGCAGCGCCTCAGCCTGCGCCGTTTCGAGCCCGCGCTCGGGGGTCCAATCCGCCGGCAGGCCGAATTGCCCCAGCTGACTCAATGCGCGCGCCAGGCGCACCGGTTCTTCGCCGAAGCGCTTCCCGGCGCTCTCTCGGTCGAGGTACCCGCCGTCCAGCAACGGTTGAATCATCGCGGCGATGACCACATCGTCGTCGGCATCCAGCGTGAGCACGATCTCGGCGACTTCCAGCGCCGCGCAGCGAACCAAATCGCCCTCCGGCGGCAATGCGATGTCGCGCAGCGCCGCCAGGCCGGCCTGCAATCGGTCGCTGGCCGTGCGGGTGGGTGCGGTGGTTTCCATGATGAAGCGATCGCCGACGGGTGGGATAAGGTGGCTATTGCCGGTATCATACTCGGGCCATGACAGTCCCAAAGTTGAATCAAATTGCTTGAGGTCGCGACCATTCGTGTGCTCGGAATCGACCCCGGCTCGCAACGCACCGGTTTCGGCGTTTTGGATGTCACGGGATCGCGATTGAACTACGTGGCGAGCGGCGTCATTCGCACCGCCCAGGGCGATTTTGCCGCCCGTCTGTGCGAAATTTTCCGCTGTGTGCAAACCATCGTCGCGCAATACCAACCGCAGGAAATCGCCATCGAAAGGGTCTTCGTCAACCGCAACCCGGACAGCGCCTTGAAACTGGGCCAGGCACGAGGTGCGGCGATTTGCGGCACCGCCGATGCCAGGGCGGGGGTGTTCGAGTATGCGACGCGCCAAATCAAGCAAGCCGTGGTCGGCAGCGGAAACGCCGAAAAGGGCCAGGTGCAGATGATGATGAGAAGCATCCTGAAGCTGGATGGACCCGTGCCCGCGGATGCGGCGGACGCGCTGGCGACTGCCGTGTGTCACGCGCTGCGCGCGCGCGCGCTGGTGTTGCAGGCGGGCCCGAGGCGGATGATCGGTTTTCTGAAGGGCCGGCTGGCGATGAAGCAGCCGCCGATGCTGATGCTCGACGTGAACGGCGTGGGCTACGAGCTGGAAGCCCCGATGTCCACTTTCTACGGGCTGCCCTCGACCGGGGAGCCGGTGGCGCTGTTCACGCACCTGGTGGTGCGTGAGGACGCTCACATCCTGTTCGGATTCGGCACCGACGCTGAGCGGCGCTTGTTTCGCGGGCTGCTCAAAGTTTCCGGAGTCGGTCCGAAAATCGCGCTGGGAGTTTTATCCGGCGCGAGCGTGGAGGATTTTCTGCGCATCATCGAGGCCGAGGATGTGGCCATGCTGACGAGAATTCCCGGTATCGGGCGCAAGACCGCCGAGCGCATCATCATCGAGATGCGCGACAGCGTTCAGAAGCTCTCGATGCCGGCATCGGCCGGCAACGCGTTGAATCCCGGCGCCGCGCAGTCCCCGCAAAGCGAAGCCTTCAGTGCGCTGATTGCGTTGGGCTACAAGCCGCCCGAGGTCACGCGGCTGCTCAAGTCCGCCGACGAACCTGGACTGTCGACCACGGAAATTATCCGGCGCGCCCTCAAGTCAGCCGTGAAAGCTTAAGATCGCGCATGGGTATCGAACAGGATCGCATCATCGCAAGCACCGGGGGCCGCGACGACGAGCTGGTCGACCGGGCGGTGCGCCCGAAAACGCTCGCCGACTATGTCGGACAGCCGAATGTCAAAACCCAGATGGACATCTTCATCCAGGCGGCGCGCATGCGTGGCGAGGCCTTGGATCATGTGCTGATATTCGGGCCCCCGGGTCTCGGCAAAACCACGCTGGCGCATATCATCGCCAACGAACTGAAGGTGAATCTGCGTCAAACCTCCGGCCCCGTGCTCGAGCGCGCCGGCGATCTGGCGGCATTGCTCACCAATCTGGAGCCGCGGGACGTGCTGTTCGTGGACGAGATCCATCGCTTGAGCCCGGTGGTGGAAGAGGTGCTCTATCCGGCGATGGAAGACTCGCAGCTCGACCTGATGATCGGCGAGGGCCCCGGCGCGCGGTCCATCAAACTCGATCTGCCGCCTTTTACATTGGTCGGCGCGACCACACGCGCGGGCTTGCTTACATCGCCGCTGCGCGACCGGTTCGGCATCGTGCAGCGGCTGGAGTTCTACAGCACCGAGGACCTGACCAAGATCGTCACCCGCAGCGCATCGATATTGAAACTGAACCTGCAGCCCGACGGCGCGGATCGAATCGCAGAACGATCCCGCGGCACGCCGCGCATCGCCAACCGCTTGCTGCGCCGGGTGCGCGATTTTGCCGAGGTCAAAGCCGCCGGCATCATCAGCGGCGAGGTCGCGCTGGCGGCGCTCACCATGCTGGAGGTCGATCCGCAAGGATTCGACATGCTCGACCGCAAGTTGCTGCTGACGGTGATCGAGAAATTCGAGGGCGGTCCGGTGGGCGTCGACAGCCTGGCGGCCGCGATGAGCGAGGAGCGCGGCACCATCGAAGATGTCATCGAGCCATTCCTCATTCAGCAAGGATTCTTGATGCGCACCGCGCGCGGGCGTGTCGCGACCCGGGCCGCTTATGCGCATTTCGGACTGGCGGCTCCCAGCATCGAGCGCGATATGAATCTGCCGTTGTTCCGGGATGGCCAGTAGTGTCTGAAGCGCCGCGCTACACCCGCACATACTCGGTGTACTACGAAGATACGGACATGGGCGGCGTGGTGTACTACGCAAACTATCTGAAGTTCATGGAGCGTTGCCGGACCGATTGGCTGTGGGCCATGGGTGTCGACCAGCGGCGGTTGCGCGCGGACCGGCAGGTGCAGTTTGTCGTGGTCAATATTGGGGTGGATTTTTTGCGGCCCGCGGTGTTGCATGATGAAATTCTCGTCACGGCTGCACTTACGCGTCTGGCGGGTGCCACAATACAGTTCAAGCAAACGATTCTGCGGGGCGACGAACAATTGATCGATGCCACTGTGCGTGTCGCCTGTCTCGATTCCGGTACGTTGAAGCCACGTGCCATCCCTAAGGATCTTTTCACGGAGTGGCGGAATGCCCAATGATCTGTCGGTTTGGAGTCTGGTACTCGAAGCGAGCCCCATCGTACAAGTCGTGGTGGCGCTGCTGTTGATAGCCTCGGTGGCTTCCTGGGCGGTCATCTTTCGCAAGAGCCAGGTGATCGGGCGTTCGCGCCGCCAGGCCGAGAAGTTTGAGGCGGCGTTCTGGGCCGGCGGCGACCTGGCAACTCTGTACCGCACCATTGAAGCCAAGGGGCGCGCCGGTACCGGACTGCAGAGCATTTTCGAGTCCGGATTCGGTGAGTTCAGCCGCTTGCGCCAACAGGCCATACCCGCGGACCAGCTGTTGGATGGGGCCAGGCGCGCGATGAAGGTGGCGCAGTTGCGCGAACTCGACCGCCTCGAGCAGCATCTGGCGATGTTGGCGACCGTCGGCTCGACCAGCCCGTATGTGGGATTGTTCGGGACGGTGTGGGGCATCATGAGTGCGTTTCACAACCTGGGCAACGTGCAGCAGGCCACGCTGGCCGCGGTTGCGCCCGGAATTGCCGAAGCCTTGGTCACCACCGCCGTCGGGCTGTTCGCGGCGATTCCGGCTGTGGTGGCCTACAACCGGCTTGCCGATCAAGTCAGCCGCTTGGAGCTGCGCTTCGATACCTTCATCGAAGAGTTCTCGACGATTTTGCAGCGTCACGGCTCGGTCAAGGCGCAGGTCTAGGCATGCCCAAGCCGCAACGGCGTCGAAGGTTGATGGCCGAGATCAATGTCGTGCCATACATCGATGTCATGTTGGTGTTGCTGATCATCTTCATGATCACGGCGCCCCTGCTCAAGGAAGGCGTCAAGGTCGATTTGCCGGACGCCGGCGCGAAGCCCATCGATGCGGATTTCCTGGCGAAGCACGAGCCGCTGATACTGACCATCGACTCGCGGGGCCGTTTGTTCATCAATTTTGGCCAGAACCAGGACCAGCCCGTTGCCGAGTCGACGGTGAGTTCGCGCACCGCGGCGCTCCTGCGCCGCGACCCGCAAACGCCGGTGCTGGTCAAGGCGGACACCACGGTGCCCTACGGCAGCGTGGTCCGCGCCATGGTTGTGCTGCAGAAAGCCGGTGCGTCCAAGGTTGGGTTTCTGACGGACCCGGTACGCCCGGGGCCTGGGGCAGGTGCGACACCCAACGGAGCCGCCAACGGGGCGCACTGATGCCGGGATTTCTGCGCGAACATTCCTGGTCGATCGTATTTTCCGTGGCGCTGCACGGACTTTTGATGGCGGCATTTGCGGCGGCGGCCCTGATCACCATTCATCACTCGCTGCCCACCATGCAGCCGATACCCGTCGACGCGGTGGTCATTGACTCGCAGGTGCTGCATGCCGCGCAGCGCGCATTGACCGAGCGCGCAGCACAGGAAGCGGCGCGCGCGCGCGCGGAGGCCGAGGCCAAGGCGGCCGCGCAGGCGGCTGAAACCAAGGCTGCCTCCGATGCGAAGCTGGCCGCAGAGGAAGAACGCGCGGCGCAGGAGACCAAGGCCGCCGCAGCCGAAGCGGAACGCACGAAGCAGGTGCAGCTGGGCGAAGCGCAGAAAGCGGCGGCGGCAAAACGCGCCGAGGAACTGCGGCGCGCAGAAGATGCAAAGCACGCCGATGACGCAAAACGTGCCGAGGACGCCAGGCGCGCAGAAGAGAAGCGGGCGGCAGACGCCAAAGCGGCCGATGATGCGAAGCACGCCGCGGACCTCAAAGCCAAGGCCGAACGCGAGGCAGAATTGCGCCGGCAGATCGCCGAGGAAGAGCATGTAAGTGCCGTGGAAGCGAGCCCTGCGCGCGAGCTGTATATTGCGCGGCTGGCGAGCAGAATTCAGAATGCATGGATCAAGCCGCCGTCGGCGCGCGCCGGGCTCGATTGCGTTGTAAACATTACACAGGTCCCGGGCGGGGAGGTGACCAGCGCGCATGTGAGCCAGTGCAACGGCGATGCAGCGGCGCGCCAGTCGATCGAGAACGCGGTGTATCGTGCATCGCCATTGCCGGCGCCACCTGACCCGGCCTTGTTCGAACGAAATCTTGTGATTCACTTTCATCCGGCAGAATAGAGTCAACCTATGAATAAGCCCTTCGCATGCCTGGCTCTCCTCGCGGTGAGTTTGTCGACTTCCTGGCGCGCCCACGCCGAGTTCGTCGTGGAGGTCACGAAGGGCCAGACCGAGGCCATTCCCATCGCCGTCGTGCCGTTCGCATCCGCGGAACTGGCGGCCGCATCATTCGACGTGGCCCAGCTCGTGAGCGATGACCTGGCGCGCAGCGGACGGTTCAAGACCATGGACCGCAAGGACATGATCGAGCAGCCGCATGGCGGCGCCAACATCGCGTTCGATGATTGGCGCAGGCTCAACAATGACTACATGGTGGTGGGCTCGATGCGGCCGGACGGGACCGATCACTACAGCATCACGTACGAGCTCTACAATGTCCTGACCAGGCAGAGGTTGCTGGGCTTTCAGGTCGCCTCCAATCGAGCGGGCCTAAGATCGTCCGCCCATCAAATCGCCGATGCCGTGTTCGAGAAGATCCTGGGTATCCGCGGTGCATTCTCCACGCGGATCGCCTACATATCGGTGCTGGGCCATTTGCCCAGCAGGACGTTTCAATTGATCGTGGCCGATGCCGACGGGGAGAATCCCCGCGTCGTCATGCAATCCCCGGAGCCGTTGATGTCGCCGTCCTGGTCGCCGGACGGGCAGAGCCTGGCCTATGTGTCATTCGAGGACCGCCTGCCCACGGTGTACGTGCAGACCTTGAAGACGGGCGATCGGCGCCGCGTATCGGCACATGCCGGTGTGAACCAGGCGCCGTCCTGGTCGCCCGACGGCAGGAAACTCGCGCTGGTGCTGTCCACGCGGGACGGCAATCTCGATGTGTACGTCATGGACTTGGCGACGCAGCAGCTGTCGCGGATCACCGATGATCCCGGCATCGACACCGAGCCGCAGTGGTCGAAAGACGGCCAAAGCCTGTACTTTACGTCGGATCGAGCCGGGGGGCCGCAGATCTACAAAGTCGGCATCAGGCCTGGGGATAAGCCCCGGCGGCTTACCTTTCAAGGCAGTTACAACGCAATGCCGCACATATCGCCGGACGAATCGCAATTGGTATTCGTGACGCAGGATGAAGGGGCCTATCGCATAGCCATGATGGACCTTCGCGGGCGCGGTGATGTCCAAGTGCTGACCAAGGGGCATTTTGATATTTCCCCGAGCTTTGCCCCCAATGGGGCGGTGTTGATCTATGGGACTCGCGATCGCGGCAGAGGCGTGCTGGCGCTGGTCAGTGCGGACGGCCGGGTCCAGCAGCGCCTGGTTTCCAGCGAAGGAGAACTTCAAGCTCCCGCATGGGCTCCGTTCTGACCCAACAATTCGTTCTGATTCAAAAATTTACACAAAGCGGCTCATCGCCGGTACCCTTGCAAAACAACGGGTCACTTAAGGACCCAGGATGGAGAAGTAAATGAAACGAGTCGTATCGATCGCCTTGCTCATCGCAGCAACCACCCTTCTGGCAGGCTGCCCCAAAAAGCACAACGTCAATGAGCCGCCGGTCGCCGGTACGCAGGTTCCGGACTCTTCGGGCTCGAGCGAAGGCGCATCGACTTCCACCAGCCCCTTGGGAGGCGATGCCGACAGCAGGGCGCGCGCGCTCGGGGAAGGTACCGGAGCGTTGGCCCGTAAGGTGATCTATTTCGATTTCGACAAGTCGGAGATCAAACCCGAATACGCCGACATCGTGACGACGGCCGCGCACAACTTGACCGGCAACCCGAAACTCAAGATGAAACTCGAAGGCAATACCGACGAGCGCGGTACTCGCGAATACAACATCGGCTTGGGCGAACGGCGTGCCCAGGCAGTGCGCCGCGCCTTGCTGCTGCAGGGAGTCGCGGAGTCCCAAGTCACGACGGTCAGCTTTGGCGCTGAACGGCCGGCGGTCGAGGGCGATGACGAAGCCGCCTGGTCGAAGAACCGGCGTGTGGAAGTGGTCTATTTGCCGTGAACAGGCGGGTCTCATCGGCGCTGAGCGTACTGTGCATGCTCTCCTGGAGCCTGAGCGGGTGCGCGTCCACGCCACCCGATGAAGATCCGGTCCAGATCAAATTGAAGGATCTGGACGCTCGCCTCGCACGGATCGAGCGAGTGACGGCGAATCAGAGCTTGCTGGAATTCTCCAACCAGCTCGAGGCGCTGCGCGCCGATGTGCGCGCCATGCACAATGATGTCGATCAAATGAACAACGCGCTCGAGGCGAGCCGCAAGCAGCAGCGGGATATCTACGCCGACCTGGATCAGCGCTTGAAGAACCTCGAATCGCGGGGCGCCTCGACGCCGGCTCCGGCCGCCGGCGCGGCCGGAGCCGGGGCAGCCGCGCCGGGCGCGGCCTCGGGTGGTGCCGGTGCGCCGGCGAGCGGCCCGGACGGCGCGAGCGGCGAGGACAAGACGAGCTACCAGGCCGCGTTCAATTTGCTGAAGGATGGCCAGTACGACCGCGCGGTCGCTGCATTCCAGAAATTTCTCGCGGCCTATCCGGACAGCTCCCTCGCGGACAACGCCCAGTATTGGCTGGGCGAGGCTTACTACGTGAACAAGACCTACCCCGAGGCACTGGCGGCGTTCCAACGCGTGATCGACAAGTATCCTCAATCACGCAAACTTTCCGATGCGCTGCTCAAGATCGGCTTTTGCCGCTATGAGATGAAGCAATGGGAGCAGGCCAGGGAAATCCTCGGCCAAGTGGTCGCCCGCTATTCCGATGCCCCGGCGGGGCGCTTGGCGCAGCAGCGCCTGGACAGGATGACGGCCGAGAAACATTGAGTGAACAAGCGCTCAAACCGGAGCGATTGCGCGTCAATGAGATTTTTCATTCGCTGCAAGGGGAGGCCGACTGCGTCGGCTTTCCGACGGTGTTCGTGCGGCTGACGGGTTGTCCGCTGCGTTGCCAATACTGCGACACCGAATATGCCTTTCACTCCGGGGAATGGCTCGATCTGGACACCATCATCGAGAAGGTCCGCGGGTTCGGCGCCGGGCACGTTTGCGTTACGGGCGGCGAACCACTGGCACAGCCAAACTGCCTGAAGTTGCTGGAGCGCCTGTGCGACGCGGGATTTGCGGTGTCGCTGGAAACCAGCGGCGCGCTGGATGTGACGGCGGTGGATTCGCGCGTTTCACGTGTGATTGACGTAAAAACGCCCGGGTCAAACGAGGCTTCGCGCAATCGAATCGAAAATCTCGGGCACCTGTCGCAGCGCGACCAGCTCAAATTCGTGATCTGTTCCCGGCAGGACTATGAGTGGAGCAAGGCATTTCTTCATGACCATGATTTGACCGCACGCTGCCGCATCCTTTTCTCCCCCAGCTACAATCAGCAATCGCCCACCCTGTTGGCGGATTGGATCTTGGCGGATCGCCTACCCGTGCGTTTTCAGCTGCAGCTTCACAAGATTCTGTGGGGCGATGTGCCCGGCAAATAACGCGTGGCCCTCAAGCGAGCCGTCGTGTTGCTGTCGGGCGGTCTTGATTCGGCCACCGTGCTTGCGATCGCGCGCTCAAAAAGCTACGAGTGCTATGCGCTCAGCGTCGAGTACGGTCAGCGTCATCGCGCGGAGCTCGAGGCCGCCCGGCGTGTCGCCGCAGCTTTGGGCGCGCATGAACATCGAAACATGCGGGTCGATCTTGCCGGCATCGGCGGATCGGCGTTGACGGACAACAAGGTGCCGGTGCCGGAAGCGCTAGAGCCAGGCATCCCGGTAACCTATGTCCCCGCAAGGAACACCCTGTTTCTTTCCCTGGCGCTGGGTTGGGCCGAAGTGATCGGCGCCGCTGATATTTTCATGGGCGTCAACGGCCGTCGACTACTCCGGATACCCGGATTGCCGCCCCGCGTTCATCAAAGCATTCGAAGACCTGGCGCAGGTCGCGACCAAGGCCGGCGTGCAGGGCGCCCGGTTCAATATTCACGCGCCGTTGATCGAGATGTCCAAGGCGGACATAATCCGCGCCGGGATGCATCTCGGTGTGGATTTCGCCGCGACCGTCTCCTGCTACCAGGCCGACGCGGACGGAAGAGCCTGCGGCAAGTGCGATTCCTGCCGGTTGCGCGCCGCCGGATTCGCTGCGGCGAACATCCCGGATCCCACCGTCTACCGCTAGAGCCCTTTGCCAAGGGGGTGGGGCGATGGCCATGATCTGGGGCCAAGTTCGGCTATGATGCGCGCCTGCAAATGGGACGGTAGCTCAGTTGGTAGAGCAAGGCCCTTTTAAGGCTTTGGTCCTGGGTTCGAGTCCCAGCCGTCCCACTTCCACAGACTTCCCGGGACGTCCGCTGACGTCCGGGATATCTGAGAAAAAGCAAGTAACCCCGGGAAAACTAATAGAAAAGCGGTGTTTTATCGTCCGCGGACGTCCGAGGCAATTCGCGCACAGCCGGACGGTTTTGGGGGCCTTTTTCGGGGCCTTTTGAAAAAACCCAAAAGCGAGGCCCCCAAAGTGATCGAATATTTCGGGAAAATGGCTGTCAGAACGACTTCGCTAGCTACTAGGGCAGAAGATCGCCGCTGGTTCGAGTCCGGCTCGCGCCACCAAATGCGATCAACTCATGCTAACGACATGAACTCGCCGTCATGATGATGCCCGCGCGACGAGGGGAGGACGGCAACGGTTCGATCGCCACATGAGTCCGGAATCGCACGTTGAGCGCAGGGAGATGCTTACGTTTCATGCACGCCGGTGAGGGGCTGCGGGCCGATCATGAGCGGACCCCCGTTTGCGTCGCGTACGACACCAAGGTGCGGCGAAGCGAGCTCGTGGCCTTCAATGTCGAGGAAGTAGAATCATGCCGAATGGATCGGGGATGATCCTCATTCGGCGGGCGAAGACTGATCGGGAGGGACAGGGGAACACCGCGTATCGCGCAGGACGGACGGTGAAGTGGTTCAGGGTTTGGAAGAAGAATGCCTGGGTTGTCAGACGGGGCGATATTTCGAACGCTCGTCGGCCGAGGCACGATGGAGGAACGGCTATTTCCTGATATCATCATCGATATCTACAAGCGCGTCGCGCGGATAGGGATGTCCGAGAAGCAAGTCAATCAAGTCAGTAGGCATTCGGTGCGGGTGAGCGCTGCGCAGGATTTCCTCGCGGTTAATATCGATCTGGGCCGGTCGAAGTCCACCCGGAAGCCGATGCGGTACTACGAAGGGGCACTCGCGCCGCACGGCGGGATGGCCTATGCCGCGAGGAAACAAGGACGGAACGTGGCTGCAACGGTGCAACCGGCTGGCGCTGGGTAGACCCACCTTAGACACGGAGAAGTCATATGCCGATGATCAAAAGTTACGCTGTTGGTGCTGGAGATATGTTCTACATCCGGCACGGATCCGATAGTTTTACGATTATCGATTGCGACCTGGGCGAGGATAACGCAGAAGAAATAATCGCTGACCTTAAGTCGGCCGCAGCAGGTAAAGGCATTCGCAGATTCATGTGCACTCATCCGGATGAGGATCACTTCGGGGGCTTGCATCTACTCGATGATGCAGATCCGATTCTCAATTTCTACGTCGTCAAGAATCAAGCAATCAAGGATGAAGATACCGATTCCTTCAAGCGATATTGCAAGCTTAGAGATGGCGATAAGGCGTATTACCTCTATACAGGATGCTCGAGAAAGTGGCTCAACGAGAGCGACAACGAGCGTGGAGGCGCGGGGATTCAATGTCTCTGGCCAGATACAGCCAATGCATACTTCAAAGAGGCATTGGCGGCATGCGCCTCCGGGGACTCTTATAACAACACATCCGCAGCCATTCGCTACGGCATTACCGGTGGCGCCAGCTTCATGTGGTTGGGCGATCTTGAGACTGAGTTTATGGAAAACATCACCGGCTCGATCGAATTGGAGCGTACAACGGTCATCTTTGCGTCCCACCACGGAAGAAGTTCAGGAAAAATACCGGACTCTTGGCTGGAGAAGCTCAAACCCCAGGTTATCGTAATAGGGGAAGCGCCTGCTCGACACTTGCACTACTACTCGGGATACAAGACGCTAACGCAAAATAGCACTGGGCATATCACGATGGACGCCAGTGGCGACCAAGTTCATTTTTACGTTGCGAACCACGACTATCAGTGTGATTGGGCCACCGATTTGGGGTTGGAGAACCTGGAGGGAGCAAAATACTTGGGCAGCATCACCGTGCGGACCTGAAGGTCTCACGCTGCATTTACATGACATTCGAAAACCTGCTGCCAAAGATAGTCGCTGATCCATATGATCGTACAGCAAGGCTTTCTCCTGGCTTGCTGGCAGTACTACCGCTCTCGATCCTGCTGATTTGCCTGTATGGCAGCGGCCATCCATGGGCATCAACTTCAGTGTCGGTGCTGGGTCTTTGTGGTGTTGGTTATGCACTGGGTCGCGCTTCTCGAGATGCGGGAAAGCGACTTCAAAGTCGGTTGTACAAGAAGTGGGGTGGTGCACCAACTACGCAACAGCCGAGGACTATAGGGAAACGATTAGGCCGGATGTCTTGTTGCTGTTAGTTTTTCCGGATCACCCGAAATTTGTTAACGGCAAGTTTTGGTCTCCAGCCTCCGTCGACGGCAACGTCCTGTCAGCGGGTTTTAAGATGAAATGGCACAACTTGAGGTGAGCGCTGCGTGCAGTTGCGCTTACCGATCGGACTGGGCTTTGCGGATGAGTTGGCAGGGAAGGCATTCTTGCTTCACGCTTACGTTAAGACGGATTCGAAAGCCGAAGCCAGGCAGCTGGAGAAAATGCGAACTCGATTACAGCTTATACGACAGCGAAAATTTACTGAAAGAGGACGACTGACATGACCGGAAATGCACGCGCCTCAAACTACTTTGACGAGACCTCGGAGCTTGCCAACGCATGCCGAGTGAGATCTTACGCCATCGGCGCTGAGATGAAGAAGGCGGGACTTCCTGATAATTTCATTGTTGCTGCGGTGACGACCGCGAATGATTTTGAAGGGGTATTCAATCTTCTTAAAATGTGGGCCAACGAATCGGACCCTGCGGAACGGGATGCGATCGTTTCTGACATCCAGGAACTGATCGACGATTGTGCGCAACCCGAGAAAGTAGAGGGCGTATACGTTCGATTTGATGATCTCGATCGTATTGCGTCCGATGTTCGAAAGTTCAAAGACAGTCTGCGTACGTTGGTTGATGAACGGGGCGGGATCGGCAAACTGGCCGAACTTACGGCGATTCCTCAACCGTCATTGTCTCGATTTTTCAGTACCACGGCGATGCCTCGTCGTACGACGCTGAACAAAATCGCCCGAGCACTGAATTTGAGTCAAGTTCAGATTGCCACTGAATGGTCTGTCTAGGCATTCCTGTGGAAAATTCGAACTCACTGCCGGCTCGAAAAGGATCGCAAGCGCGGATGACGATCGTGCGGATACAGTGTGGAAAACAAACGACACATCAGCACTGGCTGTCGTGTCGTCAGAGCACAAGTCATGAGTAACCGTCGCCCACTATCGAGTGCGGTCCGGGCACGCCTGCGCCAACTCGGCAATCCGTATGCCTCGCTGCAACTATCGGACGAGGATGAGAGTGCCGATATTCACCAAGCGAATCGCCGCAAGAATTAACACTCGAGCTAACTCAAAATCCTTGGGCCACTCTGTACTATCGGGCGGATGAGTCGGTCCATGTACCGTCGACCGCGAGCCCTAATCAGGTCAAGGCTACCGTGAGCTTTAAGCTTTCAAAGGCGGAATTCCGGCAGGCGTGTCGAGCGATTTTTAGGTGTTACATTCCAGAAATCGAAAAGGGTCGTATTCGAGATCACCATCGCGGCTTTATTGTTCGCAATGAATCACGCTCTGCCACAAGACGATTTGAGGTTCTCGAGGCATTGCGACGCTATGACTTGTCCTCGGTTCCAGGTTTTCAGGCCCACTTCAATCGAGAACGCGAAGTGTTTACTGAAGCAAAACTGAGAGAAATCGAAAAATGAAATGGCGACGACTTGTAGCGACGATCGATGATGTTATCTACCAAAGAAATCACTCAATTCACTGAGGTGTGCACAAGAATTGGAGATGAAGTCGCCGACGAAAGCGGATTTGTCAAGATTTGCGATTTGCTAAATCGCTTTCACGCGAGTTTGATCGTTCGTCCGCTGTTGGTTGAAGGCATGTTAGCCACAATCAACGAGCAACCAGGAGGCGGTCCGCAGTCGCAGCGGTGGGCGGTTCTGATCGATAGCGAAACCTACCGTATCTCGGATAATGATATTGCAAACGAATCGAGCAGCCGCCCCCTAGTGCCGCGCCTTCGAAATACGATTGCCCACGAACTTGCCCATTCGCTAGCCTTTAGGCCCACCGAGTTTGGCATCACCCTGAATCACTCCAATGGCGGTGGGATCAAAAGCAGCTTCGTTCGCTCGATCGAACATATGACTGAGGGATTGTCGCCCCTATTGCTCTTTACCGACAAGGCACTCAAACAGCTCGTAAAGGGAAGAAAGACCCAGGTTTCGGTGGAGGAACTCGACGAGCTGCGCAGAAATTGGGCATCTCTCGCGACGTATTGGTCGCCCGCTTATGGCGCCTGAGAGCGGCAGAGGACGGACGATTTCGCGATAGCACGGCACTTCGGGGGTTGGGCGTTGGGATCGGAGAATGGACGTCAGATGGCGGTGCGCATCTGCGAAGTTGGCCACTGTACATAAACTTCGATCGCAATATTGCACCTTCAGTATTCCGGATGCTCCCCAAACAAGACCGCCTATCGGCCCGGACAGCGTTTCCCGACAGCGAATGGGTACTAAATGGAGGACGAGAATACAAAGCTACGTTTATGTGTGAGGCTGGCCTGTCATCACAGCAATTATCAGAGAGGCTCTTGGTAGAGGCCGCCGTATCGCCCGCGGCGCGCCCGGGCGGCAGTGCGTTTCTCTATGTGATCCGATCGCTCTCAACGACGAGCTGATGCAGGGCGCGCCGCAATATCGTCTCGACCCACCTCGATCATTTGATTGTCGAAGAAGAGTCCGGAACCTTCGATCCGTGGGCGTCCGCAGATGTTCCGAGAAATCCACTCCTGCGTGGGGCCTTTTTTGGGGCCTCGAAAAGAGCACCAGAATATTTTCACTCGATAATCAGCTATTTATCGCTTGAATGCGGTGTTCAGCCGTCCCACCATTTATCTTTGAAATCAACAGGCTACTGCGCTAATGCGGAATCCACATTAATGTGCGTTTCCGCGGAAACGCCTATTCGTGGTCGTGGGCCTTGATCTCTTCCTTTAACTGCAGGTGAAAGGATTCGAGCGGATCGACGACACGCTTGATCTCAGCGTCCTTCAGACCCGCTTCTTTGAGCGGTGCACGATGCTTGTCGAGCCACTTCAACTTGTCGCCTAATCGTTTTGAGGCATCTTCGAATTCGGCTTCGTTTCGGATCATGACGCTCTACACCCGTAAAATCGTAGGCGGTTTCACGCCTCAGCTGATTGCCCAAGGGGTTCAATCTCCCGCAAGGCGCGCTTCGTTTCTGTAGAACGCTCGGCAGTTCGCAGATCGTATATAGATTGCAAGTTCAGCCAGAACTGCGCGGTGCCGCCAAAATAGCGCGCAAGCCGCACGGCGGTATCGGCAGTGACACCCCGGCGCTCAAGAACGATGTCACCAATGCGCGACGGGCTCAGGCGCAGTGCCTCGGCAAGCGCGTTCGCGCTCAAGTCGAAGGACTTCAAGTACTCCTCACGAAGTACTTCGCCGGGGTGAACCGGCCGCATTCCGTTTTTGAAAGTCATGTAAGCCTGCCTCTCATGCGTAATGGTTGGTAATCTCAACGTCCGTCGGCCCGGTCTGGATTATACTCGTCGGTGAGGACGTGCCTCGGTTTGTTACGGCATATCCCAAGGACTAGCTCATGCGTTTTCATGAATTCGATACAGTGGTGCTGCAGGTAGAAATGCCGAGTCATGGATTGAAGACCGGGGACATTGGCGCCGTCGTGCAGGTCTACTCGAAAGATGCCGTCGAGGTGGAATTCGTCACCGCGTCGGGCCGTACTCAAGCGCTGGTGACGTTGGCGACAGCGTCGATTCGTCCCGTGAGTTCGAAAGATATTCTCGCGGTGCGCCAACTCGACGCCGCCTGAATCCAATGACCCCCGCACGGGAACGTTGGGGCAAGTTTAGGGGCAACGCTGCAGCTCGAATTCTCGGTATCGTAAGCGGTTCAAGGGCTTGCCCGGATAAGTCGAGTCCCAGCCGTTCCTTCCAAGCACTTCCGCTACCATCCGACAAGGCGTTGGATCGTGCGGCAAACCCCTGTAAATACAGAGATTTGACCGTCCGAAGACGTCCTGAACCGCTCCTCGACAGCCACCCCAAAAGGGGGCCTAAATAGGCTCTGGTGCATTGAGGGCTCCACGCTGGGTTTTTAGCGTTATTTGGGGGTTTCAATGACCGCAGCGATCGCCAGGGATCCAATTTATCGGTGTCGCAGATTCCAGCCTGAGATTATCGAGTTATGCGTGCGTTGATACCTCACGTATCGGCTGAGCTACCGAGACCTCGTCGAAATGCTGGCCGAGCGAGGCGTTGCCGTTTCTCACACGACCATTTACCGCTGGGTCCAGCGGTACGTGCCGGATTCGAGCGCCGTTGGTCTCGGTATGCCAAGCCCGTGGATCCGTCATGGAGGTGGACGAGACGGCACTGGGCTGGGACATTGTTTGCGACGCCGAACACGACTTTCGTTATGTCACTGTCTTAGCTTTCTACGTTTCAACTCCGGTGAATTAGGTATTGGTATGGGCCCGCTTCGCGGGCGGAAAGAGCAATTTGTAGCTGCGGAGATCCTCTTGAAAGGCGTTGCAGCGCGCGAGCGATTCGCGCAATTGCGCTCGCGGCAACGAATAATCGAAGGCTGCGGACCAGCGCTGCACGCGGCTCAAGGCACTTATGAGCGGTTCGGCAATACGGTTGTGACTAAGCGCCTTCAGAGGCAGCAGGTAGTCTTCCCGGTAGACCGTCGGAATGATAATTCGGCTCAAAGCGCGTGCGCTTAACATGCAATTCATGGCGAGCCGCGCCGTGCGGCCGTTGCCGTCGCTGAACGGGTGCACTTCGGCTACCACGAACATGATCATGATGGCCTGGGCGAGCGGATGGGGCAGGGCGCGTATCCGTTCGAATCCTTCCCGCAAGCTCCCGACGACAAGTTCCGGTACGACGAAGTAAGTGCTGCCGGCCTGATTGGCTTTTTCTTTCCATTCTCCGGGTTTTCTGTCGGCCCGCTTTTGCATGACGAGCGCGTTGACGTTCTGCAGCCACACAAGAAATTCATCGGCGTTTTGCGGCGGACGGTCCCGCCAGGGGGCGGTCGTCGCTGCTTGGAAGGTACCTAAGATGTCATGCGAGTCTTCATTGCGGTTCTCGATGATCTTCCCCTCGAAGATGATGGATTCCGCCTCCTCGACCTCGAACGTCGTCCCTTCGATATAGTTGGAAAAGTACGCCTCAAAGAACGCGAAATCCTCGCGCGCGACGCCCGCGGGCGCGGGATCCTCGATGCTTTCCAATGCGGCTTGATTGAGCGCACTGAACAGCGCATCGAAGATTTCCAGCCGGTGAGGATCGTAGGGACGGCCCGCAGCCCGCGCTAAGGCCTGCTTGGCGGTCAAGATTTCTGATTCGTGCGTACCGAGCAGTGCGCCGATGATGTTGTTGAGGCGCATGAATTGCGCGTCGTAACCCAGAGATGGGGCGATTTCGCGCGCGTGATCGCGCAATTGGTTTAGGCGTTTGGGGCCGCCGACCATCAAAATGCGGTCGAGCGCCGCCTCGAGGGTCGGTTGCGGCAGCACGCGATCACTCCAACCGCGCCCGCGGGTAAGATTTTCCAAGAATCGCCGCGGATCACTCGCCAAATACAGCTCGCCGAAACGCGAATCCGGCGCAGGAGGTTCAAGTCGGGGGCCGGGGCCCGGCACGATGTGTACCGTCAATCCCGGCAATCGCAGGTCGCGTCGGGTCTTACCGCGGGTGATGGAGAGACTGCCCTCAAAAGGCCGGCTGTCGAATGCCGAACGATGCGAGATCACGCCGCCCGGCAGCAGATGTCCGACGATCGCCTGCCAGTGCCGCAAGACGATGGATTCTGGCGGGCTGTCTACGTTGGACGTGTAGACGCTCGGGTACAATCGTTTGAGTATGCCCCTGCCCGCCAGCCGGCGCGCGCGCCGGGCGGCCCCCGGATCGGTCTCGGCGACCAGGACGAGTTCGGGCATCGTGTCCGCCATGGAGATCATTCGGGTGCTCGGCAGGGCCTAGATGTCCGTATTATGCGCTATTCTAAGCGTTGTTGTCCGTAAAATACCGAATAGTCTGGCGCGACGCTCTAACCCGCCCCCAGGTGCCAACACCCCTCCGTGGCGGCCATCGCCCGCGTGGTCGCCCCGGGAACACCTCGTCGATCGTGGGGGGATCCCCCCCTTGCTGCTACCGGCGGCGATGGTGGGGGCACCTGGTCGTTACGGATGGGTTACCGTATTCTGATCGAGGGTGACCGCGGTCCCCGCGAACATCCTTCCGTCGATCGTTGCGCCGGTATTCATGACGATCGATGTCTGCGACAGTATTACACCGTTGAATTTTGAAGTTGTCCCAAGTTGCGCAGAGCCAAAGGTTGCCCAGTAGACATTCTGGGGCAGCGCGCCGCCGACCAAGATGACTTGCACGCCGGAACTTACGGTGAGGCCTTGTGCGATCTGAAAGATCCAGACATCGTTCGGGCCGCCGGTGAGTGTGAGAGTCGTCGGTATGGAAACCGCGGTACTCCATTTGTAGGTCGCGGGGCTAAGATTGAGTCCGCCGATGTTTCCTGCCGCCAGCTCCGTGTAATCGGGCGCGCGTCCCTGCGCGTCGGTGTAAGCGGTCCCCTCAGCACCGACAGCGGCGGTTAGTCCAACAGCGTCTATCACGCTGCATGGCAGCGGACCAGCACCGTCAGCTGCGTTGATCACCCCGGTCACTTCGGCGCATGGTATGCCAATGGCCGCGCCCGTCGCCGGGCTCAAGCCCACATTTCCGGTAATGGCGGATGTCGGAACGTTGGTAATTTCGGATTGCGCCAGAATCACATAATTGGCGGCAGCTCCAAGCTCGACCGGCGATGGACCTTTGCCAAGGCCCCCAACGCCGGTGCCCGCGCCCGCGTTGTTAGGTTGGTCAGCCGAAGCGGACCCGTTATTATTGTCTCCGCCGCATCCTGCCACAATCACGCTGAGGAGCGATGCCAGAATCCACATGGGCGATTTTAATAGTTTCTCAGTACTGTTCATTGCATTCTTCCTGATTGCAAACCAAATTAAATGGGGGATCCCGGCTTTCTTGAGTAGTCGAACGACTCACCGTTTGAACAGGGAGTGTGGCGGACTCGAGAACGAATGACGCCTCTCGTGCAGGTCGATGGGTTGTCAGACAACGGGGACACTCCGCGTAAGCGCAATAGAACTTGCGTTCCACGCTCCGCATTCTCGCCGGCAGTGAGCTGAGCGCCACGATCGGCGCCGCGCGAAGCTTGGCTTCGCCGCCAAGAGCACTCAATAGGGGAAATCGCTTCAGCTGCGTCCGCCAACTTCAGACAATGACGAATGGGGCGACAAGCGCCCCAACCAACCAGCAACTTCGCTCAATGCGAGTGGTCGCCAAAGTTTTGGGCTGCGACGCTGTCGATCAAAGAGGCCACCCAACGCCCCTACTCAATACACCTCGCGCTGATGCACGCGGGAGGCGGGACCGGGGAAGACGCCGAAGGTCGCCAGCCCTGACGGATTGACGCTGCCGCCCCAGTTGTACTGCAGCCAGGAGGGTGCGGCGGCGGTGACGGACACGGTGCCGGCGTGGCCGGCGCCGGGAGCGGCGAGTATTAAATTGAAGCTGCCCAGGGGCGGAGGCGTGGGTGGGCCACCCCAGGCGATCGGCAGGTATCGTGAGGCCGCGGGTGCCGCGCAGCCGGCGCCGGAAATGCCCGGGCTGCCGCTGTCGCGGACACAGGTCTGACCGGCGGCGGTCAGCTGGTTTTTGCTGAAGGAAATCGCGGTGGCTACGGTGCAACTGTCGGCGGTGTTCGCGGTAAATCCCTGAGTCGTGCTCAAGTAGTACTGCGTGGTCAGCAACATCGGCAGATCCAAGAGCTCCGAGCCCACGGAATCGCGCAGTGCGAGCCGCCCGTAATACTGCGTCGCGCTGGTACTGAAGCTGATGCCGGTACCGCTGCCGAAGGTCGCCGGGTTCGATGCCGAGACACCGTTGACGATCGTGACGTTGACGCCGTCGAGGTCCGTGACGTTGAGGCTGAGCGCGATGTTGGCATTGAACGGAGCGATGGCGGTGCCGCGGCTGAACAGGAGGCCGCTGCCGGCGCTGAAAGTCAGCGTGGCCTGCCCGGTGCCGAGATCGGCGACGGCGGGGTCGCTGCTCGTGGGCGGCAGGCCCGACAGATTGAGCGCCGGGCTTGCCGGCGTGGACGTGTAACTGCGTCCGTTCAGCGAGGCGTTGGTCAATTTCAAAAAAGCGCCCGCATAGTTGCGCGTGGTCGTGCCGCCGGCCGCCAGGGCCGTCACGGTCATGACGGGCGCGACCGTGTAGAGGAGCGGCTGGCCGACATAGCTGAAGTCTCCCGCGCTGCAGCCGGTGCCGAAGACCGGCGTGTTGAGCGCCACGGCAAAGCTGTTCGGGATGAATCGTCCGACATTGCCGGAGGCCGTTCCCGTCACGGTGCCGGAACCCAAGTAGCTGGCGACGCTGGGGCTGAGTGAAATGATGCCCACCTCCGGCCAGTTGAAGGTGGTGCCGGTCGCCACGCCGCCGCTGAAGCCGCCGAAGGCGGCGGCGTTATTGAGTGCGGCCGCATTGCCGCCTGCCGGCGCGAGCAGGTTGACGGTCAGCGTGACGCCCGGCGGCGATACTTCCTGGCCGTAATTCGGCGTGGCGGCACCCAAGAAATTGATCGCAGTGACCGTCGCCGAAAATGGCTGTCCCGCTTGAATGAAGGCGGCGCCGGCCGCCGAAGCCGCTCCTGGGTTGTTGCCGGGTGAAGGCAGCGAGGCGGCACAGGTGCCCGCGCCGTAGGCCGTGCACTTGATGTTCGACAGCGCGAAGTCATACGGCTGGACGACGAACTGGCCGCCGCCGTTCATGGTGTTGCCCGAGCCCGCGCCGCTGCCGAGCGGGATGTTGTAGCGTGCGAGCAGCGTGATCTGACCGACATCGGAGTAATCGAGGCTGAACGGCGCTTCCGAATTCGCGGTGCTGAATTTCAGCGGAACCGTCGTATACAAGGTCACCCCGCTCGCGGGATTGGACGCAATATTGGTCGTGGCGGAGTTGTTGGTGATGCCCAGCGTTTGTCCGGCAGCGCAGCTGGCCGGATTGTTGCACTGGTAGGCGAGGCCGATGTTGACGGTGGCGCCGCTCGGGAAGGCGGCCGTGCACGCGCCGGTGTTGGTGTCGGTGCGTACCGCCTGCAGCGCGAGACTTTGCGTCGAGGACTTGCCGGCCACCTGGGTGCCGATGGCGGTGGCGACATTCGCGCCGTTGGTGAATCGAAAGCCCGACGCCACGAAGGTCAGCGGCTGCTGCTCGGAGGCGATGGCGCTGCCGGACTTCTGCGTGATGGGGCCATCGGCGACGTTGATGATGACCGTCTCGGCATAGGTGTCCCTGAGCGACAGGGTGACGGCGCCGTTGTCGGCCGTGACGTAAGTGTAGCTGGCCGTGCCGCTGTTCGATGCGCCCGCGCTGAAGCTGCCGCCGCCGCTGGTCAGCGACCAGTCGCCGTGGCCCGTGCCGGTGCTCACGATAATAGTGTCGGTGGTCGCCACCGGCGTGTGAGTCAGACTGTGCGCCGTGATGGTCACCGGCGAGGCCTGGCAGTTCACCGCCGTCCCCGCATCGCTGATGGCAAAATGATCGGGCGTGCCCGCACCGGAGCCCGGCTGCAACGCCAGCGTGGCGCCGATATTGACCGCGGAGTCGTTGCCGCTCGATTGCAGCTGGCCGGTCGCGGTCGACGCCGTCAGCGTTGCGGTGAACGCGCCGATGACGATGCCGTTCGGGCCGGCGCCGGTGCCGCCCACGAACGCGCTAACCGTCCCCGTGGGGCTGTTCACGCCCCCGTTGCCGATGCCGGCCCCGAACAGCACGACGAGCTCGGCGTTGGCCGTGCCCGGCGTGACCGACGGCGCCGTGTAGGAGCCCGAGCTGGCGTTGGCCTGCGAGGCGCTGGCCGCGACGGGGGCGACAGTCGAGACGCCGCTGAAGGCGAGGATGAGGCCGCCGGAGCGCGCGGAGTTCTGGAATGTCCAGGTGTAGGTGGTCACGCCCGCCACGTCCGCGGACGTAGCAACTCGGTAGTAGACCGAGCCGCCGATCGAGCTGCCGTCATTCCGCTCCAGCACCGTGGTCCAGCCCGCGGGCGCCGCGCTCACCGCGGGCAGGCTGCTGGTCGTTTGGGCGACGTAGCCAATCATGACGTCACCCGTTGTAAGACCGGCCGGCGCGGTGATGGTGACCGACCCGACGCCCGAAGAGCTGAGCGGGGATGCGGATGAGGCCACGTACGCGATCGATGCCCGGCTGGGCACCGCATGCGCGAAGAACAGCAGCGCTCCGAGAAGCGCGAGGGCGCGGCCGGGTCTGCTGCCGGCGGAAGGATCACGATGCCGCATGGTACCCATCGCTTAAGTCAGGTTGCATTGGTGTAGGTGCCGCTGACGGTCCGATGGACGTAGCCGGGTTGGCCGTATGTCCCCGTGGTCGCGGTCGATTTGAGCACATACGATGTACTGGTCGCGGCGCCGTTCGTGAAGGTCGCTGCGGCACAGGTGACCACCACGGTAAACCCGTTGAGCGCCGCTTCGGTGAGGCTCAAGGTCGTGCTCGCGGCGCAGCTGCCGGTCCCGCTTTGGTACGCGCCCCACTCGATGCCGGTCTGCGCGGCCGAGAGTGCGCGGGTCTCTTGCAGTGCCATGATGACCGTCTGCTGCTGTCCGCTGCCGACGCGGACGGCGACCAGGGCCAAGGCGCCCAGCACCACGATGAGGAACAGCGCCGGGATGAGCGCGAAACCCCGCTGCGGCCGGCGTATCGCGCACTTCATCGGATAGTCGGCATGGAAATCCGCGCTTCTTGGAAGGAGGGATGTCATGGCGCGTTCACCACTTGCACTTCGTTGAGCAGCTGCACCGATTGGCCGTTCTGGGTGATTTGCAGCGTCAGCGTGGCGAGCGCATTGCGCTGAGCCGTGCCGGACGTCAACGTGAATTGGCAGCTGCCCACATTGCCGGCCACCAGTGCCGCTGTCGCGCCGGCCGCGCTCAAGGTCGCGGCGTCGGCGGGCTGAGTGTTCGCAATCGCATAGCCCGAGTAGCGGGTCAGTGTTCCGGCCGCCGTATCGCACAGATATGAGACCGGTCCGCTGACCAGGTACACGCGCTTTCCGGGAGAGCCGTAGGCGAACTGGAAACCTGGGTTCAACGTCACCAGATTCTGGTTGGCGGTGGCGCCCGCCGCGATGGTGATGGTGGTTCCGGCCGGCGTGACGACATTAGCCATCTGGTAGGCATTGGCGCCCGGCACGCCGACATTGTAAATCGACAGGTAGTAACTGCTCGAGCTCCACGGCAGCGTGAGCTGGGTGAACGGCACGGTGGTGGCGAAGGCCGTGTCGGCTGTTGTGAAATCGAGCGCCAACGCAGGGTTCGACAAAGGTCCGCCGTCCTGATAGCGCGCTCCGTCGGCGGTGGCCAGCAATTCAAGCGCCGTGACCGTGCCGCTGCTGTTCACCCGCACACTGTTGGGCAGGGCGCTGCGCAGGTCGCGCGCCATGAAACGCAGCGCACTGTCGGCCGCATCGACCAGCGCGGCCTGCTGAGTCTGCGTGGAATAGGCGTTGATCGGCATCACGATGAACAGCGCCATGAAGGCGACGACGATGGAAGCGACTGCAATGGTGATGACGAGCTCGATGAGCGTGAAACCGCGCCCGCTTCGCTGCGTGCGCCGCAAACCAGGGCGGAGTGCGGAGCGCATCAGTAGTTGGTCCGGTAGCCCGACAGCTTCACGCTGCCGTTCGGCGCGTAGCTCACCGTGATGTCGATGCGACGGGTCGCGGCCGCCGGCACGCCGATGAGCGCGCTCGACTGCGACGTGACGACGCTGACCGTGTAGGCGCTCAAGCGCCGGGATCGGATTGCCGAATTGGTCGTGCGCGCCGACGTCCGCCAAACCGTTGTACTGGTCCACCAGGTCCCAGCTGCCGCGCCCGGTATTTGGCGGCGAGCCGTTGGGGTCGACCACCCAGCGCTGCATGATCTCGTCGAGGTAGGAGCCGGCGATGGCGATGGCCTGCTGCTGCATCATGGCATCCGAGCTTCTGCTCGCGACCGTACCGAGCACGCCCAGGATGGTCGTGGCGGCGATCGCGACGATGGTGATGGCCACCACGATCTCGATCAGAGTGATGCCGCGATTCTGTGCGCGCATGGCTACAGCACCTGCACCAAGCCGGTACCGGCAATGATGGTGAGCGTGTGCGTGCCCACGCTGATCGTGGCCCCGGGGCCCGAACTCAAGCGGCCCTGAGTGTCGAACTGAAACACGCCGGTCGGCGCCGCGGTGGTGTTCGCCGGCGCCGTGTTCTGAATCGCAGAGCCGTCGGCGCTCAAGATGGGCGTCGGCCAGGTCGCGTCACTCAGGTTGCAGGCGTTGCCGGAGGCCGCCTGCTGGGTCGCTACATAGGAACTCGCTGCCAAGGTGAGCCGCGCGGGACAACCGCTGATGACGGCCGCTTTTTGCGTCGAGCGTAACGCCGCCGCGAGTTCATCGACGTAGCCGCGGTCGGAGAAGGTCTGTTGATTCCAGAAGCGTGGGGCGATGTAGGCCGCCAGGATGCCGGTAATCGTGATGACCACCACCAGCTCGAGGAGCGTGAAACCCCGCCGATCCCCGGGGTGCGCACGGTAAGTCGCCGAGCGCCGCATGTTTCTCTCTCCGTGCGGGAATCCGTCCCGCTAACCGGCGAAATCAACAGCCGCTGACAGTAGCCGTCACCTGCGGTGCCGCGCCACCGGCGGTTGCGGGCAGATAGGCGACAGTACAGGTGGCGGGTGTCGGCGCACCGACTCTGGTCCAGGTTCCCGCGGCTCCGCTCGCCCCGGGGACATAGGTGAAGTCAGTGCTCACATTGATGGCGTTCACAATGCCGCCGGCGGGCGAGTCCGGGTAGAAGTTGAGTAGCTGGACGTTCGCGCCCTCCATGACCACGACTCCGTTTTGGGCGATACCGCCTGCCTGGGCCAAGCTGCGGGCGAGCGCCGCGCTGCTCCTCACCGTGCCGGCAAGCGCGTTCACCGTGGCGGTGCGCGCCTGCGTGTCCAGCGCGATGAACTTCGGGATCGCGAATGCGGCCAGGATGCCGAGAATGGTGATCACCACCACCAACTCGATCAGGGTGAATCCGCGAGACTTATACGATTTCATTTCGGCTCCGCGGCGCATGAGCGCCTTAGTGTTTGAACGCATGGGTGCAACTATGCACCTCTACTAGAATGGTAATTGGTAACTGCGCCGCACTCTTGAGCACCGTAGCGTCAGGGACTGCCGGGATTCCCTGATCTGTGAGGCCCGTCACGGGCCCCTCATCGCGGCGCGAACTCAACCCCCATGTCCCACTTTGCCGATCATGTTCCACATCGGCAGAAACACCCCTAAGGCCAGGATCAGCACCATGCCGCCGACGCCGATGATCAACAGCGGCTCGAGCATCGCAGTCAGATTGCGCAGCCGGTAGTCGACCTCACGCTGGTAATAGCCGGACACTTCTTCGAGCAGCTGAGTCAGTTCACCGGTCTCCTCGCCCACCAGCAGCATCTGCAGCACCAACGGCGGGAAAATCCCGGCGCCGGCCGCCGCGTGGCTCAACGCCTCACCGCGTTCGACCGCATCCCGCAGCCGCAGCAGCTGCTCCGCGAGGTACTCGTTGCCGGCGGAGCGGGCCAGCAGGGTGAGCG
Source organism: uncultured Gammaproteobacteria bacterium (assembly GCA_963761345.1). Classification (GTDB taxonomy): domain Bacteria; phylum Pseudomonadota; class Gammaproteobacteria; order Steroidobacterales; family Steroidobacteraceae; genus Bog-1198. The sequence continues at coordinate 352,358 of CAVXGV010000006.1, forward strand.
CCTGGATCATCGGCAGGCCGGCTTCGAGCGAGATCGCGAGCGAGCGCGTCACCCGCGACAGCACCGACTGATGCAAGAGGTCGCCGAGCACCGGCACCTTGAGTTTGAAGCGGTCCCAACGATAGCGGCCCGCCTCGGTGGCGATATGCCGCTTGAAGGCGAAGAATGCCAGTATCGAACCCGCCACGAGCGCGATTCCATGGGCTCTGACGAAGCTCGAGGTGCCCATGATGATGCGCGTCGGCAATGGAATGTCATTGCCCAGCACCTTGAAGAGGGGCGCGAAATTCGGGATCACGAACACGGTGATCACGGCGATGGCGAGTCCGATCACGCCGACGACGATCAGCGGGTAGCGCACCGCGCTCTTGACCCGGTCCTGCACATCCTGATCCTGGCTCTGGTACTCGCAAAGCCGCAGGAATGCCGCATCGAGCGTGCCGGTCGATTCGCCCACCCGCACCATGCTGATGAATAGCGGCGAGAAAATCGTCGGGTGCCGCGCCAGCGAGGAGGCGAAATCGCGGCCCGATTCCAGGCTGTGCAGCACGTCGTGCAAGGCGTCGCGCAGCAGCGCGTTATGCGTCGACTGCGCGAGCCCACGCAGTCCGCGCAGCAGCGGCAAGCCGGATTTGGTGATCGAATACATCTGCCGCGAGAACAGCACGAGGTCGGCGGTCGAGGGCTTGCCGGCGCCGAGGCGCTGCAGCAGATCGCGGACCGTCGTACCATGGACGGCGTCCGGCGCGATTTCGAGCGGCGTGATGCCGAGATTCAACAGCCGCGCTGCCACCGCATCGACGTCATCGCCGTCCAGCCGGCCCGTGATGAGGGCACCGCGCCCCGACCGCCCCCGGTAGCGAAAGTTGGCCATGATTTCAGGCGCGCTGCGCGAGCAGCGCCTCGACGGTCGCATCCGCGAGCGGCGCTGCCGCGTCGACGTCCACGAATTCCTCGAGCCCGCTGCCCACCGCCATCGCCTCCGCGAGCGAGCTCAAGCCACTGAGCGCGTAGTCGATGGCTCCCTGGGCGAGCGGCACATAGCCCCCGCTCGAGCGCGCCGCGCGGGCGAACCCTTCGAGATCACCGCGCCGCACCTCATCGGCCAGCAGACGGTCGATTTCGAGAATCTCATACACGGCGATGCGGCCCCGGTAGCCGGACAAATTGCAATAAGTGCAGCCGGCGCCGGCCATGAACTTCTGCCGCTCGGGATCGAGGTCGGGGCGGCAGGCCGCGAGCCAGGCCAGCTGATTCGGCGTGGGCGCGGTGGGTTGGGCACAGTCGGTGCACACGCGGCGGATCAGCCGCTGCGCGACGATGCCATGCACCGCCGCCGCGATCATGTAGCCCGGCGCACCCATGTCGAGCAGACGGTTGACGGCGGCGACCGCATTGATGGTGTGCAGGGTTGAAAATACCAGGTGGCCGGTCATTGCGCCGCGCAGACCGATGTCCACGGTCTCCCGATCGCGCATCTCGCCGACGAGGATGATGTCGGGATCCTGGCGCAGCGCGGTGCGCAAAACTCGCGCGAAATCCAAGCCGATCTTCGGCAGCACCTGCACCTGCGTGATGCGGTCGAGGCGGTATTCGACCGGATCCTCGACGGTGATCACTTTCACGCCGGGTTTGTTGATGTGATTGAGCGCCGCATACAGGGTGGTCGTCTTGCCGCTGCCGGTCGGGCCCGTCACCAACACCATGCCGGCATTGCGCTCGACCAGCCGGCGAAAACGCGCTTCGGTCGTCGCCGGCATGCCCAGCTTCTCGAGCGACAACAGCGCCGTCGACGGATTGAGCAGACGCATGACGACGGATTCGCCGTGGGTGGTCGGCATGGTCGCGAGCCGCACGTCGACACCGACGTCCCGAACGCGCATGCTGAAGCGCCCGTCCTGGGGCAGGCGCTTCTCGGCGATGTCGAGTCCGCACATCAGCTTCAGCCGCGTCACCAAGGCGCTCGCCACCCGGCGTCCGTCGATGACCTGCTCCTGCAGGACACCGTCGACCCGCAGCCGGATGCGCAGCTTGCCCTCGCCCGGCTCGATGTGGATGTCGGAGGCGCGCGCCTGCATGGCATCGTTGAACATGGTCTGCAGCAGCTTGATGACCGGCGCGTCGGGCGAGCTCTCCTCGGCCGACAGCTGCTCGATGTCGACATCGCCTTCCCTGAGGTCGTCGCGGACGGCCTCCGCCAGCGAGGCGATCTCATCGGTCTGCCGATACACCGCATCGAGTGTCTTGAGAAAATCCGCTTCGCCCACCAGTGCGAGGCGGATGGGCTGCTTGAGCCGCGCCTGCAACTCGTCATAGGCATGAATATCGGAGGGGTCCGCCATTCCCACCAGCAGGCCGCGGGAGTCCTGCAACAGCACGATGGCCCGGTAGCGCCGCGCCAGCGGCTCCGGCAGCAATCTCACCGCTTCGCGGTCCACGCGTGCCTGCTTGAGATCGACGAAGGGAACCTGCAAGTGCTTCGACAGGAACTCGTGCAGCGACGCTTCGGACATCAATCCTAAGTCGGCGAGCACGCGCCCCAGCTTGCGCCCCGAACGCCGCTGCTCGGCAAGCGCCGCGTGCAGCTGCTCTTGGGTGATGGCCCGATGCTCGACCAACATCTCGCCAAGCCGGATTCTGCGCTTGATGCTCATGATCTGGTACCCGCCCTATTGCGCGGCGTCGCGCACCTTCGGATCGAGCTTGGCGGCGTGGTCCACTTCCACGCCGGCCAGCTGCGTCCACTGCGCATCGGTGTCGACCACGATGGGCCGCAATAAAATCACGAGTTCGGTGTGATTGGTGATTTTCTGCTGACTCTTGAACAAGTTGCCGAGCAGCGGGATGTCACCCAGCAGCGGTACCCGGTAGTCCTGATTGCTGTGGCTGGTTTGCATCAGGCCGCCGATCACGATGAGCTGGCCGCTCATCGCCTTGACCACGCTGTCCGACTCGCGCACCTCGCTGAAGGCGAGCGGCAGGGAGCTGGTGCCATTGGCAACACCGCCGATGGTCACCGACAAGATTTTCGAGGTCACGACGCTGACCGTCGGGTGAATGTGCAGGATGATCTGCCCGTCGTAGGAGAGCTGCGGCGTCACGTCGAGCGCCACGCCCGAGAAGAAGGGCGCGAGATCAAGATTGTTGCTGGTCGACGAGGAAGTCCCCACCACCGTATTGCTCGACACCCCGGTCACGAAGTATTCATCGTCGCCGGACTTGATGACCGCTTTTTGGTTGTTGAGCGTGGACACGCGCGGGCTCGACAGCACGGTGGTCTTGCCCTGCGTGGCCAGCGCCTCGACGTAGGATGCGAAGCTGCCGGCGTTGACCGCCACCGCGAACGCGCCGCCCAAGGAGTTGGTGACCGCGCTGGTGATGGGATTTCCAGGCCCTACCGTCACCGGCACCGACGGCTGATTCAAGAGCTGCAAATTACTGCTGCCGAATCCGTTCTGCGGACCGGTCTGGAAGACGCCGTAAGTGCTGGCGCCGTTCTTGGCGATGGCGGCCCAGTTGATGCCGGCCTGAAATGCGCTCGACAACTGGACCTCGATGATCTTGGCCTCGATGATCACCTGCCGCGTGGCGATCTGCTGGATCTTATCGAGGAACTGCTGCACGTCGCGCAGTTCGCGCGGCGTTGCACGGATGGCGATGAGACCGGACTCGGCGTTCAGGACGACGTTGCGGCCCCCCTCGGTGCCGACCAGCGCGCGCAGACTGGCTTCGAGCTCGGGCCAGAAGTCCGAGGACGAACGGGTCGAAACGCTGGTGCCGGTTATTTCTTTGACACGGTCGCCTTGTCTGGCCCCTTGGGCCGATGAGAATACGGCGCCCGGCGGCTCGCTCAGGCCCTGCGATTGGGTGTCGATGCCGCCGCCCTGTACCGATCCCCCGACGTTCTGCGGGTTCGAGCTCTGGCCGACCTGGCCCGAGGAGACTCGCGTACGCGACGTGCCGCGGCGTTCGAGATCGATGTAGTTGACCTGGAACAGACGCGTCTGCAGCGCCGGAGGCACGATGACGAAGCCGGACGGCATGCGCCGATAGTCGTAGCCATAGGCATCGCGCACCGCGTCGAGCACCTCGACCAGCGTCACGCTCTTCATCTTCAGGGTGATGCTCCCGCCCACGTTCGGCTCGAGCACAATGTTGTACGGCGTGCCGTCGGCGAGGCCCTCGAAGAAAGTGCGTGCCGGCGCGTCGGCGACCGCGACGTCGAATCGAGCCTCGTCGGCGCGGGCGGGCGGTGCGATCCCCAAGCACAGCAGGGCGATGGGAAGCAGTATTTTGGGGTACATCATCGGGAGACTCCGCTTGAGACCAGCTGCGTGTCGGCGGCGGGTTTTTTGAAGTTGGTTGTCGCGTGCGCGAGGTGCAGTTCGTGCCGTTGATTCGCGTGGCGGTACCTGACGCCGTCCTCGAGCACCGCATCGATGGTGTAGGCGCCGACCACGGAACCGCCGCGCACCAGCTGGCCGTTGAAGATGGCGGTGCGCGTGCCGCCGAAAGTCAGCACCGCCGAGAGCACCGGAACAGACTCACGCGGCGCCGTCGCGTGGATCTGCGGGAGCGGCGGCCGCGTCGGATCTCGCAGGCCGTCGGCGTGCGCCGGGAGGCAGAAGCCGAGCGCCGCCAATAACACCAGCCTGTTCATACGGCCATCCAGTCGCGCGACAAGGACAGTGCGCCGATGACGATGCGTACGCGGTTGACCGGGTAGTCACCCGCGGTCAGTTCGACCTGCTGCCAATGAATGCGCCACGGCAGAGCCTCCAAGGCCCGAAGGTAGGCGACCACGCTGCCGTAGTCTCCCTCCACCACCATTTCAACCGGATGCAGAAACGGACCGCGGTCATCCGCCGCGATCGGTGCGTCCTTCCCTAAGCCCAAGGGATGCGACAGGCTCTGCACCGGCAGGTTCGCGAGGCCGACGAGCTTCAGTCCGTGCTGTTCGCCGAGAAGCTCCTTGAGCAGCTCCGTCATGCGCTCCGGCGCCACGTAGCCCTGCGCGACCGAGCTGAGTTCGGCGTCGAGCGCGGCGAGCCGCTGCGCGAGAGCGCGATTGCGGGCCGCAGCCGCCTTCGCTGGGTTCAGCGAAGACGCGGCGCCAATCTGATCCATCATCGACACGTGCCGGCGCGCATCCGCCAGGTGCTGCTCCGCGATTTTTGCCCGTGCCGCCAGCGGATCCATCAGCAGCCACTGCCAGGCGATGTACACCAGGGCGACGCCCGCGCCAAAGATGATCACACGCTCACGCAGGGTCAACGCGTCGAGCCGTTCGATGAGCGGCCGCACCCTGCCGATGGCGCCGCCGAACGCCATCATGGGTGCGCCTCCGCGGCGGGGGACTTGAGCCCGGGTGCGCCGAGCTCGAACGCCAGCTGTGCAGGCGCTTCTTCGGGATTTGCGCGGCGTATCGTGAGCTTGTCGAACCGCACGCCGGCGAGGGCCTGTTCCTCGGCCAGCGCGGCGAGATACGCAGGAATCAGCTTGGGGTCGACCGCGCTGCCCGCGAATGCGAGCCGGCCGTCGCCGGAACCCACGACGATGGAGCGCAGCCACAGGCCATCGAGCTGCCGGTGCGCAAGTGCCTCCAGCCTTGCGGCAAACCCAGTGGCCGGCGACGCCGTCCCCAGGCGTACCAGATCAAGTGCCCGCTCGCGAGCCGCGATGTCGGCGCTCAGGCTCTTCGCCTGCGTCTCGAGTTCGGCGAGACTGCGGCCCGGTTCCAGCGCCGCGCTGGTGCGCTCGACCCTCGCGAGCTCGGTCGCCTGCTGCGTCTCGAGCCGCGCCAGCGTGCGTTCGACGCGGGCGGTGCGCCAGGTGCCGAACGCGGCGAGACCGCAAAGACACAGGCCGAGAAGGCCAAGACCCACGCCGATCGCACGCGCCGAGAAGAGTCGTTTCTCGGCGCCGAGGATGGGTTGATAAAGATTGACTTGTTGTTCCATGGCGGGCGTTCAGAGCGAGCGACGCTCCTCTCGAAGGGCGGCGCCGACGGCGAGCAGGCAGGCGGCCTGGGCGGCCGGTTCTATCGGGGTCGCGCAGGCGAGCAGCACATTGAGGTCCAAGCCGGCAACCTCGAGGCCGGTCTCGCGGCCCAAATCCAAGGCGAGTTCGTTGGCGCGTGCGCCGGCGGGCGACACTGCGACCTGCGTGATCGGCGGCTGGTCGAAATGGCGCTCGTAGTAGTCCAAGGAGCGCTGCAACTCGAGCACGACGCTCGCGGCGTCCACTCGCGCGCCGGCCGCGCCCTGTGCCGACGCGAGCGGCGCCGGTTGAAGGTCCATATGGCGCGCCAAATAAAACGTCGTGCCGCGCACCAGAACGATGGTCGCGGCGGTCTCGCCCAGGTAGAGCAGCGCCACGCCGGCCGCCGCCGTGGGCAGCAAGGCCGCAATATTGCGCAGGCACAACTCCGGCACATCGATCACATCGAAGGCCGGAACCGCGGCCAGAGCGCTCGCATGGAGGTTAATTGCGCTGCGCCGTGCGGCGACGGCATACATCATGCGTCCTTGGTTGCCGCGGTTTTGTTCGGGAACGGCGAACAGGTCGATGACTGCGTCCTCGACGCCGAAGTCGATGCTGTCCTTGAGGCGCCAGCGCATGGCGGCACGCAGCTCCGCGGGCGGCACGTCGGGAGCCTCGACCAGAACCAACTGATAGTCCTCCAGGCGCAGCACCGTGCTCACCGGCATGCGCGGCAATCCCGCCGCGCGCAGTGCGGCCGACGCGGCATCGGCGCCGCGCGCCGGATCAATGGGCAATAGCTCACATCGTTCGAGCACGGAACCGCCGCCGTCGCGGCGCACGACGGCGACCGCAATCCCGTTGGGGGCAAAAGCGAGGCCCACACGGCCTTTCGCAGCGGAAGATTTCCTAAGTCCGAGCACACGACACTCCATGCCGAACAGGCAGCGGTTTCTGCCTGTCATTACATTCAGGTATGGGATGAATGACATTGATCTTTAACAGAAGCAGGAACTGGCTCGGGTTTTGCGACTCTCGAGGGGTCGCGGAGCGTCAAAACGTGACGACTGTCCCAGTCCCCCGCCTGCAGTAGCGGCGCCCCCCTCGGCTGAGCTCTCCGAGCATCGGCCGCGTCGCTCCTGCCCGCTTGAGCGCCGGCGAGCCTTCTCAACCGCCTCGCACGGTCAAAAACAGCCTCTAAAAAAGGGGTGCGGAAGGAAATTCAAACCACCCGTCCGTGCTCATCAATCCGCGCCACGCGGATGCGGCACGTATTAAAACTTGTACCGTACTCCGAGGGTGGGGTTGATGTTGGTGGTGTGGATGTAGCCGCTCGCGACGCCATCGTGCACACCGCTGTACATCGCGCCCAGATAGGCGTCGAAGTGTTTGTTGAACCGGTAGTCGGCGTCGAAGGAGAAGGCGTCGAAACTGCCGCTGCAAGTGCTGTACGCGCTGGTCGTGCAAGCTGCCTGTGTGCCGGTGCCGTAGGCGTTCTGATGATAGCCGTAGTAAGCCGCGGTCAAATCGAGGTGGGAGCTGACCGAGTACCGGACACCGGTCCAATACACCTGCACCGTCCTCGAGTTGGCGTAGGCATTGTTGGTGACGAAGGCCAGGACGTAACCACCGATGTCTTGGAAACCGGCGCTCAAAGGAGTTTTTGGATTGGTGTAGGCGATGTGCTCGTAGCCGGCAAAGAATTTCAACGGATCTAACCTGTAAAAGGCCATGAGGGCATACGCCTCGTTGTCCGAGATGGTCGCCGCCAGAGAATTTGATATTGAATAACCCAACGCGGGGAGTTGGGTGACTTGAGCGGCCGTCAAGGAGGTCGCGGTGATGGCGCTGTTTTCCTTCGAATAGTACGCATCCACCGAGGCGCCCGCATACTCGCCGCCGAAGACCGCCTGAAAAGCCGTGTTGGCCGATCCTTTGGCTCCGTTGAACTTATAGAGAGCACCGATGTGAACCCGATCGCTGAAGCGCAGAGAGTACTTCGCCGTCGAGTCGAGCCGGTTATCTTCCTGGGCGCCTCCGCCCGAATAGGTATTCGACGCGCCGAGCAGGCCGAAGGCCGTGGCGTTGTAATTGGGATCGTACTTGATGATGCCTTCCGTCAACAGCGACACCTGGCGACCGAAGGTGAGGGTTCCAAATCGCTCTGATTTGATGCCGACCCACGCGGTTTGGAAGGCTTGTCCGGCCGAGCTGCCATCGACGCCGACGGTTTGGTTGGCCGGCGATCGGCCGTTATTCACGGCCAATGACTTCAGGGAATCGGCGATTTCTCCGGACTGCGGATTGAAGAAGGTCTCGATCTGGAATATGGCCGACCAATCGTCGTTCAGGGCCTCGATGCCCTGCAGGCCGACTCTTGACTGGCCAATGTTGCTGGGCGTGAGGCCGGTCGCCGGCCCGCCGCTGTTCTGCCGCACGATGTTCCCGCTCGCCGACGGACGATGGGGCGAGAATGGCGCGCTGTGCGTATCGTATTGGACGCCGACATCGATGACGCCGTACAGCGTGATGCCATGCCATGTCAGGCTGTCATCCCCGGCGATGCCGGGCCCGGTCTTCTGCTGTGCGCGCACCGGAGCCGCAGCCGCGAGGACGCTCAATAGGAGGACCCATCCGAACTTCATTTTGAATGAAGCGTCCTAGCGTGAACTATCATGAACGGTCGGTTTTTTCGTGCACGAGCTTTTCCGTTGTGCATGAATAGTTCAGGCTAGGCAAAGAGCAATCGCTCACTGACGGTGCCCAGCACTAGGCAAAGAGCAAGCGCTCACTGACGGTGCCCAGCACCAGCGCGATGAGGATGCGGGTCACCAGCGCGGGTAGGCGGATGCTGACGCGCGAGGCAATCAATATGCCTGGAATCGACCCGAGGAGAAGAGCGGCCAGCACATTGAAGTTTACGTGGCCCAAGAACGCATGCCCCAGGCCCGCGATCAGCGTGACCGGCAGCGCGTGAGCGATATCCGTTGCGACGAGCCGATCGCCGGTGAGCCGCGAGGGATAGAGGGCAACCAGCATCACAACGCCGAGCGCACCGGCGCCCACTGAAGTCAACGTGACCGCGACCCCCAACGTCAACCCTGCAAGCGCGGTGAGCAGGAGTTTGTGCCGTTCCACGTGCACCAGCACGCGCGGAGCGATTTTGAGGCCGACGCGCTGGAGTTGCGTCTGAAAAATGAGCGCCAGCGCGGTAACCAGGAGAATTATCGCGAGGGCGCGCGTTGTGATCGCATCGGCGGCATTCGGCGTGCGGCGTGCGAGCCACAGACCGATTACAACCGCCGCCGATCCTGGAACACTTCCGAGCAAGAGTCGTCCGACGACGGACCAGTCCACACGCCGGCTGAATCCGAAGGATGCGGTCGCCACCAGCTTCGTGGCCGCGGAGAACAACAGATCGGTCCCCACCGCAACCGAAGGTGATTGCCCAAACAGCAGAATCAATATCGGCGTCATCATCGATCCGCCGCCGACGCCGGTGAGACCGACCAACGTGCCGACCAGAAGTCCTGCGCCTGCATAGAGAGGAATGTCGGTCATGGCTGCTTCAATCAATGTTCAAGCGAGTCGAATTCAAGACCCCGACTAGACTACCAGCGAGTACCCGGGCCACTTAGATCAGCTTGCTATGAGCCCATACTCCGGCACGCACCCATTTCGCGCAATCGTTCTCGAACGACGCTGGCGAGAACCGGGAGGTCGCCGAGTCCGTCGCGGTAATGGACCGCTGCCCTTGGCGAACGCCGATCAAAAAACATTTGCCAATACCAAACTGGATCACCGGCAAGTCTATCATAAATTGATATAAATCAATTGTTTATATAGTATATCAAGAATCACTATCAATGTGCGTTTCCGCGGAAACGTCACGCTTACGAAGCGTTTGGGTGCGGCGCGAAAGCATCCAAAGCGCGCCCGGCAGTGCGGTGAAGTCCGCTATCAATGCCAGCACGAACGCCGACGCCGACACCACGCCGAACTGGCGCATCGGCGGAAGATCGGAGAGCGTGAGCGCGAGAAAGCCGCTGGTGTTGATGAGCGTCGCGAACAGAATCGGACGACCCGCGGTGAGCATAGCGTGCTTCAGGGCACCGGTCGTGGTGCCGCTCGAGCGGCCTTCCTGAAGATGATAGAAAAAATGCACTTGATCGTTCTCGGTCGCTCCGAGCACGGTCGAGCCGATGAGAATCGTGGCGATGTTGAGCGGAATGTGCGCCACGCGCATGACGATGAACACCGACAGAATGGCGAAAAATGAGGGGATCATCGTCATGAGCCGCGCCGAGGGGCTGCGAAACACGACGAGAAAGGCCATGAAAATAACGCTGGCGGTGATCGCGAAGCTTTGGGTCAGCGTGGGCAGCAAGCGCTCGGTAATGATGCCCGAGAGCACGCCGTTGCCCGCCATTTGGCCGTGCACGGCTCTGAAATTCGGATCACCCGCCTGCGCCTCGTTCCAGGCCTGCAGAATGAATTTGCGCATCGCTCCGGAAGGACCAAAAGTCTCGCCGCGAGCGCGAATGCTCAGGCGCACGCTTGACAGATTGGTCACGTCGACATAGTTGCGTGCGCCCGGTTCGGTCAGCAAAATTTGCTCGAGGTCAGCGGCGAGCTTCGGCCACGCTTCGGGCGCCGTGGGCAGTTCATCGGAGCCGGTTTGGACGTAACGCGCCCAGCGCAGCACGGTGGTGGGTCCGTCGACGGCATTGATTCCCGGGTGCTGTTCGAGCCGCCGCGCCAGCAGATTCACGCTGCGCAGAAATTGTGGATCCAACGCATGGCCGGGCGGGGTCTGCAGCCACAGATCCTGCACGTCCAAGCCGTTGGTCTGTTCGAATCGGCGGGTGTCTTGCGCCACCGGCTCGCGCGGATTCACATACGTCAGCGCGTCCGTCTCGAGCTGCAACGGCTCGAGCTTGCCGGGAATGCCGAACAGCGAAGCCGCGCCGCTCAGCATGATCAGCACCGCACCGATCACGAGGAACCAGCGGTAGCGACGCGTTGCAGGCACGAGTACATCGACGAGCCTTGCGAACCCCTTGTCATCCGCCGCGGCGCCCGTGCGTCGCGGGGCGCGCAACAGCGATTGCAGCGCCGGAAACAACGTGAAGCAGCCCACCCACGCGGCGATCAATCCACAGGCGGTCCACAATCCCATTTCGCGCACGGGACGGATGTCGGACACGGAGAGCGCGGCGAATCCGACGGCGGTGGCGAACATCGATGCCGTGCAGGGCAAGAACTTGTTGGCGAGCGCGCGGGCATGATGCTCCAGAGGCGCCGCACAGCCATCCGGCTCCATGTATCTGGAATGAATGTAGACCAGGGTGGCCGTGGTGGTGACCATCACCGTCAGGGGCACCAGCGTCGAAACCACGCTGTTGGAAAAGCCGATCAGCTCGCCCAATCCGACTGCAATCGCGACCAGTGAGCCGAGGGTGAGAATGATGGCCGCCAGTGTGCGCCACGAGCGATACACGACGAACACCAGGGTCATTAGAAAAATGCCGAACAACGGCATGAACTTCTTGGTGGCCGCGCCGGTTTGCCGCTCCAGCCATGCATCGAGCCATGGCGCGCCGACGCGGCGCACCGCGGTGAAAGGGCGGCCGGTCGCATGCAGCGGCAACACCTGGGCATCGATGGCGGCCAAAGCCTGGTCCCGTTCGGCGGGTGAATTCACCTGCAGTTCGAGCGCGATGCCCAGGTAATGATCCCCTATCAGACCGGCGCGCCGGACCAGGGTGGTACCCGAGGCAAAGGCGCCCAACTTGGCCGCTTCCGCAAGGTCGATGCGGGCCGGTGGACTGGATCGAAAATACAGCGTGAGCAGACTGTGGGCGGTGACCTTGGGAATCTTGTCGAGTTCGCGCTCCAATCGATCGGCACCTTGAAGGGCTGCAAGACTCAAAGGGTCGCCGGCTTCGAGCACGATGAGGGCCTCTTCACCTTGCGGATACACGCGCTCAAACTCGCGGCTCGCTTGCGCCACCGGATCAGTCGCCACGATCAAGCGGTCGATCGAGGTGTCGGTCGGTATGCGCAGGGCGCCGTAGATACCGGCCAGCGTCAGGAGCACGAAAATTCCGACGATCACATGCCGGGCCTGCAGTACCCGCAAGAACAGTTGCAGCAGCCGGGGAGAAACGAACATGGTCCGATGGTCACTTATCATGGGGTAATGATAGCCTGTCGCCATGAGCACACTCACATTGGCTGCAATGGCGACCTTGGTTTTCTGCGCGCCAGGCTACCCCGGCGGATCCGGCGATGCGCAGCCGATCCTGGACCAGTTTGTCAAGGCTGCCGCGGCCTCCGCGGGCTGGAAACCCGGCAGTCTCGGCGCCATTTATGACCCCTCCGAACAGGGCGGCCTGGCGAGATTGGGCGACAAGGATTCGGTGCTGGCTTTCGTACCCTACGCTTTTTATGTACAGCACTCGGCGGCGTTTCACCTGGTACCGCTGGTGCAGGCAGACATGATCGGCATCGGCACCCAGGAACGTTGGACGCTGGTGGGGGCGACGGGCGGTGCGGTAGCGGGCGGCGCGGTAACGGGTGCGGCCTTGACGGGTTACACGATCTTGAGCGTCGCGGGTTATGCGCCGGAATTCGTGAAACATTCTGCCCTTGCCGCCTGGACACTGCCGACGGATGTCAAGATCGAGGCGACCGGGCAAATATTGAGCGCCTTACGCCGGGTCGCGTCGGGCGAGCCGGTGGTCGCGCTGCTCGATCAGACGCAGGCGGCGGCGCTTTCGACGCTGCCGTTCGCCGCACAGATCAAGACCCTGACACAATCCGCACCGCAGCCGGTGGCCGTTATTGCCGTCGTCGACGCGCGCCTGCCCGAAGCGCGCGCCAAAGCATTGCAGACGGCGCTCATCAAAATGAATGCCACGAATGCCGACGCGCTGGCCTCGCTGCGCCTCAAAGGGTTCGTGTTGCCGCAGCTGCCGGGCGATGCCGGCAAACCGTGAAGCGCTGTCTTGGCGTCGCGGTCGCGGCCTTGGCAATCGCCGGATGCAAGCTGCCGCCGGGCCGGCCGCTCGCACCGTCTCCAATGACGGTCGAGCAGTTGGCGGCGGCGGTCGCGACGGATGCGCGACGCAGCGACATCGAGGCCGATTCGAGCACCCGCAGCCGGCTCGCGGCCGATGCGCTGCGCGATGCGCAAGCCTGCCTCGAGCGCGCGCCTCAGGCAGCCGCTTGCCTTTACTATCACGCGATCGCGCTCGGCTTGAAGGCTCGCGCGCATCCCTTGCAGGCCAATGAGGCACTGAAGTCGATGCTCGAGGCGCTCGGCGCGGCGGAAGCAGCCGATCCCGAATATGACCAAGCCGGTCCTGCGCGCGTGAAGGCCCTGGTGCTCGTCAAAGCACCGGCATGGCCCCTGGGACCCGGCGACGCGGAGGCAGGATTGGCGTCCGCGCGGCGTGCGGTGGCGCTGCGGCCCGAATATCCACCGAATGAACTGGCGCTGGCGGAGGCACTGGCCAAGACCGGCGACACTCAGAGCGCTCAAGACGCTTATCGGCATGCGAAGGAATTGAGCGAGGCCTTGCCCCCGGGCCGCGATCGAGAGGATTGGCTGCGCGAGGCGGATCAAGCCCTGGGGCGGCGCTCGACATCCCATTAGCAGGACTCAACGTCCTGACCATCAATCGCCGCTAAGGCATCCCTCGTGGCAATTGCTTAGGCCTGCTTTTGCGCCGTTTTTCGCTGTATCAGGAAAGCAGTCGCCACCGCCAGAAACGGCAGGACGACCATACCCCCGGCTTTGTGGACGATCAGCGCGCCTGAAAGCAACGCGCCGAACAAATAGGACACGACGACGGAACTTTGGATTTTGACGTCCTTGAGTCCCAATATGCCGCCGTTTGCGATTGAATCGACCACGGTGCTGACCAGTTTGGTCAGCGTCGACGTGAAAACGATGGTCGTCAGGCTGATCGTTTGACCGGCGACAGCCTGCAATCCCATCGCGACGGCAAGCAATAGAATGTGCAGGTGATCCGACGGAGAGTGCGTCGCATGCGGCATCCCAATCGCGTAGAGCGCGAAGAACAGCAAGAGCGCCGCCTCGCTGCCGAGAAGGAAACCAAGCGCCTGCGATTGCGCGCGGCCTCGCCGCAGCAAGACTCCGAGAACGCAGCCGATGACAAAGCCGCACAAAGCAATGATCGAGCCCATCGCAGAGAGCGCATCGCCCTGCGCGATGTAGTACGCCAGGAGCGCGAAATTGCCTGTCATCGCAGAAGCGAAAACGCCACCCAACGTCGCAAAACTGATTACATCGACCGACCCTGCGGCAAATGCGGTGAGCAGCAGTATCCATTCGATGTGGCTAAGGTTGGTCTTTTCCAACATTGGATGGCGGGACTCCAGGACGACGTTATATGTCATCAGCTTGGCATATGACGATCATCCTGGGTTGAGCGATTGCGATTTGTGAAACGGCCGAGCGATGGTTTGCCGGAAAGCGCTTTTCGACGTACCTCAAGCCGCGGTGGCCAGGCGCCCGTCACGATAGTCCGCGAGCGCCTGCTCGATCTCCTCGCGCGTGTTCATCACGAACGGACCGTACTGCACGACCGGCTCGCGCAGCGGCCTGGCGGCAAGCAGTAGAAAATTCACGCCTTCAGGCCCGGCCTCGACACGGATGCCGTCCCCATCCGACAGGACGCCGGCCGCGCGGTGCGGCAGGCGCTTCGCCGTTCCGGCCGCGCCGATACTGGCGCTGCCTTCATAGGCATAGAGGAACGCATTGTGACCGACCGCGGTCGGCACGCTGATGATCCCGCCGGCCGGTAGGCGGACATCGATGTACAGAGGATCGGTACTGAGCCGCGCCTCTCCGCTATTGACGGGCCCGGCGGTGAGATCGCGATCGAGCTCGAGCGTGCCGGCAATGACTTTCACCTCTCCGCCATGCTTCAGCGCCACCCGCGGAATCGCGGCCGCGGGAATGTCGCGGTAGCTGGCGGGCTTCATTTTTTCCTTCGACGGCAGATTGAGCCACAGCTGAAAGCCGCGCATGCGGCCTTCGCTCTGCTGCGGCATCTCGGAGTGAATGATGCCGTGCGCCGCCGTCATCCACTGCACATCGCCCGGGCCAAGGTCGCCGCGATTGCCCAGGTGATCCTCATGGCGCATGCGGCCGTCGAGCATGTACGTGACGGTTTCGAAGCCGCGGTGCGGATGCGCCGGAAACCCGGCCATATAGTCGTCCGGATTATCGGAGTAGAACTCATCGAGCATCAGGAACGGATCCACCTGCAGGCCGCGCTGGCTGCCCAAGCTGCGGCGCAGTTTCACCCCGGCGCCGTCGGACGTCGGTACGGACTCGATGACATGTACAAGGGTTCGGGTGCTCATGGTAATTTCTCCTGGAAACTTGCGCTGCTCACGCGGCGAGACGCGCGATCTCGGCCTCGGCCTTGGCAAGAGCGGCTTGCTTGCTCTGCGGACTCATGTGAAGGCCTTCGGCGTAAATGAATTCCACATCGGACATGCCGAGGAAGCGCAGGAAGTCGCGCACGTAATTGGTCTGCGTTTCCATCGGGATACCCGCATTGACGCCATCGCGAGAATAAACGCCGCCGCGAGCGGCGAACACGTACACCTTCTTGCCCGTGAGTTTACCCACCGGACCCTTCTCGGTGTACTCGAAGGTCACTCCAACGCGGGCGATGTGATCGAAGTAGGCCTTCAACTGTGACGGCACCCCGAAGTTATACATCGGCAGACCCAGCACGATGACATCGGCCTGTTTCAATTCGTTGATCAGGGTGTCGGAGTAGGCGACCACCGCATGCTGGGCGGCGCTTCGAGCTTCCGGCTTGGTAATGAAGGCGCCGAAACGCTCGGCGTTAAGGTGCGGCACCGGCTCGGCGGCGGCGACGTCTCGCACCACGATCGCCACCTTGGGGTGGCTCTTGTGGAAGGCGGCAACGAACTGATTGGCTAGGCGGCTTGACTCGCCGTTGCCATTGTTGATGCTGGCGTTGATCTGCAGCAGGGTGGTCATGGGTGAATCTCCTTAAATCCTGAGTAACTGGCTATTTCCTGTGAGCCATTTAAGTATTGATTGAGTAGATAAAAAAGCAGAATATTTAGGGCTTACCTATCTATTGGGTTGATATATGACCATGAATCCACGGATTACCCTCGAACACTGGCGTTCCCTGTTGGCCGTGGTCGATGCCGGCGGCTATGCCCAGGCCGCGGAGGTGCTGCACAAGAGTCAGTCGGCGGTGACCTATGCGGTGCAAAAAATGGAAGCGCTGCTCGGTGTGAAAATCTTCGAAGTGGTCGGCCGCAAGGCCCAGCTCACATCGACAGGCGAGGTGCTGTATCGGCGGGCCAAAGCGCTGTTGGACGAAGCCGGCGCGCTGGAAGGTGCCGCCGGAACACTTGCCGCGGGCTGGGAACCGGAACTGCGGCTGTCGGTGGAGATCATTTTTCCCACGTGGCTGCTGTTGCAGTGCTTTGCGCGCTTCGCCGAAGAGCGCCCGGAAACGCACATTGAGTTGTATGAGAGCGTGCTCAGCGGCACCGAGGAGGCGCTGCTACAGCGCAAGGTTGATCTGGCAATCTGCTCGCAGATACCGCCCGGCTTCATGGGCGATCAGCTGATGCGGTTGCGCTTCATCGCCCTCGCGCATCCTGACCATCCGCTGCATCGGCTCGGGCGCGAATTGACGCTGCAGGATTTACGCAAGCACCGCCACCTGATCATTCGCGATACGGGCAGCCAGCGCCGCAGCGGCAGCTGGCTCGGCGCGGAGCAGAGCTGGACGGTGGGCCAGAAGGCCACTTCGATCCACGCGGCCGTCATGGGCTTGGGGTTTGCGTGGTTTCCCGAGGACACGGTGCGCGGCGAGCTGGAACGCGGCGAGCTCAAGCCCTTGCCGCTGCGCGAAGGCGGCGAGCGCTGGGGCGAACTGTATCTTGTGTTCGCCGACCGCGACTATGCAGGTCCCGGCGCGCGCCGGTTGGCGGAGATCATCCGTGAGCATGTCGCGGGGTCGTGCCGCAAGCATGCCGCCGAACAAGTTGCTCCCAGCGTCGCCGTTGCGGCTGCACGAGACATGCGCGGTGGCGGTTAGGGCTCCTGCCGTCGACCTTTTTCATCTTGAGCGCGTCCACGTCGACGCCGTCCATGCATCGAACATTGATGGATAGCGGCCAATTTTGGCAAGCAAATGTCGCTTGTGATGCATTGCCGTGATTCCCATTCTCTTGTGTGATCAAATTTGAGGCTGTCGCAACAAGGTTCCACGTCTATGCGTGATATCGACTGCTCCGTTCAATCCCCGTGCGTAGGAAATTGTTGCCTGGACGATGACCTTACCTGCCTCGGCTGCTTTCGATCCTTGGAGGAGATCAAGGAATGGGGGGTTGTCGACGATCACCGGCGCCGGGTCATTCTGCAAAACGCCCAGCAGCGGCGCGATCTTGCCGCGTCCGCTACACCGCGAACAGCTGCGCCTCGATATCCTGGAACGCCTTGAACTCCAGAGCATTGCCGCTCGGATCCAGGAAAAACATCGTCGATTGCTCGCCCGTTTGACCCTTGAACCGGGTATATGGCGCCACGACAAATTCGATTCCGGATCGGCTCACGCGCTCTGCCAATTCAGCCCATTGCCGCGGGCGCAGCACCACGCCGCAATGAGGCACGGGCACTCCTTGTCCATCCACCGGGTTGTAATGGCTCGACAGTCTGCCGGTGGGGCCCAGATCGGGATTGAGGTGGCAGACGAATTGATGGCCGTAAAGATTGAAGTCCACCCAATGCGCGGCGCTGCGGCCTTCCGTGCACCCGAGGATGCCCTTGTAGAAGCGGCGAGCTTCGTCGATATCGCGCACTTGCACGGCAATATGAAACGGTGTCAATGACTCATTCACGGTTCAAGCATAGCATTCAGAGCCGCGGCCTTTAAGAGGCGATGCCCTCGATCCAAGTGCGGCTCACCTGCAAGTCATCGTCCAGCAGCGCAAGATTGGCACGATAACCGGCTTCGATCCGGCCGAGCTCGCGGTCCAGCCCCAGGAACGCCGCCGGATATTCGCTCGCCATCCGCGCAGCTTCTGCAAGCTCGAGGCCCAGCAGCGACACCGCATTGCGTACCGCAGTGGCCATGTCCAGACCCGTGCCCGCCAGGATTCCGTTTTCATCGCGGCATACGCCGTCCTTGACGTGGATGGTGCGCCCCTGCAGCACGAAACTGGGTTCGGACGAACCCACGGGAGGCATGGCATCCGTGACCAGCATGAATCTGTCGTGACGCTTGCAGCGTAGGGCGAGTTTGAGCATGACCGGGTCGACATGATGCCCATCGACGATGATGCCGCACCAAGTGCTCTCATCGTAGAGCGCTGCGCCCACGATTCCCGGTTCGCGGGGTGCGAGAGGCGCCATGGCATTGAACAAATGCGTAAAACCGCGAACACCATGCGCGATCGCCGCTGAGGTCTGCGCAAAATTCGCGTCGCTGTGGCCCGCGGAAATCAATATGCCGCTTGCGCTAAGCTGCGCAATCATGTCGGTCGTGGTCATCTCAGGCGCCAGCGTCAAGACCGTGCGCCCGCCTCGCAAGCTGCACAGCAAGGAGATCACGGCATTGTCCAGGCGACGCAGATGCTTCGGATCGTGCACACCGCGGCGCGCCCAGTTCAGGAACGGTCCCTCGATGTGAATGCCCAGAGCGCCGGGCAGCTGCGCATCCAGCGACGCTTGCACCGCTGCGATCGCCTGCCCGATGGTGTCGAGGTCATCGCTGATCAGCGTCGGCAAGAAGCCCGTGGTGCCGAACCGCCGATGCGCCGAGCCTATCGCACGGATCGATTCCAGACTGGGATCGTCGTTGAACAATACGCCGCCGCCGCCATTGACCTGCACGTCGATGAAGCCAGGCAGCAATATCTTCCCTTGAAGATCGACATTGACGGCGTCTCGACATCGCGGATCGTCCGACAGTACTACGTCTTCGATGCGTCCGGCCGAGATCAGCACGGTCCGGCCGCTCACGATTCGCTCGCCGGAAAGAATCCGGCCGTTCACCAGTGCAGTTCGCACTACACGGTCTCCGTGATCTTGCACAAGTGGGGCGGGCGATCTGGATCCAAGCCTCGCCGGACGGCCAGGGTGGCGATCATTCGATAAGCGGCCAGCACCAGCAGTATGGGCGCGATTTGCGCCGCTGCGTCGATGGTCGGCAGCAGCGTAACGCGCGCGGCACCGGCGTTGGCGCCGGCACCGGCGTTGGTACCGGCGTTGGCGCCGGCACCGGCGTTGGTACCGGGATTGGAGCCGGCACCGGCAAGCAAGGTCGGCACGCCGCGGTGCGCCAACTCACGTGCGAGGGTTTCGATTCCCGCGCGTGTGGCATCGGCCTGCGCGAACAGCAACGCTGGAAATCCTTTCCGCAGCAGTGTGTAGGGACCGTGCCGCAGTTCGGCGCTGCTGAATGCCTCGGCGTGCAGGGCGCAGGTTTCCTTGCACTTCAGTGCAATTTCCTGCGCGGCGCCAAGTCCCAGCCCCCGGCCGACCACGTACAGATTTTGCGCGGATTCCAGTTCCGGCTGTGCCGCGGACCAATCCAACGACCAGCTTTTGTCCAGGAGGCCGGGCAGCCGCTCGAGCGCCGCATCGAGAACGGTGTCTTGTGTCCAAGCCGCGACCACGCCGGCGATCGCGGCCATCGATGCGAGATAGGATTTTGTTGCCGCGACACTGTTCTCAACACCGGCGCGCAGCTCGACCACCAGGTCCGCAGCCGCCATGAGCGGCGAATCGGCACTGTTGCATAGCGCGAGAACGGTCGCGCCCGACGCTTTTGCCGCAGCTACCGATGCCAACAAGTCGGGACTGCGCCCCGATTGGGAAATGGCAATGAACAGGCATCCGCGCACATCCGGCGTAACGCCGTACAAGGAACTCACCGACGGTGCAGCGGACGCGGTCAGGACCCGCGCCTGCGTTTCGATCAAATACTTGGCGTAGGTAGCCGCATGGTCCGAGCTGCCGCGCGCGCAGGTAATGACGGCGCGCGGCTGCAGTTTTCGCAGTGCAGCGCCGATGGCAGCCATGTCCGCGCCGTGTTGTCGCTGAGCGCGCACGGCATTCGAGGCGTCCGCGGCTTCCTCGAACATGAGCGTCTGCTCTGCCGATCGCGAGGGCGCAGCGCTCATGTACTCAAGTACTCAATTCCGCGACGAAGTCGTACGTGTCGCCGCGGTAGAAGGACTGCGAGAACTCGATGGCGCGGCCGTCGGGCAACGAACCGAGGCGCTCGACCAACAGCCCGGCATCGCCCGGCTTGGCCTTCAAAAGTTCCGCCTGATCGGCAGTAATGAGCACCGCGCGCAGCCGCTGCAAGGCGCGCACCGGGCGGTGGCCGGCACGCTCCAATGCCTCGTACAATGAAGCATCGACGGCCTCGAGCGATGGCAAAGCAGTGGCGACGATGGTGGCGTATTCCAGCGCCATCGGCGCATCGTCCGCATAGCGAATGCGATTGAAGCGAAGCACCGGTGTGCCGGGACTCAATCGCAGCGCCAGCGCCTCCTCCGGTGTCACCGTGCCGGCAGCTCTTTTCAGCCACACGCTTCTGGGCGTGCGGCCGCGAGCGCGCATGTCTTCGGAGAAAGACGTGAGCATGGCGAAGTTCTTGTCGACGCGCGCCGATACGAAGTTGCCGGCTCCCTGGCGCCGGACCAGGAGCCCATCGGCAACCAGTCCGTCGAGCGCTTTGCGCACCGTGATGCGCGACACCGCAAAATCCGTCGCCAGATCGCGTTCCGAAGGCAACGCATCATCCGGGCCCAAAACCCGGCTATCGATGGCCCTTCGCAGCACGCGCTGCAATTCCTGATAGAGCGGCAAGTTGCCTTGACCATCCAACGGACCAACAGCTTTAGCGAGCGATGACATAGGTGCGGGCGGCATTTCCTGGTTTTCTTGTTTAGTCAAAGGATAATACCAAACAAATACCACTATGAGAACAGCAGGTCTGCCAATTATAATGTAAGTGTTTGATTGATAACATAAATTAATAATATTTGATATCTTTATTACACGGCACTAGCGAATTCCCATAATTGGTATTATATTGGGTTCTAATTGGTTTGGCCTGCAGAGCCCAACCACCCGGTGGATGCAGCGACTATTTCAATAAAAGTTCGTGACAGGACAGGGGGCATGGATATGAATCGGACAGGGGATCTCTATATGAATCGGATCGCATTGGCGGTCAAGTCGGCACTCGGGCTTGCCATGCTGGTGCCGCCAGCCTTGACGCTGGCCGCGACCACGGATACCGCGCCACTTGAAGAAATCGTCGTGACCGGCATCCGCAGATCCGTGGAGCTGTCGATCGAGGCGAAACGCGACGCGATCGGAGTGACCGAAGTCGTATCCGCGGAAGACATCGGCAAGCTGCCGGATAAAAACGTCGCCGACTCCTTGGCCCGCTTGCCGGGCATTACCACCAGCGCTGCCGGCGCGAACGAGGGTGGCTTCGACGAAAACGACCGCGTCAGCATGCGCGGCACGAACCCCAGCCTGACCCAGACGCTGATCAACGGCCACAACGTCGCCGCCGGCGATTGGTTTGTGCTCGACCAGGTCCAAACCGTCGGCCGCAGCGTCAGCTTCACCTTGCTGCCCTCGGAGATCGTCAGCAAAATCGTGGTCGAAAAGACCTCCAGCGCATCGCTGGTCGAAGGCGGCGTGGCGGGTTCGATCGACATCATCACGCGCAAGCCGCTGGATTTCGGCAAGCCGTTCACGCTCGAGGCATCGGCCGGCGCGGTTTACGCGAGTCTGCCCTCGAAGACCGACGGTCAATACAGCGCGCTCGCCAACTTCAAGAACGACGCCAATAATTTTGGCGTCTTGCTGCAGTTATTTTCCGAAACACGGGATTTGCGCCGCGACGGCGTGGAAATCCTGGGCTACGACACCATTGCGCCCGGCAGCCCGATCGCGACGGCGCACCCGGATTTGTCCGGCGTGCAGTACCCGACCGAAATCGGCGCCGCGTTTTTCACGCAAAGGCGTCAGCGCAACGGCGGCACGGCCGACATCGAGTTCAAACCGACCGACGACCTGACATTGGATCTGTCGGCCTTTTCATCGAAGCTGACCGCCAGCAACTACAACCGCAATTACCTGCTGTGGTCGACGCACTTCGTCAATTCCGGCGCAGGTCAAGCGCCGGACCCCGGCTACGTCGTGCAGAACAACACGCTGACCAAGGCGAACTTTACCGGCGTTCCGGGCACTTTTTATGGCGTCTACGATCAAATTTCGCGGCCCGATGAAACGGCAACGGCCAACTTCGTCGATCTCGACACCACTTGGAATGCCAGCAGCGCACTCTCTTTCCTGGCCCAGGTCGGATATTCCTGGGGCGAAGGCAAGACTCCCCACCAGGATGTGTCCGAGACTCAACCCGGACTGGGCAGCGGCGCCGGCTACCAATTGAACGGCACTGGGTCGGCTCCTAATTTCAATCTTGGCAATACGGTCAACAACACGCCGACGCCCGGCGGCGTGCCGGTCACCTTCGGCTGGATATTCGGAGCCGCGGACATCGACATCAGAGACACGGAAAAATGGGCGAAGATCGACAGCGACTACAAGATCGATAGCGGCGCGTGGAAGGATTTGAAATTCGGTGTGCGCTATGAGGCGCATGACCGCACATCCCCCACGGGCGTCGCCCAAGGCCCGCTCGCCCCCGGCATGAATCCCGCGAACTATCCGCAAGGGTTCCAGAATTACCCGTCGAACTTCAACACCTTCGGCGGCAATATCCCGACTGGGATCTGGTATTGGACTCCGGCGCAGCTGGCGGCCTACGACAGCCCCACCAACGTCAATCGTGATCCGGTTACGCGCGAGTACTATCAGTACTTGTTCGCGGTGTACGAGAAGGATGCGGCGGCCTTTGTCCAAGCCGATTTCAAGGGCAACAACTGGGCAGCGAATGTAGGCGTGCGCTATGTTCAAACGAAAGAAGACGCGATCAGCTACACGCAGGTGGATCCGAGCACCCCGGGCGCAGTACTGACCTCGGCGTTCGGACCCTTCGCCGGCCTCGAAAGAAAGCATACGTATAATGACGTATTGCCGAGCGCGAATTTGAAGCTCGATTTGACCAGCGAGTTGGTGGCGCGATTCGCTGCCGCGGAGACCATGACCCGCGCCGACTACTCGGCGCTCGCGGGCTTCACCAACCTTACGCCGCCAGGCGCCGTCGGCGAAGTCGGCGGCGGTACCGGCGGCAACCCGGACTTGAAACCGATTCGCTCCACCAATCTGGATGCCGGCCTCGAGTGGTATTTCGCAAAGCGCTCGCTGCTGTCGGCCACGGCCTTCTACATGGACTTGCGCAACTACATCAGCTACGGCTCGGAAATCAAATCCTATACCACGTTCAGCTCGCAATTCCCGAACGGCGCCCAAGTGCCCTATAACTTGACGGTGCCCATCAATGCGAAAGGCCGGGTCGATGGCTTGGAGACTGCCTATCAGCAGGCGTTCACCGACAATTTCGGCTTTACCGCCAACTACACCTATGCGGATGGCAAGCAAACGGGAAATCTGCAGCCCGCTACGCCGGGAGGCCCCGTCGACAGTCGCTTGGTGGGCGCGTCGAAGAACACCTACAACTTGAGCGGCTACTTCGAAAACAAGTTGTTCAATGCGCAGGTGGGGTATACCTACCGCTCGGCGTTCTACAGCGGCCTCGACCGCAGCACGGCCTTCACTCAGGACGCCATCGGTACCCTGTCCGCGTCGTTGGGATACATCATGAACGAGCATTTCTCGATCAAAGTGGATGGCTTGAATTTAAATAATCCGACGCTGAAGTACTACGCTTTGAACACGACCCAGCCGCGGGCTTTCTACAAGAATGGTTCGCAGTACTACTTGAACTTCTACTTCAAGCTGTAGGTTGGCGATCGGCCCGTACCAGGCATTCGGGTAGAGTGTGGATCGTGCTACAGGCCTTTAGTCTGGTGGGACGATCCCGGGCGGCGGTCCAAACCGCCGCCCTTGCCCTTGGGGCTGGGGCTGCCGTTCGCGGCGCACGGGGGAGTCATTCCGGCTCCGGCACAGGTCAATCCAGGCACAGGCTCATTCCACGTTGATGCCACGGTCGTCATGCGAGTGCCGCCAGGCGATCGCGAGGCAGATGCTGCCGCGCATTACCTGGCTCAATTGTGGACTCGTACCAATGGACTGACCTTGCCGGTCCGCGCCGGCGCCGACCGTGCCGGCCCGACGATCGAGTTCCGACGCCGCAGCGGGTTTCGCAGCGAGGGCTACGGGATCGAGGTCACACCGCAGCGGGTCATCGTGAGCGCAAGTTCCTCGGCAGGCCTGTTTTACGGGGCGGTCACCCTATGGCAGTTATTGCCGACGGGAGCCACTGTCGGCCAGATTACCGCTCAAACCATCACCGATGCGCCCCGATATCCCTGGCGTGGGCTGATGCTGGACTCATCCCGGCACTTTCAATCGCCGGCCTTCGTGCGCTCCATGATCGATTGGATGGCATGGCACAAGCTCAATGTTCTGCACTGGCATTTGACCGACGATCAGGGCTGGCGCTTGGAGATCCGCAAATATCCGCGGCTCACATCGGTCGGCGCCTGGCGCATTCCGGCGTCGGTTCCGGGAAGCTCCAGTCAGAAGCCGTACGGTGGCTACTACACCCAGCAGCAGGTCCGCGAGATTGTCGCCTTCGCGGCAACCCGGTATGTACAGGTCGTTCCGGAAATCGACATGCCCGGTCACGCGCAGGCGGCGCTGGCCGCCTACCCGGAGTTGGGCGCGATTGACAGCCATCCGATGCTGCCGGTCTCGGCCAAATGGGGCGTGCATTCGCATCTATTTAATTTGGAACCCGGCACTTTCGAGTTTTTGCAAAACGTGCTCGACGAGGTGTTGCAACTGTTCCCTTCACGCTACATTCACATCGGCGGAGACGAAGCCGTCAAGGATGAATGGAACGCATCGGCCGGCGTCCAGGCGCGAGCGCGGCTGCTGGGCATCCGTGACGCCAATGCCTTGCAAACTTATTTCACTCAAAAGATCAGCGGGTATCTGTCGGCCAGGGGTAAGCGCGCGGTGGGGTGGGATGAAATCATGCAGCCTGGTTTGGGAACCGACGCGGTAGTCATGTCATGGCACGGCGCCTCGACGGCGCATGCGGCTGCGATCAGGGGCAATGACGCGGTGCTGGCGCCGGATCCCTTGCTGTATTTGGATCATCGGCAGAGCCCGTTGGCCACGGAGCCGCCGGGGCGAATACTGATTATTTCCTTGAAGAACGTGTATGACTTCGAGCCGCATGACGCCGAGCTTTCCGAGGCGCAACAAAAGCACGTGCTCGGGCTGCAAGCGGATGTGTGGACGGAGCATATGCAGACCGAAGGGCGAGTCGAATGGATGACGCTGCCGCGTGCGGCGGCGTTGGCTGAAGTGGGCTGGTCTGCGCGGCAAAGAACCTGGCCCGATTTCCTCAGGCGATTGGCGCCGATGCTCGCACGCTACCGTGCGTTTGGCATCAATTATGCCGACAGTGTGTTCGGCATCGATGCTGAATACGCGGCGGATGAGGGCGCAATCCGCACGACACTGTCCAATCTGCCCGAGCTCACAGCCGCCTTGCCCGATGCAAGCATTCGCTACACGCTCGACGGTCGCGATCCGAGCGCGGCATCAACGCGCTATGCGCAACCTCTCCGCCTGCAGCCCGGCACGGAAATCCGCGCCGCCACATTTTTGGGCTCCGAGCAGGTTTCGCGCACCTGGAGCGCACATCTGGATGCGCACACCGGCGCGCGACGCACCAGCCACGACCTGGAACTTTGCAGCGATGGTGTCGGCCTTCTGCTCGAACCGGACGGAAAACCAGGCAGCGGGGATGTGCCCCTGGCAGTGGATATCATGAATCCGTGCTGGATCTATCACGGCGTCGATCTCGAGCACGGAGCGCAAGTTCTCGCCGCTGTGGCCGCGCTGCCGTTCAACTATGAACTAGGATTGGATGCCGCCAAGATTCGCGTGGGCGACAACCGGACACCGGAAGGCGAACTCGAAGTCCATGTCGACCGCTGCGATAACGTGCCCATTGGCGTCCTGCCGCTCGCGCCCGCAGCCAATCGACAAGGCGTTGCTCGCTTGCCCGCGCAAAGACTGCCCTCGCTCCCGGGCCGCCACGATATTTGCCTTCGATTCGCACGTCCGCGTCTCGATCCGATGTGGGCGCTCGACTGGGTGGAGATCGGGGCTTAGATGCCGCTGCTAAAGATCATGGCGCCGTTCGACGGCTGGTGCGCGCCTCTGGATGAGGTGCCCGACCCCGTGTTTGCCGGCCGCATGCTGGGGGATGGTCTCGCGATCGATCCCACCGGCGGCATCCTCACCTCGCCCTGCGACGGAGAAATCATCACCTTGCCGGCCAGCGGCCACGCGGTGTCCCTCCGCACCCTGCACGGTGTCGACGTGTTGATCCACA
Organism: uncultured Gammaproteobacteria bacterium; assembly: GCA_963761345.1. Lineage (GTDB taxonomy): Bacteria > Pseudomonadota > Gammaproteobacteria > Steroidobacterales > Steroidobacteraceae > Bog-1198. Next base: position 378,904 of record CAVXGV010000006.1, read on the forward strand.
TCGGTGTCGATACGGTTCAACTGGCCGGCCGCGGGTTTGACGCGCGCGTAAAACCCGGCGCCAGGGTTAGAGCCGGTGATGAACTGATCCGTTTCGATCTCGACATCGTAGCCCGTGGCGCCAAGAGCCTGATGACGCCCATCGTCGTGACCTCCGACGGCTTCGTTCTCCAAAAGCGCCGGCCCGCAGGCGCGGTCAGGGCAGGGGACCTGTTGTTCGAACTGGAGATCGATACATCCCAGGCGACACCGCTGCCTCAGTCCGGCGCGGATGCTGTGCCGGGCGAATACCAACGCACGGTTGTCATCACGTTGCGTCATGGGTTGCATGCCCGGCCGGCGGCCTTGCTGGCGCGCCGCGCCAAAGGCTGTGGCGCGCGCATTTCCCTGGCCGCGCATGGTCGTACCGCCGACGCACGCAGCGTGGTTGCCATCATGGCCCTGGGGGTGCGCCACGGAGATGAACTGATCGTACGGGCCGAGGGCGATGAAGCGGCGCAAGCCGTGGCCGCCGCCATGGCAGGTCTCGAAGAAGCTCAGCAAATGGAACTGGCGCACGAATCCGCGCCCGCACTGCAGCCGCGCAATGCTGATCGCGAGCCGCGCAACGGCGATCGCACGCTCGACATCGGTGATCGCATGCTCGGCAACGGCAATCGCACGCTCGACAGCGGTGATCGCATGCTCGACAGCGGTGATCGCACGCTCGACAGCGGCGATCGCATGCTCGGCAGCGGTGAGTTGGCCGGGGTCTGTGCGGTGCCGGGTTTCGCGGTTGGCCGCGCCACGCGAATTGAACGCCGCGAAATACAGGTCACGGAGCAGGGATCGGGCAGCGCCCGTGAACGAGAGGAATTGGATCGAGCGCGATCAAACGTACGGCTGCGGCTGGAGCGGGTCCGCAACGCAGGCGGCGCGGCGCGGCAAGAGATCATTGCCGCACATCTCGAGTTCCTGGACGATCCGACGTTGAATGAGGGCGCGCACGAATTCATCGCGGCGGGCAAGAGCGCCGGCTACGCCTGGCGTGGCGCCATTCGACGATCCATCGCCGCGCTCGAAGCTCTCGATGATTCGCGTTTGCGGGAGCGAGCGGATGACCTCTTGGATGTCGAGGCACATGTGCTGTTGGCGCTGGCGGGGGAGGCGCGGCCCATGCATCTGCCGCTGCCGGAACAAGCCGTTCTGTTGGCCGACGACTTGCTGCCGTCCGAGCTGACCGCGCTCGACGGGCGCCGCCTGGTCGCCATTGTCTTGAGCGGCGGGGGCGCGACCTCGCACGTCGCCATTCTGGCCGCCGCCATGGAAATTCCCATGCTGATCGGTGTGGGTGCGGCACTTCGCCGGGTGGCTGATGGGCAAACGCTGATCGTCGACGCCGACCACGGCCGCTTGCACAGCGCACCCACTGCGGAGGCGATAGCGAAGGGCAGATCGACGGTCGACGCGCGGCGGGCGCGCAGCGCCGCACTTCGCTTGGCGGCGGCCAAGGAATGCCATTCACTCGATGGCACCCGCGTCGAGATCTTCGCCAACCTGGGCAGCGTGACCGACGCCATCGCGGCCGTCGCGAGCGGCGCGGAAGGCTGCGGGCTGCTGCGCACCGAATTCCTGTTCCTCGATCGGGAAACGGCGCCCACCGAAGACGAGCAGCTCGACGCGTACCAACGCATCGCCAACACGCTTGGCGGACGCCCGCTGATACTGCGCATGATGGACGTGGGCGGCGACAAGCCGCTGCGCTATCTGTCGCTGCCGCCGGAAGCGAATCCGGCATTGGGATTGCGCGGCGTGCGAACCGCTCTGTTGCATCCAACCTTGATGCGCACACAGCTGCGGGCCGCGCTGCGCGTCCAGCCATTCGGCCTCACGCGCCTGCTCATTCCGATGGTGACCGATCTGTCGGAAATCCTTGCCGTACGATGCGTCATCGATGAACTCGCGGGCGAACTGAAGCTCGAAGGCCGCGTCGCGCTGGGTGCGATGATCGAAACGCCGAGCGCCGCGTTGACGGCTGCCGTTCTGGTTCGCGCAAGTGATTTTCTGTCCATCGGCAGCAATGACCTGACCCAGTACACGCTCGCGATGGATCGGGGTCATTCCGAGCTGGCACGGCGAACCGACGCATTGCACCCGGCTGTGCTGCAGCTGATTGCATCCGCCTGCATCGCCGGGGATGCAGCCGGCAAGCTCGTGGCCGTTTGCGGCGGTGTCGCCGCCGACCACACGGCAGTGCCGATTTTGCTGGGTCTCGGCGTTCGCGAGCTGTCCGTCGTACCGGCCGCAATTCCGGCGCTCAAACGCCGGATCGCCCGATTGCGCATCGAGGAATGCCGGGAACTGGCGAAGCGCTGCCTCAGTTTGGGTTCCGCGAATGAGGTGCGCAGCCTGGTTGAACAGGCGGTTGGGGATGCCGATGGGAACGCCGGTGGGAACGCCAATGGGAACGCCATTGAGGGTGTGGGAGAGAAAGCATGAAATTCCGCTTCTCGGGGTTCCAACAGCTAGGCCGGGCATTGATGTTGCCCATTGCGGTACTGCCCATTGCCGGGTTGCTGTTGCGCCTGGGTCAACCCGATCTTCTGAATTGGGTGGCGATGGCCGCGGCCGGGAATGCCATTTTCTCGAACCTGGGCCTGCTGTTTGCAGTGGGCGTCGCAGTGGGACTTGCGCGCGAGAACCACGGTGCAGCCGGCCTCGCGGCACTCGTCGGCTTCGTGGTGACGACACGTGCGGTGGAGAGCCTGCTGCATGTTCCGCCGGGATCGCTTTCCAAGCTCAGCATACCGGTCGGATTGCTGTCCGGCATCGTGGCCGGCGTCGCCTACAATCGATACAGCAACATTACGCTGCCGAGCTATTTGAGCTTCTTCGGCGGGCGGCGCTTCGTGCCCATCATCAGCGGACTGGTGGGCTTGGTGCTGGGCGTGGTCATCGGCTATGCGTGGCCGTTCATCGAGCGCGGCATGGATGCGGCCAGCCACGCGATCTTGGGCGCCGGACCGATTGGACTTTTCGCCTATGGCGTCCTGAATCGGATACTGATCGTCACCGGGCTGCATCATATTCTCAACAATTTCGCGTGGTTCATCCTGGGCGATTACCACGGGGCCACCGGCGATCTAAACCGGTTCTTTGCCGGCGATCCGACCGCCGGCGCATTCATGTCGGGATTCTTTCCGGTCATGATGTTCGGTCTGCCGGGCGCGTGTCTCGCCATGTATCACACGGCTCGAACGGAGCGGCGCGCCGGTGTCGCAGGCTTGCTCTTGTCGTTGGCGCTCACCTCGTTCTTGACCGGTGTGACCGAGCCGGTGGAATTCACATTCATGTTTCTGGCTCCTGTGCTGTACGCGCTGCATGCGATTGCAACCGGCCTGGCCATGGTCATCATGGATCTGGCCGGTGTGCACTTGGGCTTCAGTTTTTCCGCGGGTCTTTTCGACTACGTGCTCAATTTCACGCATGCGCAGCGTCCGCTGCTGTTGATTCCGATCGGCGCCGCGTATTTCCTGCTGTACTACGCGGTGTTTCGCTTCTGTATCGTGCGCTTGAATCTGCCCACGCCCGGCCGGGAATCAGACGAGGCGCCGCAGATGCTCGCACCGCAGGCGGCAGGCACCCGCGGATCATCCTTCGTGACCGCGCTCGGCGGGGCCGGCAACCTCACCGAAGTAACCGCGTGTACGACGCGACTGCGCCTGGGGCTGCTCGACAATCGCGCCATTGACGAGCCGGCGCTCAAGCGCCTCGGCTCACGCGGATTGCTGCGCTCCGGGGCGACGGGCTTGCAAGTGGTTCTGGGGCCCATCGCCGATCAAGTGGCGGGCGAAATGCGGGATGCCCTGCGCGCCGGGGCACCCGCCGTGAGCGCCGGAGCTCCCGCAGCGAGCGCCGGAGCTCCCGCAGTGAGCGCCGAAGCACCCGCAGTGAGCGCCGGAGCTCCCGCAGCGAGCGCCGAAGCTCCCGCAGTGAGCGCCGGAGCTCCCGCAGTGCTCGCCGCGCTCGGCGGCCGCCAAAACGTGCGCGGCCTCGAGATTCTCGCGGGCCGCTTGAGTATGCTGATCGCCGACCCGAAGGCGGTGGACGAGGGCGCTCTGATGACTCTGGGCATTCGCGGCGTCGCGCATCCGACCGCCGGCTCGGTGCAATTGTTGGTTCCGGGGTCCGCGGAGGGGTGGGTGCAGCCTCTTCGCCTGTTGCTGGCCTGAAGTAGGCTCAGGAGAGGAAAATGAGCGACACGGCGACGCTTTACAATCGCTCGGCTGAGGAAACCATGCGTTTGCCTGCGCGGCGCTCGGCCCTGCCGCCGACGGTGCGGCGCATCCTCGTGGTCGGCGGCGGTACCGCCGGCTGGATGACTGCACTGATTCTGGCGCGCTCGCTGATCGAGCAGGGTGTTGAAATCACTTTGGTCGAGTCACCCGCGGTCGGCATCATTGGCGTGGGCGAGGGTTCGACGCCGTGGCTGCGCGGTTTTTTCGACAGCCTGAACATCGAAGAATCCGAGTGGATGCCGCAATGTCATGCCACCTACAAGTGCGGCATCACCTTTGATGGCTGGTCGACGAAACCGGGCCACGGCAGTTACTTTCACCCCTTCGCCTCGATGCTCGACAACCTCACCATGACTCAATTCGTCTCCAACACGGACGCCAGAATCAGGGGCGCGGATGTCTGCGCGGACCCCGATCGATTTTTCATCGCGGCCCGGCTGGCGCGCAAGAATTTGGCGCCGAAGCCTCAGGAGCAGTTTCCCTTCGATATCTGGCACGGCTATCACTTCGACGCGGTTTTATTGGGTCAATTCCTGCACAAGAAGGCATTGCAGCGCGGCGTTCGCTATCAAGCCGCCCACGTGACGCAGGCGAACCTCACCGAACAGGGCGCCATCGCGTCGATCAGCACGAAAGGCGGCACGACCATCGATGCGGATCTGTTCATCGACTGCACAGGTTTTGCGGGACTGCTCATCGAGCAGGCGCTGAAAACCCCGTACGTCAGTTTCGCGGAGAACTTGTTCAACGATGCTGCGGTCGCGATGCCCACTCCGATCGGCGACACTGTACCCTCCGAGACGGTCTCGACCGCCATGAAGCATGGGTGGGCGTGGAAGATCCCGCTCACGCAACGATTCGGCAACGGCTACGTATATAGCTCGCAATTTTGCTCGGCGGACCAGGCGGAAACGGAACTGCGCGAGCGCTTGGGATTGCTCGAATCGGAGACACCGGCGCGGCACCTGAAAATGAAAATCGGGCGGGTGACGCATCACTGGAACAAAAACTGTCTCGCGGTCGGCCTGTCCCAGGGGTTTATCGAGCCCTTGGAGGCGACCGCGTTGTTGTTCATCCAACAAACCGCAACGGCTTTCGTCGAGTGTCTCGAGCAAGGGGACTTGAGCGAAGCCGCGCAGGCGCGATTCAATGCGCGCGTCAACGCGCATTTCGAAGGCACGCGCGACTACATTGTGACGCACTACAAAACCAACAGCCGAACCGACACGGAGTATTGGCGGGCAAATGCAGCGAACCTCAACCTGTCGGAGCCGCTGAAGCAGCTGCTGAATCTCTGGATGTCCGGGAACAGCATCGCACCGGCCGTGCGCAAACAAACCCTGGGGCGCGGCTACCCGGTATTTTCGTGGTATTCCATCATGGCCGGAATGGGTATTTTCCCGGACTTGCAGGATTTACATCCGCCGACGGCTCAGGAAATCACCTATGGCGTCGCGGAGATCGACGACCTGCTGGAGCGCAGCGCCGCCAACTATCGCGATCATCGCGAAGTGTTGAGCAATATTCCGCCGCGGCGCAAAGGCCAAACACTCCAGGTCTACTTCTGGTGAGGGAGTACTCGGGGTTGAGCGTCGATGAAATCCGCGACGTATTGACCGACAAGCGCCCGGCGATAGTGCGAGGAATGGTGAGGACCTGGCAGGCCGTGCGCGAGTTCCTCGATTCGCCCGCGGCACTGGTGCGCTACCTCGAGCGGCACGACAGCGGCAAACCCGTGGATGCGCTCATGACGGCGCCCGAGGTCGATGGTCAAATTTTCTACAACGAGGCGATGAGCGGCTTTAATTTTCATCGTAACCGGCTGCCCCTGTCACAGATTGCCGCGCAAGTTCTGCGCTATGCGAATTTTCCCAAGCCTCCCGCCGTGGCCGCACAGAGCGCGCTCATCCGGGATTGTTTGCCGGCATTTGCCCAGGAAAACCCCTTGCCCTTGTTCGATGCCACGATTCTGCCGCGCATTTGGCTGGGCAACCGTATTACCACGCCTACTCACGTGGATGAATGGAACAATGTGGGGTGCGTGGTGGCGGGCCGCCGGCGGTTCACGCTGTTTCCGCCGGAGCAGATCGCGAATCTCTACATCGGCCCGTTGGACTTTGCGCCCACGGGAGCGGCCATGAGCATGGTGTCGCTGCGCGATCCGGACTTCGAGCGCTACCCGAAGTTTCGCGAGGCGCTGGCGGCGGCCCAAACGGCCGAACTGGGACCCGGGGACGGCATATTTATTCCGCCCCTGTGGTGGCACCACGTTGAATCACTCGAGCCGTTCAACGTGCTGGTCAATTACTGGTGGCACGATCCGCTGGGTGCTGACAGCTGCGCGGAGTCAGCATTCGACGCGCTGCTGCACGGCATCTTGAGCATCCGCGCGCTTCCGCCGCAAACCCGCGACGCCTGGCGTGCCTTCTTCGAGCAGTACGTATTCGGGGCGGCGAGCGCGTCCGTCGAGCATATCCCAACCGAGCGGCACGGCATTCTCGGCGGTTTGTCACCGGAGCAGATCGGTGCGCTACGCGCCCATTTGGCGCGAAAGCTGCAGCATTGAATATCGCAGAACCGGCCCGCTCCTCGATGCGGGGCGGGCCGATTCATGCGAGGCCGGCACTAGCCCGCGGGGCTGCCTTCCGCCTGGATCTGCAGCTTCACTTCTTGGTTGAAGCCATACTTGTCGCCGTAGTTCACACCGAACTCGGCGCGATTGATGGTCGAGGAAGCGTCCACGCCGCAGACTTCCTTCTTGTTCACCGGACTTTGTATGCACTTGAAAGAATCGATTTTCAAGGTCACCGGTTTGCTCACTCCGTGCATGGTCAGTGTGCCTTGCACTTCCGCGGGCGCGGAGCCGTTGAACTTGGTGAACTTGCCGGAAAAGGTCGCCGTCGGGTACTTCGCTGCGTCGAACATTTCAGCCGACTTGGCGTGCTCGTCCAATTTTGGCATGCCGAAATTGATCGAACTGATGTCGACGGTCACGTCGAGGGAGCCGGACTTCGCGTCCTTGTCATAGACGACTTTGCCCGATGTGGAGTTGAACTTGCCGCGCCACACCGACAGCCCGCCGAAATGGTCTGCGGCGAAGCTCGGATAGGTATGGGCCGGGTCGAGAGTGTAGGTGACCGGCGCTGCCATCGCGCTCGCGCCTACCAGCGCGGCCATTGACGCCAAAACAATACGTTTCATTGAAGGCTCCTTAGAAGACGTTAGGTATAATTTCGGGTTGCCGACTTCGGCATCTCGGGCGCAAATCATAGCCGAAAGCAGCGGCTCGCTCGGTCTTATTCCCTTATATGGTTATTCGGGGGACTTCTGATGGAATTATTCGATGCGATTGCCTCACGCTCCACCGCGAAGGGCCTTGCGGAACCGGGACCCACCCCGCAGGAACTGGAGCGGTTGTTGCAGGCGGCCGCTCGGGCGCCGGACCACGGACGCCTCAAGCCCTGGCGCTTCATGGTGGTAAACGGTGCCGCACGCGAGCCCTTCGCCAACGCGGTGGCAGAGGCCAGACGAGATCAAATACCGGCATTCACGGATGAGCAGATGGAACTCGAACGCGAGAAAATCAGGCGTTCCCCGAGCATCCTGGTGGCCGGTTGCGCGGTGAGGAAGGACATCGCGAAGGTACCGGAAATCGAGCAAGTGATTGCCGTCGGCGCGGCGGTAGAGAACCTGCTGTTGGCCGCGAATGATTTAGGCTACGGGGTGATGTGGAAGACGGGCCCCGCTGCCTACAGCGCGAAAGTGAAAGCTGCGGTCGGTCTCGCGCCGGACGACCACATAGTGGCCATTCTGCATCTGGGCACCAAGGTCAAATAGGGTGTGGTCGCAGCGACACCGTCTTCACCAGCGCCCAGACCGGTAATCCGGGCGCGAGCCCCAGTTCGCGCGTCGCCGCCTTGGTCACACGCGCCATGATGATGGTGCCGCCGATGTCGATGCCGATCAGGTCTGCATCCTCATCGTCACTGATGACCGCCGTCACTGTGCCGCTCAAGCTGTTGCGGACGCTCAGGTGCTGCGGCGCCTGAGTTGCCACGATCAGATCCCGCGCCAACAATTGCACCCGCAGCTTGGCGCCGTGGGCCGCTGCGCCGAAATGCACCTTGAGTTCACCGTGCCCCACCTGCACACGCAGCAGCCCGCTCGCAGGATCGCGCCCTAAGACTGTGCCTTCGACGATTGCGCCCACCGCGTCGGCACCGATGATGGCGCGCACCCCCGGATTCAAGCTCATTTCACTCAAGTTCCCCTGCGCAATGGTCTTTCCGGACTCCATGAGCACCAGATGGGTGGCCAGCCTGAGCACTTCATCGAAATGATGGCTGACGTACACCATCGGGATCGACAATTGGTCGCGCAGCGTTTCCAGATACGGCAGCACCTCTTCGCGGCGCGACGCATCCAGTGAAGCCAACGGTTCATCGAGCAGCAGAAGACTTGGCTGAGACAGCAGCGCCCGGCCGATGGCCACGCGCTGGCGCTCGCCGCCGGAGAGTTGGTGGGTGCGACGATGCATCAGGGTGCCCAAGTCGAGCAGGTCGGCGACCAGATCGATGCCCACGAAGGAGGGCACCCATGCGCGCCTTTGTCCGTAGCGCAAATTCGCAGCCACACTCATATGAGGAAAGAGCCGCGCTTCCTGGAACACATAGCCGATGCGGCGCCGTTCAGGCGGCACATCGATGTGCAGCGTGGTGTCGAGCAGCACGGCATCATCCAGCGCCACCCATCCGGAATCGGCTTTGAGCAAACCCGCGATCACATTTACCAGCGTGCTTTTGCCGGAGCCCGAACGGCCGAACAATGCCACCACGCCCGGCGTGGGCAGCTCGAACTGCGCATCCAATTCAAAGGCACCCCGGCGCTTTTGGGCGGCAACCTGCAGCATCAACGGCCCAGCATGCGACGCACGCGGCGCGCAAGCCATTCGGACAGCAGCAGTCCGCTCAAGCCCAGGACGCAGGAGATCACGGCCAGACGGGCCGCGGCGCCATCGCCGCCCGGCGTTTGCAGCGCTGAATACAACGCCAGCGGCAGCGTGCGCGTCTCACCGGGAATGTTGGACACGAAAGTGATGACCGCGCCGAATTCACCGAGCGCCGCGGAAAACGCAGTGACCGCGCCTGCCAGCACGCCGGGCAACATGAGCGGCAGGGTAATGGTCGCGAAGCGATCCATGGCGCCGGCGCCCAAGGTGCGCGCGGCATCTTCGAGCCCGCGATCGACGTTCTCGAGCGAGATGCGCATGGCGCGCACCATCAAGGGAAACGACATCACCGCGGTGGCCAGCGCAGCGCCGTTGCGCGTGAAAATGAGTTCGATGCCGAACGCGCGTTCGAGCCAGCCGCCGATCGGTCCGCGCGCGCCGAACAGCAGCAGCAACAGGTAGCCTATGACCACCGGCGGCAGCACCAGCGGCAGGTGCACGAATGCATCGAGAACCGTGCGCCCCACGAATTGCCGGCGAGTCAACACCCACGCCAGCAAGACGGCGAAGGGCAGGCTCAAGAGAACGCTGCGGGAAGCGACACCCAAGCTCAGGGTCAACGCCTGGCTCTCGTTGGCACTCAGCCACATCATGGTTTCAGGCTCGGCTGCGGGGCTTCATGCTGGACGCAGTATACTGTGGCACGCGCAATACTTTAGAAAGCTCTGGCTCGAGGATCTGATCCATGCCCTATTTTCACGCCGTGGCCCGCGCCACAGCGTCCGAAGCCTCCCCGACGCCGGGCCGCATTGGGGTGCTGATCGTGAACCTCGGTACGCCGGATTCGCCTTCGTATTTCGCCGTGCAGCGCTATCTGCGCGAATTCCTGGGCGACCGCCGCGTCATCGACACCTCCCGTTTGATCTGGCTGCCGCTGCTATATGGGGTGGTGCTGCCGTTTCGTCCGTTGAGAACCGCACGCAACTATCGCAAAATTTGGATGAAGGAGGGTTCTCCCCTGGCGGTGTATTCGGCCCGCCTTGCGGCAAAGATAGGCGGGCTGCTGCGCGCAGAGTTCGGTGACGAGGTGCGGGTCGAACTCGCCATGACCTATGGCAATCCCGGTATAGCGCGCGCGATGCAGTCCTTCGCGCAAGGCGGCGTGGAGAAGCTGCTGGTGTTGCCGTTGTATCCACAATATTGCTCATCGACGACCGGATCGGTCATCGACTCGGCCAATGACGCTCTCAAGCGCTGGCGATCCCTGCCGCAAATCCGATTCATCAACGACTATCATGATGACCCGGGCTATATCAACGCATTGACCAGCCAGATTCAGCGGCACTGGACCGGCATCGGCGCGACCTCGCATCTGCTGTTTTCCTATCACGGCATCCCTGCCTCGTACGTAGCCAATGGCGATCCCTACCAGCGCCAGACCGAAACGACGACACGCCTGGTCGTCAACCGTTTGGGATTGAACGACACTCAATGGTCGCTTTGCTACCAGTCGCGCTTCGGCAGGGTCACTTGGCTGCAGCCCTATACGCTGGACAAGATCAAGGCACTCGCGCAACGCGGCTGCACCAAGCTGACGGTGGCATCGCCGTCGTTTGCGGTGGACTGTCTGGAGACCCTCGAAGAGGTGGCCATCGAGTATCGGGACAGATTTCTGGAGTGGGGCGGGGAGCAGTTGACGCTGGTGCCGGGATTGAATGACGGCGATGCTCACGCCGCCGCGCTCGCCACCCTGATCAAGGATCGGCTCCAAGGATGGGTTCAGACCGGTTCCTAGCCGGAATTATTCATGAACGGGTGAAAGCTAGATAGCAAGCCGGCGACGAGTACCCTAGGTGTTCATGAATAATGCCGGCTAGTGCCGATCCCAAGCACGCGCGAGAATCGCGTCGACGTCGATTTGCGCATCGCTGGCTCCGAACACGGCTCCCCAGCCGCTCTCGCCCAGACGCGTCGCGCAGAACGCTTCCGCGGCGGCCCGCGAAGAGGCGCCGGTCACGCCGGTCATCAAAATTTGAGCCTGCATCAAAGTGACGAAGGATTGCGCGAAGCGGCGCGCGTGCGCTTCGTTCAATCCGCCGGCGTCGATGCTCGCGGCGAAGCGCTCGAACGCGGCATCGTAGTGTCGATGATTGCCGCGCGCGGCCGACAATTCCTGCAGCACCACCTCGCCGGTGGCTTTTGACCTGCCGAATGCACGCAGCACATCCAGGCACATGATGTTGCCGGATCCTTCCCAGATGGAATTGACCGGCATTTCGCGTGCCATGCGCGCCAGCGGCAACTCCTCCGTATAGCCATTCCCGCCCAGCACCTCCATGGCTTCCGCGGCCAATTCGCAGCCGCGCTTGCACACCCAGAATTTGGCGGCGGACGTGAGCGCACGGCGCAGCGCGATCTCGCCCGGCTGCTCACTGTCGAAGGCGCGCGCCAGGCGCAGGCTCAAGGCGGTGGCGGCCTCCGATTCCAATGCCAAATCGGCAAGCACGCTGCGCATCAACGGCTGATCGATCAACGATGAGCCGAACGCTTTTCGATGACCGGCATGGTGCAAGGCCTGGACCACTGCCTGGCGCATCATGCCGGCGCTTCCGGTGCAGCAATCCAAGCGGGTAAAGGTTCCCATTTCGAGGATGGTCGATATGCCGCGGCCTTCCTCACCCATGAGGGTCGCCCAGGCGTCGACGAATTCGACCTCGGAAGATGCATTCGAGCGATTGCCGAGCTTGTCCTTCAGCCGCTGGATATAGATGCCGTTGAGGGTTCCGTCCGGCAATCGCCGCGGCATGAAGAAACACGACAAGCCGCTGCCGGATTGCGCCAGCACCAGGTGCGCGTCGCATTGCGGCGCAGAAAAAAACCATTTGTGCCCGGTAATACGATAGCTGCCGTCGGACGAACGTTGCGCGCGAGTGGTATTGGCGCGGACATCCGAACCGCCTTGTTTTTCGGTCATGCCCATGCCGATCAGGCCGCCGCGTTTGTCCTGAAAGGCAATGTCGCGCGCGTCGTATTCGCGGCTGAGCAATCGCGGCACCCATTCGCGCGCCAGCGAAGCATCGCGGCGCATGGCGGCGATCGCGCCATAGGTCATGGTGGTCGGACACAGGGTGCCGCTCTCGATCTGCGCCTGCATCAGATAACCCGCCGCGCGTGCCGCATGTGCGGCGGGCCTTTCAGGGTCCCCCTGCGCCCAGGGGCTGCTGTGATACCCGCGCGCGGCGATGCCCTGCATGAGGGCATGCCAGGAGGGGTGAAACTCGATCGAGTCGACGCGCTCGCCCTGCGCATTGAAATTATGCAGTACGGGGGTGAAACGATTGGCGAGGCGGGCATGCTCATAAAGGGTGCATGTACCCAATTCAGCGCCGGCTTGGGCCAGATCTCCCAACGCCCAAGCGGCGCCTTCGCGCCGCACGGCCTCCTGCAATGCGGCGTCGCTTTCGAACAGGTTGTAGTCCATCAGCGGCGGGGTTTGATTGAAAACGACGTGCGTACCGGATCCGTGTTCCATGAATACAATCTTGCGCCCGCTGCGCCTGCAGTGCTAGATTCCCTGTCAATGCATCCTTCAGCCAGCATATTTTTCTTCAGCCGCTCCAGGCCCAAGCTGCGCCTGGGGCTGCTTGCGCTGCTGCTGCGCCGCTAGGCGCCACTCACTCACGCGCCATCGGTCGGCGCAGACAAGACCGGATCTCCTGAAACGCGCCAGCGAACGGCGAGTCCTAGGTCCTGACGAGTGAGAGAAATTCATGTTGCGCAATCCTTCTTCCAAGTACCGTGCCTTTGCTCCGATCGATTTGGCCGACCGTTCATGGCCAGGCCGCGTCATTTCAGCGCCCCCCAAATGGTGCAGCGTGGATTTGCGGGACGGCAATCAAGCGCTGATCGAGCCCATGGATGCGGCGCGAAAACGCCGCATGTTCGACATGTTGGTAAAGATCGGCTTCAAGGAAATCGAGGTTGGGTTTCCCGCGGCGTCGCAAACCGACTTTGATTTCGTGCGCGAGTTGATCGAGCAGCACTTGATTCCGGATGACGTTGTCATCCAAGTGCTCACCCAGGCACGGCCGGAACTCATTGCGCGCACCTACGAATGCTTGCGGGGCGCGCGGCGCGCCATCATGCATGTCTATAACTCGACATCGGTGGCGCAGCGCCGGGTGGTGTTTCGCACCGACCGTGCGGGAATCATCGATATCGCCGTGCGCGGCGCGACCGTGGTGCGTGAGCATGCGCTGCTCCAGCCGGACACCGACTGGACCTTCGAGTACAGCCCCGAGAGCTTCACGGGCACTGAATTGGATTTCGCCGTCGAAATCTGTGATGCCGTCAATGCCGTGTGGGAGCCGAGCCCGCGCCATAAGTCGATTCTCAATCTTCCGGCGACGGTTGAAATGGCTACCCCCAACGTTTACGCCGATCAGATCGAGTGGTTCCTGCGGCATATCCGACACCGCGACTCCATTGTGTTGAGCGTGCATCCTCACAATGACCGCGGCACCGCGGTGGCGGCCGCCGAACTGGCGGTGATGGCGGGCGCCGAGCGCGTGGAAGGCACTTTGTTCGGCAATGGCGAGCGCACGGGGAATGTGGACATTGTGACGTTGGCGCTTAACCTTTACTCGCAAGGTATTGATCCACAACTGGAGTTTTCCAATATTAACGAGGCTGCGCGCTGCGCCGAGGCGTGTAACCAGCTGCCCATTCATCCGCGGCATCCGTACGTCGGAGACTTGGTATTCACGGCATTTTCCGGATCGCATCAAGACGCGATCAAGAAGGGCTTGGCTGCGCGCAGCGAAGCGGATATTTGGGATGTCCCGTACCTGCCCATCGATCCGTCTGATCTTGGCCGTTCCTATGATTCCATCATTCGCGTCAACAGCCAGTCCGGAAAAGGCGGGGTCGCCTATTTGTTGGAGCGAGATTACCAATTGGTCATGCCGCGCAGGCTGCAAATAGAATTCAGCCAAGTCGTTCAAATGGCGGCAGATATCACCGGTAAGGAACTGACTTCTCAAGAGATATGGGATCTGTTCAGCCGTGAGTACCTGGCGCCGCGAGTCCCGTATACCTACCGCTCTCATCAGCTTGCCGCATCCACTGACGGAGCCGATACCGAACGCCTGACGCTCCAAGTCGAGCAGGGGGGGCATGTCGAGACTTGGCTCGGCCAGGGATCCGGACCCATAGATGCCATGGTCAAGGCCATAGCCCTGCCCTTCGATGTCCTGTCTTATGAGGAACACTCCCGAGGTCAGGGCAGTGCCGCCAAAGCGGTGTCCTACATAGAAATTACCACCCGATCCCGGCGCACCTTGTTTGGGGCTGGGATGCACCCCAATATCATTACAGCGTCGCTGCTTGCCGTTCTATCGGCCGTCAATCGGGCGGTCGCGCAGGGCGCCTTGCCGGAGCGCGCGGACTCGATACGCACGGGTACTTGAGAAGTGATCTGTAACTCATTGATATTAAAATCTAATGTCAACTGACATCGAACTGGGTGCCTCGCGGCCGTATCGCTCGCGCTGCGGGGCGCCCATCACAACTGAAGCGATTCTGATCGTGCTAGTTGAATGCCGGGCAGAATCGGATATAGTGCGCAGCTTCACAAATCGACCAGATCGATCCTATTGATTTCAAGGGCTTTTCTCTAAAAATGAGCGAACGCGAAGACGAACATTTCGATATTGACGAGGAGTTTCTCGGGGAAGCCGAAGAAGCCCACGACTTCGATCCCCTCATTGAGCGCACCGAGCGCCGTCCCAAGGTGGTGGCCGCGGGCAAACGCGGCAAGGCAGCGTGGAGCCGGGTCGAAGACGTACTGGCGGAACGCCAGCTGGAAAAGGAACTGCGGGATATTTTCGAAGACGACTAGGAGCCTGTCGGACTATTCATCCGGCACGACACGGATCGCGCCGAAGCACGAAAACAATTGTTCTTCATGAATAGTCCAGGTTAGATGATCGTTTTATTCCGGCGCTATGCGTTGGGCTCGCGGGACTGAAATCACATGTCTTCTTCCTTTCGGCCAGACAAAGCGCAGCCTTGGCTTGTGCTCAAATTCGGCGGCACCAGCGTGTCCAGCGCTGCCAATTGGCACAACATTGCGCGGGTGCTGCGGATGCGCATCGCCGAGCACTTTCGGCCGGTAGTAGTCCATTCTGCGCTCACGGGTGTTACCGACCGGCTCGAGTCGCTGCTCTCGTCTGCCGTGACCGCCGCGCACGCTCCGGTTCTCGATCATATCGAAGCGGCGCATCGTGACCTCGCCGGGCACCTGGGCATCGTGCCCAATCCACGATTCGAAGCCTTCATGCGCGAGCTGCGCGACATGGCCGGTCAATTGGCGGAGCGCCGCCGCATCGACGATGCCACGCGCGCGCGCGTCATGGCCATGGGCGAGTTGTTGTCGACCACTTTGGGCGCAGAATTCTTGAACGCGCAGGGCATCGGCACCGCCTGGGTGGATGTGCGTCAGGTGCTGCGCGCCGATGATCGCGATCATGCGACGCATCAGTCCAGTCTGTTGTCGGCGACCTGTGACTTTACCCCGGACTCGCAGCTGCAGGCAGATTGGCGCTCGCTCGATCGCGTGGTGCTCACCCAAGGCTTCATCGCGGCCAACGCCGCCGGCGACACGGTGCTGCTGGGCCGCGGCGGGTCCGACACCTCGAGCGCCTATATTGCCGCGAAACTCCAGGCGGCGCGCCTCGAGATTTGGACCGATGTGCCGGGGCTGTTCAGCGCCAATCCCCGGTCGGTGCCGACGGCGCGGCTGCTGCGCCAACTGCATTACGATGAGGCACAGGAAATCGCCAGCAATGGCGCGAAGGTCCTGCATCCGCGCTGCGTGCTGCCGGTGCGCCAGTACAAGATTCCCTTGCATGTCTATGCGACGCAGGCGCCCGGCCTGGAAGGCACCGTCGTATCGGAAAACGTTGCCGACAGCGCGGCGCAGGTCAAGGCAATCGCCATCAAAAAGGGCATCACCTTGGTCTCGATGGAAAGCCCTGGGATGTGGCATCAGGTCGGCTTCCTCGCCGATGCATTCCAGGTGTTCAAGCAGCACGGCTTGTCGGTGGACCTCGTGTCGACCTCGGAAACCAACGTCACGGTGTCCTTGGATCCCAGCGCCAATACCCTGGACGGTGCGGCGCTCGCGAATCTCACGGCGTCCCTGAGCGAGCTGTGCCGGGTTGAGATTCTCGGGCCGTGCGCCTCGCTGAGTCTCCTGGGCCAGAATATCCGCGGCATCCTGCATGAAATGGGCTCGGCCTTTGAATTGTTCCAAGACCACAAGATTTACCTGGTGACGCAGGCCGCCAACGACTTGAATTTCACGTTCGTCATCGACGAATCCCAAGGCGATCGGCTGGTGCAACAGTTGCACGAACGGCTCATTCAGAGCATCGGCTCGGATCGGGTGCTCGGCCCTACCTGGGCGCAATTATTTTCCGCCAAGGACCCGGGCGCAGCGCCGGCCGCGAATTGGTGGGAGCTGCCGCAGAAGCGCAGCGCACTGCTGGAAATCGCGGCGCGTGAATCGGCGGCCTATGTCTACGATACGCAGACCTTGGATGCCGCGATCGCCGCGGTGCTGGGCGTGAGATCGGTCAAGCGCTGGGCGTACGCGATGAAGGCCAATGGGCACGCGGAGATTTTGCGCAAGGTGTACGGGGCAGGGTTGACCCTGGAGTGTGTTTCGCGCGGCGAGCTGGAGCATGCATTCGCCTCGGTGCCGGCGCTTGCACCCGAGCGAGTCCTGTTTACCCCGAATTTCGCGCCGCGGGCCGAGTATGAATTCGGCTTCAGCAGGCGGGTACGGGTCACGCTGGACAATCTTTATCCATTGAAAATGTGGCCTGAAATCTTTCGCGGACAGGAGATATTCCTGCGCGTCGATCCTGGATTTGGCCGGGGCCACCACAGCCATGTGCGCACCGCCGGTGTGCATACCAAGTTCGGCATCTCGATGTCCGAGATGGATGAAGTCGTCGCGCTGACGAAGGCGCTGGGTGTGCGGGTGACCGGATTGCACGCACACACGGGCAGTGGAATCTTCGATGTGGCCAACTGGATCGAAACAGGCGAGCTGCTGGGAAATCTCGCCAAAAGCAGCTTCCCTCAGGCCGCCGTGGTGGATTTGGGCGGGGGCATCGGCGTTCCGGATCAACTCGGTCACGACGAAATCGATCTCGGTGCACTCGATCGGGGGGTCGCGGGACTGGCCAGGGATTTTCCGCACCTCGAGTTCTGGATGGAGCCGGGCAGGTATCTGGTGGCGAGGGCGGGCGTCCTGTTGGCCGTGGTGACCCAGCTCAAGGCCAAGGGCGATGTGCACTACGTGGGTGTCGCCACGGGCATGAATTCGCTGATTCGCCCCGCGTTGTACGGTGCGCATCACGATATCCGCAACCTCACCCGGCTCCAGGAACCCATGAGCCATCGGGTCAATGTCGTGGGACCGATCTGCGAGAGCGGGGATCAGCTGGGCTCGGATCGTTGGCTTCCGGTCACCCAGGAAGGTGATGTCATTCTCATTGCCAACTGCGGAGCCTACGGCTATGCCATGTCTTCGAACTACAACCGGCGCCCTCCGGCGCGAGAGATTATGATCTGAGCATGAAAGAGGTCGGCATCATCGGGTGGCGCGGCATGGTAGGTTCGGTCCTGCTCGATCGGATGCGGGAGGAAAAGGACTTCGACCACGTCTCGCCGGTTTTTTTCAGCACCTCGCAGGCAGGCGGGGCGGGACCTCGGGTGGGTTCGACCGCCTCGAGGGTGCAAGACGCCAATGACATCGCAGCGTTGGCCAGACTGCCGATGCTCATCAGCACCCAGGGTGGCGACTATACGCAGGCCACGCACCCGCGGCTGCGCGCCGCCGGCTGGAAAGGCTATTGGATCGACGCGGCATCGTCGCTGCGCATGCAAGAGAATGCCGTGATTGTCCTGGACCCGGTGAACTTGGCCGTCATGCAGGCGGCACGCGAACAGGGCATCAAGGATTATATCGGCGGCAACTGTACGGTATCCCTCATGCTGATGGCGGTGGCCGGCTTGCTGCGCGCCGGCGTCGTCGAGTGGATCACGGCGATGACGTACCAGTCGGCATCGGGGGCGGGTGCGCAAAATATGCGCGAGCTGCTCGAGCAAATGGGCGTGCTGCACGGGTCGGCGTCGGCGCTGTTGCAAAACCCTGCGTCCGGCATTCTCGATATCGACAGGGCCGTGAGCGCGGCTCTTTCGAGCGGGGAATTTCCCGCAACTCACTTTGAGGTGCCGCTGGCCGGAAGCCTGATCCCCTGGATCGACAAAGATCTGGGCAATGGCCAGAGCCGCGAGGAATGGAAGGCCGGCGCCGAGGCCAATAAAATCCTCGGGCTCGAGGCGCGTCCGGTTCCCATCGAAGGCATCTGCGTCAGGGTGGGCGCGATGCGCTGTCATTCCCAGGCCTTGACCATCAAGCTTTCGCGGGATCTGCCGCTGCCGCAAATCGAGGAATTGATCGGCGCCGGCAATCCTTGGGTGCGCATCGTACCCAACACCAAGGATGCGACGATTCGTGCGCTCTCGCCGGCTGCGGTGAGCGGCAAATTGGAGGTGCCCATCGGCCGGCTGCGCAAGCTTGCGATGGGCGGCGAATACCTGTCCGCCTTCACCGTGGGCGATCAGTTGCTGTGGGGCGCGGCCGAACCGCTGCGGCGTACTATGCGGTTCCTGCTTCCGCATGTGTGAGCATTGAATCGGCACCGGGTTTGCCCGCCGGATATCCGCGCAATACTCGCGGATGGTTCGATCCGATAAGAATTTGCCGCTGCCTGCCGGGTTCCCGTCACGGCGACCACATCACTTCGACCGGTGTTCGCGTCTGGCGCAACACCGCCCGCACCGGCATGTCCGGCACCGGTCCCGGCGCACCGGCCGCGAGGTAGGTGCGCCACTTCGCCGCGCCGTTGATGGCCAAGATGATGCGGCGCGAGTCCAGCAGCGCGCTCAAGTTCAAACTCAAGCGCGGCCGCGGCGCAACCGGTGCCCGCATTCCCACGCATCCGGCCGCCGCCGCCGGGTCGATGGCGCCGGGGAGATTGGGCGAGCCGGGGAAGAGTGAGGCGGTGTGGCCATCATCGCCCATGCCCAGCACCACTGCATCGAAGGGCCGTGGCACGCGGGCAAATGTCTCCCAGGCCGATACGGCCCCCATCTCCGGCGTGGGGGCGCCGTTTTTGAGGCCGAGAAACCGCGCGGCCGCGGCCGGTCCCTTGAGCAGCACATCGCGCACCAGCTTCTCGTTGCTGGCGGGGTCCGATGGATCCACCCAGCGTTCGTCGGCCAGTGCGACACACACCGAACCCCAATCGAGTTCCTCGGCGCGCAGCAATTCGAACATCCTGATCGGTGATTTACCGCCGGACACCACCAGGCTGGCGAGCCTGCGCGCCGCTATGGCACTCTTGAGGCTCGCCGCGATTCGATCCGCGAGTGCGCGCGACTGCGCCTCGAGGCCTTCGAACTTCGCGACGGGGGGGTCAGAGTTCATCATGCCAGGCAAATCCGTCACGGCTGAGCATGGCACTGGAGGATGCAGGTCCCCAGGTACCGGCGATATATACTTTCGGGCCTTCGTCGAACTGTTCCCAGGCGGCACGAATCGGGTCTATCCACGCCCAGGCTGCGTCGAGTTCGTCCCGGCGCATGAACAGCGTCAGGTTTCCCTTCACCGTGTCCATCAACAGCCGCTCGTAGGCGTCGAGGCTGCGAGTCTTGAACGATTCGTTCAGGTGCAGGGCAAGGCTCACAGGCTTCAGGCGCATGCCTTCGCCCGGATTCTTGGCCAGTATGGTCATGGTGATGCTTTCGTCGGGCTGCAGGCGTATGACCAGTTCATTGGCCGTATGGGTGGCGCCCGGCATCTCGAATATCGGAAGCGGGACCTCGTCGAAGGTAACCACCAATTCGGTAACCCGATCCTGCAGCCGCTTGCCGGTGCGCAGGTAAAACGGCACGCCCGCCCAACGCCAGGTATCGATCTCGACTTTCAGCGCGACGAAGGTTTCGGTGGTGCTGTCCGGTGCAATATCGGCCTCTTCCAGATATCCCGGTACCGGCACTCCGCGAACCGCGCCGGCCTTGTATTGGCCGCGCACTGATTTGGTGAGTACATCGCGATCGCGCAAAGGCCGCAGCGCTCTCAAGACCTTGAGCTTCTCGTCGCGCACGCAGTCCGGAGAGCTGCTGGCCGGCGGCTCCATTGCCATGATGCACAGCAGCTGCAGCAGGTGGTTTTGAACCATGTCGCGCAGGGCGCCGGTCTTGTCGTAGAAATTCCCGCGGCGCTCCACCCCCAGCTCCTCCGCCACGGTGATCTGAATGTGCTTGATCAGGCCGCGGCGCCAGAGAGGCTCGAACAGCGCGTTGCCGAAGCGCAAGGCCATGAGATTCTGTACCGCTTCCTTGCCAAGATAGTGGTCGATCCGGTAAATCTGGCGCTCCGAAAACACCGCCCCGACTTGCTCGTTGATGAGGTCGGCCGAGGCCGTATCATGACCCAGCGGTTTCTCCAGGACCACCCGTGACAGCGGTGTGACCGCCCCGACCTTGGCAAGATTTTGGCAGATCACGGAAAAAAGATTGGATGCGGTCGAGAAGAAGAACACGCGTATCACGGCGTCCCGGTTCTTCAACGTGTCCGCCAGAGCCCCGTAGTCTTTTTCGGCCCCCCCATCGATCCTCAGGTAGTCAAGCAGGCGGCTGAAGCCTTCCCATTGCTTGGCATCGAATTCCTGGCCGATGAATTCGCGGCAGGCCACTTCCGCCTGCGTCGTATAGGCGCTGCGCGTCAACGCAGACCGGGCGATGCCGAAAATACGCGAGTTTGCGGATACCTGCCCGGCGGCGTAGCGCCGATACAACGCAGGCAACAATTTGCGCGTCACGAGATCACCCGTGCCGCCGAAAAGCAACATATCGAAATCTGGAAGTATTGTCATCGGCGCAGCGTAGCATTTGCACGCGCCGTCTAGTAAGTCTTGACGCTATGGCACAATGGCGAACCAAAGAGGGGTGATGTCCGGTGAAAGACCTTACCGACAGTTCGATCGCCAGGAACATTTTGCAGATGGCAATGCCGATTGCGGCGGGCATGTTCTTTCAGACCTTGTACTTCCTCATCGACCTGTACTTCGTTGCGGGATTGGGAGATGCCGCACTCGCGGGCGTCAGTGCCGCGGGCAATGTCATGTTCATCGTATTCGCGGCCACGCAGGTGCTGGGCGTCGGCACCGTCACGCTGATTTCGCACGCGGCGGGCCGCAAAGATCGGGCGGACGCCACGCTGGTTTTCAATCAAAGCCTGGCCCTTGCCGCCGGTCTTACGGTCATCACCCTGTTGCTGGGGTTTTTCGCCGGACCGTACTACGTGAGCACCTTGGGTTCGAGTCCCGCGACGGTGGCGGCCGGAATTCAATACCTGCACTGGTTCCTGCCGAGCCTCGCGCTGCAGTTCGCGATGGTGGTGATGGGCTCTGCATTGCGCGGCACCGGGATCGTTCAGCCGACCATGGTCGTACAGGTTTTGACCGTGATTCTAAATGCCGTGTTGGCGCCCGTGCTGATCGCGGGCTGGGGAACCGGGCACCCCATGGGGGTCGCCGGGGCGGGGTTCGCGAGTTCCATTTCGCTGGCGGCGGGCGTCGTCATGCTGGCGCTCTATTTTCACCGCCTGGAGAAGTATGTCGGGTTCGTACCCGCGCAGTGGCGCCCGCAGCTTGGGCAGTGGCGCCGGCTGCTGCGCATCGGCTTGCCCGCGGGTGGGGAGTTTTTTCTCATGTTCGTGTTGATGGCGGTACTGTATTGGGTTCTGCGCCGCTTTGGTCCGGACGCTCAGGCCGGTTTCGGCATCGGCATGCGCATCATGCAAAGCATGTTCCTGCCCGCCATGGCGGTGGCGTTTGCCGCGGCGCCGATCGTCGGGCAAAACTTTGCCGCCGGTAAATTCCTTCGGGTACGCGAAACCTTCCTGCTGGCGGCCCTGATCGGCAGCTGCATCATGGTATTCCTGACGTTGTTTTGTCAGTGGGGATCGGCGTGGCTCGTCCGCGGATTCACCAAGGACCCCACGGCCCTGGCGGTGGGCACGCAGTATCTGCAGGTCATATCCTGGAATTTTCTGGCCTCGGGGTTCGTGTTCACTTGCTCGGCCGTTTTTCAAGGACTGGGCAACACGGTACCCGCGGTCTTGAGTTCCGCAAGCCGGCTCTTGAGTTTCGTCCTACCGGTGTTGTGGATGTCGACGCGGCCGGATTTCGCCTTGATTCACGTGTGGTACCTGTCCGTCGCCGGCGTCGCCCTGCAAGCGATCTTCAGCCTCTGGCTGGTGCGAAGAGAATTTCGACTGCGCTTGCCTGGCGCCGCCGAGTCAGTGCCCGCGCAACCTGCATGACGCTGAAGACCTTCGTTGACATAGCCGGATGGGTGGCGGCCGTGCTCCTGCTCGGCGCCTATGGCATGTTGTCCTTCGGCAAGGTCCCACCGCGCTCTTCGCTCTACCAAATCGCGAACATCCTCGGTGCGGCCGGGTTCATCGTCAACTGCGCCTATAACCATGCGTGGCCCTCGGTGGCGCTCAATGTGGTCTGGATGGGAATCGGCTTTTATGCGCTGCGGCGGAGAACGTAAGGCGCAACGGGCACTTCCCAAGATTGACCCGCTGGAGTAACTCTCATGTTGCCGAGAATAGTTGAAGCGCATTACGTCGCCGGTTTTATAGTCTGGATTCGATTCAGTGACGGTGCTGAGGGCGACGTCGACCTTTCGCAGGACCTTACAGGCCAGATCTTTGCGCCGTTGCACAATGTCGAAGAGTTTAGGCGCGTCATTCTTCATCCGGAATTGCACACCTTAGTCTGGCCCAATGGCGCAGACCTCGCTCCGGAGTACCTACGCGAAAAGCTCCGCGTAATCGCCTAACCAGGAGGAGTCCATTTCAACAGTTCGGTGTAGTCTCGCTTGATTGCTCACCCACTGTGGCGTGATTGCAGTTCCCCGACAACCTGCGCCAGCGACAAGCCCTTGGCTTTGAGCAGGAGCACGGTGTGGAACAGCAGGTCCGCCGCTTCGCCGATGACTTCGCGGTCCGATTGGGCCACGGCAGCGAGCGCCAGTTCCAGGCCTTCCTCACCGACCTTCTGCGCCATGCGGGTCAGGCCCGCGTCGAGCAGCTTTGCGGTGTAGCTGCCTTCTGGACGGGCAGCGATGCGCTGCGCGACGATGTGCTCGAGCTGACCTAAGAAAGCAAGGTCCTCGGCGAGGGAGCGCGGTGCCTCCGCGCCCCAACAAGTTTTAGTACCCAGGTGGCAGGCGGGTCCGATGGGCTCAACCAAGACGAGCAGGGTGTCTTGATCGCAGTCAGCGGCTATGCTGCGAACTTCCAGAAAGTGACCCGAGCTCTCGCCCTTGGTCCACAAGCGGCCCTTGCTTCGGCTCCAAAAGGTGACGCGGCCGGTGGATTGCGTCACCGCGAGCGCCTCGCGGTTCATGTAACCCATCATCAGTACCGCACCGGAGTTGGCGTCCTGAATGATGGCAGGGACCAGCCCCTGCATTTTTTCCCAATCAACGACCGGCAACGTCATGGGCGGACCTCGATTCCCAACGCGCGCAGTTCGCGCCGCAGGTCTGGAATGGCAATTTCGCCGGAGTGAAATACGCCGGCGGCGAGGGCTGCATCGACCTGTGCCGATTGGAACACTTCGGCGAAGTGTCGAGGTGCGCCCGCGCCCCCGGAGGCCACCAGGGGTACCTGGCAGATCGCACGCACGGCCCGCAATTGCGCAATGTCATAGCCGCCTCGCACGCCATCGCTCGCCATGCAGTTGAGCACGATTTCCCCGGCGCCGCGGGCCTGCACTTCGCAGGCCCACTCCAGCGTACTTCGCGCCGTATTTCGGGTGCGCCGCACGTCGCCCGTGAATTGCTGCACCAGGTATGCATCCCCGATGGTTTGGCTGTCGATGCCGACCACCACGCACTGGGCGCCGAATCGGCGGCTCAAGTCGTCGATGAGGCCCGGAGCCTCGAGTGCGGGTGAATTGACCGATATCTTTTCGGCTCCCGCCGCCAGGACGTCTTCCGCTTCGGCGACCGAACGAATGCCGCCTGCGACGCAGAAGGGGATATCCAAGATGCGCGCGACGCGCGATACCCAGGTGCGGTCCACGCTGCGCCCTTCGGGGCTGGCGGAAATGTCGTAAAACACCAGTTCGTCCGCGCCATCGTCGCGATAGCGGGCGGCGAGTTGCAGAATGTCGCCGACGATGCGGTGATCGCGGAATCGGACGCCCTTCACGACCTGTCCATCGCGCACATCGAGGCAGGGAATCAGGCGTTTGGCAAGAATGGCTGCAATTCCTCGAATGGAATCAGGTTTTCCAGCAACGCCTTGCCGCTGATGGCGGCAGCGGCGCCGGTCCCGGCCAAGGCATGCAGATCCCGGGCGTTGCGAATGCCTCCCGAAGCCTGCCATTGCATTTGTGGGTAGCGTCGCACGGCTTCGTCGTACAGGGAGAGATTCGGTCCGCTCAAGGCGCCGTCGCGCCCGATGTCGGTGCAGAGCACATGCCGCAGGTTGGAAGCCGTGTAATGGTCGACCGCGCTCCACAGAGAGAGTGCGGACTGTCGTTGCCAGCCATGGGTCATCACTCGCGGTGCGCCGCCATCGTCGACGGATACGTCGAAAGCCAGGGTGATGCGGTCGGGCCCGAACTGCTCGAGCCACGCTTGGACTTGCTCCACCTGAGTGAGGGCTGCGCTGCCCACCACGACTCTCCGTACACCGGCGTCCAGCATCTGCGTGAGCGCCGCGGTATTGCGCAACCCGCCGCCCACCTGCAGCTTGACCGACTTCTGTGCGGCCAATTGCAGCACCATGGCACGATTGTCGGGCAGGCCGCTGCGAGCGCCGTCGAGATCGACGACGTGCAGCCAGTGCGCGCCCAAATCGCGATACTTCGCCAGCAGCGTCGGGGCATCGGTGGGATAGCGGGTTTCGGCACCGAAGTCGCCATGCAGCAAGCGCACGCAGTGTCCGTCTCTCAGGTCTATGGCGGGAATGAGCTGCATGCGGCCGTGGTTAGCTCTAGAAAATTTCGCAGCAGGCGGGCACCCACCTTGGCGGAGCGTTCCGGGTGAAATTGCGCACCGTAGAAGTTGCCCCGCTGCACGCAGGCGCTGAACGGCTTGCCATAGTGGCTGCTCGCGATGGTCGACGCGCCGGTCGAGAGCGCATAGCTGTGCACGAAGTAGGCATAGTCACCTGCAGACAGGCCTTCCAGCAGCGCACAGGGCCTCTCGATGCTCAAGGTATTCCATCCCATGTGCGGCACCGGACGGCCGGGGGCCGCGGCGAAGCGGCTGGCGAGTCCCGGGATGATGCCCAGACAATTCACCTGGCCCTCCTCAGAGGCATCGAACAGCAGCTGCATCCCCAAGCAGATGCCCAGCACGGGCTGCTTCAGCGATGGAAGCAAGCTGTCCAAGTTCCTCAGGCGCAGGCGCGCCATCGCATCCGCCGCAGCACCCACGCCGGGTAGGATGACGTGGCTGGCCCTGCGAATCTGTTCGGGGTCCGCCGATACCCGCGAGTTTGCCCCGAGCCGCTCCAGGGCAAACTGCAGCGAAGCGATGTTCGCGCCGCCGCCCGCGATGATCACCACATCGCCGGCGCTCAAAGTGTCCCCTTGGTGCTCGGCAGCTCCGCGCCTTCCAGGCGGATGGCCTGACGCAGACTGCGCCCCACGCCCTTGAAGCAGGACTCGATCATGTGGTGCGTGTTCTCGCCGCGTACGCTCACATGCAAGGCCGCTCCCAAGGACTCGCTCAAGGATCTGAAAAAATGCGGCACCAATTCGGTGGGCAGTTCGCCGACCCGCTCGCGGTTGAATTTCCCCTCCCAGACGAAGAAGGGCCTGCCGCTCAAGTCAAGCGCCACCCGGGCCTCGGCCTCGTCCATGGCCAATAGAAATCCATAGCGTGCAATGCCGCGTTTGTCGCCCAGCGCCTCGCGCAGCGCCGCGCCCAGGGCCAGCGCGCAGTCCTCGACCGTGTGATGTTCGTCGATTCTCAAGTCACCGGTGCATTGGAGGGTCAATGCGAAGCCGCCGTGCCTGGCAATCTGCTCCAGCATGTGATCGAAAAACCCCAGGCCGGTGGCGATGGTGCTCGGGCCCTCGCGCGACAAATCGACCTCGACCGCAATATCGGTTTCCTTGGTCTTGCGGCGGATGTGGGCGCGGCGCGCCTGTCCGATGATGCGTGCGGCGATGGCCGGCCAGGTCTCGCCGGAAGCGCCGCCCAAGCGGATCCGCAAGCCCTGAACGCCGAGATTCTCGGCAAACCTCAGATCCGTGTCGCGATCGCCGATCACGAAGCTGTGTCGCTTGTCGATGTCATTCGCGGCCAGGAAGCCGGCGATCATGCCCAGCTTCGGCTTGCGGCAGGCACAGTCTTCGTGCTTGAAGTGCGGGCAGATGCATACGGCCTCGAACTCGATTCCTTGCGAGCCGAGCAAATCCAGAATGAAACGGTGCGCGAGCTCGAAAGATTCGCGCGGGAAGCTCTGCGTCCCCAGGCCGTCTTGGTTGGTGACCATGACGAAGGTGAAACCGGCACGCTTCAAATCCAGCAACGCCGGCACGATCCCGGGCATGAGGCGAACTTTTGCCAGGCTGTCCACCTGCTCGTCCGCCACCTCCTCGTTCAGGGTGCCGTCGCGATCGAGGAACAGGATGCGCCGGCCGCTCACGCGAGGCCCACGCAGCGCAATAGCGCATCGTTTTCGGCCCGCGTGCCCACCGAGACTCTCAGAGACCGGGGTAGGGCAGGATGGGCGCGCAAGTCGCGGACGATCAAACCGCCGGCGATGCCGGCGCTCATGAAACGGTCCGCATCGCGGCAATCGATCATGAAGAAATTGGCGTCGCTGGCCCACACTTTTTCGACCAACGGCGATGCGGCCAGCCCCCGGCGCAGGTACTCTTTTTCCGTCAGCAGGGCATCGAGGCGGCTTTGAGACGCGGCGATCTCGCGGGGCTCCAAAGCGCGCAGTGCTGCCTCGATGGTCGGCTGCGCGAGCGCGTAGGGCGGAATGACGCGCCGGGCCAGTTGAATCAGTTCGGCCGAAGCCAACAGGGCGCCGATGCGCGCGCCGGCCAAGGCATGCGCCTTGGAGAGGGTGCGCAAGATGGCGAGCGTCTCGAAGCGCCCGAGCCAGCGGGCGACGCCGGCCGTACGCGACCATTCGATGTAAGCCTCGTCGATGACCACGACGGCTTTCCCATCCAGCGCCGTGCAAATCTGCTCGAGCGCCGCGATGTCCAGGAGATTGCCGGTGGGATTGTTCGGTGAGCACAAGTACACCAGCTTGATGTTGGGCCGCCACGCGGCCAACACGCCCGCCGCATCGACGCTCCAGCCCCGATCGCGACGCAAAGGCAGCTCGATCACCTCAGCGCCTTGGATGCTTGCCGCGACTTGATACATTCCGAAAGTCGGACTGCATTGCAGGATCGCGTCGATGCCGGCACGCAAATAGATCCGGGACAGGACATCGATCGCCTCATCGGCGCCGCGCGTACCAAGCACTTGGTCGGTGTGCACACCGTAGAGCGCCGCCAGCCGGCTGATGAGGGCACGCGGCTGGGGTTCAGGATAGCGATTGAGACCGGCGCTGGTACTGTCGCCGCTGGGCCGCCAGGGCGCCTCATTCGCGTGCAGACGCGTGAGAGATGGCAGCCAGGCGGCGTGGGCATACGCCTTGAGCGTCACGATCTCCGGGCGCGCCAGGGAAGTGACCGCGCTCACGACGTCACCGCGCTCACGCCAGCGCCTCCAGGCGGATGCTCACCGCCGCTGCATGTGCATCCAAGCCCTCGAGATCGGCCAGCACCTGCGCGGTCGGCCCCAATCCTTGAAGGCCTGCAGGGGAGAGTTCCTGAACGGTGATGCGCTTCTGAAAGTCCTCGAGCGACAAGCCGCTATGCGCTCGGGCATAACCGTAGGTGGGCAGGGTGTGATTGGGTCCGCTGCAATAATCTCCCATGGATTCCGGCGACCATGGCCCGAGAAACACCGCGCCCGCCGCGGTCACCCGCGGCAGCCAGGTGCGCGGCTCGGTAACCTGCAGCAGCAGATGTTCCGGGGCATAAGTGTTGGCGATGTCGAATGCCGTCTGCAGCGCTTCGACCACGATGAATCGCATCGACTTCGACGACTGCGCCAAAATCCGCGCGCGAAACAATCGGCTGCTTTGGCGCTGGACCTCGCGCATCGCCGCTGCCGCCAGCCCGGCATCCGGGGTCAGCAGGATGGCTTGCGCTTCGGGACTGTGTTCCGCCTGTGCGAGCAAATCCGCCGCAATGAAATCCGCGCGCGCGCCGGCATCCGCGATGATCATCACCTCGGTGACGCCGGCCGGAAGGTCGGCCGCGGCGCCGTCCGCGTCCTGCGCAACCAGCATCTTGGCCGCGGTCACATAGGCATTGCCCGGTCCGAAAATCTTGTCGCACTTCGGAATCGTGGCGGTGCCGTAGGCCATGGCGGCGATGGCTTGGGCGCCGCCGACCTTGAAGACCTGGTCGACGCCGGCTTTGCGTGCCGCGACCAGAACGGCCGGATCGGCCGTGCCGTGGCGGGTGGGTGCCGTGCACATGATGCGCACCGGGCAGGCGGCGATGCGCGCCGGAACCGCCAGCATGATGGCCGTGGACGGCAACGGCGCAGAGCCGGCCGGCACGTACAGGCCTACGGCACGAATCGGCACACTCAGCCGCTCGCAGAGCACCCCGGGCGCCGTCTCCACGCGCAGCGGCGCCGGCATTTGCGCCGCGTGGAACCGATGTACCGTGGATATGGCGCGTTCGATGGCGGCATGCTGTTCGGCATTCAATTCGCCTGCCGCGACCTCGAACTCTTCCGGCGTCACCTTGAGCTGCGTCAAGCGCACGGCGTCAAATTGTTCCGTCAGCGCCAATAACGCGCCATCTCCCTCGCTGCGCACCCGCTCGATGATGTCCTGCGCGGTGGCGGTGACGCGCACGGCGTCGCACTGCGCAGGGCGCTTCAGCGCGTCGGCGCGCTGCGCCGCAGACAAGGTTTTCCAATCGAGGATCCTCATGGTGGTCGCCGTGCCCTAGCCTGAACAATTCATAAATGACGGAAAGGCTCGAAGGAGGGCATAAATATACCAATCGTTCATGAATAGCTCAGGCCAGCATCTTTTCGACCGGCAGAACCAGCACGGACGTGGCTCCCGCACCCTTCAAGTCCTCCAGCGTTTCCCAAAAGACATTTTCGCGGCACACGGCGTGCACCGCGACGCGATCGCCCCGGCCCTCCAACGGAATGACGGTGGGGGCTTCGCTGCCGGGCAGCAGCTTTGCGATCGCCGCCAGCGCGGAGCGGGGCGCATGCAGCATGATGTACTTGCTGCCTTTGACCTGTTCGACGCCGTCGATGCGCATCAGCAAGCGCCGCGTCCACTCCTGTTTCTCCACCGGGATGGGCATCGGCGTGCGGATCAGCGCCGCCTGGCTTTCCAGCACCGTGTGCGCGTGGCGCAGGTGATTGGCGGCGAGCGTGGAGCCGGTCGAGACCAGATCGCAGATCAAATCGGCGCGCCCCAACCGCGGCGCTATTTCCACCGACCCCGAGAGCACGACGACCTCGGCGGAAATGCCGTTCTCCCGGAGGAAGCGGGACAGGATATTCGGGTAGGTGGTGGCGATGCGCCGGCCTTGCAGCGATTGCGCGTCCTCATAGCCGAACCCGTCGGGTACGGCGATGCACAGCCTGCAGCGGCCGAAGTCCAGCAGCTGCACGGTCTCGAACAAGGGCCCGATATCGCGTGCCTGGAATGCGAGCCGCTTCTCCTCGACCACGTTCAAGCCGACCAATCCTAGGTCGCAGACATCCTCCTGCACCAGGTCGGGAATATCGTCATCGCGTACGAACAGCACGTCGAGCGGCATGTTCTCGCCATAGCACATCAGCTGATCCTTGCCGCGGCTGTACTTCAGGCCGCAGCGCGACAGCAGATCGAGGGAGCTGTCGGTGAGGCGGCCGCTCTTTTGCACGGCGATTTTGAGGCGCATGGGATCGCCGGGGTCTCGAGCACTACGCATTGAGTTTCAGCCGCTCGGTTACCGCCCGATAGCCGCCGTTGCCCGACATCAAGTAACGCGCGACGCGGCCGACGGTGGTCACGCTGACGCCGGTTTGCTTGTGGATTTCCCGGTACGGCAAGCCACGCTCCAGCAGCTCCACCACGGCCCAACGATCCGCCATCGCCTGCAACTCCGCGGGTGTGCACAGATCGCGGAAAAAGCTGCGGCACTCCTCGACCGAACGCAAGGCCAGGATCGCCGTGCAGAGCGCGCGCTCATGCTGCTGTTCCTGTCGCAAGGTTACCGGCCGGTTGGTTTTCATGGTGCCCTTCGAGTATCGATGCAATGCCGCGGCTGTACTAACGCGCTAGTACATTAATACGTTGATAAAGAGGATGCAAGTGGATGGCGGTAAAATGCTTGACGCGCTGCGCTCGGGTGCCTAAAATTCTGCGGCTCATCTAGACCGGCTGAGGGAAAGGCCCTTAGAAGCCGGGGCAACCACCGATTTTCGCGCTTGCGCGGTCCGGAACGGTGCCAACTCCTGCGGACGCGCAATAGGCGCGAATCCGGTAGATGAGCAGCCGATTGCGCTTGTCTGCGACGTCAATGGGCTGCGAGCCGATGCTCCAGGGGTTATGTCGCCTTCAAGGAGCTTTCAGCGGTCGTGGCCAAAAAAAACGCGCTAAATCCGATCGACCTAGATCCCATCGATGGGACCCTGGGTCTCGTTCCCTTCGAACTGCACTACGGGGATTCCATCCCCGATGCGAGGGTGAGCTTCCGTCTGGTCGGCAACGAGACAGGCCCTGTCGTCGCGGTTCTCGGCGGAATCTCAGCGCATCGCGTGGTGACCGGGCAGGGCGAGGGTTGGTGGCCCGAAATGGTAGGCCCGGGACTTGGTGTCGATACGCGGCAGTATCGCGTTCTGGGCATCGACTATCTGGGCGGACGCGGCGGCAGCACCACGCCCGGCGTCGGCGGCCGATTTCCGCCCATCAGTTCCTACGATCAGGCCAAGGCCCTGAGTCACATCGTGCGGCACCTGGGGCTGAGGGCCTTGCACGCCATTGTCGGCGCTTCTTACGGCGGTATGGTGGCGCTGTGTTTTGCAGAACGTTACCCCGCGCTCGTGAATCACATCGTGGTCTTGAGCGCCGCCGATAGAGGCCAGGTGCTCTCGACGGCGTGGCGCAGTGTGCAGCGGCAAATCGTGCGCGAGGCGATCGCGCGCGGCGATGGCGCAGCGGGACTCAAGCTGGCTCGGGCGCTGGCGATGGCTACCTATCGCAGTCCCGTCGAGTTTGCGCTCAGGTTCGGCGGCGCGCCCACACGCGCTGCGGATCGCTTCCGCTTCCCGATCGAGGACTATCTGTTTGCGCGCGGCGATGACTATGTGCAGAACTATCGCGCGGAATCATTTCTGACCTTGAGCGAATCGATCGATCTGCATGCGATGGATGCGACGCAGGTGCACACACCGGCAACGTTGATCGCGGTACGCGAAGATCAGCTGGTGCCGTTCAATGACATGCAGGCTTTGTCCGCACGCTTGAACGGCCCCCGGCAGCTCATCGAAATCAATTCCATTTTCGGGCACGACGCCTTCCTGAAGGAAGCCGCCGCCCTGACCCCCATTTTCAAGCAGGCCCTAGCGGAGCATCAACCATGAGCAAAGCACCACCCAAGCATATCGCGACCCGATCGGTTCGAGCGGGACTCGAGTCCGACTCGCACCACGGCTCCGTGGTGCCGCCGATTTACCTGTCGTCGAATTTCGCCTTCGAAAGCTATCGTCAGCCCCGCAAGTACGACTACACGCGTTCCGGCAATCCGACCCGCGATCAGCTCGGACTTGCGCTGGCCGACCTCGAAGGCGGCGCCGGCGCCATCGTCACCTGCACGGGCTTGGCCGCCATCACCTTGATCTTGGCGACCTTGCCGGCCGGGGCACGCGTGGTGGCGCCCTATGATTGCTATGGCGGCACCCACCGGCTGCTCACGGCGCTGCAAGCCAAGGGAAATCTGGTGGTTGATTTCGTCGATCAAAGCAACCCGGCCGAGCTGCGTGCCGCGCTCGAGGCCGCGCCGCGATTGGTGTGGATCGAGACGCCCAGCAATCCTTTGCTGCGGGTGGTCGACATTCGCGCGGTCTGCGACGCCGCCCATGCGGCCGGTGCGCTGGCCGCCGTCGACAATACGTTTCTATCGCCGCTCTGGCAGCAGCCCTTGGCGCTCGGCGCTGATTTCGTGATTCACTCCACCACCAAGTATCTCAATGGCCATAGCGATGTGGTGGGGGGTGCGGTGATCGCGGCGACCGCGGAACTGCACCAGGACCTGGCGTGGTGGGCCAACGCCATCGGCGTCACAGGGGCGCCGTTCGACAGCTTTCTCACGTTGCGCGGCGTGCGCACCTTGCATGCACGGATGCGCGTTCACGGCGAGAATACAGCGCACATCGTCGATTTCCTGACGCGCCATCCCGAGGTGCGGCGCGTCTACTATCCGGGGCTCGAGAGCAATCCGGGCCACGAGATCGCTTGCCGGCAACAAAGCGGCTTTGGGGCGATGCTGAGCTTCGAACTCGCCGGCGGTGAGCCTGCCGTCGGTGCGTTCCTCACGGGCCTTCAGTGCTTCACCCTGGCCGAATCTTTGGGCGGGGTCGAAAGCCTGATCGCTCACCCGGCCAGCATGACGCACGCGGGCATGGAAGAATCGGCGCGGTTGCGGGCGGGAATCAGCGATGCGCTGCTCCGAGTGTCGGTGGGCATCGAGGATCACGTTGACCTCGTTGCGGACCTGCGCGCAGGCCTGGAACGCGCCGCCGGTCACTATGGGACTAGAGCGCAGCCAACACCGCGTCTGAAGCAGCGCGCGTCGTAATCGACCTGCCCGGAGCGGCGAGATCGGCGGTGAGCGCGCCGGCGCCGATCGCCTGGTGCACCGCCGTTTCCAGGGCTTTCGCTTCGGTGTCCAATCGCAGTGCATGGCGCAGCAGCATTGCCGCGCTCAAGATTGCCGCGTACGGGTTGGCAATGCCGCGGCCGGCAATGTCCGGCGCGGAACCGTGAATGGGCTCGAACACGCCGCCGCGAGGATCGGCGCCCAGCGACGCGGAAGGCAGAAGCCCCATGGATCCGGCCAGCACGGAGGCTTCATCGGTAAGAATGTCGCCGAACATATTCTCGGTGACGATCACGTCGAAGTCGCGCGGCCGCTGCAACAGATGCATGGCGGCCGAATCCACCAACATGTGTTCCACGGCGACGTCGGGAAATTCGGCCGGCATGATGCGGTTCACCGTGGCGCGCCACAGGCGGGATGTTTCGAGCACATTGGCCTTGTCCACCGAGGTCAATTTCCGGCTGCGGGCATGCGCCAGGGCGGCCGCGAGCCGCACGACCCGTTCGATCTCCATCACGCTGTAGCGGCAGACATCGACCGCGTCGGTGGCGGTGCGCGATTTCTCGCCGAAATAAATGCCGCCGGTGAGCTCGCGCACCACCATGATGTCCACGCCGTGCAGCAATTCGGCTTTGATCGGCGAGGCATGCAGCACCGCGGGGTGCGGCACGACGGGGCGCAGATTGGCGAACAGTCCCAATGCCTTGCGCAGTTGCAGCAATCCTTGTTCCGGGCGAACGGCGGCGTTTGGGTCGGACCATTTCGGACCGCCGACTGCGCCCAACAGGATGGCATCCGCCCGCGCGGCGAGCGCCAGGGTTTCCGGCGGCAGCGGCGCGCCGGTGGCATCGATGGCCGCGCCGCCCAGCAGGGCTGATTCGAAACTCGAAGCGATGGCCGAATCGAGAGGCCACTCGTTCCAGCGCGCGCACCGCCTCGGCGGTGACTTCGCCGCCGATGCCATCGCCGGCAAGCACTGCAATCGTCGCTTTCATGAGATATTCGGCAAGGAAACCCTGGCCTTTAGGCCTGGGAGAAATGCCGCTCCTTGCAGTGATTTTTGGGAAAAGATG
Organism: uncultured Gammaproteobacteria bacterium; assembly: GCA_963761345.1. Lineage (GTDB taxonomy): Bacteria > Pseudomonadota > Gammaproteobacteria > Steroidobacterales > Steroidobacteraceae > Bog-1198. The sequence continues at coordinate 413,290 of CAVXGV010000006.1, forward strand.
AAATAGCTTTAGCCGGCACTACTATTCAGTTCCGGTTAGGGTGCGCCGCTTCGAAGCGCTCGATGTCGGGCAGCTTGCTGCGCAGGTAGCCGAGTTCGTCCAAGCCATTCAAAAGGCAATGACGGGCGAACGGCTCGATGGGAAATGAAACTGCGGCGCCTGTCGGCAAGGTCAGTCGCAGGGACTCGAGATCGATATCGACTTCAGCGCCCGGATGCTGCAGCAGCCACTGCGAGGTGCGCTCGTCGACGACGATGGGCAGGAGGCCGTTCTTCAAGGAATTGCCGCGAAAGATGTCGGCAATTTCAGTGCTGATGACGGCGCGAAATCCCTGATCCAGGAGCGCCCAGGGCGCATGCTCGCGCGAAGAGCCGCAGCCGAAATTTCGGCCCGCCACCAGAACCTCGGCGCCGCGTGCTTCCGGACGATTGAGAACGAAATCCGGTTTCGGCGAGCCGTCGCTTTGATAGCGCCAATCGGCGAACAGCTGTTTGCCCAATCCTTCCTTGGTGGTCGTGGTCAGGAACCGCGCCGGAATGATCTGATCGGTGTCGATATCGCTGGATGCGATGACGACGGTCCTGGAGGTAATGCGCTTGATCGGTTGCATTACATCAGCTCACGCGGATCCGCGATGCTGCCCTTGACGGCACTGGCGGCCGCGGTCAGCGGGCTGGCCAACAGCGTCCGCGCACCCTTTCCTTGACGGCCTTCGAAATTACGATTGCTGGTGCTGATCGAATACTGGCCGGCCTCGACGGTATCGCCGTTCATTCCCAAGCACATCGAGCAGCCGGACTCGCGCCAATCCGCGCCCGCAGACTTGAAGATCTCGGCCAGTCCGGCAGCCTCTGCCTCTCGCTTGATCTGCTGCGAGCCGGGCACGATGAGCAGGCGCACGCCGGGCGCAACTTTGCGCCCCTTGAGAATTTGGGCCGCGGCCTGCAAATCCTCCAGCCTGCCGTTGGTGCAACTGCCGATAAAGACCACATTCACCGGTTTGCCCAGCATGGCTTCGCCGCCATGAAATCCCATGTAGCGCATCGCCTTGTCGAAGAACTCGTCGCCTCTTTTGTCCGGGATTGCCGATCCGATCGGCAATACCATTCCGGGATTCGTGCCGTACGTGATCATCGGTTCGATGCGCGTGGCGTCAATTTCCACCGAGGCGTCGAATCGGGCGCCTGGGTCGGTCACCAGCGAGCGCCAGCGCGCCACTGCCGCGTCCCATTCCTGGCGTTGCGGTGCGCGGGGCTTGCCCTTCAAGTATTCGAAGGTAACCTCATCCGGACCGATCATGCCGGCGCGCGCACCGGCTTCGATCGACATGTTGCACACGGTCATGCGCTCTTCCATGGACAAGGACCGCACGGTCGATCCGCGGTACTCCAATACGTGGCCGGTGCCTCCCGAAACCCCGATCTTGCCGATGATGCTCAAGATCAAATCCTTGGCGCTCACGCCGCGGGGCAGTTGCCCCTCGACGTTGACCGCGAAACTCTTCGGCTTGCGCTGCAACAGGGCCTGCGCCGCGAACACGTGGCCGACTTCGGTGGTGCCGATGCCGAAGGCGAGGGCACCGAAGGCACCATGGGTGCTGGTGTGGCTGTCCCCGCACACGATGGTCATTCCTGGCTGCGTACATCCCAGCTCGGGACTGATGATGTGCACGATGCCGCGCCGTGCATCGCGCATCCCAAAGAGTTCGATGCCGAATTCCGCCGCGTTTCGTTCGAGCTGGCGCACCTGTCCGGCGGCCGCGTCGACCTTGATCGGTACGTTGCCGAAGACCTGATCGGTGTGGGTGGGCGTCGAATGATCCATGGTCGCCAGGGTTCGATCGGGGCGGCGCACCCGAAGCCCCAGCGAGCGCAGCATGCTGAAGGCCTGCGGTGTGGTGACCTCATGAGCGAGGTGCAGATCGATATACAGGACCGCCGGCGTGTCCGGCGTCTGGGCGACGACTTCGTGGGCTGCCCATACCTTGTCGAACAATGTGCGCGCAGCCATGGGCAGCCTAGCTTTTGCCGGCCTCGAGCCAGGGCATGCGGGCGCGCAGTTGAGCGCCGACCTTTTCGATGGAGTGCGACAAATCCGCTTTCAACAGTTTCGTGTACTTGCGGCGGCCGCCCTTGTTCTCCGCGATCCACTGGCGCGCAAATGTGCCTTGCTGAATTTCCGTCAGGATCTTGCGCATTTCCTTCTTGGTCGCCTTGTTCACGATGCGCGGCCCACGCGTCAAATCGCCGTATTTGGCCGTCTCACTGATGAAGCGGTGCATTTTGGTGATGCCTCCTTCATGCAAGAGATCGACGATCAATTTGAGCTCATGCAGGCACTCATAGTACGCCACCGCAGGCTGGTAGCCGGCTTCCACCAGTGTCTCGTAGCCCTTGACCACGAGTTCGGTCGCACCGCCGCACAGCACCGCCTGTTCGCCGAACAAATCCGTTTCCGTTTCCTCGGCGAAGGTGGTCTCCAGCACGCCGCCGCGAGTTCCGCCGATGCCGTCGGCATAGGCCAGGGCCTTTGCCTTCGCCTGCCTGGATGGATTCTGCGCCACTGCAATCAGGCAGGGCACGCCCCGGCCTTGGCTGTACTGGCGTCTGACCAGATCGCCGGGTCCTTTGGGCGCGATCAACACCACATCCAGATCCTTGCGCGGCTTGATCTGCTTGAAGTGGATGTTGAAGCCATGCGCGAACAGCAGCGTGGCGCCTTTCTCGAGCACCGTCTTCAGCTCGGCATACAGAGGCTTTTGAGTAAGATCGGGGACCATCATGGCCACCAATTGCGCGCCTTTGACCGCCGCCCGCGGTTCCATGACTTGCAGTCCGTCTTTCTTCGCCTTGGTCCAGCTGTCGCCTTTGCGTACGCCGACCACCACGTCGTACCCGCTGTCGCGCAAGTTGAGCGCATGCGCGCGTCCCTGACTGCCGTAGCCCAGAACGGCGATGCGCGCGCCGCGCAGCGCTTTCTTATCGACGTCTTTTTGCGAATACAAACGCATTCAAATCTCCTGCTGCAAATCCTAGACCTATAAAACGCAAGACCCCCAAAACGCAAGACCCCGCTTAGACTTTCGCGGCCTTAAGCGGGGTCGGAAGAGAAAAATTGCGCTTAAACGCTTTGTTTCAAATAGCACCACAGAATCTCATATGATGCAAGGAGTCCAGGCATCGTCGCGCCGCGTGAGGACGGGTTTTCATGAATCTCGGTAGCCATGTTTCCATCCCGTTGTGGTTGTTGTACGAGGACCAAATCGAAGCGTGGTGCGCTGCCCAGTCGCCGCTGACACGCCAGTGGCTGATGGAACAGAGCTTCAGAGGGGAGAAACATCGCGTGGTGCTGGTGCCGGACTCGAGCGGCGCGCTCACCGCGGCCATCGCCGGTCTGGGCAAGCGGGTGGGAGAATTGTCGTTGTGGCACGCGGCGGGACTGTCGGAGCGCTTGCCCGCACGGCGCTTCCGTCTGGCGCAGGAGTTTCGTGCACCGGACGCCACCCAGCTGGCCTTGGGGTTTGGGTACGGCGCCTATCGCTTCGAGCGTTACCGCGCCTCGAAGAACGAGACGGCGAGCCTCGACCCGCCCTCCAACGCCGACATGGCCTATGTCGAGAATGCCGCCGAGGCGCTGCGCATGGCGCGCGACTGGATCAATACGCCCGCCGGCGATTTCGGCCCGGCGCAGCTGGCTGCTGCGGCGCGTCAGCTTGCCGATCGCCACCGAGCGGTCTGCACTGAGTGGGTCGGCGAGGAATTGCTCGCGGCGAACTTCCCGGCGATTCACGCGGTGGGACGCGCCAGCAGTGAAGCCCCGCGATTGGTCGAGTTGCGCTGGAAGCCGCCGGGCGGCGCAGCCTACCCGACTGTCACGCTGGTCGGTAAGGGAGTCTGTTTCGATAGCGGCGGCTTGGACATCAAACCGGGCGCCGGCATGGCTTTGATGAAAAAAGACATGGGCGGCGCTGCGGTCGCGCTGTCGCTCGCGCACTTGGCCATGAGCGCCAAGATCCGCGCGCAGCTGCGCGTGCTGGTGCCGGCGGTCGAGAATGCCATCAGTGGAAACGCCTACCGCCCCGGCGATGTGCTCAGCACGCGCAAGGGCCTCACCGTCGAAGTGGGCAACACGGATGCAGAAGGCCGGCTGGTGCTGTGCGACGCCTTGGCCTACGCCGATGCCGAGCGCCCTGATTTGATCATCGACTTTGCCACCCTTACCGGCGCGGCGCGGGTGGCGCTCGGACCGGAGCTGCCTGCTCTTTTCGGCAACGACGAAGGTGTGGTGCATGAATTGGCGCGCGTTGCCGCGGCCGAACACGATCCGCTCTGGCCGATGCCGCTTTGGGCCGGTTACGAGGATGAACTCTCCAGCAAAATCGCCGATTTGAACAATGTCGCATCCTCAACCTTCGCCGGTGCGATTTTTGGCGCGCTGTTCTTGAAACGCTTCGTGACCGAATCGCGCTGGGTGCACATCGATCTGTACGCCTGGAATTCCAAAGATCGGCCGGGTCGCTGCGTTGGCGCCGAGGCTCAGGGGCTGCGCGGCACCTACCGCTACTTGGTCGAACGCTATGGGATTGCGTAAGCTTGAGCATGCCGAAGAAATCTCCCGCCATCGATACGCGCCGCTATTCACGCCTGGTGGTGGACGGGGTAAAGCAGACGCCCAGCCGATCGATGCTGCGCGCCGTAGGCTTCGTCGATGGTGACTTCGACAAGCCCCAGGTCGGTGTTGCCTCGACCTGGAGCAACTTGACGCCTTGCAATATGCATATCGATGAGCTGGCGCGCCTGGTCGCCCGCGGAGCTGATCGAGCGGGGGCCAAGGCAATCACTTTCAATACCATCACGGTGTCCGACGGTATTTCAATGGGCACACCGGGGATGCGCTATTCCCTCGTCTCCCGTGAAGTGATTGCCGATTCCATCGAGACGGTGGTCGGCGCCCAGGGCTTCGACGGTGTGGTCGCCATCGGCGGCTGCGACAAGAATATGCCCGGCTGCCTGATGGCGCTGGCTCGACTGGACCGCCCGGCAGTGTTCGTCTACGGCGGCACCATCCGTCCAGGAGCCGGCAAGAGCGATATCGTTTCGGTCTTCGAGGCCGTCGGCGGTCATGCGCAGGGAACAGTGTCGGAACAGCAGCTGAAATTCGTGGAGCGCTCGGCCATTCCCGGACCCGGCGCCTGCGCGGGAATGTACACGGCCAACACCATGGCCTCCGCCATCGAGGCGATGGGAATGAGCTTGCCCAACAGCTCCGCGCAGGATGCCATCTCCAGACAGAAGCGCGAGGATTGCGAACTTGCCGGCGCCGCTGTGGTCAACTTGATCAGACTCGGCATCACGCCGAGGCGGATTATGACCCGTCGCTCCTTGGAAAATGCCATCACGGTGGTCATCGCCCTCGGCGGATCCACCAATGCCGTGTTGCATCTTTTGGCGATTGCCTCCTCGGCCAACATCAAATTGCGGCTCGATGACTTTACGCGCATCGGCAAGCAGGTTCCGGTGCTGGCCGATCTGCGCCCCAGCGGGCGATATTCCATGTCCGAACTCGTCGCCGTCGGTGGTATTCAGCCGTTGATGAAAACCCTGTTGGAGGCAGGATTGCTGCACGGCGATTGCCTGACGGTCACCGGCACAACGCTGGGCGAGAACCTGCGGAAGGTGGGTGCCTATCCGGATGGCCAATCGATCGTGCGGCCATTGAGCGATCCCATCAAAAAGGACAGCCACTTGGTGGTTTTGTACGGCAATCTCGCGCCGGAGGGTGCGGTTGCGAAAATTACCGGAAAAGAGGGGCTGAGTTTCAAAGGCAAAGCGCGCGTATTCAACTCCGAAGAAGACTCTTTGCAGGGGATCCTGGGAGGCAAGGTGAAGGCGGGCGACGTGGTAGTGATCCGTTACGAAGGTCCGAAAGGCGGGCCGGGCATGCGCGAGATGCTAAGTCCAACCAGCGCCATCATGGGCAAGGGTTTGGGTGGTTCGGTGGCACTCATTACCGATGGCCGGTTTTCCGGGGGCAGCCATGGTTTTGTGGTGGGGCATTTGTCCCCGGAAGCGGCTCTCGGCGGTCCGCTGGCGCTGGTGCGGACCGGTGATGACATTACAATTGATGCGCGGCGCCGCGAAATTACGCTGCATGTCGCTGTGCGGGAACTGAAGCGGCGCCGCAAATCCTGGGCGGCGCCCAAAGCCTATGCACGCCGCGGCGCCTTGGCCAAATATTCCCGGCAGGTGAGCAGTGCCTCCTTGGGAGCCGTGACGGATCTTTAAAAGCGAGTCAGAGCAAATGCGGGCAGGATGGCATGATGTCTGACGTTGGTATCAGTCATTCTTGTCTTACATCGCGCTTGCAGTTCAGGCGGGATATGTGTCAGGCTTCTTTACTCGCCGAAGGGAACTTGATGAGACGCTGCCGGGGAAAACTAGCAGCTAGGTTGCGGCGTGCGCGATGCGCAAGATTAAGCTTTAGGGGTAGGGTCGCATAGACTTATGTATAGATACGAACAGCCATCGTTATTCTCGGGCAGGAGAGGCGCCGCCCTCATCGCGGTCATCCTGTTGCATATTCTCATCGTATGGGGATTTTATTCCGGCCTGGCTGGGCAGCTGGTACAGAAGATCATCCCACCGGTTGAAATTGCGCAGATCGAGAAGCCCAAAGAAGTCGACAAGCCGCCCCCGCCGCCGCCGAAGCTCGAAGAGATCAAGCCGTACGTGCCGCCGCCGGAGTTCGTGGACATCCAGGCCGCTCCGCCCGAGACGACAGCGATTTCGGTCGTGACGCAGGTAAAAGCGCCGCCGCCCCCGGCACCGGTCGCCGCACCCGTGCAGCATACGATCGTCGGGGCGAAGATGGATCCGAAGCATCCGTTCAGAATCGGCGAAGAGTACTACCCCGACGCCTCCAAGCGCGCCGGTGAAGAGGGGCGGTGCATCGTGCTGGCGCATGTGGCCGCGAACGGCAATATTCTTGACGCCCAGATACAAACGAGTTCCGGTTTTCCGCGGCTGGATGACGCCTGTCTGAAGGGCGTCAAAGGGCAGAAGGCGCTTCCGGGCCTGGAAGACGGCAAGCCGGTAGAGGGGCATTTCGCATTTGCAATCTTGTGGAAGCTGACGGGCAAGTAGCCGTCGGCCTGACGACTTAGGTTTTAACTCATTCCAATCAATTAAGCTTTTATAAGTAGAGGGAATCGGTCAATGCAAGAGACAGTTGTTGAGAATCCATATGGCCTTGGTGCGCTGATTGCCAACGGCAATATCGTTAGCAGATCGATCCTCGCTGTTTTGCTGATCATGTCGCTGATGACATGGTTCATCATGATCACCAAGTTTTTCGATCAACGCAGGCTGCGGCTGCAGGCGATCGAGGCGGAAAAGGAATTCTGGAGTTCCGCGAGCCTGACCGACGCCATCAGCAAGTTGAAAGGCGGTTCCAACCCGTTTCGCGCCCTTGCTGAAACCGGCAAGCAGGCCTACGAGTACCACGAGTCCAATAAGACGCGTCTCTCAGGGGCGATTGGCACCAGCGAATGGATGAGCGAGTCGCTGCAGCGCACCGCCGACGCCATCATCAGCCGTATGCAAACCGGCCTTCCGGTACTGGCTTCGGTTGGCGCCACCGCACCTTTCGTCGGCCTGCTGGGCACTGTGATCGGCATCTATAACGCACTCATTGCCATCGGTGTTTCGGGACAGGGCTCCATTGAAAAGGTGGCCGGCCCCGTCGGTGAGGCATTGATCATGACCGCCATCGGTTTGGTGGTCGCGGTTCCGGCGGTGCTGGGCTACAACGTTCTCCTGCGCCGCAACAAGACTGTGCAGGAACGCGTCAGCCACTTCACCCATGAGCTGCATGCCTATCTGATTTCGGGCGTCAAAATGGGCCTGGGGATGGACAAACCGCCGGCCGCCATGGGCAAGCCGCCCGCCGCTGCGCTCGCCCGCTAGGAAGCATCCTTCATGGCGCTACACGTATCAGGCGGTGAAGAGGAAGGCGTGGCCATGTCGGACATCAACGTCACGCCGCTAGTGGACGTGATGTTGGTGCTGCTGATCATTTTCATCATCACCATCCGGGTCATCCTCCAACAGGTACCGCTGACGCTGCCCAAGGCCACCAATCTGGTCACACAGACCCGCCCGGAGAACATCACCATCGCCATCGACAAGCAGGGTGCCATCTATTGGAACACCAAGCTGTTGTCGGGCCAGGATGAGCTCCAGACGATGCTGCGCGGGATCGTGCGCCAGGAGCCGCAGCCGGAAGTGCATATCCGCGGCGATTCCAATGTGCGGTATCAATTCGTGGGCCAGGTGCTGGTCGCGACCCAAAAAATCGGCATCCGCAAAGTGGCGTTCATCACCGAGCCCGATCGTCCCGGCGCCAGCGGCAACTAGGAGACAACGATGGCCATGAGTGTAGGCGGGGGCGGCGAAGGCCAATCCTATTCCGAGATCAACATGACGCCGTTGATCGACGTGATGTTGGTATTGTTGATTATTTTCATCATCACGCTTCCCAATCAGACGCATGCCGTCAAGATCGATAATCCGCTGCCGCCGCCGCCCAATTTCGTGCCGCCGCCGCCGCCGGAGGTCATCGACCTGACCATCGATTTCGACGGCACCTTGTTGTGGAACAAGTCACCGGTGGACCGCAAGACCCTGCAGGGTTACATCGAGTCGGAGGCGCAGAAACAGCCGCAGCCTGAGGTGCACATCACGGTCGACAAGTTTGCCAAGTACGAAATCGTGGCGCAAACCCTGGCCGATTTGCAGCATCGCGGCTTGAAGAAGATAGGTTTCGTCAATAACGATTTCTTCTAACGACGGTGTCCCCGGTGGTATTACGGCGCGTCATGCCCTCATACGGTATCGCGCCGTTTGTTTGACAAGACAACAAGATACCGGGCACGAGCAACGCCGTGCGCAATAATTTCGGTACATAACGAGGTCTCCTAATGAGTCATTCGATACAGGATATTCGACGCCATCCGGCAATTGTTTGCTTGATTGCCCTCATTGGATGCGCGGCGCTTTCGCCGGCGGCATTTTCGGCCGATAAGCCGAAGACCCCGGAAATCAGCCGCAGCATCACCAAGGAAATGACGGCGGCGCAAAAGGCGATGCAGGCCTCGCAGTGGAGCGAGGCGCTGAAAAATTTGGAAGCTGCGGAACAGAAATCTCCGCTGACGGCCTACGATAAGTTGAAGATCGATGAGTTCAAAGCCAATTGTTACGTCCGCATGAACAACCTGAAGGCGGCGCAAACCTCCTACGAAGCCATGCTTGCCACCGGCGCCCTCCCGGCGGATGAGCTGCCCAAGACCTACCGCGCGCTGTTTCAATTGGCTGCCTCGAACCAACAGGGTACGAAAGCCATCGAGTTCGGCAAGCAGGCATTCGAAGCCGGCAGCCTGCAAACCAATGATCTGTTGATCATGAGCCAGCTGTACTATCAGCAGAAGGATTGCAAGAGCTCCGGGGTTTGGGGCGACCGCGCGCTTGCCGCCTTCAAGAAGGCAGGCGAAGCACCGAAGGAAGTGCTGTATCAGTTGAAATTGCAGTGTGCCGCGGATGCGAGCGAAACGGCCAGCGAGATTTCAGCGCTCTATGATCTGGTGCACCTCACCAACAAGATGTCCTATTGGAATAGTCTGATTCGCCTGGAACGCCAGGATGAACGCGATGACAACAACACCCGGATGATCTATCGGATCATGTATGACACCGGCGCCATGCAGGTGGATACCGACTATATTGAAATGGCCCAATTGCTTGGCGATGCGGCGCTGCCCGGCGAAGCGCAAGTGGTTTTGGAAAAGCTGATGAGCACACCCGGTGTGCTCAAGGACGAACACAAAGAGCGCACCGTGCGCTTGTTGAATTCGCTGAAGGCGCGTGCGGATGCGGACAAGAAGGGGCTGCCTGCCCTGGATGCCGAGGCGACCAAGAATCCGGCGGGCCAACTGGATGTGAAGCTCGGTGAAGTTTACTTCGGCGCCGGTGACTTTCAGGGTGCGGTAACGGCCATCACCCGCGGCATCGGCAAGGGGCAGATAAAACAGATGGATGAGGCCTATGTGTATTTGGGCCGGGCGCAGGTTCAACTGAAGAACATCGCGGAAGCGAAGAAGGCGTTCATCGGCCTGAAGTCGGTGCCGAATATCAGTCCGCGGGTTCTTAAGTTGTGGGAACTGTACGGGGACAAACTCGGTTCGTAGTTCTGACCATCAAAGGACGGGGTCGTCCTCGACCCCGTTGAAAGGTGGCGCGCAGCGCCTTAATAGTCGAATCAAGGAAGCATATATGACGATCAAAACCGGCGATAAAATGCCTGAAGGCGCCTTTACCCGCATGACCAAGGATGGCCCTCAAAAGATGACCACGGAGCAGCTGTTCGCGGGTAAGACGGTGGTGCTGTTCTCGGTACCGGGGGCGTTTACCCCAACCTGCGATGCCAAGCATCTGCCCGGCTTTGTCGAGCTGGCGGATCAGATCAAGGCAAAAGGCGTCGATACGATTGCCTGTACGGCCGTGAACGACGTGTTCGTCATGAATGCCTGGGGCAAGCATGGTGGAGTCGGCGATAAGATTCTGATGCTGGCAGACGGCAACGGCGCCTACGTCAAGGCTTTGGGGCTGGAGATGGACGGATCGAAATTCGGCATGGGCACGCGCGGCCAGCGCTTCGCCGTCATCGTCAAAAATGGGGTCGCCACGACGGTGGACGTCGAGGCGCCGGGTGAGTTCAAAGTCTCCGCCGCGGATTACGTTTTGAAGCAGCTGTAGTGCGCTGCTGATATCTCGGTACTGGGATGGTGGTGACCGAGTGACGTGGCTCGCCCGGAAGTGTGAAGGCGTCAAGGTAACGAGGATGCGGATAAGTTACCTTGACGCCTTCACACTCCCTGACGAGCGCTTGAACCGGCGGACATTACATGCCGATGCTGCCGGAGGAGGGCTACTTGCCGATGAGCCGCTCCAGTTCCGGCACGATCTGGAACAGATCGCCCACCAGGCCGACATCGGCAACCTCGAAGATCGGCGCCTCGCCGTCCTTGTTGATGGCGACGATGGTGCGTGCGTCCTTGATTCCCGTCAGATGTTGAATGGCGCCGGAAATGCCGATGGCGATGTACATTTCCGGCGAGATGATCTTGCCGGTCTGGCCAACCTGCATTTCGTTCTGTGCGTAGCCTGCGTCCACCGCGGCGCGCGATGCGCCGACCGCCGCGCCCAGCTTATCGGCAAGACTGAACAGCAATTTGAAGTTATCCGCGCTGCCGAGTGCGCGGCCGCCGGATACCACGCGCGCCGCGGTTTGCAAATCCGGTCGGTCGGTCGATCCGGACCTGGCTCCGGCGTAGCGCGTGTGCGAGGGTAGGGATACGGTCAGGCTCTTGGTCTCCACGGCGGCATTTCCGCCGCCTGCGGCCGCCTGGAAGGACGCCACACGCACCGTCGCGACCAGCTTGTGCGAGGGATCGGATTCCACCGTCACAATGGCATTGCCGGCATAGATGGGTCGCCGAAACCGATAAGCGCTTTCGACGGCCATCAAATCACTCACCTGTGCAACCCCGAGCAGCGCCGCGACGCGAGGCATCAAGTCCTTGCCGAAGCTCGTCGAGGGCCCGAACACATGGGTATGGTCGGCAGCCAGGGCAACGAGCTGCGGCGCGAAGATGGCGGCGAGCGGGTGCAGATTCTCCGGCCGATCTACGCGCACAACGGCTTTCACACCGCTGAGGGCAGCGGCCTGCGCGGCAACTGCGGCGGTGTCGGCGCCAAGCAGCGCGATCGTGATCTCGGCATCAGGAATGGCGGCCGCGCAGGTGACGCACTTGGCCGTGGCGGGATTGAGCGTCTTGCCGTCGTGTTCGCCGATAATGAGTATTTTGTGCATCAGATCAAACCCTTTTTCTTGAGAACGTCGACCAGCTCGGCGGCATCTTTGACCATGATGCCCTTTTGACGCTGCGGGGGCGGTTCGGTCTTCAGGGTCTTGAACCAAACGGCCGCGCTGACGCCCAGCGCGTCGAGAGAGGTCACGTCCAACGGTTTTTTCTTGGCCTTCATGATGTCCGGCAGCTTCACATAGCGCGGCTCATTCAATCGCAGGTCCACGGTCACCACCGCGGGTAGGTCGACCTCGATGGTCTCCAGGCCCGCGTCTACTTCGCGAGTGACGCTGGCCTTGTCCGCCGAAATCTCGATTTTCGATGCATAGGTTGCCTGCGGACGGTCCCAGATCGCCGCCAACATTTGGCCGGTCTGATTGGCATCATCGTCAATGGCCTGTTTACCGAGGAAAATCAGGTCCGGATTTTCCTTTTTCGCCAACGCCAGAAAGGTCTGGGCGGCGGTCAGCGGCTCGACGGCGGCGTCCGTCTGCACCAGAATTGCCCGGTCTGCCCCCATGGCCAGGGCCGTACGCAGCTGTTGCTGGGCATCGGCTACGCCGATGCTGACCGCGACGACCTCGATATTCGAACCGCGCTCCTTGATGCGCAGCGCCTCTTCGAGCGCGATCTCGTCGAAAGGGTTCACGCTCATCTTCACCCCATCGAGCGCGACACCGCTGCCGTCGGTCTTGACTCGAATACGCACGTTGAAATCAACGACGCGTTTTATACAGACCATGATCTTCTGCACGTAAGCTCCTTAAGCGGTTGCCTGCGGCGCAGTTTCAGCGCGCGCGGCGGCCTGTTGTTCCAATAATACGGTGCTGATTTTAGCCGCGCACTGGCGCAGCATTGGTAAAAAACGTTCGAGCCCGGTCTTCGGAGGCAGCGCGGAGGCAATGAAGCGCACCGTCAGTGCAGCCAAGCGGTCGCTCATGGGCACGGCCACACTCACCGCATATTCGTCTGCCAGGCGGTTGCGCGCGCCCGCCGTCGCGTAGCCCTGTGCCTTGATCTCCGCGAGGAGCCGCAGCAATTCGCCTCGGTCGCGCGCGTGCCTGTCTTCCTCTTTATTGGATCGGGCCAGAATGTCGACCAACGCATCGCGCTGCGCGGCAGGGCAATGCGCGAGATACACGCGTCCGGCCGCGCTCGTGAGCAGCGGTAATTGAAAACCGGCTGAATAGCGCTCGATCGCAAGCGGTGTGCTGTGATCGGTCGCCTCGCGCAACATCATTTTGGTGCCCGAAAGCGTCGCAATGCTCACGGGCCACACGATCTCACTGCACAACTGATCGATCAGGGGCTTGGCAACCTGATAGACCCACGCCTCATCGTCGAAGCCGGCGCTCAAAGTCCGGACCATGATCGTCAGCCGATAGCGCTCGTCCGCGGCGTCTCGGCGTACGAAGCCCGAAAGGCATAAGGTCTGCAAGATTCGATAAACTGTCGTACGCGGCAGCCGGATCTCATGAGCTATCTCCGAAACCGTGACACCGTCGCGTAGATTCAAAATGGTCAGCGCATCAAGGCCGCGCATGAGCGCGCGGATTGGGCGGGTTGAGTCCATGAAACCTCAATCAGTTGGGCGACCCAATAGTTTAAGGAGACACAGTTCCCTTGTCCACCTTGCGGTCAGCCGATAGACTCCCGCGGTGATCCGATACTTTTTTACGAGGCTGGCCGGCGCTATTCCCACGCTGCTGATCATTGTTACAGCCACTTTTTTTTTGATGCGCGTGGCTCCCGGGGGCCCTTTCGATCAAGAGCAGGCACTGCCTCCTGAAATCATGGCGAACCTGCAGAGGGCGTACGGCTTGGATCAGCCGATTTGGACGCAGTACGGGCGCTACCTCAAAGCGCTCACGCACGGCGATTTCGGGCCGTCATACAAGTACAAGGACTTTACGGTCACCGAATTGATCGGGCAGGGTTTCCCCGTCACCTTGCAGCTCGGCGTCATTGCAATGGCGCTGGCCTTGAGCGTCGGCATTCCCGTGGGGACGTTTGCCGCGCTCCGCCACAACTCAGCGACCGACTACGTGACGATGTCGCTTGCGGTGGTAGGCATCGCCATTCCTACCTTTGTCGTGCTGCCGTTTCTTGGGCTCTTGTTCGGCGTCTTTCTGCACTGGCTGCCGGTCGCCGGCTGGGAACCCGGATCGATCCGGCATCTTGCGCTGCCGGTCATTGCGCTGGCCCTGCCGCCGCTGGCCTACATCGCGCGGCTCACGCGCGCCAGCATGCTCGAGGTGCTGCGTAGTCACTTTATTCGCACCGCTTTCGCCAAGGGCTTGCCGCTGCACACGTTGATATTGCGCCATGCCCTGCGTCCGGCGCTCATGCCCGTGGCGAGCTACCTGGTCCCCGCCGTGGCCTCGATCATGACCGGGTCGCTGGTCGTGGAGACCATTGCGGGGCTTCCTGGAATCGGACGCTATCTGGTGCAAGGCGCGCTCAACCGGGACTACACCTTGGTGCTCGGCATGGTGATCATTTATTCGACCTTGCTCATCGGCATGGGATTGCTGGTCGATCTTCTATACGCGTGGCTGGACCCGCGCGTGAGGCATTGAGCGTGGGAGCATTCGCCTATGAGGCAGCGCGGCGCCTGAAGCAGAATCCCGCAGCCGTCGCTGCGCTGAGCCTGATGTGCGCGATCATGGTGTTGACCTTGATCGGCCCGTGGATCAGCCCGAATGACGCGCAGACGCTCGATTGGCTGCACATTGCGGCACGCCCCGGCCAGAGTTCACATTGGTTCGGCACCGATCGGCTGGGGCGCGACTTGTTCGTCAGGACGCTCGCGGGTACACGCGTCAGCCTGGCAATCGGATTGACCGCAAGCACCGTCAGTCTCCTGGTTGGCGTGACCTATGGCGCCATTGCCGGCTATATCGGCGGACGCACCGATCATTTGATGATGCGACTGATCGAAATCTTGAGTGGGCTGCCGCTGATTTTCTTCGTGATATTTTTAACCGTCATTTTTGGACGCAGCGAATATCTGCTGTTTCTCGCCATAGGCGCCGTCGGATGGCTGACCATGGCTCGCATCGTGCGCGGCCAGACTTTGAGCATCCGTCGCAAGGAGTTCATCGAGGCGGCGATCGCGTCCGGAGCGGGCACAGGCCGCATCATCCTCAGGCACGTGGTCCCCAACGTCATCGGCCCGGTGATCGTGTACGCCACGCTGACGGTGCCGCAAATCATTTTGCTCGAGAGCTTTTTGAGTTTTCTGGGACTGGGGATTCAGGAACCGGGTGCAAGCTTAGGGAAGCTGATCGCCGAGGGCGCCGCAGAAATGGAGGCCGCTCCTTGGATCTTGCTGATACCCGGCAGCTTTCTGGCGCTGCTGCTGCTTTGCTTGAATATCTTTGGCGACGGCCTGCGCGACGCCCTCGATGTCAAGGACGGTTGAATATGATTGCGACATTGAGCACGCATGAACTGAGCATCCGTTTTCCGCATCGCGCCGGTACCGTAGTGGCGGTTGACCGTGTGTCGCTCAAGATCGCGCCCGCCGAATGCGTCGGCATCGTCGGGGAATCCGGATCGGGGAAAACCCAGGTTTTCATGGCGGCCATGGGACTGCTCGCCGGCAATGCCAAGGTCAGCGGCAGCGTTCGATTCGAGGGCAGCGAGCTGTTGGCCGCCGCGCCATCGGCGCTGAACCGGGTGCGGGGCTCGAGGATCACGATGATTTTTCAGGATCCGATGACCTCGTTGACGCCGCATTTGAAAATCGGCACCCAACTCGCGGAGGTCATGGTTGCTCATTTGGGAATGCCGTGGAGCGATGCGCGCACCTGCGCCGGCCGCATGCTCGATCGGGTGCAAGTTCCGGAGGCGAAACGCCGGTTGAACCAGTATCCGCATGAGCTCTCGGGGGGCATGCGGCAACGAGTCATGATTGCGATGAGTTTGTTGTGCGAACCGTCTCTGGTGATCGCCGATGAACCGACCACGGCGCTCGACGTGACCGTCCAGGCGCAGATCATCGAATTGCTGCGTGCCGTGCGCGGCGAATTCGGCATGGCGCTGGCGCTCATCAGTCACGATCTGGCGGTGGTGGCGGGCCTCGCGGACAGGATTCTGGTGATGTATGCAGGCCGCGTCGTGGAGAATGCGAGCGCGCAGGAATTATTCCGGCGTCCGCGCCATCCGTATACTGCCGAGCTGCTGAAGTGCATACCAAGCATCTCAGGGCCGCGCCCGCCGCGGTTGCCGACCCTTGCCGGCCAACCGCCGCGACCCGGAGAGATGCTCGAGGCATGCCCCTTCGCGCCGCGCTGCTCCCATGCCGCCGATCGCTGCCGCGTCGAACGGCCGCAGCTGATGGGTTCGGCGGCAGGCCAGGTCGCCTGTCATTTCCCGCTGGCATCATGAACAACTCATTGCTGCGGGTGCGGGATTTGTGCGTGGACTTCGGCGCGAATCCGGCCATACGCGGCGTGAATTTCGATCTGTCCGCCGGCGAGACAGTCGGGCTGGTGGGGGAATCAGGGTCCGGGAAATCGACGTTGGCGCGAGCCATCTTGAGGCTGCTGCAACCGGTGCGGGGCAGCGTCGAGTTTCTCGGGGTGGATTTGCTCAGGTGCTCGGGCGCGGCACTTCGCGCGCACCGGCGCGACCTGCAGATCGTGTTTCAAGATCCGCTCGCGAGCTTGAATCCGCGCATGACGGTGGGCGAGGCGATCGGAGAACCGCTGGAGATCTTCGAAACCGGACTCACGGCGGGCGACCGTCTTCGGCAGGTGAGCGCGATGCTGGAGCGGGCCGGCTTGGGCGCAAGCATGGCGGGCCGCTATCCCCACGAATTGAGCGGCGGCCAGTGTCAGCGTGTGGGTATCGCCCGCGCCATGATCCTAAGCCCGAAGCTTCTGATCTGCGATGAAGTGGTCAGTTCCCTCGATGTGAGCATCCAAGGACAAATCGTCAACTTGTTGCTCGACCTGCAGCGCGAGGCTGCAATGGCGGTGCTGTTCATCAGCCACAATCTTGCCGTGGTCAGGCACCTCAGCCATCGCGTCCTGGTCATTTATCTGGGAAAACTGGTGGAAATTGCACCGTGCGATGCGTTGTTCGCGACGCCCAAGCATCCTTATACGAGCGCGTTGCTTGCCTCGGTGCCCCGGTTGCCGGGTGCGTCGGTGCCCGCCGTGATGACCTTGCCCGCTGTGCCGAGTGTGACCGTGCGTGCTGTGCCGAGTGTGCGCGCTGCGCCGGCGCTTCCCGCCGAACCGCTCCAACCGGCGCGCTTGATGGCCTCCGGATGCGCCTATCGCGACCGCTGTCCTTATGTGCTGCCGGTATGCGAGACCAACGATCCGCCGCTCATCGAGGTCAGTGCCGGGCATTGGGTGGCTTGCCACCGTTCGCAGGAGACTCTTATTCCGCTATCCTTGGCCTCATGAAACAGTCCTTCGGCTCATGAAACGACGAAAGCCGGTGCGGGCCAGCGATGGGCTCGCCAATGTCCGTTATGAAATTCGCGGCAAACTGGCGCGGCGTGCGCTCGACTTGGAGCGCCAGGGCTACGACATCGTTTCTCTCAATATCGGCAACCCGTATGCGTTCGGATTTCGCACCCCGGAAACGATGCGGCTGGCCATGATCGAGAATCTGCGCAACAGCGAAGGCTATGTGCACCAGAAGGGAATCTTTTCCGCGCGTG
Organism: uncultured Gammaproteobacteria bacterium; assembly: GCA_963761345.1. Lineage (GTDB taxonomy): Bacteria > Pseudomonadota > Gammaproteobacteria > Steroidobacterales > Steroidobacteraceae > Bog-1198. The sequence goes on from CAVXGV010000006.1 coordinate 430,890, forward strand.
AAGCGGTGGTCATGCAACAACAGGAACGCGGCGTACGCGGAGTCACGGCCGAGGAGGTTTTCATCGGCAATGGCGTCAGCGAGCTGATCGACCTCACGCTCCGTGCCTTGCTGAACGGCGGCGATGAGGTCCTGGTGCCGAGTCCCGACTACCCACTGTGGTCCGCGGCGGTGAATTTAAATGGCGGCCGCGCGGTACATTATCCATGCCACGCGGCGGGTTCGTTCATACCGGACCCCGGCGAAATCGAAGCGCTGGTGACGAAACGCACGCGTGCCATCGTCATCGTGAATCCGAATAATCCGACCGGCGCCGTGTATCCCCGGGAGACGTTGGCCGCGATCGCACGGCTCGCGGAGAAACACCGGCTGGTGGTGTTGTGCGATGAAATCTACGACCACATCCTCTACGATGAGGCCGAATTCGTACCCATGGCGACCTTGGTGCACGACACCCTGTGCTGCACCATGAGCGGGCTGTCGAAGGTTTATCGGGCCTGCGGTTATCGGGTCGGCTGGGCGTCCTTCTCGGGCGACCTCGAAAGTGCGGGCGAATACTTGAGCGGATTGGAACTGCTGTCCTCTCTGAGGCTCTGCAGCAATGTCCCCGGCCAGTGGGCGGTACAGACTGCGCTCGGCGGTCATCAGAGTATTTTGGAGCTGACTCGTGCCGGCGGCCGGCTGTACGAATCGCGGCAGGCCATTCTCGAGGGTGTGGCGCGCAGCAAATATCTGAAATTGTCGCGGCCCATGGGTGCCTTGTATGCATTCGTGGAGGTGTGCAGTGATGCGCTGCCTGACTTCGATGATCAGGCGTTTGCGCTCGACCTGTTGGAAAAGAAGCACGTGCTGGTGGCGCCGGGCGTCAGTTTCAACGTGGCTTATCGCAACGCCTTCCGCATCACCAATTTACCTACACCTGAGGTCCTTGCGACCGTGTTCACCCGCATCGAGGAGTTGCTCGATACTCAGGCTGCGCAAGCGCCCGACCTCAAAATCGTCTCGTCCACCGCCCAGGTCCGGCAACACTGAGCGCAGCCCTTCCCGCCAGGCTGCTAGCCGCCGCCGCGGCCGGCCGCACCGTCCTTGCGCCGAATACCGAGTTGGCCGACGCGCTGTTTGACGCCATCGAGCGTGCGCACCGTGATGCCGGCGATGAGATCTGGCCGACCCCGCGCGTGCGCGACTTTGCGGGCTGGCTGCGCGAACGATATGTGCAAGGGCAGCTGACGAATTCCGAGTCGCCGCGCGTGTTGAGCGAGGTGGAAGAGCGCGAGCTGTGGCGCGCGGTCATCGACACGGCGGATCGGGGACCGGACTTCCTCGATCCTGCCGGCGCCGCGCGCGCAGCGCGGCGTGCCAGGCGCACCATGCGTGAATACGCCATTCCGCTGCAAGCCCTCGCCGAAGATCAATCCGAAGAGGTGCAGGCCTTTCTTGCCTGGAACCACGCATTCGAGCAGCGATGTCGCGCCCTGGGGTGCATCAGCGCCGATACGCTGCTCGGCGATTTGGGCGAGCCGCAGGACGCCGTTGCCTGGATCGACAGTCCACAATGGCGGCCCGTGGCGCGTCACTGGCTGCAGCGCTGCGGGCAAGTGCTCATGCCGCAGGTCGGCCGATCACCCAGCGTGTCGCTGCTTCAAGCGCCATCACCCGCGGCCGAACTCTCTGCCATCGCGGATTGGGCCGGCGTAAACCTGGCCGATGAGGGCTTTCGCGCCTGGATTTGCATCCCGGATCTGAACGCTCGCCGTCAGGACGTGGTCGATGCGCTGGATGCCGTATTGGCGCCACAGCGATTCGAGTTGCGGGGAGACAGCGGTGCAGCACCCTATGCCGTGGCGGGCGGCACACCGCTTGGCGGCTATGCGCCGGTGCGTGCGGCTTTGGACACACTGAGTGCCGGCATCGGATCGCTGTCGTTCGTGCGATTCAGTGCGCTGCTGCGGGCACCTGAACTGCAGGCCTCCGAGAGCGATGCCGGCGCCGTCGCCCGGCTGGACGCGGCGCTGCGCCGCCGTGCTTCGAGCGAGGCGGATCTCGCCTCATGGCTGGAGCTGGCCGAGCGCGTGGCGCTAAGCGAGGGAATGGGTCCGGTGCCGGCCGCGCAGCGTTTGCGCGCTTCGCAGCAGGCGCTTGGCGAATTGCGCGGCGCGCACGCCTTGAGCGAGTGGGTATCCGCCTGGATCGCGGCGCTGGAGGCAGGTCCGTGGGGCCTGCGTCAACGTTGGTCCAGCAGCGAATATCAGGCGGCCGAGCGATTCCGAGAACTGCTCGCGACGCTGGCGATGGCCGATGCGCTGCTCGGCGCGCAATCCCTCGAGTCGGCGCAGCACATCCTGCGCCGCGCGGTCCATGACACCGCATTCCAAGTGCAAACGGGTGTACCGCCGGTTTGGGTGAGCGGCCAGCTCATGGATCCTTGGCTGAATTACGCAGGGCTTTGGGTCAGTGGTTGCAGCGATGAACAGTGGCCCCCGGCCATTGCGCCCGTGGCCCTGATTCCCGTCAGCCTGCAGCGGCAATACGGGGTGATCTCGGCCGGCGCGGAATCGCAACTGGCACTGGCGCAGGACTTGCAGAAGCGTTGGCAGAATCGAGCGGGTCAATGCGTGTTCAGCCATGCCGATCCAGGGGACGGAGCCTCCAGTACCCCGAGTCCATTGTTGCCGGGGAAGTTGATGCCGCTGCTTGCGTTGACGCCGGCGCCGCGGCCGCACTGGCGCGCGATGTTCGCGGCGGCCCCGCAGCTGGAGTCGCTCTGGGATGAGCGGGCGCCGCCGGTGTCGCGAACCGAACGCACGCGCGGCGTCTCGACGCTCAAGGCGCAATCGTTGTGCGCGTTTCGCGGTTTCGCAGAGACGCGATTGGACGCCCGAACTCTCGAACAACCCGTGCCCGGATTCAACGAACGGGAACGCGGTGATCTGGTTCATCACGCGCTGGAGCACATCTGGTCGACGTTGCACGATTCGAGCTCGCTGATGGCCTTGACGGCCGAGGCGCAGCATCAGTTGCTGGATGACGCCGCCGGCCGCGCATTGGCGATCGTGTGCAAGCTGCGCGACCCGGGTGCTCGTTGGCGCCGGCGCGAACGTGTGCGGCTGGAGAATCTGCTGGGTAAATGGTTGGCCATCGAACGGCGGCGCATGCCGTTTGTCGTCGAGGCCGTGGAAGGCAATGCTGAAGCGGCACGCTTTGGCGGGCTCGACTTCAGGGTTCGCATCGACCGCGTCGATCGGCTGCCGGATGGTTCACGGGTGCTGATTGACTACAAGACCGGCGCCGCCCTTCGCGATTGGGGCGGTGAGCGGCCGGATAACCCGCAGCTGCCGATCTATGCGCTGCTGCGCCCTGAAGCCCTGGTCGCCGTCGCATATGCAAAAGTCAATGCCGCCGAGCCTCGTTTCGTCGCTGAAGCGGAGCGGCGGGATATTTTCCATCCCGGGTCTCGCGATTCGCAGTTGGAGGGGATGCCGGACTTTGCGGCGCTGGTCGGCCTGTGGGCGCGGCGAGTCGAGCGCATTGCCGGCGAATTCGCTTCCGGTCGGGCGGAGGTTGCACCGACGTTACGTGCATGCAAATCCTGCCGCTTGCAGGGGCTATGCCGGGTCCCCGCGCCGCTCGAAGAGCCGGAAGATTCGCGTGAGTGACCAGCAGCCGGAACTGATCGACGGCGCCGCCCGTGAGCATGCAATCGCATCTCGGGGATCGGTGCTGGTCCAGGCGCCGGCAGGCTCAGGCAAGACCACACTGCTGGCGCAACGCTATCTGCGCCTGCTGGCGCTGGTCGAGGCACCCGAGCGCATCTTGGCGCTGACCTTTACCCGCCGCGCGGCCCAGGAGATGCGGCAACGCGTGTTGAGTGCGCTGCGCGCAGCTTCGCTGGCAGCGTGTCCGCAGGGCATGAATCCGCACACCTGGAGCCTGGGCGTGGCTGCCAAGCGACGCATGGATTCGATCAATTTCAATCTGGAATTGCAGCCTTCGAGACTGCGCATCGAAACCATCGACGCCTTCAATTCCTGGCTGGCCAATCAACTTCCGATCACTGCCGGTGCAGGGTCCGCGCTGCGCATACTGTCGGACACGGGGCCTGTTTACGAAGAAGCGGCGCGTCGCGCGCTGGCACATGAAGGCACCGATCGGTTCGGGCTCGCTGTCGATCGAGTGCTCGAGCTGGATGATCAACGCTGGCGAAAGCTGGTGAAGCTCATTGCCGAGATGCTGCCGAGCCGCGACCGCTGGCTGCCGCTGCTGGCCGGCCGGCTGCAAGCGGCGAGCGCCATCGATCAAACCCAGCTCAGCGGCGTGCGCCTGCATTTCGATGAGGATTTGCAGCTTCTGGTCACCCGCGTTCTGTTGCGGGCGCAGGAAGTGCTGGGCCAGGAAAAGGTCGAGACCTTGTCTTCGCTGATGCATGCAGCCGCGCAGCGCCTGAGCGAGACATCGCCGATGGCGGTATGGCGCCATTCAAGCACGGCATTGCAGCCCGATTCCACCGATGTCGCGCGCTGGCGATGCCTGGCGGCGCTGTTGCTGACCGCGGAAGGCGCGCTGCGCAAGCGGGTCACGGTGGCCGAGGGCTTTCCGCCGGGCTGCGCGGACAAATCGGCAATGATGGATCTGTTGGCAGAACTCGATCGCGATCCTTCGGTGCTGGATCTGCTGGTGGAGTTGCGCACGCTGCCCGATCCCGCTTACAGCGATGGCGCATGGGGCCGTGTCCGGGAAATCGCGCAGGTCTTGGTGCTGGCGGCGGCGGAACTCGACGGCGTGTTTCGGGAACAGGGCGCGGTTGATTTTTCCGCCGTATCCCTGGCGGCGCTGCGCGCCCTCGGCACCGCCGAGGCGCCGACAGACTTGAGTCTGCGGATCGACTACCGGCTTCAGCATATTTTGGTGGACGAATTTCAGGACACCTCCAGCGCCCAATTGGAGCTGGTTCGGCTGCTGACCGCCGGATGGCAGAAAGACGACGGCCGCAGCATCTTTTGCGTGGGAGATCCCATGCAATCCATCTATGGATTTCGCCAGGCGGAGGTCCGGGCCTTTCTCGAATTGGCCGAGGAGGGCATTGGCGAAGTCCGCTTCGACGTGCAGCGCCTGCGCAGCAACTTCCGCTCGGACCAACCGCTGGTGGAATGGATCAACGCCTGCTTTGCGCAGCTCATGCCACGGACCGACGATAGAAACCGGGGTGCGATTGCGTTCCGCGCCAGTGAGGCCGCCGTCGCACGGTCGGGCGAGGCAGCGGCCGGTGTGAAGTGCTCAGGGTTCCTCGACCGCAGCGCGGAATCGTCTGCCATCGCAGAGATGATCGGCGCGGCGATCGAACGGCATCCCGAGTGGCGGATCGCGGTGCTGGTGCGCGCCAAAAACCATGCGCGCGAGATCGCCGCGAGCCTGCGGGCGCAAAAAATCGCCTTCCGTGCCGTGGACATCGAACCGCTGCAGGACCGCGCCATGGTTCGCGACATCATCATGCTCACCTGCGCCCTGTTGCATCCCGGCGATCGCATCGCGTGGCTGGCGGTGCTGCGCGCGCCGTGGGCTGGTCTTTCCCTGGGTGATCTGCTGTTGATTGCCCGCGCACGGCCCTTGGTGTGGGATGCGATGCGGGACGATGCCTTCCTGCCCGCGCTCAGCGAGGATGGACGCGCACGCTGTCAGCGTCTGCGCGTGATTCTGGAGGCGGCCTTCGCCGTGCGCAACGATACATCGATGGCCCGTTGGGTCGAGAGAACCTGGTTGGGGCTGGGAGGCCCGAGCTGCGCGGCATCGGCGCAGGAGCTGGATCTTGCCGGCGCGGCATTTTCGCGCCTCAGCAGCATCGAGGAAGGAGGCATCCCGGACGTTTCCGATCTGCCGCAGAGATTCGCAGATCTGTTCGCCGATCATGGCGAGGCCGGCAATGTTGAAATCATGACCATTCATAAAGCCAAGGGCCTGGAGTTCGACATGATCGTCCTGCCCGCGCTCGATCGCCCGGTGCCGGCAAATCGCGATCAATTATTGTTGTCCCATCAGTTTGCCCGCGCCGGTCGAGATGGCATGGTGATGGCTGCCCGTCCGCCGGTGGGCACGCAAAGCGATCTGCTGTTCGAATTTCTGCGTTGCCAGCGGCGCGATGCCGCCATCCTCGAGGCACAGCGGCTGCTGTACGTCGCCTGCACCCGGGCGAAGCGGCAACTGCGACTGACCGCGGTGGTGGGCAGCTCTGAGGTCCCGGATGATGCCGATGACTCTGAAGCCCGCAAGGCATGGGCACCCCGCTCGGGCAGCTTGCTCGGCGTTTTGTGGCCGGTGGCCGGCGCTCAGTTCGTGTTGCAGCCGGATGCCGCACCCGCGCGCGAGGCACGCGAGCCACCGGAGCCCGCTCGCGAACTACCCGAGTCCGCTCACGAACTACCGGAGCTCGCTCGCGAGCTACCCGAGATTCAGACGGATGGCGCGCCCCGTGGTGGGCCTTTGCGACGCGTGCCGCGCGAGTGGTCGCAATCGCGTAGGCACCGCGCCTTCGCAAGGGTGAGGCAATCACGGCGCCGCCACGGCGTGATGAGACGCCGATATTCGATTGGGCCGGCGAAACCGCGCGCCGGGTAGGCAGTCTGGTGCATGCGGAATTGCAGGCCATGGATTTGACCAGCCTCGATGAGACCGCAATTCGCGCGCGCCGCGGCCACTACCGGCGCTGGCTGGGATTGCACGGTGTACCCCAAGATCGCTTGGAGCCAGCGACGATGAGGGTGGTCGATGCATTGCTCGGCGTGCAGCGCGATCCGCGCGGCCGCTGGATTTTGAAGTCCGGATACAGAGGCGATCTTCGCGAACATGCGCTCTCCGGGCACGCGCAAGGCGAGTGGGTGCGCGTTGTGTTCGATCGCAGCTTTATCGACTGCCGGCGTGCGTTGGGTCATCGATTACAAAACCAGCCAGCATCTGGGCAGTGGGATCGAGCAGTTTCTCGACCGCGAAGTCGAACGCTATAGGCCGCAACTGCAGCGCTACGGGCAGCTGGCACGCCGCCTGGGGCCCGAGCCGGTGCGCCTGGGACTGTACTTTCCGTTGATGGGCGCCTGGCGAGAGTGGGCGGCGGAAGAGGAGGTTGACTGATCCTTCGATGCTCCGCGCGAGGCGCCGCTTTCGTACAGCAATAACTTCTACGTTGGGAATTTAGGATGCTTCTATAGCATCGCCAACCAGATTCCTATCCGGCCGCTAATCCCATTGCGATGGACATCCAGCATCTGAACCATCGGACCATTTTGAAGTCTTCTCAAGGTACGCTGTCACGTCGCGATTCATCGATTGTAGAGGGAGGTCAGCATGAAGGTTGGATTTATTGGTATCGGAAGCATGGGTGCCGCCATGGTCCCAAACTTGGTTAAAGCCGGGCATCAGCTCAGCGTATGGAATCGCAATGCGAAGGCCGCGGCCGCGCTTCAAGGTGTGACGGTGCTTGACTCGCCCGTGGCAGCCTTTCAATGCGACGCCGTTTTGACCATGCTTGCCGACGATAAGGCCGTGCGCAGCGTGATTTTTGACTCCGGCGCATTGCAAGCCGCACGCAAGGGCTGCGTACACGTCATGCTGTCGACAATTTCATTAGCCCTGGTCGAAGAACTCAAAGACAGGCATCGCGCGGCTGGCATCGCTTATGTGGCGGCCCCCGTCTTTGGTGTCCCGGCGGCCGCGGCGAATGCGCAGTTGAACATTGTGGTAGCGGGCGAGGACGCGGCAATCGCGGCGGTGCAACCATTATTCGATGTCCTGGGCCAGAAAACATGGAGGTTGGGAGCCGACCCCAAGCGAGCGAATGTCGCCAAGATTGCCGGTAATATGATGATTACTCTGGCCATAGAAGCGATGGGCGAAGCCACCGCGCTTACCGAGAGCCACGGCGTCAAGGCAGCAGACTTCCTCGACATCGTCACCAATACGCTGTTTGCGAGCCCAAGCTACAAGCGCTACGGTGGCTTCATCGCCAATAATACCTACGAGCCAGGATTCAAGCTCACCCTGGGACTCAAGGATGTGAACCTGGCACTCGAGGCTGCTTCCGAAACGAAAATGCAGCTGCCGGCGGTGCAAATCGTGCGCGAGAACATGCAGCAAGCCATCGATCAAGGGTTCGGTGACAAAGACTGGTCTGTTGTCGCCAAGCTTACCCGTCGGCGCGCGGGATTGGACGACAGCGTCGCGTGACCCTCTGGGGGTGCAAATTGCCGGGGCAGGACCGGTGCATTCTCAAATCCGTGCGCCGGAGCGCGTGAGGCGCAAGAAGCGCTACTCAGCATGGCGATCTCGCCACAGAAGACTTGCCCTGGCGATGACGCGCGTCGCGCATGAGAAATCAAGGTGGAAACCGAATCATCGAGAACTGACGGGCCGCCGCAATCGCGCGACGCTCGATCTCGACGCTCGAAGGAATCCATTGCTTCTGTTCGAGGAAGAGCAGGAAGGCGCGCGTGGATACCTTACGACAACAATCGGGCAGCAGAAAGCTGGCGCGTGCGATTTTGTGATCTTCGAACAGAAAAACGCCGGTCGTTGGCGGGGTATGGAGGGCGAAACCGGTCATCGTTTCCTGAATGGCGAGTTCGCCCAGGCTCGCTTTCCTGGCCGGCAGGTCGCCCGTCGCCGTGGTCCGGTAGTGCTCGAACACTCGGGTCGGGAGTATCGTGATTTTGTGATTGTTCACCCAGGCACGGATGCGCTCGCTGGTCGACGTGGCGTTTCGAATCAGTTCCTCGAGCACCATATCCACTAGCTTGACGTGCCATCCGGGTGCGAACAACAAATCCAACGCGTCGGCGTAGGCCAGCGTAATGAGGGGCCCAGCATCCGGCAGCACTGTCACCGCAGTGCTGGAGTTTGCATCAGTCATTTCATTTAGCGCGTTAAGGCATGCAGGCTCTGGGCCATCTCTTGCGTTTCCGCAGCGGCCAGCCGCGGCATGGGCAGGTGGGCCCGGGCCATGAGCAAGAAGAGGTCTTCCTCGCTATCGATGCCCAGTTGCTCCATTGTCTGCTGGTCCGCGATCCGCCCTAGCGAGAAATCGAGCAGGGTCTGAAAGTTATTGTTGCCGTGTGCTTCAGCGGCCTCAAAGGTTTCCGCCAAGTGCCGCAATTCCGCGTTGAATAGCGCATTGATAGAGGTCGCAAGCTTGGCCGCGATAACCTTCAGGCGCTTCAGCAGATCCTTCTCGACCGTACCGGTAAAGTTAACTGTAGATGACATAATGCACCTCCTAACACATAATTAAGTGTAGCACATGAATATGTGCTCGTCAGTGGTAAGCTGCAGCAGCTTGAATTGAGCAAAATGCCCTTTAATTTCCAATTACATCTGTGCCCAGCCCCTAAAACGTGAATTCCAGCTCGACCGGAAACCGGCCCGCCGCGTCTCGAGGGCGAAGTTGCGAGAGTGGGCTGAGTTGATTGCGAAGGGCAGCGGAGGCTTCAGGGCGCTCCTTGAGGGTACCGGACAGCATGCCGGTGCGCGTCGCAGGCAGGTATCGGATCTGCGCCTGAGCCTCCAGCGGTCCGCCGCTGTCGTTGAGATTGGCCGTGATGGTTCCGTCCGGCGCGATGGCTCCGGGGGCAAGCTGCAACACGTAGCTCCCCAAACCTGCGCCATCGGCAATTTGTGCGCCGGAAAGATTGGCCACTTCGAGCTTTCCCACCGCGGAGTCGAGTCTGCGGAAATCGCTCTTGAATTCTGCAATCCACAGGTTGGCGCTTCCTCTCCAGCCATCCGCCAACCCCAGGCCATGAAGGTCTTCGATGGGACCTCCGCCCTTGATGTCGTGACCTGCAACCGCATGGCCGGCGAATTCAGCCGTACCGTCGATGACGAAGCCCACCTTCACCCAATGAATGTCCGCCACTATCGCCATGTGCAGCAGCGAAAGCGGATGCAGCCGCCATTCGATCGCACCGGCGTCGCGTGCATTGACGACGAGCTTGCCTGCGGCGCCATGTACCAGGCTCCCGGAAAAATCTTCCGCGTGCACCTGTGCGGGAAGGAAATGCGCGATCATCGAGGCCGGCAGCACGAACATCGCGGCACCGGCCAGCGCGATGATCCCAACGAGGATCAGGAGGATCAGCGGCCAGCGTCGCGGTGGGCGCTCGAGACTGGTATCGCGGCGCGGTGAACGACCCGTGTCGCGGCGCGGTGTGCGACTAGTGTCGCTGCGGGGTGAACGAGATGCTGGCATTGACCATCCCCGGCGCGGGGGTGCGATCCACGGTGATCGATTCGATCGCAAGACCGTAGCGCCGGTCCAAGGTATCGAGCCACGCGACCATGGTGTCAAATGGCGCGGCCTCCAATTGCACACGCACGCCGCCGGTGGCGTTCGGTTGCGTACCGCGCAGTGCGCTTGCAAGTCCCGCTTCGCGGCCGACTCTGTCCACCAGTACCACCGGGGCCTCTCCGGTATCGTCGGGCAGCTGATTGCCGACGGCGCGGATTTCCGGTGCATTCGACCGCATCCAGGCCAGGTCGCCGCGCCGTGTTTCAATTCCCTTTGCCGCACTCGACAGCACGGATTGCAAAGGCATGAGAATTCCGCCGATCAATATCATCAGCGCCAAAACGACGGAGCCGCCGGCGACCACGCGCTGTTCGCGCTCCTGCAGGCCTGCGTACCAAGTTCGCAGTGCGTTCAACGGTGTGCCTTCGCGGATTGGCCGCGCACGTGAAGATGCGCTTCGACACCCGCCGCCACGGGATTCGAGGATTGAATCTCCGCGGTGAGTCCCTCCTTGCCGACGAATTGAGTCAATTGCGACAGCGCCGCGAGACTGGGCGCGCTCACCGTCATGTCGAGCGAATCATCCCGATAACTCAAGGCGCTGATGGTGGTCTTCGGCGTCACCGCCAGGGCACCGCTCAAGGTCTGCAGCGTGCGCAGAAAGTATTGCGGACCGGCGCCCGATTTGCGGATTCTCTCCAGCTTCGATTGCATCTGGCGGCGCGGGTCCGTCAGTGCATCGCCCGGCATGCTTTCGGAAAAAACCTTCGAGATCTCGCCGTCGAGGGCGGCGGATTCATGTCTGGCCTGGCGAATCTGCAGCGCCTGCGCGGCGACGTGAACCACCAGCAGCGCCGCGGCGAGTGCGGCGGCAATGCGCCATTGATGCCAGCGCGCACCATAGTCGGCGGTCCGGGAAAACTCTCCTTGCAGCAAATTGACCGCGTCGGGGTTGCCGATGCCGCGGGCCAGCCAAGGCAGCGGTCCATCCGCCAACAATTGCACCTTGAGTGCGTCGAAATCTTCCAGCAAGTCCTCGAATTCGTCTTGAACTCTGGCCCAGTCTTCACGTGTGACGTAAAGAATGGCGCTTTCCTTAGGCTTCGGTTCGGGCTTTGGCTCAGGGTTTGGTTCAGCCGTCGATTCGAGCGGGTCGGCGATGACGCCGGCCACCACCAGGGCTTCCCTGACGGGCGAGAGTTCCACGGCGAAAGGCAAGGCGCCCGGCCGGCGCACGGCAAGCCGCTCCTTTTCCAGCCACAACACGGTTTGGCCCGGATTCTCCGGCATCAGCGAAATATCCGGATATATCCCCTGCGGATCGAGTCCGGCTGCGGTCAGTTCCGCGAGCCAGCCCTGCAGCACGGAGCGCGACACCACTGCCACCGGGGTGCCGCTGTTGCCGCGACGGCGGCCGATCGCAAAGCTCAAGAGATCGACGTCTTCGGTCAATTGTTCTTCCAATGCGAAGGGTACGGCCCGTGCCAGCTTCGCGCCGCTGCCGGGCGGCAGTTCCGGCTCGGCCAACAGAATCTGCGTCGAGGGCGCGAGCACCACCACTTTTCCGGTGCGCCACACGGCCGCCGCAAGGGTCAAGGATCCGCGCTGCCGGGTCGGCGTGGGCGCACCCTTTTCATCCAGCGTCAGCCACTCGGTCTCTTCTTGACCGGCCGGTGGAAGGCGTAATAGCAATGATTGCGGCATGTACCCTAGAGTGTCCCAAATGAGCGCAGCACTGGTGTGACTTTCGTCGTGCCACGGACCAAAAGACTGTACAAGGTGAACTCCGTAGTGCCAAGCGTGACGCGCGTCGTGAGCTGAAAGTAGGAACTTTGGGTGCCGAAATCACTGCCTTTCTTGGCTAGGGCGGTCGGTCCCCCAAAGCTCGTGGCAACGTTGGTGAACGTCTGCACGTCGGGGAAGCAACCCGTTTTGCGGCCATTGGCCAGTACCCCAGGACTGTTCGACCATTCGCCGCTCAGGCCTTCCACGATGCTTTCCAGCACTCGGTCCGGTGCGGTGCAGAGGTTGATCTTGAGGTTGGCATTGGGCAGCGCGGTGATGTACGGGGCGATCTTGCGATAGCGGTCGGCCCCGAAGCCCGGAAGATTCATCAGTTCCGTGGGCGATAACATGGGCCAGTTGGCGGTGCGGTAGGGCGGCGTTTGCGAGGTGTAGACCGCATCTTCGGCGCCGTCCGGATTGCCCACCACATCGTCTTGATCGAGCCAATCGCGCGCCAATCCAGCCCACTTCGGTTCCAGGCCCACCGACACCAGCAGGCGCTGGAACTGCTGCAGCGGCAGTGGATCCTCCTGGCCGTCAGACCCCAAGCGCGCGAGACTGTTCAAGTTGAAGCGCCCCTGCATATCCTCCAATACACCCTGCATGGTGCCGATGGGTTCGCCTTCCGGATTGCTGTCCGGCGTAATGGGCAGGGGCTGCGTCGGCTGTGCCCACGGGCCGGCCAAGGTGGTGTTGTTCGCGCTGGTCTGCAAATCCTGAATGAGCACGTCGGCCGCCAGCGCCTCGGCGCCCAGGCCGAAATGCAGCGCCTGCTCGGCGGCGAGCACACCGGTGGTGCGGCGCAATTCGAGAAAGCCATCGAAACTCAATTTCGTCGCCAGTATGGTTGCCAGGGCCACCAGGATGAGCGCGATGATGAGTGCGACGCCGCGCTGACGCGCCGGGCCTGCTTTGAACGGCTTCATCCGGCGACCTCGACCACGCGCCGGATGGCGCCCCAATCCTTGAACTGAACGATGATTTCGACGGCCACCGGCCGCGATTGAATGTCGGCCGTGGGACCGGCGCCGCCTTGGATGGTGGTGGTCTCCGGCCACTGGCTCTGCCACGTTTGGTTGCCGTCCAGGTAGCGCAGCTGCACACCCTTCACGCCGGTGAGCAGGTCTTGCACCACGGGTTTATTCCCTTGCACCGTGTCCAAGTTGCTCTGGTAGCTGCGTTTGAGCACATCGCCGACCAATGCATACGAGACTCGCTGCAAGGTGCTGCGCTGCTGACCGGCCGTGTTGGACCAGCCGGCGCGCGTCAAATCGACGAAGGAAACGGCGTTGGGGTCGGTCGTGGACCCGAAGCTCGATCCGGAATTGAAGCTCAGACCAGGGCTGTTGTTGGAGCCGGAATCGAAGGTCAGTCCGCTGCTGGAACCGGAACTCGAGCCGGCGCCGCCCAAGCTGGCCGAGGTCGCGGTAACGCTGCCCGCGCCGGGCGTGCCGCGGAACGCGGGGAGTCTGCCTTGTCCGAGAATATCCCGCACCGGATGCGGCACGAGCTGCGCGAAGTCCGAGGTCATGACGCGCATCCCGAACTCGATTTCGCGCGAGCGCTTCAACGACACTTCGGTGCGCTCGGCCGAAATGCGCGCGGTTCGATAGGTCGAATAGCCCAGCCCCGACATGATCGCCAGGATCAGCAACGCGACCAGGATTTCGACCAGCGTGAAGCCTGCCTGGCGTTTGCGCGATGGGGCGAAGGGCCGGTTCATGGGTGCGTCGGGGGAATGCCCGGCGGGTTGGGCTGTGGGCTGGGTTGCGGCGCAATGGGTTGGCCTGGCTGGGTCCCAACGGGTTGTCCTGGCTGCGTCACAATGGGTTGTCCGGGCTGCGTCCCGCCCGTGCCCGCACCGTTCGCGATGTTGATGCCTGCGGTCCAATCGATGATCAAGGAGCCCGGCGCCGCCAATGCGGTGCCCAGAAACCCGACCGCCTGGGCCATCGGATTGCCCTTGGCCTTCTTGTCGCCGACATAGACCCGCACCACGATGCGTTTCATGCTGGCGATGCTGGTGTCGAAGTAGCGCGTATCGTAATGCCATTTACGGTTGCCGAAGTCGAGCTCGCCGGTGTCGGTATTTTGTCCGAACTTGACCAGATTGAGGCGCACTTCCGTGAGGCGGTTGAGCGCAATCCATTGGGCCAGTGTTTTGTCCCTCAAGAAGCCGCTGGTGCGCGCTGTGCCGTTGACCGCGACCAGCAGCGCGGTGAGCCCGAGCGCGACGATCACCAGCGCGACCAATACTTCGACCAAGGTAAATCCGCCGGCGCGCTTCAACTGCGTTTTTCCACTTTGTTGGAATTCTCGCGCGAAATTTTCCCGAGCGCATCCCCATCCACGGACGCTTTGGCTTGCGTGGCGGCGCGCAGCAACGTCAGGCGGAAGGGCGTTCCTTCGCCGCTGGCGGCGATCGCCACCTGGGGATTGGGCGGATCGCCGTTCGAAAGATTCCTGTCGATGGGCTTTATGACGACGGTCTGCGAGTCGAGCTGCAGTTGAAAAGTGATGCCCTTGGGCAATTCCCGGTGCCGAAATTCCCGTTCCTGGTCGAGCATCAGCCAGCGATCGCGGCGCGCATCGTAGACCACGAATTCATAGGCCGCGGGTTCTATTCGCAGGCCGAAGTCCCGGCCTTCCAACAGCGCACGCTCGTGCAGCAGTCCGACCAGACCCTCTATGCGCCGGCTCTCATCATCGAGCTGGCTATCGCGTCCGGTCGCGCTGACCGACAAAACGGCGAGCGAGGTGACCGCCGCTATGATCACGATCACGACCAGAATTTCGACGAGAGTAAAGCCTTTGCTGCGCATGTTGCGCCATCGCCCGCGCGAGGCCTACTTCTGTTCGATGGTAAAGCTGTTGATGTCCGCGTCCGGACCTTCGCCGCCGGGTTTGCCGTCACGGCCGTAGGAGGTGATGTCGTATTCACGTCCGTCCGCGCCGGGACTCGTATAAATATAAGCATTGCCCCAGGGGTCCTTCGGGACCGATGGCAAATAGCCGTGAGGCGGATAGTTGGTGATCGTCGGGTCCGCGGGTTGCTTCACCAGCGCCTGCAATCCCTGCTCCGTGGTGGGATATTTGAAGTTGTCCAGGCGGTACAGGTCAAGGGCGGTTCCGATGGACTTGATGTCGGTCTGCGCAGCCGTTATGCGAGCTTTATCGACCTTGCCCAAAATATTAGGCACCACGAGCGCGCCGAGCACTGCCAGAATGACCACCACGACCATGATCTCAATAAGGGTAAAACCGTTGTGGCGATAGCGCATAGTGACCTCGGAAATTCCCCGCATGATAGCAAATTAGCTCAGACCGATGCCCGGTGACGGCGCCAATGGCTTCGCGCGGATCGCTGCTGCCCTACAATGGGATCGCGGCCGATGGATTTGGTTGCTTCTGATTTTGTTGCTGTTGGGCGCCGTGTTGGGTCTTGGCGACAACATCAGCGCATTGTTGCGCTATGATCGCACCGCCATCGCGGCAGGGGGTTGGTGGCGGTTGCTTACTGCCCACATCGTACACCTCGACGCTCACCACCTGATCCTCAACGAACTGGGTTTGGTTCTGATGTGGTCTTTGTTCGCGCAGGACTACGATGCCGTCGAATGGTGCGCCATCGTATTGAGCGGGGCGTTGGCGATCAGTTCCGGGCTTTGGTGGTTGAGCCCGCGTGTGAGTTGGTATGTCGGCGCCTCGGGCGTTCTGCATACCGTCATGGCCGCCGGCGCGGCACAGCATCTTGCGGCGCGTGCCTGGGACCGCTGGATACTGTTTTTGGGATTGTGCGCCAAATTGGCGTGGGAGCAGTGGGGCGGACATCCCGCGCCCCTGGTGGTTGCCGATGCCCATTTGTACGGGGCGGCGTGCGGATTTGCGGTTGGTGCTGCACTGTCGCTGCGGCTCGCTATAATTCGTCACCGCTCAGGCGCTCGAGGATCTTAAATTTCATGTCGCTTGCCTTTGTATTCCCCGGCCAGGCTTCCCAATCCATCGGTATGATGGGTGCGTTGGCGAAAACCGCACCGGTCATTACCGCAACCTTTGCCGAGGCGAGCGGCGTGCTGGGATACGACCTGTGGCAGCGCTGCCAGGAAGGTCCGGCGGAGCTGCTCAATTCAACGGAATGCACCCAACCCGCCATGTTGACCGCCGGTGTCGCGACCTATCGGCTGTGGCGCGAACGAGGCGGCAAAGTGCCGGCGATGATGGCCGGCCATAGCCTTGGGGAGTTCAGCGCTTTGGTGGCTGCGGACTATTTGGACTTCAAGTCCGCCGTGGCGCTCGTGAGATACCGCGGCGAACTGATGCAGGCGGCGGTGCCGAGCGGGCAGGGCGGAATCGCCGCCATACTGGGACTCGAAGATGCCGATGTCGAAGCGGCATGTCAGGAGGCCGCGCAGGGCGAGATCGTCGAGGCGGTCAATTTCAATGCGCCCGGACAGGTGGTCATTGCCGGGCTTGCAACCGCGGTGGCACGCGCCATCGAGATTGCGACCGCGAAGGGTGCGCGCCGCGCCGCGGCGCTGCCCATGAGTGTTCCCGCGCATAGCTCTCTGATGCAACCGGCGGCCGAAAAGTTGCGGCTTCGCCTGGAGGCAACGCCGGTGGCAGAGCGCTCCGGGGTGAAAGTGTACGGTGTCGATTGCAAGATACACTCCGGCGCGGGCGAGATTCGCGCGGGCTTGGTCAGGCAATTGGCGACGCCGGTGTACTGGGCGGCGACGGTGCGCACCATGATTTCCGCGGGCGCCACGCAACTCATCGAGTGCGGTCCGGGCAAGGTATTGACGGCGCTGAATCGGCGCGTGGACAAGAATCGGGATCTCAAAATGCTGGCGCTGGAAGATCCGCAGGCTTTCGTGGATGCGCTGGCGGCGGTGGCATAAATGTTGAACGGAGAAATTGCATTGGTCACCGGTGCCTCGCGCGGCATAGGCGCGGCCATTGCGGATCGATTGAGCGGTGACGGGGCGCGGGTGATCGGCACGGCAACCACGGCGGAGGGGGCGGCCCGGATCACGGACACTCTCGCGGCGCGCGGCGGCCGCGGTGCCGTGCTGGATGTGATCAGCCAGGAGTCGATCGATGCGCTGATGGATGATATCGAGGGGAAGGAAGGGCCGGTCGGTATTCTGTGCAACAATGCAGGCATTACCCGCGATACTCTCCTGCTGCGCATGAAGCAGGAAGACTGGGATGCCGTCATCCAAACCAATCTGGCCTCCGTGTTCCGGCTGTCGAAAGCCGTATTGCGCGGCATGATGAAGGCCCGCAAGGGGCGCATCGTCAGCATCACCTCGGTGGTCGGGCTGATGGGCAATCCGGGCCAGGCAAATTATGCCGCCGCCAAGGCCGGTATCATCGGATTCACCAAGTCCCTGGCCCGCGAGGTTGGCTCGCGCGGCATCACGGCCAATGCGATCGCCCCCGGGTTCATCGATACCGACATGACGCGCGCGTTGAATGAGGCGCAGCATGCCGCGTTGAACGCCCAAATCCCCTTGGGAAGGCTGGGCCAGCCGGCGGATATCGCCGCGGCGGTGGCTTTTCTATGCTCCGCCGACGGGGCCTATATCACCGGCGAAACGCTGCACGTCAACGGTGGGATGTACATGCCATGAGCGCTTCCGGGCAGGCTCCCATGGCCTGCCGGGCACCCTCAGGCGCGCCGTTTTGTCAAGCGACACAGGATATGTCCGATACCAAATGAACGTTCGAGGTAGCCGCCGCGGCCGCGTTCACATAAAATACGCGCCCGGCCGATGCCGCTGGTCGCAAGGGTTCTAAAACCAATGAATAGCAATTCCGAGAGGACACCATAACGATGAGTACTGTTGAACAGCAGGTTAAAAAGATCGTGGCCGAGCAGTTGGGCGTGAAAGAAGAAGAAGTGACCAATGATGCCTCGTTCGTCGACGACTTGGGGGCCGACTCGCTGGACACGGTCGAACTGGTGATGGCGCTCGAGGAAGAGTTCGAAACGGAAATTCCCGATGAGGACGCCGAAAAGATCACGACGGTGCAGCAGGCAATCGACTACATCAATTCGCACAAGGGCAAGGCCTGAGCCCTGTTGATCGCGCGCATATCGTCCTTCGTTCAAGGCTAGCCAGGGGTCGAGTTTGAGCAAGCGACGCGTCGTCATTACGGGTCTTGGAATCGTGTCGCCGGTCGGCAACGACGTGGCTAGCGCGTGGGCGACCATTTTGGCCGGGCGCAGCGGCATCGCGGTCATCGAGCGGTTCGATACCGGCGGCTTTCCAACGCATTTCGGCGGCGAAATCAGAAAGCTCGATCTGGAACCTTACATGAGCGCCAAGGACGCACGCCGCATGGATGCCTTCATGCAGTACGGCGTCGTGGCCGGCATTCAGGCGATGCGCGACGCCGGATTCGAAGTGACCGCGGCGAATTCGGATCGCATCGGCATCATGATGGGCTCGGGCATGGGCGGCCTGGAGTCGATCGAAGAGACTTACGATAAATACCTGGAGACGCACTCTCCCAGGAAAGTCTCGCCGTTTTTCATTCCCGCCAGCATCATCAATCTGGTCAGCGGGCACTTGTCGATCGTGTTCAAGATCACCGGGCCGAATCTGGCGGTGGCAACCGCCTGCACGACCTCCACTCACGCGCTGGGATTGGCGATGCGCCTGATCCAGTACGGTGAGGCGGATGCGATGCTGGCCGGCGGTTCCGAGATGGCGACCTGCGTCACCGGCATGAGCGGTTTCGCGCAGGCCAAGGCGCTGTCGCAGCGCAATGACGATCCACAAGGCGCGAGCCGCCCCTGGGATAAGGATCGCGACGGCTTCGTCATGGGAGACGGTGCGGGGGCGATGCTGCTCGAGGAGTTCGAGCACGCCAAGGCCCGGGGCGCGAAAATCTATGCGGAAATCGTCGGCTTTGGGATGAGCGGCGATGCCTACCATGTCACCGCGCCGCCGGAAGACGGCGAGGGTGCGCGCAAGGCCATGTCCAAGGCGCTGACCGACGCGCAGTTGAATCCCGATCAAGTGCAGTACGTGAATGCCCACGCCACCTCGACCGGACTCGGCGATCGCGCCGAAACCCTCGCCATCAGGCGCGCGTTCGGCCCGGCTGCGGACAAGTTGGCCGTCAGCTCCACGAAATCCATGACCGGGCATTTGCTCGGCGCGGCCGGAGCGGTCGAGGCAATTTTCTCCGTGCTGGCGCTGCGCGATCAAGTGGCGCCCCCCACCATCAACCTCCACCAGCCGGGCGAGGGCTGCGACCTGGATTACGTGCCGAACACGGCGCGTCAGATGCCGCTTACATACACCCTTTCCAATTCATTTGGCTTCGGTGGCACGAACGGTTCGCTCATTTTCCGCCGAGTTTGAGCCCCTAGAACTCGTCGAACAGTTTCCGGAGATCTATCCGGGACTGCTCGAAAGCGGGTCAGTGCCGGCTCGCCTGAACGCCCGCTACGATATTCTGCCCATTGCATCGGGTCCGCACTTGATGCTGGATGCCAGGCACCGCTTGATGGGACCTCATGCAGGCGATCAAGGATTCTTGCGCGCCCTGGAGGACTGGTGGAAATCCTTGAGCAAGGGCGATTCGTCCGGCGCGCCTCCCGAGGCGGCTCATTTGCCGTTCACCGGCGGCTGGCTTCTGTATCTTGGCTACGAACTGGCCTCGGAAATCGAGCCCTGTCTGGCATTGCCGCCAAGTTCGGACCCGGTGATCGCGCTGGCGCTGCGCGCACCGGCGGCGTGGTTGCGCGACCGCTCGACCGGTGCGGGTTGGCTCGTCGCGGAGCCCGGCTGCGAGGCCATGTTGGATGATTTCGCACAGCGCGTTAAGCATCTACGCGCTGCGCCACCGGCGCGCGGCGCGGTTTTTCAGATAGCCGAAGAGGATCCGGCGAAGTTTCTCGCGGCGACGCGCCGGGCTCTCGAGTACACCGCCGCGGGCGATGTGTATCAGACCAACCTTTCACGGCAATGGCAGGCGACCGCCTCGCGCCCGGTCAGTCCGGTCGCGATTTACCGGCGCTTGCGCAACACCAACCCCAGTCCCTTTGCGGCGATTCTGCGCTACCAGGATTTCGCGCTGCTGAGCTCCTCGCCGGAGCGCCTGGTGGCGGTTCGCGAAGGCGCCGTCTCGACGCGTCCGATCGCCGGCACCCGGCCGCGCGGCGCCACCCTCGAGGATGATGAGGCGCTGATCCGCTCCCTTTTGGGCAACGAGAAGGAGCGCGCAGAGCATGTCATGCTGATAGATCTGGAGCGCAACGACCTGGGCCGCGTGTGCATCGGCGGCTCGGTGCAGGTCGACGAATACATGAGCATCGAGACCTACGCGCATGTGCATCACATCGTTTCGAATATCAGGGGCCGGTTGCGCGATGCGGTGGCGCCGACCGATGTCATCCGCGCGCTGTTTCCGGGCGGTACGATCACCGGTTGCCCGAAGATTCGATGCATGCAAATCATCGCCGAGCTGGAGGGTTGCGGCCGCGGTGCCTATACCGGATCGATCGGCTATCTGAATCGCGACGGCAGCTGCGACTTCAATATTCTGATTCGCACCATCACTGCGCAAGGCACGTCATTCAAGTTGCGCGCCGGTGCCGGTGTGGTCGCCGACTCAGTGCCGGCACAAGAATTGGCCGAAACAAGGGCAAAGGCTGAGGGCCTGTTGCGTGCCCTGGATGGCCGGCTTTGACGGTTTGGATCAACGGCCGGCGCCACGCGACCATCGACCATCGGGATCGTGGCCTGCAGTACGGCGACGGCGTTTTTGAAACCATGCGAGTGCAGCGGCACCGCATCAGACTGTTGGATCTGCACCTCGAGCGCCTCTACCGCAGCTGCCGGCGCTTGAAGATCCGGGCCCCTGAGCCGGCGAAGTTGCAACGCGAATTGGAGCGCATTGCGGCGCGGCGCGGGGAGGGAATACTCAAGCTGATCGTCACCCGGGGCGCCGGACCGCGAGGCTATCGGCCGCTGGGAAATGAGCGCGCCACGCGCATTGTCTCGCTGCACGCACCGTCCCGCGTGACTCCCGCGGATGCGGCAAAAGCGGTGCGGCTGCGCCTGTGCGCGACACGGTTGAGCACGAATCCCAGTCTTGCGGGCCTCAAGACATTGAACCGCCTCGATGCCGTGTTGGCACGCGCCGAGTGGTCGGACGCCCGTATCTGGGAAGGGCTGATGAGGGATGTGGACGGCCACTATGTCTGCGGTACGATGTCGAACCTGTTCCTGCGGCGCGGCACCACTTTGATGACGCCGCTCCTGGATCGTTGCGGTGTCGCCGGTGTCATGCGCCGTTGGATATTGAGCAATGCCGCAAGCTTGAGCCTGCATGCCGCGGAGCGCCGTATCGGTTGGGCTGAATTGAAGTCGGCAGAGGAAGTATTCATGAGCAACGCCGTCGTCGGCATACGTTCGGTGCGCACGATCGAAGGCGCCTCGGGGACGCTGCGATTCAATTGCTCGGATACCGCGCAACGGCTGCGCTCGCTTCTGGACGGGCAGTGAGCCGAACCCTGCGCGTCGCTTTGGTACTCGCGCTGCTGCTGCTGCTGGGCGCGCTCGCGGCCGTGTCATGGTCCGGCCTGCGCAGTCTCGAGGCCCCGCTGCCGGTGACGGCGCCGACACGATTCAAGGTGGCGTCCGGAGCGAGTTTCGCGCATGTCGCGACCGAACTGGCAACGCAGGGAATCATCGCTCAGCCAAAAGTTTGGATTCTCTACGCCAGATGGAAAGGGCTGGCGCCTGCCGTCAAGGCAGGCGAGTATGAGATCCAACCCGGCACGACGGCCCGGGAGCTATTGACTAAAATGGTGAACGGCCAGGTGCTGCTGCATTCGTTTACCATTGTGGATGGTTGGCGCGTACAGGACCTGCTCGATGCGTTGGGGCGCAATCCTGACATCGTGTGCACGTCACCGCCGCAAGCGACATTGTCGGAGCGGGGCGCGAATATCATGGCCAAACTCGGGGCTCCCGGCACTGACGCGGAGGGGCAATTTCTGCCCGAGACATACCGCTTCATCAGCGGCACGACGGACATCGAATTGCTGCGCCAGGCGCATGCTGCGCTGGTCCGGGAGTTGGATGCTGCCTGGATGGGCCGGGATCCGGATCTGCCGCTGCACAGCGCCAATGAGCTTCTGATCATGGCCTCGATCGTTCAGAAGGAGAGCGGGTTGCCGCAGGAACTTGGAAAGATTGCCGGCTTGTACCTCCACCGCGTACAACTTGGGATGCGTCTGCAGGCGGACCCGACCGTCATCTACGGTTTGGGTGAACACTACGATGGCGACATTCACACCGCCGATCTGCGCACCGATGGGCCTTACAACACCTACACGCGCGCCGGCCTGCCGCCGACGCCCATCGCCTTGGCCGGCGCCGCGGTGATTCGTGCAACGGCCCATCCGGAGAAAACCGACGCCATCTACTTCGTTGCCTCGACCAAAGGTGACGGCAGCCACGTCTTTTCCTCAACCCTCGAGCAGCACAATGCCGCGGTCTCAGCCTACGTGGCACATCAGCGCAAGGCGGCGCAGGAATCCGGGCGATGAGTGCGGCAGGACGCTTCATCACGATGGAGGGGATCGAAGGGGTGGGCAAGACCACGCAGGTGGCGCGCCTGTCCGCGGCGCTGGAGCAGCTGGGCATCGCGCATGTCGTGACCCGTGAACCCGGCGGTACCCCACTCGCGGAGAGCATTCGTG
Source organism: uncultured Gammaproteobacteria bacterium (assembly GCA_963761345.1). Lineage (GTDB taxonomy): Bacteria > Pseudomonadota > Gammaproteobacteria > Steroidobacterales > Steroidobacteraceae > Bog-1198. The sequence goes on from CAVXGV010000006.1 coordinate 453,667, forward strand.
ACGTGGTCTTGAGCGTGCGCGCCGAGACGTTGCCGCCGACGGCGGAGTTGCTGCTCATGTTTGCGGCGCGCGCCGTGCATCTGGCCAATCACGTGGAGCCTAACCTGCGGGCGGGACGTTGGGTGATCTGCGATCGATTCACCGACGCGACCTATGCATACCAAGGAGGCGGCCGGCGCTTGAGCATGGAGAAAATCGCGCAATTGGAATCCATGATTCAAGGGGTGCTGCGTCCGGACTTTACGGTCTTGTTGGATGCACCCGTCGAGAATGCGCTGGCGCGTGCACGCCGGCGAAACGCCGGAGCGCCTGAGGATCGCTTTGAGCGCGAGCGCGGCGAATTCTTCGAGCGCGTGAGGGAAGTCTACCGTGCGCGGGCGGCGGCGGAGCCCGGGCGCATTGCCATCCTCGATGCCACCCGGTCCGTCGACGAGGTGGGTGCGCAGATCCTCGAGCAGCTCAAAGTGCGATCATGGATTTCCTGAGCGCCAATTCCCTGCCGTGGCTCGAGGACTCGCAGCGGCGCCTGCACACCGCGCTCGAGTCAGGCCGCCTGCCGCATTCGCTGCTGGTGCTGAGCGTGCCCGGCTTGGGCGCCGAGCAACTGGCGCAATGGATCACCGCCTTGGTGCTGTGCGAGTCGCCGGGCACGCGCCCTTGCGATGCCTGCCCCTCGTGCCGTTTGCTGCGTTCGGACAGCCACCCCGACGCGCATGTGGTACGCCTGGAAGAAGACGCGCTGCAGATCAAGATTGATCAGATACGCGAGCTCATTGATTCCTTGACCACCAAAAGCTATCGCGGTGGCTGCAAAGTTGGGGTCATCGAAGGTGCGGAGGCGCTGAACACCAACGGCGCGAATGCCTTCCTGAAGACCTTGGAGGAGCCTTCCGCCGACACCGTGCTCATCATGATCGCGCGGCCGAATCACCGGCTGCCGGCCACCATCGCCAGCCGTTGCCTGCGGCTAAGCTTAAGCCCGCCGCCGGCGCAGGACGCCGTCGCCTGGCTCAATGCACACTCGCCCGCGGCGAATACCTGGCAGGCGGCCCTTGCCCTTGCCGGGGGTGCGCCGCTCCTGGCGTTGCAATTGGACGCCGAGGGATTGGCGGCGATCGATGCCGACATGCGCCAATGCATCAAAGAGCTGGCCGAGGGTTCGGTGGATGTCACGTTGCTGGCCGAGCGCTGGGTCCGATCGAATCCGGGCATACGCATCACTTGGCTTGAGAACTGGATCACACAGCGAGTACATGCATCACTGGGAGCCGCGACTTCGCACCAAACTGCGGAACCGGTCCGCTTGCCTGCCGCTTTACTTAAGCCCAAGATAAGGGCCCTATTCGAGCTGCTGGACGCCGCGCGCGACGTCCGGCGTTTCGCATCGACGGGCATGAATCAACAATTGGCGCTGGAGGCCTTGCTGGTGGGTGGTCGAGCCGCGCTGGGGAAGTGACGCTTATTGTGGGAAATCTAGGAATTGAGAAGTCCAAGTAATAAACCAGGCCTGCTGACGCTTACCATCAAGGATAAGAGCGCGCTATATCTCGCCTACATGCCCTTCGTGAAAAATGGCGGCTTGTTCATTCCAACGAACAGCAATTATCGTTTGGGGGACGAGGTATTCATGCTGCTCAATCTGATGGGTGAGGAAGAGAAACTGCCCGTGGCCGGACGCGTGATATGGATGACGCCGAAAGGTGCGCAGGGCAAAAGGACCGCCGGCATCGGCGTTCAGTTCAGCGATCAGGATCGCGGCAACACTCAGAAGAAAATCGAAAACTACCTCGCCGGCGCGCTCGGCGGAGATAAGCCGACCCATACGATGTGACCCTTAGTGGGCACTCGGCGCCGGCCCTTCCGGGAGCGGTTCAACGTATACCGGCGGAGGCTCGATCGTCAGAGGCTTGTGCGGCGCTCTGGCCAGATAGACCGCCGCAGCAAGGAGCACCAGTAAAAATACGATGGCCAGATACTTGTACCGCGCCAGGATCGACGGAGCTTGGTACTCGAAGCGGGGCTTTGGTACGTAGCTGTCAGGTCCCTTGCCGCCGGCCGGTCCCGACATGGGGTCAGGCATTACGGGAGCGGGCAGTGCAAGGTCGGGCACTGCGGCGTCGGGCATTGCGCGATCGGGCACTGCGGGGTCAGGCACTGCGCGAACGGGCGGCTTCGCTCGCCGCGAGGCCGCCTCTCAGTACGTAAGCTTCAAATCCCCGTTCGCTCAAGATATACGCGGCCGCGGAGCTGCGCCGACCCGTGTCGCAGCACACGACGTATTGGGTATTCTTGTCCAAGGCGTTGATCTTCAATCGGATGAAGTACAGCGGGATGTTGACCGCGCCGTCAATGCGGTAATTCTGAAACTCGCTCGGCAGGCGCACATCCAGCCACTTGCCGCCGCTCGCGACGATTTCTTTGGCCTTTTGCTGATCGACCCATTGCAGCAGCGGCTCATTGAGCAGGGTCTGGAAATCATTCTTGCCGAGCCGCATCAACGTGCCGTCGCAGGACATGGTCACGGTGGCGTTGCGTTTGGCCTCGGCAATCAAGGCCTCTTCCCCGAAGCTGTCGCCGGGCCCCAATTCGGCCAGCTTGATGCCTTCCTTGTTCAGGGGCGTCTCGCGCATGACGGTACATTTGCCGGCAACGACGACGTAGAAGTAATCCCCCTCGGTTCCCTGTTTGATGACGATGTCGCCGGCGCGATAGTTGATGCGCTGCATGCGCATGAAGATGGCTTGAATATTGGCGGGCGGGATGCGATGGAACGCCTTGGTCTGCAACAGCGTCGTCATCCAATCACCGGTGACATCCAAGCCGTCGCCGCGCAGCTCCGCCACTTCGTACTGGCCCGTTTGATCCCAGGTCAGCAGCACGTCGAGCAGGTCGCTGTCGATCATGATGTATTCGAGGTCCATGGCCGCGCGCGCGGTAAACCTGCGCGGCAGGCCCGGCGCCAGCGCGGCACGCGCCTCGGCAGTGCCGGCTTTGATCACGCCCATGATGCGCTCATCGACCCGCAGCTCGACTTGCCCGGCCACCAGGTAGAAGGTGCGTTTGTCGGTGTCACCCTCCTTGAACAGCACACGGCCGGCCCCCAACTCACGAATGACCGTTTTTCGGGCGAGCGCGTGCAGATTTTCTTTCTTCAGGCCGTCGAGGGGCGAGAAAGTCTTCAAAACAGCAAGGTCGACTGGTCGCTCGTCCATCAAGAATTCTTCTGCCTCTGGGAGCCTGTCTGGGTAGCCTTCAACCCTATGATTTTGCCTGCGAATGCTACCATACGCGGCGCAGGCGCAGGCCTCAGTGGTTCACATCCCCGGCGGCTGCTAGGCAGGAATTGAGCTCCATCCGGCGTCCGGACGGAAACGCTCCCCGTAGCGATCGGCGAGTTCGTTCAGGCGTTGGGTAACGCTCGTGATGCCGCGGTCCTTCGCATATTGCAGCGGTCCGCCGCGAAAAGGCGCGAATCCGGTCGCAAATACCGCACCTGCGTCCAGTAAATCGGCATCTTGTACCGTGCCTTCGCGCAGGCACGCAACCGCCTCGTTGAGCATCGGCAATATCAGCCGGTCCTCCAAATCCTGCGGGACTGCGCTCGACTGCGGCTCCTTTTTCTGTGCTTTTCCATCCTGCCAGTGATAGAAGCCCTCGCCGCTTTTGCGGCCGAGTTTTTTTTGCTCGACCAATTTGACCAAGATCTGCGGCACCTCTCGGTGCAGGGCCTCGCCCAGCACTCGGCCGACGTGCAGAGAAACGTCCAGGCCAACCACATCCGACAGTTCGATCGGGCCCAAAGGCATACCGAACTGCTCGGCCGCACGGTCGATCAGCACTGCGGGTATGCCCGATTCGAGCGCAAAGAAAGCTTCATTGACGTAGGGCGTCAAAATGCGGTTCACGACGAAGCCGGGTGCGCTTTTACAAGGCAACGGCAGCTTGTCCAGCTTGCGGGTGAATTTGAGTGCATCTTGTACGACCTGCGGCCGGGTACTCGTTCCCTGGACAACTTCCACGAGTTGCAGCTGGGCCACGGGATTGAAGAAGTGAATCCCGACCAGCCGGCCGGGGTCCGCCAGCTTCCGGCATAGATTCTCGATTTTGATGCTCGAGGTGTTGGTCGCGAGCACCGCGGCCGGTTTGAGCTTCGGTTCGAGTTCGGCGTACAGCGCTTGCTTCGCCTCGAGGTTCTCGAAAATCGCTTCGATGACCACGTCGGCATTGGATGCGCCATCGCCTTTGACATCCATTTTGAGGCGCGACATCGCTTCAGCTGCCAGTGCGGGCTCCTTGAGGCGCTTCTCGAAAAAAGCCTTGGCGCGGGTCAATGCCGGCCGGATCAATTCCTCGCTGCGGTCCTGCAAGGTGACCGTCATGCCCCGAAATGCCGACCACGCGGCAATGTCGCCGCCCATGATGCCGGCGCCGACGACATGAAGATGCTTGGGGTCAGCGTTCGATCCGCCTCCCAAACTCTTGAGGCGATCTTGCAGCAAAAAAACCCGCACCAAGTTGCGCGACGATGGCGTGCACATCAGCTCGCTGATCGAGCGCGCTTCCGCCTCATAGGCGGCCGCACCGGCGGCGCCATACCGCTGCCACAGATCCACGATGGCATAGGGAGCAGGGTAGTGCTCGCGCCGGACGCTGCGCTTCAACACCGCTGCGGTTTGCCTCGCCACCAGCGGCCGCACCGCGCTCAAGTTCATGAGCCTCTCGACGAATGGCGATGATCTCTTCGCGCGGCCTGCGCAGCACCAAGGATTTGGCGCGTGTGGCGAGTTCGGCCGGCGCCACCAATTCATCCAATAGTCCGAGGCTCAATGCACGTGCACCTCTGGACGGCCTGCCTTTGAGCATGAGCTCGAGGGCAGGCCGCACACCGATGAGCTGCACGCCGCGCACCGTGCCGCCAAATCCTGGGTGAATGCCGAGCAGCACTTCGGGCAGGCCCAGCGACAAGGCGGCGTCGTCGGCGCCCACCCGGTAGGTACAGGCAAGTGCCAATTCAAGGCCGCCTCCCAGGGCGAAACCATGCAGGGCGGCGACGCTCGGAAAGGGCAGGTCCTGGAGTTGCTGCAAGACCGATTGCCCGGCGCGCACCAGTTCGTAACCTTGTGCCGGGGTGCGAATGCTCAAGAACTCCTTGATGTCGGCCCCGGCGATGAAGCCATTGCGCTTGCCCGACTTCACCACCACGCCGAGCGGGTTCAACGCGGCGACTTCCCCGAGCTTGGCGGCCAGCTCGCGCACCATGCCGCCGGACAACACATTGGTCGATGCACCGGCCATGTCGCAGGTGAGCCACGCAACGCGGTCGGCGTCGAGATCCAGGGTCCAGTTGGTGCTCATGCGGCTCGTCGGGCTGACTTGAGGATGGTGAAATCGCAGACCAGGGGAAGATGATCCGAGAACTGCACATCCGGCACGTCAAAGCGATTCACTTCGATTTGCGCACTGTGCAATATGAAATCAAGCTCTTTGCGCGGGCTGCGGCTCGGGTATGAAAAGAGGCCCTGGGTATTGGCGCTGGTCAAGCCCGCGGCCTGGGTAAACAGGTAGATTTCGTGATCGCCCCAGTAGGTATTGAAGTCGCCGGCGACGATCACCGGCTTGGCGGCCTTGCGCACCAGATCATAGAGATAGCGAAGCTGGCCCTGCCGGTGTCTGAATTTCAGCGACAAGTGCACCAAGAAGATGGCGATATCGTCGAGCTCCAATTCGATGATGAGCCGCTTGATGCCGGTGTCGAAATAGTGGAATCGTTCGCCACGAACTCGGGGCGCGGCCAGAAAGGCGTTGGCTTGCTTGCGGACAATGGGCACCAAGTGGTTGACCGATGAGACGCCGTACTTGCACTCGTAGGTCGAATAATGCCCGAGCGAGCGGGCAATGAAGTCGGCCTGGTTGACCATGCCGGTGCGGATCGAGCCGGTATCGACCTCGATCAGGCCTACCACATCAGGATCCTGCTTCTTGATGAACTCGGTAATGCGCGACAGGACGTTCCGGCTCGAGCGAAGGTAGCCGGCGCCCGGTACCGGAAGGTGGAAAGCGGGTCCCGTTCCGGTGGCATATCGTATATTGTAAATCAGTAATCGCACCAGGTATTGTATCGGCGGGCGGCGCTTCGCGCTTGGCGTTCGACGAGCTACACTAACCACATGACGGCCGATCCCATACGCCTATTCGTCAGCCACGCATGGGCGGAGAACGACGATTATTCGCGGGTCTTCGAGTACCTCGAGGCGTCCGGGAAGTTTTACTACTGCAACACCAGTGAGCCGCAGGGAAAGCTACCCATCGACAAGGAATCGCAGCGCGAGGAGCTGCGCCGCCAGATTGCCCCCTGCGAAGTCTTGGTGGTGTTGCCCGCGGTCTATCAGCTCGCCCCGGAGCTGGTGCTGTTTCAGATGAACTTTGCCAAGTCCGCCGACCGGCCCATCGTTGCGATGGAGAATTTTGGTTCGACCGCGCCTTTGCCCAAGGCCATCAAAGATCTTGCGGATGAAGTCAGCGCCTGGAATGAGCGCAGCTTGATCGATGCGCTGCGGCGCCAGGCGCGGCATCAGGAGACGACGCGCTGGGACACAATCGAATTCAAGCTCGATTAGGCGCCTGTCCGAGTAATGATGCACCTGCTGCGGCCGCCCCTCGCGACGGCGCTCATTACTCGGACAGGCTCCTAGTTGCTGGCGGCCAATGCCGGCGCGGCGAATTCTTCCGCGTTGCGTTCCACGGAATGCAATTGAACCACGCTGCTCGGGCGCGCTGCATTGTGGTGCGTCTTGCACATCATCCCGAAGATCTCCACGATTTGCGCGGCGCAATCATCGGCGTCCTGGTTCGACATCTTGCGCACCGATGCCGTCACGGCATCTTCGCCGCGCAGGGGTGCAACCCCGCACATGTTGCGCATCACTTGCGAGTAACACTCGCGCGCCTCGTTGGGAATATCACTTTCCTGCAAAGAGGCGAGATGTCTGCGATAGGCGCAAACCAGGCGCTGCTTGATCGGGCCGGAGCGCACCAATTCGAGCGTGGCAAAGTGGAAACAATCCCAAGCACTGATCATAAGGGTCCACCGTGAACAAAGACGCAAACCTAAAGTGGTTTCGAGGTTCGTACCTCCCCCGGAATCTTGTTAAATCAAGACTCTGCGACCGGAATATACAAGACAATCACAGAAAGGCAACGCAGATTTTCTCAAAGCTTTGAACCACGTCCGCGCAGCTGTGGCGCGATATGGACACGGATTCTATTAGTTAGCTGATATAGAGCCTATATCTTATTGAAAGAAAACAATAAATAATCCCATTTTTTCGGCGTGCGACCGTTTCCGCAGCGGCCAACCCTTTCCGCTGCGCGCGACCCTTCAGGCCGATTGTTCCGCGGAATCGCTCACCGTCTCATCGACGTTGGCAGAATGGTCGGCGCCGATCAGCATGTAAACGCCGGGGACGACGAACAGTGTGAACAGCGTTCCAATGCCTAAGCCGGTTGAAATTACCAAGCCGATCGAAAATCGCGAGGCGGCACCGGCACCGCTCGCGAATACCAGCGGCAACACACCGAGCACCATCGCCGCCGTCGTCATCAGAATCGGCCGCAGCCGCACCGTCGCTGCCGCGACGATTGCCGCCGCCTTGGATTTCCCGCCATGCTGCTCTTCATTGGCCACCTCCACGATCAGGATGCCGTGCTTGCTGATCAGCCCGATCAGCGTCACCAGCCCGACCTGGGTGTAGATGTTCAAACTTGCGCCATGAATACCCAGCGCGATGAATATCAACGCACCGGCGATCGACAAGGGCACGGAGATCAGAATGACCATCGGATCGCGAAAGCTTTCGAACAGCGCGGCCAGCGCCAGAAAGACGATGACGATGGCAAAGCCGAATGTGCCCAGTACGCCCGTGGATTCCTGCAGGTACTGGCGCAGCAAGCCGCCCGTGTCCACGCTGTATCCTTGCGGCAGCGTCCGAGCCGCGAGGTCGTTCAGGTAGTTCACGACATCGGCCTGCGAGACGCCCTGGGACGGAACGCCGGACAAGGTTGCGGCATTCAACTGCTGAAAATGATTCAGCGTTTCCGGCACGGTTTCAGACCGTATGGTCGCGATGGTCGACAATGGCACCGGCACCGCCCCGATCATTGCGATGGGATAATCCAGCAATTGATCTGCATTCAGGCGCGAGGCGCGTTCGACCTGGGGGATGACCTTGTACGAACGCGTCTGCATGCTGAAGTAATTCACGTAGCCGCCGCCGAGCAGCGCGCCGAGCGACTGACCCACTTGACTCATGGTCAGGCCGATTTGCGCCGCCTTGTCGCGGTCGATCTCGATCACCGATTGCGGTGAATCGATCTTCAGATCGCTGTCGACGAAGTTGAACATTCCGCTCTGGTTCAGTGTCTTGAGGAAGGCCTGCGAGACCTCATACAAGCGCGCGGCGGGATCGGTGGTCTTGATCGCGAATTGCACCGGGTACCCGCGCGCCCCCGGCAGCGAGGGCTGTTGGAATACGCCGAATTTTTGCGCAGGCAGCGTATTCAATTTCCCCTGCAGCGCATATTGGATCTCAGTGGCGCCGAATTTGCGCTGGTCGCGCGGCACCAGGGGCACACCGGTGAAGGACTGGCCGGGCGCGTCGATTTGAAATATCGCCCTCTTTCCCTCCTGGGCTTTCAGAATCGAGTACGCTTGCGTGGCATACAGCATTTTTCGCTGCAGCGTCGCGTCGGGCGCATAAGTCGCCTGCGCCAGCACGAAACCTTGGTCCTCCTGCGGGGCCAGCTCGCTCTTCGAGCTTCGATAGAGCAGGAAAATGCTGCCCATGATGACGATCACGAACACCGCGGTCACCGGCGTGTATCTTAGGCTGCTTTCCAGCCGCCGCTGGTAGCCGGTACGCAGCCGGTCGAAGCGGGCGTCGATGAATCGGATGACCCGGGTTTCCCAGTCCACCTTGTCGGCCCGATGCGCGCGCAACAATCGAGAGCACATCATGGGCGAGAGCGTCAGCGCGATGACGGCTGACACCGTGACGGCGCCCGCCACCGTGAACGCAAATTCCGTGAACAATGCGCCGGTCAGGCCGCCCTGAAACCCGATCGGTATGTATACGGCCAGCAATACCACCGTCATCGCGATGATGGGGTTGGCCAGTTCCCGCGCGGCCTGCATGGCTGCGGCCACGGGCGACGTCCCGGCCTCCAAGTGACGATTGACATTCTCCACCACGATGATGGCATCGTCGACCACCAGCCCGATGGAAAGCACCAGCGCCAGGAGGGTCAGGAGATTGATGGAGAAACCCAACGCCAGCATGATGGCCAGCGTGCCCACCAGGGACAGCGGGATGGCCACGACCGGAATCAATACCGAGCGCGGCGACCCTAAGAACGCGAAAATGACCAGCATGACGATGACCAGCGCTTCAATCAGCGTCACCACCACTTCTTTGATGGAGCCGTTGACGAAGTCGGTCGAATCGTAGGCCACCAAAATGGCCATACCCTGGGGCAGCTGCGATCGAATCTCCGGGATGTTGGCTTTGACGCCGTTGATGACGGTCAGCAGATTTGCGCTGGGCGCGATTTGAATGCCGATAAAGACGCCGTTGTTGCCGTCGAAGCGCACCGCGCCTTCATAGCTGTCCGCACCCAGGGTCACTTGCGCCACATCGCTCAAACGAATGATGCCGCCGTTCACCTGCTTGACGATCAAGTTGCGAAATTCAGTGAGGGAATGCAGATTGCTGCTGGAAGTCAGCGTGACCTGCACCATCTGCCCCTTGGTGTTGCCGACGGCGGAAATGAAGTCATTGTTCGCAAGCGCCGTGTAAACGTCCGTTGCCGTGAGTCCGTAGGAAGCCAGTTTTTTCGGATCCATCCAGGCGCGCAGAGAAAATGTCTGTGAGCCGAGCAATTCGGCCTGCTGCACGCCCGGGACGGCCTGGAATTTCGGGATCACCACCCGCGTCAAATAATCGGTGATTTGATTCGATGCCAGGGTGTCGCTGCGAAACGCGATGTACATGGCATCGAGCGTCTGGCCGACCTGCACCGTGATCGTCGGCTGCAGCGCACCGATCGGCAACTGGTTCAGGATGGAGTTGACCTTGATGTTGATTTCGCCGGCGGCTTTGGAGGTGTCGTAGTTCTGGCGAAGATTGACGGTGATGATGCTGGTGCTGTTCTGGCTCACCGACGTCATGTAATCGATGCCGTTCGCCTGGGCGACGGCGGTCTCGATCGGTGTCGTGATGAATCCGGCGATGGACTCCGGATCCGCGCCCGGATAGGAGGTCGAAATGGTCACGACGCCGTTTTCGGTTTTCGGATACGCGAGCACTTGCAGCGAGGAGAAGGACCTCAAACCGACCACGAGAATGGCCAGGCTGACCACGGAGGCCAGCACGGGACGGCGCACGAAGATATCGGTGAAATTCATGCGGCCTCGGATGCTATTCGTTGGGCGGATTCGGACTGACGGCATTGGCCGGCAGCACGTCATTGTTGACAGCCACCGGGACGCCGTTGCGAAGTTTGATCTGGCCCGCAGTCACGATGACTTCGCCCGCCTTGACGCCGCTTTCGATGGCGATTTGATCGCCGCGGGTGGGACCTAATTTGACGAAACGCTGTTGGACCTGCAATCGCGGATGGCCCTTGTCATCGACGCCATGCTGTTCCACCACATACACCGTATCGCCATACGGGTTGTAGGTCACCGCGGTCTGCGGCAAGGTTATGGGGTGGCGCTTGGCGCCATACTCAATGCGCAGACTGGCGAACATCCCGGGAAGCAGCCGCCGGTCGGGATTGGGCAAGGCCGCGCGTACCTGCACATTGCGGCTCGCGGTGTCGACTTTGGAATTGACCGACTCGACGATTCCCTTGAAGGATTCTCCCGGATAGGTATCGACCGTCGCGGTCACCGCCTGGCCGATCCTTACCTGCGACAGCGCCTGCTGCGGCAGGTAAAAATCGATGAGAATGGGATCGAGCGCCTGCAGGGTGACGATGGCGGTCCCGGCGGTGAGGTACTGGCCGAGATCGACCTGGCGTATCCCCAAGCGCCCGGCGAACGGCGCCTTGACGATTTTTTCCTGGATCAACGCCTCTTGCGCGGCGACCTGCGCATGGGCTGATTTTTGCGTCGACACATCGGTGTCGACAATGGCCTGGCTGATGGCTTGGGCCGCAAATTGTTCCTGATCGCGCTTCAAGGTCTGATCGGCCAGTTCCGCCTCTGCCTGTAGCTGTCGAAGTTTCGCATAGTCATCGTTCGGGTTGAGCCGCAGCAGCACCTTGCCCGCGGGAACCTCTTTTCCGGAATCGATCGCGATCTGATCCACCACACCGGATGCCTGTGCCGACAAATCGGCGCCGCGCACCGCGCGCGCAGTTCCCGTGGATTGGTAGTAGGGCTGCCACTCGGCGGCGGCGGCTACGGTGGTCGAGACTGTTTGCGGGGCCGATGCGGCGGCCGCCGCGAATTGTTTGCCGAAGCCGGCGACGAAGCGCTGCCAGCCGAAGACGCCGCCCAGCACCACCGCGACGGCGATGGCCATGATGATGATCGGCGTGATCATGGCTCGGGGCTTCACTGTTTCGATGGTGCTCACGGTGAACTCTTTGGGGGTTGTGTGGGATTGGCGGCGACGTCCGGGCGGTTCCACCAGCCGCCGCCCAGCGCTTGAAAAAGCGCGGCGGTATCGGCATAACGCTGCGCCCGCGCCTTGGTGAGCGCGGCCGTGGCGGATTGATAGCTTTGTTCCGAACTCAAGACTTGCAGGTAGCTCGCGGCACCGCTCTTGTATTGCACCCGTACCAATCTGAGGCTTTCCGCGGCGGTGTTCTGCGCGGCAGCTTGCGCTGCCACCGCCTCGGCATCGCCCTGCAAGGCATGCAGGGTGTCGGACACATTTTGAAAGGCGGTGATGACGGTCGCCCGGTAGTTGGCAGCGGCCTGCTCGGCGGCGGCAACGGCGGCGCGGCGCTGATGCGTCAATTGGCCGCCCTTGAAAAGCGGTTGGGTGACCGATCCCACCAAGCCCCATATGACGGAGGTGGGAGAAAAAACATTCGAAAAACTCGTTGCCTCGCCACCGTAGCTGCCGCTGAGCGTGATTTGCGGCAGCATGTTGGCAGTGGCGACGCCGATCTGGGCGGTGGCTGCATGCAGCAGCGCGGAAAATTCACGCACGTCCGGCCGCTGCTCGACGAACTTCGACGGCAGTGTCACGGGCAGATCAACCGGCAGTGCCAATGACTCGAGCGTGAATTGCGGACCGGTGTAGTCGGCGGGCAGTGAACCCACATACGCCGCCAGCAGATTACGCTGCTGCGCGAGCTGGATGTGCAGCGCGGGCAGGGCGGCAAGCGTGCTCTGTACGAGGGTCTGCTGCTGCAGCACATCCACGCGCGAGGCGCCGCCGGCACCCAGCCGGCGCTGCGTGATGTCGAGCTGCGCTTGCTGGGACTGCGCTATCTCTTCCGTCGCCGTGATTTGGGCGCGCAGCGAAGCCTCGGTGATGGCCGCGGTCACGATGTTCGAGGTCAGGCTGAGGTAGGCAGCCTCCAGCAAAAATTTCTCGTATTCGGCTTGCGCGCCCAGTACCTCGACCTGGCGCCGGATGCCGCCAAACGCGTCCAATGTGTACGAGACGTTGACTGCGGCATTGTTCAACGTATAGAGGATCGGGCTGCGGCGCGCCGAATGACACGCCGGGAATCTGTTGCCGCTGCGCGCCGAGAGTGCCCGAGACGCTGGGATAGAAGCTGCCGCGTTGCGCGGCGAAGGTTTCATTCGCTTGGCGCAATGCCGCCGTCGCGGCCTCGAGCGTCGGACTATGGGCAAGACCGCGCTCGATCAGCGCGTTCAGTTGCGGCGACTGAAACAGGGTCCACCATTGCCCTGGGATGTCGAGGTCTTCGACGAAGCGCTGGGGTTGATCGTCCGCCGCGGGTGCGGCGCTGATTTGCGCGGGCAACTGACCGGGCGCCACGAACCCGGGGGTCTGCGGGGCGGGCGGCGCTTTGAAATTCGGGCCAACCGCGCAGGCGGTCACCAGCCACGCGATCAGCGCCACGGGGCAAACGGTGTAACTGGGTCGAGTCATGCAGTCCTTGGGACCTCGGCGCATCGGGCCCAGCCTGCAGGAACCGCGGGCTGGAGGATTTGGGTGTCGGCAACATTCAAAAATGACATATGTCGCATTTTGCCGCCTAACTATTTACGGAGTAGATATTCACTTGCTAAAATATATATTAGTGAATAGTTAGTATACAAATGAATAATACCGCATCGCAATTCGAGCTGGTAGAGGCAAATCTCGTCAATCTCAGCAGGCGCATACCTGAATTGCCGGTGTCGGGCATTCTGCTGTGCCGGCTGCTCATGCACATCGGGCGCGAGATGGCGGTGATGTTCGAGCAGCAAATCAGGCCCTTCGGTCTTGCCGAAGCGGAATTTCGGGTACTCACCACCCTGTTTTCCCAACCCAACGGCGCGGCGCACCCCAGCGATTTGTGCCTCCGCACCTCGCAAAGTCCGGCCAACATGTCACGCATCAGCGATGCGCTGGTGAGCCGCGGTTTCATTACCCGCGTCTCGAGCGTTCACGACCGGCGCAAGATGGTTTTGCGCATCACCGAAGAGGGTGAGGTCTTCGTGCGTCAACTGCTGCCGAAATTGTTCGTCCCCTTGCATGAAATGTTGAAGGACTTTGCGGAAGCCGAGCAGCGCCAGATGACCGATCAGCTCAAGCGGCTCGGCGTCGAATTGGATAATGTCATGGCGCTGGTGACTGCCGAGCCGGCACCGTGACTGCGCCGCGAGTTGCGGCGGCCATGCTCGTCGCCTTGACGATGGGTTGTGCGGGATTGCCGCCCAAACCGAAGCCGGTGCAATTGACGAATTCGGTGCCGCTCGAGGGCTTGGAGGCCGCGACGGACGGCGATTGGCCGGCACCGGACTGGTGGAAGCGATACCAGGATCCGACCCTGGATGAATTGATTGCGCTCGGCGGCGCCAACTCGCCGAGCTTGGCGACGGCGCATGCACGCTATGATTCTGCCCGACAATCCGTGCGTCTCGCGGCTGCCGAATCCGGCGCGCATATCGACGCCAGCACCGACGCCGACCGGCAGCGAGTGAGTGAAAACGGGGTGTTCCCGCCGCGACTCCTCGGATTCACCTGGTACGACCAGTTCGACCTGGGCCTGCAGGCCAGCTATACCTTTGACTGGTGGGGCAAACAACGCAATGCCGTGGAGGCAGCCATGGACCAAGCCCATGCCGCCCAGGCGGATCGCAGCGCCGCCGCATTGATGCTCGCCAGTTCCATCGCCGACACCTACTTCGGCTGGCAAGCCGATCAAAACCGCCTGGTGCTGGCCAGGGAGAAGGAGGCCGCCGTCGAGGCCGTAGGCAAAGTCGCGGTGGCCCGCGTACGGGCGGACTTGGATTCGCCGGACGAGCTGAGCAATTCCGAGCTGGCGCTGGCCGCGGCCCGCGAACAGACTGCGGCGTTGGAAGGCTCCGCGAAACTGCGCGTGGTGGCACTGGCCGCGCTGGTGGGCCGTTCGATCGGCGAGCTGCCAGCCTTGGTGGCGAAACCCTTGCCGTCGTTCCGCGGCGTCTTGCCGGACCAGGTCAAAATCGACCTCATGGCGCGCCGCGCCGACATCACTGCCAGCCGTTGGCGCGTCGAATCGGCCCGCAAGAGTCTGGCGGCCGCGCGTGCCGATTTCTTTCCCGACGTAACGCTCAATGCGCTGCTCGGTCTTTCGAGCCTGGATGTGGGCAGACTGCTCGAATACGGCAGCCGCGTGCCCCAGGTCAGCGCGGCCATTCATTTGCCGATCTTCGACTCAGGAAGGCTCAAGGCGCGCTACGGCGGAGCACAGGCGGCGATCGATTCCGCCGTCTCGAGCTATCAGGACACGGTGATCGGCGCGGCGCGTGAGGTGGCGGCGCAGGCGACCACGCTTGCGCAGATCGAAGCGCAGCGCAGGCAGCGTGCGCAGGAAGTGGCGGCGGCGCTGCGCCTGAAGAACAGCGCTGCGGCGCGTGTGCGCCAGGAAATCAACGATTCGCGCAGCGAATTGATGGCGACCGCGTCCTGGATCGAGCAACGCGACGCCCTGATGCAGCTCGATGCGGCGGCTCTGTCCGCAGACGTCGGACTGCAGCGCGCGCTCGGCGGCGGCTATGACAGCCCGCAAAAGCTCGCCAACTCCTCTTCGAAGACGGCGACGCCATGAATGCAAACATTGATCCGGCCGCGAATCCATCCAACGGCAGGCGAGGCAGGATTCTGCCGCTCATCGCGGCCATCTTCATCGTCATCGGCGGGCTATGGGCCGCCTACTGGGTGCTCGTGCTCGCAAAGCGCGAGAGCACCGACGATGCCTATGTGAACGGCAACAGGGTGGTCATTTCCGCGCAAGTTTCCGGCACCGTCGTTGCCGTGCTCGCGGACGATACCCAACTCGTCAAAGCCGGCCAGGTTCTGGTCAAACTCGATCCGACCGACGCTCAGAGCGCCTTGAGCCGCGCGGCCAGCGCCCTGGCTCAATCCGTGCGGCAGGTGCGCCAGCAGAAAGCCACTGCAAGCCAGTACGATTCGGAAGTTGAAACCCGCAAGCTGGAGTTGGCCCACGCTCAAGCCGACCTGGCGAAGCGCGAACCGCTGATCGCCGATCACGCCATCGCCGGGGAAGAAGTTCGCCACGCGCAGGAGAGCGTGCTGGTGGCGCGCGCTGCGTTGAGGCAAGCCGGGCGGCAAGCGCTGTCTGCGCATGCGCTGGTCGATGGCGCGCCGGTGGAAGGCAATCCCGCGGTGCTACAGGCAAAGGATGCCTTTCGCGACGCCTGGATCGCGGCCCACCGCAACGCCGTCCTGGCACCCGTCTCCGGATACGTCGCCGAGCGAAGCGTGCAGTTGGGACAGCATATTCAGGCGGGCGAGGCGCTCATGACGGTCATTCCGCTGCACTCCCTATGGGTGGATGCGAATTTCAAGGAAGTACAGCTGCGAAATCTGCGGATCGGCCAGAAGACCGAGGTACGCAGCGATCTATACGGGGGCTCCTTCATATTTCACGGCCACGTGCAGGGAATGTCGGCCGGCACCGGCGCCGCGTTTTCATTGCTGCCGGCGCAAAATGCGTCGGGCAACTGGATCAAGGTCGTGCAGCGCGTGCCGGTGCGCATTCAGATCGACGATGGCGATCTGATCAATTCGCCGCTGCGCGTCGGCCTCTCGGCGACGGTCACGGTGGACACGACACTTCGCGACGGACCGGTGCTGGCGCGCGAGGCCGAGTGAGGCAGCCGGTGGGCGATACACAGGTGTACACACAGGATTTGGACGAAGGCCAATGCCGAAGCCGATGCCGTCGTGCGCCGAAATCTCGGCACGGATCACCAGCGATAGGATCGCCAATGGCTGATTCCGTGGCGCAGTCCCGCGGCCGGCCATCCCCGGCGAATACCCGCCTTTGCACGGCGGCAAGCTGTTTTTTCTGACCGTGGCCATCGCGACCGCCTCGTTCATGGAGATTCTTGACATGACCATCGTCAATGTCTCCGTGCCGTCGATTTCCGGCAGCCTGGGCGTCACCACATCGGAAGGCACCTGGACCGTCAGCTCCTACATGCTCGCCGCCGCGGTCATGCAGCCGCTCTCGGGATGGATCGCGCGGCGCTTCGGCGAAGTGCGAACCTTCGTCTCCTCCATTCTGCTGTTCATGATTTTCTCGGCCGTCTGCGGCCTCGCGAACAGCCTGCCGATGCTGGTCGGTGCGCGTCTGATTCAAGGACTGGTCTCCGGTCCCATGATGTCGGTTGCGCAGGCGATCTTGTTGCGCAACTATCCCATCGAGCGGCGCGGAATGGCGCTCGGCATTGTGGTCCATGGTCATCATGATCGCGCCGATTTTCGGTCCCATCATCGGCGGTTGGATCACCGACAACTTTCTCATGGCCGTGGCTGTTCTATATCAACCTGCCGGTCGGCGCGTTCTCGGCCGTCGCGAGCTGGTCGATTCTGCGGCACCGGGAGTCGACGACCGTCAAATTGCCGATCGACGGCGTGGGTTTGGCCCTGCTCGTCATCGGCGTCGGCAGCCTGCAATTCATGCTGGACAACGGCAATGAGAAGGATTGGTTCAATTCGCCCGTCATTCTGGCCGCTGCGGTCACCTCGATAGTCGCCATCTCCTTCTTCATTCCCTGGGAACTCACCGACAAGCATCCGATCGTGGATTTGCGCCTGTTTGGCCGGCGGAATTTCCGGGTCGGTACTTTGACGGTCGGGATGGCTTACTTTGCCTTTTCGGGCGTCAACATCATCTTTCCGCTGTGGCTGCAAACCACTGTCGGCTACACGGCGACCTGGGCAGGATTGGCGGTGGCGCCGGTTGGATTATTGGGGCTCATCGCTGCCCCGATCGTGGGCCGCAACATGATGCGCTTGAATCTGCGCCTGGCGGCCAGCTTCGCCTTCTGCGTGTTCGGTTTCTCCGTCTTTTGGACCGCCACGTTGAATGACAGTGCCAGTTTCATTCAATTTGCCACACCCCGGTTCCTGCAAGGCTTAGGACTGGCGTTTTTCTTCCTGCCGTTGAATCAAGTCCTATTGTCCGGGGTCCCGTCGAACGAGCTGGCGTCGGCTTCGGGGGTGAGTAATTTCGTGCGCACCATGTCCGGCAGCTTTGCCACCGCGATTACCGTGTGGATATGGAATCGGCGCAGCGACTACCATCACGCCGTGCTCACCGAACACATCACTGGCGCTGCGCACTCTTGGACGCAGTATCAGGGGCAGCTCGCCGCCCATGGCATACGGGGCATCGGTGCGTCGGAGTATGTCAATCAAGTCATATCGAATCAGGCCTCCACGCTCGGTGTGAACGACGTGTTCAACATGTTGGGGCTGCTGTATCTGATTTTGATACCCTTCGTCTGGTTTGCGAAACCTCCGTTCGGTGCGCGAGCGGCGCCCGCGGCGCACTGATCGATGAACGATAACCGGGTATGATCATCGCCGTGACATCACCGTACATTGTTGCCGTCGGCGGAACGCTGCGTCCGAATTCTTCGACCGAATGGGCCATGCGGCATGTGCTGGCCGCCACGCAGCGCGCGGGGGCACGGACCAACTTGATCAGCGGATCGCTGTTGCAGCTGCCGCTGTACCAGCCGGACAATCTCGAAAGAGGCGAGGGCGCGCGCTTTTTGGTGGCTGAATTGGCGCGCGCCGACGGCATCATCGTCGGCTCACCCGGGTATCACGGCAGCATTTCCGGGCTGGTGAAGAACGCGCTGGACTACGCCGAGGATCTGCGCACCGATGCGCGACCCTACTTCAGCGGGCGCGCGGTGGGCTGCATCGCCACCGCGGGCGGATGGCCGGGCGCCGTCAACACCTTGGGGGCGCTGCGCGATATCGTGCATGCGCTGCGCGGCTGGCCCACACCCTTGGGCGCCGCCATCAACTCGGCGGAGAGCGTATTCGACGGGGAAGGAATATGTCTGGTGCCAAGGGTCGGCCAGATTCTCGACATGATGGCCGAAGAGGTCATGAGCTTTGTCCGCCCGGCCGCGTCACGGCCGTAGCGCGACGCGAGCGCGCGGCTTCCGTGGGATTGCGCCGTCGCAGGCTCACTGATCGAGCGTTATTATGTAAATCAGTGCCTACCGGCGGCCGGTCATGAACTGCGTCACAATTCGCACCGCGAAGTGTGTTGTCCTACACATCGTCGGCGTTCTTCCATGGTCTCGGCGCAGGTGACCTGCTAAAAGCCAGCGCTATGACCCTGAAAACGGCACAGGAAAGCGACAAGCCCGTCGGTAGCGCCGCCGAAGCGGCGCAAATGGCCATTGAGGCCGGGCTGGTGTACGTGTCCGATACGGAACCGGGCATCCGCCGCCTGCGCGCCGGCAAGGGCTTTCGATACATCACGCCTGAGAATCGCCGTCTCGCGGCTGAAAAGGTCCTGAAGCGCATCGCGAGTCTGGCGATTCCTCCGGCGTACCGGGACGTATGGATCAGCATGCAACCGCGCGGCCATCTGCAGGCAACCGGCCGCGACGCACGCGGACGCAAGCAGTATCGCTATCACTCGGAATGGCGCGAGCTGCGCGACAGCGCAAAGTTCGCGAGAATGGTTGCCTTTGGGGAGCAGCTGTCCAAGCTGCGCCGTGTTCTCAAGCGCGATTTGAGCCTGCCAGGCCTGCCGCGCGAGAAAGTGCTGGCGGTCGTGGTCAGCACTGCTCGATGCCACCCGGATTCGCGTCGGCAATTCCGAGTACGCCCGTGACAACAAAAGCTTCGGCCTCACGACGCTGCGGAACCGGCATGTCAGCTTCATACGCGACGGCCGCGCGGTGCTCGAATTTCCGCGGCAAGGGCGGCGTACAGCACGAGATTCTCATCGATGACAAGCGCATCGCCAAGATCGTGCGGCGCTGTCAGGAAATACCCGGTCAGCACTTGTTCCAATACATCAATGACGACGGCCAGCGCTGTCCGATCGATTCGGGCCAGGTCAACGACTACCTGCGAGAAGCGATGGGGAATGACTTCACCGCCAAGGATTTTCGGACTTGGGGCGCGACGTTGCACGCCATCACGCTGCTCGCGCGGACGCCCTTGCCGGAGGTGCGCAGCGAGCGCGCCCTCAAGAGGCAAATCGCCGAGGTCGTGAAGCAGGTCGCGGCGGAACTGCGCAACACGCCTGCGGTGTGCCGAAAGTCGTATATCAATCCGGCGGTCTTCGACAGTTGGCGCTCCGGCAGCATTCATCAAAATATCGACGGAAAGCTCACGGCGGCATCCGCCCGCAAGGCCGAAACGCTGGTGCTGGCATTTCTGCGCCATGAAGGCAGCACCGTCCCGGCGCGCCGCCGTTCAGGTGTCCTACAAGAGATTACTACGATGGATGACAGACCGGGGTGATGACACAACGCTATATCTTGCTGATGCGCAAAAAACTGTCCGCGAGAGGCTGTCTGTTTTTATTCGTCCGCTCGCATCAGCATCTTGAGTACTATTTGACTCTCCGGCGATATCCGCTGCGCGGCCAATGAGAACGGTATTCTCACCTCTTCGGGTTCCCCCCGCGGTGCCAACGTGATCGAGATCCACCCGGTCGCGCAGGCCCAACGTCGTCAGTAGTTCTGACCATCAAAAGGCGGGATCGTCCTCGACCCCTTGAAAGGTGGCGCGCAGCGCCTTAATTAGCCCGCGCAGCCTTGCAAGGGCCGCGCGGACGCCCACGCGCGCTCGCCTCGTCGAGCCGCTATACTGCGGCCTGACTTGCCAGGCGGTCGTCAACGCGATTTATGAAGAGAGACGAAATCAAGGAAGCGCTCAAGAAGCAAGCGCTCGATTATCACGAATTCCCGACCCCGGGGAAACTATCGATCACCGCCACCAAACAATTGCTGAATCAAAGCGATCTGGCCCTGGCGTACTCGCCCGGCGTGGCCGCCGCCTGCGAGGCCATCGTCGAGGATCCGTTGAATGTCTTTCGCTTCACCGCCCGGGGCAATTTGGTGGGCGTCATCAGCAACGGCACCGCGGTGCTGGGCCTGGGTGCCATTGGTCCCTTGGCAGCCAAGCCCGTGATGGAAGGCAAAGCGGTCTTGTTCAAGAAATTCGCGGGCATCGACGTTTTCGACATCGAAATCGAACAGCGTGATCCACAGAAACTGATCGAGGTGATCGCCGCGCTGGAACCGACGTTCGGCGCCATCAATCTCGAGGACATCAAGGCGCCCGAATGCTTCATCGTCGAACGCGAACTGCGCCGGCGCATGAAAATACCCGTGTTCCATGATGATCAGCACGGAACCGCCATCATCGTGGGCGCGGCATGCCTGAATGGTTTGCAGGTGGTCGGCAAGAATATCGCGCAAGTGAAAATGGTTGTCAGCGGCGCCGGCGCGGCGGCACTCGCCTGCGTCGATTTGTTGCTGGACCTGGGTCTGAAGCGCGAAAACGTCTGGCTGACCGATCTGGCGGGAGTTGTCTACGAAGGCCGGCTCGAGCTGATGGATCCGGAAAAAGCGCGCTTTGCGCAGCCCACGGGCGCCCGCACCTTGATGGACATCATCGGTGGTGCCGATATTTTCCTGGGACTGAGCGCGGGCGGCGTGCTGACCCAGGAAATGGTGCGCATGATGGCGGCCAAACCATTGATATTGGCGCTGGCCAATCCGACGCCGGAGATCCTGCCGGAAGAGGCCAGGGCCGCGCGCAGCGACGCCGTGATTGCCACGGGCCGCAGCGATTACCCCAACCAGGTCAACAACGTGTTGTGTTTTCCTTTCATCTTTCGCGGTGCACTCGACGTGGGTGCAACGACCATTACACGCCAGATGGAAATCGCCACCGTCCACGCCATCGCCGAGCTGGCGCGCCAGGAGCAAAGCGATGTGGTGGCGGCGGCCTATGGCGGCATCGAGGATTTGGCCTTTGGTCCGGAATACCTGATCCCGAAACCCTTTGATCCCCGCTTGATCGTCAAGATCGCGCCGGCGGTCGCAAAGGCCGCCATGGAATCGGGAGTGGCAACGCGGCCCATCCTGGATCTGGAAGCCTATGGACAGCGTCTGCTGCAATTTGTCTATCACAGCGGCACGCTGATGCAGCCGATTTTTGCCGCCGCTCGCAAGGTGGTGCCGGAACGCAGCCGCGTCGTATATGCCGAAGGTGAAGATGAGCGCGTGCTGCGCGCCGTTCAGATCGTGGTGGACGAAAAGCTGGCGACACCGATACTGGTGGGGCGCCCCGCAGTGATTGAACGCGGCCTTGAAGCGCCATGGCCTGCGGCTGCGCATCGGCGAGCATTTCACGGTGGTCAATCCGGAGCAAGATGAGCGATTTCGGGAGTATTGGCAGGCCTATCACGCCCTCACCGAGCGCAGCGGCGTCACCGCGCAATATGCCCGCTTGGAGATGCGCCGGCGCACGACATTGATAGCCGCCATGCTTTTGAAGCAAGGGCGAGGCCGATGGATTGATTTGCGGGACGATCAGCACCACCGCAAGGCACTTGCACTACATCGATCAGGTGCTCGGGCATCGCGCCGGGGCAACCGTGTACGGGGCGATGACCGGGCTGATACTGCCCGGCCGCCAGGTCTTCATCGTCGACACCCACGTCAATCTTGACCCGACTGCCGAACAACTTGCGGAACTCACGCAGCTGGCGGCAGATCAATTAGCCGCATTCGGCTTGGTGCCCAAGGTGGCGTTGCTTTCGCATTCCAATTTCGGATCCAGCGAGGCCGCGTCGGCGCAGAAGATGCGCGCCACCTTGGCGCTGTTGCGGACCCGAATTCCCGAGCTGGAGGTGGATGGGGAGATGCACGGCGACTGCGCGCTCGACGAATGCGCGCGTCGCGCCATCCTTGCCACCAGCACGCTGCATGGCACCGCCAATTTGTTGGTGTGTCCCAACCTCGACAGCGCCAGCATTGCGTACAACTTGCTGAAGTCCGCCGCCGGCCAGAACGTCGCTGTCGGCCCGATACTCTTGGGCTGTGCCGCCGCCGCTCACATCCTTACGCCGGCTGCAACGGTGCGCCGCTTGGTCAACATGACCGCCGTCACGGTCGTCGAGGCGAATAAGGCCCTCAGCGTCACCAGAAAGCACTGAGGCCAACTCCTAACTCTGAGTGCAACTCCTAACTCTGATAGGCGCGATTCTTCCAGTTCGCGCCTCTTCCTCGCCAAAAATTGATCGCGGAGCCTACGGTCGCCGCCATGTAAAACAGCGCAATGAACGGCAACGCGAGCACCCATGAACTTTGCTGCGCCCATATCGCGCCAACGTAGGGACGTAGCTCGAGGCGGCGAGGGTGCACGCAGCCAGCGCAAAGATGCGCTTCCAACCGCTGCCGAAAGCGAGTTCCCACGGCGGCACGAGCCAGACCACCGTCAAGCCGGCGACGGTAAGCACCAAGAGCCACGCCGAATGGCGCAGTTGGGTGAACGCGGTGCGCGATATCATGCGCCAGATATCGACGAAGGCCGGATAGCGCCGGACGGATGCGGCGAGGCCGGAATGTGCAAGGAAAATCGGACCCTCGCGCTTCACAGCCCGCGCCAGCGCCACATCGTCGATGAGCGAGTTCTTGATCGCCGCCACGCCGCCGATTCGCTCCAGCGCTTCGCGGCGCATCAATGCGGTACCGCCGGCCGCCGCCGCCACCGCCGATCGTGGATCATTGACCTTGGCAAAGGGATATAGCATCTGGAAGAAATATACGAAGGCCGGCACCAATACGCGCTCCGCAAGGCTCGTGCAATTGAGCCGCACCATCTCGCTGACGAGGTCAAGCCGCGCCTCCAGCAACTGCGCCGCCAAGGACGACAGGTGCCTTGGGTCGTGCACGATATCGGCATCCGTAAACAACAGCAGCGGTGCGCGGCTCGCCGCGACTCCCTGACTCAGGGCCCACAGTTTTCCCGACCAGCCGGCGGGCTTGGTGTGCAGGCGGATCACCTGCAGTTTCTCGGCTGCCCCGGCCAGTGCGGCAGTGTCATCCGTTGAGTTATCGTCGACCAGAATTACGCGGAACTTTCCCGCATAGTCCTGTGCCAGCAACGAACGTATGGCCGCGCCGATCGTCTCGGACTCGTCGCGGGCGGGAACGATGATATCGATATCCGGAAATTGCGGCGGGATGGCAGGCAATAATTGCGGACGAGACCGCCAGAAGCCACCGTGACCGACAAACAAATAGACCCAGACGCACAGTGACAACAACGCGATCACGCTTGCTCGGCTCTTAGATCGGATCTTCCAGCGATTTTGCCAGGGTAGTGAACAGCCTGGGACCTGAGGCGGTCATGTACCAACAGTCCTCCAACCGAATGCCGAACTCACCGGGGATATAGATTCCCGGCTCATCGGAAAAGCACATCCCCGCTTGCAACGGTGTTGCATCACCATGTACCAGGTAAGGAGGTTCGTGCCCGTCCAACCCAATGCCGTGGCCGGTCCGGTGCGATAGCCCGGGCAATCGATAACCTGGACCCCAGCCTTCCTTTTCATAATATTTGCGAACGGCATCATCGATGCTGCCGACCGGAACACCGATCTTGGCCGTTTCCAGGGCGATTTCCTGCCCGCGCTTCACGGTGTTCCAGACTTTGCGCTGTTTCGGATTTGGCTCGCCGAACACCCAGCTGCGCGAGATGTCGGATTGGTAGCCGTGTACCGCGCAACCGCAGTCCATGAGGATCACCGAGCCGTCGCGTATCTTTTGCGGCTGCGCCGAGCCATGCGGGTAAGCCGAGGCCTCGTTGAGAAGAATCAGGGAAAATTCGGGTGAGGCCGCCGAGCGCAAGCGTTGCGGTGTCCATCAGAGCCGCGATGTCCGCCGTGCTCATGCCTTTCGCCACCTGGGCGTGCACTTGGCGGAGTGCCTGGATGGTAACGTCGTTGGCCGATTGCAACAGTGCCAATTCCGCAGGAGACTTGAGCAACCTGCATGCTCTGCACCAGCGCATCGGCAGGGATGATTTCATACGCATTCCTCGGCCTGGCGGATTCCCGCGACGATGAAAAACCGAATCGTCGACTCTGCGGCAAGCACGCCGGAAGTGATGCCCCGGTCCTTCAGACCTTGGACGATCTTTTCGAACGGGCTTTCGTGTTCATCCCACGGCCGCACTTCGCCGCCCACTTGCAGCGTCTCACGCACCGACGGTTCCTCGAAAGCCGGCGTCACCACGAGGACCTCGCCGCTTGCCGGTATGATGGCTAGCGTCGTGCGTTCCGAGCGATGCCAGCGGATTCCCGTGAAGTAATCCAGGCTGGAACCCGGTTCGACCAACAGGGCTGCGATTTTCCGTTGCGACATCAGGGTCTGGACTCTGGCGATCCGGCTGCGCCGCTCTTCGGCAGAAATGGCCTGCGCCCCGTCCGTCAATGACTTGAACCTCGGCATCGGTGCAGATGCCGCAAACCCCGCGCCCGCCGTGAAACCTCCGACCAATGAGGTGGCGGCAGTGCTTTGTATGAAAGCCCGTCGAGAAAGCATGGACATCCCTTATTGCGGCCGGTCTGCCAAGGAGCCTGTCGGACCCAGGTCCATCTGCTCCGACGATGTCCTTAAGTCCGACAGGCTCCTAGGATACTGTATTTTCGGACAAGCGCCCGCCTGCCAGTCAGTGGTCGCGCCGTTATGGATTTGCCGAGGGGATTTCCCCTGCCAGCCGCTCCGCCAACTGCCCGATACACGTGCTCAAAGCCGCAGCCACTTCCGCATAGCTCTGCGCGCGTTGGGGACTGGCAAAGGCGTCGCGGCCGATCGACCCTTTGCCGGTGTGGGTATCGGTCACGCGCCAGTGCGTCTCGATCGCGACTTGATCGCCGAGACGCGCCGTCACCTGATCGATCTCGACGGTTATTTCAACGAGCGGAATGCCTGTCTGATCCGGTCCGCTGCGCAACACCAGCACATCGCCGCGGCGACGTTCAATGTCCCGGCCCAAAGTCGCGGTCACAAGGTCGGCGAGAGGTGCGGCCCAACGCTCATGGTCCAACACCGTCACGCTGCCGGAGCTCGTCAGCACCATCTCCCCGCGATCGACCAGAGAAGGTATCGTAACGCGTAAGGCTATCTGCCGATCGAACTGCGTGCGCGACTCATTGCTGCCTGCAGCCTGGGCGTCGAGCACGTAAAAATGGTCGCGTTGCCGCGTCGCGCAGCCGCTGGCCAGGGGAAGAATGCAAATGAGCAACGGGAGTGATTTCAAGGTGGACCTGCCGGTTTGCCGCGGAGCAAAGACTCTGGATGGCGCTCGAGATAGTCCGCCAAGGCGCTGATCGACTTTGCGGCCCGGGATACTTGTAGCAATGTGGAGCCCAGGTCGTTCTCACGCGGAGCGTCCTGGCCCAACAGTTCCTTGGCGTTCTTCATCGCCGCCTGCGCTTCGGCCAACGTGGCTTGCACTTGAGGCGCAAGATTACCGTCAACATTTTGCGCAAGATGATCCACGCTCTTCAATGTCCGGTCCAACGAGTCCATCGCGCTCAGCAGGCGCGCCGACAGCTGATCGAAAGGCACCTTGCTGAGCTTTTTCGCAATGACTCCGACCGAATCCTGCAGATCATCAAGGCCGCTCGAGATGGTCGGGAATACTGCCGGCTGATCCATCCAGTCGACCCGATCCTTCGACGCATCGCGGTGCATATCCAGGGCAACGAACTGCTGGCCGGTCAACAAATTGCCGGTCTTCAGTTCAGCCCGCAGTCCATGCGCCACCAAATTGTCGATCAGTGCGCGGCTGCCGGCTTCGCCGGCATCGCGCGCCGGCGCGGCGGGGCCGGCGTGCGGCATGCGCCCGCGCAGCCTCTGCGGGTACAGTTCGATCACGACCGGAAAGGCGAGCGAGCCCGCGGCCTGGTCGTACTCGACATCGACACTTTTTACCTCGCCCACCGTGATTCCGTGCAGTTCGACCGGCGCGCCCGCCGAGAGACCGCGTAACGTGCCGCGGAAGTACATGACGAAGGCCCGAATTTCGGTTTCAGTGGGCCGCATCGCACGGCCTTGATCCTCGTACAGTTTGAATGCCGTGTCCGCCGCCACGCGCGAGGCTGTCGTGCCCGCGAGCGTACCGAACGCCACTCCGCCCTCCAGAATTGCGGCCAGCGATTCGGTGCGCAGCCTTACGCCGTCTGCGTTGACCGACATGTCGATGCCGCTCGCCTGCCAAAAGTGCGTCGCGGCGGTGACGTAGGCATCGAACGGCTCGTTGATGAATACTTTGATGGTCACGCCGGTGCCTCCCGGGTCCAGGGTATAGCCCACCACCTGGCCCGCAGTGATATGCCGGTAGAAAACGGCGGAACCGATGTCCAACGATCCCAGGCCATCCGCATGCAAAATGAATTCGCGGCCGGGCAGGTCCGCCGTGACGATCGGCGGCGTCTCCAGGCCCACGAAGTCCTCGCGCGTCACTGCTGAATGACCCACATCCACGCTGATGTAGGCGCCTGACACCAGCGTGGCCAATCCGGATACACCGGCTCCCGATATCCGCGGCCGCACCACCCAAAATCGTGTGTCGTCGACCAGATACGGCTTTGCATTGCGGTGAATCTCGGCGGTCACGATGACTTTCTTGCGATCGGCGCTCACGCGAATCTCGGTGACATCGCCGATGTCCACATCCTTGTAGCGGACTTTGGTCTTGTTGGACTCCAAGCCCTCGGCATTTGCAAAGCTGATCTCGATCGACGTGCCCTGCGCCAGTTTCTCGCGAATGACCACGAAGCCGCCGACCAGAACCACGACGACGGGGAGGATCCACACCAGCGGCAAGCGGCCCCACAGGGTGCGCGCCGGTACGGCCGCCGGGAGGTCCACCAGGCCCGAATCAGGTCCCTCGCTCACGGCGGGGAGTCCCACAACAGGCGTTCATCGAACGAGCGCGCTGCGAACAGGGTCAAAACGACGACGGCGCCGAAAGCCAGTGCACCCCAACCGACCGACACGAATGCCAGGCTCCTGATTTGCACCAGCGTGACCAGCAGCGAAATCGCGTAGACATCGAGCATCGACCAGCGTCCTATGAATTCGACCATGCGAAACAGCTCGCTGCGCTGTGTTCGGTAGCGGGGAGAGCGCCGCCACGCGGAAAAGAGTACCACGCTCAGTGCGATGATCTTCAGCAACGGCACGACGATGCTGGCAATGAAGACCAATACTGCGATGGGCCAGGACCCGGACTGCAGCAATGTCAATACACCGCTCATGATCGTATCCTGCTCTTCATCGAAGATCGTGCGCGTGTACATCACCGGCAGCAGGTTGGCCGGCACATACAAAATGGCCGCGCACAAGAGCAATGCGGCGGTCAAAGCCAGACTATGCGGCTTACGTTGAAAAAGATGTGCGTGGCATCGCGGGCAGCGTGGATGACTCACCTGCAGCGCGCGCACCGTGGCGCGGCATTGCAGGCAAAGGAGCAGTCCCAAACTTCGGCCGGTTTGGGGCGAGCTCATGTCCGGCTCACCTCCACCCAGCGCCAGAACTGCCCGGCCGATGTACGGCTGGTCAGGGCCGCCAGCGTCAGCATCATCAATCCGCACGACCATAGCGCGACGCCCGGAACCACGCGAGCGTACGCTCCCAGTCTGACCAGCGCCACCAACGCTCCCAGCATGAATACTTCGATGAAGGTCCACGGGCGAATTTGTGCCAGCAGTCGAAAGATCGTGTTCTGGCCCGGCGCCTGTCGTTTGCGCCGCAAGGGAATCAACAAGTACAACAGGCCGCCGATTTGCAGGAATGGTCCCACCACGGTGGTGATGAAAACCAGCGAGGCGAGGCCGACATGGTCCTGCCGTAAAAGTCCCAGCGCCGCACCGACCAACGTGGTAGCTCGGGTCGAACCGTTCGACTGAATGGCGACGAGGGGGTAGGCGTTGCTCAATACAAACAGGACGAGGGCTGAAAACGCCAACGCAATGACCGTATCGATACGCCCATTTTCGGGGCGCTGTAAAAGCGCACGGCAACGGGCGCAGCGGGTGCGCTCAACAGCAGGGGCCGCACCGGCGCGATGTACCAGGTCGCACGACGGACAAACGATCAACGGCATCTTCGCTCGCGGCCACGCGGAATACTCAGACAGGCTCCTAATGCTCTCTAAGGGACTCCCGAGCATCTTGCCTGACCGCCGCCAAGGCGTCGCGTAATTCATCAATTTGGTACGGCTTGGGAATTATTTTGAGCCGCTGGGCCCCGGCATTGCGCCGGGCGGCCTCTACGTAGCCGCTGGTGAGCAGCACCGGTAGATTGGGACGGCGCCGCCGTATCTCCTGCGCCAACTCCACGCCGTTCATCCGGCCGGGCATCATCACATCCGAGAATACGATATCGACCGCGCGGCGGTCGGCAAGGGCTCCCAGGGCGGCCTCTGCGCTGGCGACCCGTGTGGTGTCATAGCCGAGCTGCTTGATCATGTCGACCGTCAATGCCGCCACTTCGTCGTCATCCTCCACGACCAGCACTTGTCCCGCGCCGACCGCGGTCTCCTCGATCGCCCGCGAAGTCAATTGCGGAATATAGGCCGGCGTTTTCAGTGTACGGGGCAGAAACAAGGACACCAGTGTTCCGTCGCCGGGCGAACTGGCGATACGCACCACGCCCCCCGAGGCTTTGGCAAATCCGTGCGCCTGCGCAAGACCCAATCCTGAACCCCTGCCCACTTCCTTGGTCGTGAAGAAAGGTTCGAACGCATGCGCAAGAATTTCGGCTGACATGCCGACGCCTGAATCTGCAATGTCCAAGCGTACAAAATCTCCGCTGAGGTCGTGATCGGCAAGCGCCTCGCAATTCTGAGCGCTGATGGCTATTGTGCCGCCCGTCGGCATGGCATCGCGCCCATTCAAGGCCAAATTCAAAATGACCAGTTCGAGCTCGCCGGGATCGACCTCGACATACCACAGACGCTCGGCAAAGTGAGATTGAATCTGCACATCGCCCCGGAGGCTGCGATTCAGCAACTCCCGCATGTCGCCGATCAAGCGCTTGAGGTCCACCGCTTCAGGCTTGAGCGCCTGACGGCGGGAGAATGCCAGAAGCTGCCGGCACAGGCTCGCGCCACGGTTGACGGCCTGTCTCATCGAGGCAAATATCTGCTCACGGCGTTTCGGGTCGAGTTGGCGCGCAACGACCTGCAAACCGCCCGATATCACCTGCAGCAAGTTATTGAAATCGTGTGCGACACCGCCCGTGAGCTGACCGAGCGCCTCGATCTTCTGTGCCTGCCGCAGCCGGTCTTCCACGGCCCGGCGATGCGTCACGTCGGCGATCACGCCCACGATGCGCTTGGGGACGCCGTCAACATAGAATGTTCGCCCGTTGATATGTACCCAGCGCGTATCGGTGCCCGTGGCGCGGCGCAGGCGCGCTTGCACATCGATCGATCCGAGTAGTTCTGCCTCCGAGAACGCCTGGCGAACCAATGGCTGATCCTCGTCCAAGATGTGTTCGACCGTCGTCCGTAAGTCCCAGAAAGGCTGGATTTCGGCGTAGCCGAATGTCTGGTCGTGCCGCAACGTGCGATGGACCGCGCCGGTCGAGAGGTACAACTCCCAGCTGCCCATGCCGGCCGCATCCAAAGCGACCTCGAGAAGTTCGGCCGTATTCAGTGCCTGGGGACTCATGCCGGGAACTATAGCGGCAGCGCCGGCGAGCCGATGTCGCTGGCTCGCTAAGGATACTGTCAGATTGCGCCTAGGGAATTTTCGGTTGGAGGTCCATTCAGATTGCGGAGATTCTCGATTATCGTCGACAGAATCTCTGCGTGTTCTTCTTCCACGGCCAACGCCACCTTGATGAGGCGAAGTGTGGCTTTGTCGTACTTATGGCCGTGTTCGGCGATCTTGCGGTAAACATCAATCGCAAATTGCTCGGCCACGAGATTTTGCGAAAGGGCGCGGCCAAATACGGATCGTTCAGGGAGGTCGGCCTGCAGCCACACCGCATCAGGGTCCGCCGGGCTATTTGCTTCGGAACGGTCAAGGTCAAATCCCATAAGCCTCCAGGTGCCTGCGTGCATTAGAGCCTGCGATGCAGGCCCTCGCATCGGAACAGGGCGCATCTGCGCGTAGGCATTGACGGACAGGTGTAGGGGTTTCCCCGCCTTACGGGGCAGGGGTGCGGCGGAGCCGCGCCGGTTTCCATGAGCAAGCGGGTGAACAAATACAATCTCGGTGCAATGCTGTCCAGGGCGATCCATTCGTGATCGGTGTGAAAATCGCCGCCGACGAAACCCAAGCCGTCGAGTGCGGCCGTTCCTTCCGACATGGCGAGCGCCGATTCCGAGGCCCCACCGTTGCCCGACAGTTCGAGCGTCTTGCCGATCTCTGCGTAGATGGCGCGTGCCCGTGCCGCCAGCGCATCGATCTGCGTGTTCTCGGTCAGCGGTGGGAAGGCAGGATCGTGAGAGATGGTGACGGTGGTATCGGGAACCTGGGTTGTGTGCGTTCCGGCCTCCACCCTCGCCAGTACCGCATCGAACTCCTCCGGCTTGCGATATCGAACGTTGAGAATGGCGTCGGCCGCGTCCGGGATGATGTTCGCCCGCTCGCCCGATTTCAGTACGGTCAGGTTGACGGTAATTCCGCTACCCGAGGCGGGAAATGCACCCTGCAGCGCCGTCAATTGGTGAATCAATTCTACGGCGGCATTGCGGCCGTCCTGCGGCGCGATCCCGGCGTGCGCCGCGCGCCCCGCGACGTGGATGTGGATGCTGGCGGAGCCCTTGCGCCACACCGTCAGCGCATCCGGCGGATCGCCGGGCTCCATGTTGAATTCCACATCGTGCTCCCGGGCCAGCCGCCTGATCAGTTTCGTCGAGCCCGGCGAGCCTCGCTCTTCACTGTCGTCCAGCAGAAGAGTAATGGTGCCAAAATTCTTGAACCCCAGGTCATGCAGGATTTTGAGCGCGGTAAAGGCATTGACCACGCCTGCTTTCTCATCGCCCACGCCCGGACCGTGAGCGCGCTGCTGGTCCATGCTGAAGGGGCGTGCGGCGGCCGTGCCGGGACCGAAAACCGTGTCGACATGCGCGATGATGAGGATTCTGCCCTTGCCGCTGCCGTGAAAGACCGCGACCAAATTGTCGGGCAGCCCCGGGGCTTCCGCGGGTTCACTCCTCACCTCGGCCCCCAATGGAGCCAGTCGGGCGGCGAGCACCGCCTCGACTTTGGCGCCGCCTTCGACATCGCCGGTTCCGGAATCGATGTTGACGATTTCCTTCAGCAGGTCCAGCACGGTGCTGCGATTGGCTTCCACGGCCCGGTAGACTTTGTCATCGCGGGCTGCGGCGTGTGCGCCGGCGACGAGAAACAATCCCAGAACCACGGGCACGGCAGCCGCAATGAATTTTCTCCCAATCATCTTCCGCTCCTTGCGCGGCGCTCGAGCGCGCTTTTGCCCACGTTAGCATGCGCTGCGGCGATGGGCCGCATTTTTTGGCCGGGAGCCTGCTGAGTATTCAGGCTCCAAGTGCGTGGATTCTGTTTACAATCGAATATTGCGAACCCACGGGATGTTTGGGCCGGCACCGATCGGATTACCCGGATCACCGAGTGTGCCCGGCGGGTTCGAACCGTCAGCCGATTTATGGATCCGCTTTAAACCATCCGGGTGCGGGGTCCCTCTAAGCAGGGAATGATTCACACGCTGCACCGAGTTTTAGCCATGGATTCCAGCAGTGAGCCCACGGATACCATCGCCGCGGCTGCCGCAGGAGATGTGCTGGCGTTTGAGCATCTATATCGGCAATTCTCGCCGCGGATTTACGGACTGTGCCTGCGGCTCACCGGACAGCGTGAAGCTGCGGAAGATTGCACGCAAGAATCCTTCGTTGCCGCGTGGCGTGCGTTGGCGCGCTTCGAGCGTCGCAGCCGCTTCTCGACATGGCTTCACCGGATTGCCGTGCATTGCGTGCTGTCGCGGCGCAAGGGCTTGAGGTTCGCGCACGAGGTCTCGGAACCCGCGATGGGATTGCCGGAGCGGGCAGATCCGGGCAGCGGCGCTCCGCCCCTCGATGTCGAGCGTGCCGTTGCCGCATTGCCCGAAGGCGCGCGGCATGTGCTCGTGCTCGTGGGAATCTATGGGTATAGCCATGCAGAGACAGCCGAAGTATTGGGCATCGCGGAGGGCACCTGTAAGGCGCAATTGCACCGAGCCCGCCAACTGCTGACCGCAGCTCTCGGATTGGAGACGCAATGAACATTCACCCAGACCCCCTCGATCGGCTGATCGCAAATCTGCCAAAAGAAGTCGCGCCGCCGGGGAATTTGTGGCCGAGGGTCGCTGCGCGCCTGTCCGGCAAGCGGCGGCAAGCGACGCCAATGGCGTTGGCGGCCGCGATTGCCGTGGCTGCAGCGGGGCTCGCCAGTCTGTTCACCTGGGCCGTGCTCGAGGGTCGCTCGGTGCCGCGGGTCATCCAGGCCGTGTCGGCAACTAATTCGTTTGAAGAGCCGCGGGATCCAAAATATGTGCTGGCGCGCGATGCGGTGGAAAAGACTTTCCGCGAGCGGCTGGCGCTGCTCGAACCGGCCACACGCGCCAAAATCGAGTCCAGCTTGGCAGTCATCCAGCGGGCGCACGAGGATATTCGCCGGGCGCTGGCGGCCGATCCGCAGAGCCCGGTGCTCGAACAGCTCTGGGAGAGCACCTGGCACGACGAATTCGACCTGTACGACAGCGTCGTTCAAGCCACCCAACCCACCATGATAAGGATTTGATCATGTCTCACACGCAAACGACCTTTCGCTTGAACAAGCCCATGCCGACCTGTGCGCTCGTGCTGCTGCTCCCATGTTTCGCGCATGCCGCTTCCGTCGACGAGCACCGGCCGGCCAGTCCGCAGGGCGCCGTGGAAATCGACAATGTAGCGGGATCCATCGATGTAGAGGGTTGGGACAAATCCGAAGTCGCTGTCAGCGGAACGATCGGCAACGATGTCGAGCGCGTCGATGTGACCGCCGACGGCAACCGTACCTCGATACGCGTCATATTGCCCAGAGGGCCCAACTGGGGAACGCGGGACGGCTCGGCACATTTGGTCATTCATGTGCCGGCCAACAGTTCGATCCGAGCGTCGCTGGTCAGTTCGGACTTCAAGATCTCCGCAGTGCACGGCAGCTTGGAGTTGCGAACCGTGAGCGGCAACATCAGCGGCGATGGCGGCGGCGACGTCCATGCCAATGCCGTGAGCGGCGAGATCCATCTCACGGCAACCTCGGCGAAGGTGATCGAAGTCAGATCAGTCAGCGGCGAGATTGACTTGACCGGCGGAAATGCAGACATCGAAGCCACCACGGTCAGCGGCAGTGCACGCCTGAAGCTCGGCACGGTGTCGCGCGCGCGATTCAAGACCGTGTCCGGCGCTGTGTCCGCGACTCTCGCCGCTGCTGCGGATGCGCAAATCGAAGGCGAGTCGGTGAGTGGGGATATCAAGCTGGATTTTGCAAGTGCGCCGGCAGCCGATTATGACGTTGAAACCCTGAGCGGTGATATCGACAATTGCTTCGGACCAAAACCGAATGAATCGCGCCATGGCCCGGGCTCGCGTTTGACTTTCAAGACGGGGGAGGGCAGCGCCCGCATACATGTCTCCACCCGCAGCGGCAGTGTGCGCTTGTGCGCCAGGAAGTGACGGCCGGCCCGTTGAGAGGCGCTAGCGCGCCGCGGCCGGATCGCGGCGCGCCGACTGCAGTTCCCCGCTGTTCCAGCCGCCGCCCAACGCCTTGACCAACAGCACGCTGGCAACCATGCGTCTGACTTGAATCGTCACGTTGGCAAGTTGCGCTTGTAAGGCCGTCGTTTCGGCGATCGACACCTCGAGATAGGTCACGAGGCCGGCTTTGTAGCGAAACTGCGCCTGCCGCAGCACTGTCGCAGTCGAACTCACCGCAGCGGCTTCGCTGATGCTTTCCCGTTCCAACTGCCGCAGCGCCCCCAGGTCATCCTCGACCTCCTGGTAGGCGATGAGCACGGTGCCGCGGTAATCGGCGACCTGCTCGTCATAGACGGCTTTGGCTTGCGCGGTTTGGGCGCGATGACGACCGGCATCGAACAGCGTAAGAACGCCGGCCGCGGGACCCAAGGACCACAAGCGACTGGGTGCGGAGAGCCAGTTCGACGGGCTCGAGCTGTCGAAGCCGGCGGCTGCGCTCAAGCTGAAAACCGGAAAATAAGCGGCACGGGCGACGCCGATCTGCGCATTGGCAGCCGCCGTCCTGCGCTCCGCGGCAGCGATGTCGGGGCGCCGTTCCAACAGCGTGGAGGGAAGGCCAGGATCAATCGGCGGCGGTGCGGTGGAGCCGGGAAGGGGGTTTGCGTCCACGTGAAATGTCGAGGGATTCTGTCCGAGCAGCACGGCGACGGCGTGTTCGGTCTGTGCACGTTGCAATCGAATATCGGCCGCCTGGGTTCGTGCCGTCTCGAGCTGCGCTTGGGCTTGCGCAACATCGGTCAGTGCGGCCGCGCCGCCGTGGTAAAGATTTTGCGTGAGCTGCAACGCCTTCGTAAAGTCGTCCACGGCCGTGTCGAGAAGCTGCTGCTGAGCATCTTGCGAACGCAGCGTGAAGTAGTCGGCCGCCAACTCGGCATGAATCGCCAGATCGAGCGTGGCAAGATCGGCCGCGCTCGCCTGTTGGGACGCCTTTGCCGAGGCGACGGCGTTGCGCACCCGTCCCCAAACGTCGATTTCATAGGAAAGGTCTGCTTCCAAATCGAAATTATTTTGCACGGGCTTGCGCGCGAAGAAAGGCGAATTCACGGACGTGCGCGTTCGAGTCGCCGAAGACTTGGCGCTGAGCGTTGGAAAAAGATCGGCGCGGGCGATGCGCGTGACCGCACGCGCCTGCTGCAATCGCGCATAGGCGGCTTTCAAATCCTGATTTGCATCGCCTACCTGTGCTTCGTAGCCGTCGAGCACCGGATCTTGGAACAAATTCCACCAGGGCCCGCGGATCCGCGCATCGGCAGGTTCGGAACGCTTCCAGTCGGGTGATCCCTGATACGCGGCGCCGGCCGGTGGGCTATCGGGGGTTTTGTAGGCCGGTGCGAAGGAACAGGCGTCCAAGCCGATCAGAAGGCAGAGCGCGGCGGCAATCCGGGCCGGCATCAGGATTTTCCGGCGTCCTTGGCGGGTGCGGCCGCAGGCTCGGCGGAGGGAGCGGCAATGCGCACCTGCTCTCCGTTCGTGATCGAGTCGGGCGGATTGAGCACCACGGCTTCGTCGGGCTCGAGCCCCGACAGTACTTCGATGGTGTTGCCGAAGTCACGTCCTTGCACGATGCTCTTGAGCCTTACCCGATGATCGGTATCCAGTGTCGCCAC
This sequence comes from uncultured Gammaproteobacteria bacterium, assembly GCA_963761345.1. Lineage (GTDB taxonomy): Bacteria > Pseudomonadota > Gammaproteobacteria > Steroidobacterales > Steroidobacteraceae > Bog-1198. Next base: position 489,581 of record CAVXGV010000006.1, read on the forward strand.
TTGCAAGCCCGCGGCGCGGAACAGGATGGTGTTGGCAGGCAGGCGCAAGGTCTCGGCGCTGGCCGGGATCTTGAAATGTACCTCGGCGTAGGCGCCCGGAAATATTTCACCCTTGGCGTTATCCAATTCGAGTTCGACCTGCAGGGTGCGCAAAATCGGGTCGAGCGCATTGGAGGTGCGCACCGTTTTCGCGATGTATTTTCCATTGGGCCGCTCGGCGAAGCGCAATTCGGCCTCGAGGCCGGGCCGGGTGACCGCGGCGAATGATTCCGGCACGCCCACGTAGATCCGCAGTCTTCGGGTGTCGGCAATGCGAAACAGCTCGGTACCGGTACTTTGCCCGGCGTTGATCAACGCCCCGATATCGGTGTTGCGCGCGGTAATCACGCCGCTGAACGGGGCCACGACGCGCTTGAACGACTCGAGGTCGCGCAATCGCGCCACATTCGCCGCTGCGGACTCCGCGGCGGCTTTCTTCGCGGCTGCATCTCCGGATTTCTCTTCGGCATCCTGTTTCGAAACCGACTCGGTGGACAGCAATCCTTGCCAGCGAAGATTGGTGCTGTTGGAGAGCGCCTCATTGGCGCGCGCAGTTGCAAGGTCGGCCTGCGCCTGGCTCAATTGCTGATCGACTTCCGGGGTTTCGATTTCCGCCAGCAACTGACCCTTGGTGACCGGCGTTCCAATATCGGTCCGCCACTCCTTCAAGTAACCGCTGGTGCGCGCATAGATCGGCGCCTCGATGTAGGCCTGCACCGCGCCGGGCAGCACCAAGTCCTCGCCGAGCGTACTGCGCTCGGCGGTGACGGTGGCGACCGTGGGCATCGCGGCTGCGGCCGTTTCTCTGCCGAGTGCGGAGCGTGCGAGCACGCGGCTGATTTCGCCCCATACGCCCAAGCCCACGGCAACGATGAGCGCAATCAAGGCATAGCGGCGGATCTTCTTGTCAGGCATCGACGGTCTCCGCGGGCTCAATCGGATTTATCGAGCGTCGCCCATGAATGATGGAAAACACCGTGGGCACGAAGAACAGCGTCGCGACGGTGGCAAAAATCAAGCCGCCGATGACGGCGCGTCCCAGAGGCGCATTCTGCTCCCCGCCGTCTCCCAGTCCCAATGCCATCGGGATCATACCGATGATCATCGCCAAAGCGGTCATCAGAACCGGGCGCAATCGGGTAAATCCGGCCTGCTGGGCTGCCACGAATGCCGTGTCCCCCGCGTCCATGCGCTCGCGCGCAAAGCTGATGACCAGCACGCTGTTTGCGGTGGCCACGCCCATGCACATGATGGCCCCGGTCAGCGCCGGTACGCTGACCGTGGTGTGCGTGAGAAACAGCATCCAAACGATGCCGGCCAAGGCGGCCGGCAACGCCATGATGATGATGAAGGGGTCGAGGAGGGACTGAAAATTCACCACGATCAACATATAGACCAGGATGATGGCGCCAACCAGGCCGATCAGCAGGCCGTTGAAAGAAGCCTTCATCGTCTGCACCTGACCACGCACGACGACGTTCGAGCCTTTGGGCAGGTCTTTCTTCGCTGCGGCAATGACTTTATCGATCTGCGCGGCGACGTAGCCCAGGTCCGTGCCGTCAACCGCGCCGTAAATGTCGATGGCCGTGGTCGCGTTGTAGTGGGAGACCACCGCCGGCGCCACACTGCGATGAATGTTGACCAGATTGGCGAGCAGCTGTGAGGAGCCTCTGATACCGCCGCTGAGCGGCGTATTGCCCAGATCATTGAGGCTTTCCAGACGGTATTGCGGCGTCTGCGAAGCAACTTGGTACTGCGTGCCGCTTTTCGGATCGACCCAGAAGGACGGCGCCGTCTGAAAGCTCCCCGACAAGGACACCAACATGTTGCCGGCGACGGACTGTTCGGTCAGCCCCACGAGCTGGGCTTTGGTGCGATCTACATCGACATTGAACTGCGGGTAATCGGCGGCCTGGTGAATGTGCAGGTCGACGGCGCCGGGAATATCCCGCAGTTTCTGCAACAAATTGTTGGCGAATTCGCGATTGGCCGAGGTATTGAAGCCGACCACCTGTACGTCGATCGGCGAGGGCAGGCCGAAATTCAATATCTGGCCGATGATGTCGGCCGGCAGGAACGAGAATTGCACGGACGGATAGTCGGCGGCAAGTTTCTTGCGCAGCTCGCGCTGGAATTGCGCCGTCGGTTGGTGATCCTCGCTCAGGTTGACGTAAACATCCGCATCACCCGGGCCCACGGGCGCTGAGGTGCTGTAGGCCAGATTGATGCCGCTGTAGGGCAGGCCGATATTATCGACGATGCTGCTGATCTGCTTCGAGGGGATGACCCGGCGGATCGTGGCCTCAACCTGATCGCATAGCGCGGCGGTCTCTTCGATGCGCGTCCCGCTGCGCGCACGCATGTGCAGCTTGATCTGGCCGCCGTCGACCGACGGGAAAAAATCCTGACCCAGGCCGGGCAATGGCCCGAGCGGGAAGGCGAGTACGGCGGTGGCGATCATCGCACCCAAGAAGATCGCGGCGAAGCGCGGACCCGCCTGCAGCGCCGAGGTCAACAGCTCGTGATAGCGGGCTCGAAAGCGCTCGAATCCGCGCTCGAATCGCCCCAGAAAACGCGCCGCAGCGCCGGGCTGTTCGTGCCTCGCCGAGTCATGCCTCTTCAGCCAGAATTTGGCGAGCGTCGGCACCAAGGTGCGCGACAAAATATAAGAGGCCAACATGGCAAACACCACCGCTTCGGCCAACGGCACGAACAGGAACTTGGCGATTCCGGCGAGCAGGAACATGGGCACGAACACGATGCAGATCGCCAGGGTCGAGACCAGCGCCGGAAGCGCGATCTGCTGCGCGCCGTCCAATATTGCGGACTCCACATCCTTGCCCTGCTCGAGGTGGTAGTTGATGTTCTCAATGGTCACGGTCGCATCGTCGACCAAGATGCCCACCGCAAGCGCCAGACCGCCCAGCGTCATGATGTTGATGGTTTCGCCCAGCGCCGAGAGGCAGGCGATCGAGGCGAGAATCGACAGCGGAATTGAAATGGTGATGATCAGCGTGCTGCGCCAGCTGCCGAGGAACAGCAGGATCAACAAGCCGGTGAGGGCGCCGGCGATCACCGCCTCGCGCATCACGCCGGAAATGGCCGCCCGCACGAACACCGATTGGTCGCTGAGCGCCTGGATTTTCAATTCAGGGGGCATGGCCGCGCGGACTTGCGGAAGCTTCTGATTGATGCCGTTGATGATGTCGATCGTCGATGCCTTGCCGGTCTTCAAGACACTCATCAAAATGGCGCGCTTGCCTTCGACGCGCACCATGTTGGTCTGCGGCGAATAACCGTCGCGCACGTGCGCAACATCCCGAACATAGGTCACCGTGCCGTTGCCGGCCCGAATCGGCAGGTTGTTCAGCTCATCCAGCTTCAGCGGGCTGGAATTGAGCTTGATGAAGTACTCGAGATCGCCGATCTTCTGCGTGCCGGCGGGTAGAATGAGGTTTTGCGCGCCGATTGCACTGACCACATCGTTGCCCGACAAGCCGTGTGCGCTCAATGCCTGCGGATCCAAGTCCACCTGTACCTGGCGCTGTTTGCCGCCGTAGGGGAAGGGAATGGATGCGCCCGCCACCGTCGACAGTTGGGTGCGCAGAATCGTGTTGCCAAGATCGTAGATTTGCGCTTCGGGCAGGGTCGCACTGGTCAGCGCGATTTGCAGGATCGGAACGGTGGACGCGCTGTATGAGAGTACGAACGGGGGCGTCGTACCCGGCGGGGTGAACCCCAGCTGTGTTTGCGACACCGCCGTGATCTGAGCCATCGACAGGTCCTGATCGGCGCCGGGTTGAAAGAAGTATTTCACGACCGATGTGCCGACGACCGACTGAGACTCGGTATGCTCCACGTCGTTGACCACGGTCTGCGCGGTGCGCTCCGAGAACAGCACGATGCGGTTGGCGATTTCCTCGGGCAGAATGCCGTTGTAGCGCCAGATCACCGCGGCAATGGGAATCCTGATGTTCGGAAAAATATCCGTTGCCGTGTTCACGATGGCATAGCCACCCAACAGCACGATGAGCACGGCCAGCATCAGAAAGGTGTACGGCCGCTGTAAGGCTACTCTGACGATCCACATTATAGGGCCTTCGGTACTAAGCTGCCCGCTGTAGTGACTGCTTGCCGCCGGAGGATCGCCGGGTCACGATTTCATCGGAGACATCCCACAGGCGCGTTGCAAGCACGACATCCTCCAGCAGGGGACTGCCTTTCGCGATTCTGCAATCCGACCAGTATTGACCGGTAATTCCCGAAACCTGTGGACTCGCTGCCACCAGGGCCTGGGTTGATGCCGCCTGAGCCGCAGATTTGGCGAACAGCCGCGCGAAGTAGCCTTTGTTGATGCGGGTGCGTGCCGCGCCCGGATCCACGGAGTTGACGGCGATACCGCGGCTGCTCAGGCGGCGTGCCAATTCCTTGGCGTACAACGCATTGGCGAGCTTGGATTGGCCGTAGAACGTCGAGGGATCGTAAAATCGATGGCCGTCAAGATTGTCGAACATGATGCCCTCGAGAGGCGCGTGCTCGATTGCGCCGCCGCTGCTGACGATGACGACGCGAGCGCTGTTGTCGCGCAGCAGGTCAGCGACCCCATTTACCAGCGCGAAGTGACCGATGTGATTGGCCAAGAAGTGCATCTCTATGCCATATCGAGTGTCGAGAGAGGGCAGATTGGCCACACCGGCATTGGCCACGATGGCATCCAACGGAGCCGCCATGTCGCCGATGGTGCGCACGCCGGCCGCAACCGATTCCAAGTCGGTCAAGTCACACGCTACGGGAACGCAAATGGGGCTTGCCTGAGCGCAGCTCATCGTGGCGGCTTGGAGTGATCGTGCCAGCCCAATCACCGTTGCGCCGTTCGCTGCGAACGCATTCATCGTCTCGAGTCCCAATCCGGTAGTGCATCCCGTGACCAGAATGCGTTTGCCGCTCAGATCAATGCCCGCGAGAACCTGATCCGCGGTCGAGCGCCTGCCGAAGAGAATGGACTTGGTCATCGATGGTACCCTTGGAATTGGCCGGATTGATGCAACGGCCGGCAGATCATCCGCACGGCCGCCGTCATGCCCTTCAAAAATGTTTCGCGACTTTTGCAACTTTGCTTCAGTCCGCGCGCCGTTGCATGCAGTGCACGCGCCAAATCTGCAATGCCCAGATCCGCAGCCGCACAGACGTCGGCCAACGGCGATGCGTTTATGGCCGAGGCGAGCGCCTCCTCGAATTGCCATTCATACTCGCCGAGCGTCGCTCCCGCCAGCGAGGTGCTGGCGCACATCAGATCGGCGGCATTGCCACCCAACGACCCCGCGAATCGCCCCGACCACGCCACACAGGCGGCGATCAGCCGGATCTCCAAATCATCTTCCGTCCGTGACAAGGCGCCGTTGGCGGCCGCCAATTGGTTGCGCAAGGAGTACGCCACTGCGCGCCTGAACAACTCTTCTTTATTGGCAAATGACAAATACAGTCCCTGACGGGATACGCCCGCGGCCCGTGCGACATCGTCCATGGAGGCTTTTCTGTATCCAAAGCGGGCAAAGACTCCCACGGCGGCTTCGAGCAACGCCGATACCTTCGGCTCCGGCGGTTGATCGGGCGGTTGAGAGGGTAGGGGAGGGGACGTTATGTTCACTGGCCGAGTGTAGACAAATGCAGCCCACCTTGTCTATAAGGTCAATATTGTCTAGTGCCCGAAATGTCGAGAAGCACCTGAAAGAAAGAATAGTTTATAACAATAATATATAATTAAATCAATTCGATAGGGAATTTTCTTATTGTAATATTTTGCATGAATTTCCACGCAAGCCAATAAGTCAACATTCAGTCAATGCCTAGGCATAATGCGGCCTCATGGCCGAGATCCCAAGGCTCCCTGTTCCCAGCATAGCCATCTCGGGCTCGGAGCTGCTATTCCCCGTTCGGCGGATCTATTGCGTCGGGCGCAACTACGCGGAGCATGCAAGGGAAATGGGCGGCGATCCGCAGCGAGAATTGCCATTCTTTTTCAGCAAGCCCGCCGATGCAGTGGTTCCCAGCGGGTGGCGGTTGCCCTTTCCGGTCAAGACCTCAGACTTGCATCACGAAGTGGAGTTGGTGATAGCGCTGCACAAAGGCGGCGCGAACATTCATGCCGCCGACGCGCCGTCGATGATTTTCGGCCACGCGGTAGGGATCGATCTGACGCGGCGAGATCTGCAGGCCGAGGCAAAAAAATCCTCCCGGCCTTGGGACATGGCCAAGGGGTTTGATCATTCTGCGCCCATCGGCGCTTTGACCCGAGGAATTCCGCCCGCCGGCGGATCGATCGCGCTGACCGTCGATCGAAATGTGCGCCAGAGCGGCGATCTCAAAGACATGATCTGGAGCGTTGCCGAAGTCATCGCCGCCCTCTCCACCTACGTAGAACTCGCGCCCGGCGACTTGATATTCACCGGTACGCCCGCCGGCGTCGGTCCGATTCAACGCGGTGAAACGGTGCGTGGGACGATCGTGGGAACCGAGCCGATTGAAATAACCTTCGAACCATGAGGGCAACGGTAAAATGCTTCGCATAATCTGCTTGATGCTATGTTTTCCGCTCGGCGCCTGGGCTGCGGAGTCCTATCAGCAGCGCATTGAACAGGTCTTGACACAGACGCCGCTGATCGACGGCCACAATGATCTGCCATGGGAAATCAGAGAACGCTACAAGAGCGATGTCGCGGCGATCGATCTTGAATCCGATACGCATCACCTGCCGGTGGAGGGCGGACAGGCAGCTTTGATGACCGACATTCCGCGTCTGCGTGCCGGCCATGTCGGCGCACAGTTCTGGTCGGTGTTCATTCCGGTCGAGACTCAAGGACCCCAGGCTGTGCAAATGACGTTGGAGCAGATAGACCTGGTCAAGCGCATGAGCGCACGCTATCCGGCCGACTTGGCGATGGCATACAGCGCGGCGGATATCCGGCGCATCCACAAGAGCCGCAAGATTGCATCGCTGATCGGCATCGAAGGCGGGCATCAGATCAACAACTCCCTCGCCGTGTTGCGGCAGATGTATGACGTGGGTGCCCGTTATATGACGCTCACACACTCGACGAATACGCCATGGGCGGATTCGGCGACCGATGCGCCCGCCCACCAAGGTCTTACACCCTTCGGCATCGAGGTGGTGAAGGAAATGAATCGCTTGGGGATGCTCGTGGACTTGAGCCATGTTTCGCCGGAGACGATGAAGGCGGCGCTCGCGGCCACTCAGGCGCCGGTGATTTTTTCACATTCCTCGGCGCGCGCGCTGGTCGATCATCCGCGAAATGTGCCGGACGATGTTCTGCGGGCTTTGGCGGCCAACGGCGGGGTGGTCATGGTCAATTTCGCGCCCCCCTATGTATCCGCCGCACGCAATCGCTGGCAGGCAGACCGCGCGGCAGAACAGACGCGCTTCAACAGCCCACCATTTGGCGGCCTTTATATCGGGCAACCGGAGCGTGCAAAAGCAGCCCTTGCGGAATGGGATGCGCAGCACCCACGGCCCATCACCACGCTCGCCCAAGTCGCGGATCACGTCGAACATATCCGGCGAGTCGCAGGCGTCGATCATGTGGGACTCGGGTCAGACTTCGACGGCATCCCCGATGCGCCCGTCGGACTCGAAGGTGTCGATCGTTACCCAGCTCTGCTCGAGGAGTTGATGCGCCGAGGCTGGAGTGATGGGGACATCGCGAAACTCGCCGGCGAGAATCTGCTGCGTACGATGGCCGCCGCCGAGCAGGTGAGCCTGAAATTGCGGAACACTGTCAAGCAGCACTGATCGCTCAAGTGGCGCTCAATTTTCGAGCGCGCGCGGGAGCGCGCGTCGAGCGCTCATTTGTGGTCAAGGCATCGGCCGCTCATTGGACTAAGAGTCTAATTGCAGCATCGGCAGCAATGCTGCGCGCCGGCGCGATTGGGTCGTATGCGCTTTACATTACAGAGTGAGCATTCCGCTGTAATCGGCCTGATATATCAACAACGAAAACTTCGCCGAGCCCTGCGTACCAGGCGCAGCCCTTGGTGTTTGGATGGCCGAGCAGACATAAGGGGAAACAGGTGCGCCGAACTCTCGCGGCTTTTCCGCTACGCCGGCACAGCATTTTTTCGCGCGCTATTGACATTACGATATCAACTAATCGAATAATGCGTGCGACGGTGCGGATTCAAATTATTTTGCGCACCGAATTGAGGCGAGGGGATAGTCGGAAAAAAGCTGGCGGCGATGGGGTTGCATCGCTAGGCCACACAGATCGCGGCGGGTAGCAGGCACGCGGACGGATGTGGTTACTAAGTGGATGAACGGTCTAATAGCCGTTTGCGGGGGAGTAAAAATGACGACAAAAACAGCGGCGCTGTTGCTTTCGAGCATAGCGTCAGTGGCTTTCTCAATGGCGGTTTTTGCAGAGCCTGCCCCGGCACCCGAACCTGCGCCGGCACCCGAACCTGCGCCGACACCCGCCGCCGCAGCACCCGCCGCCGCAGCACCCGCCGCCGCAGCACCCGCCGCCTCGCCCAGCGACCGGAACTCGATTGCGGAAATCGTCGTCACCGCGCAGAAGCGCAGCGAAAGCCTGGAGACGGTACCCGTCGCCATTTCGGCCTATACCGCTAAGACGCGCGACCTGATCGGTATCGACACGATCCAGGACCTCACGAATTTCACGCCGGGCCTGGCATACTCGACCTCGCTGGACCGCGCCTTCATCCGCGGCGTCGGTCGAGAGACCAATAATCTCTCCACGAATCCCGGCGTCGCGACTTACTCCGACGGCGTCTACAACTCCAGCGTCGTGGCAGCGTCCGGCGATGAGTTGTTCGAAGACCGAATTGAAGTTCTGCGCGGGCCACAGGGCACCTTGTACGGCCGTAACGCCATCGCCGGCACGATCAACTCCATTTCGAAGCGCCCGACGGCCGATTGGACCGCAGAGGTTCGCGTCAAGCTCGGCAACTTCGGTACTCATGATTTCGAAGGTACGGTATCCGGTCCGATCAACGACACGATGCGAATCAAGTTCGGAGGCTATCGCAACACTCAGACGGACGGGTACTACCGGAACCTGCTCAACGGCAAGACCGAGGGCAGCAACTTGAGCAATGGAAATTTCTTTTATTGGGAAGGTCAGTTCGAATGGGATATCACGCCCGACGTCGAGTTCTGGCTGCGATTCGACCAATTGGGGTACACCGATGCCTATCGCGTGCCCGCCAACATCACCGGTTCGTACGATTACGCGCCGTTTCCTGACTATTTCGTGCTTTTCCCGGGCGCAGCGTTCGGCGCCTCCAGAGCCGCGGGAGTCCCCGGGAACCCGGCTCTCGGGCAGCCGTTACGACCCGCCGGTTTCTCGCCGAATCTCGCCGTTTGCGCCACCAATCCGGCCAACCAGAATGTCAATAATTACTGCCAGGACGATGGCAACACCGCCAAGCTGAGCAGGACCTATCAGATCACGCCGCAATTGACCTGGCACACGCCTTGGGCCGCCGACTTGAAGTATCTCGGTGCGTACACGACATACTACTACAGCTTGTTCAACGATTTCGACAACACCGGGATTCAGTCGTATGTCTACCCGGTGATACCGGGATCCCGACAATGCGGCGGAGTCGACTGTCCGCCGCTCACCGTGTTTCCGGAAATCGTTTCGCACTACGTAGAGACCAAGAAGTACTTCAGCAACGAAATCAACATCACATCGCACAGCGATTCGGCGCTGCAATGGATATTCGGCCTGTTTCAATACAACGAACGGAATTTCCAAACCCCCGGTACCTTGTATGCCCCCCAGCAAGTTCAAGTCCAGACCCCGCTCAACTTTACGGCGACCGCTCTGGCGGCGCCGAATCCGAGCAACGCGGTCTACACGCAGCAGCAGGAATTTCACAACGACTCCTATGCGGCGTTCGCGCAGACCGACTGGACATTCCTGCCGACTTGGAAGCTCACCACCGGATTGCGCTATACCTACGACATCCTCAAGGGCAGCGAACAATTCCGTGAGCTTTGCTACGGATTGCCTGCCTGTCTCGGGCTGCCGTCGAGTCAGTTGGTGACGGGCCCGGCCGTTCTCGGCGCCTTCACGCCGGTCACGGACATCACACCGACGATCGCGGCCATTGCGGGTTGCGCCACACGGGCCGGATGTCTATATCCGGGCGTGAGGGGAATTCCGAACCTGCTGCCCAACGGCTTGTGGAACCGCAACTTGGCCGCCAATTGGCACGCGCCTACGGGGACTCTCGGAGTCGAGTGGACACCCACTCAGGACATCCTCGGCTATGCGAAGTACAGCCGCGGGTATAAATCGGGTGGTTTCAACGCCAGCACCATCGTTCCGAATCCCGAATCCCAGGCTGAACACATCGATGCATTCGAGATCGGCAGCAAGGTTACCTTCAACCGGCAAATCCAGATCAACACCGCGCTCTTTTACTACAACTATCAAAATCTACAAATTCCGCTGCCGATACCTACGCCGCCGGGACCCAATATAACTGAAATCATCAACCTGCCGAAGGTGCGCACCTACGGCGCGGAATTCGAGACCATCTGGGCGCCGATCGCGAATCTGCAATTCTTGTTGGACTACTCCTACCTGTCGGCGAAAATCAAGGACAGCCCGCCGCAAATCAATGCCGTGAGCAGCGTGGCGGAGAACGTCGTCGGCAACACCGTGCCGCAATCTCCGCGCAACAAAGTTGCGGTCAACGGCAACTACACCTGGCGCTTTACACCGGGTTCACTGAACTATTCGGTCAGCTATATCTACAAGGGCAATACACACGACAGCATCTTCAACGAGCAGTACTTCGTTGCGCCCAACTACTCGCAGGTCGACATGCGCTTGACGTGGAACGACTCGGCCGATCGCTTCACGATTTTCGGCTACGTCAAAAACCTGCAGAACAAGCTTGGTTATGACAATATCGGCGCATTTCGGATCACCACGCCGGCGCCGGGCACCGCAGCCTGCGGCCAAACAGGAACGGGACCCTACTTCTGCGATCAACAGTTGGGTTTGACACCGCCACGAACCTACGGTGTGGAAGTACAGTACCGGCTGAAGTAAACCGTATCCAAGGGATCGAAAAGAATCCCGGATGATCGACGTTCAAAGGCCCTCGTAAGAGGGCCTTTTTTATGAACCCTTGCCATCAGGATATGACGGATCGATTCGATCCAGCCGCCGCAGCAATCCCGACCACACCCAGCATGTGGGGGCATCTGGGGATTGTCGAGTAGGGGAACAAAAATTTCGCGGGCCGTCCGTGCGGCGGTCGAATGATCATTTGGGCAAAGTCCCTAACGGATTAAGATCCTCGTGCTTTACTACACCAATCGAGGGGACTCTGATGAGAAGGATATCTCTATACAAAACCGGAATCGCGGCCGCGATGCTCGGAATGATCGGTATGTCGGCGGTATTGGCCGCGACGCCGGCAGTCGATTTGGGGGCGCTCCAAAGCGCCGGTGACCAGACAATGTCCGTAACCGTTGCTTTGAAGCTGAGGGACCAGGCCGGCGCCGAAGCACTGATGCAGCGCCTGGCGCTGTCGAGTGATCCGTTGTACGGCAAGTTCCTGACTCCCGAACAGGTGGAGGCGCAGTTCGGCCCGATCGATGCCGACGTGCAGAACGTGACCGCAACATTCACCGCCGCCGGCCTGGCGGTGGCGAGAACCAGCGCGACGACTTTGTCCGTGACGGGCAGTGTGTCGACGTTGGAGCGGATGTTCCAGACCAGCGTGCATCAATTCGAAATGCCTGCGAGCAAAAAAGAACCGGCCTTTACCTTCCGGGCCGCCGTGTCGAAGCCCGTGGTGCCGGCCGCGATTGCCTCAGCGGTGCAGGGAGTAGTCGGCTTCAGCACCAAGCCGACGTTTCATAACAACATCCTGAAAACCCCGGACGCCTTCAATGGCACACCGGTACAGCGGCTGACCGCCGGCCCGCAAGGGGATTTGTCCGCCAAGTTCGGCAACTTGACGGTACTCGATTTCGATTCCGTCTATGACGTCAATCCGCTGATTGCCAAGGGCGTCAACGGCGCGGGGCGCACGATCGGCATCGTGACTCTGGCCTCGTTCACCACCAGCGACGTGTTCTTTTACTGGAACTCGCTCGGCCTGACGGTCGATCCCAACCGCATCAGCGTCGTCAATATCGACGGCGGTTCAGGCCCGATAAGCGACCGCGCAGGTTCGGATGAGACGACGTTGGACGTGGCGCAGTCCGGCGGCATCGCGACAGGCGCGAAGATTGTCGTGTATGAGGCCCCGAACACCAATCAGGCCTTCTTGGATGCTTTCGCTCAGGCCGTGCATGACAACCGCGCGGACTCGATCTCCACCAGCTTCGGCGAACCGGAGATCTTCGACGACGTGACGCTCGGCGGAACCGTCACGGATCCCTTTGACGGTGAGCAGGTGAGCGTTCTGCAGGCCATGCATGAGCTGTTCGTGGTGGCCGCTTTGCAGGGGCAGAGCCTGTTCTCGGCGGCCGGCGACAGCGGGGCCTTCGACACGGTCAGGTTCTTCGGACAAGGTGAAGGCTTCACCACTCCGTTGAGCGTCGACTATCCGGCCAGCGACACGGCGATGACGGCGGCCGGCGGCACGACGTTGCCGGGTCCGCAGAGGTTCAACACGCCGGGTGGAATACTCACAATTGACAATCCGGTGGAACGCGTCTGGGGCTGGGACTACCTCGAGCCGCTGTGCAACGCGTTGGGGGCTACGAATTTCTTCCAGTGCGGGATCTTCTCGGTCGGCACCGGCGGTGGCGTCAGCTCGTTTTTCCCCATCCCGCAGTATCAACTCGGCATCGCCGGTACGCAGTTGACGCAGCCAGGGCAGGCCTTCACCGAGACTGACGTGAGTCCGCCGGCGGTGTTTTTCACATTTCCGGCCCACTTCAGGGGCCGCAACGTCCCGGATGTGTCGTTCAACGCCGATCCGGAGACCGGCTATGTCGTGGACTACACCTCGAGCGTCAGAGGGTTCGGTCAGGAGCACGCGGGGGGCACGAGTTTCGTAGCGCCACAACTGAACGGCGTCACGGCACTGCTGGGCCAGAAAGCCGGCCATCGGCTGGGATTGCTCAACGTGGAGCTCTACAACTTGCGACGTTCTGGCTTCACGACTGAACAGTCTCCTGTCTTCCATACCATTTCGACCGGCGACAACTGGTTCTATGAAGGCCGGCAGGGCTATGCACCGGCATCGGGCGTTGGAACGCTCGATGTGTTCATGCTGTCCGAAGCGACGCGTTAGCAAAAATAGTCTGACTCCGCGACCCCGTCCCTCAATTCTTTCTTCACGAGGGACGGGGTCGCGACCAGGGCAGGGGCGCTCTGTCGGTTGATTTTCCTGATGTCTGTCGATTGCATTCGACGCGGTTAGTGTTGCCTTGGGCTCGCCGGGCCCTGGGTTTTTGGTGCGATAAGGAGAGCGGCGGCTAACTGCGGTATGAGGGATCGATGCGATCCAGCCGGCGCAGCAATCCCGGCCAGACCAGCAGATGCGGCCCCTGGTTGTTCGACACCGTGCGTGCCTGTTCCATCGCCGTATCGATGATGCCCTGCCGGACTGGTATCAATTCTCCGCCGCCGGCCTGCGCCCGCACCTGAATGGCGCAGGTGGCTTCGAAGAGGTACATCAACTGAAAAGCTTCTGCGACGCTACGGCCCACGGTCAACAGTCCGTGATTGCGCAGCATCAAGAAATTGTTTTCCCCCATGTCGGCGACCAGGCGCGGCTTCTCATCATCGCGCAGCGCCAACCCCTCGTAGTCGTGATAGGCAAGACTCTGCAGCACGAAGATGGACTGCTGCGAGATCGGCAGTACGCCGTTCTTCTGAGCGGACACCGCAACGCCGTTCAATGTGTGGGTATGCAGTACGCACTCGACGTCGTGCCGGGCCGCATGGATTGCGCTGTGGATGGTGAATCCCGCCGGATTGATCGGCCAGGGACTGTCGCCCACCTTGTTACCCCGCATGTCGATCTTCACCAGGCTCGAGGCGGTGATTTCATCGAACATCATGCCGTAGGGATTGATGAGAAAGTGATGCTCAGGTCCCGGCACCCGGGCGGTAATATGCGTGAACACCAGGTCGTCCCAGTGGAAATGCGCGACCAGCCGATAAGCAGCCGCCAAATCCACGCGAATGGCCCACTCTTCCGGGGAATGGCGCGACGCGGCGTCGCCGGTGGCAGGAACCGATTTCAGCATGGCTTTCTCCTGTGGTGGGAATCCCTGCGGATTCTAATCCAACGTCCGGCATCTGGCTAAGGCGGCGGCGAGGCCCTCGCCGCGTGCGGAGCTGTCGAGCGCCGCTAGCCCGCGCGCAATGCCTCGGCGACGGGATATTGAGCGCCGCGCTAGCCCGCGCGCAATGCCTCGGCGACGGGATATTGAGCGCCGCGCTAGCCCGCGCGCAATGCCTCGGCGACGGGATATTGAGCGCCGCGCTAGCCCGCGCGCAATGCCTCGGCAACGGGCAATCGGGCCGCGCGCAGCGCCGGGAAAAAGCCACCCAGCAGGCCGATGATGCAGGCCCAAACGATGCCGGTAACGATCAACGCGTCGGTGACGGTAAGCTGGAAAACAACTTGTGCGAACGCGGCGCCCAGCGTGCTGACGGTATGTCCATTGAAGAACATCCAGGCCAGCGAAGCGCCGATTACCCCGCCAAGCAGGGACAGAAGCAGGGATTCAATCATTACACCGAACAGCACGGGGAACGCGCCGAAACCGATCGCCCGCAGTGTGGCGATTTCCAAGCTGCGCGCCGCGACGGCCGAATACATGGTATTGAGCGCGCCGAACATGGCGCCTATGGCCATGATCACGGCGACGGTGGTGCCGACGATGTTGATGGTCTTGGTCAGTCCCGCGGATTGCTTGGCGTAGTACTCCCGTTCGCGCTGCACATCGACCTTGAGCTGCGGGTCGCTGGTCAGAGAATCTTTGAAGGCCGTGAACGCGGCGGCGCTCGACAACAATCCCACGGCCGAGCTATACCCGGTACGCTCGATGGAAGAGCCCACGGTGTCGACATCGGCCAGCAGCTCCGATTCGTGCACGTCGCCGTTGCTCGAAAATATACCGGTGACGGTCCAGTCTGCATTGCGCAGGCGCAGCACGCTGCCGACGGTAAGGCCACGGAACAGTTTGGCGGCACCGACCCCGGCGATCAACTCGCGCACCGCCGGACGAAACATCTTTCCGCTCACGATCTTCAGTTCCGGGCGAACTTCGGCGACCTTCAGACCGACGCCCCGCATCGTCACATTGGCGTCGGTGCCGGTATCCATCTTCGGTACGTTCACGACCGTCACCAATTCGCTCGACAGCAGCGCTTTGCCGTCGGCGTCCTTTGCCAGGCCCGGCGCATTGCCGATGGTGTCGATATCGGTACGGGTCAAATTGCTGCTCAGTTCGGCATCCGACCCGCCGCGTAAGATGATCACACGATCGTCGCGGCCGCTGTCCGCCAAGGTATGCTGAAACCCTGCGCCCATCGCCAACACCGACACCAGTACGGCAACCACACCGGCAATGCCGATGACGATGACGCTGGACGCGCCCAGTCGTTGCGGCACCGTTTGCAGACTCATCGAAATGACGGCGATCAGCTGTTTGAGCACGTAGATTCCTTGATGATGGCGGCCGTGCGGAGGTGCGCGCTCAATGCATGCCCGCCAGCGCATCGACGATGTTCAACCGCATCGCACGCATCGCCGGCGGGAAGCCGACGATCAGCGCGAGCAGCACGGCGGCACCCAATCCTGGAATGAGCGCCACTGGGTCAAGTTGTACGCCCTGCAGGGCCTGGCCGATGATCGGCAGCGTGGCGTAACTCAATCCGAGGCCGATGACGGCTGCGAACAGGCACAGCAGCAGAGACTCGGCAATCACCAAGGCAAGCACTTTGCCGTCGGTGAAGCCCAGTGTCTTTAGTACCGCGAGTTCCGGAATGCGTTCCCGCACCGACTGCATCATCGTGTTGCCCGTCAGGAACAGCAAAGTGAAAAATACGGCGCCCAGGATGGCCCGCAGCACGAAGCCGATGTCGCCGATTTGCTTGATGAAGGTCATGGCAAAATCGTTGGCCGGTTGCGTCTTGGTCTCGTTCGGCGAATTGGCGAACAAAGCGTCGATTTTGCCGGCAATCGCGGCGCCATTCGCGGGGTTGTCGATCCGCTCCTCGACCCAGCCTACGGTGCCTTTGCCGAAGCTGCGGCCCTCGTCGAACAGATCGTAGTGAAAAAACACGGTGTAAGCCTGAGCATTGGCCTGTGTGGCATCCTTCACATCGAAAGTGCCGACGATGTCAAAGGTCCAGTCGAGCGAGCCGTTCTTTTGCGTCCAGATGGTCGAATGAACGGGCAGCTTTTCCCCCACCTTCCAACCGAATTTCCTCATCAATGCCACATTCACCAGTGCACCGCTGCGGGTGTCGCGATAGTTTTTCATTTCCTCGTCGCTGACGATGAATTCGTCCCTGTGCACGTTGAAGTAGCTTTCCGTATCGATGGGAAGCGCGAACACGAAGTTCTTCGACTCCTGATAATACGCGCCAAGCCAGGTCAGCCAGGTCGCGTCCGTGACTCCCGGCACCGAGCGGATTTCCTGCAGATCCGCGAAAGGCAGGGGCAGCGTGATCGAGTACTTGTTGGTCGAGATGAGCTTGTCCGCGCCGGTTGTGCCGGTGCTCGGATGGGAAAACGCGTAGTCCACCGTCTCGAGCATTCCGAACAGCAGAAAGGCGATCACGATGGACAGCAGCGTGAACAGCGTCCGTGTCTTCTTGCGCCACAGCGTGGCCCAAATCAGGGGGAAGTACTTCATTGATATTTCCGGCTGCTTACCAGAGTCGCCCCGGCTTCCAACAAAGATCCCTTGTCCATGTGCAATTGACGGCTGGCAAACTCGGCCGCCTTCGGATCGTGGGTCACCATGACGATGCTCTTGCCATGCTCTCGATTCAGGATCTGCAGCAGATGCAAGACTTCGTCCGCCGACTTACGGTCGAGGTCTCCGGTCGGTTCGTCGCATACCAAGAGCATCGGATCGGCCACCAGGGCGCGCGCGATCGCCACACGCTGCGCCTGACCGCCGGATAGTTCGCTCGGTTTGTGCTTGGCGCGATCGGCAATGCCCACCAGGGTCAAGGCGGCAACGGCGTTTGCCTTGCGCTTCTCGGCGGAAAGGTTCGTCAACAGCAAGGGCAGTTCCACGTTGCGCTGCGCCGTGAGCATGGGCATCAGGTTGTAGAATTGGAACACGAAGCCGATGTGATTGGCTCGCCAGTGCGACAATCCGCCGCTGGAGAGTTTGTCGAGACGTTGACCGGCCACCGTGATTTCACCCGAGGTTGCCGTATCCAGGCCGCCGATGAGATTCAGCAGGGTCGTTTTTCCGGAACCACTGGGTCCCATGAGCGCGACAAAATCTCCCTTGGGTATGTCCAAGGAAAGTCCCTGCAACACATCGATGCTCTGTTTGCCGCGGACATAGCGTTTGTCGACATTGCGCAGCGATACGATGGCTTCGCTCATGACTTCGATCCCTTTATTGTTCGACGCGAACCTTCGCGCCATCCTTCAGTTGCGTCAAATCACCTGTGGCCACACGATCGCCGGCGCTCAATCCGGACAAAACGGTGGCATTGTCGCCGCTGCTGGCGCCAAGCCGCACCGCACGCCGCTCCACTATATCGCCTCGTAGGATGAAAACCACCCCTGTTTCACCGGATGCCTGCACTGCGCTGACGGGCACGCTTACGCCGACCGCCGGCTTGCTATCCGCGCCCTCGGTAGGCTCGGCGAGAAATGACACGCGTACACCCATCTCGGGCAGCACGCGGGAGTCCTTCTGATCCAAGGCAATGCGTACGGTCACCGTACCCTTGCTGCGATCGGCCGTGGGAATGACCGCAATCACATGGCCCGGAATCTGCCAATCGGGATAGGCGTTGAGTTTGGCGCTGACCTTTTGATCGGCGCGCACCTTGTTGATGAAATTCTCGTTCACGTCGACCTGAAATTCCAGCGAGTCCATGTCCACGATGGTACCGATGCCGGTCCGCGTGAAGCCTCCTCCGGCAGAAATCGGCGACACCATTTCTCCCGGTTGCGCGGCCTTGACCGTTACTATGCCCTAAAACGGGGCACGCACGATCGTGTCGTCGAGATTGCGTTGTGCGACCTTGATCCCCTCCGCCACGACATCGACGTTGCTGCGCTGAGTGGCGAGCTGTGCGCGCAGACCTTCGAACGTGGTCTGTGAGTTGTCCACGGCCGCCTGACTGACAAAGTGAGCCTGGAGCAGGCTTTTTTGGCGTTCGTAGTCGCGCTGCGCATTGGCCAGGTTCACCTGTGTCTCGGCGAGCGAGGCCTTGGCGAAGTCCAGCTGGGCACTCGATTGATTCAAAACCGCGCGAATATTGGTGTCGTCGAGTTTGGCGATGATTTGTCCCGCCTTGACATGATCCCCTTCCTCGATGTCGAGTTCGACCATCCTGGCCGTGATCTTCGAGGCCACCGTGGCCTGGCGGCGTGCGACCACATAGCCGGAGGCATCGAGGATGGAGCCCGCCGACGCACCGCCGCCGATGGCTTGTGCCGAGGCGATATGTACCCGAACCGCACCCGGCCGGGTCCAAAACCAAGCGGCAATCGCCGCAATACCCAAGACCGCGACCAGGCCCGTCAGCCAAAGCTTCCCGGCGCGCGAAGGCGTCGACTGGCCCCCGCGATCGATGCGAAGCTGATTCAGCAGGGCTGACTTGTCATCCATTTTTTTCAATCCCTAATGCGGCGCTCGATTCTAGACGAATGCTCACGTCCTGGCGAAGCTGCTTAGAATCCACAGGAATGCCCCGGCCCTGATATATCCTGCCCCTGAGAGAAGCCGTGGCATCATGAACGCATCCCGCATTCGATGCGCGGCCAACACTATTAAGGAGCAACAATCAACCAGGTCCGACGCTTGATTTTCGCGATCGTGCTGCTGTCGATGCTGGCGGGCTGCGCGACTTCGTCGCGAACGCTGACAGGCTCGGCCCGGGCGCCGCTGTCGCCAACCGATGTGAGGGTATATACCCAGGCTCCTCAGAGATTCGAGGAAATTGCGGTTCTTGACGCATCGAGAAAAAGCATGACCACCGCGGGTGGCTTGCGCGCCGTCGAAAAAATGATCGAGACGATGAAGTCCCAGGCCGCCGCGGTGGGGGCAAACGGGCTGCTGCTGGACGACTTATCGGACTCGAACGCGGTCGCCCTGGGAACCGGTATAGGGTCGCAAACCTATACGCACAATGCTTCCATCGACGTTGGCGTCGGCGGTTCCCTGGGAGTGGTAAAAAAAACAGTGAAAGCCAGGGCGATTTTTGTGGCAGCCCATGACCAGGGATAAGCAGCCGCAAACTTAAGGGCCAGTCAGTTGCGAATGACGCAGGGCGGGGGTGTTCCGTCGCGGCACAGGGGAGCCCCTTCATTCTGCGGGGTCGATCCTACGCTGTCCTCGTGCGGGATATTGCCGCCATTGCCCAAGCATCCGTTCATGCACACCGCAAGCAAAACCGTGACGATTAGCCTCATGATCAGTCCTTTGCGCAGGCGCGCCAGCAGCGAACGTCCAAGCATGCGCGAAGCGGGTCGTTCCGTACAGTGATTTACGCACGCTAGAACGCGTCGGCCGGTGTCCTACACAGGAACATAAATAGTGTCCTGAATGGCGGCGCCAATTTGAAGCACGCCGATTCGAATGGAGGAGGCGCAACGCCGCGCGGCGCGAAAAGGCGCGGCGCAGCGATCGAGGTATTTATGGGACAGGATCCTAAGCGTACGTGTCGATGATCGCGGTTCTCACGCCATGGTTCGGAAGATCTTGTGTGCGAGCGTACTCTTTTGCCGCATTGAATGAGGCGCCGCGGGAGGGCAAAGGGCTTGAACCGATTAGGCTGTGTTGGTAAGCGGTCAACGTTCTCAAAGGCGACGTCGACTCAACGGCCGCCGCGCTGAAGTTGCGCGATATACCCGCAAGATCACGCCGCGGAACGGCTTCACCCGCCAGGATCAGCGTCTGATTGTCGGGGTTCACTCTCACGGTTGGTTTCTCAAAGCAGTCATTGCTTTAACCCAGCTTGGACCTTATCAGACCTGAGCCTCCGGGGCCTGACTCATCGCACGAACGCAACACAGGGTATGCCGGATCTACCTTCTCTGGCAGCAAAAACAGATGAATAAAACATTAGATATCAAAGAGATACATTGAATATCTATTTTAGAACGGAGTTTGCATCGGTTCCGAACCCAGAGCTGCCGACAGCTGCGGTCTGGGGGATGTGGGCGGCGTTTACCGTGTCATTCGAGGGTAGCCAGACTGCGGTGTGCACGATTTGTCCCAGAGAAACACCGGGGGCCGCGCCGATGGCGACATAGAATACTTCGGGGCGAGTTCTGGAGGATTTGGGTAATAGCTTCACGAAAAAACTGGTTGAACTTTTGCCTCTCGGAAACCTTTGAGTGACCTTCGCTTGCGGCACGTAGTCGACGCCGGGTTTCGCGGAAGCCGCCTCGGTCCACCACACAAAAGGCACTTCGTTGCGCAGGCCCGTGGAGCGGTGCACACGAATCTCGGCAAAACGCTCCCCGGGACGAACTTCGCGGTCGCTGGCCGAAATTGCCGCCGGGTGGCTCAATGGGAATCGGGTGCGGTTGCCGTCCGAACGTGCATTGCCGAACAGCGGCGATTGGGCTGCCGTCGGCGGGGAGTCGGCGCTTAAGACCTCATTTTGATCGTCGGCTTCGTTGGCGGTTGCGCCTATAAGTTGCCTCTCGGGAGGCGCCACACTTGCCGCCGCCGCGAGGGTCTCGCCACCGGCTTTTGCGTCGGGCTCAGAGCGCACCAGTAACTGCGATGCGGCTACGGTCGCTGCCAAAATGGCCAGCAGTACCGAGGCCCTGAAGGAAGACGCCGTTGATGTGCCCTCCTGCGCAGCGTGGATAGCTCGGGAACCTGGCAGACGCTGCGCTTCACCGCCAGGCTTCAATCTATCGAACCAATCCGTAACCGATATCGATCGACCGCCGCGATGCCAACACAAGCCTTTCACAATGGTTTGCCATTGTCGCCGCCTCAAATCCGCAGGCCTGGTCGCAACGATACCAAGGTCTCGGGCCTCATTGGCGCGGCGACGCTGAAAGGGATGCCTTCCGGTAAGCAATTCATAACTGATGCATGCGAATGCAAAGAGATCGTCACGCCGGTCAGGCTCGCGCCCTTCGAGAATTTCGCACGATGCATAGGCGGGCGTCGCCGACCGCACACTCCGCTCGCGGTTTTGCGAGGCTTGTTTGCCGGAAACGCTCGATGAACCGAAATCGAGTATTCGAACCTCCCCCGAATCGGTAATCACGATGTTCTGCGGCTTCAGATCCGCATGCACCACTTTGCGGCTATGCGCGTACTCCAGTCCGGAGGCGATCTGCCGGATGATTGCCCAGGCATGCGGGCGGTGCATCGGTTGCGAGTGAAATCTCGCCATCACGGTGCTCAACAGTTCGCCTTCCAGCAACTCCATGGTGAAAAAATCGATGTCCCCGTCCCGATCCAACTCGAAGACGTTGACAATATTACGGTGCGAAAGCATCTGAGCGCTGTAGAGCTCGCGTCGCAATGCTTCGACCATTTCCTCGCGGCCATTGGCCACCGCGTGCAGAATTTTGAGTGCCACATATCGCTGCGCCACCGGTAAGCTGGAGCGATATCGATCGAGTGCTTTGAAGACAGTACCTTTGCCGCCGCTTCCCAGGCGCTGCTCAATGACATACCGACTCCGCAGCACTTGCCCGATCTCGACGCGCGGTGGCGGCGCGCCGGCCGACGCAACCCGAGTCGATGTGACCGCGGTTTGGTGCCGGAGATTGACGGTGATGTCCTTCGGCGGCCGATCGGCAGCGATGCTTGACTCCAGAAAGCGTACAAGTTCCGCCGGCACCTCGCCGCGGCTGCGCAGGCGATCGATCACCGCCATCACCTGCGGCTTCGACGCCGGCACCGCACGGAGTTGGACGGCGATGGCGTCGATGAATTCATTCTCGCTGCATCTGCCGCGCACCGCATCGACAAATTCCGCCTCGCTGCATTCGCCGCTCAGAAGCGACTGCAGGTGCCGCTGCAACTCAGTGTTCAGATGAGCATGCGTGCGAACAAAATCGGGGTGCTTCATAGTCAATCTCTTTACGGAATCCTGTGCCGATCGCTGTCGGTAAAAGCAGACCTCGACCGCCGTACGGCCACAAGCGATCGTGTGACAACTGATGAAACTATGGTGCGGCCGGTGTCCGATGTATGTCAGAAAACGCCTCATTCGAATGCGCCTGTCTGCCCCACAAGCGCGCCAGAAACCGGCACGCGAACTCGGAGCGAACGCCCGGAAAACAGACTATTACTGTGATGACAGTAACGAAGAGGCCATGTGATGGGAATGACCAATTCTGGCTTTATCGTTCTTGATAATCCTCGTCGGACTTGAAAGCAACGAGCGCGTTAGATTCTGTTCACGCAAGCGTAATGAGTTTGTTAAGCCGCAATTGGGAAGCGTTCAAAAAAGTTTGAGCAGCACATCGTTTGTTTGTGAAATCCCCGCGCCACTGGGCCGGGAGCGCTGGGATGCGGCAGTTCGCGAGCATTCGATGATGATCGATGCGCTCGGGGCCAGGGATGGCGCACGCATGGCATCGATCCTGGAAGGTCACCTGCTCGCGAAACGCGACGCTGCGTTGGCGAGTGCGGCTGCCGGCGGCGCGAAGTCGGGGGCCGCCGCCAAGAGTTGAGGCCGCAGAATCAAGAAACCCTTGGGTTACGCGGCCTTCTTTTGGTTGGCTTCCAGCCGCCGATCAACCAGCGCGACGCCGGCGTCGATGCCGGGGTGGCTCTTTCCCTTCTGGCGCGCAATGAGTTGTACGAGTTTGTCCGCGCGTTCAATGTTGGTTGCGCCGTTCTGCAGGGCGCGGGCAGCGGACGCCGGACGCGTGAGGCTTTGTGCCGCCGCCGCATATTTCTCGAACGGCACCAGATCGGACGGCGCGGCGCCGAGGGTCACGCACAGATCATTGACGAAATCATAAATCGATTTCGACTCTTGGATATTCGAATGCACGGCTTCCTGAGCCGTGCGCAAGCCCGTGGGCGTAATGCAGCGGTAGTTGCCGGCCAGCAGCATCGCCCATTTTGCAAGCGGGACGAAGATCGAGTCGTGCAACTTGAGTTTCACCGGTAGCTCGATTCGCCCGTCCGGGGTATCCATGCGTACAGCCTCAATATCGCCTGCCAGCTCGCGCAAAATGGACGTCTTCCTTTCATCGTCGAAGCGCGCGACCTTGAAGTTCGTCGGCAAGGTCACCTGCAACACGTTGACCTTCTCATCCGGTGGCCGCACAGCCTGCGGATCGGGGCTACACAAAGTGATTGTCGCCGGATCGAAGCTGTCCCAGACGGTGGCATCGGTGTAGGCAGGCGCCAGCGCTGCGTAATTCAAGTCCCGGAATTCTCTTCACATAGGGGAGCGGCGGCATGTTCATGATGGACATGCAAGGGACGTTCGATTTTGCGATGGCGTCGAGCAATTCACGCACACCCGGCGAGCGGTATTGCGGTTCTTGCATCGCCAGTCCGATCAGATCGAAACTGCCCGGCTGAAAATCAGCGGCGCCGCCCGCAGTGACTTTCCCCGGCAGCTTGCGCGAGTCGATTTCAACCATTTCCTTGCGACCCTTTACCGGGATGCGTACTCGAAATCCCTCTGCGTTGATCAGATTCGCCTCGGGCGGCAAGCAGACCAGGGAGACCTTGTGGCCCGCAAACATGAGTTTGGATGCCAACAGGGAGCCGTAGGATGCTCCGAGAATCAAAATGTTATGAACTGACATAGCGACCTCGATAAATATCCCAGCGAGCGACTGCCGGTGGCGAGAGATATCCATTCGTATACAAAGAACAACTGTGGCCCAATGAATTTCTCACCACCCGCAGGCGTGTAGAATTTCGACGGCAAAGGCCGAATATGGCGAATTCACGCAAGGGATCGTATGAGCGCTAATACCAAGAATGACCGCAAATATGACCTCGTTCTATACGGAGCCTCCGGATTTACCGGCAGGCAGACGGTGGCGTATTGCAAGCAATTCGCACCCGGTGGTCTGCGCTGGGCCATCGCCGGGCGAAATCGATCCAAGCTCGAGAGTGTAAATTCGGCAGGGGTGGATGTGCTGGTTGCCGATGCCCAGGATGAGATGGCGCTCAACAGTCTGGCGGCACAGACGCGCGTCGTCGCCACGACGGCGGGGCCGTTCAGTCTCTACGGCACCAAGCTGGTTGAGGCCTGTGTGCGCAACGGCACGCATTATTGCGATATCACCGGCGAGACGCCGTGGATACGCCGACAAATCGATCGGCATCATGCGCGGGCTGCCGCCGACGGCACGCGAATCGTGCCGGGCTGCGGCTTCGATTCCATTCCATCAGACTTCGGCGCATGGCTCATATCGCGCCACGTGCGCGACGAGCTGCAGTCGGAGTGCATGAGAGTATCTGCGTATTTTAGGGTTGGCGGCGGCTTCAACGGCGGTACGGTGGCCTCATTCCTCCACATGATCGAGACGGACCAAATCGTCATCGCGCGCGATCCTTTTTTACTGGACCCTGATCCGGCCGCGCACACACCGGAGGAACGCGCCCGCAATGCGGACCCTACCGCTGTTCGCCGCGATGCCGAGGTTGGAAAATGGGTGGCCCCGTTTCTCATGGGATCGATCAACACGCGGGTCGTGCGCCGCACGCAGGCCCTCCTCGGGCGGCGATTCGACTATCAGGAGTATTCGAAGTTCGGTAGTTCCCGGACCGCACGCACGGTGTTGATCGGAGGCAAAGTTTTCGAAACCATCGCTGCATCGGGGATCGGACGGCGCATCATCAAGCGGCTGCTGCCGAAACCCGGCGAAGGACCCTCCGAGAAAGTCATGAACGAAGGCTTCTTCGAATGCGAATTCGTTGCCACCGCCAAGAGCGGCAAGCGCGCACACGGATTCTTCAAAGGGCAGGGCGATGCGGGGAACCGCATCACCGTCAAGTGTCTATGCGAGTCCGCATTTGTACTGGCCCAGCGACAGACGCGCAGTACGGATGCAGCACCCTTTGCCGGCGGAGTTCTCACTCCGGTGACCGGATTGGGCGAGGGGCTGGTCGGCCGCTTGGCAAAGGCCGGAATCAGGTTCGAAATCGCTCAGCCATCGGATTGAAATGGCTGCTTGGCGCGCGAAGTGCCAACCGAGTCACAGTGCGCGCCACCCATCCGAACCATCTGCGCGCATTGCGTCAGAATAGCCATTGAGGCTGCGAATCCAGCGAGGTGCGCTGGCCGGGCCAATCACTTGCATCGGAGAGCGGATGGCGATCGGACTATTGCATCGCTCACGGCGCCTGTCGCGCGTGAGCCGGATGGCGGGAAGCGGACTGCTGTCGGTTTTCCTCATGGTTGCCGGTGGGCGAGCGTTCGCGCTCGCTCCCTCGATGCAACAGAGCCAGTACGTCCTCGACCACTGGGAACTCGCCGACGGACTGCCACAGAGTTCGGCGCTGACCATCACCCGCACGCCCGACGGCTACCTATGGATAGGTACCCAGGAAGGACTTGCGCGGTTTGACGGCGCACGTTTCGTGGTCTTCGACCGCAACAATGAACCTGCGCTCGCCAGCAATCTGATCCTCGCTCTCTATGCCGACAAGTCCGGAAGGCTGTGGATCGGTACGCAGGCCGGGCTGACCGTGCTCCAGGATGGGCAATTCAAATCGTACGACACCATCGCCGGCCTCGCGCACGTCCGGATCCAAACGATCATCGAAGACGGTGAGCATCGCCTTTGGGTCGGAACGGACAAAGGTCTGGTCGAGGTCGATCATGGGAAGGGGCGCGAATTTGGCACCGCGGACGGCCTGCGCGACGCCAACATTCGCGCGCTGCTGGAGGACCGAAACGGCATGATTTGGGCGGCGACGGCGACGGGGGGATTGTACCGCTACGACGGCAGGACCTTCGAATCCATGCCGCTCGACCCCGGCCGGGCCGTGAATCCGGTCTCTTCGATGTACGAGGATCACGATGGAACCCTGTGGTTCGGCACCGAAACGGGGGAACTGTACCGAAAAGCCGGCGCTCACTTCGACCTCGCAGCGCCGCCCGGGCAACTCGGTTCGGCCGTCCGCACGCTCATGCGCGATCGTGACGGCAATCTTTGGATTGCCACCTATGGTCGTGGGCTGGTGAGGCTGCGAGACGGGGTTTTGAGCGCGGCCGATGCTGATTACATGGTGAGCAAAGATCTTCGTGCATTGTACGAGGACAATGAGGGAAGCCTCTGGATCGGCAGTTCCGACAACGGGCTGCTGCGCCTGCGCGATGGCAAGTTCATGCCGTTGGGAGTTCCCGAGGGTCTGAAAAGCAATGAGGTCTGGAGCATCACCCCCCGCGCTGCCGGCGGCGTTTGGGCCGGTACCGACGCCGGCGTCAGCGTGTACGTCGGGGGTACTTTTGGCCATATGACGTCGCCGCAGGGCTCCGAGACCGTACGTGTGCGGGCGTTGCTCGAAGCTCGCAATGGCGTACTGTGGGTCGGGACGGACGGCGCCGGAATCTACTCGCGCGCCGGCAATCACCTCACCGTATTCAACAGTCGCAACGGCCTGTCGGGCAATTCCGTCAAGGCCATCAATGAAGATCGCCGGGGCCGCATTTGGGTGGGCACCGAAGTTGGGCTCGATGTCATCGACAATGCCAAGGTCACCTCGATGCAGGCTGAGTTGGGTGTATCAGACCCTACGATGATCCGCCTGATACATGAGGATCGTGCCGGCCGGATGTGGGTGGCGAGCGACTCCCAGGGGTTGTTTTTGATAGACGCACACCGGGTGCGGCGATTCGGGCTCGCGGATGGCCTGCCGAGCGTTCAGGTAACCGCGATTTACGAGGACGATCGCGGGGTCATCTGGATTGGTACGCCGGCCGGCCTGGCGGTGTGGCGCGACGGCCGCCTGACTTCGCTGAGCGGATACGGGGGAGCGCTTGGCGAAACGGTTTTGCAAGTGCTCGAGGATGAGCAGCACCGAATTTGGCTGACCTCGAACAAAGGCTTGATATCCGTCGCACGCGCCACCCTGGACGCGCTGGCGAGCGGCCAATCGACGGCGCCCGACATTCGCACCTATGATGTTTCGGATGGGCTGCGCACCACTGAATTCGACGGCGGCAACACCTCTGCGGGCTGCCGCACCTCGGATGGCCGCCTCTGGCTGCCATCCATTCGCGGCATCCTGGTGGTGGACCCGGCGGATATTCGAACCAACACGCTTCAACCACCGGTACGGATCGAGCGAGTCAGCGTCGATGCCGTGCCCTTGAGCCTGGCGCAAGGTGTAAGGGTGAGCCCGGGACATCAGCAGTGGGAATTTCAGTACACGGCGCTGAGCCTGCTGGCGCCGCAGCGTTCGCGCTTCCGTTACCGCCTCGAAGGGTTTGACAAGCAATGGGTGGACGCCGGCAATCGCCGCACTGCCTACTATACGAGCCTGCCTCCCGGGACCTACACGTTTCGTGTGATCGCCAGCAACAATGACGGCGTTTGGAACGAGACGGGCGCGGCACTTCGCTTCACCCTCGAGCCGCACTTCTATCAGACCGCCTGGTTCGCTCTCCTTTGCATTCTCGCGCTCATCGGCGTCGCGGGTGCCTGTTATCGGTGGCGGGTGGGACGGCTCCGACATTTGGCGGCGGCGCTCAGCGAGCAAGTGGCACTGCGTACGCGGGATCTCGAGCTGGCCAATGCGCAACTATTGCACGCCAAAGAGCGGGCCGAGTCCGCGGTCCAGGCGAAGTCGCAGTTCCTCGCCAATATGAGTCACGAGATCCGCACGCCCATGAACGGCGTGATCGGTATGACGGAGCTGCTGCTGGACACGAATCTGGACCGCGTGCAGCGCGATCAAACGGAAACGATCCATGACAGCGCCCTTGGATTGCTCACCATCATCAACGACATCCTCGACTTCTCGAAGATCGAAGCGGGCAAGCTGGATCTGGAGCGCATCGACATGGATTTGCGCCACACCGTGGATGATGTCGCACGCCTTCTGGCGATCCAAGCGCATGCGAAGCAACTCGAGCTGATCACCAGCGTCGATCCACTGAT
Source organism: uncultured Gammaproteobacteria bacterium (assembly GCA_963761345.1). Classification (GTDB taxonomy): domain Bacteria; phylum Pseudomonadota; class Gammaproteobacteria; order Steroidobacterales; family Steroidobacteraceae; genus Bog-1198. Next base: position 517,907 of record CAVXGV010000006.1, read on the forward strand.
TCCCGATCGGCTCATCGGCGATCCGGGCCGGGTGCGCCAAGTGCTGCTGAATCTCGGCAGCAACGCGATCAAATTCACCCGCGACGGCGAGGTGTCGATCGACGTCAAGGTCGTTTCCGCCGATGCGCTCGGAACCACGATCCGCTGCGAGGTTCGCGATACCGGCATCGGAATTCCGGCAGACCGCATCGAATCGTTGTTTCAGCCATTTTCGCAAATTGACGCATCCACGACGCGGCACTTCGGCGGTACGGGTCTCGGATTGTCGATCGTACGCCGCCTGGTTGCGCTCATGGAAGGAAGCAGCGGTGGCGAAAGCATCGAGGGGGCCGGATCGATGTTCTGGTTTACCGCCCGATTCGGCGTTTCGACCCGCAAGCCGGAACTGCGGCGCTTCGATCCCGAGGTGCTGCGGAACCGGCACGTGTTGGTCGTCGATGACAACGCGACCAACCGCAAGGTATTGAGCCGCCAACTGACGCAACTGGGTATGAGCGCGACCTGCGTCGACAACGCCGATGCAGCGCTGCAGGCTCTTCAGGACAGCGTTGACCGGGGCCCGCGGTTCGATCTCGCCGTGCTCGACTACATGATGCCCGGCTGCGATGGATTCGAGCTCGGTCGACGAATCGTCAACGACAAACGGCTCGAGGCAACACGGCTGGTGCTGCTCACCTCGGCCCAAGGAATCCGCGGCGCCGAGGATTTCGCCGAGTTGGGGTTCGCGGGGTATCTGCTCAAGCCGGTGTCGCAGCGCGAGCTTGCGGGAATGTTTGCGCAGCGTCATGTCCGTGGAAGGCGCGCAATGGCATGAGCGCACGCAACCGATTGTGATCGCCGAGCGGATCCGGGAGCGAGTCGAGCATCGGCGCATTCTGCTCGCCGAGGATAATGTGGTGAATCAAAAAGTGGCGCGCGGAACGCTGGAAAAAATGGGCTATAGGGTCGATGTTGTGAGCAATGGAGCCGATGCCGTCGGCGCGTGGGAGACGGGCCGGTATCATCTGATCCTGATGGACTGCCAAATGCCTGTGATGGATGGCTACCAAGCGACCCGGGAAATCCGGCGGCGCGAGCAGGGTGGCAACCGTATTCCGATCATCGCGTTGACTGCGGACGCCATGCAGGGTGCCGAGCAGCAGTGCCGGGAGGCGGGAATGAGCGACTATATGACCAAGCCGCTCGATCGTGCGCTGCTGAGCGAGAGGATCGATCGGCATCTCGCAAGCGCACCGCGCATCTGCGCCGGCGCTTGTCGAGGCGGACGCTCCGGTGGATTGGATCAATTTTATAAAAGTGACCGACGGCGACGAGAAGTTTGCGCAGGAACTGGTGCAACTGTTCATCGACTCCGGCGACGCCACGTTGCGGGACATCAGTGCGGCAGTGGATCGCGGCGATCTGGCGGCAATCGGAGCCGCAGCTCATTCGATCAAGGGCTCCAGCGCGAGCATTTCTGCGCGTCCCGCAAGCGCGGCCGCCGGACGGCTCGAACTGGCCGCGCGCGCCGGAGCTGTCGACCAGGTATCGGAGCTGGAAGGGCAGTTGCGCCGGGAACTCGGACGCGTCGTGGAATACCTGCGCGCGCGTCAAGCCTGACGCTCGAGCCTACCCCTTTACGGAGCGTGCGCCGAGAGTTGGCCGTAGGTCTCGGGGGTCATGTCCGGCAATTTGCGCACGAAAGCCACCACATCCCAGATGGCCGCATCGTCCAGCGTCTTGCCCCATGCCGGCATGGCACTCATTTTGATTCCATGCTTGATGACCCAGAAGGCCCGCTGCGCCTGCTGCAGCTCGCCTTGCGCGAGATTGGGCGGATGAGGATAGAGCCCTTGACGGACCTCGGACTTGCCCACCCCGGGGGCCAAGTGACACCCCACGCACAACGCAGCATAGTGTTTGGCGCCGGCCGCGATGCGCAACGGATCCTCGATATAGTGCGCATCGATCGTGTCGGCGCGCACGGCGATGGAGCGATCGCGTAATTGCTCGATCAGCGCCAAGGTCAATTTCGTGTGGTGGTCATCGGCACCGATGTTATAGACCCCGGAGCCGATAAATGCGCCCCCGCCGATCGCCGCAACGGCGAGGGTGCCGACCACGATCAAGCCGATTTTTGCGGTCCTGAGCATGGGGAATTACTGCACCACGATGATTCCGACCATGCGCGGATGCAGCGAACACGTAAAATGATACGTTCCCGGCGTGTCGAACTTGAATGAATAGCTATCGTTCGTATCCATGGCGCCGGACTTGAAAGCTCCGGTGTCGCTGACCACGGTGTGCACGTCATCATCCTTGTTGGTCCAGGTCACGGTAGAGCCTGCTTTGACCGTCAACGGCGTCGGCATAAACTTAAAATCCTTCACGATCACATTGGTCGTGTCCGCTGTTTCGGCGGCAGATGGGATGCTGACTTCAACCCCCCATAGCATCACCATGCCGGCAGCCGTCAGCAGCAATCGAGTTCGTTTCAGAATCATGTGAGTACCTTTTTTGAAAAAAACAATCAGGCCGGCGCGGTGTCGTTGAGCGCCGAGGCTGTGCACTTCAAGGCGTTGCAGCGCGACAGCAGCGATTCATCCGACATATTCATCTCCCGGAGAAGTGATCAGTTCTGCACAGGAAGACTTCGCCGCCGGAGGATTTATTCCATGTTTTTTTCAATTATCCCGGGTGGCCATTCCGACTCAGCCGCCGCCGGGCTGCCGGCCGTTGCATGCAGGGCAATCAGGCGCGATTTTATCCCTCCAAGCCGAAGCGCCGCGTGCGAAAGCGATGCGGCATTGGAGCTGCCGGAATCAATCTTGCTAGCCTGTCAATCGGCGACGAGGCCTAGGGCGGCGACAAGGCGCCGCACGGGGCATTCGCTCGAGCGGGCTTTTTGCGCCGGGATTTCGGATTGGAGCTGTGTGCACATGCCCGGCCAAATCTCGATGGGCAATGGAGCGGACAACATCGACGGGGGAATTATTGCATTGAATCTGAGCAAAGCGGCGTGCGTCTTGAACTCAGGACACTCGTATTTCGATGTGCATCGGTTGCAGCGAACGGCAGCCACTGCTCGCCGATCAAAGCAGCACAGTGCAGTAGTCAGGGTGTCGGACATCGACGCATTGTGACGATTCTTTCGCCGGACGATTAGTGGGTATTGGACGACTTGCAGGTCGGAATCATCCTACAGGCCGGCGCATTTACCATTAACAAACGGAGGTAGGACTAGTCCCACGACATCATGTCGCGGTTGGCCAGTGCGTTCGAGCGCAATCTCGGGCGAAATCAGACCAGGAACAACAACGATTTCATTTGGTTCGCAACTCGCCGGATTAACATTTATGACTCGTCCTTGCAAACTTGTGGCGCGCGAGACCGTGGGTCGGCATGGAAGATCGCTGTCGGCGCCGGCGAGCGAGGAGGGCCTCGACGAGAATGCCGAGGCGTTGTTCGCCGAACGCGAACGCGCGCAAGTGACACTCGATTCAATCGGCGATGCCGTCATGAGCACGGATTTTCGAGGCCACGTCGCGTACTTGAACAAGGCAGCGGAGCGCTTGACCGGATGGATTCAGTCCGAAGCGGCAGGTTTGCCGGCCGGCATGATTTTTCAACTGGTAGATGCCCATACGGGCCAACCCACCCCGTGTCCCGCCACGGAGGCCATCATTGAAAATCAGCGACGCGCCCCCGCCGCCGCCAGTTGCGTGTTGATACGCCGCGACGGCGGGGCGGTGGCCGTGGAAGTCACGGCCACGCCCATTCATGATCGACTGGGCGGTGTGGTTGGCGCCGTCATGGTTGGTCACGACGTAACGGCGGCACGAGAGCTGTCGCATAAACTTGCGCATCTCGCACTGCATGATCATTTGACCGACCTGCCCAATCGAATCTTGTTCAACGATCGAATCGAGCAAGCGATCAGTCTGGCCCGTCGCGGCGGGACACATTTGTCGCTCTTGTACATCGACCTCGATCGATTTAAAGAAATCAACGATACGCTCGGCCACCTGGCGGGGGATGAAGTGCTGCAGATGGCTGCGCAGCGGTTGCTGAACTGCGTTCGCGCCTCCGACACCGTAAGCCGTCAAGGCGGGGACGAGTTCCTCGCGCTATTGATAGATTGCGATTTCGACGAGGCGAAGAGCTGTGCGCACAAGATATTCGATTCGTTGTCGGCGCCCTACATCATAGGGACGAATAGCTTGTCCCTGTCTGCCAGCATCGGAATTGCTCAGTACCCCCAGGATGCCACGGAAACCACGGCCTTGATCAAGGCGGCGGATACCGCCATGTATCGCGTCAAGTGTGCAGGCCGCGCCACGTCAGCTGTAGCGGTGCGGGAATAGAAGGAGTTCTAAAAGATCGCCTAGACAGCGGGGCGAATTAAGCCGGGATCGTCAGGGACGGTGGAATTGATGCGCGGACTGATTGTGTATGCTTGCATGCTGCCTGGTTTGTACGGGTGCAGCGCAGCCTTCGCCTCCACCGGAGTTCCCCGTAGCCAAGCCTGATAGTCCTTGCGCCGCAAGATGGCGGGCATCCTGCCCTCGGTGTTTGCGACTGCCATCATCAGTTCGTTGGGCGGCACTCCAATGATCGAGCAGCTCTCGATCACGTCGTCGTCATCGCTCACGGATCGATCCCATATTGCCGCCAGGCCAAATACCGACCTGTCCAGGAGATGAACGAAGAAGGGTTGCCGGTATCGCGCATTGGTCAATTGCCAAGAATAGAATCCGGCCGTTGGCAATATGCAGCGTTGACTGTTCAGCCACGGTCCGCGGTACATCGGCGAATCGATAATCCCCGCAAGGTCGATGGTCAGCGGGGGCAGGCTTGCCCGTGCCTGCACCGCCGACGGTATGAATCCCCAACGCAGCATCACTGCTTCGGACTGTCCGTCATGCCAGCGGACCGCCGGTACGTATTGTTGCGCAGCCACATTATACTTGGCGGTGAAACTCCACCAGGTGCGTGCCGGCACAAATTCCCGCTCCGCGGTGGCTTGATCGGGAAGCACGTAACGCTCACACATATCTTGAGACATTACGACAGCGCTCCAGACAAAAGTGTGACGGAGCTTCGGTTTGCAATAGGAGGCAATTGAGCGCGTGAATCGAATGGCGATCACTATTCAAAAAATAAGCGAGTGGGATCAACTATCATGGGGAAGATTACAGCGCAGCACGAGATGGGCCGATGGCGGCCTATCGACGCGATGGGGATGGGGAGGGCGGAGTTGTCATCAGAGAAGATGGCTTGGGCGTAGCAACCTCCAAGAAACAAGGGCAGGATTGGTCAAGGAAACACGTGAAGAAACTACGGGATTTTCTCATTATAAGCGTCGCCGTTGCCGCAGCGGTGGCCTTCGCATCTTCGGCGATCGCTCAAAAGGGGCACGGCGCCAAATCATCCACCGACTCGCCGATCGATCCACGGCAACCCGCAGGCAGAAGTGCGCTTCGGCAGACGGTGCAAAACCTGTGCGTTTTGAACTGGCAGCAGCATCATAATCCCGCCCCCTGTATTCGGGTATTTCTTGCCGACCCGAGGAATGGCGACTCCGGATATGCGGTGCTCGGAGCTCCCGGCGGCGGTGCACACTACCTATTGGTTCCGACGCGAACGATGGCCGGCGTTGACAGCAGCGAACTGCTCGATCCGGACGCGCCTAACTATTTCGCTGAGGCTTGGCGCGCGCGCGACCTGATCGGTGCGTTCGTCGGCCACGATGTGCCGAGAACTGCAGTAGGACTTGGCGTGGGCATTGCCCAGTCTCGCACTCAAGATCAATTTCACATTCATGTGGAATGCCTGCAGCAAGAAACTTTCAAGGCGCTGCGCGCGTCGGCGGACAATATCGTAGACGTATGGTCGCCGATAACCATTGCGGGATCGACATATCAGGCGCTGCGAGTCATGGCCGACACCTTGGACGGCTCGAATTTATTCGAGTTGCTGGCGACCCTGAATGCGGATGCGAAGCATCACATGGGCAACTACACGCTGGTCGTTGCCGGCATGCAATTCAGGAATGGCCCTGGCTTCGTTTTGCTGGCCGGAACCGGGCCGAGCGGTGAGATATTGCTGGATTCAACCTGCGCCGTGGCGGGCGCCGGCGCGTGAGAAAAGCGCCGGAGGTAGGAGCCATAGACCACGAGAATTCGGTCTTTCATGTACACCTCTGGTCCGCAATCACAGGCGGTTGAAGGGCCGGCCTGGATTGTCAATGCGTGGTCGCGCGCTTTGCCGGCACCTGGGCGAAAATCTCGAACTTCAGATTGATCACGGATCCGGACTCCTGGTGTGGCACACAGGTCATATGATCGTCGATGTTACGGACTGTAAACATCGGCAGTACCAGCGTGCGAAATTGCTCGATGAGTTCGCAGTCACCGAGGGTGAGTTCGCGCGGCGAACGAGCGGCAATTGTAACGGGGCGCCATGTGCCCATGACTTGTTGGCCGTCCGCGATCTTGGCGGCGTTTGCCGGCGCCAATGTGTAGAAGGTCAAGTACGCCTGTGGAAGCTTGTCCGGCCTTCCATAACCGCTGGCGCAGACCCCGGCTCGAGACTTCGCGTCCGCGCGCGCTCCCGCGGCGATGAGCAGCACTCTGAGCTGGTCGGCAAGGCCGTCGCAAGAGTACGTGGTGGTAAAGCCCAAAAATCTAAAAGTGTAATCATGCTTCTGCCAGATGCCCGGATCCGGCGTCGATGCGATGGAAGAGTCGTCGGCAAAGCAGACACCCCATTCAAAGACTCCACACAGCAGGGCTACACCGCTAAAGACGAGCTTACCGAACGAATTCATGTTTTTTCCTCGAGGGTCCCTGTGAGATGGGCGCCTCGATTTTAGCGAGCTTTGATGGGAGGCGACATTAGTAAACGCTACAGCGCACTACTGGATGGACGCCATTTAGACCGCGCCGCATCAGAACGATGGCATGCGATGGAATCGTCTGCCATTACATTCCATCGTCGTCGCGATGATTGCTGCGTTGTCCCAAAATATCACATGTCGCCAGTGTCCGCTCTGGGGAACGCGCCCTTGGTGCTTTGGAACTTCCCAGAATCGTGAGGTTCCAAATCAAGCACCACCACACGATTTTCTGGTCATGTATCAGCAACGATCACGCTTGGTTACTCTCGCGAGTTTGATATCCATTGGACTCTGGAGTTCAGGATTTGCCGCCGCTCATGGGGCGGGTGGCGGCAATAACGGCGCTGGTCATGGACACGGTCAGGGCACCGGTCATGGACACGGCCACCACAGAGGTGGTGCGTACCGGGAGCGTGGCTCTCGTGGCGGCGGATATCGCGGCGGCGAGTATAGGGGATGGAGCGTGCCGGGCCATGGGTCTTACTTTGTATCCATCCCGGCGTACTGCAAACTCGTCTACTGGGACGGCGTGGCCTACTACTATGCGGACGACGTCTACTATGAGTGGAGCGGTAGCGCCGGAGCCTATGAGCAAGTGCAGCCACCCACCGGTCTGGCTGAGAAGATCGATGCCCAAGCACCGCCGGGACTGAACTCTTCGTATTTCCCAATGGGAATCAGACCAACGAGCAACTGGAGCGTGATCGCCGGGAGTGTCGCCGGTGGGCAGACCGGCAAGTGGGACTAGATCCAAAGGCAGCGGCGACACGTGCGGATTATCTTCGCGCTGACGAGGCTTGCTTGGAAGCCCGCGACTACGTCGTGCAATGACGGCCTAAACTGCCGGGCCGGCCAATTAGGGCAAGGTTGTCGCAGTCCGGAAGAAAACAGTATGCCGTCAAACACCCACGAGTCTGTCCGAATACGGCAGCGGCTTCCGTATCAGGGTGCTCTTTCCAAACAGGGACTCGACCAGATCGACGGCGAGCACGGCAGTTTTGTTGCGCACATCCAGGGCTGGATTGAGTTCCATGATATCCAATGAGGCAACCCGGCCGGTGTCCGCAATCATTTCCATGCACAGCTGTGCTTCGCGGTAAGACAGCCCGCCGGGCACTGTGGTGCCCACCCCCGGCGCTATTTCCGGATCGAGACAATCGACATCGAAACTGACGTGCAGGTGAGTTTCGGCATCCATGTCCTGTAATGCCAGTTCCATGGTTTGCCGCACACCCATTTCGTCAATGAAGCGCATGTCGAACACCTCGAGTTGTTGTTCGTGCACGAAGCGCCTCTCGCCGGTATCGACGCTGCGTATACCGACTTGCCGGACCCATTTCGCGGATATTGCGGGCGTCGCGCCGCCGATCTGCAGCAGCTCGCGGGGGCCGAATCCGCACAGGCACGACAGGGGCATCCCATGCAAACTTCCGGTCGGCGACAGTTCTCGGGTATTGAAATCGGCATGCGCGTCCAACCACAGCACGCGTAGCGGCTTGCGCTGAGTGCGGCAATGGCGCGCGACCGCTGCAATGGAACCGATACTCAAACAGTGATCGCCGCCCAGCAAAATCGGCATGCGTTGTTCGGTCAACTCGCGATACACGGCATCATGCACTTCGTGATTCCAGGCGGCGGCCTGGGCCAAATTGCGATAACCGTCGATCTTGAGCAGGCCGGGATTGGCGGGTCCACTGACATTGCCGCAATCGACCACGTTCAATCCGCGTTGCGTCAGGGCCGCATGAATTCCGGCGACCCGTAGTGCTTCGGGCCCCATGGAGGCGCCGCGATCGCTGGCGCCGATGTCCGTAGGTGCGCCGATTAGGCTGGCGTTGCGATTAGGGGCGCCCATTAAGCGAACCTGCGTTGGCGAGCGCGCACGGTCTCGTTCGCCATGCAGGCAAACAGATCTTTCGGGTCTTCCATTTCCGGAATGAGATCTATCCTCTGGCCGCCGTCGGGGTGCTCGGCATTCAGTCTCTGCAGATAACGTAACGAAGAGAAGTCGCTGAGTGCAAATCCGACGGAATCGAAGATTGTAATCTCGTGATCACTCAGCCGACCCGGTCGATGATTCAACAAGACGTGCGCAAGTTCGCTTACTTGAACTGCACCGGCGAGTTGTTGGATCTCGCCCTCGATACGGGCCTGTGCTTCGAATTCCACCACAATGCGGGCGGCCGGCGAGCGCAGGATGTCCGGATGCAATTCGGTCTTGCCGGGGCAGTCACCGCCGACGGCGTTCAAATGCATGCCTGGTTCGATCATCTGCGGCGTCAGGATCGTTGCGTTGCGCTTATCAGCGGTCACGGTGGTTACGATGTCGGCGCCGCGGACGGCCTCGGCCGTGTTGCCGCAACGGGTCACGGACAGGTTCGGAAGTTGCAACCTGGTCAAGTTGCGAACCAGTTTGGCCGTCGCCTCAGAATCGGTGTCGTAGAGCCGTACTTCACGAATGCCGACCATGCGGTGAAACGCGATGACTTGGAATTCACTTTGGGCGCCATTCCCGATGAGCGCCATCACCCGGCTCGACGAACGTGCCATCCGAGTCGCGGCCAGCGCAGATACCGCCGCCGTACGCAGCGCGGTCACGAAGGTCATCTCTGAAAGAAGGATGGGATAGCCGGTCGCGACGTCGGCCAGTACGCCGAACGCCGTGACCGTGAGCAAACCCTGCGCAGTGTTTTTCGGGTGTCCGTTGACGTACTTGAATGAATAGAGACGCCCATCGGTCGTCGGCATCAGTTCGATCACCCCGGCGGGCGAGTGGCTGGCATGCCGCGCCGATTTCTCGAATTCGTCCCATCGGCGGTAATCAGCGGCGATTTCGCCGGCCAGCTCCTCGATGAAACGGCCTACCCCGATTCGCGAGACGAGCGCGCGCAGGCGCGCCGTTCCAATGTAATTGATCATGATTTCCCCCACGACAGAGGGCCAGTGTCAGGGCGGGGTAGGACCAATGGCTAGCCAGAATATTGATCAATAAGTGCTTATTATTGTACAAATAGTCATAGTAAACTGACGTTTTGCGCAAAACCGACGGGCTGCAGCGAGCGCCGAGGGAGAGGTCCATGGATTCGACTGACCGAAAATTGCTATCAATGCTGCGCGATGACGCGCGAGTCCCTGTGGCGACGTTGGCCAAGAGCCTCAAGGTCGCCCGTGGCACCGTACAGAATCGCCTCGCACGCATGGAAGCTGACGGCACCATCGTGGGCTATACCGTCAAACTCAAGCCACAGGTGGAGGAGCAAACGATTCGCGCCTTGATGACCGTGGCGGTCGAGGGCAACCGAACAGATGAGGTACTGAGGTCGCTGCGCGGCGATCCCGCGGTGTGTGCCCTTCACACCACGAACGGCCGATGGGACATTGTGGCGGAGCTTCGCGCCGACAGTCTCGAAGCGGTTGATCGCGTCTTGGGTCGCATTCGTCTGATCGACGGAATCTCGAACACGGAAACCAGCCTGCTGCTGTCGACCCATAAGTTCTGAGCCGAAGCGTTTGTCCGTCGACCGGAGGCGGCAGCGGCCGATATTTAATTCGGTCGGCCCGCCGCCGGCTACTTGCCGGCCGCAATCAACTGTTTGATTTGATTTACCGCAAAGGAAACTTTGGCATCGGTAAACATCTTTCCCAATGCAAGCGTCGCCTTCGTCTCATCGCCGTCGACCCCCGTGCCGTCGCCTTCGTGCGCGTTGACCAGTTTGGCCGGCCGGATCCATTTAGGAGACTCCCCATTTACCATCTTGTCCACGTACATGAGTTCCGATGTATCGTCCGTGCCCGCGTGTGAATCGACCGGCAATCCATGTTTCGACATGTACTCCTTCATTACATCCTTTTCCTTGTAGTACAGGTCCGGAATGTAATACACATGGATGCCTTTCGCCGACCATTCCTGGTTCATCTTTTCCGCCACTTTCGCGAGTTGAGTTTGGGCTGGACCGCCATGGTCGCACATCAGGACGACGTTCCTGAAACCCGCCGATATGGCACTGAGTGCAACGTCATGCGCCACTGCGCCAAAGGTCTCTTCCGCCAGGTTTACGCTGCCGGCATATCGCATGTGACCGGTCTTTTTCGCAGGGTCGATGACACCGGGTCCGACGATGCCCCAATTTCCGGTCGGGGCAAAAGGCATGGTGGGATAGACCAGCGCATTGCCGAGCTGCGCGGCGATGATGGGGGCAAGGTAGTGGGCGATGAACACATGCTTTCCAAGCGCCACACCAGGCCCGTTTTGTTCGATGCTTGCGGCGTAGTAAATCGCCGTGGTCTTGCCGGCGGCGATCGCTTCACGCACTTCCGTCCACGTCATGTCTTCGATCAATAATGAGTTCGTCTGCGCTTTGAGCGCCGGACTCAACAGCACGAGAATAGCAGTTGAAACAGCAAGAAACTTCATGAGCGGCAATCTCCTTTTTTTCCGGCTCCGCATCGTTCCTGCGTTACTTTAACAGGTCAGTCGGGCGATACGCGTCCTGACTACGCGTAGACGGACTCTCGGCTTCGAGCGCGACTGTGGCGATGACGCCATCAGCCTTCTGCAACACCTCGCGTGCGTAGTCCCAGTTTATGGCGACGGTCGTGTTGCCCACGGCTGCGCGCAGCAGATCGGAGAATTGATCGACGTTGGGCTCAAAGGCATCGCCTTGTGCGTTGACGGGTGGATGCGCTTCGAGGAGTAACTCACCGTCGATCCAGGCGACTTTCACCGGTACGTTGATGAGGCGCACGGTCGTGCCGACGGGGAGTCGCTTGAACAATTCCGCCACATCCTCCGGGTACATGCGAATGCAGCCATGGGTGACGGCCAATCCTACTGCTGTTGGATTGTTGGTTCCGTGGATCTCGTATGTACCATCGCCAAAGCCCAGCCGTATCTTGTAGTCGCCTAAAGGGTTGTCGGGGCCGGGGGGAACCACTACCGGCAAGGGATCGCCGGCGTCGGCATGTTCTTTGAGAATCGAGGCCGTCGGATACCAAGATGGGTGTTCGACTTTGGCGATGACGCGCGTTCGTCCGAGCGGAGTGTTCTTGCCTAACTTTCCAATGCTGACCGGGTAGGTGATGACTACCTTCGGTCCATTCCCTGTGTCTCTGGGATAGTAGTACAGGCGGTGTTCAGGAATGCTGACGACGATACCCTCACGCGGTCCTGGCGGCAGAATTCGCCGGCCGGGTAATACAATCCGCCTGCCTTCGCCGGGTAGCCACATGTCCACGCCGGGATTGGCACGGATGATTTCGTCGTAGCCGAGGCTGTAGTGTCGGGCGAGGTCCAGGAGAGTGTCTTCGTAACGGGTTGTGATCGTGGTGTCCGCTCCAATGACAGCGGACCCATCCGCCTGCAGCGTGAAGACGCTGGCGTCGCTCGGCCCGGTCCCGAGTGCAAGCGCCAGACCCAAAGCTAGCGAGGTACGCAAGAAAAGCTCCCAACCCAATGATGTCATTGGTATCTTCTGCCAAAACGGCGCCAGAATCTAGTTCCCTTGGATGCGTGTTCGAAATTACCCAGTGGCGAGGCCGCTCCTGTGACAAATCCTTTCAGCGATCATTACGAAATCTTCTCGAGGTCATAGCCATCGATAAAAGCCGCGGCGCGGACGCCGGGATGGATGGTGCTTGGCGCGCGCCGGCGAGCAGTAGACCATAGCGCGGCGAGAAATTTGAGCGCGTTCATTCAAGTAAAAAAAGGAGGATTCATCTTGATTCAGAAACTATCAATTATCGCGTTGGCTCTCGGGATCGGCTGTTCGTTCGCTGCGACGGGTGACGATTCCTTGGTGAAATTCAAAGGCGGGATCGGGGTGCACCCGGTATCAGCCGCAGCGGGTGTCGTGAATGCCGATGGCACATCGTCCAGTGTGAACCGAAATGTCGTGCGCGGAATCAACCCTCCTGGTCAAATTTGGGTGATCGCCGACCTGCGCGCCGATGTTTCGGTCGACGGGCACATCAGGGTGGATGGCAGGGGTTTGCTGCTGGCCGGCGGCAACGCCATAGGGTCCAATGGCGGCCAGACTGTGTTTGCAACATTGATTTGTGAAGCGGCAGCGCCATTCACATTGCACAACACCACCTTGACCGGCGTTGCGCTCGAGCAGAACGGTGATTTCGTGATCGATGATGTGCTGACACCGGTTCCTACGGAGTGTGCGAGCCCCGTGCTCCTGATCCGGAATGTGGGCGGCGCGTGGTTCGCGGCAGGGATCCGGGAGTTTGCGAAACAGGGCCACTAGGGCGCAAGGCAATCCGCATATTCAAGACCGGTGGGATTGCCGATCTCAAACCAGAAGGCGTTCGTATTGCGCGAACGCCTTCTGATCGCCGAGCGAATTGCTCGAGGAGGCGGCGCGCGTTCCTTCGCTTCAGCCGAGCCAGCGGCCGAAGAACCTGAGAGTCCGGTCCCATGCCTGTTGGGACCAGACGGCGTCGTATTGGGTTTGCGGAATACGGTGCGGGCCGACCGCGGTCTCATTGGCAAAGGCATGGCGCGCAAGATAGCGATGGAATTCGTAGGGCACATCCGCCGCGCGGAGCTTGTCCTCCAGCTGATCGATGGTCGCGATCTTGAAGAACTCGTCCTGGGTGGCCCAATGCCCTTGAAGGGGTGCCTTGATCTTGGTGGCGTCGATATATTCGAGCGGTGGACAGCCGTACCAGACGACGCTGGCGTGAATCTCGGGCGCCATGCACGCGGCAAGCAGCGTTAGCGCGCCTCCCATGCAAAAGCCGGTTACGCCGACCTTGTTGCCATGCGCCTTTAGGAATTGCACCGCACCACGGATATCTTGAGACGCGGCATCGGCAAAATTCAATCCCGTCATCAAGTGGTGCGCCTCTTCGGCCTCGACCGTGGACTTGCCGCGGAAAAGGTCGGGCACCAGGGCGCGGTAGCCGGCGGCGGCCAAGCGATCGGCCACGCCACGAATCTGCTGATTCACGCCCCACCATTCCTGGATGACCACGATCCCGGGGGCGTTGGCACCGTTTGCGGGTTCGGAAAGATAGCCGTCTACTTTTTTCCCGTCGGGGCGATTGAAAGAGATTGTCGTTCCCATAGACAGAAATCCTCGGGTTGATCCGGATCACCAGAGTCGTAAGCGTAACCCGCTCCAGGCGGCCGAAACAACTCAAGCGGCGCGGTAGCGTTGCCCTTGAGGCCCGCGCGAGTCCGAACGGACTCTTGCCGGTTTTACCGCAATCAGTATTCGGTGAGCGGGGGACGCGCGTGGTTGATCCATTGTTGTACGCTCGGTCGACGCCACTGCCGATCGGCATAGTCGACGAGTCGCTGAGGCACCGGATCGCCGTGCGCCACCAGGCGCTGCAGCATCATGGCCAGATCCACGTCTGCGATCGACCACTGGTCGAACAGATTGTCGGTACGGCCGTCGAGTAACTGAAGCGCCGCCGCAAATAGCTTTTGAGTGGCTTCAATGCCTTGCGGCGAAAGCGCGGGCCTGCGGGCGCCGCAGAACACCACGAATGTCGGACGCTCTTCGCGAATCGGCATGAGATCGCTGCGCACCCATGCCTGAACTTGGCGGGCTCGCGCTCGGTCGTGCAAGTTCGTGGGATAAAGACGTGTGCCTGCAAAGCTCTCGTCGATGTACTCGCAGATCGCAGAGGATTCCGACAAGGCGAAATCATCATGTACGAGCGTCGGCACCCGCCTGGTGATCGAAGTCGAGGCGAAGTCGCTTTTCTTTTGGGCGTTGGCGAATAGTTCGAGGGGCTTGACGTCGAACGTCAGGTTTTTCTCGAGAAGACCGACGAATGCGACCAGGGCATAGGGGCTGGCAAAATTTGAATCGACGTAGAGCTGCATGGGTACCCCAAGAGACAATGAGCCGGTATCTTAACATTTCACGGGATTGAGCCGTCCGAACGATTCCGGTGGAGTTGGCGTTTTGGGCCTGCTGCGAAGTCGGATCGTACAAGCCATATGCCCGCTGCAAAGGGCGCCGGGCACGTTCGCGACATTTTCAGCCCTGGCGCATTGCCCGCGGTTCCTCATGCAAGCGGCGTGCAAGTGACGCTTGATTAAGTCAAAAGGTCGAATTCGCGCTTGTTGCCGGACACAGACATCTCGCGGGGCGCAGACAGCTACGCGATGATTGCAGTCGCCACCACTTGTCGGAGTCCATTCGATGTCATTCATGACTCATCTCGTCGACGGTCTCTTTGGGCTTGCCGCCATGTCCTCACTTGCCGGTTTTGTGTTTCATCTGCTCAGCGGCAATCCTGATATGGCGCTCATGTGTTTCGTTGGAATCGGCGGAAGCGCGGCGATCGGTTGGATGTTCACCACCTGGCGACGTGCGTAGCGCCGACCGGACTGGAATGGCGGCAGCGCACCGACGCCGGCCCGCAAAACGGGCGCTAGAGCGTGCCGGCGCTGGACAAATGATAAAGCCCGAGCAACCCGTAACCTTTCGCCAGCGGCATGCGCCCAATGTACTGCATCGCGAGATCGTCGACGCCCATCGCTGCGGCCACGGCAGCGAAAGCGCTGCTGGCGTACACCTGCCCGGGCGGTGTGACCGGTTCGATACGGGCCGTGCGACTTGTGTGTGGTCCGGTGTACAGCGCAGAGCCGGTGATCGGATTGCGTCCGCAGTAGACCGGTCCGCAGTGCAAGGCGATCCGGATATTCAGTCCACCGGGCAGTCCGCGTGACGCCCAGTCGGTGCCGGTTACCAGCTTGTTGAGTTCCAAGGCATAGTATCCAGCGTCCCGCACGCTGCCAAACACCATGTAGAGTCCATCGCCGGTGGTTTCGACATGTTCTGGCCGTTGCGCTGTGCGTGCGTTGAGGTCTGCGACTGCACCCAGAAACTGATTGATGAAGTTCGGCGTCTGATCTTCGCTCAGCGCGCTGTAGCCGACCACATCCGCAAACAACATGGCACGATTCTCGTGCGAGAATCCTCCGGGCCGCTCATCGGGCGGCAATGCGATGGCCTTGGGCGGCGATGCGTGGGCGTGAACATCCGGAATAAGAATTTGCTCCAGGACCACATCCTGCGACTGCCACATCCTTACCAGCGCGGCGGCGCCTGCTCCTCCGGCGGATGGCGTGCCATCCCAAATGGCAAGCCCCTGCACATCCGTCTGCAGTACTTGGGCACGCAGGCGCGCCATCCCCGTCAATACGAGGTTCGCGTATTCAAAGGTCGCAGAGCTCCCGCGGGCCTGATGATCGCTGGTTACCGTCACGCTGTGCGCAGCCGCCAGTGCGCGCTCGAAGCGCTCAGCCCAGCCGCCGGATGCGAAATCGACGCTGGCGCGGTGAAACTCCTGAGCCGGAAAGGGCAGCACGATGTGTGTCTCGCCGCCGATTTCCCGCATCGCCTCGAGGTAAAGAATATCCGAACCGCAGGCGGCAGAACCATACGCGGCCAGCGGACGGAGAATCGCTAATTGCCTGCGGACCGCCGCGGCCACCACTTGCTCCAGCGCGATCGGGAAGCGCGGCGTGGCGCGTGCCTCATGGTCGATCATGTGCCCCGTATACATCACCACCGGCGGGATCTTGAGTACTTCGCAGATCTTGGCGATGGGCCCGGGCAGGCATTTTGCGAGCAGATGTACCTGGCGGCGCGTGCTCGCCAGATTGCCGAAACTGCCTGCGGCAAGATTTACCGCTCGCAAGTAGTGAGCGAGCGAATCCGAATCCTCGCCGAGGATCAGCGCGGCTTCGCCGAGCGTGGCCTCGAGCCAGTAGTCTGGGGTCGCGTGCGGGTTCCTCAGTGCGAGCGCGCAAAGGCCCCGTACCTCGCCGGCGATTCGGCGCGCGGCTTCGAAGTTGCCCTGCAGCACCGCGATGGTGGCCGCATTGATGCCGGTGTACCACGCATTGGAGTCCGCCGCGCTCCTGCGGGCTTCTGCGTACGCCTGGTGATAGATCCCGAATGCCGACGCGAGATGGACGTCGCGGCGCGCGGCGTTTGCGGTCTTGAGCGCAAGATCTTTGTGTGTGCGCGCCAGCATGCCGAGCGTTTCGGCGTCGGACGTGCCCTCGGCGGCGAGTTCGGAGAGCAGCTCATTCGCCCGTTCAACATCGCCGCTGCGCGCGAGTGCCAGGCCTTTGAGCTGCCGCAGACGTAGATTGCCCGGCCAAACACGCAATGCGTCCTGAACGGCGTTATACGCCAGGAGCGGCTCGCCCTGCCGCAGGTACTGTTCTACGCTATCGATTCCTGACTGTACCTCGGGCGGCAGGGGAGGATTGACGTCGACCATCACGCCCGTATGTGCTCCAAGGACAAATATTTCTGTTCGAAAATCTCGACCGGCACAGGCTTGCCAAAAAGGTATCCTTGCATCTCATCGCAGCCCAGCAATCGTAGCTGACGAAGTTGCTCCTCTGTCTCGACACCTTCCGCGACTGTGTTGAGATTGAGTTCGTGCGCCAGATTGATGATCACCGAGACCAGTGATAGTCCACCTGAACCTGAAACCATCTCTGTCACGAACGAGCGGTCGATCTTGAGCGTGTCCACGGGCAGTTTTGCCAGGTAGTTGAGCGAGGAGAAGCCCGTGCCGAAGTCGTCGATGGCAATCGTGACGCCCAATGCGCGAATCGCGAGCAGGCTGACGATGCTGTGATTGACATCCTGCATGATCACGCTCTCTGTGATCTCCAACTGAAGCCCCGCGGCAGCCTCTGCGGCAATACTGACGGCCTGTTGGATCTCTGCGACGAAGTTGTGATTGCGCAATTGGAGCGGCGACACATTCACCGCGATGGGCACGGCGGGAAGACCCTGATTGCGCCAACGCTGGTAGTCTTCCATCGCTTGGCGTAACACCCAACGCCCTACGTCATGGATCAATCCGGTTTCCTCGAGGATGGGAATGAAGCGGCCTGGCAGGGTTAGGCCGGACACCGGATCATTCCATCGGATCAGCGCCTCGGCTCCTGTCAGCCTGCCGCTGACCAGATTTACCTGCGGTTGATAGTGCAGCTCGAATTCCTCTCTTTCGAGTGCTCTTCGCAGTCGATTTTCTATGCCGAGACTCATGGCCACGGTTTCAGTCATTTTCTGTGCGTAAAACAGGTATCGGTCTCGGCTCGCCTTGGCTTTCTTGAGCGCCGCCTCGGCATTCTGGAACAAGGTGTCGGCGTCAGTGCCATCATCCGGGAAAACGGCGACGCCGATTTTGGCGGCCAACCGGTACACCGCATCATTCAGCGTAAACTCATGGTTCATGAACGCCGCGATGGTTTTCTCGAGCACCCGCGCCACATGGGATTCGTACATGGTTTTGGGCAGCACAACGGCAAAATGGTCTGCATCGATGCGTGCGACGTGATCGACGTCGCCGGCGTTTTGCGCCAACCACTCGGCTACCTGCTTCAGTATCGCATCACCGGCCGGCCTGCCCAGGCTGTCGTTGAGCTTCTTGAAGCGCTCCAAATCGATCAGAAACACGGCGACCCGGTGCCCATCGTCGGCGGCACTCAGCATGTACTGCGTGACTCGCTCGAGAAACGACCGTCGATTTGGAAGTCCCGTGAGCGCATCGTAGTAAGAAAGGCGATGAAGCCGCTCCTGCCTTTCGAGATGATCTACGACGAACGCCACATTGCCGGCCAGTTCGGTCAAGAGCAGCAAGCCCGGCGCGTCGAAAAATTCCGGTCTGCTCGTGTACAGCGCGAACACGCCGATTGCATTGTCCGCAACGATCAGCGGAAATACGGCTAACGAGCGAATGCCAGCCTCGGCGTGCATCTTTTGAAAGATGAGACTTTTGTCGTTCTGTACGTCATTGGCGACGACCGCCGCCTTCTCTCTGATCGCACGCGCAGCCAACGTTGTTCCTTCCACAGTGCCGTCGCTCGACGAGAAACGATCCTCTATTGCGGACCTGATCGTCCCCTCGGCGCCCGCCCAGGCAACCGGGACAATCCTGTTCTCGTTGTGATCAACGATGGCTATCCATGCCATTTCGAATTCGCCGTGCTCGACCGCAGTCCGGCAAGCGCGATTGAATAGGTCCGTGCGATCCCGCACGCGCACCATCGAAGTGCCGATGCCGGTGACCATTGCATACAGGCGATTGAGGCGCTTGAGCTTGTCTTTCGCTGCCTTCCGTTCGGTTCGATCCCTTGTCACGTGCCAACCGGAGACGGCGACAATCAACAGCGCAAGGGTGCTTCCCACGATCAAGGCGACTTGGGCCTCTCGAGTGCGGTTCGCGGCGGCTGAATTGCGTTCGAGCAGCAGCTGTTGCTCCTCCGCCTCCATGTCACGAGCCGCCACGCGAAAGGCGCCCAGAAGGGGATCGTCCTGCCCGCTGCCGATGAGCGGCGCCGCAGCTTCGGCAGTGGGTGTCCGCCGCAATCCCGTGATCGTGTCACCACGTTGGAGCATCCGTTGCCGCAAATCGGTGATTACGCCTAGGCGACGCTGCTGGCGTGGGCTATCCGCCGTCAGCGCTTGCAGGGCGCTTTGTTCGTTCTCAACCAACGATGCATTGGCGCGCGCGGATTGGAGAAATGCGTCTGCGCCGCTCAGCGCGAAATCACGGTACCCACTCTCGATATTCTCCATCCCCAGGCGCAGGTTGGCGAGATGTTCAAGAACCTCATTCGTATGCTGCGCGCATCGGGCACTTGCGGAGGAGGCGAGTACGCTGCGGTAGGCGACGATGCCGACGATGAGAAGCGCGGTCATGACCGCTCCGAACGCGGCCTGCACTTTTAGGGTGTGTGGCAATTGCATTTTCATCCAATTCCGTGGGTATCAACGGCCGGTGCGCACCAAAGGGCCCGGCCTTCGATTTAGGCCCCGAGCCGCTTGAATCCCTCGATTGTAGCGCGGCCGGTCGGCTCCTCGGTGAGACTGCGGTCCGATTTAGGCTTTTCCATGGGGCCCGCAATTGGCTAATTTCTGATTTCGGGCCGCAGTAACGGCATTGCGCCCGTTATTTTGCGCAAAAGCACCGGATGTCGCCATCGCCTGCAACCCCAATTTACCCTGATCTGTTCTCCAACACGGCGCCAGTCACAATTGCGAACTGGTTGGCTGGACGCCACCCACAGAGTCCAATACGATGAACCTCGCGTTGTTATCCTTGCAGAGGCTTTGGTCGCCTGGCGGCCAAGTAGGGCAAGGATGCGAACTATGTCAAGGAGGGCGGATGCAGGCTCGGAATCTGGGCGCGGCGGCGGGGGTCGCCTGCACACTGCTGGGCGTGACAAGCGCGTGGGGGGCGCCTCCCGTGCAGGCGCTCAAGGACCTTTCCATCGAAGAGTTGAGCAACATCGAAATCACCTCGGTGTCCAAGCGTGATGAGAAACTCTCTGATGCACCAACCTCCGTTTTTGTAATAACCTCCCAAGATATCCGCCGCTCGGGCGCCACCAGCCTGCCGGAGGCACTGCGACTGGCGCCGAATCTCCAAGTGGCGCGCGTCAGTGCCAACGAATACGCGATCAGCGCACGTGGATTCAACGGTCCTGCCGCCAACAAGCTCCTGGTGCTCATCGATGGACGATCGGTGTATTCGCCGTTATTCTCCGGCGTGTTCTGGGACGTGCAGGATGTGCTGATCGAGGATATCGAACGCATCGAGGTCATCAGCGGCCCCGGCGGCACACTGTGGGGGGTCAACGCGGTCAACGGCGTGATCAACGTGATCACCCGCTCCGCCAACCAAACGCAGGGGGGTCTTGCGGTCGCCGGTGGCGGTAACCGTGAGGATCGCGCCAGCCTTCGATATGGAGGAACATTCGGCGACGATGTGAATTTCCGCGTCTATGCAACCCATTTCGATATTCAGGACACCGAGACACGGTCGGGCGAGACGAAAGATGACGCCGCTCACCAGAGCCAGGTCGGGTTTCGGGCAGACTGGCAACGTGGTACCGACTCTCTCTTGGTTAAGGGAGATGCCTACAACGGCAGGGAAGGGCAACCGCCGCCGGGTTCCATTTCGATTTCGGGCGTGACGCTGGCGCTGGGAGAGATTTCGTTGTCCGGCGCCAACTTGATCAGCCGGTGGGAACACGGTTTGGAGGGCGGTGGCGCCTTCTCTGTGCAGGCGTACTACGACCATACGGAGCGCAGCGTACCGCCGACGTTTGAGGACTCGCAAGGCATCGGCGATATCCAGCTACAGTATTCTGCCGGTCGGCTTGGCGCGCATACCGCGGTGGTGGGAGCGGAGTATCGCTACGGGATCGACCATGTGACCAACAGCACCTATATCGCACTGCTGCCGGCAAATCTCGACCAAACCTGGGCCAGTGTATTTGCACAAGACGAAATTGCGCTGCGCGATGATTTGCATCTGACGCTGGGCGCGCGTGAGGAACACAACTACTATACAGGCGCAGAGTTCCTGCCGACCGCCCGTCTCGCATGGAAATGGGCCCCCAATGAGATGCTCTGGACCGCCGCATCGCGCACAGTTCGGGCGCCTTCGCGCCTCGATCATGACACCTTTGTGCCGGGACAGGCACCATTCCTGTTGCGCGGCGGACCCGGTGTCGTTTCCGAGACCGCGGACGATTATGAAATCGGCTATCGGGGACAAATCACCACTGCCGCATCGCTCTCGGTTACCGTGTATCACACGATCTATGATCGTCTTCGCACTCAGCAAGTCGACCCGAGTTTTACCTATATCTTCTATACGAACGGCTTGCAAGGAACGACCTCAGGTCTGGAACTGTGGGGCAGCTACCAGGCAACCTCGATCTGGCGTCTGAATGCGGGGTTCAGCCGCTTGCGCCAGGAATTCGAGCTCAAGCCCGGCAGCATTGACATCGGCGCTCTGCAGAACACCGAAGGTGCCAATCCGTCGCGGTGGGGGATATTGCGATCCTCGCTCGATCTTGGACGGCGAACAGAGTTCGATGTCACGCTGCGCTACATGGGTGGACTGTCGGAACCGGTGGTACCGAGCTACACGGCGCTGGACTTGCGCCTCGGTTGGCAATTGCGTTCCAACATCGATCTATCCCTCGCGGGACAAAATCTCATCGGTAGCGGTCATGGCGAGTTTACCGATGTCGCGACGCGCACGGACATCAAGCGCGCGGTATTCTTGAAAGTAGAGTGCCGTCTTTGAGCGAACGGTCCGGAGGGTGAATGCGCTGAGCGGGAACACAAGCTTCCGTCTGCCGATTCGCCGACCAGCGTCGCCTGTGGGTGCCCACGGGGCGCGAGGAGCCAAACGTCCCTGCGCCGGTCGCGGCCGCCGCGCCGCGGACTCCATGTGACGTGTGGGCAGCGCACGAATACAATCGCGGCATGGTGTGTCCATGAACATGAGATCGATGATGTTGACTGCCCACCCTTCGACCCCTGACGAGGTGCGCAGCCTCGCGGTGCAGCTGCGAGCGGAGGATCCTGACATTCTCGTGTTCCGGTATTCACTGGTGGCGGACATGTCCCGAGTACGTGTACCCCTGTCCGGCGATAGCGGACGGGCCGACGCATTATGGGAGCACACGTGCTTCGAAGCATTCGTCGCGGCAGCAGATGCGTCCGGGTACCACGAATTCAATTTCTCGCCGTCGCTCGGCTGGGCCATCTACCGGTTCAATGCCTACCGTGAGGGAATGTCGCCCGCCGAGATCGACCGAGCTCCGGAAATCTCCGTGCGCCGAGGTGACAATGGACTCGAGCTCGAGTCGGCTGTGCGATTGGGGCATCTGGCTGAATTGCGTGATGTTCGTCACCTGCGCATCGCGTTGGCTGCTGTCATCGAAGACGACGATGGTAGGCTCTCGTACTGGGGGCTGCGGCACCCGCCCGGCAAACCCGATTTCCACCACCCGACCGGATTCGCACTGGAAGTTGCCTGCTCATGAAATTTGGGATCGACCGACTGCTCGAACAGCCGGAGCTGCGTAGACCGCTCAAGGGACGGCGCGTGGCGCTGTTGGCGCACCCCGCTTCCGTAACACGCAACCTCATCCATTCCCTCGATGCGCTGGCGATGCTCGGCGACGTAACCTTGAGCGCGGCGTTCGGCCCTCAGCACGGGCTGCGCGGGGACAAGCAGGACAACATGGTCGAGTCGCAGGACTACACCGACCCCGTCCTCGGCATCCCGGTCTTCAGCCTTTATGGTGAAGTGCGCCGGCCGACACCTGAAATGATGGATACCCTTGACGTTCTGCTCGTCGATCTACAGGACGTCGGGTGTCGAATCTACACGTTCGTCACCACACTGCGCTACGTGCTCGAAGCGGCCGCGAAGAAGCACAAGGCCGTGTGGGTTCTGGATCGCCCGAATCCTGTGGGCCGGCTCGTGGAAGGGCTGATGCTCGAGGCCGGTTGCGAAAGTTTTGTCGGCGCCGGCGCCATGCCGATGCGGCACGGCTTGACGCTCGGGGAGCTTGCACGGTGGTTCGTCGGGACTCTCAATCTCGACGTCGACTGCCGCGTGGTGCCGATGGAGGGTTGGGAGCCGAACGCTGCCCCGGGATATGGGTGGCCGCTCGGCGAGCGCACATGGGTCAACCCGAGTCCTAACGCTCCCAATCTCTGGATGGCGCGCTGCTATCCGGGCTCGGTGATGCTCGAAGCCACGACGTTATCGGAGGGTCGTGGCACCACCAGGCCGCTGGAGTTGTTCGGCGCGCCGGATCTGGACGTGCAAGCATTGTTGGCAGAGATGCATTCGCTTGCAGCACCATGGATGAGTGGCTGTCGGCTCCGGCCCTGCTGGTTCGAGCCCACGTTTCATAAGCACGTAGGCAAGCTCTGTGCCGGGGTCCAGGTGCATGTGGAAGACGCCGCGTACTATGACCACGAAGGCTTCAGGCCTTGGCGGCTGTTCGCGCTAATGTTCAAAGCTCTGAGGAGGCTGCGGCCGGATTACGAGATTTGGCGCGACTTCGCCTACGAGTACGAGAAGGACAGGCCCGCGATCGACGTGATCAACGGGAGCGATCTGCTGCGCCGTTGGGTGGACGATCCGGCGGCGATGCCGGCCGATCTGGAGGCGCTGACGGCTCGCGACGAGGTCCGCTGGCGCAGCGAGCGGGAGGCAGTGCTCCTCTACTGATTCGGCGCAGGCCGGCCGAAGCAGGGGCGACCTTGGGCAGAACTCCAGAGCCGTTCGACCCAGGGCGGCCTGGCGGCATGTTCGCCAATTCCGGGACATTCACCTATTTCTCCAATGAGGCAATAGGACGCGACAGAGTGTTCCAGGCAAGCGCCGCGGCGGCAAGGTCCTCGAGTGCGAGTCCTACCGATTTAAATACAGTAATATCACTTTCCGAGCTGCGTCTCGGGGCTCGCCCTGTGCACAGATCGAATAAATCGCCGCGAATTGCCGATCGGTCAATCACCCCTCGCTCGAGGGGATTGGCGATGTCGCCTGCTTCCCGCACAGCCGAGGACACCCTATCGACGTAAATTGCCGCCGCGCGCACGACGTCGTCATCGGCTTCACGCATGAATGGCGTGTAACCTCCAATTAAATCGATGTGCGTGCCGGGACGGAGGCTCCGTCCCGGCAGGATTGGATCGAACGCTGCAGTTACGGTAGATATGATATCGGCTTGCGAGAGCGCACGGTCCAAGGAGGCCACCGTCTCTGCGTGCAGAGGAAGCGTATCGTTTATTCGATCGGCAAGGGACGATGCCCGTTTGGGATTTCGGCCCCAGATCAAAACTTGCTCGATCGGTCGGACAGCCGCGTGGGCTGAAATGACTTCGAGTGCGAGGCGACCCGTTCCCATGACCAGCAGACACCGGCTCGAATCGCGCGACAGAAATGTCGATGCCAACGCTGAGGTGGCGGCGGTGCGTCGCGCGGTGAGTTCCTGGGCGTCGATGAGCGACAGGACCTCGCCATCGCTGGCGGATGCGAGCATGTACATGCCATGCACCGCCGGCTTACCGAGGTTCGAATTGGCCGGGAAGGCCTGCACGACCTTCACGCCAAGCAATCCGTTCTGATACCACGCAGGCATGATGATCAGCGATCCGACACCGCCGATGTCGAAGTGCAATCGTTCTGGCGCCGCGCATGGCTCACGAAACGCACCCTGGAGCGCATCGATCAGCTTCGGCCAGGGAGTGAGTACGCGCAAACGCTCGGCATCGATCAGTACAGGCATCGCTCCTCTCCGCGGGAACCGAGAACGGCGAAGTTTCATACAAAGAATGTACGGCGGCAAGCGTTCATCACACTGGCGGGATAGACTTCATCATCCGCGGGCGGCGGATGATATGGGGAGCTCAAAGTCACGAGACGGGAACTCAACCTTTGGCACGCTACCGGCGGCAAGCCCATCGGGGCGGCGCCCCTCGAGCATGACGTGGTAGCTGACGTCGTCATCGTGGGTGGCGGTTTCACGGGCTGCTCGGCGGCGCTGCATCTGGCCGAGGCCGGCATCGATGCCCACCTTCTGGAGGCGCAGACCATCGGCCACGGCGGATCGGGACGCAACGTCGGCCTCGTCAATGCGGGCCTGTGGACGCCGCCTGAGGAGGTCGAGCACGCGCTTGGTCGGGACCCGGGACGGCTGCTCAACGAGACACTGGCAGCGGCTCCGGATCTGGTGTTCGATCTGATCGTACGCCACGGCATCGAATGCGATTCCGCGCGCAATGGTACGCTGCATTGTGCACACAGCCCGCGCGGTCTTGCCGAACTGCACAACCGATATCGGCAACAGGTGGAAAGATGCGCGCCTGTGAAGCTTCTCGATGCCGCCGAATGCCGGCGCGTGGTCGGCTCGGACGCCTTCTACGGTGCGCTGTTTGATCCACGTGCAGGCACGATCCAGCCGCTGGCCTATGTGCGCGGGCTTGCCAGGGCCGCGCAGGCGGCGGGTGCAACGCTTTACGAGCACTCGCCCGCAAATAGTGTCAAGCATGAGAACGGTATTTGGAAAGTCAACGCCGATGGCGGGACGATCAGTGCTCAAACCTTGATCCAGGCCACCGATTCTTATGAGTGCCGGTCGACGCAGGCGGTGAGCTTGACGCCGGTTCACTATTTCCAATGCGCCACGCCGCCGCTCAGCGCCGAGCTACGGGCGAAGATATTGCCGGGCCGTGAAGGCTGCTGGGATACTGCGATGGTCATGTCTTCGTTCCGGCTGGACGATGCGGGTCGAATGATCATCGGAGCGGTTGGCAATCTGGAGGGCGCTTCTGCCGGCACGCACATGCATTGGGCGGCGCGCAAGCTCGCCAGCCTGTTTCCTGAACTGGCCGGCCAGACGTTCGAATGCTCCTGGAACGGGCGGATTGGAATGACCTCAGATCACCTTCCCAAAGTCATTGAGTTAGGTCCGCGTGGCCTCGCAATCTACGGCTACAGCGGACGTGGCATCGGTCCGGGTAGCGTCTTTGGAAAGGCCGCCGCCGCCTGGGCACGCGGTGGCGCAAATGCCGCTTTCCCGGTGCCGATTACTGCGCCGCGCGTTGAGCCATTCACCACCCTCAAGAAGTACTACTACGAATTGGGAAGCACATTCACTCACCTGTTCGACGCGCGTCTCTAGAGAAAGCGGCGTTTGTTCATTTCAAGTCTCCTTGAACTTCAGCCTGCCCTCTGTGGAGGGAATGGCCGGATTTCCTCAGGATGTTCACGAATGTATGCCATGACTTTGTGCCGTTTTTGCTGCCCGCGCAATGAGCTCTCGGTTGTCGGGAGTAACGCTGGATGGTGCCGTGCGAACTTCTCAAAAATACACGTCCACGTGCGCTTGATGGCTGCGGGAGTGCGGCACAAAGCATCGGCAAGCTCGGTGGTTTCGGCTCCGCGCAATGCAGACGCCAGGAGTCTTTTTTGGCTCGGAGTGAAATCGAGAATCGGCGCAATCCGTTCTACGAATGGTCTGGCGGCCACTGAGGCTGGACTGACTTTCGAATCGGTCGGCAATTAAATTGCTCGTCCATGTCTCTAGAAAGTACCCTTTTTGGATATTTTTAACAGTACATTTCTGGAGCAGTGTCGAGTCAAGCGACAGCCCCGACTGGGCGATGCAGCAGATATTGGACTTAGCATTTCTGCTGAGCCCCTGATAGGAACATCCGACACCGTTTATTGTTGCTACGGGCCTCGAGGGACCTCGAGGCCTGAGATTCGGGCCGGATGGTAATCTGTATGTCGCGGAAGCGGGCACCGGGGGCACAACCAGTACCATTGGGCAGTGCCCACAGGTTCCCGGACCCCCGGGGGGGCCAGGTCCCGACACTGGGGGACTGACCGCACGAATTTCCAAGATCAGCCCAAGCGGAAAAGTCACCACCGTCGCTTCTGGGTTTCCTTCGGTCACCGTCGGCCCAGGTGGGGTCAATGGGACCATCGGAGTCGCCGATGTCGTATTTCTGGACGGTGATCTGTACGCGCTGGTAGGCGGGGGCGGCTGTTCACATGGCAATCCGGATCCGAAGGACTCCAGCGGGATTGCGAAGGTGGACATCAAGACCGGAAATTGGCACCTCATCGCGGACATCGGCGCGTGGCTCAAAACTCACCCGAGCAAGTACGAAAGCGCGGACGATTTCGAGCCCGATGGCACGCTCTACAGTGTCATTGCACTGGATGGAAGGTTGCTGACCGTGGAACCGAACCACGGGCAAGTGATCTCGGTGACCAAAGGCGGTGAGATCAAGCAAGTCATTGATATTTCAGCCTCAGAGGGCCACATCGTGCCGACCTCGATTGTCGCTCGGGACGGATCGCTGTTTGTCGGAAATCTCAATTTGTTTCCGATCAATCCGCAGTGGGCGCGGATCTTGACCATTTCCAAAGGCGATCAAGACGATTTTGATAATTTGCCCCCGGGACTGCAACCCGCGCACGGGTATCGCATCGTGAGCTCAAAAGCAGGTTTTACAACCGTGGTGGCAGTCGATTTTGGTCCAGACGGCTTGCTGTATGTACTTGAGCTATCCGATGGCGCGGGTTTTCCGACGCCCGGATTGGGGAAGGTAGTCCGCGTGAAAAGATCGGGTGCAATTGAGGATGTGGTCATAAATCTCTCTGTTCCGACCGGCATGACCTTTGGGCCGGACGGCCGATTGTACGTATCGAATCTCGGCGCTGCCCCTGCGGGAGCGGGTCAGATACTCCGCTTTGACATTTCGCCGGGCTGGTAGCGAGCGACAGGAAGATTCGACCACTGATTCTGAGGAGTGGAGGGGCCCGGCCGCGAGCGCCCGGGCCCCTCAGCTGTCTAGAATCGGGTGCCAACGGTGGCCACCACCCCCCGACACGCGGATTTTCAGTCCGCTGCTCTACCAACTGAGCTACCTGGCCAACGCGAGCCGCGTATTAAACAGGGAGGTCGCTAACACGTCAATGAATAAGTGCGAAATCAGCCACTTACAGGTGTCTTAAGTGCCTTGACACGCTGAATTTGGGCCGTGAGATGGAAACATCACGGATGTGTTGGCATGGCGGGAGAGGGATAACGCTATTCGATCCAGAGTTCAGGCGGCGCTTCTGAGCGCAAGGCCCGTCAATCATTCATCATTTCGAATTCCAGCGTGATTCCAAGGTCGCCGAATATACGGCTGACTTCCGGTGAAAGATTGAAGCCACTCATGACATCCGGTGTCAGAGCAATGAGCAGGCTGACCTGGCCGCCCTCTGATCGTATTTGGCGTAAGAATGCGTCGTGGCTCTTACCAAAGCGCGCGGCGCATAACGAGAGCGCCCAGCCGAGGTTCTTGCTTACGGCAGCATTCATTCGCTGTTGTGAGACTTCTAACATTTCCGCTATTGCAGACGGAGTGTCGCTGAGCCAAGCGGCTGGTTCCAGGGCCGCCAACCAATAGGATTGGGTGTGAACGGCTGCAGACGGCGCGCCGCTTTGTGAACGCCGCGGTTCCCCGGCCAGGAAGGAATGCTCAGGTTCGATTCGCAATTCTTTTGAGATAAACGCCGGATCCATCGAAGGGTGACGGATCCGTATGGACAGTTGAAATGGTAGAGCCTGGTATTTCGCGCGCCTTGCAGCTTCCATGATTGGACTTCCTTGCGTGACAGACTATGGCTGGGGCTGACATTGTGAAATAGACAAGATACTAAGTCTAGATCGTTGGTGGTATGAAGCTCTGGACGCACGACCGGGATTCTTTTTCTGCGATTGATGCGCGGTGTCGGTACAATGCGTACTTTCCATGTAAGGAGTGATGATGGCTAAGAAGACGCGCAAGGTAATTCGCCCGTGGTCGAAAGAAGACGTGAAGAATCTGCGGGCTTTTGCGAAGGCGAAGCTCTCAGGGCCTCAGGTGGCGAAGAAGCTGCGACGGACGCGTGGTGCGGTTTCGCAGAAGGCAATGCACCTGGGTGTAAGATTTCGGTCGATCAATAGAAAGCGGGGGTAGGAGTAGGCGGTCGAGTGCTTAGTAACGCTTCATGCCGACTCTACCTATGCGTTGCTTCATCGCGCGACGGAAGCCGTTACGCGGTGCGCTAACGCGAAATCAATCGCCGCGCAAACCGCCGCCACCTGCGCGGCATTGCATTGTTCTGGCGTTGAGCGAGGGCTGTCGGGGTAGACCTCGGTGGTCGTCTTGTAGGGTGCGTGGGTGATGCTTGCACAGAGGCCCAGCCGCTTGAGTGGGTAGTTGATGACACCCGGCGCGACCATGGGCGATCCGATGATCTCGCCGTGCCGATCGGCTGGCGCAATGTGTGTGACTTTCGCCACGGCCGCGATCACCGCCTGCTGGAACTCCGGTTGCGGTTGCTCGCCATCGTCGACCAGATAGAAGCCATCGGGGATTTCACCCGGCACATGTGTCACCCCGTCGCGGGCGGCCAGCGCCGGGCGAAACTCGGACTCATCCGTATCGGTGGTTTCATGCAAATCGATATGCACGAGCACTCTATCGCGGAACGGTGCGACCAGGCGCATGAGGGCCGCCGATTCCTGCGCCGGGCTGTCGTCGCGAAATGAGCGGTTTGGGTCGACGGCGTGCATGTTCCAGCGGTGAATCACTTCGTAGGCCCAGGGGCTGACGCACGGCGCGACCATGAGGTTGACCCGGCCTTCGTAGGTTGCAGCATGCTGGTCGACAAAGCGCAAGGCTCCATGCACGCCACTGGTTTCATAGCCATGTACGCCCCCCGTTACCAATGCACACGGAAGCGCCTCGCGCCAGCTGCGGCTCTTGATGGCGAGCAGGGGATATTTGTCAGGGTGCCTATCGAGGCGGCCATACTGCAACACGTCGTAGCGCGATCTTAAGGGGTCGATCACGCGCAGCACGTCCGCTTCGTAGCTGCGCTTGACGGTCTGCGTTGACAGCCAGGTAGTCACTTCCGCTTCGCCCCACGGACGTCCGGGCGTACCGATCGGATAGGGCGCTGGTATCTTCATCATGCCGCTCCCGCTGAGCGAGATCGGTCGAGCTTAGGCGGTGGCATTGCGCTCCTTGTCATTGAGGTTGACGACTCACGAGTATACGATCAATCACTTCGATTGATGCTCACTGCCCGTCGGGGCTAAATACAGCTCTTTGTCCTCTTTGCAGGCCTGCCGCGGCGGACATCCCTGGCAAGCACGACGATCACCCAGTGGACTTAGCAGATTGGAGGGCTCTCCGCTACAATATGCCCCAGTTGGCAAGGAGGAGGTTTGCGTCATGGATGGCATCATTTGGCTTTTTCTAGCTCTCATCGTTGCTTTGGTTGCGCTGGGAGTGGTGGTGGCAGGGATTCGCCGGCGTCCGCCTCGAATCGATCCAAAATCGAGTCATTGCCCCAGCTGCTTAACGCCGATCTCATTGCGTCGGGTACCGCTCTTGAAGTCGCATGCGCTGTTGGGTGAGTGGGAGTGTCCGCATTGCGGAAATCGAATCAAATCGGGCACCGGTGTTTCGGGGACGGCGGCTTAGACAGCAATCATGAACTTTATTGATGCCGTTCAATCCTGTTTCGTCAAATATGCCAAATTCAATGGCTGCGCGACCCGTTCGGAGTTTTGGTGGTGGTTTGTGTTTACTTTGATAGTAACCGCAACACTTCGAGTTTTCAGCAATAACCTGGCTGCCGTGTTCTCCTTTGCGACGTTCCTGCCCAGCATTGCGGTTACCGCGCGTCGTTTGCACGACATCGATCGAAGCGGGTGGTGGCAGCTCTTGTACTTCTTTCCGGTGATCGGCTGGTTCGTGCTGATTTTCTTTTGTGTGGAGCCCACGCAACCGAATCGTTACGCTCAAGAGCTTTGACTACCGCCGGACGGTGACGAATTACAGTCCCAAGGGCGCGCGCCCTTATCGATCGATCATCGACATCATCGTCGCACCGTATCGAGGGCCAGAAACCTTGTTGGGTGAAAGGGCGTCGTCCAGTGCCATCATGTCCACGGAGTTGAGAGAGATCGCAGCGGCGGCGACGTTCTCTTCAAGGTAGGTACGGCGCTTGGTGCCGGGGATTGGCACAAATGACGGCGATTTATGCAGCAGCCATGCGAGGGCGACCTGTCCGGGCTTCGCGCGTTTTGTGTTGGCGATGTCGCGTACCGTCTGCGCAGCGGCAACATTGGCATCGTAATTGCTGCCTTGGTAGCGGGGGTCATTGCGGCGGAAGTCCTCAGCCGGGTACTCTTCGGCGCGGTTGACTGCACCGGTCAAGAAGCCGCGGCCGAGCGGCGAGAACGGTACGAGTCCTATCCCAAGTTCCGCCAAGGCCGGGATCACGTCCCGCTCGAGATTGCGCTCCCATAAGGAATATTCGCTCTGGACGGCGGAAACAGGATGCACGGCATGGGCCTTGCGGATGTTGCTGACTCCGGCTTCGGATAAGCCGAAGAAGCGAACCTTTCCCTCGCGTACCAATTCGCCCACGGTGCCGGCGACCACTTCGATAGGTACTTTGCGGTCAACGCGGTGTTGGTAGAGCAGATCGATGTGATCGGTGCGCAAACGTTTCAGGGAGGCATGTACGGCCTCGCGGATGCGCGTCGGGCTGCTATCGGTGCCGGTGACTCTGCCGTCTTGGATCTGAAATCCGAACTTGGTGGCAATGGTGACTTGAGCGCGGCGGGAACCCAATGCGCGACCGAGGAGATCCTCGTTTGTGTAGGGGCCGTACACCTCCGCCGTATCTAGAAACGTGCAGCCCAGTTCGATGGAGCGATGCAGGGTCGCGATGGATTCCGCCTCGTCCGCCGGTCCATAGGACTGGCTCATGCCCATACAGCCCAGGCCGATAGCGGATACTTCCAAGCCTTGGCTGCCGAGTTTGCGTGTGGTCAAGGTCATCGTGTTATCCCTTGATGAATGCGGAATTGGGTCTGTCACAATATGCCATTGGACGCGGAATGGGCAAGCTTCCCATCACGCTCTCATATAACCTGGTTGAAGTTTGCCGATCTATGCGGAGCAAAAATGCGTACCGGTAAGACCATGGTCATGATTACCTATCCGAAGCCTCTCGCATGAAATTTCTGCCGCTCATCTGGTCCGGCATCTGGCGTAAGCCGGGAAGGACTAATCTTATTTTCCTTCAAGTCTGCTTCGCCTTCGCGCTGTTTGGCGTGCTCCAGGGCCTGAAATCGGGCGTTGAGCATGTCATCGGTGACACTCGCGCCGATCTTTTGCTCGTACACGGTGGGCTGGGTCTGCTGGATCCCTTGCCGTTGGGCCTGCTCGAGGGGATCAAGTCGGTACCGGGGGTGAAGGTTGTCGCTCCGGTGGAATTGTTCGGGGCCATCTATCAAAACCCCAGTCAGAAATTGGGCATCGTTGCGATCCGCCCCGACGACGGTTGGCTTGCGGCGTTCACCTTTACGATCGCACCTGACCACGTCGAGGCTTTGCGCAACACGCGAACGGGAGCCATCATCCGGGAGGGGCTGGCCAAGACGTACGGCTGGAAGGTCGGGGATCGCATTCCCCTGATGTCGACCACGGCGCAAATGAACGGGTCGACAGACTGGGCGTTCGATGTGGTGGGCACCTATACCGACGCCGACGTCGGTGGTGGGAAAGAAACCATTCTGATCAATTATGCGTACTTCGATGAGGCCCGCCTCACCGGCAAGGGCACCGTCAAGCATTTCAACGTCGCGATTTCCGATCCGCAACGGGCGGTGCAAGTGGCCGATGCAATCGACCGGCGCTTTGCGAATTCCGCGAACGCCACCCAAACCGACTCGTTGCGTGATTTGGCCCAATCCCAGCTGCAGTCGATCGGCGATCTCGACTTCTTGATCCGGGCGATCGTGAGTGTGGTGCTGGTGGCGCTGCTGTTCGCGACGGCCACGATGATGATGCAATCAATCCGCGAGCGCACGCCGGAGCTGGCGGTTCTCAAGACACTGGGCTTTAACGACCGTGCCGTGTTCCTGTTCATACTCGCGGAGGCCATGGTGGTCTTTGTCGCCGCCGCCGCGTGCGGGTTGGCGCTGGCACTGGTGGTGTTTCCGCTGGCCTCGAGGGTCATACCAGGCCTGGCGATGCCCCCGGTCGTGGTGGCGCTCGGCCTGGCATGCGCCGCGTTGGTGGCAACTCTGAGCGCGCTGGTCCCGGCTCTGTACGCCGCCCGATTGAATATTGCCGCGGCGCTGGCAGACCGCTAGCGCTCTCGCATGAATTTCACGCGACAATTTCTCGGCATATTGCTCATGAACCTGTCGGGATTCGGGCAAAGGATCGCGTCAGTCCTGACGATTATCATCGGTGTCACTTGCGCTGTCGGTGTACTGGTTTCCATGCTGGCGATGGGCGCAGGCGCGCGCCGGCAGGAGATCACCGACGTACGCGCCGACCACGTCATTTTGATCACGTCGGGCGCGAGCTATGGGCAAAGCAATATCTCCCGTGACGAAGTCGCTGCCATCCTGGGCCTGCCGGGCATATTGAAGGGCACCCAGGGTGAACCCATCGTCGTGTTGGAGTCCATGGTTCCCATCGAGGGCCGCAGACGGGTGACCGGCAACCGAATCTATTTTCCGCTCGTGGGAATTACTTCCACCGTGACTCAATATCAGCCACAGATGCGCTTCACGGAAGGCCGCATGTTCACGCCGGGTCTCCATGAACTCATCGCCAGCAGCCCCTGTGCCCGGCAATTCACCGGCTTCGAGATCGGCGATCGGCGTCCGATTCACGGCAGCGACTGGACCATCGTCGGACACTTCGAGCAGGGTCAGGGGCAGCAATGTGTGGTCTACGCCGACGTCGACAACATCATGTCCATCTTCAGCCGTAACACCTACAGCTCGGTGTCGGTGCGGCTGCAATCGCCGGCGGACTTCGCTGCATTTCGCGACGCCGTCAGCGCCAATCCGGCCCTGCACCTCGAAGCCCAGCGCGAAAGCCAGGTCGTGGAGGAGGGATTCAAACAGCTGAACGCCATCCTGAACTTCGTCAGCTACTTCGTCGGCACGATCATGGCGATCGGCGCGACGCTGGGCGCCGTCAACTCCCTGTATGCGATCGTCGACTCGCGGCGCCGCGAGCTGGCCACATTGCGGGCGATCGGCTTCGCTTCCGGCGCCGTCGTGGTCTCGATCTTGGTCGAGTCGATACTGTGGGCGTTTCCCGGCGCGCTGCTCGGGGGCGCCTTGGCGTGGGTTCTGTTCAACGGCTTGTCGGCCAGTCCCTTCGGCTACAGTTTTCAACTCGCGGTAACCCCATCTCTCGTCGTGCTGGGCATTGTGTGGGCGTTGGGGATGGGCTTGGTTGGCGGACTCCTGCCTGCCTTGCGTGCGGCACGAGTGCCCGGGAGTCATCTCGACTAGCCGATGGCCCTTAAGGGGCCGCCGCGCACTACTGGCCGCCGGAACCCCGAATATGTGCCGCTTGCACGTTTGCGGCGCGGCGGGGAAGGCTAATATGACAGTAGGGAGCCAGCGGCGCCTCGATCCTCGAAAACGATATGCGAAAACGAAACAACAATCCGGGGTTCACTCGTGCGCGGACCCGGCGGGTACTAGGTGCGGCGCTCATCTGCCTTACTCTGTGCGCGGGCTCCTCCGTGCGCGCAGCCGTCTTCCGATGCGTGGACTCGAGTGGCGCCAACACCTACGCCGATCGGCCGTGCGCGCCCAACGAAAGCGACAGCCAACGGCAGGCCCGCGCAACCGCCTCATCCGACTCGGAACCTCAGCTCAACAGCGCCAAAACCAAGAAAGCTGCACGGATACTGGATCTTCTTCGCATCGCTCCGTCCGAGCCGGAGACCTTCTTGCTTCAACGAACGGTCGACGACGCGGCTCCGGACCTAGTGCAGGCGCTCGATCCGGACAACGCCAGGTGGACGCCGGCCAACGCGAAGTGGCACTCCGTTCTCGAGTTCGTGAAGGCCGATCTGCGCCGAGATGTCCAAACGGCCCTTCGGCGTTCCGCGAGTGAGATGTCGAGGGCTGCGACTCAGCAGTTTGCCGTCCGCGCCGACGAGGCGGATCTGGATGCAGTGCTGGCATTTCTCGGGAGCGGGGATGGGGCCCGCTATCTCGTGTTCGAGAGTGAAGTACGTCACATAGTCTATGACGCGCTCGACTCGCTACTCGCGCAGGAACCCATCCCGGACCAGACGCCGAGCGCGGCGACGTTACGGCGGCGGCAAGAGCTGCTGTCTTTGACCCTGGATTATCGAATTGCTAAGGACGGTGGTGGACCACAGCCCTCCGACCTCTACGCCGGCTCGGCGGCGGTGTCCGATTATTCAGCGCAGCACGATGGATTGGCCCTAGATGCACTAATCGAGGAATACGAGCCTTACTTGCCGCAATTTCACGCCTTCACGGACTCACCGACGGCGAAAAACCTGCTCCGCGCACTCGAACCGGCAATGAGAACCTACAGGGCTCTCTCTAGCGCCGAGACGACGAATTTCGCCGAGATGGAGCTCGACAGGTACTTCCCGCGCTGGCGGGCCGTCTACGGGCCGCCCATCAAGTCGACCGTTCGCACCACCGTCATAATCCGTGGACGCCTGGTCGCGATCTCGCACACGACGCAAATGACGATCAACGCCGCCGGATCGCCCGAGGGCATGGCCATCGCCTGTGAACAGCGGGAAGACAATCTGTACCAAAACGCTCATCGCTCAACTCCGGACAACAACACCCAAGCCGCAGCGCTCAAAGCAATTCAGAATCGTTGTCGATCAGAACAACGGCTGCCTCCTTTGTGAACTTCTGGAGGGCACTTCTGCGACCCGCTTCCCCGATCGTGCATTGACGACAGACGTCGGCGTGCGTCGATACGTGACGAATGTCGGATCTTTGAATTCCTCCGTGGATGAAGTAATCGGAAGTTCGGTTTTCGGCGCGTACAATCTCCAAACGACAGTCACGGCTCGGCAGGCTTTCACATCCGGCATCGGGGGGCAGTCAATGGCTATCAAACGTTCATCAAAAGGTAAGGGTACGCCATCACACAAACCGGCTGCGACAGCCCCGTTGCGCCACGTTGATGTCAAGGCGCTGAAACAGATGGTGCCAGGCGAGATCTATGTAGGGTGGCTGTGTAAAAATCGAACGTGCGGGCGAGTCATCGCGATTGCGGCGACGGCACCGGGCAGCAAATCGTGGTCGGATTTCGACGATCAATTGACTGCGATCAAATGCCCTCACTGTGAGGATGAAAATCTGTACCGCTGGAGCGCTCGGAGCGAACAGAATTATACCCCCA
Source organism: uncultured Gammaproteobacteria bacterium (assembly GCA_963761345.1). Lineage (GTDB taxonomy): Bacteria > Pseudomonadota > Gammaproteobacteria > Steroidobacterales > Steroidobacteraceae > Bog-1198. The sequence continues at coordinate 554,384 of CAVXGV010000006.1, forward strand.
AGGGTGTGGGATCCTGAGCTCAAGAGCTCGCCGCAGGCAAGGATCGGAATTATCGCAAGGTTAGTAGAACTTAGAGAAGAATTAGATAACCTGAAGCGAAGTGACCCCGAAGACCGGTAGAATTGCCTAATATGTCGTCCGATCACGAGAATCCTGCTGCCGTCAAGCCAGCTGCCTGGCTGGTGGGCGCCTGTCTATTCGCTGTGTACATTGTGTGGGGTACCACATACTTCGCCATCAAGGTGGCCATCGAAGGTACCGCGCCTTTCTTCTTGGTTGGAACTCGTTTTCTCGCTGCGGGAGTGCTGCTGCTGGGCTGGCAAGCACTGCGTGGCGCACCGGCGCCGACGGCGCGGCAGTGGGGCGGGGCCGCGCTGGTGGGATTTCTGCTTCTCGTGGTTGGGAACGGCGCCGTGTCGGTCGCGGAGCGCTGGGTGAGTTCCGGCGCAACTGTGGCGCTGATCAGTGTCATGCCGCTGGCGACCGCGCTCTGGGGCGGTGCCTTCGGCGAATGGCCGCGACGCGCCGAATGGATCGCCATTGCGCTCGCCGGGGCGGGCGCCGCCGTCATGCTGTTGGGACGCGATCTGCAAGGAAACGTCATCGGCACCTTGCTTATATTATTGGCCACGACATCGTGGTCGCTTGGTGCGGTTCTTTCACGTCGATTGGATATTCCGCATGGCCCGACCGGATTCGGCGCCGAGATGCTGACCGCAGGCCTCATGGGATTGGTGATCAGCGCAGCGTTGGGCGAGCATTGGACGATTCCGCATGTTGCGCATGTTTGGTGGGCGTGGGGATACCTCGTGGTATTCGGCTCGTTGATTGGATTTTCGGCGTATCGATTTGTCGTCGAGCGAGTATCGGCTTCGCTCGCCGCGACCTATGCCTACGTCAATCCGCCGGTGGCGCTGGCTGTCGGCGCATGGCTGGGCAATGAATCATTTTCCGCAAACGTTCTCGTGGGTTTGCCCGTGGTGCTGGGCGCGGTCGCGTTGCACGCCTGGCTACAAACCCGCGATACGCCACAGGTACCGGCCTCGGTCTCGCGCGGCATCGCACCCATCCTTCCATCTCAGGCACGCAGTAAGCCATAAGACTGTCGGCCACCGCCCGGCTCGCGGGCAATTAGGAGGATGCCATCGGCGCGCTGGACGAAATTGGGACGCGGGCTGCCAATTGGGGCCACCAGTAGCCCTTAACGGAGGTCCAATGAGGAAAAATTGGTCAGGGTCTACTCCGCGTCCTACAATGTCTCGGATATAGGAGGCAGGCAGATGGAACTCTGGACGTACTGGCTAAACGCCATTCAAAGCTTACTCACCTTTTTCTCGTCGCATCTTGGCCTAGGAACGGGCTTCAGTATTGTCGTGCTGACGCTTCTCCTGCGCACGGTGATTCTGCCGATTTCGTGGCCCATCGCGTATCGCGGTTCTATTCGACAAAAGACAATGCTGCGATTGCAACCGGAACTTGCGCGTTTGAAGCGCCAATATGGCGATGAACCGCGAATTTACGCGGAGCGCATGATGAAGCTATACCAAGATAACGACATGCGGGTGATGGATTGGCGCAGTGTCTTCGGATCTCTGATGCAAATGCCGCTGTTTTTAGGCATGTATCAGACGCTTAGAGCCGGTGTCAATGGGGCGCGATTCCTGTGGGTCGAAACCTTGGCGCGCCCGGATCCTGTGTTTGCCATTCTGGCTGCCCTCACAACGGTGCTGATGATGGCGGCGAATCCGGACTTGCCCGAGCAGATGCGCCTGATACTCATTTTGGTGCCTAGCATTTTGGCAGCGCTTATGGCGCTCAAGTTCTGTTCGGCGTTGGCGGTGTATTGGACGGTTTCGAATTGCTACTCGGCCATTCAGACCAGTGTGTTGCACTACGTGGTTGCCAAGCGCATCAAGTCCGGGTCTGTAAGGATATAGAGCCGTTTCCGCATCCTGTGAAAAGAGTTGCCAATCAGCGAGAGCGGCCCCGCTTCATACACACTCCTGCGTGTCAACTGCGAATCAACGCCATCGCCGCTCATGCGGGTGGAGCCGCGACCAATCCGACTCCCGCAACATAAAGAACGGACTCAGAAATTCCGTCCAATCCCAAATCCTTTTCGATCAGTGAGTCCTTTAGTGCAGCCGTGCTGAAGGGAGCAAGTCCCAGCCGCGTTGCCGTGAGGCAGAACGTCTGACAGAGATGGCCCGTCTCGAGCAGAACAACCCGATATGCTCGCGCTCTACCGTACTTCCACATCGTCCTGGCGAAAACTGCTGTCATGATGAACAAAGCTGCCGCCTTCGCGCAATACGACTGATCCGCGCAATAGGCGCTTGCCATGCGCGCAGTTGCTCTGCCAGGTAGCCGTGCCAGGCGGTTGTCTCTGGCCTGGTAGTGATACATGCCCCTCTCGAGCCCTTCCACCCTGAGCGCCATCAGATAGACCTCGCCGGGGTGTCTTGCGCCGCCCGACGGGCTTGTCTTGTATGGAAGTTTCCCGAATACATCGGTCTGAAAGTAACCCTGGACACCCCACGTTGTTTGCAGCAGCTTCGAGATGTTGCCCAGAGAGACCTCTCCTCTTGCAAACTCTCTGTGCGTCCTCCTGGCGTGCAGTGTCTCGAAGAACGTGTCGCGGGCTATCTTCATGCGGCGGCGGCAGCCGGACCGTAGCTGCGCCCTTGATCGTTTTGAACTGAGGCGGGGCCCTAGTTGCCGGAAGCGTCTGCATTTTCTTTTCGATGGGCCAATTGCGAGGAACGTACGGGGTGTCCTTGGTCATGAAATGAAATCCGCCTTCTGGGAGCCAGGGTCTCCATGACGAGCAGACCTCGTTCATCCCGTTTCCATTCTGCGGACCCGTACTCGAGCAGGAGTTGGGCATCGATGAGCTGCAGTAGCGCCATTGCCACGCTCTTGTGGTTGTAGGAGCGGAACTCAACGAGCGCATCCTGCATCGTCCGTGGGGTGAGGAAGAAACGAATCACGTCGAGAGTAGCCGGAAGTGTCGAGAACGTCCTTCCGGTGAGATAGTTAGCGATTCGCAGTTTCCCACGTTCCCAGTACGCAATCTGGCAGGACGCACTCTTCAGCTTCAGCGATCGCACCTGGCGAGCTCCGCAACGATGATGCTACTAGAGTCTGAATTCATGCATCAATATCTTTTCCAGTTGAGTCTGGAGTTCCTTCAACCCTGTGTCCAGTTTCACCCGTGTTATGGTTCCGCGTCTGATGCTGCCCCAGCAGCTTCGCCAACTCGGCTCGCGCTCTCCGTGTTAGCTCGCGGACGGTTTTCAAAGACCGGACGTCGACCGGTCGCGTTCTTGTGACTGTTGTCTTCGATGCCATGGTCAATTACCTCCCCTTCTTGTTTTAAAAGGCAAATTTACGAGTTGAATTCTCAAGCCCGGACGTCTGCGTGCGCCGGCTGCGCCTCCACCGTCAACCCCATCCGGATCAGCAACGTCTGGAATCTCGGGTCGCCGTGCAGGTTTCGAAGCAGAGGGTCCGTCTTAAGGTAGAGCATACCGTGCTCATGTGTGCCATAAGCGCGATCGAGCCATCGGAAGGCATCGTCAATCTCGCCGCGGTATGCGTGGACCGAGGCGATTCCATAGGCGTCCCTCGATGCAAATTTCTTCGTCAGCAAATGCAACGCGGCATCGGACTCGGTGAGCCGTCCCAGCGCAGAGTGGACCATCGCGAGACCGCGCAGCCTGTACTGCTCGTTGGGCTCCTGTTGCATCGCGGCAAGCGCCGAGGCGAATTTGCCCAGATACAGGTAAGCGATGCCCACGGAGCTATTGATCCTGTTGAACTCTGGATGCAAATGAAGCAGCTTTAGGCGCGTCTGCAGGCATTGTTCAAGCCGGTTGGCGGCGCAGAGTGCGACGCCGAGTGACGTCGAGGATGTTCGGATCGAGCGGATTGTGCTCGACTTCATCCTGGTACAACTCTACGGCCCGGTCGACCTCCCCGAACGCGATTGCGAGGTCACCGAAAGCGCTTGGCAACAATTCAAAGTGGGGGTCGACCTCGCGCAAGCGTTCCGTGTCCGCCCTGGCCGCGGCCCAATTCCACGCAATGGTTCCCATGAAACCTGCCCGCGTGTAATACGCCCAGGGGAGGTTGGGCTCGAGCCGGATGGCCCGGTCGAGCGCATCGAGCACTCGTCTGTTCTGGTCCTCCGATGGTGGTCCTTTCAGAATTTCTTCGATCGAAGTACGCGCTCGCCGAGGCGAGCCCACGCCAGCGCGTAGTCGGGACTGATATCGATCGCTTGCTGGTAGAGCTCGCGCGGCTTTTTCGACATCCAGCAGGGTCCTTCGTGCCTTGAAGTAATTTCCCTCCAGAACGAGGTTGTAGGCGCGAACATCTGGATCGTCGTTAGCTGGCCGATTGACGTTCCGCAAAGCGACGCGCAGGGCCTGGGAAACCTCGCTCCGCAATCTCGTCCTGTACCTTGAAGACTGTCGACGAGGGTGCGATTGTTATAGGTGTGCGACCATAGATGCACGCCATCCGAGGCGCGAATCAGCTGCGCGGTGACGCGTAGCTGCTGGCCGTCCTTGCGAACGCTGCCCTCCAGCAAGTGCGTCACATCCGAGCTGCCGCGCGATCGAGCGCACGTCTTCGTTCTTACCCTTGAATTGGAACGACGATGTGCGTGCGATGACCTTCAGGTCCGTGCTATGCACGATGTGGTCTATCAGCTCCTCGGACAGCCCGTCAGAGAAGTATTCCTGTTTCGGGTCCCCGCTCATGTTAACGAATGGAAGCACTGCAATCGAATCCGGCGGAGGGTTGGATACGGCGGCGGCGGGGGCGGCGGCCATGGAGGGGGCTTGCTGAGTGTTCGAGGCCGCTCCTTCGATGACGACAGGGTGGCGGGACAACCACCCTCTGTCGAGGGCGAGGTAGTTCAGTCCCACAGCCGCGATCACAACGAGGTCGCAGCACCGAGAAGGGCGATCGGCCGAGCCCGGGGCGCGGTGTGAAAAGCGAGACCGGCGAGCAGCGTTTCCACGGTGCCGGTTCGCGTCTCACGCTCAAAGGCCAGCGCCTGGGCTAGCGCTGCGTTCTGTTCCCGCGACAGCCCCTGAAGCGGAGGCATTTGGGTAGCCAGTTTTCCGAGCCTCGAGCGCCGTGAGCTCACCGAATGGTCGCTTTCCGCTAGAGCATCTCGTAGATCAGGCAGGCGAAGGAATAAATGTCATCGCGTCGGTCCGCCTCCTTCCCCTCGATCATCTCGCAGCTGGCGTAGGCTGGGGTGAGCGCGCGAGGTTCGATACAGAGCGTGCAGCAGTGGACCTCGCGACACTCGCGCAATGCCGAAGTCGAGCAGTTTGGTCCTCCCCGAGATCGTGAGGAATACGTTCGCAGGCTTCAGGTCGCTGTGGACCACGTTGTGATCGTGCGCGTTGCTCAACGCCGCGCCCACATCCTCGATAATTGGCCAGGCGTGGCTAAAGGGCATGCCGCGGCCAAATTCCTCATCGAGCAGCATGTGAAGCGACTTGCCCTCGAGGTACTCCATCAGCACGTACAGCTTTTGGCCATCGACATTCACCGAGTGCACATCAATGATGTTTGGATGGCTGAGCTTGCGCGTTTTACGGACTTCCTCGCGCAGCAGCGCGAGGGCCCCAGGCTGCAATTCCTCTCTCAGGACCTTGATGGCAAATCTCTCGCCGGGCACCTGATCATCGGTGGCCAGGTACACAACCCCCATCCCGCCTTCACCGAGTTCGCGCTCGATACGGTAGCGACCGCCGAGCAGCTCACCGACCGCCAGCCGTACTGAAGCGGCTTCAGTCCCGCGGGTCGAGACCTCGGTGGAGGGGGGCAGGTGGCGATTTTCTTCTGAGGTCATCGGGTCTGCAATGCGCGCCCTGATAGGCGGGGAAAGCATGCGCCCACTCGGCCAATAAGAGCAAATCCGACGACAAAGCTCTTTCACGACTTCCTAAGAACTCCCTAAGGATCTTCTGTCGTTCGGAAGCTAGCGTTGTCTCCGAGGCTTGCAGCCCGCAAGCGATGAAGCTAGGTGCCCACCGCGAGCTTGGCGACGTGATGGGATGCTAGTCAACGAGGCCGGAGCGTGAAAATGCAAATCGTATCCTGTGCGGCTTTGATCCGAGTCAGAATTCAAATCGCCACCGCGAACTTGGATCCCGAGATCCTGCAGTGGCCAGGTGGAATTGTCATTGCGCTGCTTCTTTGGCTTTACGTGGTGGCCCGGCCGTTATGGTCGGTTGGCACAGGTGGCCCGGCCGCGCTACTTGGGTGATATTCGTTGCCCCGGAGCTGACTCACGCCATTGCTTCCCTATATGTCCACGCTTCGCTCTGTCTGTGCAGACGGGTCGCTCCTGCGGAAACGCATGGCAGCCGTGCCGAGAGTAATTTCATCGCCGTCTTTGAGCGTGATCGGCGCTTTTGCGGGTTTCTTATTGACGAAAGTGCCGTTGGTACTTTCAAGATCTTCGATACTCGCAGCGCCGCGTGAAACCGTTATTCGCGCGTGCCGCCGCGAAACCGTCGTCGCATCGATCACTAACGTGCACTCTTCTCCTCGGCCCAGAATGTTCTCGCCCTCGTCGAGATGCATCATGCGTTCGTTCCACAGCAGAAATGACTTGGAAACGCGCTTTATCGCGCCACCACTCTCCACCGCATTGGCCGCAAAAGAATAGCCGGTCTTGTAAACCGTGCGGATAATGCGCGATTCGCGCGGCGAGTCGCCCAGCACGCTTCGCAGCTCCGACACCAGCCGGGTCAAACTGCTGCGTTCCACATACACGTTGGGCCACAATATCTCGTCCAGCTCCACGTTCGTGACGACTGCGGGTCGACGCTCGATGAGGACCTCAAGAAGGTTGTACATCTTGGGTTCAATCGGCACGATCGTTCCGTCGCGGAAAAGCTCCCGCGATGCCTTGTCGAAAACACAATCTTCGAACTTGAGTTTCATGGTCCCGTTGGTGTTCTTTGCAAACCCAATTTGGATGCGATATCCGACGACAGGCTATCGCAATTGCCGCAAACCGGCTACGCAAGCGCTCAGGCGAACACAATCTTGGCCGAGCGAATATTCACATCTTCCTAAGAAGTTCCTAAGGATTAGCCAGGAGTCCTCCACTAACTTTGTCTCCGCACCCTGAAGATCGAGATCCGAATCGATCCTTGGTGGAAAAGGAACAAAACTATCATTTAGTGACAGGAGAATGACCATGAAAACCTCGATTCGTATCCAGCTTGTTGCGCGCTGCGTCGGCCTCGCCCTCATCGGGGGAGCGGTGCTGACTTCGAATGTGTTGGCAGGAGAACCCTCCGATCCTCGCTCCATCACCGTCAAGTTCGCCGACCTCGATCTACAGGCCTCCGCAGGCGTCGAGGCGCTCTACAAGAGAATTCATAGCGCCGCGACCCAGGTCTGCGATTCGGGCGACCGCAATCTTTTGATTCTGATGTCCGATCGCAAGTGCGTGGCGGCCGCAGAGACCCGAGCCATTGAGAAGGTGCACAACGCGGCGTTGTCGGCCTTTTACCAAAGGAAAACGGGTCAGCCAAACGCGCTGGTTGCCATGAGCAATGGCAAGTAATTGGCCGGTCGGCTGACATGCGCGCCTGGGAATCGTGTTCTAATCCCGGGCGCGCCCCTTTCTTGGGCGCTTCAGGCGACTCCCAACGCGCAAACTTGTCTTCCCGGCTTGGTACTATGGCGCCTGGCATTGTAAAGAGAGAGATCGACGATGAGTCAAGGCCAATCGGCCGAACGCCCGCGATTCGCGCATCGGCTGATCGTCGCGGCATGGATTCTCGTTGCGCTCGCGGCATTTCCGTTCGCCGCCAAGGTGAATGACGCACTCGATCCAGCGGCGCGGCTGCAAGGCAGCGAATCGGCGCGCGTCGAGGCAGCGCTCGAGCAGCAATTCAAATCGCCATTCGCAACAATTGCCTTGCTCCGCATGGCGGCGGTACCGGAGCCCAGGACGGCGCAGGGCGAGGCGCTGCTCAAACAAGTTACCGAGACGATTCGAGGGATCCGCGGCGTGCAGGGCAGTCATGTCCTATTTGGACCGTCAAGACAGCTTGTTCTTGGGTCAAGACGGCAGTCCCATCATCGTGGTCGGTTTGAGCGCGCCCAAAGGCACGGAGGATGCCTTGATGAGCAAGCTGCGCGGGACCACCGATGCGCTGCGCGCGCAGCTCGAGGGGAAATATCCGGGAATTACCTTTGGTTGGACCGGCGAGGCGGCCGTCAATGCCGACATGCGTCGCGTGAGCGGTGCTGAAACGCGCGCCGCTGAGTTGCTTGTTCTGCCACTCACCATGATGCTGTTGGTCATCGCATTTCGCAGTCTCGTTTGCGCAATCCTTCCCATGGTATGCGGCGCACTGACTATTGTGGTGTCGCTCGCAGCGGTTGCGGCGGTGAATTCATTTTGGCCGGTATCCATCATTGTCGTCAGCATCATCAGCATGGTCGGCCTTGGATTGAGCATCGATTATGCGCTTCTCATCGTGAGCCGCTATCGGGACGGACTCGACCAGGGACTGGCGCGCGGGGAGGCGCTGATGCAAGCGGCCAAACACGGCGGGCGCACCGTTGTCCTCTCCGGTCTGACGGTCGCCATCGGATTCGCGGCGATGCTGTTGGTGCGGGTGAGCGAACTGAGGTCCATCGGGATCGGAGGACTGCTCGTGACCACGGTCGCGGTGCTGGTCGCCCGAACATTCCTGCCGATTGTGCTCGCATGGATGGGACCGTGGATTGACGCGGTGCCGCTAGGATTGCGTCGAAAGCCCGATACCGGCCGCAATTGGCGGCGTTGGGGAAACTGGGTTACGCACCATCCGCTGAGTGTACTTGCGGCAGCGGGGATCCCGTTGTTGTTTCTCGCCGCCCACGCTGCAGATCTGCGCATCGATTTGCCGCGCGGCCGCTGGTTGCCCGAGAGCGCCCAATCGGTCCGAGTTCTGCACGAAATAGACTCGGTGGCGCGCGGCAACTTTGGTCAAATCATTCAAGTTGTTCTCCAATTTCCGCCCCAAGTCACCGTGCAAGGTGAATCGGGCTGGCGCGCCGAATCGCGACTCGTCAGATTTTTCGCGCGCGATTCGCGGGTTCAGCACGTTTGGGCGGTAACGACACTGAACGCCATGCCGCTCGCTGGGCCCGAGATTCTGCGGCGCCTGCCCGACTCAACGCGTCGAAGTTTCGTCAGCACCGATGGCAGGGCCGCGCTCATCGAACTGTTGCCGCGACAGGGCTTGGCTGCGACCGATGTGGCGGCTCTGGTGCGAGAGATCCGAGCGGCGGATCTGCAGACCCTCACCGGACTTGCTGGTGCGCGCCTCGAGGTGGGCGGTGTACCCGGATTCAACGTCGACTACGAAAGCGCCATCAGAAGTGCAATAGGCCCTTTGGTGGTGAGCGTCATCTGCGTCACGCTCATCGTCTTGTCGCTGGCGTTTCGCAGCGTGCTCATTCCGATCAAAGCCGTAGCGCTGAATTTGCTGTCGGTTGCCGCGGCATTTGGCGCCGTTGCCTTGGTTTTTCAAGGTCCTGGGTCTTGGTTAGTAGGCCTTGATCGCCCAATGGACGGCGGCTTTCCGATATTGCCCGTTCTTGTATTTTGTATCGTATTTGGTTTGAGCATGGACTATGAGGTGTTCTTCGTCGCTCGGATCGTGGAGGGCCGGCGATCGGGACTTACCGACGGCGAGGCGCTGGTGCAAAGCCTCGCCGGTACGGGCCGCGTCATCAGTTTTGCCGCCTCCATCATGGTTATGATTTTCGGTGGGTTTGTTTTTGGCGAGTTTGTGCTGATTAAAATTCTGGGATTCGCATTGGGTGTCGCGGTGTTTCTGGACGCGACCGTGATCCGCTTGGCGGTGGGGCCGGCACTCGTCCGGCTGGCGGGACGCTGGAATTGGTGGCCGGGTCGATAGTGGAGTACGTTTGCTGGAACTCTGGTGATCGAGGCGAAACTACTGGTCATCGATTGCACGTCTGCGGGCAACTGATGTGGGGTTCGACATCAGTGCCGCAGCGCGGGCGGGCAAGCAAGCAAGCAAGCAAGCAAGCAAGGGGCTTGTATTGCGGGCTGTAACGCGTTACGCTGTAACGCGTTACAGATGGGGAAAACAACATGGCGTTAGCTGCCAATCGAATGAAGGCCATGCGTGAGCGGCGTCGTGCGCGCGGCCTGCGCGAGTTGCGGTTGATCGTACCGGATGCGCGTTCGAAGGCAGTCCGTAGACGAATCGCGAAGGAAGTGGCGGGCCTCGATAGATCTCGCGAGTTGGACGCGCTAGGGTGGATCGAAGCGGTTTCGGAATTTGATGCCCGATGAGGCGCGGCGACGTGGTGACGGTTGCAGCAACTGGCGATTACGGTAAGCCACGTCCCGCAGTAATTGTCCGGACGGATGCGCTGCCCGCGGCACATGCGTCGATCGTGGTCTGCCAGATGACTTCCGATTGCAGCGATGCACCCGACTTTCGGGTGACAATCGATCCGAGCGATAGGAACGGTTTACGAGTGAAATCGCAGGTGATGGCCGACAAGCCTGTCACGATCCGGCGCGAGAGAGTCGGGCAGCATGTTGGCCATCTCGACGACAAGGACATGGCGCGACTTAATATTGCGTTGGCGTTCGTCATGGGTTTAGCGGACTAGCAGCTGCAATTTCTCTCGATGTTGCCCGCGACGGCGCCGACGCTGCGGATCTGGACGGCCTGCTACGTGAACGGCCGCGCATGACCAGCGTTCCGATGAGGTGCAAATGAGCAATAGGGCAGAAGCATTCGAGCACTGGATTCGTACGTCCTTTGTTCGGATGAATACCGAACTCGAGAATCTATACTTTGCGAATGAGGACCGCGCGCGAGTGATCGGCTGTGGAGATCCGATCAAGGCGTCGCTTCGCGACGAGGGCCATACGTACGTCGTCGCATTGCTCGCGGAGGGCAACACCGGAGAGGGATTTGACAGCGCCTATGGTGTGCTTGGCAGCGTGGGTCTCTACCTCGGCGCATTGCGGCGGCACGAACTGACCAATCCTGCGCGAGAAGAGCGGTCGCCGTTCCCCGAGGCGTCATCGCTTGCGCTGCACGTCGGCGCGTCTTTGGGTGTGGCGCCGAGATTCTCGACCGGACACCTGGCGACGCACAATAGGGCGCGCACCGGCGTTCGCAAGAGCTTTACATCACTCCGGGATGAATTCCTGTTCATCGACGAGAACACGCGTGGAATTCTCTCGCTCCAGCGGGCGGCGGATGCGCTGGCGAGTATCGTCCACCTCGGTGTCTCCAGTCCGGTGGCGGACGTCATGTTTGATGCCGCGAAGCAGGCGCTTCGCGATGTCATACGATTCAACGACAGGCTGATGAACCAGCTGGATGTCGACCGGTTTTTCTATTCGGTACGGCCATACTACAAGCCTTACCGTGTCGGCAGGCAGGAGTATCGCGGTGCAAACGCCGGGGACTTTTCCGGCATCAACGAGATCGACCTGCTCTTAGGCCTGTGCCGCGCCAACGACCCCTACTACGCACAGCTGCTGGTCGACAAAATGCTGTTCATGTTGCCATCCGATCAGGCGCGGCTGCGCGACTGTATGACGCGAACGAGCCTGCTGGATGAGTTGCTGTCCTTTATGGACGACTACAACCAAGCGGATTGGTTTCAGCAGAACGCCCGCGCTTACCTCGAGGTTTGCGATTTGTTCGGACAGGCTGCAACACAGCACCACGATGGATTGGTGAGGCGGTTCATCGAGGGGCCCGCGGCCAATCTCAACGAGCAAGGCCTCGAGGGAATCACTGCCAGCGGGCCGCCGCTGCCGGTGCTGCTGCGCTCGCTCGAAGTGCTGCGTGACCTGCGGCTCGCCGCCCATCGCCGCGATATCGCCACGCGGCACGAGGATCTCGGCAGGCTTCGCCGCGTCGTCAAATAAAGGAAGGAACCTTGTTCAGGCGATTGGTTGGAAGTTAGCGGCAGCGCACAATCAAAGAAATCAGAAAGTTGTCGCTTCGCCCAAGCGCCGCACGGCGGTCCGAGAACGACGGGCGATTGGAAAATCAAATACGTGGTATGCGGCCGCACCGCCAAGCTCAGCGAGCATGGCAGAGGAGGGTGCGCGCCCTTTCTACCATTCGATGAGGCGTAGAAATTCGAACGAGTCGTCCAGGCCTTTTTCGAGAGAGTTGAAGCGGAGCATAAAAGGTAGTATGATTCATCTTATGAGCGCAAAATCACTATCTGCAAATCAGCTTGCCGCGCTTTCAGCGCTCATTGCAACGCCTGCCACCAAGGCAAAAGCTTCGATCACACTTTCGGGCAATCTCCTGAAGGTCATCGATTCGTTGGCAGGCACGGCTCAACGGTCCGCGTGGATTGAGCGCGCTGTTCAAAGCTACGCGGCACGCCAACTGAAGGAGCGGCGCCGAGAGCGGGAGCTGGCGCTATTAAATGGACACGCAGATGCGTTGAACGCCGAAGGCGACGATAGCGCGACCTACCAGGCGAACTGGACAGCGGAGTAAATCGTCATGTCCTCGGGCTTGCGCCGCGGCGAGATTTACCGTGTGCGTCAGCCCCAACACGGCGATCCAAAAAAGTCCCGATGCTTCGCCGTGGTGAGCCGCCAGGATCTGCTGGATTCAAAGGCCAATCGGGTTCTGTGCGCGCCGATCAATACGTCCGGCGTCGGCCTGTCGACCGAAGTGCCAGTCGGTGTGGATGAAGGCTTGAAGCACGATTCAGTCATCAATTGCGACCAAATTACACGCCTTGAGAAAGGCATGCTGACCGACTACGTCGGTGCGTTGACACTGCCGAAGCTAAAGCAACTGCGCACCGCGTTGGTAGTGGCCTTTGACATAGATGATGATCCGGACGCTGACATTCTTGATCTGACGTAAAAGAGGCTTCCAGCGCTAGGTTCACCGTTATTCCCGGGTAGATCGGTCGGGACGGACCATGGCCACTAGCATAAGTCGAGTTGTCATCGCGATACTCCTCCAATAGATTGCATTTTGCCGAGAACCTGGGAAATCAACTTCCGACTAGCAGTTGCACACTCAATTTTGGTGCCGCGTGGTACGTGCCGCGAGACGTGTCCAAGATATTGATCAATGCTTGCCGGTCGATCGACCACTACCGCGCTATTTTTGCTGCTGCGTTAGATTCCGTGCCAGAAAACGGCGGATTTCAAGAGCGATCTCGGCGCCGTTGGTCTCTAGCGCAAAGTGGCCCGCGTCATACAGGTGAACTTCGGCATTGGGAATGTCACGCTTGAAGGCCTCAGCGCCCGCAGGGAGGAAAAACGGATCGTTCTTGCCCCACACGGCCAAAAGCGGCGGCTTCCAATTGCGGAAGTACGCTTGGAACTCCGGATAACGCTTCACATTGTTTGCATAGTCGAGGAAGAGATCGAGCTGAATCTCATCATTGCCCGGCCGAGCCAGCAAGGCCGAGTCCAATGTGTAGCTCTCCGGCGCGACCTGGGTATCATCCTTGGTTCCATCGGTGTACTGCCATTTAATCGACGCGGGCTTGAGAAACTCGCGTATTGCGGCGCGGTTCTTGTCGGTCGGCTCCCGCCAATACTTTTGAATGGGATTCCAGCCGGTGCTTAGCCCTTCTTCGTACGCATTGCCGTTTTGCGTAACGATGGCCGTGATGCGCTCCGGGTGCGCGACCGCCAGGCGCCAGCCCACAGGCGCGCCGTAATCAAATACCTCGATCGCGTAGCGGTGAAGCCCCACCGCTTCCGTGAACGCGTCAACCGTCGCGGCCAGATTGTCGAAGGTGTAATGGTATTGGGCGCTTTGCGGCACTTCGGTGAAACCAAAGCCCGGCAGGTCAGGCGCTATGACATGGTACCGATCGGCCAGTAGGGGGATCAAATTGCGGTACATGAATGAGGATGCGGGGAAGCCGTGCAGGAGCAGGATCGCAGGTGCGCGGGCATCACCCGCTTCGCGATAAAATACATTGATTCCCTGCACCGAAATTGTGTGCATGCTGACGATGGGCGGCTCGTGTGTGGCGGGGAATCCGGTACTGGCAGCGATGGCGCTCTCGCCTGACAGAGCAGCGGCGGCAAGCATGGCAGCAGTAGCGAAGCGGGAAAGTGACATGAGAGTAGCTTCCTGGAATGTAACCGATGAAAAGTTATCAATAAGGTTACACATCTAGTGTAACTGGTCAAGTTATATTTTATCAGTTACACTTACTTCCCAATTCAGAGGGCTAATTCCCATGGTTGTTTCCGGTGCGCGGCATGCCGAACCCACCGCATTTTTGTTTCTCGCGGACGATCGGGCGCTCGACTTCATCAATACCTCGTACGGCGTGGGCGAGGACCATCAAGAGTGCCTCGGCAGCGACGCACGAGTACTGGAATGGCTCAAGCAGGCTGGGTTCCCGCCACCGACCGAGCCGCCGTCGGCCAGATCTGGTGCGTTGCTAAAGGCGGCATTCGAACTGCGCAAGATAGCGCTGGAGCTTGTGATTGCCCGAAGAGCCGGAGGCGTTGGCAACGTTGCTACGCTTAACCGAATGCTGGCACTTGGTAACTCCTACCGGGAACTCGTGTGGAGCAAGCGAGCAGGACCGACGCTCGAGCAGCGCCGCCACGCTGGAAGTATCGAGGCGTTACTCGTGCCTGTGGCGGAAGCCGTGGCCACGTTACTTGCGCACGGCGACTTCACTCTGGTACGCAAATGCGAGGGATCGAACTGTGTTTTGTGGTTCTACGATCACACCAAGGCGCACCGCCGCCGTTGGTGCAGTATGGAATCGTGTGGCAACCGTATGAAGGTAGCGGCCTTCCGGGCTCGCGTTAAGGGCGAGTCACTGGAGGGCGCTCGAGACTGACGCCCTACTCTCGGGTGGGGGCCGTGCGCGGATTCAAGGCGATTGACGAGCGCCTGCGTGTCTAGGGTCCCTTCATTTTCAGTGGTGCGCCGGAGAACCCGGCAGGGATTAGACGGTGAAGTCGGGCCTATGCGGCCGCGCGTTGCTCGGCTTCCCAGCCCTTGCAGGCCAGGAGTGCGGTGCGTGCAGAGTCAGCGCCGCCAAGAGGGAACGCTGTTCTTACCAAGCAACGGAACTGATCGCTCATCGCGCGCCGTGGCCTCCGCATCGTTGTTCAGGTCGACACCAAGGCCTCGGCCAATTCCGCCGCGTCATCCTGGGCGGCCGCTTCGAGCGGCCCGATGACTTTCTTTGTGCTACTTCACACTGGTTTCGAACTATGGACCGTGGTCGTGGCAGCCTTTGCCGTCAGTGACGGAGGTCAGCTTCTGGTTCGCGGCGGTGAGCGAGCGGCTGTAGCAGTCGCCGAGGGAGTCGTTGCTGCGGTAGGAGGCGCTGGAGCTGCCGACGCCGGGACTGGAGATGCTGAAGTCGGCGTTGAACTGCAGGGTATCTGTGGAGTTGACCTGCTCATGGGTGTTGGATTTGAAGAAGGGAGAGCCGTCGCGGAACCTGGCCTCTTTGCGGAGGTCTTGCTGATCGACCGAGACCACTTGCGTGAAGGTGCCGTTGGGATTGTTGACGAAGGAGAAGTCGAGCGTGAGCGGGAAGGAGATGTGCTTCGTTGTTTTTTCGACGAGGAAGCCGTCGCGTGTTGTGGTTTCGGAGTCGACGGTACTGGTCTGAACGACGTTCTGGATCTCGGGGCCGTTGGCTACGTTGACGTCGAAGATTTGGGCGCTGAGGAAGTTGACCGTTTGTGCGACGGTGGTTTCGACGCGGCCGTGCGAGGTGTTGACGTACCCGGTAATGGAGAAGGTGCGACTGGAGCCGACGTCGATAGTTCCAGTGGTTGTGCCGCCGGCGTCAGCGGACAGCTTTTGGACGACATGGGGATTCGGTGCGGCGGTTAGGGTGTTGCTGAGGACGCCGCCTGAGACCTCGCGGCTGCCGTGGTCGGTGTAGACGAAAATGTTCGCGGTGGAGAGGAAGAAACCGTTGGCGTTGAAGACGCTAACGGCAACGGTATGCTGGGCGCCATCGCCGAGCAGGCCGGCGAAGGGTGTGAGGTCAACGCGGTAGGGCTTGAAGTCGAGGGTTTGGACGCCGGTGATGGGCTCCCACAGAAAGGGGTCGATGCCGCCGGTGAAGATCCATGGAAAGACGGGAGCAACGCCGGCGGGTTTGCCGTCAATGCTGATTTCGGTTTCGCGGAAGGCGGTGTTGCCACAGGTTTCGAGTTCGCCGGCAACAGGAGTGGGGACGCACAGGTACCAGAACTCGTCGCCGATCTGGCTTTGGGAGATGACGTCGAGGTAGACCTTCTCGACGTTGCGCGGGAGGTTGAGGGTGGCTGTGGCCAGGTCGGTGGTGGTGTTGAGGGTTACGGGGCCGTTGCCGGAGCTTACGGGAACGACGATGTCAGGCGTGACCGGTGCGGGGGTGTCGAAGTTCGCTGGGTAGAACTCGAGGGCGGCGCTGGCGAAGATGATGCCGGTGAAGGTGGAGTTGACGATGTTGCCGATGGAGGCGAGACCGGTCTGCGGACTATTGAAGAGTGCGGTGAGGTCGGTCACATCGCGCTCGATGTGCCAGGACGGGCTAAGGGTGGCACGGGGTTCGGCGGTGGTGCCGTAGAAGATGTTGGTATCGCCGAGATAGAACCAGGCGCTGCGGTCGAACTGGCGGCCAGCGGTGACGGTGAAGTCGGCGGTGAGGACGACCTTCGCCCATGGGCCGGGACATGCTGCCGGAGGCGAGTAGGTGAGAGGCGCGCCGTTGAAGTTTTCAAAGGCGTCGTTGCTGAGGAGAGAGACGACGCAAGGCTTGGTGGGAGGGCGTGTGACCAGAGGCTCAGCAGTGACTGGATTGGAAGAGCCTACTTGAGGAGTTGGTGGGACGGGGACAACTTGCGCAGCGGCGGTGCCGATGGCGATGGATGCGAGGAGGAGAAACCTTGAGACGGCAAGGATGGGCGCAACGACGCCCGAGGGGGAGACTGCGTTGTACATGTATTTCACTCCTAAGGTTTACCGCGGAGGAAGATATCACACCGATCGCGGCGGTGAGCACGCAGGAAGGACGGTAGAAAGCCACTGGTTTGCCAAAGCGCTCGATATAGGTCTTGGTGGCATGTAATCGAACGTCGACTCGCCTTCAACGAATCGCATGGTTACATGCGGAGGTGCTGCGATACGATCCGCAGGCTCAGCGGGGATGCGAAAAGATCTTCGAGGAAACGGCGAGTGGTGCCCGGCGCGACCGACCGTATGCTGTGCAAGACGGTCAACGGAGAGTGGGCCACGGGGCCAAAGCGGACATTTCAACTTAGCCAGGAGCGGACATTTCAACTTAGCCAGGAGCGGACATCCGAACTTGGCTATTACATTAGCACTTCGCAGTCTTGGTATGTCTGGCCACGTGTTGCGGCGTTCAGTCACAAAATTTGCCGGCAAATTCAGGCTGTTTTACTGGCATACAGCAATTTCCGGATACGATGGGTGTTGCGACAGCAAAATACATCCTTCGTTGCGCGACGAAATCGGCATAAACGCAACACCAATAGAGACTCAAGGAGCGCTTTCGGCTCAGCTTTGTTGCGCCATCGGCCAGATATTCAATCACCAGAGTCGGTACGCGTTGCGTTGACTGGCGGGTAGGTACCCTGAAACACTCGAAGCGAAATGCCATAAGAATATTGACATACAAAAGACATACATTATATGATGTCACACGTGGCGATACTCACTGTTCGACTCACCGCCGAGGAGGAACGCTTGCTTACCAAGCGCTCCCGAGGCGCCGGTATGAAGAAAGCAACCTACGTGCGTCAGCTCATTCGCGAGGAGCCTTTCATCACTGCGGCTGATGTCCTCGCCGACGCGGCTAGACGAACGGGTGATTCGCGACTGCGTATTTCACGCAAGTGAAAACCTGCCTTCTCGACTCCTCCTTCTTAATCGATCTATTGAACGAAATAGCTGCGGGCGACGCTGGCTCAGCGCATAGGTGGTTACGCCGCAACGCTGCAGCTGAGCTGTGGATCTCTCCGGTGACCCTTGCAGAAGTGCTGGAGGGAGCCGATGATCCCGACGCCGTCAAGGACTATCTGCGCCGCTACTCATGGCAAGGAATCCATCGGGTGCACGCTGATAAGGTGGCGCTAATTCAGCGGCGCGCCGCGCGCCGTATGGGCGAAGATGATGCGTGGCAGGCTGCACTCGCGGACCATATGAGCGCGATCTTGGTGGGCCATGATCCGAGGGCTTTTCGGCGTCTAGGCGCCAGCTACGAGGACCATCGGGATAAGTAACCATGGGCGTTCTTCGTTCGGCCGCAAAAAGACAGTCGTCGCCGACACAAGCAACTCGTCGTTCCAATATCGACGAGAGGTTCACGCAGCGCCCTTACTGACTCAATCCGACTCGAGTCGTGGTGAGTCCTGAGCTCACCGCCCCCCCCTAACGCTGGCCGGCGTCAATTACTTCTTCCGACGTGGTCAATGCAGGAGCTTGGCGTCGTACGCGATCCTGCCGCCGACCATCGTCATGACCGAGCGCGTCTTAGGGAGCTCGCGCATCGGCACCGTAAAAATATCCTGCGAGAGGACAGCTAAATCCGCTAGCTTCCCTGGCTGCAACTCCCCCTTATCCTTTTCGGCAAACTCAGCAAATGCAGAGGTGAGTGTATAGGCAAGGACCGCCTGCTCACGCGTAATGGCCTCCAGTGGATTGTTGGGGTGCGACGCGGCTAGCATGATGTCCAGATACGGATTCATTTCGTCATCAGACCCCAACGCCACGGGAATGCCAGCCCGCAATAACGACTTCAGAGGCTGAGCTCCCATTTTCTCCATGCGTTTCATGAGCGGAGGCGGCAGACCGACGAAGTGTTGAGGATTCTGCACGACCACGACCCCCAATTCCCTAGCCTGCGTTCGAAGATCGGGGAACAACCCGTCTCCGTGTTCCATCCGCGCTCGACGTTCGACCCATTCCGCCGATCCTCCGGTGTCCCCCATGGCGTTGAGCAAGGCCTTCGCGGCCGGGTAGCCGGATACGTCGAACAATATCTGATCGCCGGACGAGAGGGATGTCCGTCGATAAATCCTTGAATGCACTTGAGCCGATCCAGTTCGCGCATCGTCATGGTCACCTTGGGGTATCCGGATCATGGCCAATCTCCCGGACCGTAAAGACGATCAGCCGAGAGTGGACCACTGGGGCCAAAGCGGACATTTCTACTTAGCGGAAAGCGGACATTTCTATTTGGGTATCACATCATCGGTTCGCGTAACCGGCCTAATGGTGAGCCGCAGGCAAGGGCACTACGACGCGGGCGGCGGCGGATGTGGTGCTGGCTGCGATTTGAATTAATTTATAGTTAGACTTATAATCAAAGCATGAAAACACCCCGCAGAAAGCGCCGAATTACCCTCGTAGACGGATGACCCGCTCACGCGCTTCGCCGGTCCGGCACAGACCATTGCAGCCAGCGTGCCGCGCGCGTTAACCGCTGCTATCCGTGCGAAAATTGGCAAACGCGAGTTTTCGCGCTTTGTAGGTCAAGCGCTAGCTCGGGAATTGGTAGACCAAAACCGCGCCGCTTACGTGGCTTCCTTTGAAAGAGACCATGGACCGGTCGATCCTAAGCTAACAGCTCGTCTCGAAGCGCTACTGGCGCGGTGAGGATCATTCTCGATTCTGGAGCAATCATTGCTTCGGAAAACAACGATCCCACCGTGGCGGCCCTGTTGAAAGCGGCCCAAAAAAATAGGACGCCGATTCTGGTGCCGGCAACCGTGGTGGCTGAAACGTGGCGCGGCCCTAAGGTCCATCCACGAACCGCTGCATTGTTCGGCTCCGTTGATGGCTTCCCGGAATTGAACGAGACCAGTGCGCGGCAGGTGGGAGCATTGCTAGCGCTTTCGAGAACTGCCGCGGTTGTCGATGGGCACGTGGTCGCCATTGCGGCAGGGCAGCCTCCCGCGACGATCGTGACTTCCGACGTGCATGACATCACACATCTGCTTAAGAGCGCCAAGGTACCATACGCACTGTTCGGCAAGCCTGTGCCTGCGTCCGCTCAAGTCATCATCGTCAAAGTGTAAATAAGCGGTGGTTCTGTTTGACCTACACCGCGACGGTCGCGTTCTACACGGGTTTGCGCGCTGAACTCCAGAAACTTCACGATCACGATCAAGGCGCGTGCAACGAGAGACTCTCGGAGTCACTTAGATTTAGCAGAAGATTCACGTGTAAGTCATTGAATACGCAAATGCGGCAAGGCGCCTTCTACTTCGCAGGCTTGGTAGGTACGGCCTGTGTTGCGCTCCGCCTGTTGTAGAAAATATGCCTGTGATCAACAGGATCGATATCCATGCCACGCGCAGCTGAACAGCCGGCTAAAGGCAGCTGGAACCGAGGGAGACAACGCTACAATATCTTCGCCCAAAGCCAAACCGGCGAACGAGCCATTGACTCCCTCTTCCCGAATTAGTAGTCCTCGTCCTCGTCTTCGTCCTCGCAGCGAACGGGCCGCGCTTTCAGGATGACCCCAGCGCTGGTACAAGTCCAGTAAACCGTACCGTCGCTCGCGACCGCGACCGCGTTCGGTTGCGGATCGCCGAAGTGAACTAACGAAGTTCGTCCCGTGCGCAGATCATATTTGGATACTTTGTTGCTCCCACCATTCGCCCCCGACACGCCCGGCGTGGGGACTTCTGTGTAGTACAAGGTCCGGCCCTTGGGGTCAATCGTGATCCCTGTCGGTTTGTTCAAACCCGTGATGAACTCACTCACGCTTCCGTCCGCCGCGCTTCGCTTCAGAATCACGCCCGCTGAGCGGCAGGCCCAGTACAAATCGCCGTTCCGCGCAACCGTAATCTCCACGGGCTCCGGCTCACCCATATGGAGCGTTTCGAAGGTAACGCCATCCCTGGTTGAAAACACGCCGTTCTTTCCATTGGGGACTCCGGGCGTGGGCACCTCCGTGAAATACAGCGTATTTCTGCGGTCGATGGCAATGCCGCTTGGATTAGGCAAGCCGGTAATGAACTCCGTAGTCACTCCGTTTGGGTCCCGTTTCAGAATCACGCCCGCCGAAAAACAGGCCCAATAAAGTGATCCATCACGGCTCACCGTGATATTGATAGGGTAGGGCTCGCCCATATGAAGCGTCGTGATTCTCTTGCCTTCCAAATCCAGCTGTTTCACCCCATTCAGGCCACCGGGCATACCCGGCGTGGGCACTTCCGTGAAGTAAAGGACGTCATCATCGATTGCGAGTCCGGTCGGCTTGCTCAAGCCGGACACCACATGTGAGACCTTATAACGTGAGACCTTGTAACTCTCCGCTTGTGACAGTTTCGGCAGTGCAAAGGTGGAAACTGCCATTAGAGCTAACCGAGAGACATCCCGGCGTGTAAGCAGGTTTAGACTAGCCATTTGTTGTTTCTCCCTATTCTGGCTTATTCTGGGACCGTTGCGAACCTATGCCCGCTGGGCTTGGAATGCAAGCGTAATCTGCAAATCTTTTCCCGCCTTTGACGCGCGCTCGAATGATTATCTATTCACTCGATCTCTGGTTGACCGATGAACCTCTCGAGCTGCGGTCGATCGCGCGGCACTGGTTTTTGCGGATGCCGCAATGCGGTGATGATGTCCCCTCATTTTCAGTGCAATAACTCACGGTAGGAATTATCGAGGATTCTAGAGTCCTGGGCCACTAAGTCACTGACTGGTCGATGCTGGCATCGCCGACCAGTGCGCCGATTGAACCGAGCAGCTCCCGATACAAATCGGCCCAATGGATCAATACCTGGTTGGCATCCGTCGCTGCGCGCCGCCACACCATCAAGCGACTCGTTGCCTCGTCTACGTAGACCAACGCAGTGCACGCCGGAGCTCGATTCAGTTCACGCATCGTCATGGTCACCTTTGGTATCCGGATCATGGCCAATCTCCCAGACCGTAAAGACGATCAGCGGAGAGTGGGCCACGGGGGCCAAAGCGGACATTTCTATTTAGCGGTCACACCATCCCTTCGCAGTCTTAGCAGGTACGGTGCCTGTTGCGCTCGCGGTCTGTGAAGATTGCCAGCTCATTTACGGGCTCCTTGGCAAGATTTGTCGAATAATCAGCGAACAGCTGTTGCGGTGGCGAGAGGTCGAATTTGTTGCGCTGTTTCTCGCCGGTACCACAACGCCATTGGACTATCCCTTAAATCGCTTTCCGCATTCTGTTGCGTCCGTGGGCGGGTAAGGAGTGTCTCACGTCACCAGGGCAGCGGGGCGGCAGGGAGGGAAGAGTAGGGCAGCAGTCGTTCGAACGTGCGCCGTCGCGCAGGGACGCGCACCCCACATCTCCACCAGCTAGGCCGCCTCCTCGGGCGACACGGCGTTCGCAGGCTCGGGCCTATGGGGCAAATCCCGGCCAAGTGTGGCCGCTGCTGCCTTATCGTAATTTTCCACCCAGCTCTACGACTCGTGCCAGACACCTGAACCGTTTACATCTAGCCCGCGCGCAATCATGGCCGCCCGAGCGGCCTCCACGGGTTTGCCGCCGCGTCGGTACACGTTCGAGAGATACAACCCCTTCCAAAGCAGCGACGACAGTCTGCGGGGAACCCAAACCCCGATCGGATTTGGTTTTAGAACAGGTAGAACAAATTTGTCGGGTAGCGGCCAGGGCTCTCCATCAAGAGCTGGCGGAATTTCAAGTGCCTTCATTTGCGCCGCGAAGATGAACGTAAGGGTAGGGACTATTTGGCGGAACGACATATATGTTCATGCCCAACAACAAAAAGTAATGTTCGCACACGCTGGATAACGTCGGCCTGTTCTCCTGTCGATAGCCTGGCAAAGCTGCACTGCACTAGAAACAACGCGCAAGCCGCACGATACTGACGGACCATACTCACGCTCGTGGCGGCGTCCCACGAGGACATCAAACGGCCATATAAGCTTGCTGTTCTTTTCGGCATCGCCGACCGACAGTGGTGCGTGCCACGATAGGACCAAAGATACTCACCGAGGCGACGTACAAATAAAAGCCGCCAAGAAAACCACCACCAGGCTTTTGCGAACGAGCCGGAGACGACCAGCACCGAGATTATAATCAGGGCGACAGTCAAATATGGCACTGGATGAAAGAGGACCACAAAGGGTGCTGATGGGAAGGAGCCGTCGTTTGGCGGGACCCAGAAAGACCCCGCCGTGCTTTGCCAAAGCGGTTTGGACAAGCGCAAGCCAATGGACAAAAGGACTCATGAAAATCATCGCGGCAAACACGCCGAGGATTGTTGCAAGAAAAGGGGGTACGGAAGGTTGCATCGTTATTAGGAGCGCCGCCGTGTATTCAGGTTGCACATCATACAGGCCCCGTTTGGGACCTGCGACAGCCCACCCCCAGTGTCCGCTTCCGCGATATCGGACGGCTTCGGGTCGATACGGGCGATAGGCCGTTCGCCAGTGCATCCACTCGGCTGCAAGGATGCCACCACGGTAATCGCGGCGTATCTGCCACAATCACAAACCTGAAGTGGCATCGAAGTATCGAAGTGGCAATTCTTGCCGGCGCATTGGCCCTTTGGTTAGCTGAATTCACGCAACCAAGCTACCCGTAATGAGTCGGTCTCGGTCGAGACGGCGAGTTTGTTCTTAGCTGGTAGCATGGGATCTGGTTTCTGCTGGGATTGCGCCTATTTCTTGTAGAGCATCCCTGGCTTCCCGGAAACGT